>CAWCSG010000013.1:0-223492 GCA_963798145.1 uncultured Alphaproteobacteria bacterium
CGGACACGCTCTAGACCCTGGACGTGTTGACCTGGACCCGGGTCAGCCAATAGCCTGTTTCGTCGCGGCAAGCGACGCCGCGGCTGGTGAGGGTGCCATCCTCATGCGAGGCATGGCCCCGTAGGCTCGGCAGTAGGTGCCGTCCGCGTTCAGAAAAGTGCTGAGCGGCTTGACGGTGCCCGAAATGCCCTGCACCGGATCATTGAACGCCACCGTCGTGCCGCTCACCTCGCTCTCCAGCACCTCCGGCAACTCGGCCTGGATGGCGGCCGCCGCCATAGGCGGGTCCGCGGAACTCAATGCTGGCCCGAGCTCGGCCGCCGCGAAGCCGACAATCAGCCCGCCGAAGCCGGCAGCCCACGCCAGCCGGGTCATGGGTCGGAAAGTGGCCGGACGAGCGGCCGGCCCTACCGACCGCAGCGGTGCAATTGCCGCCAGTGCCGGCAGAGGCTCGGTCAGGATCGGATCGAATGCCGCTTCGAGCGCTTCATCGACACCCTGAAGAGCAGCCAGGCGGCCGCGCAGCTTGGCATCCATCCCCAGCGCGCTCTCGATCTCCATCCCGGCGGCAGCGTCCAGTTCGCGATCGAGGTACGCCACCAGCGTGGCGGAATTGACCTTATCCATCATCCGGTCCTCACCAAAACGGGAGCGGCGCTGGCTGCGGCGATTCCCGCCACATCCGCGCCGTCCAGTGCCGTCGCCAGCGCCAGGCGCGCCCGCGCGACCCGGCTGGCCACCGTGCCGGCTGGAATGCCCAACACGTCAGCGGCCTCGGCATAGGACAGGCCTTCGACCGCCACCAGCATCAATGCACCCCGTTGTTCTTCCGGCAAGTCAGCCACGAGGCGGCGCACGTCGGCCAGAGTCAGACGAGCCTGCATCGCCCGCTCGCCATCGGCCCCAATCAGCGTATCGGGATCGACTGGCACGCCCCGGCCCGCTCGGACCGCCGCATGCCGCTTGCCGCTGATCCAGAGGCTGTGGGCGATCTTGAACACCCAGCTCTGCAGCCGCGTGCCCGGTTCCCACTGCCAGTGGCGCTCGATCGCCCGCTGGTACACGGCCTGGACCAGGTCGTCCGCTTCCTCCAGTGAGCCAGTGAGCCCACACGCGAACCGGCGCAGTCGCGGTCGCAACGCCAGCAGTGCCTGCCACGCCGCCTGCTGCGCCCCGGCCTCGGTCCCCTGCATGACCTGTTCGTTCCGCCCCAACGGCCCGCGCGCCACGGATCGGTCGCACGGATCACTCCAGATTCTATCGCCCACTAATGAGGTTAAGGCTACCGAAATATATTTCTAACGTGCCGGATAAAGCATCGCGGCGGCCGCGTTGTTGCTATCGGAGCGGCCATTCCGGCAGGCTCCGGAAAGCTCCCGATGACACCGACGCACCAGAAGCGCCTCCTTCTCCTCTGCAGTTCGAGCCTGCTCGCTCTCCAGCTCGCCACCCCGCCGGTCGACCTCGCTCATCCGGGCAAAGGTGTGCACCAGACGCAGGCCGAGCAATCCTGCTTCACGGCCGGCACTCCGATCCTCATGGCCGACGGCAGCCAACGGGCGATCGAGCAGCTTGGCATGGGCGACCTCGTCGTCGGGCGGCGTGGCCGGATCAACCGTGTGGTGCGATGCGAGCGGACGGCGCTCGGCGCGCGGCGGCTCTATGCGCTCAATGGCGGCCGCCCTTTCGTGACCGCCGAGCACCCGTTTCTCACCGCCGAGGGCTGGAAGGCGCTCGATCCGGAGGCGACACGACGCGAGAATGCCCGATTGCCGGTGGGATCGCTGCAGATCGGGGACCAACTGTGTCGCGGCGGGCTCCCGGTCGGCGGCGGCCCATTCGTGCAGCGGACGACCACGCTCGAGGTGCTATCCGCGACCGACGCGGACCCGAGCACCCCGCTGTTCAACCTCCTACTCGACGGCGACCACAGCTACGTCGCCGACGGCTGGATCGTCCACAATAAGGAGGGCATAGTCGAAGGCGCGACGGCGGTGCATGCCCCGACACCATCCGGTGCCGCAACGCCGGCACCTGCTCCGGCCCTAGCCACCAACTCCGCGACGACTGCAGCACCGCTAGGCTTCGTATCACGTCTATTCGATTCGCTGGGCATCGGCCGGCCCCAGGATGCCGGCCTGCAACCGAAAAGCGGGCCGCTCAGCCGGGACCAGGAGCGCGAGCTGATCCAGGACCAATGGCGCCCGCACGACTGAACTTGGTCAGTCGATCCGGTCGGGGCTGCCGGTGAACTCGGCCGAGCAGAACGGCCCGCCCTGAAACTGCTCGGCGACGAGGTCCGCAGCCTCCAGCTCGGCCGCCAGAATGTCGGGCGCGAACAGCTCCGATTCGTCCTGCGGCCGATAGCCAAGCCGGTAGGCGTTCGCGTTGTCCCACCAGGTGCGGTCGTTCTCGGACGCGCCGTAGACGATCTCGTAGTGCAGGTCGGGATGCTCGAGCCCGATCCGGGCCAACTGGAGGAAGTCGCCCGGGCTGATCCAGATCGACAGCCGCCGCCGGTCGAGCGGCCGGTCGCCGTAATTGCCGATCCGGATGTTGAGCACGCGGAGGCCGTGCTTATCGGCATAGAGCCGCCCGAGCGCCTCGCCGAACGCCTTGCTGACCCCGTAGCGGCTGTCCGGCCGCGGCGGCACGGCATGGTCGATGCGCTGGCCGCGGCGATAGAAGCCGATCACGTGGTTGGTGGTGGCAAACACGACCCGCTTGACGCCCTGGCGCCGCGCGGCTTCGAACAGGTTGTAGCAGCCGACGATGTTGGCCTGCAGCACCGTGTCCCAATCGGCCTCGATCGCCTGTCCACCGAGATGGATGATGCCATCGACGCCGTCGCACATCGCTTCGCACGCGGCAAGATCGGCGAGATCGGCATTCATGACCTCTTCGCCCGGGCCCGCCGGGTCGAGCGGAGCCCGGTCCGACAGGCGGACGACCGGGTAGAGGCCGCGAATGTCCGACCGCAGCCGGCGCCCGATGCCGCCCGCGGCGCCGGTGATCAGGACACGCTGCATGGCCGCGCTCTCCCAGTCGGGCATAGGTCCATAGAATAGGGGTCGTGTGTGGTCAGGAGCAAGTCGCCGACATCACGCGGCGGCCTGCCCGCTCGTCTCCGTGGAAGTCTCCTGCGGAATCTCGTCGGTGACGACCTCGAAATGCGCGAGCCGCGATGCCCCGAAACTGGTCGATAGGGCCACGTCGGTCGCGTCGCGGCCGACGGCCATCAGGACCCGGCCGACGCGCGGATGATTGTGCCGGGCGTCGAACGTATACCAGCGCCCACTCAGATACGCCTCGAACCAGGCGCTGAAGTCCATGGGGTCGGGCACTGGCGGCACCTTGATGTCGCCGAGATAGCCCGTGCAGTAGCGCGCCGGGATGTTCATGCAGCGGCAGAGCGTGATCGCCAGGTGCGCGAAGTCGCGGCAGACCCCAGTCCGGTCGCTGTAACCGCCATGCGCCGTGCGGAGCGAGTCGGCATTCTGGTAATTGAACACGATGTGGTTATGCACGAAATCGCAGATCGCCTGGACCCGGCCCCAACCCAATGGCGCATTGCCGAACTGCGACCAGGCAAATTCGCTGAGCCGGTCGGTGTCGCAGTAGCGGCTGCCGAGCAGGAAGACGAGGACGTCGTCCGGCAGATTTTGGATGTCGTGCTGGACCGCGTTGGGCGCGACCGGATCGGGCTCACCACTGTCGTAGATCTCGAACGCGGTGGAGATCTTCGTCAGTCCGGCCGGTGCCACGATCCGCGTGCAGGCATTGCCGAAACCATCAATATAGCCCCACACGTCGGTCGGGCGGTCGAAGGTCAGGACCTGGTCGGTCAGCAGATCGACTCGCCGGGACGGATGGATGTTGAGGGTCAGCAGCATCGGCGTGGGCTGCATGCATTCGTAGCCCAGGGTGAAACCAGCACGTATCTTCATGAAGTTTTCCGCGACGTTCGAGCGTTCGTCTGCCCCGCTGGCAGATCCTAGGCACCAACGCCGGCGGCCGAAGTCAGTTCCATCGCCGGGCCATCCCGATCGTCGCCGGCCGACGGCGTCGTCACATTGACCTGCACCGAGATCCCGAGCGAATCCGCCGCCCGGCCTTCAAAGCTCCCGACCAACGGCATCGCCTGCCGCGGATCGCGCGCCACCGCGACGCGGATCAGGTCCCGGTTGCCGACGATGCCGTTGGTCGGGTCGAACTCGACCCAACCGGCCCCCGGGAGATAGACTTGGCACCACGCGTGGGTGGCGCCACCGCCCAGCGTGGTCGAGCCGTCGCGGCTGGCGACGTAGATGTACCCGCTCACGAACCGTGCCGCGAACCCAAGCGACCGCACCGCCTCCATCATCAGCAGCGCGAAATCACGGCAGGTGCCGCGGCGGAGGAGCAGGGTGAGTGTCGGTGGCTGCGTGCCGGCCTCGGATCGCCGCGCGTAGGCGAAACCCTCGTGGATCGCGTAGCACATCGTCATCAGCAGCGTGCCGGTGTCGCTTCGCCGCCCCATGGCCACGAACTGCCTCGCCCAATGGCCAACCTCGTCGGCGGCATCGGGATAGTGGCGCTGGATCGCGGCGGCAAGATCCGCCGTCTCGTCCGCAGGATAGGCGAAGGGAAAGGTCAGCGCCTCGTCGTCAATCTGGAAATCCGGTGCCGCCTGGGGCGTGTGATCGAGCCGGATCCGGGTCTCGAAGCGCAATTCGGCCGCTGCGCTCGCGATTCGTACCCGCGCCACGCAATTGCCGAACACATCGTGGATCCAGCGAATGCAGCTCGGCTCCGGATCGACCCGCAAGGTGGCCTCGAGCAGCCGCTGATCGTAGCTGTCCCTGGGCCGGAACATCACGCGATGCTCGCCGAAAGTAACCGGCCTTGCATAGCGATAGATCGTGAGGTGTCGCACGGAGAATAGGGTCATGTCCTCGCCGGCTGGACGCTCCCAAACACAGGAGGCTAGTGCAAAGCGCGGGCAGAGCAACTGTCTCGCCCAATAGGCCGCACGCCGCTCTTCATCCGGCGGTCTCGTTCCGCAGTCCCTGGCCTCTTGTCGGGATCATTAGGCGTTCGTGCCACCCGGATGCCCACCGCTCGAGTGCACGGCCGCCACGTTGCGCCGATGCACCGCCTCGTAGGGCGCCCAGTAGCCGATCGTGCCGGCCGCGAGATCATCGGCCACGACCGTCCGCAGGTCCCGACCGCAGCGCTCGGGCTCCTGCCGGCAGCGAAGCACCTCGCCCACATAGCGCTCGGTGGCCGCGATGAGGCCCGGACCGTAGCCGCCGCCGGCGATCGTCGCGTGATCACCGTGGTTGGGAAGGATCCGTGCCATTCCCCAGCCGGCCATGCGCGCGAGGTCTGCCAGATGGGCCGTCAGCCGGTCGGGTTCGGCGACATAGGTGATCGGGTCCTCAAGGGCATCGCCCGCCAGCAGCAGGCCACTGTCCGGCAGGACCAGCATGGTGGCGTCATTGCTGTGGATGTCGACATGGCGCAACTCGACCTGGATGCCGCCGACCCGCAGCGGCAGCGTCCCCTCGTAGCTCGTCGTCGGCAGGTGCAGCGGGGTGATCGGCGGTGCACCGCTCTGCGTCCCGGCCTCGATCGCCGCCCGGCGCTCGCGCAGTGCCGCCACGGTCAGCGCATGCGCGATGATCTCGCAATCGGCGAACACCTCATTGCCGGCGACGTGATCGAGATGCCAGTGACTGAGCACCACCCGCAGCCGCTTGACCCCGGCTTCCACCAGCGCGCGGCGGACGAGACGCGCATGCGGAATCGAGATGTGCGTGTCATAGACCAGCGCCTCGTCGCCGGCGACGATGGCGTAGCTTGCCACACCTAGCTCGTAGGCGCCGTCATCGACCCAGTTCGGTCCCGCTGAATAGACCCGCTCACCGGACACACGGCCGTCATAGAAGGCCAGCACATTCGGGAACGGCCGCAACACGCGCATCGTGGCGCCGAGTGCGCGCATGGCGCCGGCCGTCAGGGCGTCTGGTGCAGGTGCACCGTGCGCCGCACCCCGTGCGGCCGGGTCAGCTCGTTCCACGCCGACTGCGCCTCGAACATCGGCGCCATCGCGGGGCGTGCGACGTTGCGCCCTGCCCCACGGACGACGTCGAGCTGGCCGTCGCGCCAAACCACCTTGCCCTGGCTCAACGTGACCTTGGGCGTCCCCTTGACCGTGATGCCCTCGAACACGTTGACGTCGAGCTTCGAGTGGTGGGTCTTCTGGTGGATGGTGTGGCTGGCCTTCGGGTCCCAGATCACGAGGTCGGCGTCAGAGCCGGCCTGGATGGCACCCTTCTGCGGGTAGATGTTGAAGATCTTGGCGCAGTTCGCCGAGGTCACCGCGACGAACTCACTCGGCGTCAGCCGCCCCGTATTGACCCCGAAGTGCCACAGTATCTTCAGGCGCTCCTCGAGCCCCCCGGTCCCGTTCGGGATCTGGGTGAAATTGTCCTTGCCCATCTTCTTCTGCTCGAGCGTGAACGCGCAGTGGTCCGTGGCCGTGGTCTGCAGCGTGCCCGAGGCGAGGCCGTCCCATAGCGCCTTCTGGTGCTCCTTGGAGCGGAAGGGCGGGCTCATCACGCGCGAGGCCGCGAATTCCCAGTCGGGGCTCTGATAGACGCTATCGTCGAGCACGAGATACTGCGCCAGCGGCTCGCCGAACACGCGCTGGCCATCGGCGCGGGCGCGGCGCGATCGCGTCGGTGGTCTCGCGGCAGGAAGTGTGCACGATGTAGAGCGGCACGCCGGTGATCTTCGCCAGCATGATCGCACAATTCGCGGCCTCGGCCTCGACGTGTGGCGGGCGTGAGAGCGCATGCCCCTCAGGCCCGGTGATGCCCTGCGCCAAGAGCTGCTGCTGCAGGCGGAACACGGCCTCGCCGTTCTCGGCATGGACCAGCGGCAGGGCTCCCAGCTCGCGGCACTGCGAGAAGCTCTGGAACATGATCTCGTCATCGATCATGAGCGCACCTTTGTACGCCATGAAATGCTTGAAGCTGTTCACGCCGCGATCCAGGCACTCGGCCATCTGCTGCGGCGTGCGATCGTTCCAGCCGGTGATCGCGACGTGGAAGCCATAGTCGGCGCAGGCCTTCTTGGCCCACTCCGACCACTGATCCAGCCCCTCGGTCAGGCTCTGCGGCGAGGGCAGGCACATGTCGATGATCATCGTGGTGCCGCCAGCCAGCGCCGACGCGGTGCCGGAATAGAAATCCTCCACCGCGACCGTGCCCATGAAGGGCATCTCCATGTGGGTGTGCGGATCGATGCCACCGGGGATCACGTAGGCACCACCGGCCTCGACGGTCTCGGCGCCGGTCGGCGCCTCGAGCCCCTCGCCCACTGCCACGATCTTGCCGCCGTCGCAGAGCACGTCCGCGCGGAAGCTCCGGTCCGCATTGACCACCGTTCCGCCGCGAACCAGCAATGCCATGCCCGTCTCCTGTGTCCATGCTCTTTCGCGGCAAGCTAGGCGCAACGTGAGGTACGGTCCAGACACCCTGCCGCACCGGCGGTCGCTGGAGCGATCCCTGCTCCGCCCGCCAAACATTCAACCAAGCGGTTGACTCATTCGGAGAGGCAGCTACATTCAACCACATGGTTGATCAAATCGCACCCCCGCTGGACCCGGTCTTTCGCGCGCTCGGCGACGCCACGCGCCGCCACATGCTCCGAGAGCTCGCGGCCGGCGAGCGTACCGTCAGCCAGCTCGCGCAACCGTTTGCGATGTCGCTCGCGGCCGCCTCCAAGCACATCAAGGTGCTGGAAAGCGCCGGGCTGCTCCGGCGCGAGGTGCGCGGGCGAACTCACCTGTGCCGCCTCGACCCCGGGCCGCTCGCCAGCGCCCAGCAGTGGCTGAGCTTCTACGAGGGCTTCTGGAATGACCGTCTGGATGCGCTCGAACGGCTCCTCCGCGAGGAGGACGCACGCACACCCCCACCGCCAGCAGGAGACGACCCATGAGCCAGCTCGCGACCCTGGACGCCTATGGCGTGGTGACCAAGCCCACCACGGTGAAGATCCAGCGCCTGCTGCCCGGCCCGATCGAGCGGGTCTGGGCGTACCTCACCGAGAGCGAGCGGCGGCGCCAGTGGCTGGCGGCCGGCCAGATGGAAATGAAGGTCGGCGCCCCCTTCGAGCTCGTCTGGCGCAACGACGAGCTGACCGATCCACCCACTCAGCGGCCGGCCGGCTTTCCCGAGGAGCACCGGATGCAGAGCCGCATCACCGAGCTCGATCCGCCCCGCAAGCTCGCCTTCACCTGGGAAGGCAGCGGCGACGTCTCCTTTGAGCTGAACGAGCAGCACGACCAGGTGCTGCTCACCGTCATCCATCGCCGCCTGCCCAGCCGCAACTCCCTGCTGAAGCACGCGGCCGGCTGGCACATGCACCTCGACGTCCTGGCCGCCCGCGCCAACGGCCAGGAGCCGGAACCGTTCTGGGAAGGCTGGAGCCGCCTCATGCGGGACTACGAGCAGCGTCTGCCCGCCTGACGGCATCCGCAAATGATGACATCGGCGCCGTTCCAGACCTCAGCGTCCGTTCCAGCCTGCTCGATCCGTTTGTGGACCAGCAGGGCATCTCCGAGCAGAGCCACATGATCCAACTCATCGGTGCGACGGAAACGGCGAAGATCCTGGCCGACGAGCAGGCGCTGCTTAATGATCTGTGTAAGTATCGTAAGCTTCTTTGCCTTTTCCAGCATGACGCACTGATCTGCGTCCGCAAGACCTGACAAGGAGAGCACCGATGACCCATCACAAGACCGGAACACGCGAGGAGTGGCTCGCGGCCCGCGTCGAGCTGCTCGCCGCGGAAAAGGATCTCACCCGCCGCAGCGACGAACTCGCCGAGTGGCGCCAGGCCCTACCATGGGTTCGGGTCGACAAGGAGTACCGGTTCGACACCGACGACGGCAGCGCCTCGCTGATCGACCTGTTCCAGGGGCGCTCACAGCTGCTCGTCTACCACTTCATGTTCGGGCCGGCCTGGACGGCCGGCTGCCCATCCTGCTCGGCGATCGCGGACGGGTTCAACGGTTCCGTCGTCCATCTGGCGAACCACGACGTCACGCTGTCCGCCGTGTCGCGCGCGCCGCTCGCCAAGCTGCAGGCCTTCAAGCAGCGCATGGGCTGGACATTTCCCTGGGCCTCTTCGCAGGGCGGCGATTTCAACTTCGATTTCGCCGTCTCCTTCACCGAGGAGCAGCAGCGAGCCGGGCTCGTCGAATACAACTTTCAGCTCGGAGGCCACGCCATGGACGCGACCCCGGTCGCACCGCCGGTCGCCCAGCTGGCCGCCACCTGCGGCACCGACGCGCCCTCCTACTCGCGCGACCGCCCCGGCATGAGCGCCTTCGCCCTCGAGGACGGTGTCGTCTACCACACCTATTCCACCTACTCGCGCGGCGTTGACGCAATCTGGGGCATGTACCACTGGCTCGACCGCGCACCCAAGGGCCGCAACGAGACCGGCATCTGGTGGCGTCGGCACGACGAGTACGGCGGCCGCTGAGCCAAGTCGCGGTTGCTTCGCGCCATATGAAGCGCGCGATTGCGTGACGATTGGAGGGCGGGGTAGCCGAGATGCTCGGCGCCCTGGTGACCACCTCCCCCGCGGTTGGCAGAACCTCGCAACGGCGCTCTGCCCGAGCCGCAGCGGATGCCCTTCGCATGGGCCTCGATCTGGGCGAAGTGATGGCCCGCGGCTGCGATCTGCTCGGCGACGAGGCCAACGTCGAGGCGCGCCTGGAGGCGCTGGCCGCGCCGAAACAGATCTGCATCGCCGCGGCGGTGCCCGAGCAGGTCGCAGGCAAGCTCGACTTTTCCTGCCGGTCCCTCGTTCTTGACGCGCGCCCCACTGACGCCGCGCCATGGTTCGCATTGCATGGTAGAACCATGCGGCACACGCATCGCAACCAGGGTCCCGCCGGTGGCCGCTGTGGAAGCCAATCGCCGCCTTGCCGTGGTGCTCGCGGCGGACATCGTCGGCTACAGCCGGCTGATGGCCGCGGACGAGGATGCCACGATCCAGACGCTGGCGACCTACCAGGAGGTGATCGGCGAGCTCGTGACCGAGCACGCGGGTCGGATCTTCAGTCTCGCCGGCGACGGCATCATGGTCGAGTTCGCCAGCGCGGTGCAAGCCGTACGCTGCGCGGTGGCGATCCAACGCATGGCCGCACGCCGCAACGGCGATCTCGCGGAAGACCGCCAGGTAGCGTTCCGGATCGGCCTCAACCTGGGCGACGTGGTGGCGCGCGGCGACGACCTGCTGGGCGACGGCGTCAACGTCGCGGCGCGCCTTCAGGCACTGGCCGAGCCCGAACAGATCTGTATCTCGGCCGCCGTGCGCGAGCAGATCGAGGACAAGGTGGCATTCGGCTGCGACTCGCTCGGCCAGCACAGCCTCAAGCACATCCCACGGCCGGTGCACGTTTACGTCGTCGATTGGGCACTGCAGGCGCCGCTGCCTGTGGCGCAACTGCGCTCCGGCCCCCCGCCGCTGCCAGACCGCCCGTCCATTGCCGTCCTGCCGTTCGCCAACATGAGCCAGGACATGGATCAGGAATACTTCGCGGACGGACTGAGCGAGGACTTGATCACCGCCCTTGCCAAGTATCGCTGGTTCTTCGTCATCGCGCGCAATTCCAGCTTCACCTACAAGGGGCGCGCCGTGTCCGTGCAGCAGGTCGGACGCGAGCTCGGCGTCCGCTACGTGCTGGAGGGCAGCATCCGGCGCGCGGGCAACCGCGTGCGAGTGACCGCGCAGCTGGTCGAGGCGGAGACCGGGCATCACCTCTGGGCCGACCGCTACGATCGCGAGCTCGCGGACCTGTTCGCGCATGCAGGACGAGATCGTTGGACGCGTGGTCGGGGCGATCGAGCCCGGCATGATGCGCTCGGAGACGCTCAGGGCGAGGCGCAAGACCACTGGGCGGATGGATGCCTGGGATCAGGTCTTTCGTGGCCAATGGCACTTCCATCACATTCACACCGCGAGCATCATCAGCGAGGCCCGTGCGTGCTTTCGCCAGGCCATCGCGGCCGACCCGGCGCTCGCCGAGAGCTACATCTGGCTGGTCCGCTGCCTGAACGGGATGATGTATTTCGGCTGGTCGGAGGATCGCGCGAGCCGATCTCGCCGAAGAGACGGCAGCCGTGGGTCCGGCCATGCGGCTGGGTCGGACCGCGATCTTTATGCACTGTACGCGGTGGCCATCCACAGCAACGCGATCGGGTCAGGCGGAGCAGGCGATCGCTGCAGCACAGCGCGCGATCGACCTCAGCCCAAGCTTCGCCCTGGCCCACTTCATCCTCGGCACGTCGCGCATCTTGGCCGGTCGTGCCGCCCAGGCAATCGAGCCGCTGCGGCGCGGCTTTCGCCTCAACCCGAACGACCCGCAGTCTTTCAACTGGATGAACTTCATGGCGCTTGCCCATATCCTGATCGACGAGCATGCCGAGGCAGCCGAGCGGGCGGCGGAGACGGTCGCCATGCGCCCGGACTTGCACTGGCTATGCCATGCTCGCCTGCGGCCTGGGCAGTCTTGGGCGCGACGCCGAGTTGCGTCGGGCCTTGGAGGACATGCGCCGGCTTCTACCGCGGCTGGGGGCGCTCGACCATTTCATGGCGAGCTTCGTCGAAGCCACCGAACGGGTCAGATTCCTCGACGGACTGCGCCGAGCCGGATGGACGGAGCCGCATTAGCTTCAGTCGGAGTCCGCCGCTCGATCCCCCGCGAACGGATTGGTCCGCCGCTCCACGCCGATCGTCGAGCCCGGGCCGTGGCCGCACAGGAACGGCACGTCGTCGCCGAGCGGGAACAGCTTCTCGCGGATCGAGCGCAGCAGCGCCGCACTGTCGCCGTAGGGGAAGTCGGTGCGGCCGACCGAGCCCCTGAACAGCACGTCGCCGACGATCGCGAAGCGCGACTTGGGGCAGAACAGGGTGATGTGCCCCGGCGTGTGGCCGGGTGTGTGCAGCACGTCGAACACGTGGCCGCCGACGGTCACCTGGTCGCCCTCGACCAGCCAGCGATCCGGGACGACATTCCGCGAGCCGGCGATGCCGTAGGCGGCACCTTGGCGTTCGAGACCTTCGAGCAGAAAAAGGTCGCGCTGGTCCGGTCCCTCGATCGGGATCGAAGCACCTGGCGCGGCTGCGGCCTCCAGCGCCTCTTTCAGCGCCGCCGCCCCGCCGGCATGATCGATGTGGCCGTGGGTGAGCAGAATCTTCTCGACCGAGACGCCGAGCTTGCCGATCGCCTCCATGACCTTGTCGACGTCGCCGCCCGGGTCGATCACGGCGCCGGACTTGCTCTGGTCATCCCAGAGGAGGGCGCAGTTCTGCTGGAAGGGCGTTACCGGCACGATCGCAGCCTTGAGGGCTCCCATTCACACGTTCCTGCACAGCTGAGGGATGGCTGCGGAGAGATATCCACCCTGGGCAAGTTGCCGCAAGCACCATGCTGCGACGCTTTGGCGTTGGCGCGCAGGCCGTTATGGCGAAATGTAGGGCCTGCACAGCCGCGGAGGCCGCGACAAGAGCAATGCGGTGGCGCAAGTTCCGCCGGCGGCTGGGGAGGCGAATGATGGACGAATCGTCGGCGCGCACCGCAAGCGGGAAGCGGATCCCGACCCCGACCAGCACCGAGCGCCGGCTGGCCAAATGACCGCGCTCGCCGCCGTCGACGCAGCCAGCCTGCGCCAGGCCTGACCGAGACGAGGAGGTAGTTCGATGGCCGCACCCGCCATGACCGCCGCAGCGCCGGCGCATCACAAGCCATGGTACAAGCACCTCTATTTCCAGGTGCTGTGCGCGATCGCGCTGGGCGTCCTGCTCGGCGTGTTCAGACCCGAGCTCGGCGCGCAGATGAAGCCGCTGGGCGACGCGTTCATCAAGCTGATCAAGATGCTGATCGCACCGATCATCTTCTGCACCGTGGTGCACGGCATCGCCAGCATGGAGGACATGAAGAAGGTCGGCCGGGTCGGCGTGAAGGCGCTGGTCTATTTCGAGGCGATGACCACGGTGGCGCTGATCATCGGCCTGTTCGTGGTCAATCTCTGGCGGCCCGGCGTCGGCATGAACATCGATCCCGCCTCGCTCGACGCCAAGGCGGTCGCCGCCTACACCGCCAAGGCCGGCGAGCAGAACACGGTCGACTTCCTGCTGCACATCATCCCGAACACCGTGGTCGGCGCCTTCGCCGAGGGCGAGATCCTGCAAGTGCTGCTGATCGCGATCCTGTTCGCGTTCGCGCTGCACTGGCTGGGCGAGCGCGGCAAGCCGCTGCTGGGCATCATCGACCAGGCCGCGCACGTGTTCTTCGGCATGGTCGGCATCGTGATGAAGGTGGCGCCGATCGGCGCTTTCGGTGCGATGGCGTTCACCATCGGCAAATATGGCCTGGGCACGCTGTTGTCGCTGGGCTCGCTGATGCTGGGCTTCTACGCCACCTGCCTGATCTTCATCTTCTGCGTGCTGGGGCTGGTCGCCAGACTGGTCGGCTTCTCGATCTTCAAGTTCATCCGCTACATCAAGGAGGAGCTGCTGATCGTGCTCGGCACCAGCTCGTCGGAGTCGGTGCTGCCGCGCATGCTGGCGAAGATGGAGATCCTTGGCTGCGAGAAGTCGGTCGTCGGCCTGGTCATCCCGACCGGCTACTCGTTCAACCTTGACGGCACCTGTATCTACCTGACCATGGCCGCGGTGTTCCTGGCTCAGGCCACCAACACCGACCTCAGCCTGAGCCAGGAGCTGGGCCTGATCGCGATCCTGCTCCTGACCTCCAAGGGTGCCGCCGGCGTCACCGGTTCGGGCTTCATCGTGCTGGCGGCGACGCTGGCCTCGGTCGGCACCGTGCCGGTCGCCAGCATCGCGCTGATCCTGGGCGTCGACCGGTTCATGTCGGAGGCCCGTGCGCTGACCAACCTGGTCGGCAACGGCGTCGCCACCGTCGTCGTCTCGAAGTGGGAGAACGCGCTCGACGAGGAGCGCATGCATCGGCTCCTTAACCAGGAGACCGACGCCGAGGCCGAGGATCCGGAGGCGGTGCTGGTGGCCGAGGAGGAGGCGGCAATGGCGCGCCGGCTCGGCGCCGGCGGCGTTCCGGCCTGATTGGAGACGCCAGTGATGCAGGCGCAGCCGCGCGACGACGCGGAGATGGTGACGCCGGTGCCGGCCGGTGCCGGCCCGGTGCCGCGCATCGTCGTGGTCGGCGGCGGCGCAGGCGGGCTCGAGCTGGTCACCCGCCTCGGCGACAAGCTGGGCAAGGCCGGCAAAGCCGAGATCACCCTGGTCGATAAGGCGCGCACCCATCTCTGGAAACCGCTGCTGCACGAGGTCGCCGCGGGCAGCATGGACCTTGACGACCACGCGCTGGATTATCTGGCCCAGGCCCACTGGCACCATTTCCGCTACCGCGTCGGCGAGCTGGTCGGCCTCGACCGCGCCGGCAAGCGCGTGCTGCTGGCCGCCACCCACGACGAGGACGGCCGCCTCGTCACCCCCGCCCGCGCCGTTCCCTACGACACGCTGGTGCTGGCGATCGGCAGCCGCAGCAATGATTTCGGCACCCCTGGCGTCGCCCAGCACGCGATCGCCCTCGACACGCCCGACCAGGCCGTCCGCTTCCACCGCCGGCTGGTCAATGCCTGCCTGCGCGCCCACACCCAGGACGAGCCAGTTCGCCCCGGCCAGCTGCACGTCGCGATCATCGGCGCCGGTGCCACCGGCACCGAGCTCTCGGCCGAGCTGCACCGGACCGCGCGCGCCCTGGTGGCCTTCGGCCTCGACCGGATCGACCCGAACAAGGACATCGCGATCACCCTGATCGAGGCCGCCCCACGCATCCTGCCGGCCCTGCCCGAACGCCTCTCCGCCGCCACCACCGCCCTGCTGCGCGAGCTCGGCGTCGACGTCCGCACCGACGCCCGGGTCACCGCGGTGACCGCCGACGGCGTGCAGCTCGCCAACGGCGACTTCATCCCGTCGGAGCTGGTCGTCTGGGCGGCCGGCGTGAAGGGCCCCGACGTGCTGGCCGACCTGGACGGGCTCGAGGTCAGCCGCTCCAACCAGCTCGTCGTCGAGCCCACCCTGCTCACCACGCGCGACCCGGCCATCTTCGCCATCGGCGACTGCGCCTTCCTCCTCCCGCCCGGCCAGGACCGCCCGCTGCCGCCGCGCGCCCAGACCGCCCACCAGCAGGCGAGCCACGTACTGCGCCAGATCCGCCGCCGCCTGCACGGCCGCGAGCTGCTGCCCTTCGTCTACCGCGACTTCGGCTCGCTGGTCTCGCTCGGCCACTACTCCACGGTCGGCAACCTGATGGGCTTCATCGTCGGCAAGAGCATGTTCATCGAGGGCTGGTTCGCACGCCTGATGTACCGCTCGCTCTACAAGATGCACCAGCGCGCCCTGCATGGCCCGATGAAGGTGCTCCTCGACACCCTGGCCCGCACCATCACCCGCCGTACCGAGCCGCATGTGAAGCTGCACTGAGCCTCATATAAGCCAGAGGCTGGTAGGCGCCGAGGAAAACTGACCAGCGCGAAGGGGCCGCAGGGGCCTCTCGTCAGTTCCCCCGGGACTCGGCCACCTGAGCATGTCCCGCCGCTCGGAGCCCCTCGCCCTCGCCGAGGGGGCTTGATCGCAGCGCAATCAAGCGGGTTAGGCCTCTTCCCCACTCCCGCATCGACACCCATCTCCCGCGCCACCGCAATGCCGTCAAACAGGGAATGCTAATATCGATTTCGCTAAACTGCACCATAGGTCGACAATTACTTACGACTGAAGGTTTCGATTAAATCTTGGCAACGAGATTCCGGGAGGCTTGACAAGCGGTTAATGATATGTGTAGGCTCAATTATCGTAAAAGATAAAAAGTAATATATATGACATAGAAAACCCGCTCGTCGCCATCACTACTGCGGTGTATTCTCACACAAAGTGGATATTTGAGCATGTCAGTACTGAGCATGCGCATGTCGTGCGCGCTTGCGATCGGTTGCTTAGCAATTGCTACCGGAACCGCTAGGGCTAACCCCATCAGCTGTCCGGTCACGCCTCAGCTCCTGAAGCAAAAGCTGCAGAAGGCGGATCAGCAGGACTCCAGCGGCTTCAACAACCATTACTGGGCGGTCGTGGTGAATCGTGGCGGCGTGGTCTGCGCCGTCGCATTCTCCGGGTCCGACCGGGATGCCCAGTGGTTGCTCAGCCGGCAGATCGCGGCGGCGAAGGCGTTCACGGGCAATGGCCTGAGCCTCGACTCGGCACCAGTCTCGTCGGGCCAGCTCTACGCGTCGGTCCAGCCCGGCGCGGCGCCCAATCCACTGTTCGGCCTGGCGCTGGGCAATCCCCTCGACCCGAAGACGGCCTATGACGGGAAGTTCGAGCAGTTCGGCACGCCGAACGACCCCATGATCGGCAAGCGGGTTGGCGGCACCATCACCTTCGGCGGCGGCTTCGGGCTCTATAGCGGGGCGACCGCGATCGGCGGGCTCGGCCTCTCGGGCGACACGGCTTGCGCCGATCACTCGACGGCGTGGCGGCTACGCGCTCTCCTCGGTCTGGCACCGGCGGCGGGCGACGACCGGATCACGCTCGACAACAAGCTCGACAGCTTCGGCGACCATCCGCACTGCCCGAACGATGGGGACACCCAGGGCGCCATCTTCTGATCGTCCAGCTTCGGCGGCGCCGGGATGCGCTGACATGCGCTGCCCGGCGCCGCCTCCCATCGAGGCGGCCAGCGATCCTTTCGTTGACAGAACCACCGACCCATCGGATTGTCTGAGGCTTTTCATCCTAGAAAGGCCTGCCATGCTGTCCCGAGCGCTTCTCTCTCATGTCACGACGTCGTCTACCAAGCGAACGCCCGCAGCTATACCAATCCCTCGCAGATCCGCATGAGCAGGCCCGACCACTCGTATCCGCGCGAAATCTGCACAAACGAATTGCTGCCGTGCACCCGCGAACCCTGGGCGCCCCGCGCGGCCACCTCGGCGGTCTTCATGGACCTGCGCGGGCCGCCCAGGCGAACGGAGTCACCGGACAGGACGCGGCCCGGGCGAACCGAGAGGTTGCGGGCTATTCCAGCAACTGGCGGGCGAGGTCGCCGAAGTCCTCGGCCACCACGTCGAACTCCGCGGCGAAGCCGGTGTCGCGATAGTCCTCCCCGGGATCCTCGAGCCGGGGCCGCACATAGGCGGTGCGAAAGCCCGAGGCCGCCGCGGCGCGCAGGTCGCTGGGGTGGGCCGCGACCTTGATGATCTCGGCGGGTGCGCAGCCCATAATCTCGGCGGCGCGGGCAAAGCAGCGCGGGTCAGGCTTGTAGATGCCCAGCAGGTCGCAGGAGAGGATGCCGTCCCAGCCGATGCCCGCCCGGCGCGAGCTGCCAACGGCCATCGTCCAGCTCAGGATGGTGAGCGGTGCGGCGACAAAGCGCCCGCGCAAGGCGGCGATGGCGTCCGGGGCATCGGGCCAGGCCGGCATGGCCCGCCAAGCATGATCCAGCCGCGTGCGCTCGGCGGCGGCGAGGCCGTCCAGCCCGTGGCGGTCCACCAACCCGGCCACGACCGTGGTGTAGATCGCGTCCGCGGTCAGCCAGCCGCGCTCGCCGCGATAGACCTGGCCGTAGAGATCGAAGAAGCCGGACCGGACGGCCACCGCGAACTGGGCCGGCGCAAAGCCGGGCGGCAGTTGCCCGGCCGGCACGCCGTCCAGCACGGCGGTGATCGCGGACAGCCAATCGAAGACGGTGCCGCCAATGTCGAAGATCAGCGCGCGGACCGAAGCGAGCTCGGGCTTCAGCGGGTCATGCATCCATTTCCTCGATCGCGTCCACCCGGTCGGGGTAGAAGCCCAGATGGCCCGCGATCGCCGCCACGCCGGGGTAGGGCGTCTCGTAGCTCCAGACCGCGTTGGTGGCGGTGCGGTCGCCAACGCGCAGGCTGTAGTAGCTGGCCTGGCCCTTGTGCGGGCAGGTGCTGGTGTGGCTGCTGCGCTCGAACAGGCTCATGTCGGCGTCCGCGCGGGGCAGATAGAGCACCGGGCGGTAGCTGCCCTCCTGCAGGAGCTGGGCCTGCCTGGTGTCGGCGACGATGGCGCCGTTGAAGCGGACGCGGATCCGCTTTGGGCTGGGTGTCACGGTGATGCTGGTCACGGCCGTCAGCCGCGGCCGATATAGGGCATCTTGGTGGCCATCACGGTCATGAACTGGACGTTGGCGTCGAGCGACAGGCTCGCCATGTAGACCACCGCACTGGCGACGTTGGCGACGTCCATGCGCGGCTCGACCGCCATCGAGCCGTCGGCCTGGGGCACGCCCGCGGTCATGCGCTGGGTCATGTCGGTGGCGGCGTTGCCGATATCGATCTGGCCGCAGGCGATGTCGTGCTTGCGCCCGTCGAGCGAGGTCGAGCGGGTGAGGCCGGTGATCGCGTGCTTGGTCGCGGTGTAGGGGGCGGAGTTCGGCCGCGGCGCGTAGGCCGAGATCGAGCCGTTGTTGATGATCCGCCCGCCCTTGGGATCCTGGCTCTTCATCAGCCGGATCGCCTGCTGCGTGCACAGGAACGGGCCGGTAAGGTTGACGTCGACCACCGCCTGCCACTGCTCATAGGTCAGGTCCTCGAGCGGGATCGGCGGTGCGCCGGTGCCGGCATTGTTGAACAGCAGGTCGAGCCGGCCGAAGGTCTCGCGCACCGTATCGAAGAGCGCTGCCACCGCCACCGGGTTGCCGACGTCGGTCGCTACCGGGACCACTTTAGACCGGGCCTCGCCCGCCAGGGCCGCCGTCGCCTCGAGCTGCTCCTGGCGCCGGCCCGCCACGACCACCGCGTAGCCCGCCTCCACCAGTGCCAAGGCCACCGCCCGGCCGATCCCGCTGCCAGCGCCCGTGACCAGCGCTACCCGTTGCTTTGCCGCCATCCGCCCTTCTCCTCCCGTGAAACTGTTGGTCGGAGAGTGCACCGGGCCGGCGCAAACCGCCAGCCCGGAGGGCAGGATCAGTGGGCGACGTCGGCCCAGATCTTGCGCTTGAAGGCAAAGGTCAGCCCGGTCAGGACGACCAGGAATAGGAAGACCTTGACCCCCATCCCCTTGCGCTCCTCGAGTTTGGGCTCGGCCGCCCAGCCCAGGAACTGGGCCACGTCGTGAGCCATCTGCTCGACCGTGCCGCTGGTGCCATCGGCGAAGGTCACCTGGTCCGGGCTCAGCGGCGGCGGCATGGCGATCACGTGGCCGGGGAAGTAGGCGTTGTAGTGGCCACCGTCCGGCACCTCGACGTCGGCCGGCGGATCCTCATAGCCGGTGAGCAGACTGTAGATGTAGCTCTCACCGCCTTCGCGCGCCTTGGCGATCAGCGACAGGTCGGGCGGGGCCTTGCCGCCATTGGCCGCCGCAGCCGCCTGCGGGTTTGGAAACGGTCCGTTCATATGATCGAACGGCAAGCCAGGGCGGTCGAACATCTCGCCCTCATCGTTCGGCCCGTCATTCACGGTCGCTTGGGCCGCTAGCGCCTTGATCTGGTCCTCCGAGTACCCGAGGCCGGCGAGGTTGCGGTACGCCACGAACTTGACGCCGTGACAGGCCGAGCAGACCTCGTGGTAGACCTGAAAGCCGCGCTGGACCGCGGCGCGGTCGAACGTGCCGAACATGCCGTCGGTCGGCCAGCTCATGCTCTTGAGCTCGATGTGGCCCTCGGCGGCGCGGGCTGCGGAAGGCACCGCACCGGTGACGGCCAGTGCCAGGGCGGCCAGCGTAAGCGTCGTGCGCATGCCCATCATCCTCACTCCGCCGGCTGCGCCGACATGCCGCCCGCGCCGAGCACGGGCCGGTCGATGCTGGTCGGAACGGGAAGTGGTCGCTCCAGCTTGCCGAGCAGTGGCAGGATGATCAGGAAGTGGACGAAATAATAGAGGGTCGCGAACTGACCGATCCAGACCACCGAGGGGCTGGGCACCTGGCCGCCGGCCCAGGTGAGCACGCAGCAGTCGATCACCAGCAGCCAGAACACCCATTTGTAGATCGGCCGGAAGGTGGAGCTGCGCACCTTGGAGGTGTCGAGCCAGGGTAGCAGGAACAGCAGGGCGATCGAGCCGAACATCGCCAGCACGCCGGCGAGCTTGGCGGAGATGCCGAACCAGCCGAGGAAAGCCAACGGCGCGAACAGCTGCTCGAACACCATGGAGCGCAGGATCGCGTAGAACGGCAGGAAGTACCATTCCGGCACGATGTGCGCCGGCGTGCTGAGCGGGTTGGCAGGAATGTAGTTGTCGGGATGGCCGAGATAGTTGGGCGCGAAGAACACGAAGCCTGCGTAGATGAGCAGGAAGATGGACAGGCCGAACATGTCCTTTGCTGTGTAATACGGATGGAACGGGATCTTGTCCTTCTTGGTCAGATCGATGCCGACCGGATTGTTGGAGCCGAACTGGTGCAGCGCCATGATGTGCAGGAACACGACCGCGAACAGCACGAACGGCATCAGGTAGTGCAGCGCGTAGAACCGGTTGAGGGTCGGGTTGTCGACCGAGAACCCGCCCCAGAGCCAGGTGACGATGGTCTCGCCGACGAGCGGAATCGCCGAGAACAGGTTGGTGATCACGGTCGCACCCCAGAAGCTCATCTGGCCCCAGGGAAGCACGTAGCCCATGAAGGCGGTCGCCATCATCAGCAGCATGATGACCACGCCCAGCATCCACAGCAGCTCGCGCGGCGCCTTGTAGGAGCCGTAATACAGGCCGCGGAAGATGTGGATGTAGACCACGATGAAGAACATCGAGGCGCCGTTGGCGTGCGCGTAGCGCAGCAGCCAGCCATAGTTGACGTCTCGCATGATGTGCTCGACCGACGCGAAGGCGAGGTCGACATGCGCCGTGTAGTGCATGGCGAGCACGATGCCGGTGACGATCTGGAGCATCAGCATCACGCCGGCCAGCGAGCCGAAGTTCCAGAAATAATTGAGGTTCCGCGGCGCCGGGTAGGCGACGAACTCCTTGTAACCCCACGTGATCAGCGGCAGCCGATCGTCGATCCAGCGTACCACGCCACTCTTGAACACGGGATTTGGCACATCGGCGGCCATGGTCTTGTTCCGTCTGGTTGCTGCGCCCGCTGCACGCGGGTGGCCGTGGTGACGAGCCGGCTTCTCAGCCGATACGCACGCTGGTGTCGGTCAGGAAGGCATATTCGGGCAGATTCAGGTTCAATGGCGCGGGCCCTTTGCGGATCCGCCCCGAGGTATCGTAGTGCGAGCCATGGCACGGACAGAACCAGCCGCCATAATCGCCCCGCTCCTCGCCCGCCTTGGTGCCGAGCGGCACGCAGCCGAGATGGGTGCAGACGCCGATCACCACCAGCCATTCGGGCTTCTTGATGCGTTCCTGGTCGGTCTGGGGGTCACGCAGCTCGCTGATGTTGACGGCCTCCGCCTCGCTGATCTCCTCGGCCGTGCGATGCCGGACGAAGACCGGCTTGCCACGCCACTTCACGACCATGCCGCTGCCGAGCGGCACCGGCGAGATGTCGACCTCGACGCTGGACAGGGCCAGCACGTCGGCGGAGGGATTCATCTGATCGATCAGCGGCCAGGCGAGCGCACCGGCGCCGACCGCCAGTGTCGACCAGGTGACGAGGTCGAGGAAATCGCGGCGGGTACCGCCTTCGGCTTGGTTCGCGGTCGGGTTGGCGGTATCGGCCATGAGTGCGGCGCCCGATATGGCTGGAGACTGCGTGTTTCGCGTGGGCGAGAAAATAGGCGACGGCCAGAGCACGGGCAAGCGACGATTGGTCGCATAAATTCACTGTGATTTCATGGCCTTGCGTTGGCCAGAGCGTAGAGGGGAATAACATGCCGGGCCGACGCGAAGCGAACGACGCACGTGTACCGCGTCTCCGTATGGCGCTCTATCAGCCGGACCGACCGCACAATTTCGGCGCCGCGCTGCGCCTGTGCGCATGCCTCGGCGTCGGACTTGACCTGATCGAGCCATGCGGGTTTCCCCTCGACGACCGGCGGATCCGTCAGGGGGCGTTGGATTATGGCGGGCAGGCGGACTGGGTGCGGCATATGGACTTTGCCGCGTTCGAGACGGCGCGGCTGGCGGAGCGGCGCCGTTTGGTCCTATTGAGCACCGCAGGGGAGCATTTCTATCATCGCGTGATGTTCATGCCGGACGACATCCTGATGCTGGGCAGCGAGAGTGCCGGGGTTCCGGTCGAGCTGCATCGACGGGCCGACCTGCGGGTGCGGATTCCGCTCGCGCCCGGCCTGCGTTCGCTCAACGTCGCGATCGCGGGCGCGATCGTGCTGGCGGAGGCGCTGCGCCAGACGGCTTGGCTGCCTGAGGTGCCGCTATGACCGTCGATGAGCGGCAGCGTGCGGTAGCACAGGGTTGGTTCGAGCAGTTGCGCGACCGGATCTGCGCTGCATTCGAGCGGATCGAGGACGACTATGCCGGTGCTGCACACATGGATGTGCCAGCCGGGCGATTCGAGCGACAAGCCTGGGACCGGCCCGGCGGCGGCGGCGGCGTGATGGCCACCATGCGCGGACGGGTGTTCGAGAAGGTCGGCGTCAACGTCTCGACGGTGGCGGGCGAGTTCAGCCCCGAGTTTCGCCGCCAGATGCCGGGTGCCGAGGAGGACGGCCGGTTCTGGGCCAGCGGCATCTCGCTGGTGGCACACTTGCGCTCGCCGCACTGCCCGCCGGCGCACATGAACACGCGCCACATCCGCACCAGTCGCACGTGGTTCGGCGGCGCCGCGGACCTCAATCCCATCAATCCGGACCCAACGGACACGGCAGCATTCCACGCCCGCCTGCGCGTGGCCTGCGACGCCCATGCGCCCGACGCCTACGAGCGTTACAAGCAGTGGGCCGACGAGTACTTCTTCCTGCCACACCGCGGCGAGTCGCGTGGCGTCGGCGGGATCTTCTTCGATTACCTGGAGGGCGATTTCGAGCGCGATCTCGCCTTTACCCAGAGCGTCGGCGAGGCGTTCCTCGACATCTACCCGGCGCTGCTCCGACGCCACATGGATCGCCCCTGGAGCGAGGCCGAACGCCAGCATCAGCTGGTGCGCCGCGGCCGCTATGTCGAGTTCAACCTGCTGTACGACCGCGGCACCCAGTTCGGCCTCAGGACAGGTGGCAACACCGAGGCGATCTTGATGTCGCTGCCGCCGGCCGTCGCCTGGCCGTGAGCGCGTCCCAACCAACATCATCAAGGAGGTTGCCATGGACATCTCTCGCCTGCCGGTCGGCAAGAACCCACCCCACGAGGTCAACGTGCTGGTCGAGGTGCCGCTGCGCTCGGATCCGATCAAGTACGAGTTCGACAAGGATTCCGGCTTTATTTTTGTCGATCGTTATCTCTACACGACCATGTTCTACCCCTGCAATTATGGCTTCATCCCCAACACGCTCGGCGGCGACGGCGATCCCCTCGACATTATGGTGGTCGGGCGCATGCCGGTGATGTCCGGGGCGATCCTGCGCGCCCGGCCGATCGGCGTCCTGATCATGGAGGACGAGGCCGGCATGGACGAGAAGATCCTGGCGGTGCCGATCGACAAGATCAGCCAGATCAACAGGAACGTCCGCACCTACAAGGACATCCCGGAGATCGACCTTGCCAGAATCGCGCACTTCTTCGAGCACTATAAGGACCTCGAGCCGGACAAATGGGTCAAGGTGAAGGGCTGGGAAGGGACGGAGACGGCGCACCAGCTGATCCTCGAGGGCATCGAGCGCGCGAAGAGCAAGCCCAAGGCTGCCGGCTAGAAGTCTTGACCGGCACGCATCATTGAGGTCACGGTCGATGACGGCTGGCCGATGCAGGTCGAGTTCGGAGGCAGCGCAATGAAACGAAGGATCATCCCCGGCGTGATCGACGGCGAGCAGGCGCTGTGCTGCCTGCCGCCCGAGGCCACGGCCCACGAAGCCGTGCTGATGATGCTCGCGCGGCGCGTAGGTGCGGTGATGGTGGTCGAGGAGGGCAGCCTGAAGGGCATCGTGACCGAGCGCGACATGGTCTTTCGCCTGCTCGCCAAGGAGCGCGACGCGCGCTCGACCAGCCTCGCCGAGATCATGACCCCCGAGCCCGAGACGTTGAGCTCCGACGACAATGCGCTTCTCGCTCTGGAGAAGATGCGGGTCGGCCGATACCGTCACCTTCCGGTCGTGGACGCTGGCGCCATCACCGGGATGGTATCGATCCGCGATCTCTACGAGGCGGTGCGGCTGACACTCGAGGAGGAGTTGCGCAGTGCCGAATCGCTCATCTACGGCGAGCAGTACGGCGCAACCGCCACCTGAGCCGGAGCCTCGCACCTTGCCCCTGCCCGAGCCCGTGCGACGCGAGGCATTGCACACGCGCCGGGTCGAATGCCGCGGTTACCGACGCGCGGACGGCTGGTGGGATATCGAGGGCCACTTGGTCGACACCAAGGATTATCCATTCGCCAACGCGTTTCGTGGCGAGATCCCACCCGGTAGGGCGCTCCACGATATGTGGCTCCGCTTGACGGTCGACGACGCGCTCGTCGTGCGGGAGGTGGTCGCCGTCACCGAGGCGGGGCCTTATGCTGTCTGCCCCGCGATCACGCCGGCGTTCAAGCAGCTGATCGGGTTGACCATCGGTCCGGGCTGGCGGCGTGAAGTGATGGCGCGCCTCGGCGGCATCCGGGGCTGCACTCACCTAGTCGAGCTGCTCTGGCCGCTGGCGACGGCGGCCTATCAGACGATCTATCCCGTGCTGGCGCGCGAGCGTCCGGCGCGGGACGAGGACCGTCCCCCGAGCCATCTCGACAGCTGCCATGCGCTCGCGCGCGATGGGGAGGTCGTCCGGGCGCACCACCCACGGTGGTACACGGGCGCGGGCTGACGATCAGGCGGCAGCCGCGGCCTCCGCCGGCGTCAGCGCCTTGATCGACAAGGCGTGGATCCGCTCCACCAACAGGTCGGCGGCAGCGGCATGCACCAGCCGCTGGCGCTCGATGCGGCTCTTGCCGTCGAAGAGCTCGCTGGCCACGACGATCCGGAAATGGGTCTCGCCGCCCTCACGCCAGCCGGCATGGCCATGATGCCGCGCGGAGTCGTCCTCGATCTCCAAAAGGCTCGGCTGCAGGGCGCGATCGAGGCTGGCGCGGAGCTGCGCGGCGACCGATGTCATGCTGGTTCCTCGCTGGTTCTGGTTGGGGCGTCGATAGCGTCGGCACGTGGTCTGCACGACGTCTGCGATAGTGAACGAGCTACCATGATACGACAATCCCCTGGCGAACCGGGCCGAGCGTGGCTGTGCAGCCTGCTCGATCATACTCGGGGATGGTGGAAGGATAGTAGCTGTCATGGAATACAGCCGGAGCGGCATTCGCGCGCTAGTGTTTTTGCGTTTCTGTATTAACTGTTTCGTAAGCGGATGCCTCTAACTTGAGGTAGCGCTGCCGGGATAAGTTGTAGGCGTCTGTGAATGATCCCGGGTGACCTTGTGGTTTGGTGCCGTCCGCGGCGGTGCGGCGCCATTCGCTGCCCGAGATTGGAACTGGAGATGATGATGGTGACCACGAGCTTGAAGGCAAAGGTTGGGCCCGGCCGCTCACGGGCTCAGGATATCGACCGCTATGTCGGTGCGAGGATGCGCGAGCGGCGGATCATGCTGGGCCTGACGCAGCAGCAGATGGCCGAGCTGATCGGGGTCACCTACCAGCAGGCGCATAAATACGAGAAGGGCATCAACCGCATCGCCTCGGGCCGGCTGTTCACGATCGCCCAGGCGCTGGGCGTCGACGTCGGTTATTTCTTCGATGCCATGGACAGTGAGCGCTCCTTCAAGCCGACGCCACAGCAGCGGATGCTGCTGGAGCTCGCGCGCAATTTCATCAGCATGCCCAGCCGCAAGCACCAGGAGGCGATCTGCAATCTCGCCCGCGCATTGGCCAATCCCGAGTTGGCCGCCGTTCAGGATCTCGACCTGCCGCTGGAGCCCTGACCAGCCACCCATCTGCTCGCCGGCACGCCGAGCGCGCGCCAGCGGTCGAGCCGAGCGATTTCCCGTCCGACACCTTGCCACCGCGTCGCTGCCGTGCTGACTTCCGGGCGCGTCGACGCGGGTTGCGCACGTTGGGGAGGCCGGGACGAATGAAGCTGCTACGCTATGGACCCAGGGGAGGCGAGCTGCCGGGGCTGCTCGATGCAGACGGCCGCATCCGGTCGCTTGCTGCAGAGGTGACCGACATCAATGCAGCAGCGATCTCGCCCTTTGAGCTGGCCCGGCTGAGTGCGCTCGACGCAGGCAGCCTGCCCGTGGTCGAGGGCAACCCGCGCCTCGGCGCCTGCGTCGGCGGCGTCGGCAAGTTCATCTGCATCGGCCTGAACTACGCCGATCACGCCGCGGAATCCGGCTTGAAGGTGCCGCCCGAGCCGGTCATCTTTTCGAAGGCGACCAGCGCGGTATGCGGCCCGAACGATTCGGTCGAGATCCCGCGCGGCTCCGAAAAGACGGATTGGGAGGTCGAGCTCGGCGTGGTCATCGGCACGCCGGCCAAATATGTCAGCGAAGCTGCCGCCATGGAGCATGTCGCTGGTTACTGCGTGGTCAACGACGTCTCCGAGCGCGCCTTCCAGACCGAGCGCAGCGGCCAGTGGACCAAAGGCAAGAGCCACGACACGTTCGGGCCGATCGGTCCGTGGCTGGTCACCCGCGACGAGATCGCCGATCCGCAGGACCTCGCCATGTGGCTGGAGGTCGACGGTCACCGTTATCAGGACGGTTCCACCCGGACCATGGTCTACGGCGTGCCGTTCCTGATCAGCTATCTGTCGCAGTTCATGAGCCTGCAGCCGGGCGATATCATCTCCACCGGCACCCCGCCCGGCGTCGGCATGGGTCAAAAGCCGCAGGTGTTTCTCCGGCCCGGCCAGACCATGCGCCTCGGCATTGCCGGCCTCGGCGAGCAGACGCAACGCACCGTCCAGGCCTGACGCCGGCCGGGCGCCGGCGCCGCCCGGTCAGCTGTCCTGATGCTGGCGCAACGCCTCATCCTCGGGCAGGGCGAAGCCGAACATCACCTGATGGCCGGCAGCGCCTGGGCCGAGACCGACGAACCGCTGGCTGAAGGCTTCCTTGATGCCGGCGCGGCGGGCGCCGGCCGGGATCGAGACCCGGCCGACGAAATCCTGCCGGTCGATGACCGCGCCGTCGGGGCCACTGATGGCGATGAAGTACGGCAGATCGAGGGTGCGGGCGCCGCCCTCGGCGTCGGTCTGGACGACGAGATCGATCGTCATGTTGACCACGAGGTCGCCCTGCTCCGGCCCGCACGCACCTTCGACATTCTCCATGGTCGCGTGGTAGCCGAACGCCCCGGTGGCTTCGGTCGCCGCGCGGTCGAAGCTCTGCAGGCCGGCGACGATCCCGACCCGCGGGCAGATCGGCGGCGGCGGCGGCGCGTCATCGCCGGCGCAACCGGCGAGAAGGGCGACGGCGATCGTCGCCGAGATGGCGCGCGTGAGCCGGATCATGCGGAGAGCGCCGCGTGCGAACCATCGCAGGTGGGCGGCGTGCCGGTGCGCTTGCAGCCGCAGAACCAGACTTGGCCAGACTCGGCAGCGACCCATCGCAACGGCGTCAGCGCTGTACCCTTGTGTGAGCCGTCGCAGAATGGCTGGCTCGCGCTGCGGCCGCAGGCGCACCACCAATAGACCTTGCCGGCCACGACGGTGACCTCGTACGGCGCCCGCTGTGCCACCACCCGTTCATCCATCACCGTCGCGCACCTCTGCCCGGGCGAGGCCGGCACGAGCCGGCTCAAGTTCGGGCTGGCGTACCGAGCAGCCTGGGCTCTGACAAGCGCAAACGCTTCGCCGGCCCACAGCAGACCCTTTGCGCCGGCAGCCGCAGCCCCTACAGTCGGGGCGACGGAAGTGGGTGGGGAATGTTGGCCGCGGATCAATCGGGAGTGGAGGCGACGGCGGAGCGTACCGGTCGCGTGCGGTGGGCGTCTGGCTGCGCTCGACCTCGGGACCAACAACTGCCGCCTCCTGGTGGCGGAGCCTACCGAGCCCGGCTTTCGCGTCGTGGACAGCTTCTCCCGCATCGTGCGATTGGGCGAAGGCTTGGCGGCCAGTGGGCGGCTGAGCGAGCATGCCATGGTGCGCACGCTGGAAGCGCTCAAAATCTGTCGGCGGATCATGGATCGGCACCGCGTGACGCGGGTGCGTTGTGTCGCGACCGAAGCCTGCCGGCGCGCGGCGAACGGACCGGAGTTCATCCGGCGCGTCCGCCGCAGCACCGGCATCGACCTCGAGGTGCTCGGTCACGACGAGGAGGCGCGGCTGGCGATGCTGGGGTGCCTGCCGCTGATCGACCCCGGCGCCGAGCAGCTCCTGATGCTCGATATCGGCGGCGGCAGCACCGAGATCATGTGGCTCGACCGACGTGAACCCCTCAACGGCCGCGAGCCTGGCTACACGCTCTCGATGCCCCTGGGCGTGGTCACCCTCTCGGAAAGCTTCGGCGGCGGCACCGACCCGCAATCCTACGCCAGCATGGTGACGCACGCCGCCGAGCGGCTGGCCGAAGCGGACCGGCTGCCGGCCTCCGCGCGCAGCGCCGGCAACCCGCGCCTGCAGATGCTGGGCACCTCGGGCACCGTCACCACGCTGGCGGCGGTGCATCTCGGCCTGCGACGTTATGATCGGCGCAAGGTTGACGGCATCTCGCTGCCGTTCGCGGTGATCCAAACCGTCGCCCGCGAGTTGCGCGAGCTGGACGATGCCGGGCGGGCCGCGCATCCGTGCATCGGGCTGGACCGCGCCGACCTCGTGGTCGCCGGCTGCGCCATTCTCGATGCGGTCCATCGTTGCTGGCCGGTCGAGCGGTTGCAGGTGGCGGATCGTGGCCTCCGCGAGGGCATCCTGAACGCGCTGTTGGGGCAGTCCCTGCGCGAGACGCTGCTGCGTACCGACGTGCTCGCATGACAGCCGAGCGCCCGCTCAAGACCCGTGTGAAGACGGCACGCGGCCGCAGCGTGTCCTCGCAACGCTGGCTCCAGCGGCAGCTCAATGATCCGCTGGTGCTGCAGGCACGACAGCAGGGTTGGCGGGCGCGCTCGGTGTTCAAGCTCGAAGAGCTCGACCGACGGTTCGACTTGCTGCACCGCAACGATCGGGTCATCGACCTCGGCGCGGCGCCTGGGAGTTGGACCCAGTACGCGATCAAGCGCGGCTGCCGTGTGGTGGCGGTCGACCTGGTCGAGGTGGCGCCGATCGCCGGCGCCGAGCTGCTCCAGGGCGATTTCCTGGCACCCGCCGTTCAGGCCGAGCTGCGACAGCGTCTGGGTGGGCCAGCCCAGGTCGTGCTCAGCGACATGGCCGCACCGGCCACGGGCCAGCGCGCGGTCGACAGGTTGCGCGCGGAGGGCCTGGGCGAGAGCGTGCTCGCGTTCGCGGCCGAGGCGCTGGCCCCGGGCGGCTCGTGCGTGATCAAGCTGATCAAGGGCGGCGAGGCGGCGCTGATGCCGCGTGCGTCCGAGCTGTTCACGTCCGCCCGGGTCGTGCGCCCCAAGGCCACCCGCGCCGATTCGTCGGAGGTCTATCTGGTCGCCCGCGCCCTCAAGCCGGCCGAGGCCGGCTGAGGCCGGCACCACTCATGGCGGGCAGCGGCGGTGGATCCGACCGTTGCGTGACTGGGTCTTGAAGATCATCTGCACGTCGAGGTCGGCCGCGGCGCTGCAATAGAGGTCCATCTTCTGCCGCACGTTGGTGTACTCGATCACGTACGCGCTCTTGTCGGCCGCCCGAAAGGGACGCAGAGCGCCGCAGTTGGGCGAGCACTGCTCGCTGACCGCGAAATCGAAATCGCCGACCAGATCGGGGATCAGCTCCAAGGTGTTCATGAGGCCCGCCGCGAGCCCGCGCGCATGGGCCTCCGCCGCCAGCCAGCGGTCGAAGGCCAGCTGGTCCTTGGCCGTCAGCGGAAAGCCGGTGGTGTGGGCATAGCCGTCGACATTGTCGAACAGCACACCGTCGAAACCCTTGCTCTGGCAGAGGTCCAGCCGCTTGGCGACGATCGGCCGGACCACGTCGGCGGCGCGGATGTCGACCCAGCGCTCGCCCTGCCAGCCGGCATAGTTGCTGCCGACCACCCGGCGATCGTAGGCGCCGCTATCGGGCCGCCAGTTCTCCCAGGACCCGGCATTGATGACGCAGATGGTGCGGACCCCGCGCGCCTGCAGCTCCTGTACCCGTGCCGGCGCGGTCTCGTGCAGGCCGACGGCCATCACCCCGACATGCCGGGTGAAATTGAAGGGTGCATGGGACTGAAAGTCGAACGGCTGGGCCTGCTCGGGGCGCCATTCGGTCGCAGCCGACGCCACGGCGGCCACGACCGTCGCCAACGCTGCCCCTACGATCGCGCGCCAGTTCAACATTCGTCGCATGCCCAACCCACAAGATGCACCGTGCACGACACCCGACGGTTCCGCGCAAGCGCTGTTCAGCGTACCATACCGCAAATGCCGGCGTCGGCACCATACCCCGTCCGCGCGACCGCACGCAGCGCGATCCCGGCCTTTGGCCTCAAGCCGCCACCGACACACTTCTAGTACGCCAACAGCTGGTACGCTGTGACCATACGCACAGATGGCGCATCGAGATGCGCCGACCGGTTCAGGCCCGGCCGTACCGGTCCTCGAGCCGCACGATGTCGTTCTCGTCCAGCTTGTCGCCGACCTGCACCTCGATCAGCTCGAGCACATCCGTACCCGGATTCTCGATCCGGTGCGCGGTCTCGATCGGGATGAACACGCTCTCGTTACGCGCCAGCTCCAAGGTCTGCTCGCCGCGCACGATGCGCGCGCGGCCGCGGACGACGACCCAGTGCTCCTCGCGATGATGGTGCAGCTGCAGGGACAGAATGGCACCCGGATTGACGGTCAGCCGCTTGACGGCGAAGCCGTCGCCGATGTCCAGGACCTCCCATCGGCCCCAGGGTCGGTTGTCGCTGTCGCCGCGCCGGTAGGTGACCTCGGCCATACTCAATTCCCCGTCTCGTGCCGCGCCCGAAGGCCTGACCGAGCGGGTGTCACAGCAACCGTGAAGCGGCAAGCGCGATCTGCCCCGGTTCGCGCACCGCGTTCCACGGCGTCACCTGCACAGCACAGCCCCGCCGGCAGAAGGCGCGGCGGGGCTGCTCGTGGCGCCATGAGACGCCATTGGGGTCGATGCCCCAAAAATCGAGATCGATAGTCGATCCGTTGTACGATTTAAGTAGGGTGACAGATGATCCGCTTACGGCGCTGCCGCCAGAAGCGTTACCGGATCACGATCCCGAAGGATCTCCGGCCTGACCAGGTGGTTCCATGCCGTCGAAGGCCTCCTTGGTTGGAGTCAACTGCGACCGAGCCAGAAACCGGTTACCCGTGTCATACCGTTGCCGTTCGCGGCCCGGCTCATGACACCCGATCATTCTGACCATCGATTAGTGCGCCCTGGTCCCCCGCTTGTCAACGGGCCGAGCATCCACCCGACCACCGGTGGAACGACCGCTCGCGCCCACAGCTTGCTTGCCCGTCGCCAATGCCGGGCGTACCCTTTACCCATGGTCAATCGACGACCGTGACCGGGGGGACAAAAATGACGACGGCACCGCGCAAGCTGACCACCCTCACCGAAATTTTCACCTTTTTCCGCACCAACCAGACGCCGATCTATTTCGTTACCCCGGCGCCCTACAATCTGCTGGGTATCGACCAGTGGGTCGGCAATTTCGAGTACATCACCTATTTCGACAGCTTCGACGGCCAGCATCCGCGCTGCATCACGCCGACCGAAACCGGCGCGCGCGAGTTCAAGTCGATGGAGGATGTCGGCAACTACCTCCTCGGCCACAAGGAGACCGCCGACCTGGTCAAGGCGCGCGGCGGCAAGGGCAAGGCGCTCTTGATCATGTTCGACGAGACCAGCGAGCAGCTGGTCAAGGAGCTGGGGCTGGAGATGGCGCTGCCGCCGGCCAAGCTGCGCACCCACATCGATTCCAAGATCGTCACCACCCAGCTCGGCAACGATGCCGGGGTGCCCAGCGTGCCCAACGCGCTCGGCCGCGCCTCGAGCTTCGCCGAGCTGCGCGCGTTCGCCGCGGCCAACAATCTGGGCGACCATCTGGTGGTGCAGACGCCCTACGGCGATTCCGGGCGGACCACGTTCTTCGTCAAGACCGAGGCGGACTGGGACAAGTACGCCGACCGGATCGTCGACGAAGACCTCAAGGTGATGCGCTACGTCAACCACATGCCGGGTACGGTGGAAGGCTGCGCCACCCGCCACGGCACGCTGGTCGGGCCGATCATGACCGACATCACCGGCTTTGCCGAGGTCACGCCCTACAAGGGCGGCTGGTGCGGCAACGACGCCTCGCCGACGGTCCTGCCGCCGGACGTTCAGGAACGCGTCCGCAGCATGGTGCAGAAGCTCGGCGACCGGCTGTGGAAGGAAGGCTACAAGGGTGTGTTCTGCTGCGACTTCCTGATCGACACCGACACCGACGACATCTGGCTGGGCGAGATCAACCCGCGCATCAGCGGCGCGTCGCCACCGACCAACCTCATCACCATGACCTATGGCGGCTGCCCGCTGTTCCTGTTCCACCTGCTCGAATTCATGGACGTCGACTGGGAGCTCGATCTCGCCACCGTGCAGGCGCGCTGGTCGGACTACGACACCTGGAGCCAGCTGATCCTCAAGCAGACCGAGGACAAGGTCGAGCTGATCACCCAGGCGCCGACCTCGGGCATCTGGCGCATGAACGGCGACGGCAATGTCGCCTTCGTGCGCCGCGCGGTGCAGATCACCAGTGTTTCCGACGAGCAGGAGGCGTTCTATCTGCGGGTCTACGGCGTCGGCCAGTATCGCTACCACGGCGCCGATCTCGGCATCCTGATCACGCGCGGCCGGATGCAGACCGACGACCGCAAGCTCACCGATCGTGCCAAGCTCTGGAATGCCGGCATCAAGGCACAGTTCGCCGGCGTGGCTCCGGCGCCGGCGGCGCCGGCGATACCGGCCGAGGCGCAGTGGATGAAGATGTTCTGATACCAAGCCGGGGTGGTGCAGCCGCGCCACAGCCGGGAGCGCATCGCGAACCATCCGCGGTTCGATGGCGCGGCCGTCTGGGAACGGACGGGGTCGGCGGGGGTTGATCTGCGTCCCGGCCGGTGCCTAACTGCGCCCGCCGTCACGGGCTGGAGTAGGTAATGACACCCTTCGCGATCGCCGGCGTGCAGATGTATGTCGGCCAAGGCGACAATCTCGAGGCGATGCGCCACCGCCTCAAAGTCATGATGCACCTTTATCCGTGGGTGCAGATGGCGCTGTTCAGCGAGCTGTGCGTCTTCGGCCCGGGTCTCACGCGGGCGCAGCGCCTGCCCGGCCCGGCAGAGGAGGAGCTGCGCGGCATGGCGGCCGAGTTCGGCATCTGGCTGGTACCGGGGTCGCTGTACGAGAACCGCGACGGCCGGATCTACAACGCGACCCCGGTGATCGACCCGCAGGGCAACGTGGTGGCCCGCTACCGCAAGATGTTCCCGTTCACCCCGCTGGAGGAGGGCGTCACCCCCGGCGACGAGTTCTGCGTGTTCGACGTGCCGGGCGTCGGCCGGTTCGCCGTGCTCAACTGCTACGACATCTGGTTCCCGGAGACGATGCGCACGGTCACCGCCATGGGCGCCGAGGTGATCCTGCACCCGGTGATGACCCACACCATCGACCGCGACGTCGATCTCAACATCGCCAAGGCCAGTGCCGCCATCTTCCAGGCCTATGTGTTCGACATCAACGGGCTCGCCGCGGGTGGCAATGGACAGTCCTGCATTCTCGACCCGGCGGGCCGGGTGGTGCACCAAGCCGGTGGCACCGAAGAGATGATGCCGGTCGAGATCGACCTCGATCAGGTGCGCCGCCAGCGGCTGCGCGGCATGCGCACCATGGGCCAGCCATTGAAGAGCTTTCGCGACAGCACGGTGCATTTCGGCGTCTACGACGCGGGTGCCGAGCGGCAGTACCTGGACACGCTCGGGCCGCTCCAGAAGCCGGCGCGCGATCCGCGATTGCCGGTATCGAGCCAGCAGCCGGTCGAGGCGCTGGCCGCCGAATGACCGCGGTCACGTTCCGGGCGGTCACGGAGGACCTGCCCGGGGCGGCCCTGCAGCAGCAGTTCCGGCGCACCTGGCCTGCCTATCGTGCCTGGTACCTGCGCGAGGGCGAGGCCGCCCGCCCCTCCTTCGTCCAGTGCCGGCTGATGTTGCGCGAGCATCTGCCCGAGCTGCTGCCGACCTGGGAGCGGCTGGTCGAGCTGGTCGGCGGTGGCGACCTCGAGGCCCGGTTCCTGTCGCTCTACGACCCGCCGGCCTTCCTCGCCGGCTGCACCCAGGCCTTGTGGACCCACCGCAGCCCGGCCCTGGTCCGCAATTACGACTACGCCCCGCACCAGTTCGACGGCCTGATCCTGCGCAGCGCGTTCAACGGCACCGCCAACGTGGCGATGAGCGACTGCGTCTGGGGCGTGCTCGACGGGGTCAACGCGCACGGGCTCGCGGTGTCGCTGGCCTATGGCGGCCGGCACCGGGTCGGCCACGGCTTCGCGATCACCGTGGTGCTGCGCTACCTGCTCGATTTCTGCACCGACGTCGCCGAGGCGGTCGCGGTGCTCAAGCGGGTGCCGGTCCACGTCGCCTACAATCTGGCACTGCTGGATGCGGGCGGGCACCACGCCACCGTGTTCATCGCCCCGGACCGCCCGCCCCGCGTCGAGCCCTGGCTGGTCTCGGCCAACCGTCAGGCCGAGGACGCTCGGCCCGACGAGCCGTCGGTGCAGGACTCGGCGCTGCGCGAGGCCGTGGTCCAGGCCCGCCTGTCCGACCCCGGCGCCGGGCTCGAGCAGATCGTGCAGAGCTTCCTCACCGAGCCGGTCTGGCGCGACCCCGCCCTGCACGGCTGGGGCACGCTCTACACCGCCTGCTACCGCCCGGCCAAGCGCTCGCTGGAGCTGCGCTGGCACGGCAACGAGTGGTGGCAGAGCGTGGCCGAGTTTACGCCGGGCGAGCGCACGATTCGCTTCCCAGCTGGTGGCAGGCACCGCGCGCGCCGCGCGCCGGGAGCGGCGCCAGCCTGACAGGGGCAGTTGGCCCTGTTCGCCGGCATCGAGTGGCGTCCCGCACGGTGTCATGCGCTTGCGTGCCTGGCGCGCGGAGATCGAGACAATTCGTTCGTGCAATCTGGACGACACGGCGACGCTCGGGTTCGATCGGCACAATAAAGTTTCAATAATCACCGGCCGCTCGGGTTCGCCCGTGCGCGACAAGCAAAGCCGCTGCGGCGGAGCGGCAAGAATTCGTTCGTGCGTTTTTGCTTGTCGGGCACCGTGGGTTCGTTTCGAAATTTCGTCGGGCGCAGAATTGGTTCGTTCATGCACGAGGCGGAATTCGTTCGTGCGAAATCCGGGCCGCAGATCGGACATCCGTGTAGGAGCAATCATGATCAGGGTGCTCGGCTAGCGGGGGAATCGCAGCCACCATCCTAGCACATCATCTAGGTATTTGCACCTATTACGAGTTGTCTGGGCTTCCTGAGCCTGGGCAATTTCGGTTGATCCGCTAGGATAACCGAAACGGGAGGCATGCGGATGTACACCAAACAGGCATTGCGTGAGCTTGGCGTCGAGCGCGGCGCACTGACCGCTGCGCAACTGGCGGCATCTGGACGCGCAGGGGTTCGTCGTGGTCGAGGGCGTGTTCAGCGCCGAGCAGTGCGCGCAGATGGCCGCGGAGTTCGACCGGCTGCATCGGGCCGAGGGCGAGCAAGGCGGGCACGAGGTGCATGTCGAGCCGGGCGCGCCGCGCGTGTCCAACATCTTCAACAAGTCGACCGCCTACGACGTCTGCCTCGCGACAGCACCGGTGCTCGACGCGGCGCACCGGCTGCTCGGCGAGATCAAGGTCCATGGCGCCAACCTGCGCGACCCGCTGCCGGGCCAGGGGCAGCAGGCGCTGCACTGCGACGTGCCGAAGCGGTTCGACGACGATTGGTGGATCATCAACGCCATGGTGCTGATCGACCCGATGACCGCCGACAACGGCCCGACCCGGATCATCCCAGGTTCGCACCGTTGGGCACCGATCAACGTGCCGGAGGTCAATACCGCAGACTGGGAGCCGACGCCGTTGTCGCAGGCAGACCAGAGCCGCGTGCCTACGGACCTCGAGGCGCCCTATGCCGGCGAGATCCATGCCCAGGGCCCGGCCGGTGCCGTGGTGATCTGCAACGGCCATCTCTGGCATGGCGGCACCACCAACCGCAGCGGCGCGCGCCGGCGCATGCTGCATCTGACCTACACGCGCCGCGACCTGCCGCAACAGCTCGTGCAGCGGGACTACGCGACACCGGAGCTGTACCAGCGCATGTCGCCGGCCCTGCGCTGGCTGCTCGACATCGACGGCGAGGCGCCCTCGGTGCGCCGCTCGGCGGCGAGCGGCCGGGTGACGGGGAAGTGGCCGCACTGAGATCGGGGTTGGTAGTTGGGGCTCAGGCCTGAGCCAGCATGGCCGCGACGATCGCCTCGCGCTCGGCGGCGAGGTCGCCCTGCGGCATCGGCTTGCCGGCGCGGCGGTACCAGTAGCCGGCATTGCCGAGATCGCCCTCGACCCGATGCAGGTGCGCGTGCACCCAGTCGTAGGACGGCTCGCCCTCGCGGGTCTGCGCGATGCCGTGCGCCGCGTCCCATTCGCCGCGCGCGGCGTGCCACAATGCCACGAGGGGCGGTGTCAGGCCGGGCGGGGCGGTGTCGCCACGGAGGCTGAGGTCGAATGTTGCTTGGTCCATGCGGAAAAATCCCTTCGTCCAGACGGATAAGCGACAGCGCGGAAGCCGTCCAACGGCTTAATCCCCATCAGTTCGCCCAGTAGAGGTCAGCTGCGAACTTGGCGTCGACGCGGCAGCCGGAACGTTGAGTTTGAGCTATATAATTAGGAGATTATTGTTCGTATATTTTCTACTTTAACGCACTTCGACATGATATTCATGTTTCTCGGCATAAATTGGAGGAACCCGGCATGTATCGGATGGATCTCAAGCGAAGGGCGATGATCGGCACCGCGGGCGCGTGCCTGGTGACCGCCGGCGTGACCGCCAGAACCGCGCCTGCGCTGGCCGAGAGCGAGCCGGCCAAGCCCGGCATGACGCCGGACGAGGCGCTGGCGACGCTGAAGAAGGGCAATGCCGAGTTCGTCACCGACGCGCCCTTCCGGGCCGCCGAGGATCGCAAGCGCCGGCTGGAGATCGCCAAGGCCCAGCATCCGTTCGCGATCCTGGTCGGCTGCTCGGACAGCCGCGTGCCGCCGGAACTGCTGTTCGGTCGCGGGCTCGGGGAGCTGTTCATCATCCGCGTCGCCGGCAACACCGTGGACCAGGCCGGGCTCGGCAGCATCGAATTCGGCGTGGCCGAGTTCGGCGTGCCGCTGGTGGTGGTGCTCGGCCACGAGCGCTGCGGTGCGGTGAAGGCGGCGGTCGAGGTGGTGGAGCGCAATGCCACCTTCCCGGGTGCCATCGGCGCCATCGTCAGCCCGATCATCCCGGCGGTCCTGAAGGCGAAAGGCGCTTCGGGCGATCTCGTCGACAATGCCGTGCGCGAGAATGTCCGCCAGGTGGTGGCACGGCTGCGCACGACCGGCCCGATCCTGTCCGAAGCGATCCAGGCCGGGCGGCCAGGATCGTGGGCGCGCGCTACGACCTGGACGACGGCAGCGTCGACTTCTTCGACGAAGCGTAATCGACGGCAGCCGTTGACTGCAGCGGGCAATCAGTCTGCCTGGCGTTCCAGCGGCTGCCACAGATCCTTGTCGATCATGTGGCCCGACGTGTCCTCGATCACCCAGCGCAGCACCTCTTCGACCGGAACCTTGGCGCGCCGGGCACGAAAATCGAGGGTTTCCGCCAGCGCCGCGTCGGAGCCGCGGGCGAGTTCCACCAGGTCGAGCTTCCAGGCCCCTTCCTCGCGGCGGAACACGAGGCGGATCGGCACGGGCTCGCCGGCCCGCTCCGCCCGCGCGGTGGCAGTGTCGGGCCCGTCTCGTCGACCGCGACGATGGTCAGGGCGCCAGCACCTTCGGGCTGGCCCAAGCCTCGTTGACGGAGAGGCGGATCAGGTCGGCGCCACTCAGCGGCCGCAGCTCGGCGGCGGTGAACTCGTGGCGCAGCCGCAGGACCATGAGGCGGTCGGTCGATCGGCAGGGCCTCCACCTCGACGCGCGGCGCGCCAAGTGCCAAGTCGCGCAGATGCTCCTAGCTGGGCGAGGCTGGCGGGCGTGACCAGGGCGACCGCGGCCGGGCCGTCGCGCGCCGCCAGCGCCGCGACGTAGTGCTCGAACGCGGCGCGGCACGTCGGCGTCGGTATCGGCTTGGGCGTGGCGGCGCCAGCAGCAGCACCGCCGCCAGGACGAGGATGGGCCAGGCGCGGGCGCGGTCGGCACGCGGGGCTCGGGCATGCCGGCCGAACATGGCGTGGTGGCGGCGGCCGATGGTAGGGGACGGCGCGTCGTGGGTGATGGGGATCGGTGCGCATGAAGGTGCTGGTGGTGGGCTCGGGCGGGCGCGAGCATGCGTTGTGCTGGGCGCTGGCGGCCTCCCCGCTGGTGAGCGGGCTGGTGTGCGCGCCGGGCAATGCCGGGATCGCGCAGGAGGCGCGCTGCGTCGCGGTCCAGGCCGACGACATTGACGGGCTGGTGGCGCTGGCGCGGTCAGAGGGCGCCGGACTGGTCGTGGTCGGGCCGGAGGTGCCGTTGGTGCTGGGGCTGGTGGACCGACTTGGATGCTGCTGGGATCAAGGCGTTCGGGCCGACCGCGGCCGCGGCCCGGCTTGAGGGGTCGAAGGCGTTCACCAAGACGTTCTGCGGCCGCCACGGCATCCCGACGGCGGCCTACCGGGCTTTCGGGCCGGGAGAGCGGGCAACCGCGCGGGCGTATGTCGAGGCGCAGGGCGCGCCGATCGTGGTCAAGGCGGACGGGCTCGCCGCCGGCAAGGGCGTGGTGGTCGCGGCGACGGTGGCGGAGGCGCTGGCGGCGGTGGACGGCGCGTTCGAGGGCGGCGAGACGATCGTCGTGGAGGCGTTCCTCGACGGCGAGGAGGCCAGCCTGTTCGCGCTGTGCGACGGGACGACGGCGCTGGAGATCGGCACCGCGCAGGACCACAAGCGCGCGTTCGACGGCGATCTGGGGCCGAACACCGGCGGCATGGGCGCCTATTCGCCGGCACCGCGGCTGGACGCGGCCATGGTCGAGCGGGCGATGGCGGAGATCGTGCGGCCGACGCTGGCGGGGATGGCGGCGGAGGGCGCGCCGTTCACAGGGATTCTCTATGCGGGGCTGATGCTGACGGCGGCAGGGCCGCAGCTGATCGAGTACAATGTCCGCTTCGGCGACCCGGAATGCCAGGTGATCCTGCCGCGGCTGGCGAGCGATCTGGCGCCGCTGCTGCTGGGGGCGGTCGACGGGATGCTCGGCGCAGATGAGCCTGCGCTGGCGGCCGGAGCATGCGCTGACCGTCGTGCTGGCGAGCCGGGGCTATCCGGGCGCCTACGCCAAGGGGACGGAGATCCGGGGGCTGGAGGCGTTGGCAGGGGCGGCGGAGCTGCTGCTGTTCCATGCCGGCACGCGGCGGGCGGCGGACGGGCGGCTGCTGGCCGAGGGCGGGCGGGTGCTGGACGTCACGGCGCTGGGCGGCACGCTGGCGGAGGCCCAGGCGCGCGCCTACGCAGCGGTCGATCGGATCGACTGGCCGGAGGGGTTCTGCCGCCGCGACATCGGCTGGCGCGCGCTGGCCGGCTAGTCACGTCGCCAGAGCCGCCAGCATCTCCTCGCGCCGGCGGGTGCGCAGGACTGCATGGCCGCGCGCGTCCTGCACGGCGTAGATCCCGTGACGCTTGGTGATCCGGCCGCGCACGGCCTGGTCGCGATCGAGCAGGAGGATCGCGGTCAGGTCGTCCCCGGTCCGCTCGGGCCGGCAGGCATAGTGGCCACCGGCACCGGCCGCGGCCAGGATCGCCGCCTCGTCCTCGGGCGTGAGATCGGGTGCGGGGAAGGCCAGGACCGACACGGCGACAGCCTCACTCCTCGCCGCGCCGGACGCCGCGCAGCGACTTCACGCTCGCGCGGCGCGCCTTGCCCTCGAGCCGGCGCTGCTTGGAGGCGAAGGTCGGTTTGGTGGCGCGGCGCGGCACCGGCGGCACGGCCGCCTCCTGGATCAGCGCCAGCAACCGCTCCAGAGCGTCCTGCCGGTTGCGCTCCTGGGTGCGGAATCGTTGCGCGGTGAGCACCAGCACGCCGTCCTGGGTCAGGCGTCGCCCGGCCAGTCGCTCCAGCCGCATCCGCACGCCCTCGGGCAGCGATGGCGAGCGGCGCACGTCGAAGCGCAGCTGGACCGCGGTCTCGACCTTGTTGACGTTCTGACCGCCCGGCCCGGACGAGCGCACGAAGCTCTCCTGAAGCTCGCTCTCGTCGAGGGCGATGCGGGGCGTGACCTGGATCATGCGCGGCAAGCTAGTGCTTCCGCGCGCTGCCCGCCATCCGCGGATCATCGCTTTATGGCCGGGCGCGACCTCGGTATGTTGCCGGCAGGCTGCCGGGCATATGCAAGGGAGAAGCGCATGACCATCCGTCTTGGCGACACCGCGCCCGATTTCGAGGCCGACACGACCGAGGGCCGCATCCAGTTCCACGAGTGGCTCGGCGACGGCTGGGCGGTGCTGTTCTCGCACCCCAAGGACTTCACCCCGGTCTGCACCACCGAGCTCGGCTACATGGCGAAGATCAAGCCGGAGTTCGACAAGCGCGGCGTCAAGATCCTGGGCATCAGCGTCGACCCGATCGAGGACCATCACCGCTGGTCCAAGGACATCGCGGAAACGCAGGGCCACGCCCCGAACTACCCGATGATCGGCGACACCGAGCTCAAGGTCGCCAAGCTCTACGACATGCTGCCGGCGGGTGCTGGCGACAGCGCGGCCGGGCGCACGCCGGCCGACAACGCCACGGTGCGCAACGTGTTCGTCATCGGGCCGGACAAGAAGATCAAGCTGGTGCTGGTCTACCCGATGAGCACCGGCCGCAATTTCGACGAGATCCTGCGCGTGATCGATTCGATGCAGCTCACCGCCAAGCATTCAGTCGCGACCCCGGCCAACTGGAACAAGGGCGACGATGTGATCGTGGTCAACACGATCCCGACCGAGGAGGCGCGCAAGCGGTTCACCAAGGGCGTCACCGAGGTGAAGCCGTACCTGCGCACCACGCCCGACCCGAGCGTCTGAGCATGCGCACGCTGCCGCTGCCCGGCGGCGGCGCCATCCCCGTGCTCGGCCAGGGTACCTGGGGCATGGGCGAGCGGGCCGGCAGCCGGGCGGCGGAGGTCGCGGCGCTGCGGCACGGGCTGGAGCTGGGGGTGGACCTGATCGACACCGCCGAGATGTACGGCGAGGGCGGTGCCGAGGAGGTGGTCGGCGAGGCGATCCGCGGCCGGCGCGAAGAGGTGTTCCTGGTCAGCAAGGTCTACCCGCACAACGCGTCGGCGCGCGGCACCATCGCCGCCTGCGAGCGCAGCCTGAAGCGGCTCGGCACCGAGTGCGTGGATCTCTATCTGCTGCACTGGCGCGGGTCGCATCCGCTGGCCGAAACGGTGGCCGCATTCGAGCGGCTGCGCCGCGACGGCAAGATCCGCGATTGGGGGGTAAGCAATCTCGACGCCGACGACATGGTCGAGCTGCTGGCCGTGCCGGATGGCGCGCGCTGCGCCGCGAACCAGGTGCTCTACAACCCGTCGCGGCGTGGCATCGAATGGGACTTGCTCCCATGGTGCCGCGAGCACGGGGTTCCGGTGATGGCCTACAGCCCGATCGAGCAGGGCCGGCTGGCCACGAAGGGCGTGCTGACGGAGATCGCGCAGCGCCACGACTGCAGCCCATTCCAGGTGGCACTGGCCTGGGCGCTGGCGCAGCCGGGCGTGGTGGCGATCCCGAAGGCCAGCCGGCTCGAGCATGTCGAGGCCAACGCCGCGGCCGCCAGTTTGACCATCAGCGCCGACGATCTGGCCGCGATCGACCGCACATTCCCACCGCCGCGGAGCAAGCGACCGCTCGCGATGCTGTAAGAATTTGCCAGCTCAGATCGCGCCGGCGAGCTCACGGGCCGGCGCGATCGACGTCGGGCTGGTGAAGCGGCGCTGCTGGCCGACCCCAGGCAGCTTCTTGAACGCCTTGAGCTTCGCATCGCTGGTCACGCAGAAGAACCGCAGCCGCTCGCCGGCCAGCTGCACGGCGGTCAGCACGCCGGTGCGATAGGCACCGCTGTCGATGGCGATCCGATGACGCAACACCTCCGGCCCGCGGATCGTGTGGCCGTGCACCACCGTGAAGGGCTGACGCCAGTCTCGACCGCTGAGGAACGGCTCGCGCAGCCAGAGCAGCTCGCGCCGATTATGCTCGGCCAAGGGCAGCTTCGGATCGACGCCCGCATGAACAAACATATAGCCGCCGAAGGACCGATACAGCTCGAGACGGCGCAGCAGCGCCAGGATCTCGGGTCCGGCCGCGGCCCGCGCCTGGGCGGTGAGCTCGACCGGATCGCGGGCGACTATCTCGTCAAGGCTGATCCCCAGCTCGGCCAGCGTGGTGCCGCCGCCATTGCCGCACCATGCTTCCAGTGTCTCCGGGTCCGGCTGCTCGGCCAGCAAGAAGTCGATCAGGTAGTGGTCATGGTTGCCGCACAGGAAATGGACAGGAACCCCGAGTTCCTGCTCAAGGCCGATCAGCCGCCTCAGAACGCCCAGGCTGGCGGGGCCACGATCAACGTAGTCACCGATCATGACCAACGCGGCGGCTTGGCCTTTGCCTTGTGACCGCGCGATCTCGGACCGGAGCAGCGCCAGGAGCGCGTCGAGGTGCTCGAGATGGCCGTGCACATCGCCGATCGCGAACAGCACGGTATCCGCAGGCGTCGCCCCGGGCGCCGGCTCCCAACTCGAATGAAAACTGCGCAAGGCCATTGCTCGATTGGGTCCCCGGTGGGCAAGCTCAAGGCGAGGATCGGTTGCCGGCGCATGGCAAGCTTGTCCACGCGACCGTTCGCAACTGAACCGCGTTTAAGCAGATTGGTTGCCTTCGGCCACAGCGAATATAACACCCCCGGACGCGCAAAGCGCCCAGGCGAGTCTGGGGGACGGAGGAGAGCGATCCCATGGCAGAACCCTGGCTTACTCCCGGCGCTCAAGTGCGCAATCCGGCCCGCCCCGACTGGGGGATCGGTCAGGTGCAGTCGGCGGTCGGCGCACGCGTGACGGTCAATTTCGAGCATGCCGGCAAGCAGGCGCTGGATACCCGCCATGTCCGCCTGGAGCTGGTGGCCTCGCCCAAGGACTGAGCATCAGAAGATGTGCGCCTTACCGAGCACATCGATCCGCACTCGCGAGCCGAGCGCAGGCAGATCGATGCTTGGGCGCTTGATCAACAAGGGCGCCTCGGCTTTCGCCGCGTCACCGAGCACGGAGACGGCAATCGTGCACGCGGCCCCGCCGTACACGACCTCCACCACCCGACCGTAACCGGCGGGTCCGTCCGCGCCGGTCGTCGGCTGGCCGGATACTGACGGGGTCAGCTGGAGCTGCTCCGGCCGCAACATGATCTCGGCGGCACCGCGGCGGCCGGCCGAGTCGACTGCGACCCGGCCAATTCCGCACTCGGCCCAGCCTTCGCCGATCTGGGCTTGCAGCACGATCGCCTCACCCAGGAACGCCGCCGTGTCACGGTCGCTGGGGCGCAGATAGAGCTCGTGCGGTGGACCCACCTGCGCCAACCGCCCGTCGCGCATCACCGCCAACTGATCCGCGAACGACAGCGCCTCGGCCTGATCGTGCGTGACCAGCACGGCGGCGATGCCGGCCGCACCGAGCAACCGGGCCACCGTCTTGCGCATGTTCTCGCGCAGGGCGGCGTCGAGTGCCGAGAACGGCTCGTCGAGCAGCATCAGCCGCGGCTGCCGGGCCAGGGCGCGGGCGAGCGCGACCCGCTGCTGCTGCCCCCCAGATAGCTCGTGCGGCCGGCGCCCGCGCATGCCTGGGACAAGCTCGACCATCTCCATCAGCTCGAGGATGCGCCGGTCACGTTGCGGCAGACGCCGATCCAGGCCGAAGCCGATATTGTCGGCGACGCACAGATGCGGGAACAACGCACCATCCTGCGGCACGAAGCCGATGCCGCGCCGGTGGGCGGGGACGGCCGTGGGCCCATCGGCGAGGGTTTGCCCCTCCAGCGTGACCCGGCCCATGTCCGGAGCCTCGAATCCGGCGACGATGCGCAGCAGCGTGGTCTTCCCAGAGCCCGAGGGCCCGACGATCGCCGTCCGGCTCCCCGCCGACACGGCGAGATCAATGCCGTTGAGCGCCACCACCGGCCCATACCGCTTGCCGATCCCCTCGAGGACGAGAAAGGTCATCGTCCGGCGGCCCGTCGCGATTCCACGTAGAGCAGCATGGTCAGCGGCAGCGACGCCAGCACCATCAGCAAGGCGTACGGTGCGGCCGCCGCATAGTCGAGCTCGCTGGTGAACGACCAGAACTCGGTCGCCAGCGTGGTCGTGCCGTTCGGCGCCAGCATCAAGGTCGCGGTAAGCTCGGTGGTGATGCCCAACGCGACCAACGCGAAGCCGGCTGCGATCCCCGGTGCAGCCAAGCGCATGGTGACCTGCATGACGGCCTGGAATGGCGTCCGGCCCAGGGCCATGGCCACGCGTTCCAGCTCGACCGGCGCCTGGGCGATGCTGGCGCGCAGGCCGACCAGTGCCCGCGGCAGGAACATCAGCGCATAGGCCAGGAGCACCGTCACCACCGTCTGGTAGAGCGGCAAGGCCACCCGAACCGTAATCGTGACCAGCGCCAGCGCCACGACGACGCCGGGCAGCGCGCCGACATAGTAGTGACAAGCCTCGAGCGCGCGCGACAGCCTGCCCGGCGCGCGGATCGACAGCCAGGCCATCGGTGCCGCCGCGAGGGTGGTCAGGACAGCACCGGCCGCTGCCAGGGCCACGGTCTGGCCGAGTGCCACGCCGATCGCGTGCAAACGCCAAACATCAGCACCGCCGGCATGCAGCCAGCGCGCCAGCGTCACCAACGGCACGCCCAGCGCCAGAGCGGTCGTGAGCAGCGGGACGAGCAGGCATGATGCGGTGGCCCGGCCGAGGCGCCGCCGATCTGGCAGCCGGGCCGCCCCGGTTCCCACCCGCGCATAGCGCTCCCGGCCGCGGGCGGTGGCCTCGAGCCGTAGCAGTGCCAGGCAGCACAAGGCCAGCACGCCGGCGAGCATGTTGGCGGCCGGGCCGTTGAAGGCCGACTGGAACTGGTCGACGATCGCGGTCGTGAAGGTGTCGAAACGGATCATGACGAACAGGCCATACTCGGCCAACAGGTGCAGGCCCATCAACAGCGCACCGCCGCAGATGGCCAGCCGCAATTGTGGCAGCACGACCCGAAAGAATACGCGCCACGGGTCGAGCCCGAGCGAGGATGCGGTGTCCTCGACCGCCGGGTCCAGGCGGCGCAGCTGCGCCGCGACCGGCAGATAGAGGAACGGAAAGTAGGCCAGCACTGCAACCAGCACGGCTGCGGACAGGCCGTGCAGCGACGGCACGAGGCTGACCCAGGCGTAGCTGTGGACGAAAGCCGGCACGGCCAGGGGTGCGACCGCCAACCACGCCCACCACCGCGCCGCGGGCAGATCGCTCCGCTCGGTCAGCCAGGCCAGCGCCACCGCCAGCACGACGGCCACGGGGACAGCGGTCAGCTCCAGCAGCGCCGTATTGAGCAAAAGCTCGCCAACGCGCGGCCGAAAGACCAACGCAGACACCGTCGTCCACCCGGTCTGGATCGCGATCCAGACAATGAACCCCAACGGCAACAGGGTGGCGGCCGCGACCAGGAGCGCGATGCCGACCACCGCTGCATTCGGTAAGCACGGGAGCCAAGCGCCCAGGAGATGCCCCCAACGTGGCGCGGAACTGCGCCTGCCGAGGGCGGGATCGGGCGCGAACGACGGCCTTGTGGGCAGGTTCCTCAATCGTTCATCGGAAGCTATCGAGCTCCGCCCACCATGTCGTCCGCCGCCGCTACAGGAGGCCGGCTGCCAACATCAGCTCGGTCACTTTCCGGCTGTCGAGCAGCGACGGATCGACCTTGGGTGCCTGCAGATCGGCCAGCGGTACCAGCTTCGGATTCGACGCGGCACCCACGCCGACCGCGTACTCGAACGAATCGCCGTTCTTCAAGATGTCCTGACCGCCCTTGCCGGTGATCCATTTCAGGAACGCCTGCGCCTGCTCCGGGTGCTTGCTCGTGGCCAGCACGCCGCCACCGGAGATGCTGACGAACGCACCGGGATCCTCGTTCTTGAAGTAGTGCAGCGAGACATTGTTGCTGTTTTCACCGGTCTTAGCCTGATCGCCGAACCAGTAATAGTGATAGATGACGGCGCCTTCAATCTCGCCGGCATTGACGGCCTTCATCGCCGTGCTGTTGCCTTTGTATGGCGTCGCGTTCGCCTTCATCGCCTTGAGCCAGGCCAGGGTCGCAGGCTCACCCTTGAGCTGCAGCAGCGCGTTGACGATGGCCTGGAAATCGGCACCCGTCGGCGACGCGGCCCAGCGGCCCTTCCAGCTCGGGTCGGCCAGGTCCATCAGCGACTTGGGCAACTGGTCCGCACTCAGTTTGCGCTTGTCGAATGCGAAGACCGTCGAGCGCGCGGCGATCCCGATCCAGCGCCCGTCGGGCGGCCGGAAGCCTTCCGGCACCTGGGCCAGCGTGCCGGCATCGACCGGTGCGAACAGGCCGGCCTGATCGACCAGCGCCATAGCCGGCGAATTTTCGGTGAGGAACACGTCGGCGGGCGAGGCCGCGCCTTCGAGGACCAGCTGGTTGCCGAGCTCGGTATCGCCGCCCTTGCGAATGGTGATCTCGATCCCGGTCTCCCGCGTGAAACCGTCAGCCCAAGCCTGGGTCAAGCTCGCATGCTGCGCGTTGTAGACGACGATGCCCTCGGCATCTTGAGCCTTGGCACCCAGGGACAGGCCAAGCAACAGAGTGCCCAGCGTCAAGGCACGCCCAACGTGCGGCAGGGAAACTTTCATTTTGACCTCAGCCATTCGATTCGACTACTCATCAGGTCGCGGAATAGACGGCGTAGTGAGTTCGAGCCGAGCAGTGTCAATCTTTCGATGTTTTGATTATAATAATTAAAGAATCACCATTCCGTGTCGATCGAGAGCCACTTCACGAGCCTGCGCGTCGTCGCCGCTTCGTTCGATCCGTCAACGCTCAAGCTCGTTGTAGAAGTGCTGCAACACCGGGGCCACTCCAGCCGTGAAGGCCGGACCGGTGAACAGGTCGTGATGCCGCGCGTTGGGTACCGTCACCGACATCGCCCTGGCCCAGCCCAGCCGTCGGGTCAGGCCGTGCGTCTGGCCGGGGCCGATCAGCTCGTCCCGACCAGCTTCCACGGTCAGCAGCGGCACCTCCCGCAATGGTGCCAGGTCGTGACGGGTGCCGGCGATCAGCGGTCCATCTTCCGCCCAGGGGGAGCCGTCGAGCACCCAATCCAGCATCGCCAGGAACAGCTCGGCCGGCACGTCGAGCAGGCTGTGCAGATCGGCATGCTGACGGCCGAACGTGCCGGCCTGACCGGCGGCCAGCTCGCTCAGCAGGCCCTGCTGGACGTCCGCGTAGAGCTGCGGACTGGCCATACCATAGGCCATGAGCTGAAACATGGCGGGGTAGACGCGACGCCCGGCGCCCGGGTAGCCGGGGCCGACCGGCGCCGTCAGGCTCGCGGTGAGCACGTCGCGCGGCCAATGCGCCAGCACCTGCTGCAGCGGGGTGGGTGCCGACTTGGGATCGAGCTGGCAGCCGAGGAAAACGAGGCTGGTCGGGCTCAGCGCGGGTGAGCGGGCGGCGAGCAGCGACGCCGCAGCCAGCGCCGCGGGGCCAGATTGCGACAGGGCCACGAGATGCGCCGGGCGGCCAAGCGCGCCGGCGGCTTCGAGTCCGACCATGATCTGCTCGCTCAAGCCAAACTGACCCGCGGCGAGCGGAGCCATGCGGGCGTCGATCCAATCGGTGACGACGACCTCGCCCAAGGCCAGCAGCGTGGTCACCACTTGGCTGATGACGGCGGTAGCATAGCCCGAATGCGGGGCGAGCAGCACGAAGCGGCGGCGCTGCGGCCCAGGCCGCCGCAGTCGCACCAGCCGGACGAACGGCGTGGCCGCGATCACCTCGCTGCGCACGGGAAACGGTGCGTCGAGCCGGACCACGATCTCCAGCGGCCGCTCGCTGATCGCACCCGCCGCCACCGTCCGCGCCAGCAGCTCGCCGGGCGGATGCAGCAGCTGCGCCAGCGGGCTCGCGGCCGAAGCCGCGCGAGCCGTCTCCAGCCACGCCGTCAGCGACGTGCGCTGCCATTCGAGCCAGGGATACAGCATGCGCTAGCCCGCGAGCCCCGCTTCGATCGCGGCCAGCGCCGCCGCCGCATGGGCGCCATCGGGGCCGCCGCCCTGGGCGAAGTCGGCCCGGCCGCCGCCGCCGGCGCCGCCGACCGCGGCGACGCCCCGGCGCACCAGCGCCACCGCGTCGAGCTTGCCGGCCAGATCCTCGGTCACGCTGACCACCACAGCCGCCTTGCCTTCAGTGACGCTCACCAGGGCCACGACACCCGAGCCCAGCTCCTTCTTGATCGCGTCGACCGTGCCGCGCAGCTCCTTGGCCGGCACGCCCTCCAGCGTGCGGGCGGCGAAGCGGATCTCGCCCACCTGCTTGAAGCCGTCACCACCGGCGCTGCCGCCGACGGCGAGCTTGCGGCGCAGGTCGGCGGCCTCGCGCTCCAGCCGCCGGCGCTCGTCGAGCAGCGCCTCCAGCCGGGCCGGGAGGTCGGCTGGCGAGACCTTTAAGCTGCCGGCGAGGCCCAGCAGCAGCTCGTGCTCCCGGCGCGCCTCCTCGAAAGCCAGCTCGCCGGTGACGGCCTCGATCCGGCGAATGCCGGCAGCGACGGCACTCTCGCCGGTGATCCGGAACTGGGCGATGTCGCCGGTGCGGCGGACGTGGGTGCCGCCGCACAGCTCGACCGAGTAGCGTCCGGCCGTCCTCGCCCTGACCCATCGAGACGACGCGCACCTCGTCGCCATACTTCTCGCCGAACAGCGCCATGGCGCCGGCGCCGATCGCCTCGTCGCGGGCCATGATCCGCACCCGCGCCTCGTCGTTCTGGCGCAGGAAGGCGTTGACCTCGGCCTCGACCGCGCGGGTCTCCTCGGCCGTCATCGGGCGCGGCTGGCTGAAATCGAAGCGTAGCCGATCAGGTGCGACCAGCGATCCCTTCTGCGCCACGTGCTGTCCGAGGTGCCTCCTGAGCGCGGCATGCAGCAGATGGGTGGCGGAATGGGCGCGGCGGATCCGGTTGCGGCGGGCCACGTCGACGGTCAGCTCGACTGCGTCGCCCACGGCGAGCGGACCGCCGGCCAGCTGGCCGACATGGACGAACAGGTCGCCCAGCCGCTTTTGCGTGTCGGTCACGGTGACCACGGCGTCGCCCATGCGGATGGTGCCGTGGTCGCCGATCTGGCCGCCGGATTCGCCGTAGAACGGGGTCTGGTTGGTGACCACCATGATGGAACCGGATTCGGCGCGCTCGACCGGCTGACCGTCGACGACAAGGGCGGTGACGACGCCCTCGGCATGGGTGGTGGCGTAGCCCAGGAACTCGGTGGCACCCAGAGCCTCGCGCAGGTCGAACCAGATCTGCTCGACCGCCGCATCGCCCGAGCCCTTCCATGCGGCGCGCGCGGCGGCGCGCTGGCGGCTCATCGCGGTGTTGAAGCCGTTGCCGTCGACGGTGCGGCCCTGCCCGCGCAGCGCGTCCTGGGTCAGGTCGAGCGGGAAGCCGAACGTGTCATAGAGCTTGAACGCGACCTCGCCGGCCAGCGGCGCGCCCGGCGGCAACTGCGCCGTCTCCTCCTCGAGCAGCCGCAGGCCCCGCTCGAGCGTGCGCCGGAAGCTGGTCTCCTCCAGCTTCAGTACCTCGGTGATCAGCGCCTCGGCGCGGATGAGTTCGGGGAACGCCTTGCCCATCTGGTCGAGCAGCACCGGCACCATCCGCCACAGCAAGGGCTCGCGCGCGCCCAGCAGCTGCGCATGACGCATGCCGCGGCGCATGATCCGGCGCAGCACGTAGCCGCGGCCCTCGTTGGCCGGCATCACGCCGTCGGCGATCAGGAACGCGCTGCAGCGCAGATGGTCCGCGATCACCTTGTGGGATGGTCGGTTGGCGCCGATCGCATGCGTATCGCTGAGAGCCGCCGATGCGCCGATCAGGGCCTCGAACACGTCGATGTCGTAATTGTCGGTCTTGCCCTGCAGCACGGCCGCGATGCGCTCGAGTCCCATCCCGGTGTCGATCGAGGGCTTCGGCAGAGCGAGGCGGGTCGCCTTGTCGATCTGCTCGTACTGCATGAAGACGAGGTTCCAGATCTCGACCCAGCGGTCGCCGTCCTCGTCCGGGCTGCCCGGCGGCCCGCCGGGGATATGGGCGCCGTGATCGTAGAAGATCTCCGAGCACGGGCCGCACGGGCCGGTGTCGCCCATGGCCCAGAAATTGTCGCTGGTGCCGATCCGGATGATGCGCCGCTCGTCGAGCCCGGCGATCTTGCGCCACAGCTCGAACGCCTCGTCGTCGCTGGCATAGACCGTGACCAGCAGCCGGTCCCGGTCGAGGCCATACTCCTTGGTGATCAGGTTCCAGGCGAGCTCGATCGCCAGCGGCTTGAAGTAGTCGCCGAAGCTGAAATTGCCGAGCATCTCGAAGAAAGTGTGGTGCCGGGCGGTGTAGCCGACATTGTCCAAATCGTTGTGCTTGCCGCCGGCGCGCACGCATTTTTGCGAGGTCGTGGCCCGATTGTAGGGCCGCTGCTCGGCGCCGGTGAACACGTTCTTGAACTGGACCATGCCGGCATTGGTGAACAGCAGGGTCGGGTCGTTGTCCGGCACGAGCGGCGACGAGCTCACCACCTCATGGCCGTGGCGGCGGAAATACTCGAGGAAGGTGGTGCGGATCTCGTTCGCGGTCGGCATGTGTCAACTGTCCGGCGGCCCCGCCTTCTCTGGTTCAGGCCAGAGCGCCGGTTCCCTTGATGTTACAGACGGCTTGGCGTGCGGCGGAGATATACGGCGCGGCGGCCTGGTCCGCCAGAGGTCAGACGCCGCCGGATGACAGACCACCAGGCTGGACTGTGATGCTGGTCGGGCGCACCACGCCACGTCGCGGACGGAGTTTCGGCGCAAGGCGGGCGATGGCGCCATGGGTGCCCTTTACAAACTGACAATGGACCCATTCGAGAAGTACGACGTGCTGTTCAACGGGGCAGTCTCCACCCGCTCGACCGCCACCTCGCCCGGACGCTATGCCGGCATGGACAATGGCTGGGCGTTCTCGCTGGTCCAGCCCGTAATCATCGACTTCGACAAGTCGATCGTCGACTTCCCGAGCATCAAGCGCTTCCCACGCGGTGCTTTCAACGACCAGATCCCGAACCTGATGAACCCAGAGAACCCGGTCCCCTACCTCGACATGAGCAGGCCGCCACAGACCATGGGCAACGGCGGCTAATGCACTAGAGCCGCTGCCGGACATCCATGCCGTGGGCATTCACGTCGGTTTCCCTACGGGCAAAGTCGCGACACTGAACGGGAGAATCGGAATCGCCGCGTCCAGCATTCGCGCGCCGAACGGGCACGTCCACGCCGCGCACTTGCCCGCGCAAGTACCGCGCAGGCCGGAAACTGACGATCTCGGCTTCTCGGCGCCCTCGACCTTCGCCGAGCGCGCTTACTCCTCCGGCGTCGGATCCTCTTCCAGCAGGTCGATGCCCTTGCCGCCGACGCCGGCCTCGGCACGGATGGTCTGCTCGATCTCGGCCGCCATTTCCGGGTGGTCGCGCAGGTACTGCTTGGCGTTCTCGCGGCCCTGGCCGATGCGCTGCGACTTGTAGGAGAACCAGGAGCCGGACTTCTCGACCACGCCGGCCTTGGCGCCGAGGTCGATCAGCTCGCCGGTCTTCGACACGCCCTCGCCGTACATGATGTCGAACTCGACCACCCGGAACGGCGGCGCCACCTTGTTCTTGACGACCTTGACGCGGGTCTGGTTGCCGACGGTCTCCTCGCGGTCCTTGACGGCACCGATCCGGCGCACGTCGAGGCGGACCGAGGCGTAGAACTTGAGCGCGTTGCCGCCGGTCGTGGTCTCGGGGCTGCCGAACATCACGCCGATCTTCGAGCGGATCTGGTTGGTGAAGATCAGCATGCACTTGCTGCGGCTGATCGAGGCGGTGAGCTTCCGGAGCGCCTGGCTCATGAGCCGGGCCTGCAGGCCGACATGGGTGTCGCCCATCTCGCCCTCGAGCTCGGCCTTGGGAACCAATGCCGCCACAGAATCGACGACGATCACGTCGATCGCGCCCGAGCGCACCAGCGTGTCGGCGATCTCCAGCGCCTGCTCGCCAGTGTCGGGCTGGCTGATCAAGAGGTCGTCGAGCTTCACGCCCAGCTTCTTGGCGTAGGAGGGATCGAGCGCATGCTCGGCGTCGATGAACGCGGCATTGCCGCCCACCTTCTGGGCCTCGGCGATGACATGCAGCGTCAGCGTGGTCTTGCCCGAGCTCTCCGGCCCATAGATCTCGACAATCCGGCCGCGCGGCAGGCCGCCGACGCCGAGCGCTATGTCGAGGCCCAAGGACCCCGTCGAGACGGTCTCGATCTCCTGCGCCTGCTCGGCCGCACCCAGCCGCATCACCGAGCCCTTGCCGAACGCGCGCTCGATCTGGGAGATCGCGGCGTCCAGCGCCCGCGTGCGGTCGTCGCCGGCGCGCCGGCTGATCATGGTGTCGGCCATCGTTCTGTATTCTCCTGAGATTGCCGCGCGGGTTATATATGTTGCCTGTTTGGTCTGGAAGCATTGCGTGTCATCGGCTCACTTCCGACGACCGCTGCGGCAGCAGGACAAGCGCCATCGCGCCGAGGATCAAGGCCAGGGCCCCCAGCTCGCGTAGGCCCAGCGGCTCACCGAGCAGCCAAGCGGCGCTCAGCAGACCGACGACCGGGATCGCCAAGGTGCTGATGGCGGCGACGGTCGCCGGCAGCATGGTGACCACCTTGTTATGGGCGGCGAAGCAGAAGATCAGGGCCACGGTCGCGGCGTAGAACGTGGCGAAGATGCCGGTCCAGCCAAGGTGCGACAGGTCCGGCTCGGGCTCGAGCACCAGCCAGGCCAGCACGATCGGGATACCGCCCAGGACAAGCTGCCAGCCGGTCAGCGCGATAATCCCGATCGGCCACGCCTCGCCTTTCATCACGACGATACCCGCGGCCCAACACATGGCGGCGGCAATCATCAGCAACGGACCGAGCGGGCTGCGGCCCAGGCCAATGAGATCGGGTCCGATCAGAATGGCGATGCCCAGCATGCCCAGCGAAAGCGCCACAAGGCGGCTGCGCGTCAGCCGCTCGCGCAGGTAGAGCGCGCCGAACAGGGCGGCCCAGACGGGCATGGTGTAGGCGACGATGGCCCCGCGGCCGCCGCCCATGTGGGCGAGGCTGAAGGCGGAGAACAGGTGCCAGCCGGTGACGCTGCAAAGGGCGACCAGGAGCAGCGAGCCGCCAGTGGCGTGCGTGGCACGGCCAGACGCTCGCCCAGCGACGCAGCGATCGCCAGCAGGCCCAGGCCGCTGATCACCACGCACACCACCCGGAAGGTCAGGGGCGACAGCTCACCGACGGCGACCTTCATGATCGGCCAGTTGAGGCCCCACAGCACGCTGATCGCGGCGATCAGGATCAGCGCGCGCCGAGGGATGACGGCGTCAGAAGTCGCTACAGCGACCGCCCTTCTCCCAGTCGCCGAAGCGCGTCGGCTCCGGGCCGGGCGGCCCATTCACCTCGCCGGGCGGCTGCTCTGGCCCGCGGGGCGCCGGTCCGACCGGCTCCTCCGGCGGGCCCGACGTCTGGCCCGCGCCGGTCGTCGCGTCGCTCACTCGGCCATGACCTGGTTGCGCGCCTCGGCCTCCAGCGCCGCCAGCTCCTTCTCGATCGCATGGTCGCTGAGCGATTTGCCGGCCTTGACCAGATCGGCCTTCACCTTCTCGATCATGTCGCTGTCGCCCGGCAGCTCGAAGTCTGACATCACCACGTCCTTGGCGTAGGCGGCAGCGGCGTCGCCCGTCAGACTCAGCTGCTCCTGCGCCACCCACAAGCCGAACAGCTTGTTGCGCCGGTTGCGGATCTTGAAGCCGAGCTCGAGGTCGTGCTTGTACTTCGATTCCTCGCCGCGCTCGCGGTCTTCGAACATGCTCATGCGCAATCCTCTTTCCCTGGCGCCCGTCACCTCTTCTTATATATGCGCCGACCGGCTCATGCACCAAGCCAAGCACGCCCACGCGCCGCAGCGTCGCACGGTGGAGACCGCCCGATGTGCACCCTCGTCCTGCTCCGCCAGCCGACGGCAGCCTGGCCTCTGCTGCTCGCCGCCAACCGCGACGAGCTGCGCGGCCGGCCATCCTTGCCGCCCGGTCGCCATTGGCCGGACCGGCCGCAGGTCCGCGCCGGACTCGATGTCGAGGCTGGCGGCAGTTGGCTCGGGCGTAAACGATGACGGGGTGGTGGCGGCCGTGCTCAACCGCCGCGGCACGCTCGGGCCGCAGCCGGGCAAGCGCAGCCGCGGCGAGCTGGTGCTCGAGGCGCTCGACCATGCCGAGGCGCACACCGCGGCGGAAGCGCTGCGCGCGCTGGATCCCGACCGCTTGGCGCCCGTTCAACCTGATCGTCGGCCGACGCCGCCGCCGCATTCTGGCTACGGCACGCGGGCGACGGACGGATCTCGGGTGCAACCGATCGAACCCGGCCTGCACATGATCGAGGCCGGCGAGCTGGATGATCCGGCCTCGGCCCGGATCGGCCGCTTCCTGCCGCAGTTCCGCTTCGTGCCGGCTCCGGACCCGGCGGCGGGTGACTGGTCGGGCTGGGAGGGTCTGCTGGCCGAGCGCACCGCACGCACCGGCGACCCGCGCGATGCGATGTGCATCGTGACCGAGGGCGAGTACGGCACCGTCAGCAGCGCGCTGGTCGCCCTGCCGCCGCATCGTCACCGAGCCAGCGGTCTACCTGCATGCCGAGGGCCGGCCGGGGGAGGCGGCGTTCGCCCCGGTACCAGCCTAGCCGGCTCAGGCCGTGAGCACGATCTTGCCGATATGTGCGCTCGATTCCATCAGGCGGTGCGCGGCTGCGGCCTCGTGCAACGGGAAGGTGGCGTGGATCAGTGGCTTCACCCGGCCGGCGGCGAGCAGCGGCCAGACCTTGGCCTCCAACGCCTGGGCGATCGCCGCCTTCTGCTCGACCGAGCGCGGGCGCAGGGTAGAGCCGGTCCAGGTCAGCCGCTTGAGCATCAGCGGCATGAAGTTGGCCGGCGGCTTCGAGCCCTGCAGCCAGGCGATCTGGACCAGCCGGCCCTCGACCGCGAGCGCGTGCAGGTTGCGCTCGACATATGGCCCACCAACCATGTCCAGGATGACGTCGACGCCCTTGCCGTCCGTTGCGGACTTGACCACGGCCACGAAGTCCTCGCTGCGGTAGTCGATCGCCCGCTGCGCCCCCAGCGCCTCGCAGGCGCGCTGCTTGTCGGCGCTGCCCGCGGTCGCGAACACGGTGGCGCCGAAGGCGTGGGCCAGCTGGATCGCCGTGGTGCCGATCCCCGACGAGCCGCCATGGACGAGGAAACTCTCGCCCGGCTGCAGGCGGCCGCGATCGAACACGTTGCTCCAGACGGTGAAGAAAGTCTCCGGTATGCCCCCCGCCTCGACGATCGACAGCCCGGCGGGGACCGGCAGCACCTGAGGTGCAGGGGCAAGACAGTACTCGGCGTAGCCGCCGGAGCCGACCAGCGCCATGATGCGATCGCCGAGCCGCCAGCGGTCGACGCCGTCGCCCACCGCCACGATCTCCCCCGCGACCTCGAGGCCCGGCACGTCGCTGGCGCCCGGCGGCGGCGGGTAGGCGCCCTGACGCTGCAGCACGTCCGGCCGGTTGATGCCGGCAGCGGCAACCTTGATCAGGACCTCCTCGGCGCCCGGCACCGGAACGGCCATCCGGTCAGGCACCAGCACCTCCGGCGGGCCGGGGCGCTCGATGCGGATGAAGGTCATCTCGGCGGGGATCGCGGTCATGGCGGCACTCGCAGATCGTGTGCGTCAGGAGCGAACGCCGTAGCAGCCGCGCGGCAGGTGCGCAAAGGCGCGATCGCGAACGCCTGCGGATTAAGATAATTCATAGTGAATTAATTATTGACAGCAGAAATTGACGCCGGCATCTTGAGGCTGTGATCGCCGCAGCGTGAGCGGCGCAGCCAGGGAAGGTAGAACGGTGCGCAACGGCGCGTCAGGTCAGGGCAGCAACTCGGTACAGGTGCGTCAGTTCAACGAGCGGGTGATCCTCACCCTGCTGCGCCGGCTGGGCGAGGCCTCCAAAGCGGATCTTGCCCGGCACGCCAAGCTCACCCACAACACCGCCGGCCAGATCGTGCGCGAGCTCGAGGGCCAGCAGCTGATCCGCACCGACGGCAAGCGCAGCGGCGCCCGCGGCCAGCCCGCGACCATTCTCCGTCTCGATCCGCGCGGCGCGCACTCGATCGGCGTGAAGCTCGGCCGCCGCTCGCTCGACGCCATGCTGGTCGATTTCGGCGGCCGCATCATCGAGCGACGCCGGCTGGAGCGGGCATTCCCACTGCCCGAGGAGGCCGTCGCCTTCGTGACCGAGAGCGTCGACACGTTGCGGCGCGTGGCCGGCGGCATCGACGATGCGCGGCTCGCCGGGCTCGGCGTCGCGTTGCCCTACAATCTGGGCAGCTGGCAGCGCGAGCTTGATGTGCCGCTTGCCGCATACCGGCGCTGGAACGAATTCGATGTCCGTCAGGAGCTGGAGAACGCCACGGGCATTGACGTGTTCTGCGAGAACGATGGCACAGCCGCGGCGGTGGCAGAACTGTTTCACGGCGTCGGCCGGACTCTGGACGACTTCCTGTACGTGTTCGTCGGGGCCGCGCTCGGTGGCGGGGTGATCCTGGACGGCGACTATCATCGCGGCGTCAACGCCAACGCCGGCGACCTCGGCCTGATGCCGACGTCGCCCTCGCGCTTGGCGACGGCGCCGAAGCCCGAGGGTCTGCACGAGCTGCTCCTCACGCGGGCGTCGGTCAATGCGCTGATCCGGCACCTGCGCGGCAGCGGCCTCGCGATCGACAGCCTGGCGGATCTCGATCAATTCCTGGGGCAGCCACATCCGCAGGTCGACGAATGGCTGGACGATGCGGTCGATGCCCTGACCTTGCCGATCCTGTCGGCGGTGCGCGTGCTCGACGTCGACGTCGTGGTGCTGGACGGCACGCTGCCACGCCACATGCTCGACGAGCTGATCGCTCGGTTGAACCGGTCGCTCATGGCCGCCTCGCCGGAGTCGCGCCCGGCACCCCGGCTGCTACGCGGCACCGTCGGCCGAGACGCGGCCGTGGTGGGTGCGGCGATACTTCCGCTGCACCTGAACTACAGCCCGACCCGCGAGATCCTGCATGGTCAATGATCCGAGGTCGGAACCCATTTGCAGCTTCGGGCTGGCGGCGTTTTGGTCAGAAGATGAACCGCGTGTTGATGAAGGTCGAGGCGTGCTGCTGGACGATGGCGTCGAGCAGCTGCTCGCTGGCCGCGGTCTGCTTGGTCGCGATCATCGAGCGGATCGAGAACGAGCGCAGCGCGTCGGTGACCGAAAGCGTGCCCTCGGCGGAATCCTTGCGCCCGGTGAACGGGAACACATCGGGGCCGCGCTGGCACTGGCAGTTGATGTTCACGCGGCAGACCTGATTGACCAGCGGGTCGACCAGCGACCCGATCCGTTCCGGGCTTGCACTGAAGATGCTGACCTGCTGACCGTGCTCCGAGGTGATCACGTAGTCCACGGCGGTCTCGAGGTCGTCGAACGGCACGACCGGGACCACCGGCCCGAACTGCTCCTCGCGGTAGAGCTTCATGCCGTCCGCCACGGGGTACATCACCGCCGGATAGAACAAGGTACCGGCGGCGCTGCCTCCGCCATCGTTGACCACGCGGGCACCCTTGGCCAGCGCGTCCGCGACCAGCTCGCTCATGTAGGCGACCTTGCCGGGCTCGGGCAACGGCGTGATGCTGACCCCCTTCTCCCACGGCATGCCCACCTTGAGCTTGCCCAGCTCCTCGACGAAGCGGGTCAGGAACGGCTCGGCGATCGACCGATGCACCAGCAGCATCTTCAAGGCCGTGCAGCGCTGGCCGTTGAACGAGAGCGCACCAAGCAGGCACTCCTTCACCGCGAGCTCGAGGTCGGCATCCGGCAGGACGATCGCTGCGTTCTTCGCGTCGAGGCCAAGGATAGCGCGCAGCCGATGCGCCTTGGGCGGCAGCTTCTTGAGATGGTCCGCGACCTTGCTCGAGCCGATCAGGGTCAGCACGTTGACCAGGCCGGTGCCCAGCAGCAGCGGCACCACCACCGACCCCTGCCCGTAGACCATGTTGATCACGCCCGGCGGGAACGCGCTGCGGAACGCCTCGAGCAGCGGCGCGAACAGCAGGACACCGTAGCGCGGCGGCTTGAACACCATGGTGTTGCCCATGATCAGGGCCGGGATCAGCGTCGCGAAGGTCTCGTTCAGCGGGTAGTTGTAGGGTCCCATGCACAGGACCACGCCCAACGGCGTGCGCCGGATCTGGCCGATCGTGCCGTCGACGACCAGAAAACGCGAGTTGCCGTTGTCCTGCTCCTTGAGCGCCTCGATCGTGGCCCGGATGTACTCGACCGTGCGGTCGAACTCCTTCTCGCTGTCGGCGAGACTTTTGCCGATCTCCCACATCAGCAGCCGCACCACCTCGGCCCGCCGCGCCTGCATCTGCTTGGCGAAGACCTGCATGCAGCCGATTCGCTCGGCGACGGCCATGGTCGGCCACGCTCCGCGACCACTGTCGTAGGCGGACACGGCCGCCGCGAGCGCCGCCTCAGCCTCGACCTCGCCGCCCTGAGGGATGCTGCCGAGCGCGACCTGCGTGAGGCTACCATCGGCACCGCGAACGCAGACGGCGGACAGCACTGGCTGACACGGGCCGTCCCAGGGCCGCAATTGGCCGTCGATCAGCCAGCTGCGTTGATGCACCGGGGCCGGCGCCGGATACTCGGCCGGAAACTCGTCGGCCTCGGGGAACCGTCGGCACAACTCGTCGGTCGTGATCATCTCGGGCGTCTCCGGCACGGTGTGGCCGCAGGCTCAGCTGGGCCGGTAGCCGATGGCCTGCCGTTGCAGTTCCAGCTGTCGCTCCCGGCCGAGGCGATCGGTGATCTTCTCCCATGTGGCCGCGACCGCACCCAGCGCTTCCGCTGGCGTCTTGCGTCCGCCCATCGCCGCCGCGAGCTCGGTGTCGAGCGCCGACCAGTATTCGGGCGTGCCGCGAATGCGCAGATAGGGCAGCATGGTGGGCGCGGTGAAGGTCGAGTGATAGGCGCGCAGATAGTCCTCGACGTCCGCCCGGTCCCAGCCCGCCCTGACGTAGTCGGCGAGCCGCGCCGTGCCGTCCGGGGGCAGGAACTGGTAGGCCATGCCCGGGTTCACGCCCGTCCAACCGTGCTCGACGCTCCAAAGCAAAGCGGGCGGGATCGCCATCAGCGACAGGAATGCGTAGGCCGCCTCGGGCTCCTTCGCGCCGCTGGTAACGACGCCCTGCCAGGAGCCGCCGGTGGTATTGCCCACCGGCGCCGGATCCGGCGTCTCGACCCATTGCTTGGTCGCATAGTCCCAGTGCCGGTTCGATCCCGGGAGGATCGCCACGCCGCACTTGCCCTGGACCCGCGAGATCGCCCGATCCTGGCAGAGCCCGCCGAGGTCACCGAACGAGAAGGTGAACACGGCCTTGCCGCGCAGGAAATAGCTCCAGGCCTCGGGCAATCGCCAGCCCAACTGCTCCGCCGGCCCGGTCTTGGCCAGCGCTTGAAGCATCTCCAGCGCCGCCACGTTGCCGGGGCTGTCGATCAGCGGCTTCATGGTTTCCGGGTCGAACCAGAAAACGTTGTGGGTGCTGTCCAGCGTCTCGCCGGGCGTGATCGCGAAGGCCGCGGCCAGCGACTGGAAGTGGAAGTGACCCTGTTCACCTGGCTTGAGGTGCAGGACCATGCCGTGGTCCGGCGACGCATCCCCGGCATCCCAGTTCTTGCCGTCGAAGAAGGTCGCGATGTCGAGCACCTGCTGCCAGGTTCGCGGCGGCACCGGCAGATCGTATCCCAGCGCCTGCTTGAACGGCTCGCGCCAGACCGGATCGGTCAGCACGTCACGGCGAAAATAGAGGACCTGGCCGTCGACGTCGTTGGGGACCCCATAGCCGGCGCCGTCCCAGGTGTAGAGCCGGCGCACCGCATCCGGCATCGCGTCGTAGCTCCAGCGAGGAAACTTGCCGCTGGTGGCGAGATCGTCAATCGGCCGGATGAACTTGCCGTCAAGCAGCTCGCCGTAAAAATAGGCCGCGATCGAGGCCGCATCGTAGTGGTTCTGGCCGCGCTGCATGTCCAGCATCAGCGTCGAGTAGAGGCTGGTCACCGGCACCAGATCCAGCTCGACCTTGGCACCGGTGAGTTCCTCGAACACCGGCGCGAACGCGGCGAGTGGCCCGGAGATGGCGCCGTGTGGGCCATCGTCCTGGCTCAGCAGGCGGATCGTCTTCCCAGCGAACGGCTGCTGGTCCGGCCCGAGGAGACTGCCGAGTTCGGCGCGACTGGTCTCGATCACCGCATCGCCATAGTCATGGCCGAGCTTGAGCAGCACGCTGCCATCGTCGAGCCAGTCGACATGGGTGCCGGCAGCAACCCCGCTGGCCCAGCCGGCCGACAGAATGCAAGCACCAATCAAGGAGCGGGCGATCCGCATGGCCATTCCTCCCTGCCGCGTTCTCGACGACGCCTAGGTCCGACGCCGACAGCCGCCGATATAGACAGCTTTGACCGGGCGCATCAATGGCTGTAAAGACCGAGCCAGATCAGTAGTGGGGCAATAAAGTAATGCACGGTGCGTTAAGTTAAGCCATCATGCCCAATGCCCGTCCTTCGCAACTCGCGCATGACCTCGTCGGTCGCGAGTAGCGAAGTGCGCGCTTGAGGAAGATTGACGGCTTGCTCGCGACACGGAACAAAAAGCGACTCGATGGGAGGTTGGGTGATGGTCGAGGCTGGGGTCGAGGCGGCGGGAGCGGCAACCGGAGGACGGGTGCCGACGCTGGCGATGCGCGGGGTGAGCAAGACCTTCCCCGGGGTGAAGGCGCTGAACGAAGTGCAGCTGCAGGCCTGGGGCGGCGAGGTGCTGGCGCTGATGGGCGAGAACGGGGCCGGCAAGTCGACCCTGATGAAGATCCTGTCGGGTGCCTACCAGGCCGACGCGGGTGGCGAGATCAAGATCGACGGCACCACGGTGGCGATCGGCGACCCGATCGCGGCCAAGCAGCACGGGATCGCGATCATCTACCAGGAGCTGAGCCTCGCGCCGAACCTGAGCGTGGCTGAGAACATCTATCTCGGTGTGGAAGTTCATCAGCGCGGCATCGTCGATCGCAAGGCGATGTACGACGGCTGCCGGCCAGTACTGGAGCGGCTGGGAGCGCCGTTCAAGCCTGAGACCACGGTCGGCACGCTATCGATCGCCGAACAGCAGCTGGTCGAGATTGCGCGCGCCCTCCATGCCAAGTCCCGCATATTGGTGCTCGACGAGCCCACCACTGCCCTTTCCTCGCGCGAGAGCGAACGCCTATTTGCCTTGATCCGTCAGCTGCGCGACGAGGGCATCGCGCTGATCTATATCAGCCACCGCATGGCCGAGGTCTACGAGCTGTCGGACCGGGTCTCGGTCCTGCGCGACGGCTCCTATGTCGGCACGATCGAGCGGGCGGCACTCACCGCCGACGCCCTGGTCAAGATGATGGTGGGGCGCGATCTCTCCAGCTTCTACAAGAAGGAGCACGACCCGCATGGCAGCCGCGGGCCGGTGATCCTCGAGGTCAAGGGCATCACCGACGGCGGCCGGCGGGTCAAGCCGGCGAGCTTCCAGCTGCATCAGGGCGAGGTTCTGGGTATTGCCGGTCTGGTCGGCTCCGGCCGCACCGAGCTCGCGCGCCTGATCTACGGTGCCGACCCCAAGGCCGGCGGCGAGGTGTTGCTGAACGGACAGAAGGCCGACATCAAGCGGCCCAAGGACGCGCTCGATCTGGGCATCGCGTACCTGACCGAGGACCGCAAGAAGCTGGGCCTGTTTCTCGACATGTCGTGCGGCGAGAACATCAACGTCGGTGTGATCGACCGTGACGCGCGCGGCTGGGGCGTGCTCAACCTCGCCACCGCCAAGCGCCGGGCCGAGGCCGCGTTCCAGGCGTTGCGCGTGCGGGCCGCGAGCCCTTTGGTCGGCGTCGGCAGCCTGTCGGGCGGCAACCAGCAGAAGGTTCTGCTCTCGCGCTGGCTCGAGATCGGACCCAAGGTGCTGATCCTCGACGAGCCGACACGGGGCGTCGACATCGGCGCCAAGTCCGAGATCTATCGGATCATCGACGAGCTGGCGCAAAAGAACATCGGCGTGATCGTGATCTCCAGCGAGCTGCCGGAGATCATCGGCACCTGCGATCGGGTGCTGGTGATGCGCGAGGGGCATATCGAGGGCGAGGTCGGCGGGCCGGGCGGCAAGCCGATCACGCAGGAGAACATCATGGCCCTGGCGGCCGGGGTCGCCGCCTGAGCGTCTGTGCTGCGAACGTGGCCGCCCGAACGGCGGCGGGTGTGACAAGGGGAGGCGACAACGATGGCGAGCACGGAAACTTCAACCGCGGCGGCGGTGGCGTCGGGCGGGGCTGGGCTGTCTGCCCGCCAGGTGCAGATGCGCGGGCTGATCGCGGCGGTCGGCATGCTGCCGATCCTGCTGATCCTCTGCGTCGGCTTCCACTATCTGTCCGACGGGCGCTTCTTCACACCGCAGAACATCTCGATCGTCGCGCAGCAGGCGTCGATCAACACCGTGCTGGCCGCGGGCATGACCTTCGTCATCCTGACCGGCGGCATTGACCTTTCGGTTGGATCGATTCTGGCGGCATCCGCCATGGCGGCGGTGATCTGCTCACTGATCGCCGGCTGGGGGCTGCTCGGCATCCCGGCGGCCTTGATCACCGGCCTGTTCTTCGGCTTCCTCAACGGAGCGCTGATCGCCTTTGTCGGGCTGCCGCCGTTCATCGTCACACTGGGCTCCCTGACTGCGGTGCGCGGTCTCGCCCGGCTGATGGGCAGCGACACCACGGTGTTCAACCCGGACCTGTCGTTCGCGTTCATCGGCAATGCCAGCGTCGCCGGCATCCCGGTGCTGGCGATCATCGCGCTGATCGTGATCCTGGCCTCGTGGTTCGTCCTGCGCCGCACCGTGCTCGGCGTGCGGATCTATGCGGTCGGCGGCAACCCGGCGGCGGCACGCCTGTCCGGCATCAAGGTCTGGGCGATCCTGCTGTTCGTCTACTGCCTGTCGGGCTTCCTCGCAGGCCTCGGCGGTGTGATGTCGGCCGCCCGGCTGTTCGCCGCCAACGGTCTGCAGATCGGTCAGGGCTACGAGCTGGATGCGATCGCGGCCGTCATCCTGGGTGGCACCAGCTTCGTCGGCGGCATCGGCTCGATCTGGGGCACCTTGGTCGGCGCGCTGATCATCGCCGTGCTGACCAACGGGCTGATCCTGACCGGGGTGTCGGACATCTGGCAGTTCATCATCAAAGGCCTGGTGATCATCGGCGCGGTGGCGCTGGACCGCTACCGCACCCAGGGCAGCGCCCGCACCTGAGGCGGGCCGCCGCGCAAGCTACCGGCCCCGCGCGGGGCTGGTCGACAAGGCACCGGCGGCTACCTGGCCCGCCGCCGGAGCGCCCATTCATGGGCCAAGCAAGGTAGGGAAGCCAAGATGCTGAAGAAACTGCTGCTCGCCGGGGCGGCCATGATGCTCGCCAGCGGGGCTGCGTCGGCCAAGGATCTGAACGCGATCGGAATCACGCTGGGCTCGCTCGGCAACCCGTTCTTCGTGGCGCTGGCTGCGGGTGCCGAGGCGAAAGCCAAGGAGATCAACCCGAACGTCAAGGTGAACACCGCATCCGCCGACTATGATCTCAACAAGCAGTTCAACCAGATCGACAATTTCATCGCCTCCGGCGTGGACATGATCCTGCTCAACGCCGCCGACGCCAAGGCGATCGCCCCGGCGGTGAAGCGCGCCCAGGCGGCCGGGATCGTCGTCGTCGCGGTCGACGTCGCCGCCGCCGGGGTCGACGCCACCGTGCAGACCAACAATGTCCAGGCCGGCGAGATCGCCTGCCAGTACATCGTCGACAAGCTCGGCGAGAAGGGCGGCAACGTCATCATCCAGAACGGCCCGCAGGTCGGAGCCGTGATCGACCGGGTCACGGGCTGCAAGGAGGAGCTGGCCAAGAACCCGAACATCAAGATCCTCAGCGACGACCAGGACGGCAAGGGTAACCGGGAAGGCGGCATGAACGTCATGCAGGGCCACCTCACCCGCTACGACGACATCGCCGCGGTGTTCACGATCAACGACCCGCAGGCCATCGGCAGCGACCTCGCCGCCAAGCAGATGGGTCGCAGCGGCATCATCATCACCTCGGTGGACGGTGCTCCGGACATCGAAGGGGCGATCGCCGGCGGCACCATGGTCGAGGCCTCGGCCAGCCAGGATCCGTGGGCGATGGCGCAGAAGGCGGTCGCGATCGGCTACGACATCATGAACGGCACCAAGCCAGCCGAGCCGATGATCCTGATGCCATCGACGCTGATTACGCGCGACAACGTCAAGGACTACAAGGGCTGGTCCGCCCCCCGCTGACCCTACCATCCGGTGCCGCCCGGCTGGCTCGGGCGGCGCCGCACTCTCGCTTTCCAGGGAGCCCAGCGCCATGGCCGCTGTCGTCTGCTTCGGCGATCTTCTGATCGACTTCGTGCCGACCGTGACCGGCACCGGCCTCGCCGACGCGCCGGCCTTCGTCAAGGCGCCGGGCGGAGCTGCGGCCAATGTCGCCGTCGGCCTCGCCCGTCTGGGCGTCCCCAGCGCCTTCATGGGCAAGGTCGGCGACGACCCGTTCGGCCATTTCCTCGCCGACACCCTCGCAGCAGAGGGTGTCGACGTGGCGCCCTTGCGCTTCGAGCCCAAGGCGCGCACGGCCCTGGCCTTCGTTTCCTTGCGCGCTGACGGCGAGCGCGAGTTCATGTTCTACCGCCACCCCAGCGCCGACATGCTGTTCCGACCCGACGAGGTCGACGAGGCCGCCATTCGCGCCGCCAGTGTCTTCCACTTCGACTCGATCAGCCTCGCCGCGGAGCAACCCAGGGTCACGGTGCTGCATGCGGCAGCCTCAGCCCAGGCCGCCGGCCGCCTGATCTCCTACGACGTCAACCTTCGCCTCCCCTTGTGGCAGAACGAGGCGGCAGCCCAAGATGGTATGCGCCAGGGCCTCGCCCGCGCCCACCTCGTCAAGCTCAGCGACGACGAGTTGCACTTCCTGACCGGTAGCCGGGAGCCGGACGCGGTCAGGACGCTGTGGCATGAGGGCCTGAAGCTGGTGACTCTGAGCCAGGGCAGCGCCGGCTCGGTGTGGTTCACCGGCACGTCCAGCGGCCACGTGGCAAGCTTCAAGGTCCAGGCGGTCGACACCACGGGTGCCGGCGACGGCTTCATGGCCGGGCTGCTCGCCGGCTATTTGAACGAGCCCGAGGCGCTGGCCGACCCGCCGCGGCTGCAGCGGCTGTGCCGCTTTGCCAATGCGGTCGGCGCGCTCACCACCTTGCAGCGCGGCGCGATCCCTGCTTTGCCGATTCGCACGGCCGTGGAGACGTTCCTGGCCGGCGTGGAGTCGCCATGACCGCCCAGATCATCCCCGTCCCGGTCTTCGACCTCGTCGTCTTCGGCGCCACCGGCGATCTCAGCTTCCGCAAGCTGATGCCGGGCCTGTACTGGCGCGAGCACGACCGGCAAATGCCGGAAGGCAGCCGGATCATCGGTGTCGCCCGCTCCCAGCTCTCGACCCCAGAATATCTGATCCAGGTCGAGGAAGCCTGCCGGCAGCACGTCGACGCCAGTTTCGACCCGGAAGTGTTCGCCCGCTTCGCCGAGCGGATCACCTACGTGGCGCTCGACGTCGCCAAGCGCGAGAACTGGGAAGCCCTGGCCCAGGCGCTGCTGGGCGGCGAGGATCGGGCCCGCCTGTTCTACCTCGCCACGTCGCCGGACCTGTTCGGCCCGATCAGCCAGGGCGCCGGGGCCGCCGGCATTGTCACACCCAAATCTCGGGTCGTCCTCGAAAAGCCGATCGGGCGCGATCTCGCCTCGGCGATCCGGATCAACGACGAGGTCGGCCAAGTATTCAACGAGGCTCAGGTCTATCGGATCGACCACTATCTCGGCAAGGAATCGGTCCAGAACCTGCTGGCGTTGCGCTTCGCCAACTCCCTGTTCGAGAGCGTCTGGGACCGCGCCCACATCGACCACGTCCAGATCACCGTGGCCGAGACCGTGGGGGTCGAGGAACGTGCCGCCTACTACGACAAGTCCGGCGCCCTGCGCGACATGGTCCAGAACCATATCCTGCAATTGCTGTGCCTGGTCGCCATGGAGCCGCCGACGACGATGGACGCGGATTCCGTCCGTGACGAGAAGCTCAAGGTCCTGCGCGCCCTGCGCACCCTCAATGACGGCGACGCGCTGATGAAGTCCGTGCGCGGGCAGTATCGCGCGGGCTCCGGCGGCGGCGGTGCGGTGCCGTCCTACGCCGTGGAACTGGGAGCGGCCAGCCGCACCGAGACCTTCGTCGCGATCAAGGCCGAGGTCGAGAACTGGCGCTGGGCCGGGGTCCCATTCTACCTGCGCACCGGTAAGCGCCTGCCGACCCGGGTCTCGGAGATCGTGATCCAGTTCCACAAGGTGGCGCATTCGATCTTCCCGCTCGGCGCCGGGATCATCGAACCCAACCGTCTTGTCATCCGTCTGCAACCCGACGATGGCATCGAGATGGCGCTGATGGCCAAGGATCCGGGTCCAGGCGGGATGCGCCTGCGCGTGGCGCCGCTCGACATCCGGTTCGCCGACGCGTTCAAGGTGCGCTACCCTGACGCCTATGAGCGGTTGCTGATGGACGTGGTGCGCGGCAACGCCACACTGTTCATGCGCCGCGACGAGGTCGAGGCCGCCTGGCGCTGGGTGGAACCGATTTTGCAGGCCTGGGGGCAGACCGAGGAGCCGCCCAAGCCGTATCTTGCCGGCAGCTGGGGCCCGACGGCCGCGATCGCGCTGATCGAGCGAGACGGCCGCACTTGGTTCGAGGAATCGCAGTAAGCACTGCCCTGGGGAGAGGTGACATGTCCGTGCATTCCGTCATTGCCGAGGTCACCGAGCGGATCCGCCGTCGCAGCGACAGCACACGCGGACCCTATCTCGAGCGGCTGGACGCCGCGGCCGAGCGCGGCCCGCGCCGCACGGCCCTGTCGTGCGGCAACCTCGCCCACGCGTTCGCCGCTTGTGGCGATGCCGACAAGGCCACGCTGAGCGGCGCCGCCGGCGCCAACATCGCGATCGTCACCGCCTACAACGACATGCTCTCGGCGCATCAGCCCTACGAGCGTTTCCCGACCCTGATTCGCGATGCCGCGCACGCGGCTGGTGCGGTGGCCCAGGTCGCCGGCGGCGTGCCCGCGATGTGCGACGGTGTTACCCAGGGCCAGATCGGCATGGAGCTGTCGCTGATGAGCCGCGACGTGATCGCGATGGCGACCGCGGTCTCGCTCAGCCACGACATGTTCGACGGTGCCCTGATGCTGGGCATCTGCGACAAGATCGTCCCCGGTCTGGTGATCGGGGGCTTGGCCTTCGGACACCTCCCGACCATCTTCGTGCCCGCCGGACCGATGCCGTCAGGCATGTCCAACAGCGAGAAGACCCGGATCCGGCAGCTCTACGCCCAGGGCAAGATCGGCCGGACCGAGCTGCTGGCGGCCGAGAGTGCATCCTATCACTCGGCCGGAACCTGTACCTTCTACGGCACCGCGAACTCCAACCAGATGTTGATGGAGATCATGGGCCTGCACCTGCCAGGCGCCGCGTTCGTCAACCCGAACACGCCGCTGCGGGACGCACTGACCAAGGCCGCGACGCAGCGGGTGACCGAGATCACGGCACTGGGCAATGCGTTCGCGCCGATCGGCCGGGTGCTGGACGAGCGCGCCTTCGTCAACGGCATCGTCGGCCTGATGGCCACGGGCGGCTCGACCAACCACACGCTGCATCTGATCGCGATGGCCGCCGCAGCCGGGATCCGGCTCAACTGGGACGATTTCGCCGAGGTCTCCTCGGTGACTCCCTTGCTGGCGCGGATCTACCCCAATGGCCTCGCGGACGTGAACCAGTTCGAGGCCGCGGGCGGCATGCCCTATGTGATCGGCCAGCTCCTCGACCAGGGCCTCGCGCATGCCGACGTGCTCACCGTCGCCGGCGAGGGCGGGCTCGAGCGCTACCGGCTGCGGCCGCGCCTCGACGGCGAGGCCGTGGTCTGGGAGCCGGGCGTGGCCGAAAGCGGCGATACCTCGATCGTCCGTCCAGCCAGTGAGGCGTTCGCGCCCGAGGGTGGGCTGAAGCTGCTCAAGGGCAATCTCGGGCGCGGCGTGATCAAGATCTCGGCGGTCAAGCCGCAGCACCGGCTGATCGAGGCGCCGGCGATGATCTTCAGCGGCCAGGACGAGATGCTGGCCGCGTTCAAGGCGGGCGAGCTCGAGCGTGATGTCGTGGCCGTGGTCCGCTTCCAGGGTCCGCAGGCCAACGGCATGCCGGAGCTGCACAAGCTGACCCCGTCGCTCGGCGTGCTCCAGGACAAGGGCTTCAAGGTGGCGCTGGTCACCGACGGGCGGATGTCGGGCGCGTCGGGCAAGGTGCCGGCCGCCATCCATCTCACCCCCGAGGCCACCGACGGTGGGCCGCTGGCGCGCCTGCGCGACGGCGACATCGTGCGGCTCGACGCCGAGGCCGGCACGCTGGAGGCACTGGTCGAGCCGGCCGAGTGGGCAGCCCGCACCCTGGTTACCGCCGATCTTTCCGGCAACGATCACGGCATCGGCCGCGAGCTGTTCGCCCGGCTGCGCCGCGGCATCGGCGGCGCCGAGGCCGGCGCGTCGCTGCTCGGCGACCTCGCTGCCTAAGGAGAAGACGATGAGCTACACCGCGAATGCCTTCTCCCGCCGGGTCGCCGACGTGATCGACGAGGCGGTGGTGATCCCGGTCCTGACGCTGCACAGCGTCGAGAGCGGTGTCGCCCTGGCCGGGGCATTGGCCCGCGGCGGCCTGACCGTGCTCGAGATCACGCTGCGCACCGAGGTGGCGCTGGCCGCGATTGCCGCCATCGCCGAGGCACTGCCCGAGGTCATCGTCGGCTCGGGCACCTGCCTGAGCCGCGACCATCTGCAGGCGTCGCTCGATCATGGCTGCAAGTTCGCGGTCAGCCCCGGCGCCACGCCGGCCCTGCTGGACGCGGCCGAGGCGGTGGGCCTGCCGCTGCTGCCTGGTGCCGGGACCGCCGGCCAGGCGATGATGCTGGCCGAGCGCGGCTACCTGCGCCAGAAGCTGTTCCCGGCCGAGCCCTCGGGTGGCGTGCCGATGCTCAAGAGCCTGGGCGACCCGCTGCCCCAGATCCGCTTCTGCCCTACCGGCGGGATCGACCTGGCCAAGGCGCCGACTTACCTGGCGCTGGCCAACGTGGTCTGCGTCGGCGGGTCATGGGTGGCACCGAAAGGTGCGGTCGAGGCCGGCGATTGGGCGAAAATCGAGCAGCTCGCGGCCGAGGCGGTGGCGCTCAAGCGTCGGGCGTAGATCGCGTTACGGTCGGGTTGGCCACCCAGCTGCGACCGCCAATCTGTCCACGAGAAAGCTCCATCCCGGTCAAAACAAAAAAGCTCAAAGGACGGGAAAATGGCGTTGAGGGTCATTGGCTCGGGGTTCGGCCGTACCGGCACAATGTCGATGAAAACGGCGCTGGAGCAGATCGGGTTCGGTCCCTGTCACCACATGGTCGAGGTGATGGGCAATCCGGCGCAGCCTGCATTCTGGAAGGCTATTGCCGCCGGCGAGCAGGTCGATTGGAACGAGGTCTTTGCGGGCTACAATTCACAGGTCGATTGGCCCGGCGCCCATGTCTGGCACGAGACCTCGGTCACCTTCCCGGACGCCCGCGTGATCCATACCGAGCGCCCCGAGGCCGAGTGGTGGAACAGCTTCAGCGTGACGATCGGCAAGTTCTTCGCGGTCGCCCCGACGCTGCCCCTGCCGCCGCACATTCGCGAGATCTTCGAGACCATGACCGGCTGGTTCATGAAGGAGACGTTCGGCGGCCACGTCGACCGCGACACGGCGATCGCGGCCTATCGCCGTAACAATCAGAAGGTTCGCGATACGATCCCCGCGCACCGGCTGCTGGTATTCAACGTTGCCGAGGGATGGGGTCCGATCTGCCGCTTTCTCGAGGTGCCGATGCCGGACACCCCCTTCCCGCGCAGCCACCCCAGAGACGAGTTCTGGGCGCATTTCGGCGGCGAGCCTGCCTGATCCGCACGGGCGTCCGCTGGCGGGCAGGCCAGTACGGGCGGCATCATGGTCGCAGCGGGATGCTCACCGCGCGATCATGCGCAGCCGCGCGGGAGTGGCCTCGTTGAGCATCTACGGCCATAGCGGTGGGCGCCGCACAAGGTCCATGCCAACGAAAAGGGCCGCGGTTGCCCGCGGCCCTTCCCTTCGACTTCGATCCGTAGACTGGATCAGAAGTCCATGTCGCCCATGCCGCCCATGCCGCCACCCGGGCCACCGGCCGGCATCGGAGCTTCCTTCTTCGGCTTCTCGGCCACCATCGCCTCGGTGGTGATGAGAAGGCCGGCGACCGAGGCCGCGTCCTGCAGCGCCGTGCGCACGACCTTGGCCGGATCGATGATCCCGCGAGCGATCATGTCGCAGTACTCGTTGGCCTGCGCGTCGAAGCCCCAGTTGGCATCGGTGGCCTCGAGCAGCTTGCCGACCACGACCGCACCGTCCACGCCGGCGTTCTCGGCGATCTGCCGCGCCGGGGCCTGGATCGCCTTGCGGACGATCTCGACGCCGACCCGCTGGTCGTCGTTGGTCGGCTTGACGTTCGCCAGCGCCTTGATCGCGTGCAGCAGGGCCACGCCACCACCGGCGACGACACCCTCCTCGACCGCGGCGCGGGTCGCGTTCATCGCGTCGTCGACGCGATCCTTGCGCTCCTTGACCTCGATCTCGGTCGCGCCGCCGACGCGGATGACGGCGACGCCGCCGGCCAGCTTCGCCAGGCGCTCCTGCAGCTTCTCACGGTCGTAGTCCGAGGTGGTCTCCTCGATCTGCGCCTTGATCTGCGCGATCCGGCCCTGGATCTCGTCCTTGGAGCCGGCACCGTCGACGATCGTGGTGTCTTCCTTGTTGATCACGATCCGCTTGGCGCGGCCGAGCATGTCGAGCGTGACGTTCTCGAGCTTGATGCCCAGATCCTCGCTGATCACCTGACCCTCGGTGAGGATCGCGATGTCCTCGAGCATCGCCTTGCGGCGATCGCCGAAGCCCGGCGCCTTGACGGCCGCGACCTTGAGGCCGCCGCGCAGCTTGTTGACGACCAGGGTCGCCAGCGCCTCGCCCTCGATGTCCTCGGCCACGATCACCAGCGGCTTGCCGCTCTGGACCACGGCCTCGAGCACCGGCAGCAGGGCCTGCAGCGAGGACAGCTTCTTCTCGTGGATCAGGATGTAGGGGTCCTCGAGGGTCGCCCGCATCTTCTCGCTGTCGGTGACGAAGTAGGGCGAGATGTAGCCACGATCGAACTGCATGCCCTCGACGACGTCGAGCTCGGTCTCGAGGCTCTTCGCCTCCTCGACCGTGATGACACCCTCGTTGCCGACCTTCTGCATCGCCGTGGCCAGCATCTTGCCGATCTCGGCGTCACCGTTGGCCGAGATCGTGCCGACCTGGGCGATCTCTTCCGAAGTGGTGACCTTCTTCGAGCGGCTGGCGATGTCCTTGACGATGGCGTCGACGGCGAGGTCGACGCCGCGCTTGAGGTCCATCGGGTTCATGCCGGCCGCGACCGACTTCGCACCCTCACGGACGATCGCCGCGGCCAGGATGGTGGCGGTCGTCGTGCCGTCGCCGGCGATGTCGTTGGTCTTCGAGGCCACTTCGCGCACCATCTGCGCGCCCATGTTCTCGAACTTGTCGGCGAGCTCGATCTCCTTGGCGACGGTGACGCCGTCCTTGGTGATCCGCGGCGCGCCGAAGCTCTTGTCGAGGACGACGTTGCGGCCCTTGGGGCCCAGAGTCACCTTGACCGCGTCGGCGAGGATCGTGACGCCCTTGAGCATCCGGGTCCGCGCGTCGGTCGAAAACTTGACTTCCTTGGCAGCCATCTGTGCTGTCTCCTGAATAATTTCTACGTGCGCGGAAGCGTCAGGCGGCCTTGGCGACGGCCGGGGCATCCTCGAGGACGCCCATGATGTCGCTTTCCTTCATGATCAGCAGGTCGTCACCGTCGAGCTTGACCTCGGTGCCGGACCACTTGCCGAACAGGACGCGGTCACCGACGGCGACACCCAGCGGGATGAGCTCGCCATCCTCGTTGCGGGCACCCGGGCCGACGGCCAGGATCTCGCCCTGCATCGGCTTTTCCTTGGCGGTGTCCGGGATGATGATCCCACCCTTCGTCTTTTGCTCTTCCTCGATGCGCTTGACGACGACGCGATCGTGCAGCGGCCGGAACTTCATGTGGCAGAGCCTCCAAGCTTCGCAATAATGGGCCTGTTAGCAATCACCCCAGGTGAGTGCCAACGTCGCCACGGTAGGTAGGGGCAAACCGCGAATCGTTCAAGAGGCAAGGCCGGTTTGTCAGCACTCGCGCGCATCGGCTGCTAAAGCACTGAAAACACACCGGAATGTGGCATCCGCTTACTTGACGTCAACCGTGTGCACCGCACAATGGCGAGGTCCAGCCTGCGGAGAATGGTCGATGCCACGAACCGAACGGGTGCCCCTCGAGCTGCAGCTCCAGGGCTATCGCCTCGCCCTCGCCGAGATCACCTACCATCTGCCGGATCATCCTGGTCTGCTGCAGACCTTCGTCTGGCAGCACTACGATCTGGCGCCGAAGTTTCCCGAGCTCCGCAAGTTCCTCGATTTTTGGGTCAAGAACATCGACGGCAAACTGCACAGCGTCACGGTGGCGCGCAGCGAGCTGATCAGTCCGGCGCAGCACCGCCACGCGGCGGGAGTCTGGCAGCTCCACTAGCCGGAAGCTGCTCGGCGCTTGACGGCGCGGCGAGGGACCCGTAACAAGCGCGCTCGTTTGCGTGGGCAATCGTCCGCGCGGCTGAGCTTCGATCGAATTCGAGGATTGTGTAATGGCGCGACGCTGCACCCTGACGCGCAAGGGCGTGCTCACCGGTAACAATGTGAGTCACGCCAACAACAAGACGCGCCGCAGGTTTCTGCCGAACCTGCAGAGCCGGCGCCTGTTCAGCGAGACGCTGGGCCAGACCGTACGGTTGCGGATCGCAGCCAGCACGTTGCGCACGATCGAGAAGCGCGGCGGCCTCGACGGGTACCTGCTGATCGCCTCGAGCACCGAGCTGCCGGGCGATCTGGTCAAGCTGAAGCAGCGGATCGTGCTGTCTCAGGCGGCCAAGACCGTCTGAGTCACTTCGTCAGTTGAGGGCGTCGGCCGCGCGATCACCGAAATAGCGTCGTGTCTGGCTGAAATCTGCCACGCCATCGTCGTAGCAGACTTTACGGATCGAGTTGCAGGTCACCCCCCGGTCCGGCAGGAACAGCTGTCCGGTACCGTTCCGCTTGCGGATTCCCGCGACCCGGTCCGACGCACGGTCGCCAAACACATCCTTGGTTTCACTCCGGTCGAGCCCGCCGTTCTTGTAGCAGACGTTGGTCCGTCGATCGCACACCACACCCGATTGCGGACGCGCAAACCTATCGGAGCTGCGAACTCGCGCCGGCGCATTGTCGGCCCACCCCGGTGGGCGCGCGCCCTGCGACCGGCTCGGCTGCGTGGGAGCGGCGCGGGTGACGCCTGGACCTGCTCCGCCGAGGGGAGGGAAGTTTGGGTCGGCATATACCCCGATCGTGCTGCCTCCGGCCCATGCGCTCGATGCACCGGCCAGAACTAGCGCGGCAAATACCAAAGCCATTGGCGGGCGACACATCCTTAGTCTCCCTCTAGTCCGCACCATGGACCCTCCGTCATAAATCGGCCGTCGGCGCCAACCTGCAAGAGGTCAAGGCCGCCAGCGAAGCTCAAGCAGCCGCGTGCTCTGCAGACCGCTGAAATTGTCGTCGGATACAAGCAACAGACGATAGGCGCCGGCGTCGTCGCGCCAAGCCGTCAGCGCCTCGTAATTCTCGCCGAGCGTCGCGCCAGAGATTCTCGCGAGCTCGTGACCGGCGAATACGGCCTCGGAGCCGGTCGGCAGCTCGGTCAGCGGGACGGCCACGACCCGGGCCTGCCAGCCGCCGAGCAGGGACAACCGGCGCTCGAGCACGAATAGCTGATCCCCGGCGACCTCGGCGTCGGTCGGGAGGAACCCTGTCGCGGCGCGATAGCGCAGCAGCACCGACCCGTCCCCGGCCATCCGCACCGCCGCATGGAGACCGTCGTCGAACCATGCCCCCTCGGCAATCGCCAGCAGCGAGCCGTCCGGGAGCAGCGCCAGTGTCTCGACGCCCTCATTGGTCGGTCGGTGCTCCGCGAAGGCTCCTGCAAGCGACCGCGGCTTGGTCTTGGGCACCCCGAACCCTGGTTCGTAACGGAACAACCGCCCCCTCGCCTCGTCGGCCACGAGCAGGTCGCCGCCCGGCGTCACTTCCAGGGCCTCGGCATCCAGCGGCCGGCCGCGCCCGTCGACCAGCGCGATCTGGCTCGAGAGCGGGAGCGCGAACGCCGTGCGGCCCCGATGCGCTGGCCAAGTGACCTCGAAAACCCGGCTGCGGTCGCTGAGCAGGCGAAGGCGGCCGTTGGCCAGCCGTGCGCCCGAGATGCCACCGAAATGGGGGTCAGAGGCGCTCAGCTCAAAGGCCCCAAGCAGCTCGAGCCGGCCGATGTGCGCCGGGAGCGCCGACCCATCGCGTGGCGTCACCGGCACGGCACGCACCTCGCCCTGGGAGGCCCGCGGCGTGGGCGCACAAGCCATGCAGGCCATGAGCAGCAGCGCCCAGCTGGCCCAGACACGCCAACCGCGCAAGGATTCGTACCCGGACACGCGAGTGGCCCGCCTCTCGCGAGGCGGGCCACTGCTTCGATGCAAAAACTGTGTCGTCGGACGCCTAGTCGCGCCGGCCGCCGAACAGCTGGAGCAGCATCATGAACAGGTTGATGAAGTTGAGGTACAGGCTCAGCGCGCCCATGATCGCACCCTTGGCGACCATATCGCCCCCGGCGCGCGCGTAGCCACCCAGATACTCCTCCTTCAGCCGCTGGGTGTCCCAGGCGGTGAGGCCCGTGAACACGAGCACGCCGATCACGCTGACCGCGAACTGCAGTGCCGAGCTCGCCAGGAAAATGTTGACCAGGCTCGCGATGACGATGCCGATCAGACCCATGAACAGAAACGAGCCCATGCCCGAGAGGTCGCGCTTGGTCGTATAGCCGTACAGGCTCACCGCACCGAAGGTGGCCGCAGTGATGAAGAACACCCGCGCGATGCTCTCGCCCGTGTAGACCAGGAAGATGCTGGCCATCGACAGGCCCATCACGGCGGCGAACGCCCAAAACGTGATCTGCGCCGCGCTGGTGCTCATCGACTGCATCTTGGCGCCGAGGAAGAACACGAAGCCCAGCGGGGCCAGCATCACCACCCACTTCAACGGGGAGGTGAAGATCGGGATGTAAAGCGCCGGAGTCGAGCCGACGATGAACGCCACGAGGCCGGTTATGGCCAACGCGAGGCCCATGTAGTTGTAGACCGAAAGCATGTAGCTGCGCAGACCCTCGTCGGTCGCCCCTAGGGCAACCCCGGGCTGCGCTATGCGGGGATCCGTCCGGTAGGCCATTGTCGACACCCTTCACGACTGACGCGTGGAAACGCTCCGGCAAGATATGGCCCCATCGATGGGGCGTTCAAGCGGAAACGGATCGGCTCACCCGATGCGGCCCAGGGCTGGAAATGCCTCGAGCAGCCAGTAGGCCAGGGCCTCGAGCTGTCCGGTGATCATCAGCACGCCGATCACCGCCAGCAACAGGCCAGCGACCCGTTGCAGCTGACGTCCGGTCCGGCCCAGTGCCCGCAGCCGTTCGAGCAGCACATCGGTGAACAAGGCGGCCAGCAGGAACGGCAGCCCCAGGCCCAGGGAATAGACCGCGAGCAGCGCTATGCCAGTGCCGAGATCGCCTGAGGTCGCGCTCATGGTCAGGATCACGCCAAGGACTGGACCGATGCACGGTGTCCAGCCGAATGCGAAGGCGAGGCCGAGCAGGAACGCGCCGACGATCCGCCCACCCTTGATCTCGCCCTGGAAGCGTGCCTCGCGCTCAAGGAAATGGATCGGCAGCAGGCCGGCTAGGTGCAGGCCGAACAGCAGTACGACGATGCCGGCAGCAATACCCAGCTCATAACGCCAGCTGAGCAGCAGTCCGCCCAGCGCCGTGGCGCTGGCCCCGAAGGCCATGAACACGAGCGAGAAGCCGAGCACGAAGCAGACAGCGTAGCCCAGCGCCCGCAACCGCGAGGCCTGGTGATCGCGTAGGCTCTCCAGCGAGGTGCCGGCGACATAGGATAGATACCCTGGCACCAGCGGCAGCACGCATGGCGACAGGAATGAGATGACGCCGGCGACGAACGCGGTGGCGAAGCTGATCGATCCGGTTTCGAGCATGCGGGATCCAACGTTGCGGTCTGGTCGTGCTACTAGCAGAAACGACGCTCAAGCGCTCCGCAGCACCGGCGCCGCCGGCAGCGAGATCAGCCGCCAGAGGCTGGCCCCGCCGACCGCCAGGACCGCGAGCAGCGTGCCACCCAGCACGGTTGCCAGGGCGAGCGGTGCCGGCGACCAGGCCAGGTCCATCACCTGCGTGACCACGAGCCACGCCGCGATCGAGCCCAGCAGCCCGCCGACGACCGCGACCGCGAGCCCGATCGCCAGATATTCGACCAGGAACGCCCGCAGCAGCACGGACCGGCGCGCGCCCAGGACCTTGAGCACGACGGTCTCGTAGCGGTGGCGCTGGCGCGCGGCGAGGATGCCACCGGTCAGCGCCAGGATGCCGCCGCCCAGGGTCAGCCCAGCCACGATGTCGACCGCGAGCTCGATCCGGTCCAATACCTCGATGGTCCGGCTGACCAGCTCCCGCAGCGCGATCGGCGTGACATTGGGCAGCCGGTCGGCCAGCAGGTCCAGCAGTCGCGCCTCATCTTGCGCAGGCACGTCCGCCGCGGCCACAAATGTGTGGGGCGCACCGGCAAGGGCGCTCGGGTTGACGATGAACAGGAAATCCAGCCGGCCACCACTCCAGTCGACCTCGCGCCGGATGCTGGCGATCCGAGTCTCCAGATTGCGGCCGAGGACGTTGAAGGTCAGCGTGTCGCCGAGCCCGACGCCGTAGCCCTTGGAAATCTCCTCGTCGATCGAGACCAACGGCGGCCCCTGATAGTCCGCCGGCCACCAAGCGCCCTGGGCCAGCTCGCTGCCCCGAGGCAGCGCCTCGGCATAGCTGAAGCCGCGGTCACGGCTCACCGTCCAGGCAACATTGTCCGCGACCTTGACCTCAGCCACCGGCCGCCCGGCGATCCGGACCACGCGGGCGCGCAGGCTGGGCAGAAGCTGATCCAGGTGCGCGCCGGGGATCTCGGCCAGGGTGCTGGTGAGCATGTCGCGCTGCTGCGGCTGCACGTCGATCAAATAGAGTGCCGGCGCGCGGGTCGGCAGGCGCAATGCCACCTCGTCGCGCAGGTTGGTGGCGAGCACGGCCACGGCCACCAGCACGGTGACGCCGGCGCCCAGGGCGATGATCACCCGCGGCGACGGCGAGCCGGGGCGGTGCAGGTTCGCGACCGCCAGGCGCACGGCGAAGCTGCCGCGATGGGCGAAGCGCCGGGCGACCAGGACGACGAGCCGGGTCAGACCCCAGAGCAGGCCGGCCGCCACCACCACCGTCACCACGAACCAGCCGCCGATGGCGGGCTGCGGCACGCCCACGATCGCCAGCGCCACCAGGGCGGCGATCGCCACCGCCAGCAGCAGGAGATAGGGCCGGCGCGGCCATCGCCGCGAGGGCGCGACCAGGGCCCGGAACAGGCTCGCCGGCGAAGTCTCGCGCGCGATCGCCAGCGGCCACAGCGCGAACACGAACGTGGTCAGCAGGCCGGCCAGCGCGGCGCGCAGGAGTGGACCGACGTAGACGCCGAGCTCGGGCGTGATCGGCAGGGTGCCCGCAGGCACGCTCCGCAGCGCGAACGGCAGCAGCAACCCCAGCGCCAGCCCCAACAGCACTCCAGCCACGGCCAGCAGCAACACCTGGCCGAGATAGATCTGGAACACCTGCGCGCCGCTGGCTCCCAGGCACTTCAGGGTCGCGATGGTGCCGGTGCGTCGCGCGAGGTGGGTCTCGATGGTCAGCGCAATGCCGAGGCCGCCGGTGAGCAGCGCCGTCAGGCCCGCCAGGGTCAGGAAGGTGGCGAGGCGATCCGTGACGCGGGTGACCTGGGGCTGGACGTCGCGCGGGCTGCGAGCACGCCATCCGGCGTCGGGCCATGCCCGCTGCAGACCGGCCACGTATTCGGCCGCGTCGACCCCGTCGGGCAGTGTCAGCCTATCCTCGTAGCGGGCGAGCGCGCCGGGCAGCAGGACCTGGGCCGCATCCAGCGTGTCACGATGCAGGAGCAGGCGCGGACCGATGCCGAATCCGAACAGTCCTCCGATCCGGTCAGGCTCGCGCACCAGCGTGGCCGTGATTCGGACCGTGGTCTCGCCAATCCTGACGGTGTCGCCGACGGCCACACCAAGCCTCGCCAGCAGCGTGCTCTCGGCCACCGCACCGTGATCGCGCAGGGCCTCGGCCAGCGGCAGTGGCGGGTCGAGCAGGATCGTGCCGACCAGTGGATAAGCGTCGTCCACCGCCTTCAGGCTGACGCTGACGGTACGCTGGCCGGCGCTGGCCAGCGTGTTGGTGCCCACGAGCCGGCTGACGCGCGCTCCCGGGGGCAGCAGCTGCGCCAGTTCTTGCTCCGGAATCGGGGCGTTGGACTGCTCGAGCTCGACATCGCCGCCGAGCAGCGCGCGGGCGTCGCGTTCCAGCGCCGTCTGCACGCCTCGGTTGAGGATCCCGACCGCAGCAATGATCGCGACGCCCAGGGTCAGCGCCGCGAGCAGCACGGCAAAGCTGCGGCCGGTGCCGCGCAGGTCGCGCAGACCCAGCCGCAGCGCCACCAGCCACGTGCCGGCCGCCGGAACGGTCACGATGACGCGACCATCCGGGCGCGGGCCGATGCCGGCTCCCCCAGCCGCCCGCGGTCCATCGTCAGGCGGCGCTGGCAGCGCGATGCCAGTCCGGCATCGTGGGTGATCAGCAGCAGCGTCATCGCGCGCGCCGAGCAAGCGGCGAAGATCAGGTCGACCACGCCCTTGCCGGTATCGGCATCGAGGTTGCCCGTCGGCTCGTCGGCGAGCAGCAGGCGCGGCCGATTGACCAGTGCACGCGCCAGCGCCACGCGCTGCTGCTCGCCGCCCGAGAGCTGACCCGGATAGTGGCCAAGCCGGTCCGCGAGCCCGACCTCGCCCAGCAGCGCTTGCGCCGCCGCAAAGGCGCCACGGTCGCCGGCCAGCTCCAGCGGCAGCGCCACGTTCTCCAGCGCGGTCATGGTCGGGATGAGATGGAACGACTGGAACAGGATGCCGACCCGGTCGCGGCGGAACAAAGCCAGGCCGTCCTCGTCCAGGGTGGCGAGATCGACACCGTCGACCACCACCCGGCCGGCGGTCGGCCGCTCGATCCCGCCGATGATCGACATCAGGCTGGACTTGCCGGAGCCGGAGGGACCCACCACGCTTACCCTGCCGCCGACCTCGACGGTGAGGTCGACGCCCCGCAGGATCATCACCGGCCCTGCGGCGCTGGGAAGGGTAAGATGCAGGTCCGAGAGCTCGATCATCGCCAACAGCAGGGTTCCCCGTTCGCAGTGCGCGTCCGTGGGGAGATGGACCGGAGCCGCTGGTGCCGCAAGGCGTGGGCGCTGCTGGGCGGGTTGGTGCTGGGCATGTGCCTGGTCACCGATGCGTGGGCATGCCGGCTGGCGGTGCTCGGCGACTCCCTGGCCGCCGGCTATGGCGTCGCCGAGCAGGAGGCATTCCCAGTCCAGCTCGAGGCCGCGCTGCGCCAACAAGGAAGCGGCTGCACGGTGCTGAACGCCGGGGTTTCCGGCGACACGTCGGCCGGCGGGGCCGCCCGGCTCGACTGGGTGCTGGCCGACCAGCCGACCCACCTTCTGGTTGAGCTAGGCGGCAACGACGCCCTGCGCGGGCTGCCGGTCGAGCAGCTGCGCGCCAATCTCGAGCACATCGTGGCAGGGGCGAAGGCGCGCGGCGTGCAGGTGATGCTCGCCGGCATGCTGGCGCCGCCGAATCTAGGCCGTGCCTATGGCGACGCCTTCCGGCTGGCTTACCAGGATGTCGCCCAGTCGCAGGACATCCCGCTCTATCCGTTCTTTCTTGACGGGAGCGGTGCTGCAGGACGGGCTGATGCAACCTGATGGGATCCACCCCAACGCTCGCGGCGTCGAAGTCATCGTTCAGCGCATCTCCCCGTGGATCATGAATTCGCTGAAAGAAAGTTGAAGTCTCGAAACTGTTGACATTACCACCCCTGCAGATCGCCTGCTCGTCGGTGGCAAGAAGAAAGTGCCGCGTTATGGCGGCACGACGTGCAGCCATATGGCGCCGCCAACGATGTCCTGAGCGGGACTTACCCACAAACTGTTGAAAAATGTGGGATAATCGCAGCGGTGTGGGCAAGCCTGTGGACAATGTGCGGATGGCCATTTCGGGTCGGTGCGGCCGGATGACTGGTCATTGCGGCAAAAGGTCCCCACCTCGTTGTAGGCGAGGGCCGAAGCGTGGGAGTAGGCTCGCTGCACGGTGAGGGACAACAAGAGCCTTCGCCGCAGGGCACAGGCGACGGAGGGGGCTGATGTCGGACGTGGTTCCGGTCGATCCGCAGTGGGCCAAGAACAGCCATTGCGACAACGCGAAATACCTCGCGATGTATGAGCGCTCGGTGAAGGACCCGGACGGCTTCTGGGCCGAAATGGCCGAGCGCCTCGACTGGAGCAAGAAGCCGACCCGAATCAAGAACACCTCGTTCGAGGGTGATGTCAGCATCCGCTGGTACGAGGATGGCGAGCTCAACGTCTGCTACAATTGTGTCGATCGGCATCTCGCCAAGCGCGGCGACCAGACCGCGATCCTGTTCGAGGGCGACGACCCCGACGTCAGCAGGAAGATCACCTATCGTGAATTGCACGAGAAGGTCTGCAAACTCGCCAACGTGCTGAAGGGCATGGGCGTCAGGAAGGGCGACCGGGTCACCATCTACCTGCCGATGATCCCCGAGGCCGCCTATGCGATGCTGGCCTGTGCGCGGATCGGCGCGCCGCACTCGGTGGTGTTCGGCGGCTTCTCGCCCGACAGCCTGGCCGACCGCGTCAACGGCGCCGAATCCAAGCTGATCATCACCGCGGATGGCGGCCTGCGCGGCGGCCGCGCCGTGCCGCTCAAGGTCAACGCCGACAAGGCGCTGGAGAAGTGCCCGCCCGACGTGAAGGTGCTGATGTTCCGCCATACGGGCATGTCCGTGGCGATGGTCGAGGGCCGCGACTTCGACGCCGGCGAGCTGATGAAGAGCGCCAGCGCCGACTGCCAGCCCGAGCCGATGAATGCCGAGGATCCGCTGTTCCTGCTCTACACCTCGGGCTCGACCGGCAAGCCCAAGGGCGCTCTGCACACCACCGGCGGCTATCTGGTCTACGCCGCGCTGACCCATGAGTACGTGTTCGACTACCGTGACGGGGATGTCTACTGGTGCACGGCCGACGTCGGCTGGGTCACCGGTCACAGCTACATCCTCTATGGCCCGCTCGCCAACGGCGCCACGACGCTGATGTTCGAGGGCATCCCGACCTACCCCAGCATCTCGCGGTTTTGGGACGTCGTCGACAAGCACCAGGTCACCATCTTCTACACGGCGCCCACCGCGATCCGCTCGCTGATGCAGAAGGGCGACGGGCCGGTGCAGCAGACCTCGCGCAAGTCGCTGCGCCTGCTGGGCTCGGTCGGCGAGCCGATCAACCCCGAGGTCTGGAAGTGGTACCACCGTGTCGTCGGCGAGGGCCGCTGCCCGATCGTCGACACCTGGTGGCAGACCGAGACCGGCGGCATCCTGATCACGCCATTGCCCGGGGCCACCGATCTCAAGCCCGGCTCGGCGACGCGTCCGTTCTTCGGCGTGCAGCCGGCTCTGGTCGACAATGACGGCAAGCTGCTCGAGGGTGCGACCGAGGGCAACCTCGTCATCCTGGACGCCTGGCCCGGCATGATGCGCACGCTCTACGGCGATCACGAGCGCTTCATCCAGACCTATTTCACCACCTTCAAGGGCACCTACGTCACCGGCGACGGCGCGCGGCGCGACGAGGACGGCTACTGGTGGATCACCGGCCGGGTCGACGACGTGATCAACGTCTCCGGCCACCGCATGGGTACCGCCGAGGTCGAGAGTGCCCTCGTGTCCCATCCCGCCGTGGCCGAGGCTGCCGTCGTCGGCTACCCGCACGAGATCAAGGGCCAGGGCATCTTCTGCTACGTCACGCTGAAATCCGACATCGAGCCCAGCGAGGCGCTCAGGAAGGAGCTGGTCGGCTGGGTCAGGAAGGAGATCGGCCCGATCGCCAGCCCGGACGTGATCCAGTGGGCGCCGGGCCTGCCCAAGACCCGTTCGGGCAAGATCATGCGCCGCATCCTTCGCAAGGTCGCGGCCAACGAGTTCGACACGCTGGGCGACACCTCGACCCTGGCCGATCCGGCCGTGGTCAACGAGCTGATCGACAACCGCAAGGAACTTTGAGGCGCCGTTCGGCGAGCGGGATCAAGCGGGAGCGCTGATCCGGGTCTGCGCGGCGATGCCGGTCATCAGGCTCGGCACCAATCGGCACGCAGCGGCAAGGGCGGGTTGTAGCCAGGGGGTGGTCCCGACGGCGGCGACCAAGCCTGCCACGCGTAGCGGCCGCCGAAATGCCGCGGCGACCTCGCGATGGTACCGCTCCGGCGAGTGACCCGCGAGGATGGCGTCGGCCGCAAGCCGGGCCGAGTGCAACGCCATGGCCATCCCGTCGCCGGTGAATGACGGGATGACGGCCGCTTGGTCACCCAGCCGGTACACGGACAACTCGCCATCGTCGGCGTGGAGGTATCCGTATGGAATGCGATAGATCGCCAGAGGTTTCGGCCCGCAGGCCTGACTACCGCACAGCCGTGTCACGAGGTGGGGCACCGAGCCCAGCAAACGGTGCCAGTCTCTGCCGTGTAGGGTGAAATGCTCCCGGCGCACGACCAAGGAGAGGTTGGCCCGACCGTCCTCGACCAGCTGCAGGCCGGCGTAGCCCCCGTCGAACATGGCCAGCTCGACGCGGCCGGCGAGTTCCCGGCGCTGCGCATCGGCGAGGCGGAAGTGCTGCTTGAACCCGATCAGGTCCGGGAAATGGCCCGGCCGCTGCCGGCGCCGCAACTCGTGTTTGCCGGTAGCGAGCAAGGCACGGCTCGCGGTAACGTCGCGACCGTCTGCCCGCAACCGCACGCCCACGCCATCCGCCTCGAGCGCCTGCACAGTCCGTCCAAGCTGCACGACGACCCCGCGGCGTTGCGCCTGAGATAGCAGCCAGGCGTCGAGCCGATGGCGCGACAGGCCCCAGGCGCGAAACGGCAGCGGTGCCGACGCAGCCAGTCGGCCGCTGACGATGCGGACCTGATCGATGGGCGCGGCACCCAGCGACGGCAACAGTCCACGGATGCCCGCGATGACATCGAGCTGGGCCTGCGCCTCGACGCTCCAGAACTCGCCGCAAACCTTGTGGTGCGGCCCGCGCTCTCGCTCGAGCAGCACGACGGAGTGCCTGCCCTCAGCGAGGTGGCAGGCAGCCGCGGCACCGGCGAGGCCGCCGCCGGCAACGGCGACGTCCCAGCTCATGCCGAGCCGGCGGCCCGGAAGGTCATCGCCTCGGCGCTCAGGCCAGGCCCGAAGGCGACGGCGCAGCCGCGCTGGTCGGGTTGGGCGGCCGCCAGCATACGCGCCAGCACGAACATGACCGTGGCCGAGGACATGTTGCCGTGGTTGCGCAGGACCGCGCGCGAATCGACCAACATCTCATCCGCCAAACCCAGCGAATCCTGGACCGCGTCCAGAATCGAGCGCCCGCCGGGATGCACCGCCCAGAGCTCGACCTCCTCCGGTGGACAATCGCCGGTGAGCGCGCCCGCGCGCCCGGCCAAGCCGCGCGCGATCGTGCTTGGCACCGCGCCATCCAGCCACATCGAGAAGCCGCTGCCGCCGATATGCCACGCGATCTGATCGCGGCTCGCCGGGAGCACGAGATTGCTGAAGCCGTCGATGCGTAGGCCCACCGGCTCCGCACTGATCAGGCTCGCGGCGCACCCGTCAGCGAAGATCAGGAACGAGAGCACGCTTTGCAGGTCGCTCGTTTCCTGGAGGTGAATCGTGCATAGTTCCAGATTTACCATCAGCACCCGCGCCGCCGGCTGCGAGCGCACGATGTGACCCGCGAGCTTGAGCGCCGGGATCGCTGCCTGGCAACCCATGAAGCCCACGATCGTGCGCTCGACACCGTCGCCTAGCCCGAAATGCTCGACGATCTGCAGGTCCAGACCAGGGGCGTAGAAACCGGTGCAGGTGGTAACGATCAGATGGGTGATCTCGTCCCTGATCACCGGCACGCCCAGGCCCATCAACGCCTCGCTGGCGAGCCCGAGCGCGTGCGCCTCGTAGAACCCCATGCGGGCCTCGGTGCCGGGAAAGGCGCCCCGCGGAAAGAAACCGACCCGGTCCAGCGCCGTCGGGCTGGGGTCGGGCTCGACGAACGAATAGCGGTGATCGATCTGAGCACGCTCGGCCATGCGGCGGAACAACCGGCGGGACCGGTCGTCGGTCAGGAGCGAGGGGGCATACTCGACGAACTTGTCGTGCACGTCGTGACCCGGCACCGCGGTCGCGACGCGGTTCAAATAGACGGCCGTCATGGCGGTGGCCGATCGTTCCCCATCTCGCTCTCGACCTCGTTTAAAGCCCGATCAGCTCGCCCGTCAGCACCGCGCCGCGCGAGGCCATGAAGTACAGTCCCATATGATGCGCCGGCAGCTTCGGATGGGCCGCCGTCTCGGGCAGACCCAGGCCGCCTACCACATCGCGCGGCAGATCATAGGTTGCTGTGGCAGGTTCCAGCACCACGATGTCTACAAGCGTCGACATCAGCCCGTGGTTCCGCGCCGACAGCATGGTCATCACGAAGTCCATGACGCAGATGTCCGTGCAGATACCGGTGACAAGTATCGTCTTCAGGCGGTGCGCATTCACCCAATCGACGACACGATTGCGCGAGGTGCCGTGCGTGCCGTGGTAGATCGGCTCGATGCCACCGACGAAGCCGTCGATGCAGTCCTTGCGCAACACGGTCACGTCCGGTTCGTCCTCGAGCCAAGCGAGCTCCGGCACCAGCAATTCCTCCCCGCTGCCGTGCTCGCAGTGCGGCGGGTACGGCGGCTCCGGCTTGCCGGGCACGTGCGTGTCGACGAAGGCCAGGATCGGCCAGCGCCGTTCCGCGAACGTTCGAGCCAGCCGGACGGTCTCGTCGACCATGCGGCTGATCTGCGCATCCGGCGCCGGCGGGGCCAACAGGCCAGCGCCGACCGTGCAGAAGCCGTTGATTTCATCGACGATCACGAGCCCGGTCTCGCCGGCGACGACTTGATATGGCTCGAGCCGGACGGGGAGCTCCGCTTGCAGCAGGTCGATGAGGGCACTGCTCATGGTCGTGCTCGCTTGATCGTGGTCAACGATCCAAGAGTGGGACCTGCGACCGCCCGAAGCAAGGCGGCAAGGTCAGCTTGACAGGTGGCGGCGCACGGCCTTTGTCGGCCGCACTTGCACGGGGTCAGGAGGTCTGATGCGGATCGGGGTGATCGGCTGCGCCGGGCGCATGGGGCGCACCAATCTACGCGAGATCCTGGGCCACACCGGCGCGGTTCTGGCCGGCGGCGTCGAACGCCCGGGCAGCGCGGCTATCGGGCAGGACCTGGGCACGCTGGCCGGGCTGCCGCCGGTGGGCCTCACGGCCGGCGACGACGTCGCGGCGCTTGCGGCCGATGCCCAGGTGCTGATCGAGTTCTCGACGCCCGAAGCTACGCTCGCCAATGCCGCAATCTGCGCCGCGCATGGCTGCGCCCATGTCATCGGGACCACCGGGCTGACGACCGAGCAGGCGCGCGAGCTGCGACGACTCGCGGCGCGGATCGCCATCGTGTGGGCGCCCAACATGAGCGTCGGAGTCAACCTGCTCCTCGGTCTGGTCGAGCAGGTCGCCCGCACGCTCGATCCGAGCTTCGACGTCGAGATCCTGGAGATGCACCATCGCCACAAGGTGGACGCCCCGTCCGGGACGGCGCTGGCACTGGGCAGGGCGGCGGCGCGCGGGCGCGGAGTCGAACTCGACGAGGTCGCCGCGCGCGGGCGCGATGGAATAACCGGCGCGCGCACGGTCGGCGACATCGGTTTCGCCGTCATGCGTGGCGGCGATGTCGTCGGCGATCACCGTGTCGTGTTCGCCGGCCAGGGCGAGCGCATCGAACTCGCTCACCTCGCCTCGGACCGCGCGATCTACAGCGTCGGCGCGGTCCGGGCGGCGCTCTGGGCGGGAGCACAGCCGTCCGGGCTCTACGGCATGGCCGAGGTTTTGGGCCTGCGCCCGCCTGCCACGTGAGCTCGGCTCAACTGACCGCTGCCCGATCGGCGACTTCTGCGTAGGTGACCAGCACCGGCAGGCGCCGCGCCTGCTGGACCCAGTCGGCGACTTCCTCGGGTGTCGGCGACCTCCGCGCAAGACGCTCGCGCTGGTTGTACTCGCGCAGCTGTCGATGCAGCACTTCCGGATCCCGCGCGGCGAGGCTTTCGACGTCCTCGATGCCCAACTCCTCGAGCATCAGCCCGAACACGGCGCCGATGCCGCTGACCCGCGCCATGTCGGCGAGCTGGACCAACTCACGCAGCAGCTCCGGCGCCAAGCGTGCTGTGCGGGCCAGCGCCTCGCGGTCAGCGACCCGGGCGGCCGCGGCGAGCAGCTGGTCGCAGGTAGTTATCCGGCGGACCTTCAACGACACTCGAAGCTGGAGCGGCACGCCCCGCAACTTGCTGATGGGTAGCGCATAGTGCGTCGGTCCCGCTCCGTGGGGAGGGGTTGCCGACTGGTCCGTATATGCGAAGCGACCGCCTTGCATGCTGCCTCCCGAATCGTCATGCGTCACGCCAGTATTCTTTCCGGCAGTTCATCAATGGCAAGGGTCGTGCCAACCCGACCTACGGTAGCAATTGCGTAGTCGTCACTCTGTAATCGGGGAGCGCGACTCCGAAAGCGGGACCGCATGTCAGTTAGACCTATAAGTTGGCTCGGATATGGTCGCAAGCTTCGGCAATACAATACTGCCCCTTTACTCGATCCGCTTCGACTCGCTCAAAATACGCATAACGGTTGAGAGCTTGAGCTTTTTCTCTACCAGGATTGCCTTATCGGTCATGCGGGCGCCACCCACGATGCCCCGCCCGAAGCGTCCAGCCCGCGCTCGAACTGTCAAGATGTCCGACACTGACAGGTTCGCACGCGGCGCGTTGGCGCTGCTAGCGGTAGTGCTGGAGCGCGCTGCGCAGTGCGCGCGCGAGGTCGAGCCGCTCGTCAAGGGTCAGGAATGCTCCGATCCGCAGGCGAAGCTCGTGCGACGCCAGGGTCAGCAGGCTGTGCCGCTGCGGGGGGTCGTCGAGCTCGACCCGGACCCAATAGGGCTCGAAGTACCATTCGTGCGTTGCCCCATCGGCTTCGACCTTCCGCACGCGCAGTCCCGAGCGATCGAGACGGATATGCTCCCGGCACTGCGCCTGGCGCTGCGCCACACGAAACGCAAGGTAGAGGAGCAGGACATCGAGGCCGAGGAAGCCTGCCACCGGCCACGCGCCAGCCAGCGCGAACGCCACGCCCATGGCGACGCTGACGCTGGACACACCGAGCATCAGGAGGATAAAGCCGGCGCGCCCGAGCGGCCGATTGGGGTAGAGCACAGCTTCGAAGGGCTCCGCGTCAGAACGCATCATTATGGCGTGCTCATCCGCGTCTTGCATCGGGCATGATATGTCGAGAAATCTCTCACTGCCAAGTCATCCGCCGCGGACTACCCCGGTCACATTGCTGCATGCGGACGAGATCGAGGCCCTGTTCACGCGCCTCGCCGCCACAAATCCGAACCCGCAAACGGAGCTGCTCTACAAGGACCCGTTCAGCCTACTGGTGGCGGTGGTGCTCTCGGCACAAGCGACCGACGTGGGCGTCAACAAGGCGACGAAAGCGCTGTTCGCGGCGGCACCGACGCCGGCAGCGATGGTCGCCCTGGGCGAGGAGGGCGTGCGCTCACACATCCGGACGATCGGCCTGTACCGCAACAAGGCCAAGAACGTGGTGGAACTGTCCAAGCTGCTGCTCGAGCGGCACGGCGGGCGAGTGCCGGCCGAGCGGGCAGCGCTCGAAGCCCTGCCCGGGGTCGGCGGCAAGACCGCCAGCGTCGTGCTCAACGAGGCGTTCGGCGAGGCGACGATCGCGGTCGATACGCATGTTTTCCGGGTCGCCAACCGTACCGGCCTCGCACCTGGCCGAACACCGGCTGCAGTGGAGGCCGCCCTGCTCCTGGTCGTCCCCGACCGGTTCAAGCGCGGCGCCCATCACTGGCTGATCCTGCATGGCCGCTATGTCTGCCTCGCGCGCCGGCCGCTTTGCCCGGCCTGCAGCGTGCGCGACATTTGCCGCTACCCGGACAAAACCACAGCCGAGCCGGCGGGCGTCAGATCGGGTCGTAGCGGCCGGCCACGCCCGCGGGTGTGAGCGCGCAGCCGGTGAGGCGCCGCTCGGCGGCCAGCATACGCCAGGACAGCATCCCCTGGGCTTGCTCCAAGACCGCAGCCGCGTGGCTCGGATCGCCTGCAATATCGTGTAGCCAAGCCGGATCGTCCGTCATGTCGAAGCACAAGGCCGGCAAACCGGCGAAGTGCACATAAGCATGGCGACCGTCGAACCTCGTCGACAGTGCGCAGGCATCGCTGGGCAGCCCCAAAACGCGCTCGTAGGCGCCCGAGACCACATCGCGAAAGTCGTGCTCCCAGTGCGTGGCGCGGCGCCATGGACGCTCAGGTTGGCCTGTAAGAAATTCCGACAGGGCTAGTCCATCACATTGAAGCGGGACCGGCAGCTCGAGGCTGGTCAGTACGGTCGGCAAAAGATCGACGTGCTCGGTGAACGCCGTTACCCGATGGCCGCGCGCGCCGCCTGGATCACGGACCAGCAGCGGGACGTGGAACGCCTGCGGAAAGAAGCCGGCCTTGCCCAGCATCCAGTGGTCGCCCAGCATCTCGCCGTGGTCCGAGGTCACGATCACCAGCGTGGAATCGAGCTCGCCGCGCCGGGCCAGCGTCTCGAGGATGCGGCCCAGATGGTGGTCGACCTCGGCCACGAGCCCAAAATAGACCGCGCGCAGCTGGGCGAGATTGGCGCCATCGAGCAGCGCACGCCGGTCGGCGCCGGCGACGGGCATGGCGAGATGCGCCGCGAGCCATGGATGCAAGGCAGCCTCGGCCTCGACCGTCGGCGCACGCACCGGCGCCGGCACGGCCTCCGGCGCGACCGACGAGTACCAAGGCTCAGGCGCCACGTAGGGCGGGTGCGGCTTGAGAAACGCGACGTGAGCGAACCACGGTTGGGAGCCCTGCCCGTCCAGCCAGCCGAGGAAGCGATCGGCCAGATAGGCAGTCACGCTGTCCTCGGCCCGGAACGGTGCCGGCTGCCGGAAGCCCCCGCCATAGACCTCCGCAAAGCTGCGGCGGCCGTAGCCGCGATCGGCGAGGTAGTCGAGATAGGCCTCCTCGGCCTCCGGCAGCCGTAGCTCGACCCGAAACCCCGGCGCTACTCCCTCATAGGTCCTGAGCCATGGGCTGTCCGGCGGCAGCGTACGCGGGTCGGCGCTGGTGTCGGTGTAGCCGAACAGGACCGGGTCGTAGCCGCCGGCCCGGGCCAGTCCCGCCAGTGTCTTGTGCCGTGCGTCGAGCGGGGTGCCGTTGGTGATCGAGCGATGGTTCAGTGCGTATAGACCGGTGTGCAGCGAGGCGCGCGACGGTCCGCACGGCGTCGCCTGCGCGAAATGCCGCGTGAACAGCACCCCATCGGCGGCCAGCCGGTCGAGGTTCGGCGTGCGCACGACCGGATGGCCGAGGCAGGACAGGCAGTCACCGCGCCACTGGTCGGCCGTCACGAGCAGCACGTTCATCGCAAGCTTTCCCTCGGACCAGCACCACCCCGAGCAAGGCAGCCGCGACGGCTGCTGGCAAGAGCGGAGAATGCTTGCTTGATCCTACTAATAGGACTATATTCTAAGAATGTGATCCCTTGCTGGAGCCGACGATGCTGTTCATCACCAACCGCCGCATCGAGGGCTCCCGCCGCTCCCAGGCCGGGCGCACGGTCACCTTCGCGCCGGGCGACAACGAGCCGGGCGCCTCGCTGTTCTTCTGCCAGCGGCAAGGGCCGGACCAGTATCTCGAGCTGACCTCGATACCGTTCTTCGCCCGCCTGCGCCGCTCGGTGCGGCGGCAGGTGCTGTTCTTCATCCATGGCTACAACTGCCAGCCGGAAGCGCGGGTCTTTCCCGAGGCGTTGCAGTTGCAGCGCCTGTGCGACGCGCTGGCGCCCAACCTGGTCGAGGTCGTCCCGCTGGTCTGGCCATGCGACGACGATTTCGGGCTCGTCCTCGACTATTGGGATGACCAGCACAGCGCCACCGCCAGCGGCCTCGCGCTGGCACGGGTGCTGGGTAAGTTCATGGTCTGGCGCGACCGGCTGGGCACCGAGGATACTTGCCTCAAGCACGTCAACGTCCTCGCCCACTCGATGGGCAACCGCGTCCTGGCGACCGCCCTCAACTCCTGGGCGCACGGCTACGGCGCGGTGCCGGCGCTGTTCCGCAACGTGTTCATGGCCGCGGCCGACGTCACCAACGACGTGTTCGCGGCGAACCAGCCGGGCGGCGCGATCGCCGGCGCTGCCCGCAACGTGGTGGTCTACCATGCCGCCGACGATCTGGCGCTGCGCTCCAGCAAGGTCGCTAATCTCCGTAACCGGGTGATCCGCCGCCGCCTCGGTCATACCGGCCCGGCCGCGCCCGAACAGGCGCCGCTCAATGTGGTGGCGGTCGACTGCGACGATTTCAACAGCCGCTACGACCGGCTGGGCCATTCCTACTTCCTGGGCGATGGCGAGGGCCGGCCGGGGGCGCTGCTGCGGCATCTGGTCGAGACGGTGTCGACCGGGCGCATTGCTGGCGTCGCGCCCAATACGCGCCACCTCCTGCTGACCGAGGGCCTGGGCGTGGCGGCCAATAGCGATCGGCCGGTGGTGGCGGAAATCGCCTAGCGCCTGTATATGTCATTCGCCCCAGTTTAGGATCCAAGGATTGGCCATGGACATATGGGATGGTAAAGAGAAAATCGCGCATTCCAGAATCTATACGCTCATGCAATTCAGGGATTACCAGGTTTGCCTGACGCATCTTGTTGATCGGGCGCACTTCAACCAAAGACTTCTCTATGCAGGCCATGTGCTGCGATCAAAGCTGCGTGAACTAGAGCCAGCCAACTCCATTTCTGACTTGCTGAGCGGCCTCCCGCGTCGTCCGTCTTGCGAGAGACGCCCGCACGCTCCATGGTGAGCGTGAGACAGACGCGGCATGGCGTTCAACCGTCGATGCCGATACTGTGAAACGCCTGGGGAGACAGAACCAATGCACCGATCAACCGGGCTGGCCTTGGCCGGCGCATTCCTGGCCGTGAGTGCAATCGCCACGGCACAGGCGGAGCAGATCTCCATCTCCTGCGGTGCGGTCGGGCTCGAGCTCAAGCTCTGCCAGGATGGCGCGGACGCTTGGGCGAAGAAGACCGGCAACGAGGTCAAGGTGATCTCGACCCCGAACTCGGCCACCGAGCGGCTGGCCCTCTACCAACAGTTGCTGGCCGCCAAGTCACCCGACATCGACGTGTTCCAGATCGACGTGATCTGGCCAGGCATCCTGGCGAACCACTTCATTGATCTCGCTGGCAAGATCCCGGCCGAGGAAATCAGTCAGAACTTCAAGGCGATTGTCGAGAACAACACCGTCGGCGGCAAGTTGGTGGCCATGCCCTGGTTCACCGACGCCGGGATGCTGTTCTATCGTAAGGACCTGCTCGACGCCGCCGGCAAGCAGCCCCCGCAGACCTGGCAGGAGCTGACCGCGATCGCGACCGAGCTGCAGGCCAAGGCGCGTGCCGAAGGCAACGACCGGATGTGGGGCTTCGTCTATCAGGGCAAAGCCTATGAAGGGCTGACCTGCAACGCCCTGGAATGGATCGACAGCTTCGGCGGCGGCACCATCGTCGACGCCGACGGCGCGATCACCGTAAGCAATGAGAAGGCCGCAGCGGCCCTGACCTGGGCCGCATCGACGATCAACACGATCTCGCCAGAGGGCGTACTTAACTACAGCGAGGAGGAAGCCCGTGGCGTCTTCCAGTCGGGCAACGCCATTTTCATGCGCAACTGGCCCTATGCCTGGGCGCTCGGGCAGGCCGCGGATAGCACGATCAAGGACAAGATCGGCGTCGCGGCGCTGCCCGCCGGCGGGGCTGACGGGAAGAAGACCGGCACGCTAGGCGGCTGGCAGCTGGCGGTGTCCGCCTACAGCAAGCACCCGGAGATCGCGACCGACCTTGTGCGCTACCTGACCTCGAAGGAGGAGCAGAAACGGCGCGCCATCGAGGGCTCCTACAATCCGACGATCGAATCCCTCTACCAGGACCCGGACGTCCTGGCGGCCGTTCCGTTCTTCGGCTCGCTCTACGATGTGTTCGTCAACGCCGTGGCCCGCCCGTCGCGGGTCACGGGGGCCAAGTACAACCAGGTCAGTTCCGAGTTCTACAACGCGGTGCACGTCGTGCTGAGCAAGCAGGCGGAGGCACCGGCGAGCCTCGCCGCGCTAGAGAAGAAGCTCGACCGGCTCTCGCGCGGCGGCAAGTGGTAGCTCAGCCCGGCCGCGCGTCGCGGCTGACCCGCGAGCGCACCCGCGCCGCCTGGACGTTCGTGGCGCCGATGCTCCTGGTCCTGACCGCGGTGGCGGGCTGGCCGCTGCTGCGCACGATCTGGTTCGCGTTCACCGACGCCAACCTCGCCGACCTCGGCACCGCGCAGTTCGTCGGCGTCACCAATTTCGTCTATCTGCTGACGGATCCCGACTGGTGGACGGCGGTGCGCAACACGCTGGTGTTCGCGCTGTGCTCGATCACCATCGAGACCATCCTGGGCCTCGGCATCGCGCTGGCACTCGACGCCCACTTTCGTGGCCGCGGCCTGCTGCGCGCCGCCGTGCTGATCCCCTGGGCCATTCCGACCGTGGTCTCGGCGCAGATGTGGTCGTGGATGTTCAACGACGTGTTCGGGATCATCAACGTCATCCTGCAATGGTTGGGCATCATCTCGCAACCGATCGCATGGACCGCGTCGCCCGACACGGCGCTGGCGGCCGTGATCATCGTCGACGTCTGGAAGACCACGCCGTTCATGGCGTTGCTGCTTCTGGCCGGGCTGCAGATGCTGCCGACCGAATGCTACGAGGCCGCCCGCGTCGACGGCGTTCACCCGGTGCGCGTGTTCTGGAAAGTCACCTTGCCGCTGCTCAAGCCGGCGCTGCTGGTCGCCGTGATCTTCCGCGCGTTGGACGCCTTGCGCATCTTCGATCTGATCTACGTCATGACCGGCAACAACAAGTCGACCATGTCGATGTCGGTCTATGCCCGCCAGCAGCTGGTCGACTTCCAGGATGTCGGCTACGGCTCGGCGGCGGCGACCATGCTGTTTTTGATCATCGCCCTGATCACCGCGGTCTACCTGACCGTGGCCCGCGTCGGCCGGGAGGACTGAGCGATGGCGGCCGCGCCGGCCCGGCCCCGCCCCGGTGCGCTGCGCCGCCGCGTCAAGCGCGCCCTCGGCTGGCTCGGCTTCTATGTCCTGCTGGTGATCATCGTCCTCTACACGGTGTTCCCGTTCTACTGGGCGATCGTCTCGTCGCTGCGCTCGGGCGCCGACCTGTTCAACACCGACCTGATCCCGCGCCACCCGGCCTGGTCGAACTACCTCGCCGTGTTCAGGGAGCAGCCCTTCGCGCGCAACATCCTGAACTCGCTGTTCGTCGCGATCTCGACGGTCGTGCTGTCTTTGACCCTGGCCGTGCTCGCCTCCTACGCGCTGGGGCGGATCCACTTTCGCGGCCGCATGCTGCTGCTGCTCACCATCCTTGGCGTGTCGATGTTCCCGCAGATCGCGGTGCTGTCGGGCATGTTCGAGCTCGTGACCTATCTGGGCATCTACAACAACCTGCTGGCCCTTACCCTCTCTTACATGATCTTCACGCTGCCCTTCACCGTCTGGGTGCTGACCACCTTCATGCGCGACCTGCCCAAGGAGATCGAGGAGGCGGCGATCGTCGATGGGGCCACACCCTGGACCATCGTCACCAAGGTGTTCCTGCCCTTGATGGGCCCGGCGCTGGCCACCACGGGCCTGCTCGCCTTCATCGCCGCCTGGAACGAGTTCCTGTTCGCGCTCACCTTCACCCTTTCGACCGAGATGCGCACCGTGCCGGTGGCGATCGCCCTGATCTCCGGCGCCAGCGCGCATGAGCTGCCCTGGGGCAACATCATGGCGGCCTCGGTCATCGTCACCGTGCCGCTGCTCATTCTGGTATTGATCTTCCAGCGCCGGATCGTCTCCGGTCTCACCGCAGGTGCTGTCAAAGGCTGAGGACCGTCATCGCATGAAGAAGCGTGCCCCGTTAGTCCATCTCACCGCCCGCGCGGCGCGTCGTCGCGACGACTGGTGGCGGGGGGCGGTGATCTATCAGATCTACCCGCGCAGCTTCCAGGACAGCAACGGCGACGGGGTCGGCGACCTGCCCGGCATCACCAGCCGGCTGGAGTATGTCGAGCAGCTCGGCGTCGACGCGATCTGGATCTCGCCGTTCGTGCAGAGCCCGATGCGGGATTACGGCTACGACGTCTCGGACTACTGCGCCGTCGACCCGCTGTTCGGCACCATGGCCGATTTCGACGCGCTGCTGGCCGAAGCACACCGCCTGGGCTTGAAGGTGATGATGGACTTCGTGCCCAGCCACACCAGCGACCAGCACCCCTGGTTCCTGGAGAGCCGGCAGAGCCGCGACAACCCCAAGGCCGACTGGTACGTCTGGGCCGACGCCAAGCCGGATGGCAACCCGCCCAACAACTGGCTCGCCGTGTTCGGCGGCAGCACCTGGGAGTGGGAATCGCGGCGTGGCCAGTACTACCTGCACAATTTCCTGAAGGAGCAGCCGGACCTCAATTTCCACAATCCGCAGGTGATCGAGGCGCTGCTGGCGCAGGCTCGTTTCTGGCTTGAGCGCGGTGTCGACGGCTTTCGGGTCGACGCGATCGATTTCGGGGTGCACGACGCCAACCTGCGCAACAACCCGCCGCGCCGCCGCAGCCCGGCCGCGGGCGGCAATGCGCCGGACTCGCCGTTCGCGATGCAGCTCCAGCACTGGAACAAGGCTCGCCCCGAGCTGATCGAGCTGTTCCTCAAGCCGCTGCACGCCATGACCGATCGCTTCGACGGCACGGTGCTGCTGGGCGAAATCGCCGGCGACGATGCCTTGCAGCGCGCCGCCGAATATACCAACGGCGGCGGCCTCGACATGGTCTACAGCTTCGACCTCCTCAGCTGCGATGGCACACCGAAGGCGATCCGCGCCGTCGTCGAGCGGCTGGAGAAGACGATCGACGATGGCTGGGGTTGCTGGTCGTTCAGCAACCACGATGTCCGCCGTGTCGCCACCCGCTGGGGCGGCGTGGACGCGCCCGAGGGCCTGCGCCGGTTGGTACCGGTGCTGCTGGGATCGTTGCGCGGCTCGGTCTGTCTGTACCAGGGCGAGGAGCTGGGGCTGGACGAGGCCGAGCTCAGCTATGAGCAGATCCGCGATCCGTTCGGCCTCATTTTCTGGCCGACCTTCAAGGGCCGCGACGGCTGCCGCACGCCGATGCCTTGGCAAGAAGCCGCACCCGAGGCCGGCTTCTCCACCGCCGAGCCCTGGCTGCCGGTCCCCGAGAGCCACCGCCGCCGCGCCGTCGACGTGCAGCACGCCGACCCACACTCCGTGCTCAACACCACCCGCGCCTTCCTCAACTGGCGCCGCGAGCGCCAGCCGCTCAAGACCGGCGGGATCGAGTTCCTGCGCGGCAGCGGCGACGTGCTGGCCTTCGAGCGCGCCAACAATGACCGGCTGCTCTGCCTGTTCAATCTCGGCGGCAAGGACCAGACCTTCCGCGCCTCGGCACCCCCGCTCGATGCCGGCTTCAACAGCGAAGGTGTCGCTTACAAGGGCCGCAACGTCTCCCTGCCGCCCTGGGGCTACGCCTTCGCCCATCTCGAATAGGGGCGTGCTCCATGGCCGCGATCACCATGCGCAAGGTTTCCAAGTCGTTCGGACCGGTCCACGTCATCAAGGGCGTCGACCTCGAGATCGAGCCCAACGAGTTCGTGGTCTTCGTCGGGCCCTCCGGCTGCGGCAAGTCCACGCTGCTGCGCCTGATCGCCGGGCTCGAGGACATCACCAGCGGGGATCTTTTGATCGGCGACGAGATCGTCAACGACCTGCCGCCATCCGAGCGCGGCATCTCGATGGTGTTCCAGTCCTACGCGCTCTACCCGCACATGACCGTCAAGGACAATATGGGCTTCGGCCTCAAGCTCGCGAAGCTCGATCCGAAGGCCGCCGAGGAGCGGGTCCAGAACGCCGCCCGCATCCTGCAGATCACCCACCTGCTCGACCGCAAGCCCAAGCAGCTCTCCGGCGGCCAGCGCCAGCGCGTCGCCATCGGCCGCGCCATCGTCCGCGACCCGCGCGTCTTCCTGTTCGACGAGCCGCTCTCCAACCTCGACGCGGGCCTGCGCGTCCAGATGCGCATCGAGATCGCCAAGCTGCACCACAGCCTCGACGCCACCATGATCTACGTCACCCACGACCAGGTCGAGGCGATGACCCTGGCCGACCGCATCGTCGTGCTGGACGCCGGCAACGTCCGCCAGTTCGGCGCTCCGCTGGAGCTCTACCAGCACCCGCAGGACAAGTTCGTCGCCGGCTTCATCGGCAGCCCGAAGATGAACTTCCTGCCCGTCGCCGTCGACGGCGACCGCGTCACCCTGCCCAGCGGTGCCGTGCTCCCGGTCACCGCCCCCAAGTCCGGCCCCAGGCCCACCGAGCTCGGCATTCGCCCCGAGCACCTTCGTCCCGACGGCAGTGGTGATGCCGCGATCGAGGGCAAGGTCATCACCATCGAGCGCCTGGGATCCGAGAGCTACATGTACGTCGACATCGGCCAGGAGGAGCCGCTGGTGGTGAAGGCGGAGGCGGCGGTGCCGGTGCGGCATGGAGAGCGGGCGAGGATCGGCATCACGGCGGCGGCGACGTATTTGTTCGCGGTAGATGGGAGCTGCATTGTGCGGGATCCGTTTCATTAACATTGCGCCGATAAACAGGAACGCTCGCTCAACAGGCGGAACGGCGCAACTGAGCATTGAAGCAAGCGGCACCATCGGGTGATCACCCGGGGATGTTAGACGCCGCGGGTGTGGCAGGTACCACGGCCTACCAGAAGTGTAGATTATTGCGCAAACGATGGCAAAAATACCAATGGGCTCAAATCGGACCGATACTGTCCTTACATGGGTAGTAGCAATAGCTGCTACTGTCATTACGGGGCTTCTAATCCAGGATCGATTGGACCGGTGGAGGCTCGCGAGAGCGCTGGAGCGGCAGCAAGAGTTCGATGAGTCCAAAGATGGTTGTCTCAACCCGCGGAATTATGGTGAAAGTACAGCTTCAAAAAAGATTAATCAAGAGCTGCAACAATTAAGTTGCGACAATTACAAGCGACTTCTTGTTGGTGAGCCGTAGTATTGGCGTAGTATGGCTGCATTCCATTGTCCAGCGGCCGAAGCCGTGCATTCGCCAGTGCGCGATGTCCCGCGCGAGCTTCGCATCGCTTGCGGTAGCGTCGAGCGGCGTCGGGTCCGGACGGTGGCTCACGACCATGGGATGCGCAAATATTGCCCGATGCGCTGCCGTATCCCTGCTGAACGAGGGCTTGCGCAGCCGGAGGCGACCGGTGCGCAGCGACGTCGGTGGAGCATCTCGGCCCTCTATCGCGAGCGCGTTCCCGCACTGCGCATCGCTGCACCTGGTGCGCTGTCGCAGTCCGTGTGCCTCGCCTGCCTGCTGCATTGAGAACGCGGCGGCAATCTGGCTGTCCGTTACTGTAAGGCCTCGATCCCGGTCGAAGGTGGAGGGAAGATTCTCCTCGACGGCGATGTCGCCACCGCACGCGATGAAGGTGCCCGGCCGCTCACCTCGGATCGTCTGATCCTTGCCCGGACCGGTTCGCTGGAGCGGAACGACGCTCGCCCATAGGCGGCAGAGCGGCCTCGACCAAGCGACCCTGCTAAACCGCCAGCGGCATCGTACTGCAAGGGCCTGGAGCTCCAGCGCCGCCTTCCCGCCGCCTAGGCGGTGCTGAGCAGTTTCGCCTGCCCGAGGCTCAGCGCCTGCAGCCCCGTGCCGTCATGGTAGATCAGCCGCAGCCGGCGCCGCCGTGCCACCAGCTTTGCCGGCAGCGGGTCGTAGCGGAAGCTGCCGCCGCCGAGATGCGGCGTTACAGCGCCGATATCCGCGACCTGCTCCAGCTCCACCCGCAGCAGGCATAGCCGCCGGCCGTTCCCGTCCGTGCCCTCGAACGGCACGCCCGCGAGGCGCAGAAAGCTGGTCGGGTCCGACGCGGTGGCGAAGCCTTCCGCGAATGCGGCCTCGACCAGGTCGAAGTCGGGCTCGGGCTGCTCCGGCGACGGCGCCGCAGCCGCCGGCAGGTGCGGCGTCTGCCACTGCACCGCCTGCCGCGGCGGGTGGTTGTGGCCCGGGCCATGGTCGTGGTGCCCGTGGTGATGATGGTCGTCGTGCATCAGTAGCTGACCGGCTTGTCGATGATGCTCTTGTGCTTCCCGAGCTTGCCGTTGGCGACCATGGCCCCCAGCGCCTCGACCACCACCCGCACGCCGAACAAGGCCGTGATGTCGGAGGTGTCGTAGGGCGGGCTGACCTCGACCACCTCGAGGCCGCAGATCCCCTCCTTGGCGACCAGCCCCAGCAGCTTCAGCGCCTCGCGCGGCAGGAAGCCGCCGGGCTCGGGCCAGCCGGTGCCGGGGACGAAGCCGCAATCGACGCTGTCGACGTCGAAGCTGAGATAGACCGCGTCGGTGCCGTCCCAGGCGAGCTCGAGCGCGATCTCGGCGGTCTTCTCCAGGCCCAGCCGCTCCATGTCGTCGATGGTCAGCACGTTGGTCTGCCGCTTCCTGGCCTCGGCCACGCCGTAGCGCGGCACCTGCCAGCCGCCGATGCCGACCTGGACCAGGTTCTTCGGGCTGACATTGGGCAGGTTGGTGGCCCAATACCACGGTGTCGTGTGCATGCGCTCGTCCAGGTCCTTTTCCTGGATGTCGATGTGGCGGTCGAAATGGACGATGCCGATCTTCTTGGACGTGCACTGGGCGATGCCGCGCACGCAGGGAAAGCCGATCGAGTGGTCGCCGCCCAGCATCAACGGCAGCGCGCCGCTGGAGGCGACGTGCGCCACGCCGCGCGTGATCTGGTCGAAGCTCTTTTCCAGGTTGGCCGGGATGGTGAACACGTCGCCGGCGTCGCACAGCGTCATCTGCTCGCGCAGGTCGACGCCCAGCTCGTAGTTGTAGGGCGTGTAGAGCGCCGAGATCCGCCTTATGCCCTGCGGCCCGAACCGGGTGCCAGGGCGGTAGGTGGTGCCGCTGTCGAACGGGATGCCGAGCACGGCCGCATCATAGCGCGACACGTCGCGCACGTTCTCGACATAGGGTGCCTTCAGAAACGTGTTGATGCCGGCGAAATGCGGCAGCTCGCCGCGCGCGAAGGTCGGGATCGAGCGGTCGGTCAGGCTCTCCGAGCCCGGCAGGCCCATGTCGAGCGCCCATTGCTGTTCCTTGCGCCAGCCATCCTCCGACAGCTTGCCCTCGGCCTCGATCGCCTTCCAGCCCTGGCTGCCGAGCTTCTCGTAGGACGGGTGGTGATGGCGGCGGCTTCCCGGCAATAAGCCCGGAGTCAGGCGGCCGGCGGCGCTGCGGTCGTGGCGGTGGCCCATGGCGGTGGCACCTCACTCGAGTTGTAGCCCTTGAGATCATAGGTGATCGTGGCGCCGAAAGCGTCCGGCTCCTGCGGGTCGCGGCGCACGCGATCGAAGGTCAGCACGCGCGTGCCGAGCTTGAACGCCTCGCCGATGTCGTGGGTGACCATGAACACGGTCATCCCGGTCTCGCGCCAGAGCCGGGTGATCAGCTCGTGCATGTCGTTGCGGATGCCGGGGTCGAGCGCGCCGAACGGCTCGTCGAGCAGCAGGATCTTGGGCTGCAGGATCAACGCCTGGGCGATAGCCAGCCGCTGCTGCATGCCGCCGGAGAGCGCTGTCGGCCAAGCGTCGAGCACGTGGCCGAGCCCGACTTCGCGCAAGAGCTCGGTAGCATCCGCAGCAGCCTGCTCCCTGGCTCGCCCGACCAGCCGGCCGAGTCTGGGGCTCTGCGCGAACTCGAGGCCCAGGATGACGTTGCCCAGCACGGTGAGATGCGGGAACACGGAGTAGCGCTGGAACACGATCCCCCGATTGCGGCCGGGCTCGGGCGGCAGGGGCGCGCCGTCGACCGTGATTCCGCCGCGGGTCGGCGCCTCGACGCCGAGCAAGATGCGCAGGAAGGTGGTCTTGCCGCAGCCGCTGGCGCCGACCATGGTGACGAAGCTGCCGCGATCGACCACCAGCGAGATCCGCTCCAGCACGCTGCGCGCGCCGAACGCCTTCCAGACCGACTTGACGACGACCCGGCTCATGGGCGCGCGGTCCAGCGGAACAGACGCCGGCTGGCGAGGTCGAGCAGCCGGTCCATGACGAAGGCGAGCAGCGTGATCCAGGCGACGTAGGGCAGGATGACGTCCATGGCGAGGAACCGGCGCACCAGGAAGACGCGATAGCCCAGGCCCTCGGTCGAGGCGATCGCCTCGGCCGCGATCAGGAACAGCCAGGCGGGGCCTAGTGACAGGCGCAGACCCGAGAGCAGCCGCGGCAGCACCTGCGGCAGGACGACCCGCAAGACGATCTGCCAGGTCGAGCCGCCCAGCGTCTGCGCCTTGATCAGCAGCTCCTCGGGCAGCTCGTGGACACGAAAGGCGATGTCGCGCACCAGATAGGGCGCCGTGCCCAGCGTGATCAGGGTGATCTTCGCGGTCTCGCCCAGGCCCAGCACGATGAACAGGATCGGCAGGACGGCGAGGCAGGGCACCATGGAGATCACGGCGACGAACGGCGTCAGGGCGACGCCGACATAGGGAATCAGGCCGATCGCGATACCCAATACCAGACCGAAAGCAGCGGCGATCGCAAGGCCGCTGAGCAGCCGAATCAGGCTGGCGGCGGTATCGACCCAGAACAGATAGTCGCCACTGCGCTTGTCAGGCTCGAACGCCATGCCGCGCATGGCCTCGACGAACGATGACGGCCAAGGCAGCAGCTTGTCGTCCGGGTTGATCGCCAAGCGTGCGGCCGAGGCGACGAGATAGGCCAGGATCACCAGCGCGAACGGCAGCGCCGCGAGGAACACGCGCCCCTCGCGGCCGGGCCGCCGGTTCATCAGCCGGACCATGACGCTGCTAAAGACCGCCGTCCGCCGCGAGCTTCATGTAGCTCTCGTCGAAGCGCAGCTTGATGCTGCCCGCAGCACCCAGCGTCTTGCCCCCGGGGAAGCCGATGCCGACGGCGTCCATGTCGCCGCCCATCAGGCCCTTGCTGTTGGAGAAGGTCCGCACGCTCTGCATCGTGTCGACGAGCTTCGGGCTCCCGGTGAACTCGACCGCCTCCTTGGGGTCCCAGAACATCCGGGTCGAAGCCAGCTGGGAGTCGAAGCCCGCCAGATCGGTGCCCGATGCCTCGGCCATGGCGGTGCGCGCGGCGATCGCGGCCTCGTCCGTGCCGCGCATGATGCTCATGGTCTCGTACCACGCCCCGACCAAAGCCTTGCCGAAGTCCGGGTTCTCCGCGAGCGTTTTCGTGTTGACCACCATCAAGTCGATGATCTCGCCCGGAATCTGCGACGAGTTGAACAGCTCGGTGGCCCCCGGGAACTTCGCGACCTCGGACAGCAACGGGTTCCAGGTGACGACGTTCTTGACGTCCTCGGTGCCGGAGAACACCGAGACGATGTCGGCGTCAGAGGTGTTGACGACCGTGACGTCCTTCTCCGCGAGGCCGGATTGCTCCAGGGCGCGGGCCAGCAGGTAATGCGAGACGCTGAGCTCGACCAGGTTGATGCTCTCTCCCGACAGGTCGGCCACCGACTTGGCGGTCTTGCTGACGATGCCGTCATTGCCGTTGGAGAAGTCGCCGACAATCAGGGCCGTGCTGTCGACGCCGCCCACGGCGGGGATGGTCAGCGCGTCCATGTTGGTCATGACGCAGCCGTCGAAGCCGCCGGCCGTGTATTGGTTGATCGATTCGACATAGTCGTTGATCTGCACGACCTCGATCGTGATGCCGTATTTGTCGGCCCACTTCTTGACGATGCCCTGGTCCGCCGCCCAGCCCCAGGGCATCCAGCCGACATAGATCGACCAGGCGATCTTGAAGCTGTCCTTGGCCTGGGCGTGACTCGCGCCAAGCACGAGGCTCACCGCGAGCGCGAGCGTGCCGAATAGCCGCCGAGTTGGTCGCATGCCGATCTCCCGTTGCTGGCACGGGCAGACCCGAACGGCCGGATGGAGCCTCGTCGAGGACCCCGGTGTCGCCACCGGCCGCGCGAGTCTCCCGGGCTTTTGTCCCGCCGTGGCTCCGCGGGCCAGCCCGCGGGAGTGCGTCTCTCGGACCTGACGCCGCGTCCACACGGCCGGAACCCTAGACGCATTATGCCCTGGCGCTTGGCAAGAAGGATGCCAGTGCGGCTTGGGCTGCCATTCGGCCGCGTAGTCGATCCGTCTGTGCTCCCGCCGGGCACGGTTGCCGCTTTGCTGGGCAGGCCGACCCTGCCCAGGCTCCAGCCGATCAAACCGCGCTCGTTGTGTGGGCGGCGCCGCTGTGGCACGATTGCACGTCCGGCGGCACGGAGCTTCCCGGTATGCCCAGCATGCTCGTTAATTCGAGCAGGGTGCGCGGTGATGGTATGCGCCGGAGCGTTTTACGGCACATCCTCGCCCCGGTTGAGGCATGGTGCCGAAGTGCACCATGCCTCAACTATTGGTGGGCCGGCTCGCTGGGTCGCCTTCCTCGCTGCCGGCTCGCTGTGTATGGTTTTTGCATCAGGTCCGGGCGCCGCGTGACCGAGGCGGGCCTGCTCCGGTCCCGGCCAGCGCAAGCATGCGCCGGATGACAGCCCGTCACCCCAGTGTCGACGGGCACGGTCCGCCGACACCCAAGACGAGACCCGCTAGCGATGAGTCTACCGCCACCGACCACAGAGCGAGCAGCGCGACGCTGCGACCTGTCGATCATCGTGCCGCTCTATTACGAGGAGGACAATGTCCTACTCCTGCACGAAGCGATCTGCGCCGCCGTTCGCCCGCTGGGTCTGCGCACCGAGATCGTGTTCGTCGACGACGGAAGCAAGGATCGGACCTTCGAGCGCTGCCTCGAGTTGCCGCGCACCAACCCCGACCTGCGGCTGGTCAAGTTCCGCCGCAATGCCGGCCAGACCGCGGCGATGGCGGCGGGAATCGACCATGCGCGTGGCGACGTGTTGATCACCATGGATGGCGATCTGCAGAACGACCCCGGCGACATTCCCCTGTTCCTCGAGAAGATCGCCGAGGGCTACGACCTCGTCGTTGGCTGGCGGCACGACCGCCAGGATCATTGGTCTCGGGTCCTGCCTTCGAAAGTCGCCAACTGGCTGATCGGCAAGGTCACCGGTGTGCCGATCAAGGACAATGGCTGTTCGCTCAAGGCCTATCGGGCCGATCTGATCAAGAACATCCCGCTCTACAACGAGATGCACCGCTTCATCCCGGCCATGGCCTCGCTGGCCGCACCGCGTATCGCGCAGATCAAGGTGCGCCACCATGCGCGCCGGTTCGGCCAGTCGAAATACGGCTTCTCGCGCATCTACAAGGTGTTCGTCGACTTGGTGACGATCCGCAGCATCCTGTCGTTCAGCCGGCGGCCCGCGACCTGGCTCGGCATCGTGTCGGGGTTCGGTGCGCTGGCCGCGCTGCTTTGCCTCGGCGCGAGCCTGACCCTGCTGACAGCCGATCCGCCGCGCAGTTCCATGGTGTTCACGAGCATGAGCGTGCTGCTGGGCTCGCTGTCGATCTTCAGCGTGTTTCTGGCGCTGCTCAGCCATCTGATCTACGGCACCACCGCCGCCCGCTTCCGCCCATTCCTGATGATGTCGGCCAGGTCCGCCGAGGCCTTGGCCGGCCCAGCCTCAAGTAAGGCCCGATGATGCGTATCGAGTTGATCTCCGCCGTGATCGCCGTGACCGAGGATGTCGCCGACATCGCGGCGGCCTACCGCGCCTATCGCCCGGCACTGGCGAGCCTCGGCAAGCCGGTCGAGTTCATCTACGTGGTCGACGGCCCGATGCCGCAGGCGATGCAGGCGCTGCGCGCGCTGAAAGCCGCGGGCGAGCCGATCGAGATCCTGTCCTTCGCGACGCCGTTTGGCGAGGCTGCCGCCCTGACCGTGGGCTTTCGGCACGCTGCCGGCGACGTCGTGTTCACGCTGACCCCGCGGATCGAGGTGGCACCGGAGACGCTTCCACGGCTGCTGGAGGCGCTGGCCACCAGTGATCTCGTGGTCGCGCGGCGCATCTTCGGCACCGACCAGTCGCCGCCGCGCCAGCGCAAGCTCGAGCGCACCGTCAACGCGCTGTTCGGCACCACGCTGCAGGACGTCCGCTGTGGCGTGCGGGTGATGCGCGCGGAGGTGGCCAAGGAGCTGACCATCTACGGCAACCAGTACCGGTTCCTGCCGCTGCTCGCCCAGGGTCAGGGATTCGCCGTCAGCGAGCTCGACCTGCCGGCCGTGCGCCCCGGCAACCGGACGCCGCGGCCACTTCGGCTTGACGTCAGCCTGCTGCTGGACGTCGTGACCGTCTATTTCCTGCAGCGCTTCCTGCGCAAACCGTTCCGCTTCTTTGGCGGGTTCGGCTTCGCCGTTCTGGCTTTGGGCGGTCTGTTCACCGCCTATCTGGTGATCGCCCGCCTATTTTTCGGCGTGCCGCTCGTCGATCGGCCGGCCCTGGTCCTGAGCACGTTGATGGTGGTGCTCGGGATCCAGATCATTTCGGTCGGTCTGATCGGCGAGATCGTGGCCTTCACCTATGCCAAGGACATCAAGGACTATCGCGTCGACCGCGTGGTCGAGCCGCCGGACGAAGCCGAGACGGACCAGCCGGCGCCGCACCAGGTCGAGCTGGCGGTGGCGCGCGAGGCCTGACCGGAGGGCCGCCATGGCGCTGACCCGGGAGCAGATCCGCGACGGCTGGGTGCAGCAGCTGGTCGCCGACGCGGACCACCCGGTGCGCGCTCTCAGTGAGGAGGAGCTGCGGCAGTCGCGTGCGGCGATTCTCGCTGGCCACGTTCCCGGCGAGGATCTGGCGCTGTTCGGCTACGGCTCCCTGATCTGGAACCCGGCATTTCATTTCGTCCGCCGTGAGGTGGCCACGATCTATGGCCATCATCGCCGGTTCTGCCTGTGGACCAGCCTCGGCCGCGGGACGGTGGCGCAGCCGGGTCTGATGCTGGGGCTGGACAGCGGCGGGTCCTGCCGTGGCGTGGTCTACTGGATCTCCGCGGACATGATCGCGGACGAGCTCGAGATCGTCTGGCGGCGCGAGATGGTCACCGGGGCGTACCGCCCGGGCTGGGTCGTGGTGCACACACAAGATGGCCCGCGACGGGCGATCACCTTCCTCATCAACCATGCGCACGAGCGTTACGCCGGGCGCCTGGATCATGCCGCGATCGTGCAGGCGATCGCCACGGCTTGCGGGCCGCTCGGCGCCTGTGCCGACTATCTGTTCAACACGACGGCCCATCTCGACGAGCTCGGCATCGCCGACCGCTCGTTGCGCAATTTGTGCCGAGCGGTTCGGGCAGCACAGCAGGGGCAGCCGGGGCTCAACGCTCCCGCCTGAGGGCGCTCTCGTGCCAGCGGCGCAGCACGAGATGTTGCAGCAGCGTGAAGGCCAGAAAGATCGCGATGCCGGTCAGGCTGACGAGGATCAGCGCCGCGAACATGCGCGGGATGTTGAGCCGATAGCCGGCTTCGAGGATACGGTAGGCCAAACCGGAGCCGGTGCCGGCGGTGCCGGCCGCAAACTCGGCGACGATGGCGCCGATCAGCGACAGCCCGCCGGCGATGCGCAGGCCGCCCAGGAAGTAGGGCATCGCGGACGGCAGGCGGAGCAGGCGCAGCTGCTGCCAGCGCGAGGCGCGGTAGAGCTGGAACAGGTCGCGCAGATTGTGATCGGCGCTGTTCAGGCCCAGCGTGGTGTTGGAGAGGATCGGGAAGAACGCCACGATCCAGGCACAGAGCAGCAATGCCACATAGGTGTTGTCGACGTAGATCAGCAGCAGCGGCGCCACCGCGATGATCGGGGTGACCTGCAGGATCACGGCGAACGGGAACAGCGACAGCTCGATCCAGCGTGAGAGCGAGAACAGCACGGCGAGACCGACGCCACCGACGATCGCGGCCAGCAGCGCCATGAAGGTGATCTTCAGGGTCACGACCAGCGATGGCCAGAGCGTGCCCCAGTCGTTGATCAGGCTGCTCAGGACGAGGCCGGGGCCGGGCAGGATGTAGGGCGGGATCGCGTTGAATCGCACAATCAGGTCCCAGCCGAGGATCGCAAGGCCGGCCAGGGTCAATGGCGCCACCCAGCGGAACCAGCGCTCGATGCCAGCGTCGTCGGCCGCGGCAGCAGGAGCGGCGAGGGTCGCCGGCCCATCCGCGCGTCGCATCGTGGACAGGCCGCTCACTCGCCCATCGCCCGGTGCAGCAAGGCGGAGGCCTCGCGGCAGTATGCATTGTACGCAGCCGAGGTCCGGAACGCCTCGTCGCGGGGGAAGGGTTCGTCGACCGATATTTCTGCCACGACCCGGCCCGGACGCGCCGCCATGACCACCACGCGGTTGGAGAGATAGACCGACTCGAACACGCTGTGGGTGACGAAGATCACGGTCCAGCTCTGGCCCTGCCACAGCCGCAGCAGATCGTTGTTGAGCTTGAAGCGGGTGATCTCGTCCAGCGCCGCGAACGGCTCGTCCATCAACAGCAGCTTCGGGCGTGTCACCAACGCCCGGGCGATCGAGACCCGCATCTTCATCCCGCCCGAGAGTTCGCGCGGATAGGCGCGGGCGAAGCTCTCGAGGCCGACCATCGCCAGCGCCTCGGTGACCTCCGCCGCCACCGACCGGCGCGGGCGGCCCTGCAGCCGCAGCGGCAGCCAGACATTGTCCGCGACCGTGGCCCAGGGCAACAGGGTCGACTCCTGGAAGACGAAGCCGATGTCGCCCAGCCCTTCGCCGTGCGGCCACTCGATCTGGCCGCGGCTGACCCGCCCCAGCCCCGCGATCAGCCGTAGCGCCGTGCTCTTGCCGCAGCCCGATGGGCCTAGCAGGCTGACGAACTCGCGGCGGCCGATGGCGAGATCGAGGTCCGCCAGCGCCACGGTGCCGTTGGTGAACACCTTGTCGACGCCGCGCAAGGCGACCAGCGGCGGTGCAGCGGCCGCGCCTGGAGGCGCCGTGACGGGGCTCACTGACCGGTGAGCTTCTTCTTCAGCTCGAGGCCATGGCCCTGGTTGACGAACTTGGTCGTATAACCGGTCTTGTAGGGTAGGTCTGCAGGATAGACGCCCCAGATCGTGGATTTGGTGAAGAAGCTCTCCCAGCGCGCATCGGTCATGGCGCCGATGCCCAGGGTCAGGGCGTCGCCCGAGTCGACGATGCCATAATCCTTCATCGCCGCGATCGAGAACGCGATCTGCTCATCGGTGATCTCGGGATTGTCCTTCTTGATCAGCTCGTTCGCCTGCTTGTTGTCGCCGTAGAGATAGTTGTTCCAGCCTTCGATGGTCGCGTTGACGAAGCGCTGCACCAGGTCCGGATTCTCGTCGACCAGCTTCTGCGAGGTCTCGATCGTGGTCGAGTAGGTGTCGTAGCCGAAATCGGCCATCATCAGCACCACCGGCTTGAAGCCGCCCTGCTGCTCGATCGCGTACGGCTCTGAAGTGACGTAGCCCTGCTGCACGGAGTTAGTATCTGCCAGGAACGGCGCCGGGTTGAAGGTGTAAGGTTTCAGCTGATCGTCGGTGAAGCCATAGACCTGTTTCAGCCACAGCCAGTAGCTCTGGCGGCCGTCGTTCGAGATGAAGATCGTCTTGTCGTCGAGATCGGCCAGCTCCTTCACGCCCGCGTCCGGGTGGGCGATCAGGACCTGCGGCTCCTTCTGGAAGATGGCGGCCACCGTCACCATCGGCACGTTGTTCTGGGTGAAATTGAACTGCTCGAACAGGTTGCCGCCCATGTTGAAGTCGATCTTGCCGGCGGCCAGCAACTGGATGTGGTTGACCTGCGGTCCGCCCGGCCGGATCGTCACGTCGAGGCCGTATTTCTCGTAGGTGCCGTCGACCAACGCCTGATAGTAGCCGCCATGCTCGGCCTGCGCCTTCCAGTTCGTACCGAACGTCACCTTGTCGAGGGCCATGACGGGGCCGCTCATGCCGAGCGCCACCACCGCCACCAACCCCGCGATCGCTCCCGCCCATCTGCTCATGCCGTGATCTCCGTGCCCGTGTCAGCGCCTGTTGTTCTCGACCGCTTGCAATCACCGTACCATCGGATCGGTATGGCGGCGTTCGCGTGAGTCGGCCAGCGTTTGCTCATGATGCCAGCTGGCCCGGCAGGGAGGTTCGAGAATTGGGCGGTCGGATTTCTGTAGCGGCCTGCTCACCACCGCGTCTTGCGGCGAAACGTCAGCAAACGTTCCGCGGCATGCTGGATCGAACTCCCTCCGCCGGCCGGTGCGGGCTTGGCGGCTGCCCTACCGAGGGTCCGCGCAGCCGACCAACCGATCGGCCCGAGCAGCGTCATCATCGTGGGCGAGCGCTGCTGCAACAGCATCCGGTCGACCAGCAGCCGGGTGCCGAGATCCCGGCGTGCTGGCCGGTCGGTGCTTTCGGGCAGGCAGCGGGCGGCCAGCGCCGCGCTGACATCCCAAGCGCGCTCGAGACCCACCGACGCGAACCGCCCGCGCGCGCGCACGAGGTCCTGCGGATCGGCCACCCGCGTGAGAAGCGCCTGCTCGACCAGATCGCGCAGCAGGAACCGGCCATTGTAGAGGAAAGCGTGGTGCACCATGCCGTGCGCGACGAGATGGACCAGCTGGTCTTCGAGCGCCGGCAGGGCGACGTTGGCGTCGCCGACCATGATCGGCCGCGCACGCGCGATCATGCGAGCCGCCGGCAGCAGCGTGGCGTCCGGCGCCGGCACTGGAATATGGTGCAGCTCGACCCGAGCGTCCGCGTCGGGATGGGTCAGTGCGACATGGTGACCTTCGCCATCGTCGAGGGTGCCGGTGAGCTGCCAGCCCAGGCCCATCAGCTGCCGCTGCCCGCGCGCCAGGCACTCGGCCGGGACCAGCAGGTCGAGATCGTGCATGAAGCGCAGGGCGGGATCGGGCCAGAGCCCGTCGACCAGCCGGATGGCTCCCTTGAGGGCCACCGGCACGATACCGATCCCGTTCAGTGCCGCCGCGACGTGCGCAAGCTGTGCGTGCAGCCGCCGGCTGCGCGTCGTGGCGGCCTCGTGGATCGCCGCCAGATAAGCCCGCAGATCATCGGGTAGTGTCACCGCGAGCAGCGGATCGGCCAGCGCCGCGGCCATGGCCGGCGTCATGATGTGCACTGCCGAGAGTGTCACCAGCCGCGGCCAGGGTGTTGCCGGGTCCGCGATCGCCTGGGCGAGGTCGGGTGCGACCCGGCCCCGGTTCAGCCAGCAATCGATCAGCCGGCGCAACAAGGTGAATGGCGGCATGCTGATCTCAGGCTCTAGCAGGCGAGCAGGCGGCGCACCGCGGCCACGGCGCCGGCGGTGTCGCCATAGCTCAGCGCGTAGGCGGGCATGCGGGCGAGCCAGCCCGTGAATTCTCCCAACCGCTCGCGTGAGTTCTCGTACCAACCGCCACTGCGTGCGCAGAGCGCCAGCGCCTCGCCCGGTCGAAGTGCGAACAGCTCGACGCCGGCCCCGGGCTGGTAGAGCGGGAAGACGAGGCATCGCGCCAGCTGCGGCTCGGTCGCCATCCGGAGCGGGCGGACATAGCGCTGGCGGCGCTGGCGGGTGCGAACGACAGGCGTCGTCGCGAGGTCGGGGAAGTGGGGTGCGAGCAAGGGCCAACTGCCTTCCTTGACGCTGAGCCCGAATGGGACCGGCCAGAGGCGTTGGCTGCCGACCTCGAGCGGCGCGTAGTCATCGGTCACGAGGTCCAGCCCGGAGGCGAGCAGGAAGCCCGTCAGCGTGCTCTTGCCGGCACCGCTCGTGCCACATAGGAGTGCGGCGCCATTCGGCCCGGCGACCGCCGAGCCATGCAGAATCGCCACCCAGGCGCGCTCGGGATGGCTCACCAGCACGAGCCAGCGCAGCAGTTCGCTGCGCGCGAGCATCAGACTATCGGTGGTCAGGAGGTGCCGGTGATTCTGGAACAGCAGGTAACGCCCGCCGACGCGCCATGCCTCGAGCGTCGAAATCCCGTCTGAGTCATGTCCGCCGTCGTCTTCGGACCGGCAATGGGCGGTCACCGCTGCGAGCAGTGCCGCGAGCCTAGGCGGCCAAATCCGCAGCCGCACCAGCGCGGACCCGACGCGGCAGACCGTATCGAGCGACGGTTGGCGCGACGACCTTGCCGGCGGCGCTGGCGAGCGGGTCGACCGGCGTGCGGTCGCGAGGCCGACCCAGGCCCGGCGCAGAGCCACGACCTCACCGAGCGCGTCGGCGACCGTCACTCCGCTGGCCTCGGCACATGCGGCGGCCAGCGCATGTTCGTCGCGGCCATCGGCTAGGCCCTCGAGAATTGCTCTGGCGGTGGCGTCGACGACAGCGACCGCGCCGGTGGCCGGCGCGGCGACGAGGGCCATCTCATCCAGAGGCGAGGACACGATCCGCAGCACGCACCACCTCGATGTCGGGCACCGCCCAAGAGCGGTGGCAGGGCTGGAACGAAGGCCGGCCGGGGCGCCGCCCCGGCCGATCTCCCGACCGCACGATTACTGGATCTCAGCAGGAGAAACCGCAGCCACCGCCGCCGCCACCGCCGTGGCCGCCGCCGCCAATAATGCCCCCACCACCACCGCCGCCACCGTGGCCGCCGCCGCCGATAATGCCGCCACCGCCACCAGCACCCCCGCCGCCAATGGGCCCGCCACTGCCGCCGTTGCGGCCGGCGCTGTTGCGCATGAAGCCGCCGGCCTCGCTCTGCCGCGAGGACATCAGCACCGTGAGCACAGGCGCCGCGCAGGCGGCGTACACGCCGAAGCGACGCAGCGCCTCGCGTCGCTCGAGACTCGAGGCTTGATCGTTGATCGCCTGTTCCGCCGGCGCCGCGCCGGCATTCGTGTCAAGTTCGCCAGCCATGTGTGTCCGCTCCATGTCATGAATTCGTCGTCGGCACGCGTCGACGTGGACGGACGATAGGCGAAGCCGGCCGGCCAAGAATCGGGTTCCGGATCATCTCGGTATCCTGATATGCGCGTGGTCCCAAGCCGTGGCTCTGGTGTGGCATGTCGCAGCGACCGGCGATGCGTGGCCACCGCACGCCGACCGTTCTACAACAGCGGTCCTTAAGCACTGCTGAACAGGCTGGGACCCAGCAAATGCCCGCAACCGTTGACCGGACCCGCCCCTTCGCCGCGCTACGGCAGTTCCTGGGTGATCGGTTCACGACCGCGGCGGCGCTGTGCGAGCAGCATGGCCGCGGCGAGGCGCACCATCCGGTGCAGGCGCCGGAGGCGGTGGCCTTCGTGCGCTCGACCGAGGAGGTCGCCCGTATCGTCGAGCTCTGCGCCGAGCACCGCGTGCCGGTGGTGGCGTTCGGCGCCGGCACCTCGCTCGAAGGCCACGTCGCCGCGGTCGCCGGTGGCGTCTCGATCGACCTGACGCAAATGGGCGAGGTCGTGGCGGTGCACCCCGAGGACCTCGACGCCACGGTGCAGGCCGGCGTCACCCGCAAGCAGCTCAACGCGCACCTGCGCGACACGGGGCTGTTCTTCCCGATCGATCCCGGCGCGGACGCAACCCTGGGCGGCATGGCGGCCACGCGCGCGTCGGGGACCAACGCCGTCCGCTACGGCACGATGAAGGAGAACGTGCTGGGCCTGACCGTCGTCCTGGCCGACGGACAGATCATCCGCACCGGCGGCCGTGCCCGCAAGTCGTCGGCCGGCTACGATCTCACCCGCCTGTTCGTGGGCTCCGAAGGGACGCTCGGGATCATCACCGAGGTCACGGTCAAGCTGTACGGCGTGCCCGAGGCCATGTCCGCCGCGGTCTGCAGCTTCCCTACAGTCGACGATGCCGTGCAGGCGGTGATCGCGACGATCCAGGCCGGCATACCGGTGGCACGGATCGAGCTGCTCGACGAGCTGCAGATGCGAGGGCTGCATCGGGTACTCCAAGCTCGAAGGCTACCGAGTGGCGCCGACGCTGTTCTACGAGTTCCACGGCAGCCCGGCCGGGGTCCGAGAGCAGGCCGAGCAGGCCGCCGAGATCGCCAAGGGCTGCGACGGCCAGGACTTTCAGTGGGCGACCAAGCCCGAGGACCGCAATCGGTTGTGGCAGGCACGGCACGATTCCTACTACGCCGCCCTCTCGCTGCGTCCGGGCTGCGTCGGCTGGGCCACCGATGTATGCGTGCCGATCTCGCGCCTGGCCGAGTGCATCGGCGCGACCCGCGCCGACATCGCCGAATCGGGGCTGTTGGCGCCGATCGTCGGCCATGTCGGCGACGGCAATTTCCACCTGCTGATGCTGCTCGACCCGGCACAGCCTGACGAGTTCACCAGGGCCGAAGCGCTCAACAAGCGCCTGGTTCGGCGCGCCATCGCCATGGATGGGACCTGCACCGGCGAGCACGGGGTCGGTCTCGGCAAGATCGACAGCCTCGCGGAGGAAGCAGGGCCGGCGATCGCGGTGATGGCGGCGCTCAAGCGGACGCTGGATCCGCAGAATATCCTCAATCCGGGCAAGATCGTCCGCCTCTGAGCCCGGCTACCAGTTCGGCAGGGCTATGATCGCCTCGTGCAGCAGCGCGTGGCGGCGGGCCAGCACGTCGAGATCGTCTGCGTAGCCGCCGCCGACGACACAGGCCAGCGGCAGGCCGCGACGGCGGCAGAGCGCCAGCAGATAGCGCTCGCGCTCGGCGAGGCCGGCATCGCTGAGCGCCAGCCGCCCGAGCCGGTCGTCGACATGCGGATCGACACCGGCATTGTAGAACACGAGATCAGGCCGGACCCGGTCGAGCACGGGCGGCAGCAGGTTGGCGAGCAGGTCGAGATAGTCCGCGTCGCCGGTGCCCGGGTCGAGCGCCACGTCGAGGTCGCTCTGCTGCTTGCGGGCCGGGAAGTTGGCGCGGCAATGGACCGACAGCGTGAACACGCTCGCATCGCCGGCGAGGATCGCCGCCGTGCCGTCGCCCTGGTGCACATCGAGGTCGATCACCAACGCACGGCGGATCAGACCCTCGGCGGCGAGCACCCGGGCCGCCACGGCGACGTCGTTGAACACGCAGAACCCGGCCCCGAAGCCGGCGAACGCATGATGGCTGCCGCCGGCGGTATTGCAGGCGACGCCGTGCTCCAGCGCCAGTCGGGCGGTCAGCACGGTCCCGGCGACGGCGCAACGGCTGCGCAGCGCCAGCACCGGTGAGAGCGGCAGGCCCAGCCGCCGGATCGCCGCCGCGTCGAGCCGCTGCTCCAGCACGGCGGTAACGTAGAGGCTGTCGTGCGCCAGCTCGAGCCAGGCACGCGGTGCGGGTTCCGGCACGAACTCCTGCGCCGGCAGCAGCAGACCGGTACGGCGCAGATGCGCCAGCAGATACGCGAATTTCGGCATCGGGAAGCGATGCGACGCCGGCAGCGGCGTCACATAGGCGGGATGGTGGACGACGGGTGCGCGCATGCTTCCGAGCTAGCCCGGCCGGCCCGACGCGACAACGGCCGCCGCAGGCTGTGGATGAATCTTGCTTTTTCCATTAATGCGATATTAGATCATAGATAATCGCCTTACGGTTGATGAACGCCGTCCGGCGCGTGCGTGAGGGACAGTACCATGGCGAATCAACTCTTCTGGTCGGGCCGCCGCGTGGCGGTGACCGGTCACACCGGATTCAAGGGTACCTGGCTCGCGACCTGGCTGGCCGAGCTGGGCGCGGAGGTTACCGGCATCGGCCTGCCGCCGTCGACCGAGCCGTCGCTGTTCGCGGCCAGCGACCTCCCGCGGCGGATTCACAGCCGGATCGCGGACGTGCGCTCCCGCGAGCTGCTCGCGCGCCACCTGCGGGAGGCCCAGCCGGAGGTGATCTTCCACCTGGCGGCGCAGCCCTTGGTCTTGAAAAGCCTACAGGACCCGGTGGCGACCTTCCAGAGCAACATCCTGGGCGCGGTGAACCTGCTGGATGCCGCACGACGCCTGCCCTCGGCCCGTGCCATCGTCGTGATCACCAGCGACAAATGCTACCTGCGGCCCGATCGACGTTGTGCCGAGGGCGACGCCCTGGGCGGCCATGATCCGTATAGCGCCAGCAAGGCCTGCGCCGAGATCGTCACCGAGGCCTATCGCTGCTGCTTCTTCCCGCCGGATGGTGGCGTCGGCTTGGCCACGGCGCGCGCCGGCAATGTGATCGGCGGCGGCGACTTCTCGCCGGGCCGCCTCCTGCCGGACCTGATCCGCGCCTTCGCCGCGAATCAGCCTGCCGACCTGCGTCATCCGCAGAGCGTGCGGCCATGGCAGCACGTGCTCGACGCGCTGGCCGGCTACCTGATGCTGGCCGAGCGGCTGGCGGTGAACCCGGCCTCGTTCTCGACCGCCTGGAACTTCGGCCCCGACCAGGACACGTGCTGGACCGCGGCCCAGGTCGCCCAGGCGGCCGCGGACCGCTTCGGGGCCGGGAGCTGGCGTGCCGCCGCCAGCGACCTCGCGATCGAGGTACCGCTGCTGCTGCTGTCCTCCGATCAGGCCCAGCGCTGGCTCGGCTGGCGACCGCGGCTGACGACCGAGGACGCCGTCGGCTGGGCGGTCGACGGCTACCGGGCGCTCCTGCGCCAGGGCGGCACGCGCTGGCTGGTCGACCAGATCCATGCCTTCACAGCGATCGAGCCGGGGCAAGCACGCACGGGCTATCCGCTGCCGTCCCGCCCAGAGCAGCTCCATGCCTACGCCTGAGCCCGCCGAGGTCCCGATCTTCGTGCTGTGCGGCGGGCTTGGCTCCAGGCTGGGCGAGAGCTCGGCGATGCGCCCCAAGCCCATGCTCGACATCGGCGAGAAGCCGATGCTGCTCCATATCATGGCCTGGTATGGCCGCTTCGGCTTTCGCCGCTTCGTGCTCTGCACCGGCCACCGCAGCGAGGTGATCAGCGGCTACTTCGCGAGCTTCGCGGCACTCAACAGCGACTTCACGATCGACCTCGCCGACAGCACGATCAGCTACCACCAGCGCGAGCGATTGCCCGCCTGGGAAGTGACCGTCGCATTCACCGGCATCGGCACCATGACCGGCGCCAGGTTGGCCCGTGCCGCAGGCCGCTATCTCGGCGAAGCCACGCACTTTGGGGTCACCTACGGCGACGGCCTGACCGATGCCGACCTGTCGGCGGAATTGAGCTTCCACCTCGGGCACGACAGGCTGGGCACGGTGCTTGGCGTCCAGCCGCCGTCGCAGTTCGGCCGTCTTGCCTTGCACGAGGACGGCAGCGCCAGCTTCACCGAAAAGCCGCGCCGCACCGAGGACGTGGTCAATGGCGGCTTCTTCTTCTTCCGCCGCGGCTTCCTCGACTACGTGTCGGCGGCCGACGGCTGCGTGCTGGAACGGGAGCCGCTGCAACGGCTGACCAGCGAGGGCCAGCTGCAGGTGTTCCGGCACCCGGGCTTCTGGTCCTGCGTCGATACCTTGCGCGATCGCGAGGAGGTGCAGGGCTTGTGGGAGGCCGGTACCGCGCCCTGGAAGGGTTGACATGCGTCTGATCTCGCGGCCGCTGCCCGGCATGCTGGTGCTGCAGGCCGAAGCGCATACGGATGCGCGCGGCACGTTCGCGCGCTGCTTCTGCCGGAAAGAGCTCGCCGGCCTCGGCCTCGACGCCGGAATCGCTCAAGGTAACCTGTCCTTCTCCGCGCAGGCCGGCACGCTGCGCGGGCTGCACTACCAGCTGGGCTGCAGCGCCGAGACCAAGGTCGTGACCTGCCTTCAGGGCGCCCTGCACGACGTCGTGCTGGATCTCCGGCCGGCGTCGCCCAGTTATGGCCAACATGCCGCGATAGAGCTGACAGCGGAAAACCGGCGCGTCGTCGTCGTGCCCGAGGGCTGCGCACACGGGTTCCTGACACTGACCGACGCGACTCTGCTGCTTTACCTCGTCACCGCCGCCTACGACCCGATCCGCGAACGCGCTGTCCGCTGGGACGACCCCGGCTTCGCGATCACTTGGCCGTTCCGGCCCAGCCTGCTGTCGCCCCGGGATGCGGCGTACCCGGACTTCGATCCGGGCCAGCATCGCGCCGCCTGAGATCGCCATCTTTTCCAACAAATATCCATTGAAATCTACCATAGGTTGATAGATCATCGCCTTCTGGCAACCGGGACCGTTCGGTCTGCCGAAGGCGGAGCGGGCGGCGATGGCGATGCAGGAACGGCAGGCCGATGCAGGGTCCTCGATCGGCGTGATCGTCGTCACCCATTGCGCGCGTGAGCATCTCGAACATTGCCTGCCGCCCCTGTTCCGCTCGCCGCTGCGGCCCCGCGTGCTGGTCGTCAACTCCTCGTCCGGCGACGGCACGGTGGAACTGGCCCAGTCGCTCGGTGCCGAGACGCTGACCGTGGCCCGACCCGCGTTCAATCACGGCCTGACCCGCGAGCTGGCCCGTCGACAACTCGGCACGGGTATCATCGTCATGCTGAGCCCCGACGCCTATCCCCGGCAGGAAGATTTCATCGAGCGGCTCACCGAGCCGCTGCGTCAGGGGAGGGCCGCCGTCGCCTACGGTCGACAGGTGGCGGGCGGGGACGCCAGCTTCCTCGAGCAAGTCGGCCGTGAGTTCAACTACCCCGCGGCCAGCCACATCCGCGGCGCGGCCGACTGGCCGGAGCACGGCAGCTATCTTCGCTTCTGCTCGAACGCCTGTGCCGCCTGGTCGAACGCGGCTCTCGACCGGATCGGCGGCTTCAAGCCGACCCTGGTGTCGGAGGAGACGATCGCGGTTGCGGAGCTGCTCGCGCGGGGCGAGCGGATCGCCTACGTGGCCGAGGCGGAGGTCGAGCACTGCCACTCGTACGATGTGGCCGACGCTTTCCGCCGCCAGTTCGACATCGGCTACAGCCGCCGCATCTACGACTGGCTGCTGCTTGCCGGCGAGGGCGACGAGCCCCGTGGGCGGCGCTTCGCCGCTGCGGTCCTGCGACGTGCCCGGCGCGAGGCGCCCACCGAGCTGCCCGGCATCGTCGCCCATCTGGCCGCCAGCCTGCTCGGCTATCGTGTCGGTCTGGCCGGGCACCGGCTGCCGCGCGGGCTGGCCCGACGGCTGAGCGGCCAGGACTATTTCTGGACGTCGGACGTGGCAATCGCCGGCGGCGGCGCTCTGGCACCGGTATGAGGCCGGGCGATGCGTCTGGCGTTTCTCACCAACAACCAGTTCCCGCCGCGCGAGGGCATCGCGCGCCATATCCTCGAGGTGTGCCGGCGGCTCCAGGGTCGCGGCCACCAAGTGACCGTGCTCGCCCGGGGCGGGTCGTTCGCGCCATGGGGGGAGAGCATGGTGGCGGGCCTGCTGGTCCGCCATTTTCCGTACTACCCCGTGCAGCCCTTCCATCATGCGCTGGCTCGCAACGAGCTGGCCGGCTGGCTGCGTGATGGGGCCGACGGGGCCGAGTTGCTGCACGTTCACCTGCCATTGCTGCCACCGTTGCCGACCGACCTGCCAGTGGTCGCGACGTTTCACAGCCCGATGCTGTGCGACACCGGTGCGATCGCCGAGCCGGGGCTGCGCCCGGTGCTGATCAAGGCCAATGCGCGTCTGTTCAGCTGCCGCTACGAGCAGGGCTATCTCGACCGCGCCATGGCGGTGGTCGCGGTGTCGAACGCGGTCCGGAACGAGCTCGCGACCTCCTACCGGCTGCGGGGCCGACAACCAAGGGTGATCCCTAACGGTGTCGATACCCAATTCTTCGACCCAGGCCCGCCATCGGGTCGTGGGTCGGGCGTCCTCTATGTCGGCCGGCTCGGGTACCGGAAGGGTCTGTTCCGGCTGCTCGACGCCTTCGCCCGGCTGCCAAGACGGACCGGGCTCGAGCTCACTCTGGCCGGCGAGGGGCCGCTGGAGGCTGCGCTGCACCGACATGCCGCCGCACTCGGGATCACCGCCCGCGTCCGTTTCGCGGGCTTTCTCGACCGTGCCCACGTGCGCGACGAGCTGCGCCAGGCCGCCTGCTTCGTGAACCCTGCGGACTACGAGACCGGACCGCTGACCCTGCTCGAAGCGATGGCCTGCGGCACACCGGTGGTGAGCACCCCGACGGGGCTCGCGGCTGAGATGGGCGCGTGGCCGCCGCTGCAGCTGTGCGCACCGGAGCCGGCGGCCATGGCAGTGGCGATCGAGACCACGCTCGCCGGTGAGGAGGCTTCTACCGACCGAGCCCGTGAGGCGCGCGCACTGGTCGAGGGCAGGTATTGCTGGGAGCGGGTCGTCGACCAGCTCGAGGCCGTCTACGGACTGCGGCAGGAACGTGCGGCATGATCCAGCTGCAGCCGGCCCCACAAGCCGCGCGGCGGTTCGCGGTCGTATGCAGCGGCTTCACGGCCGAGCGGAGCCGGCGGCAGCCCTGGCACATCGCCGACGGGATCGCGCGAGGGCTGAGTGCCTTGGGCCACGAAGTGTGGCTGCTCACCGATTTGGCTGGGCCGATGTCGGGCACGCCCTACGCCGTGGAGCCCCTGAGCACCCTGCTTACGCACGGTCAGGCCAGCGCCGAGCTGCGCGCCGTCCTGACCCGCGTGCCGGTTGATCGTGTGTTCATGGTGACTGGCGCCGCGCAGCTCGCCCGGTTGCGCCGGCTCGACCTCGGTGCCCCGGTTTCACTGCTCATGGCGAGCCCACGCCTGCGGCTGCGGGAGCTGCTGCGGCTGGGCGTGCCCGGGCTTGCGCGCGAGCGGAATCTGCTGGCCCTGCCGCTGCTCAACGCGATCCTGCCGGGTGCGTTTCTGCGCGCCGGTCTGCTGCGTTCCGGGGCGTCAGAGCTGATCTATCTGAGCCAGGCCGCACGAGAGCGGTACTCGGCCCTCGGTCTGCCGCCCGGTCGATTGCTCAGGCCGCAGGTCGACTCGGCAGCGCTGCTCCCGCCACCCCCATCGGAAGGGCCGTTCCGCGTCGCCTATTTCGGCCCGCCCCTGGCGACCCGTGGCGCCGATCTGGCGCTCGTTGCGTTCGAGCAGGCAGTCGCCCGTGGGCTCGACGGGCGGCTGGCAATGCTGCTCCGCCCCGACAGCGGCGATGCCACCGTGGCCCATCTCCTGGCCCGGATCGAGCGCAGCCCACAGCGCGATCGGATCGACTGTCGCGTCGGCATGCTGTCGGCAGAGGAGCTTCGCGCGGAGCTCACGTGTTGCCACGCCTTCCTGTTGCCGTTCAGGGTCACGATCTCGGAGGTGCCGCTGGTGGTGATCGAAGCCGGTTTGTCCGGGCGCCCGACAATCGTGCTGGCGGCACCCGGCGTCGACGAGATCGCGAGCCGCCTGGGCGGGATCGTCGCCAGCTCGGCCGCAGCCCTGCCCGCGGCGCTGCTGCAGGCGGCGATGCGGTCGCCGACACGGCCGCACGACGCCGCCAGCTGGACTGACTGGCCGGGCGCCGTCGACAGCTTGCTCGACCCCGGCTCGGCCGGGCTCGCACGTTACCGGCTGGTGGCGCTCACCGGGGTCGACGGTGGCGGGAAGACGTTCCTCCTCGGCGCGCTGCAGGCCCGCATGGACGCTGCCGCCGTGCCGCATCGTCACGTCTGGACCCGGTTCCGCAACTACCTGTCGAAGCCGTTCCTGGCCCTGACCCGGCTCACCGGCCACAACCGCAAGGAGGAACTGGACGGCGTCCGCACCGGCTACCACGACTTTGCCGGACGGCCGTGGCTGGCCTGGCCGTTCTTATGGCTGCAGGTGATCGACAACCTGCTCGACATCTGGTGGCGCTATCATCGTTCGGCGGACCGGCGCGTGGTGCTGGCCGATCGCTGCATCTACGACACGCTGGTCGACCTCGCCGTCGACACAGGCCTGGACGAGGTGGTGCTCGGCCCACTCGGCCACTGGCTCGTGCGCCTGCTGCCGGCGCCGCGCCTGGTCGTGGTGCTCGACCGGCCGGTGGCCGCGATCCGGACGACCCGGCCGGACGTGCTTCTGGATCGCAATTTCGCCCGCCGGCGGACGCTGTACCAGCGTCTGGCGCGGGAGTTCGCCCTGCCGGTGCTGGTCAATGACGGCCCGCCGGACGCCGTGCTGGATCGCCTGGAGCGGCTCGCAGCGGGTGCCCTGCCATGATCTACGTCTTCTACCACAACGATCCGCTGGCGCAGGACCTGGGCGGCGGAGCGGAGCATTTCCGCTGCCTGCACCGCGCGCTCACCGCTTCGGAGCTGCCGTTCCAGTTGGTCGCTGCCCGCCTGCAGGACGCGGTCAGCGAGGACGAGATCGTCTACATCTCGCGTGGCTCCGGCTTCCTGCGCTTCTATCTCGCCCTCTGGGTCTGGTTCTGGTGCCACCGCAACACGTTCTCGGACGAGGATGTGTTCCACTTCCACCGCAACTACGCGGCTTGGCCCAAGCTGGTGCTGGCACCGCGACCCGGGCGGGTGCTCGTCAGCTATCACAACGTCACCGGGCGCGTGCTGGAGGGCTGGCTCGGCCGGCTGGCGGCCCCGCTGCGCCGCGTAATGCTGGCGTTCGAGCGCCGGGTGGCGGCATTGGCCGACGCGATCATCTGCGTCAGCGGCCGCGACCGGCGCGAACTCTCACGTGTGGTGGCGGCCGAGCCGTTCTCGCGCGCGCATGTCGTCCCAGCCGCCTATGACGAGGCCTTGTTCGAGACCGTCGATGCCCGGCCACCCTGCCCGGAGCTGGCGCGGCGGCTACTGATCCTGGGGCGGATCAGCCATCAGAAGAATGTTCCCCTGGCCGTCGCGACCCTGGAAACGCTCAATGCGGGGGGCGAGCGCTGGCAGCTGACGATCGCCGGCCGCGGTGAAGGCAGCAAGGACCTGATTCGGCTGATCGCGCGCAGCCCCGCCGCCGCCGAGATCCAGTGGGTCGGTGCCGTACCGCACGACGAGGTACCGGCGCTGTTGCGGGAGCATGGCATCCTGCTGCTGACCAGCCGCTACGAGGCGTCGCCGACCGTCGTCAAGGAAGCCCTGCGCGCGATGCGCCCGGTGGTCAGCACCGACGTCGGCGACGTCGCCGACTGGCTGGAGAAGGACCGTACCGGGTTCATCGTCGACAGCACGCCCTTGGCCTTGGCCGCTGGCGTGCGCGCAGCGAGCCAGATGATCGAGGAGGGCCGCTACCAGCCCACCAATAGGCTGGAGGAACTCGACGAGGGCCGCCTGATGAGCGAGGTGCTGACCATCTATCGCCGTCTCGCGAGCAGGTGACAGCGGCCGCCCCGGCATGGTGGCCGGGCGCAGGTACGCGACGGCTGGCCACATTGGCCGGGGGCCGCGGCCTGGCCGCGCTGCTCGGTTTCGCCGGGGTCCTGCTGGTGGCACGCGCCCTGACCCCCGACCAGCTCGGCAGCTGGTCGCTGGCGTTGGCGGTACAAGGCTACGCGCTGCACGTGGGCGAGTTCGGTCTGCGCAGCGTGGTGACCACCGAGGCGACCCGTGCCGCCGCCGCCCTGCCCGAGCTGCTGGGCCGCTATCTCGGACTCCGGCTGGCGCTGACACTCGTGACCGTGGCCGTGGTGACGCTCGGCGCGGCGCTGCTTCGGCCACAGGATGCGCTGCTGATCGGTCTCGTCACCCTTTCGATCGTCCCGATCGCGCTGCAGTTCGACTGGCTGGCCCTGGTCGACGATCGCGGAGCGCTGGCCGCCATACTCCTCCTCGTCCGGCCGCTGGCGTTCCTGGCGTTGGTCGGGCTGTATCGCGCCGACCTCACCCCGATCTTGCTGGCGTGCTGCTACCTTGGTGCATGGGCGCTGTCGGCGCTGGCGTCCTGCACGGCGCTGCGTCGCATCCCCATCCAGCACCCCGGCGACGTGCCGACGCGCGCGAACATGCTGCACCGAGGTGCCGCGCTGGCGTTTGTGACCATCACCAACCAGGCCCAGCTGAGTGCCGATCTGCTGGTTGTGGGTTGGTCGCTCGGTGCCGCCGGCGCGGGCAACTACTACCTGGCCGGTCAAATCCTTGTGGCGGCGCTGCTGTTCGCCAATGCGTCCGGTCAGATCGCGCTGGCGCGCCTGCCCGAGCTCGCCAGAGAGCCGCGCCGCTTCGCGACTGCGCTGTCGGTCGAGGCCCGGCACCTTCTGCGCCTCGCGATCCCGATCGCGCTGGGGCTCGGTCTCGTGGCACCGAGCCTGCTGCCGGCGCTGTTCGGCTCCGAATACGCAGCCGCCGCGAGCGTGCTCCGCTGGCTGCTGCCGTGGTTCCTGATGCAGCACCTGACCACACTGCTGCAAGCCGGCCTGACCAAGGCCGGAAGTGAACGCGCCGTGCTGCGCGCGAACCTCGTCCTGCTGCTGGTATTGGTGCCGGGGCTCGCGTTGGCGGCCCTAGGCGGCACGTTGGGTGCCTTCGCGGCCGCCCGCTCGGTAGCCGAGATGGCTCGGCTGCTGGCGCTCGGTGCCGCCCTGCGGGTTGTACTCCGCTAGCCGGGCAGAGCAGAGAACGCACGGATATCGACCTCCGGCGCACGGCCGAGCAGGCAGTCGGCGACGCAGCGGGCCGCGATCGGGCCGGCGCTGAAGCCGAGCCACGGAAACATGCCGATGAACATGCCGGGCACGCCCGGTAGCTCGCCCAGGATCGGGCGCCAGTCGTCCGTGCCGTTGACCAGAGCCGGCCAGGTGCGCAGCAGCTGCACTCCGCGCAGGGCCGGAACGACATGGATCGCGGCGCGCAGATTGCCGCGGACCGAATCCGGGTCGGCAAAAGGCCGACCCGTCGGGTCCAACCGTGCGGGCCAGCCGCCCCCGATCAGGAAGCCGCCCGAGCGGGCCTGCTTCAGCGTCAGCCGCTCGCCCGCGAAATAGACCAAATGCGGGATCAGCGGTGCTACGGGCTCGGTCACGTTGACCTGAATCGGATGCGCCTCGATCGCCAGCGTCAGCCCGACCATGGCCGCGATCCGGCCGGCCTCGGCACCGGCGCAGTTGACGATGCGCCGGGCCGTGATCGGGCCGTCGCTGGTCGTGACGGTGAAGCCGCGCTCGATCGCCTGCACCGTCGTGCCGCATCGGATCCGGGCGCCATGCCGGCGGGCGGCTTTGGCGAAGGCCGGCGCCACCGCCAGCGGGTTGGCCTTGCCCTCGATCCCGCAGAACGCGCCGCCGATCATGGTCGGGGCGAGATAGGGCGCCATCTGCCGCAGCTCGTCCCGGCCGAGCAGCTCGACCGGCAAGCCCTGCGCGCGCTCGACCGCCGCCTTCCGTTCGATGGCACGCATCTGCGCGTCGGTCTCGCCGACGCACAGGCCGCCGCGCAGCGACACCTCGAGATCGGCGCCCAGCTCCGCCTCGAGCCCCGACCAGAGGCGGATCGAGGCCAGCATCAGCGGAATCGTCGGCGCGAAGCCGCGGACCCATGCCTCGCCCTTGGTCAGGAACGGCTCCATCGGAATCTGCGCATGGATGCTGCCGGCGTTGGACCCGGAGGCCTGCGTGTTGAGGTCGAAGCGCTCGACCAGCAGGACGTCGACGCCTTCGCGGGCGAGGTAGTAGGCGGTGGCGGTGCCGGCCAGTCCGCCGCCGATCACCAGGACATCGGTGCGCATGGGTGATCTGCTACGCCCGGCCGCCGGTTTCGGTTTGCCCGGCCGCGGCTCGCAACCTATCGTTCCGGCCAGCAAGGGTCCGGCAATTCCAAGGGCAGGCGATCATGACGGCGCAGTTCCGCGGCAGCTACACGGTGACGATCACACCCTTCACCGAGGACGGCAAGGCGATCGACATGGCGGCCTGGCGCCGCTTCGTCGACTGGCAGCTGGCCGAAGGCGTGCCCGGGCTGATCATCCTGGGCACCACCGGCGAGTTCCTGACCATCACCGACGACGAGCGCCGCGCCTTTGTCGAGGCGACCGTGCGGCAGGTCGCCAAGCGCGTCCCGGTGCTGGTGGGCACCATGAACGCCTATACGCCCAACGCCGTGCGCTACAGTCGCGAGGCGCAGGAGCTGGGTGCCGACGGGCTGATGATCGTCCCACCCTACTACTACACGCCGACCGAGGACGAGATCTTCGCCTACTACAAGGCCATCTGCGAGGCCGTCACGATCCCGATCATGCTCTACAACAACCCGTTCACCACCAACGTCGACATGCCGGCGAAGCTGGTGGCGCGGCTGACGAGAGCTTTCGAGCAGATCCGCTATATCAAGGAGGCGAGCCAGGACATGGCCCGCGTCTACGACATCATCGAGGAAACCGACGGCGTCATGAACGTGTTCGCCGGCGAGCGGATCGTCGAGTCGTACCTCTACGGTGCCATCGGCTACGTGAACCCCTACGGCAACTACATCCCGCGTGCCTCGCACCGCATCTGCGACTTCATCACCGAGGGCCGCCTCGAGGACGCCAAGCAGATCGAGCGGGTCATCAACCGGATGCAGGTGATCATCAACGAGGGCCATCCGACCTACGGCCACCAGTGCTATTCCAAGGCCCTGGCCGCTGCGGCCGGCTATCCGGTCGGCGACGTCCGGGCGCCCCTGACCACGTTCGCGGAGCTGGGCCAGGAAGGTGTCGGCCGCGTCGCGCAGCTGACCGCGATCATGGCCGAGCTCGACGCCCTGATGGCTCGTCTCGACGGTCAGCGGCTGCAGGCGGCGGAGTAGGCGCTCACCGGATGTAGCTGGCGCCATTCACGTCGAGCGTGGCGCCGGTGAGGTGACGGCAGGTGCCGCTGGCGAGAAACGTGACCAGGCTCGCTATGTCGCTGGGCGGCACCCATTCGCCCATGGCCAGCGTCGCCGTGACCGCGGCCTCGCCACCGGTCGCCGCCGAGGCGATCTCCGAAAGCTGGGTGCGCACCACGCCCGGGGCCACGACGTAGGCCAGGATGTTCTGCTTGGCGTAGTTGCGCGCGATGGCCTTGGTGGCGGCGAGGACCGCGCCCTTGGACGCGGCGTAGGCCAAGAGCGCCGGGTTGCCCGGGCCGCGTTGCGCGGCCCAGCTCGAGATCGTGACGATCGTGCCGCCGCCGCTGGCCAGATAGTGACGCACGGCGAGGCGCATCAGCCGGGCGGGCGCCAGCACGTTCACCTGGAGCGCCTCGGCCCAGACCCGGTCCCAGGCGTCCTCGTCGTCCTCGATTCCGCCCGCCAGCCGCATCACGGCGGCGTTGTTGATCAGCACGTCGACCTGGCCACGCCATGCCTGCGGCCTCGCGCCACAGCCGGTCGACCTCGTCGCTGCGGGCGAGGTCGGCGCCGATCAGAAGGCGGCGCGCGGCAGGAATGTCGCGCGTGGCCACCTCGGCACCGGCACGATCGGTGCCGTAATGCGCGATCACGGCTGCACCCGCCGCACCCGCCGCCGCAGCGATGGCAGCGCCGATCCCCTTCGACGCCCCGGTGAGCAGGACCGTCTTGCCGGCGAGATCGTGCATGGCGGCTCCCTGCCGATTTGATGTGGCAGTCGTGCACGCGTGGACGGCACCCGGCAAGGCCGATGCCGGGCTTAGGCGTTGACGCAGCTTTCTGGCCGTCTCTACCGTTGGCACCGGGATGCATGGGAGACGAGCAGCGATGGCGCCGTTGGACGACCCTTCCGCCGACGCCGCGCCAGTCGCCATCGTCGGTGCCGGCAGCATCGGCGCGGGCTGGGCCATCGTCTTCGCCACGGCGGGGCGACCCGTGCGCCTGCACGATACGGCACCGGAGCGGCTGGCGGCGGCACGGGCGGAGATTGGCGCCCGACTCGCAGACCTGCAGGAGTTCGGGCTCCTGGCCGAGGCGCCGGCCGCCATTCTGGCCCGGGTTGCCGCCACGCCTGACCTGGACGATTGCGTCGCCGGTGCCGGCCACATCCAGGAGTGCGTGCCCGAGCAGCTGGAGCTGAAGCGGGCCGTGCTCGCCGACCTCGATGCCTGCTCGCCGGCGGATTGCCCTATCGCCAGCTCATCCTCGTTCATGACCGCCTCGACGCTGGCCGTGGGGCTGCCCGGCCGCGAGCGCTGCCTCGTGGTCCACCCCGGCAATCCGCCCTACCTCTTGCGGGTGGCGGAGATCGTGCCGGCCCCGTTCACGTCCGCGGCGGCTGTGGGCCGCACCGAGCGCTTGTTGCGCGACGCGGGCATCGAGCCGGTGCGGGTCGCGCGCGAGGTGGAAGGTTTCGTGTTCAACCGGTTGCAGGGTGCAATGCTGCGCGAGGCCTATGCGCTGGTCCGGGACGGGGTCGCGACCGTGCCCGATATCGACCGCCTCGTGCGCGATGGGCTGGGCCTGCGCTGGTCGGTGCTCGGGCCGTTCGAAACCGTGGACCTGAATACGCGCGGCGGCATCGCGGCCCATGCGGAACGAATGGGGCCGGCCTACGCACGCATGGGTGCCGAGCGTGGTCAGTGCGAGCCGTGGAGTGCCGAGCTGGTGGCCGAGGTGGTCGCGGCCCGGCGGGCGCAGCTCGATCTCGCGGACTGGGCAGCGCGCGTGGCCTGGCGCGACCGGATGCTGATGGCCCGCCTGCGGGCGCGCGCGCACGACGAGCCCGGCGGCTAGCAGCCGGATGCGCGCAACCGCGAGCGCGATTGCGTCCGGCGAGGCGATCACGATCACCTTCGACGGCCACCCGCTTGCCGCCCGGCGCGGCGAGACCTTGGCGGCGACCCTGGCGGCAGCCGGCGTCACGACCTTGCGTACGACGCGGCGTGGCGCGCCTCGCGGCCTGTTCTGCGGCATGGGTGTCTGCCAGGACTGTCTGGTCGAGATCGACGGTCGCCCGAATCAGCGCGCCTGCATGACCAAGGTCGAAGGCCCGCTGACGGCCCGCACGCAGCGCTTTCCGCCCAGGCTCGACGACACGCGCGAGGTGGAGACGGTCGCCCAGCCGACCCTGATGCCGGAGCTGCTGGTGATCGGCGCCGGCGCCGGCGGACTGACCGCTGCCGCCACTGCCGCGGAGGCGGGCGTGGCGGTCGTGCTGGTCGACGAGCGTCCGGCCCCGGGCGGCCAATATTTCAAGCAGCCGCTGGAGCCGCTGGTCGCACCGTTCGACGACCCGCAGTTCGCTGCAGGCCGCCAGCTGATCGCGCGGGTGCGGGCCGCCGGTGTGACCGTGGTAACGGGAGCGGTGTGGGGGGCGTCGCTGCCGCTCGAGATCCAGGTGCACGATCAGCCTTGGCGGCCGGACCATCCGGCCGCGGCAGCTGATCGTCGCGACCGGGGCCTTCGAGAGGCGCTGCCCGTGCCCGGCTGGACGCTGCCCGGCGTGATGACCACGGGCGCCGCGCAGACGCTGCTGCGCAGCTACCGCGTGCTGGCCGGGCGGCGGATCGTGGTGGCCGGGAACGGGCCGCTCAATTTGCAGGTCGCCTGCGAGCTGCACCGGGCGGGCGCCGAGATCGTGGCGGTCGCCGAGCTGGCGCCGCGGCCGGGCGCTCGCTCGCTTCGTGCCTTGACCCGAATGGCGCTGGCCGCGCCGCGGCTGGTCGCACATGGTGCCGGCTATCTGCGCGAGCTGCGTCGGGCGGGGATCCCGCTGCTGTACGGGCATGTGCTGAGGTCGGTCGAGCGCCAGGCGGACGGCCTGCTCGCGCGGCTGGGACCGGCGGTGGGTGCTGGGCTGGCCTTGACCGCCGATGTCGTCACGATGGGTTACGGCTTCCTGCCGGCGAACGAGATCCTGCGCCTGCTAGGTTGCCACCATGTCTATGACTCACGACGCGGGCATCTGGTGACCGTGCGCGATGCCGAATGCCACACGACGGTGCCAGGTGTGTTTGGGGTCGGTGACGGCTGTGGCCTTGGCGGCGCGCGGGCCGCGGAGGCCGAGGGCGTGCTCGCCGGACACGCTGCCGCCGTGGCATTGGGCCGGTCGCCGCGCACCAACCGCGCCGGGGCCGAGCTTGCCCGCCAGCACCGGTTCCAGAAGGCGTTGTGGCAACTGTTTGATGCGCCCTACCCGGGCCTCGACCTGGCCGACCCCGGGACGATCGTCTGCCGCTGCGAGGAGGTGACCCTGGGCGAGGTGGAGATGGCGATGGCCGACGCCGGCAATGCGCTGGGTTCGGTGAAGCGCCTGACCCGAGCCGGGATGGGCCGCTGCCAGGGCCGCTATTGCGGGCCGCTGCTGGCCGGCCTGCTGGCGGCGCGGACCGGGCAGGCGCCGGACGAGTTCGCCTTCTTCGCCCCCAGGCCGCCAATCCGGCCCGTACCGCTGGACGCCATTGCCGGGATCGATGAGCATGGCGCGAAGGAGGCCCAACCATGCCGCAGTACGTGACCCGGCCGGACCGCCACGAGCTGGCGCCCGGCCTCGAGATCAGCCGGATCGTGACCGGCCTGTGGCAGGTGGCCGACATGGAGCGCGACGGCGGCCCACTGGACCAGGACCGGGCGGCCGACGCGCTGGCCGACTACGTCGCGGCAGGCTTCGACAGCTTCGACATGGCCGACCATTACGGCAGCGCGGAGGACATTGTCGGCCGCCTGCTCGGCCGGCTTCCGGCCGGGACTGCCCGGCCCACCGTGTTCACCAAATGGTGCCCGATGCCCGGGGAGATGACCCGCGACGTGGTGCGTGCCGGCATCGGCCGCAGCCTCGCCCGCCTCGGCGTCGATCGGATCGACCTGCTGCAGCTGCATTGGTGGCTGTTCCAGCATCCGGCCTATCTCGATGCGATGCGCGAACTGATGGTGCTGCGCGGCGAGGGCCGGATCGCGCATCTGGGGGTGACGAACTTCGACACCGACCATCTGCGGGTGCTGGCCGGCCAGGGTATCCGGATCGCCGCCAATCAGGTCAGTTTCTCGCTGCTCGACCGCCGCGCCGGCGAGGCGATGAGCGCCTTCTGCCGGCATCACAAAATCGGCCTGCTGGCCTACGGGACGCTGGCCGGCGGCTTCCTCACCGACCGCTGGGTCGGCGTGCCCGAACCGCCGGCACCGGAGATCGGCGACTGGAGCAAGATGAAGTACAAGCGCTTCATCGACGCCGTCGGCGGCTGGCCCGTGCTGCAGGGGGTGCTCGCGGCACTGGCCGAGGTCGCGCGCCGCCATGGCGTCTCGGTCGCCAATGTCGCGGTGCGCTGGGTACTCGAGCAGCCGGCGGTGGCCGCGGTGATCGTGGGCGCCAGGCCCGGCGAGCGCGAGCATCGGGCCGACAATCTGCGTCTGTTCACGTTCGCGCTCGATGCCGAGGACCATGCCCGGATCGACGCGGCGCTGGCCCACACCCGGCGCATCCCCGGCGACTGCGGCGACGAGTACCGGCGCCCGCCCTTCCTGACCGCGTCCGGCGATCTCAGCCATCATCTGAGCGGTTTCCCGCCGGTCTACCGGGTGGCGCCGGCGATTGGCCGCACGGATCGGCTGCACATCGATTCCGGCAGTATGTGGGAGCCGATCTGCGGCTACAGTCGCGCCGTCCGCGCCGGCGACCGCATCCTGGTCAGCGGCACCACGGCGACGCACGGCAGCGGCGAGGTGGTCTGCCCGGGCGATGCCTACGCCCAGACCGTCTACATCCTGGACAAGATCGCGGCCAGCATCGGCGCGCTCGGCGGCACGCTCGCGGACGTGGTGCGCACACGGATCTACGTGCGCGACGCCAGCCGGTGGGAGGAGGTCGCCCGGGCGCATGGCCGCTATTTCGGCGAGGTCCGACCGGCCAACTCGCTGGTCGAGGTGTCGGGCCTGATCGGAGAATACGAGGTCGAGATCGAGGCCGAGGCCCTGGTCGGCTAACGCCCGTCTCAGTAGGCGCCGTTGCCCCGTCCCGGGACGACGAGGAGGGTGCGGAACAGGATCAGGATGTCGTACCACAAGGTCCAGTTGCGGACGTACCAGGCATCGAGGCTGACGCGGCGCTCATAGTCGATGTCGTTGCGGCCGCTGATCTGCCACAGGCCGGTCAGGCCCGGGCGCACCTGCAGATAGTAGATCCGCGCGTCGCCATACAGCTCGAGCTCGTCCGGCACCACCGGCCGGGGACCCACCAGGCTCATCTCGCCGCGCACCACGTTGAGCAGCTGCGGCAGCTCGTCGAGGCTGGTCTTGCGCAAAAAGCGGCCGATCGGCGTGATCCTGGGGTCGTGCCGCAGCTTGCGGTCGCGCGCCCACTCGGCACGCGCCGCCGGGTCGTCGGCCAGCACCTCGGCCAGCACCTCGGCCGAGTTCGCGACCATGGTGCGGAACTTGTAGCACGGGAACAGCCGGCCGTGCCGGCCGACCCGGGTGTGCGCGAAGATCACCCGGCCGCCGTCGACCAGCTTGATCCGCGCCGCCACCAGCGCCAAGAGCGGTGCTATGAACAGCAGCAGCGCCGAGGCCGCCAACAGGTCGAAGCCGCGCTTGACCAGCTGCGGCCACGGCCGCGCCAGGTTGTTGTGGATCCGCAGGCTCAGGATGTCGCGCGAGAAGAAATGCGTCACCCGGGTGTTGTTGATCGGCAGCCCCTTCAGCGGCGAGATCACGTCGATGTCGCCATGGTAGAACGACAGGCTCTCGATCAGCCCCTCGCGGCCCAGCATCTCGTCCAGCTCCAGGGCCACCACCACGTGCGGCTGGCCCAGCCAGCCCGGCAGCTCCTTGCTGCGCGCGTCCAGCGGCAGCACCGGGATGTCGCGCCCGCCCACCCGCAAGGACCCCTCCACCGCCTCCGGCGCCAGGTCCAAGAACGCCTGCACCTGGTAGCCCAGATGGTTGTTGCGCGCGTCGTAGGCGGCCGCGATCTCGCGCGCGTTGGGGCCGGTGCCGACGATCACCGTCGGCTGCAGCCAGTGGCCCAGCTCCAGCGCCGCCTGCTTGACCAGGCGGCGCACCAGCGGCACCGCCGGCACCAGCAGGGCCCAGCTCGACAGCACCCAGACGCGCGAGAAATTCACCTTCAGCAGATAGAGCAGCGCCAGGTCGAACAGCAGCGCCACCGACGCGATCCCGGCAATGTCGCCGAACTCCTGCCACAGCTGCCGCCGCCGCGTGTAGTGACCGAAATGGTGGAACATCACCAGGCAGCCCGTCCCCAGCACCGCCAGGATCAGCGTCCGCTCCTCGGTCACGTTGTCGAACGAGAAATTCACCAGTCCGCCAAGCAGAAAGCACACCAGCAACGTCACACCGTCCGCCACCGGCAACGCCAGCACCGATCCAAACGAGCTGCGGCGCGGCGCCAGACCAGTGCGCAGGCCGGAGAGATCCGACAGCATCCGCGCGTTCCATCCCTTTTTCGCTGCGTCCGGCCACACCAGGTCGAACGCTCGTTGGCAACGCAGCTATGGTGAAGTGAGACTTAGCCGGCTGTGATGATTGTCACAGGAGCGGCAACCCGCAACCCGTTCCCTCCCACTTCAATCATATGTCGGTACGCTATCACGCAGAGTCCTGGTGGGCCAGAATGTTTGCGGCACCGCAACACGGGCCTGCCGGGAGAATGGTGCAGTGCGGGAGGGACTGGTGCGCAACGGCAACAGGCAAGCTCTCGCGGCGATCACAGATAGCCCAGGGCGGCGGCGACCGGTCCGGTCTCCTCCGCGATGATCGCCTCCTCGGCGGCCGTGAATCCCAGCTGATAATAGCCTGGCTGACTGAGACGCGACGCCATCGCCGCGGCTTCGCCGGGTGCCAGGTCGAGGCCGGCATGGGCGAACGTGGCGGCCAGAGTCGCCTCGGCCTGATCGCAGAGATCCTCGTAGCGCACGAACATGCTCGCCTGCCGGATCGCCGGATCGCGCTCGCGCTGTGCCAGCACAAAGCCGTAGAGCATCGCCCAATAGCGAGCCCAGCCCCGCACCTCCTGCCCGTCGCGCCACAGCGCGGCGATCGCGCTCGCGGCCTGGCTGTCGCCGACATTGATCACCCGGCGGTCCAGGCCGAACTCGAAATGACCGGCGCGCTGCATGTGCTTCAGGATACGCGGGTCGCGGCGCTCTTCCGCATCGAACAGCCGATGCTGCTTCATGAGCGAGGCGATGTGCCAGCGCGGATCGCGGACCGGGACGACGAACCGCGCGTCCGGGAACAGCTTCAGCAGGTATGCGAAGCGGGTCAGGTTGTAGTTGCCCTTCGACAGATAGCGCTGCCCGCCGCGGACCAGGATGATTTTCCGCAGATGGTCGGCGTAGAAGCGCTCGAACGCTGGATTGGAGGTCGTGGCATCCAGTACCTGGCTCGCCGCCTCGTCGTGCGCGTCGCGGAAGAAGCGCATCCAGAGCACCTCCTCCATGGCCTCCGGGCTGTCGGGGGTGACGAGGATGCGATCCTTGTGCGCGCGCTCGGCGGGAGGCGCGTCGCTGCGGTAGACCTGAGCGAACGCCCGGTTCCAGAACAGCGGCGTGTAGATCGGTGGAAAATCGCGGTAGCGATGCGTCGCGACCCCTGGCCGACCGGCCAGCAGCTCGAGCAGGATGGTGCTGCCGGACCGTGCGATCCCGGCGACGTAGCATGGCCGATCGATCGCGATCTGGTCGAGCTGCTCGCGATGGGCGCTGCTCTCGAGATCGCCGAGCTTCTGCCAGAAGCCGGCGGTCCGGTCGATGAAACCGCCCAGTGCGTCGAGCCAACGGGGCATCTCGAGCGCGGCGTCGGCGCTGCTGGTCTTGGTCACGGTCGTGGGATCACCGGCTAGGGGCTGGGTCAGCGGCGCCCTGCCTCATGCGCCAACCGCTCGCCGGAAGGCGCGAGACACCACGCGCATGAAAGGAAACAGAAAAAAGAGGTGCTCAGGACGCCTTGTCTCGCGCGACGACCGGCGCAGGCGGGACGGGCTTGCGGAACTTCCGGATCAACAGACGGATCGGCCAGAACAGCACCGCGCCGATGGCCAGTGCGACGGCCACAACGACGCCCCACAACGCGCCCAGCATCGTGATCCCGGCGCCCGGACCAATATAGGCCTGCGCCGGGGCAGCGACGGCGATCGTCAACGTAAACAGCGCGAGGCCAAGCCAAAGGGTCAGATTGCGCATGCTTTCATCTCCACGGGAGTTTTCGCCCACAGGGTCACGAGCTTGGGGCGGCGAGGAAGGTCAGATCTTCAGGGCGGAAGCGCTCAGCATGGGTGATAAGCCCAACCCGAGGCACCCCGTCAACCATCCCGAGTACATTGTAATACTCCCAGACCAGCCGCGACTTGGCATCGCCGGTCACCTCGAGGATCCGCCCGCCATGCGGCTCGATGGTCAGCACGTTGCCGTTCGCGAGCACCTCCTCCACGCCACGAGTTTGGCTGTAGAAGGGTTTCTCGCCGCAACCGTCATAGCTCCACACGACGGTCTGCAGGGTCGGGTCGATCTCGAGGATGCGCGTGCCGCCGCATGCCGGATCGCCGCCCTGATTGTCGTAGACCATCATGTGGCCGTTGGGCAGGAAGTCGGCGTCGTGCTGTTGCACGAACAACCCGGAAAGCTGCCACTTCACGAGCTTGGTGTGCGGGTCGATGACGGCGATCATGTTCAGGTTGCGCAGTGACACGAGCAGATCGCCCGCCTTGAACAGGGGGAACTGGGCTGCCCACGCCGCCGGGAGCGGCTCGACGTCGTTGAGGTGGGTAGGATCGGTCTGCGTGACCTCGGTGACCGGGCCATAGGTCATGCCGAACGTGCCGGGACGTTGAGCGAAAGCGGCGAGGATCGAGATCTCGTCGAGCACCTTGCCTTCGGGTGAGACCTTGAGCACCTCGTCCTCGTAGTACCAAGGCTTGAGGCCTCGCACCCCCGGCGTGCCGTCCGGGCGGTAGTGGTGGGCAGCGACCCAGATCGTGCCGTCCGGCTCGACCGTGACGACGTGGTGGGTGTTGCGATCCAGCGTCCAGAGCACCTTGCTGTCCTTGTCGAGCTTCACCAGCCCGCTTCCGAACGGAAAGCTGTTGTCCTGGAAATTGAAGAGGATATCGCCATTCGGGTACAGATGCGTGCCGTGCCACGCGATCGTGATGTCGCGCGCCTGATACTTCAGTTGCGGTGCCGCCTTCCCAAACACCTGACTGTAGGTGGCGTTCCACCGATGCAGCTCGTTGCCGGCGGCGTCGATCATCCAGGCGCCGAAACCGTCGGGACGGTAGCCGACGACCAGCGTCACGCCCTCTGCCAACCGGTCGGGCAGATGCGTCGTGCCCATCGATCGCTCCGGAGTGCCCGCTCGCCCCGGACGGTCGAACGGCGGCGGGCGCACATAGGCCTCCCAGACGCCGCGCGCGGATTCTTCCGCGCGCGTCAGGGTGGTGGCCGGGAACCAACCCTCACGACCCGCGAAGAAGCCGTAGCCAACGGCGAGGACCAGCAGCCCCAGGAAGAAGCCGGCAGGGGCCAGGACGTCGAGTGCCGATCTACGCATCAGGCGATCAAATCCTTCGAGGGCGCCAGCGCCGCGGCGACGGGCCTGGCCGGCATACGCAGGGAATAGCCGTAGCGGTGCATCAGCGGCCAGCAACAGGCGGCCGTGACCAGCTCGACCCAGCGCGGCAGCTTGCGCCGGGTGCTCTCGCGCTTCGGGTCGAAGCGCAGCCCCGGCTCAAGCCGCACGTCATTGCCGCCGATGATGTGCTGGACGCCCAGCGGGCTGCCATCCGAGACCTTGGCGACGCTGTCGGCCAGATCGAGGCCAAAGCGGGATCCGATCGCGCTCAGCGCCGCCGCCGGATCGTCGCGCAGATCCTCGTAGCGCAGCAGCATGACCCGACCGGGGGCCGCCCGCGCGGCGATCTCCGCCAGCAGGTTGCCCACGGTCCAGCTCGCCGCGGCCACGACCAGGAACAGCGGGGCGAGCCGTGGCGCATGCCAATCGCGCCGCAGGAAATGATAGAAGCCCTTCTCCTTGAGCCGCCAATAGTGGCTGGCCACCGCCGATCGCGGGTCGCGCACCAGTCGGATCACTTGTGCGTCGGGAACGAATTTGGCGAGGAACAAGCCGCGCGTGGGCTCCTTGGTGGAATCGAGCACGTTGGGTTTGCCGGCCACCTTCGCGATCGCCGCAGCGAGGACGCGCGTGATCGCGGCGAGACGGGTCAATTCGAGGTCCGCCTGACCCGCACGCCAGGTCCGCCAGAAATGGCGGACATGCGCCTGGCCGACACTGGCGCGCACCGCCTCGTCCCAGCTGATGCCGCCTGACTCGACCTCATTCCGGACCGCCTGCCAGAACGTGCAATCGCCGATCGAGGCACCGCACGCGCACGGGTTGCCCAGTTCGCCCATGTCGGACACCAGCTGCCCGACACCCTCAACGGACTGACTATTACCCATCAGAATGTCGAGAATCGTGCTGCCGCTATGCGGCCGACTCATGATGTAGAGCAGCATACCTTCCCGCTCATTGGCTGGCTTCAGGATCGTCGGATGGTCGTGTTAGCCGTCAGGTAGCTAACACGCGTCTCCCCCCAGGTATAGCGCAGTGCAGCATGACGCAGGCCGTTCGTGGCCCCAGCGTACCGGGAGACCGCCATTCGTCGCGCGATTTTCTCGATGGCGTGGCGGGAAGGAAACGCCCGCCAGCCATAGAGCGCGTCTCGGACTCGAGTCGAGCGAATCAACCTGAAATCAACCGGATTTTAGGAATATAACTGGCAATATGCTTTTATTGACAAATAATAGGACTTAAGACTTATAACGGGTTTGGACCATCAGATCTGAAGGAGCCTGCCCGTGCCGATAGCCCAAGCCGATGCCGCACGCACCCTGGTCGGGGTGCCGATCGGGATCACCGTGCTCAGCAACGATTCCGGCGGTGCGCTCACCGTGGTCGGTTACTCGCAACCCGTCGCCGGCACGGTCGCCCTCAATGCGGACCAGAGCTTCACCTATACGCCCGCCGCCGGATTCGAGGGCAGCGATGGCTTTGCGTATACGGTCCGCGACCCGGTTGGCGGGACCGCCTCGGCCGAGGTCACGATCACCGTGACGCGCGCGAACGCGGCCCCGATCGCCGCCGGCGATACCGCCCAGCTGCTGGCAGGCGACAGTGTCGCCGTTGCGGTGCTCGCCAACGACAACGACCCCGACGGCGACGCATTCGGCATCATCGGCATCGACGCGCCCGGCCACGGCACGGTCCAGGTCGAGCCGGATCAGAAGATCCGCTACACGGCGGAGCCCGGCTTCAGCGGCATCGACAGCTTCAGCTACACGATCGGCGACGGCCGCGGCGGGGCGGGCTCCGCGAGCGTGACCGTCACCGTGATCGCACGCAACACGCCGCCGATCGCGGCCGCCGATCTGGTGTCGACCGCGTCGGGCGTCCCTGTGACCATCGATGCGCTGGCAAACGACAACGACCCCGAAGGCGGCGACCTCAGCCTTGCCGGCATGAGCCTGCCGATCCATGGCAGCCTGACGCTCACACCCGATCAAAGCTTCGTGTACACGCCCGAGTCCGACTTCGTCGGGACCGACGGCTTCTCCTACACGATCAGGGACGAAGGTGGCGCCACGGCAATCGGCGAGGTGAGCATCGCCGTCGAGCGGCGCAACAGGCCGCCCGTCGCCATCCCGGACAGCGCGACCTCGAGCGGTCAGCCCGTGACGTTGGATCTGCTCGCCAACGACAGCGATCCGGATGGCGATCCGCTGCGGCTCGCCGCGCTCACCGTCCCGATCCAAGGGCACATCGCGGTCAACACCGACGGCCGGGTGACCTACACGCCGCCCGCCGGCTTTGTCGGCAACGACACCTTCACCTATCAGGTCAGCGACGGGATCACAGCGACCGAGGCTGGGGTCGTCGTTACGGTGACGGGAGCCACGCCACCGACCTACGCCAACGGCTACTCGTTCCGGCGTCGGCTATTGATCCCCGCCGCCTCGGTCAGCGGGTCCGGGCCGATCACCGACTACATCATGCTGGTCGACGAAACACTGGGCGCTGGCAAGGTCACGTCCGCCCTGGGCAACGACATCCGCTTCGAGACCGTCGCCGGTGGGAAGCTCGATCACGAGCTGGACACCTTCACCAGCGCCACCGGCCGGCTGGTGGCGTGGGTCCGCATCCCCTCGCTGCCCGCGAACGCGGCCACGCAGATCATGCTGTACTACGGCAAGACCGGCGCCGTGGCCGAGGCCAATGCGGTCGGTGTGTGGCGCAACTACCTGGCCGTCTGGAATGCCCGTACGGGCGCCGACCGCACCGGGCAGGGGCGAACCCTGACCCCTACGGCCGTCGGCTCGGGCACCCTGCTCGGTGGCGCGGGCTCGTACAACGGAACGAGCAGCAAGGCCGCGATCGCCACTCAGCCATGGGCCAACGGACTGTCGGCGTTGACCGTCGAGATGGTCGTCAAGGCCGCCGCCACCGGCGTCACCCGGGGGCTTCTATCCGCGGGTCCGGCCACCGCCGCGGCGGACGCGGCGCTCGGCCTCGCCTTGTCGTACCAGAACCCGGGCCGGGTCGCTGGCGCGGCCAGCACGATTGCTTTCAAGCTTGGCACCACCGGCGGCGCCGCGTACGTCGAGGCCGCAGCCAGCAGTCAGTCGAGCGCCGCGCAATGCCTGGCCGGCGTCTGGGCCAGCGGCCAGCTGCCACGGCTGTACATCGATGGCGCACAGACCATCCCCAGCAACAGCCCGGCGGCAGTCACCGGCACCACGCAGATCGACATTGCCGGGTGGCTGTCCATCGGCTGGTCGCCGGTCACCGGCTTCTGGTCGGGCGCGATCGACGAGGTGCGGATTCAGGCCTCGGCCGTGCCCGAGGCGACTCTGCGCACGCAGGCTCTGAACTACCTCACCCCGAGCCTGTTTTACGGCATCGGGGCGGAGGATACCGCCACCACCGCCAACCAGTCCCCCGTCGCGGGGCCGATCCAGATCAGCGTCACGGCCGGCGCCGTCACGGACGTCGACGTCGCGACGGTCGGCGTCGATCCGGACGGCCAGCCGCTGACCGCCTCGGTTCCCAGCCAACCCGACCGCGGCACGACCGTGATCGTCGCCAACAAGGTGCGCTACACGGCCCCAGCTACCGGCGGTGTGATCGGCACCGCGCCCTTCACCCTCTCCGACGGCCTGAAATCCAGCTCGAGCATCATCCGCGCGAAGGTCAGCTCGGTCCCAGTCGCTTGGTGGCGTGCATTCCCGCGACCAGCCGCTCGCGCGAACGGCCGCAGGTCCGGCGGATCCTACTACTTCACCTCTGCCTCTGCCTTCAACGAGAACCGTGGCAAGTATGAGCGCGAGGTAGGCATCATGGAAGGTGCCAATGGCGCATTCAAGAACAACTATTTCGGTCCGGATAGCACTGAGCTGAACATGCGTCGGCTTACTGGTGGGCCATATGACACGTCGAACGACACGATTATCTCGGACGGAGCTTTGAATTGGACGGCAAGCAACTCGAATTGGACCACGAGTTGGAACAAGATGCCAAAAAACTCCGTGCTGTGCTACACGGCAAACCTGCAGCCGGACGACCGGGCAACCGAATCGGGTGACTTTTCCTTCTACGACGAGGTCATCGCGGGTACCTGGGACCTCGCATACCGGAACATGGGCCGCCGGCTGGTGCGGAACTTGACCGAGCCGGCGCGCAACCCGCAAGGCCACACGGCCGACTATCTCATGTATCGACTAAATCACGAGAACAACCAGAGCAACCTGTATCGCGTGTTTCCTGCATCAAAGCTGCGGTACAAGGCGGCCATGGAGCGCGCCATCGACATGATCCGGGAGGGAATGGGGCCAACCTACGGCAACATGATCAAGTTCATGCACGCGCCGGCTCATGACAGCGAGGGCCAGGATCTCGGATCCTACATGTCCTGGTGCCCGGACAACGTCGACGTGCTCTCCGTCAGCTATCATCCCAATAAAAAACAGAAAAGCCGTGCCGATCTGGTGAAGTATCACGAAGGTACGGATCCGGGATTCACCTATGGCCTGTATGAAGTAATGGAAGCAGCCGTTGCCACAAATCGGCCGGTATGCTTTCCGGAATGGTCACCCCGGTATGAGACCGGCGCCGCCTGTCCGGTCGCCGACCTCGTCTACGAAATCTTCGACGAATTCCTGACCGAGAACAAGGACCAGATCGTCTGCGACATGATTTTCAACCCGAACCACCTGGACCCCAATACCTGGCAGGACAAGGCAAGCGACCCCGCCGGTTGGGATGCCTGGATCCGCGGCATCGCCCGCTACAAGGCGTTGTGGTCGGGAATCAAGGTCCCTTGATGAGCCATCACGCGAACCGGGCTCGGACAGACGACCGCACCCAATCTACACGGCGGCCCCGCCGCCTCCGGCGAAAGACCTAGGATAGCGGATCAAGTCACTGGCGGCGCGGCCTTCCGCGCCGCCAGCCACGCCGCGTGCCAGGCGGCGCCGAGATAGAACAGGAACGCGGCCGTCGAGCCCGCGCTATAGAGCAAGACGGTGGCCGTCATGGGCAGAGCGAGGGTAGCGCCGAGACCAAAGCTGACCGCCAGCGCCAGCATGTTGAGCAGCGACGCCACCAGATGCAGGTGCTGTCGGCCCATCACGTTCAGCGTCTGCGAGACCGGCACGACCACAAACCGCGCGACATAGATCGGCACCAGCAGCTGAACCAACCCGCCGCCCTCGCGCCAGGGCTCGCCGAAGGCGAACGCGAACAGGCTCGGGCCGGCCAGCACCAGCGGCGCCGCGCCGAGCAGGCCCGCCACCAGGAAGGCGCCGGCCGTGCGCTTGAACAGACGATAGATGTAGACCCCGTCCGCGCGCCCGATCTCGCCGAGATAGACCTGACTCGCAGCCTCCGACAGCATGCGCACGGGTGCACCCATGATTCGCTGGGTCAGCCCGAACAGGCCGGCCGCTACAGGCCCGTACAGCGCCGCGATGAACACCGCGGGGAGCATCTGCGACGCGCTCTGCAGCAGGCTGGAGCTGCCGGAGAACACCGGGTAGCGCCAATGCTCGCGCGCGGCGGCCCAGATCCGCGCCCACGGCAGCTTGAACATCCGGGCCCGATCCGCGGCGCTCAGGGCACGCGAAAGCGCAGCCAAACGCGGCACCGGCCCCATCGCGTAGCCGAGCACCAGGGAGCCTGCGCCGCCGCCGGCGAGGCCCAGAGCGACCTGGGCCACCGCCTGGACGGCGAACTGGCCAAGACTGCTTGCGGCATTCAGCCGGAACGAGCCCTGCCGAACCGACCACGCGGATAGTGGCAGCGACAGGCCCCAGAGCCAGAGCATCGGCGGCAGGAGCCAGATCAGGCTCTCGAAACCCTCGAGCCCGAGCCTGTCGGCAAAGGCATCGCCGCCGATGAAGACCGCGACACCGATGAGGGTGGCCAGCAGCGTCACGACGATACAGCTCACCGCCAGGACGGCCAGCGCATCGCCGACTTCGCGGCAAACGGGGACGGCATACTCGTAGCGCAATGTGATGACGACGATCATCATGCTGCTGAGCGCCGTGAACACCGAGAGCGCGCCGAACTGCTCCGGCGTGTACAGCCGGGTCAGCACCGGCGAGCTGAGCATCAAGATCGCCTGGCCGATGAACGTGCCGCCGGACAGCAGGGTGAGCCGGCGCGCGAAGCGTCCTTGCAATAGCTTCGGGCTGAAACGAGTCGGTTTCATGATTGACCGGCAGGGAGGGCCGCAGGGGGCGCCGCAGGACGTGCGCCATGCGACGGCGGACAGGTCGCACCCGGGTGCCCGGAGGTCAAGGACGCTGGGCGACGGCACGTATCGGGCGGCGTCACGCTGTGGCTCGAATCGATCGCCGAGCCAGTTTCGAGTCCCTGGTGCGGCTTCCGCGGGGGCGCTGGGCGGCGGATCCTGTTTGCCGAGGGAACTCGGTGACGCTATATCCCGTCGGCGTGTTAGCAGGCGCTCCGATGGGGCACGGCTGTATGCCTTGCCCGAAGTCCGCTGATCGGCCGATCGACGGGCGGGGTATCTGACTCGCCGTCGAGGCTCCCGGCCGACCCGATGGCCGCGGCCCGCGTCTTCACATCCCCATCAGCCGGAATGGCGATCCTCATGCCGACCGTCACGACGCAGCTTGCTCCCGAGATGGCCGCCCGGCGGAAGCCCGCCGGGCTTTTTGCGCCGCGCACCCTGCTGTCCGACGTGTGCTCGTTCGAGATGGTCTATCTGGCCTTCTTCTTCTCCAACCAGTTCGAGCTCATTCTGCCCAAGCTGCCGATCGATCTGACGGTTCTGTTTTTCGGTCTGACCGTCGTGCTGGGCGCCGTGTTGATCGCGCGCGAGGGGATCTACATGCCGGGTCTCCTGCTGGTGACAGCGTTGCTGCCCTGGCTGGCGTGGGTGAATCTCAGCTCCATGTGGACGCCGTCACGAACCCTGGTCTGGGAGTATCTCAAGATCGTCGATACGGTGAATTTGTGGTGTCTCATGGCAAGCGCGATGATCGTCGCCCATAGACGCGAACGGATGTTGCGTTTTCTTAAATTGATGATCGGTTTTTCTGTTCTGATCGCTCTACTTGGGATCCATATTTATATTGTTTATGGTTCGTTCAAGTTTGCTGGCTGGGAAAATGGTCCACGCGTCTACAACAGCTGGGGCAGAGCGGCCGCCAACGGTGCAGTCATATTGATAGTGTTGGCTTTGCGTGCGCGCTTGTTTTCGATTCAACAAATATTTACCGGATCATTACTGATAGTGTGCGTGGTATTCATTCTGATTTCGAGCAGCCGAAGCGCCATGCTTTCCGTCGCCACTCCGTGTGCTCTATACCTGTTCGTCGCCTTCGCTCCGGTCGGCCGCTCCGGTCTCAACATGAAGCTCGGCGCCCTGCTCCTCCCGCTAGCCCTGATCGTGGCGGGGGCCATCCTGGTGACCGTCATCAATTCGGGGCACCGCGTCGACAGCGTCGCCCGCATGGGCAAGGTGCTCGACCAGGCCGACGATCCCGATATGCTGACTGGCCCCAACCGCTTCGCCTACTACGCCTTCGCGGTCAAGCTCATCGCCCAGGCGCCGTTCATCGGCCATGGGGTACGCAGCTTCTCGCCACTCTATTCGCACAACGAGATCTCCGGCACGCAGCCGCACAACATCTTTCTCGAGGTGCTCTCCGATACCGGGTTCGTCGGCCTCGCCCTGTTCCTGTTCTTCCTCTACGTCGCCATTCGGCCGCTCACCGTGCAGCGATTGCGGGCCGACCCCATGCTGCTGGCGGTCGCGATGCTGTTCGTCAGCCGCTTCACCGCCGTCCAGTTCGGCGAGGACATCTCGGGCCAGCCGGAGATCTTCGTGTTCTTCGGCCTGCTCGCGCTTCAGGCCATGGACCCGAAAACCCGCGACAGCTCGATGCGTGCCGGGTCTCACGTGCCTGCGGTGCCCGGACCCTATGCGTTCGGTGATGCGCGTAACCGCGTGAAGACGTGATGGCACCTCCCGCGGCGGCCTGAATGGCGGGCACCAACCGCATCGGCCCCAACCTGCTCGCGACCGAGGCTGGAGGCGACGTCGCCGCGCGACCCGAGTAACCTCAGCGCCGAAGCCGCCGAGCCGCGGCGGATCGTGGCGGTGGAACCGGTGGCGGGGTGCCGATGCACGGCGAGCAGACCATTCTGCGGCACTCGATCGCCGCGACCCTGGGCATCGCGGCACTGGGAATGGTGTTCGGCATCCTGTCGGGCTCGTTCTCGATCATCTTCGACGGCGCCTATTCGCTGATCGACGCGCTGATGAGCCTGCTGGCGCTGGTGGTGTCGCGGCGGATCATGCACGACACCGTGGGCCAGCGCCGCGACCGGCGCTTCCGGATGGGGTTCTGGCATCTCGAGCCCATGGTGCTGGCGCTCAACGGGATCCTGCTGTCCACGGTCGCGATCTACGCCTTCGCCAACGCGATCGGCCTGATCCTCAATGGCGGCCGGCGGCTCGAGTTCGACTGGGCGATCGGCTATGCGGTGGTGACACTCCTGGTCTGCGCCGCCATGTTCGGCTACGAGCGCCGGGCTAACCGGCGGCTCGGCTCGGCCTTCGTCGGGCTCGACGCCCGCTCCTGGGCGATGTCGGGGGCGATCACGGCGGCCCTTCTCCTCGCCTTCGCGATCGGCCACCTGCTCCAGGGCTCGGCCTACGATCATCTGGCGCCCTACGTCGACCCGGCAGCACTGGCGCTGGTCTGCCTGGTCATCGCACCGATGCCGCTGGGCACCGTGCGCCAGGCCGTCTCGGAGATCCTGCTCATGGCCCCGCGCGAGCTGGTCGAGCATGTCGAGGCCGTGGCCCGGGCCACCGCCGCGCGCCACGGCTTCATCGGCTTCGAGACCTATGCGGCGAAGATCGGCCGCTCGCAGCAGATCGAGATCTGTTTCGTGCTGCCGCAGGATTTCAAGCTCGCCGGTATCGGCATCCTGGACGCGATCCGCGACGAGGTCGGCTCCCTGATCGGCGGCGAGAGCCCGGACCGCTGGCTCACCATCACCTTCACCGGCGACCCCGAATGGGCGCGATGAGCCGGCTACCTCCCCGGTTCCGCCCCCGCCCGCGAGCCCAGACCCGTCACCGTCACCCTGACACTGCCGGCCCTCGAGCCATCGGCGGGGAGGTCGAGCACCAGCGTCGCCTGATCGAACGCCGGCATGCCGTCCGGCACCCGGAAGAACAGGAAACCGCGCGTCGCCTCGCCCTGGCCGAGCACGACGTCCTTGAGCTCCTTGCGCATGTAGTCGGCCCGGCGCGCCGCCACCGCATCCTGCGCCGAGCTGCCCATGCCGCCGGAAACGGCGCCGCCGACCGCCTTCGCGGCGATGCTGCCGATCGCACCGCCGAGCCCGCCCAGGATCCCGATCCCGGTCGACGCACCGCTGGCGGCGCCGTTGCCCTGCACGATCAGCGCCGCCACCTCGGCGGCCGGCCGCGGCCCCGCCACCTCCTGGCCCGGCAGCACGAGCCGGAAGTTCCGCACCTGGATCGGCACCGGGTGCTCGCCCAAATTGCGGACCACCACCTGCAGCGGGATCACGGCCACCGCCATCAGGTCGGCGTCGAAGACCGCTTCTGACCGGTCGGCCCGGACATAGGGGTCGACGCCGACCACGACCGTGCCCTCGGTCTGCATGAACGGCATCGATTCCGGTCGTGCGGCGGGCGACTCCTTGGCGGTGTAGGTGGTGCAGCTGCCGAGGATGGCTAGTCAGCGCGACCGCGACCCGCCGAGTGCCAGGGGCTGCCGGCGGTCCGACGCACGGTGCGGAAACGAACGTGCCGACCAGGCTCACGGGCCGCCCCGGTACTGATACCCGCCGTCCGGAGTGGGCGACGGATCACAGCCTGAGGCTGAGCCGAGTTGCTGCCACCGTCAACGCGGCCGGCGTCTCCCCGCGACCGCGACGATCAGACCGCCGTCGGCTGACCCGTGTCGCCGCCGCGGCGCTCGGCCATGAACTGGTCGAACTCGGCCTTGTCCCTGGCCATGCGCAGCCGGTCGAGGAAGTGGCGGAACTCCTGCTCCTCCTCCTCCAGCCGGCGCAGGGTCGCGTCGCGGTACTCGGCGAAGGCGCGGTTGCCGTCCAGCACCCGCATCCCAGCGGCGCCAGCGGCTGCGCCAGCCGCGCTCGAGATTGTGCCAGCTGCCGAACCGGCTGCGCCGCATCCAGATCATCCGTCCACTCCCGATCGCAAAGGCCAGGGTGGCCAGACCCAGGGGCCACCACACGCAGAAGGCCAGGACCGCGAGCGCGATCCAGGCCGGCTTGCCGAACTCGTCGAGCTTGGCGACGAAGGCCATTCGAGCCTCCAAAGTGAATGTTATGAACATTAACATATCGGTCCGCCGCCGGTCTGTCAAGCGGCCCGGTTCAGCCCGAGCCCGTCCAGATAGACCAGGAGCCCGGCCTCCAGCAGGTCCTCGGCCGGCATCGGCAGCTTGCGCCGGGCGGCGTCGCCGCGGGCGAACAGGGCGGCGATGCCATGCGCCAGCGACCACAGATGCAGCGCCACCATCAGCGGCGGCGGGTTGCGGCCGGGCGGCAGCCGGCGGCACACCGCTTCCGCCGCCGTCTTCAGGATCGCGAACGCGCGGTCCCCCGCCTGCTGCAGGTCGGGATGGGCGTCGGGCGGCACGCCCGATTCGAACATCGCCGAATAGTAGGCGGGCTCGGTCCGCGCGAAGGCGAGATAGGCCTTGCCGATATGGCCGAACGCGGTCAGCGCGTCGGGCAGGCCATCGTTCCAGGCCCGGCCCAGCATGGCCTCGAACCGCGTGAAGCCCTGCCGCGCCACGTCGGCCATCAGATCGTCGCGGTCGCGGAAATGGCGATAGGGTGCGGCCGGGCTGACCCCGGCCGAGCGCGCGGCCTCCGCGAAGGTGAACCCCGCCGGCCCCTTCTCCGCGATCAGGCCGAGCGCCGCGCGGATCAGCGCCTCGCGCAGATTGCCGTGATGATAGCCGCGCCGCTCCATGCCATCGTCCGAAAGGATGTGAACGGTTCTTACATGACCTGGGGGCCAGGGCGCCAGCGCCACGAGAGCCGTCGGGATTCGCGCGGGCCGCGGCGGAACTCGTTTGCGCCATATCGCTCATTCGACCGCCCGCCCGGTTTCGCCTGCGTACCGGGGCGCGATCTTGGTGGTGGGTTCGTTCGGCGGTGGTGGGTTCGTTCGTGCGCTTTCGGGAATCGGGTTCGGGGTGCCGGCCTCGCGCAGAGCATCGGTCCGTACGGAAGGCCGCTTGGGTTCGCACGTGCACGTGGCACAAATCGTTCGTGCGTTCTCGAACGTCGAGTTGGGCGCCTGCCTTGGCACAGAGAGCCGGTTCCGACGGAATGGCGCTTGGGTTCGGACGTGCACCTGAGATAGATCGTTCGTGTCGTCAGGGGATGGCGCGAATGGTGTCTCATACCGGCGCATCTTGCGAGAGAGGGGCGGTCGTCGGAATTATATCCTATGGCGGCCGGCCGCGCAATCCGATGGCTGGACCGGTCAAGAAACCCCCATCGCCACGCCTGCTGGACGGCGCCGCGTCGTCGGCAGCCATGGTCGCGGCTTCAGATGCCATTGTCGTGCATAGCGTGCCGTGATGCGGGATGCCATGCCCCAGACTGAATTCCAGATCGCCGGTCCGATCGGCCACCGACCTCGCGGCCACCGTGCGGCTGTTCGAGGCCTCTGCGGCATCGCTCGCGATCGACCTCGCCTACCAAAACTTCGCGACCAAGCTCGCCGATAACCGCGTGCTCGAGATGTCGCGGGATCCGAACCCCGGGGAGCGCGCGCGGAAGGCAAAACCGCCGTTCGCGAAGCCCTCGCGGGCCGCTTCCGGGGCCTCCCCGATGTCCACTACGGCAACGCCACCCATTTCGTCGACGCCGACACCAGCATCTCGAAATGGACCCTCACCGGCACCACCCAAGAGGGCCTCCGGCTCGAGGTGAGGGGCTGCGATTTCTATACCTTCCGCGACGGCCTAGTGGTGCGGAACAATTCCTATTGGAAGATTGTCGCGCAGATGATGGAGGTTGGTGGCGTGGCTCTTGACGCTGTCCGACGGCTCACGGGCAATCGGGCCGGGCAACTGGTCGCTGCCGGCGGATGCCGTCCGACACGGAACTGCTGTCAACCTCAAGGTGATCTGCTAGTGCACTGACGCATTCACCTGCTCCAGCTTGGCCATGATTTTTTCTGGCGTTGCGGTCCAGACGAACGGCTTGGGGTTGGCGTTGTGCTCGGCGAGGTAGTGGTGGATTGCTGCCTGCAGGTCGACCAGCGAGCGGAACACGCCGCGGCGCAGGCGGCGGCGGGTCATGGCGGAGAAGAAGCTCTCGACGGCATTGAGCCAAGAGCCGGAGGTCGGGGTGAAGTGGAAGGTCCAGCGCTCGTGCCGGTCGAGCCAGGCCGTGACCTTGGGGTGCTTGTGGGTCGCGTGGTTGTCGAGGATGACGTGGACCAGCTTGCCGGCCGGCACCGCCGCCTCGATCGCGCTCAGGAAGCGGATGAACTCCTGGTGGCGGTGCCGCTGCATGCAGCGGCCGAGCACGGTGCCGTCGAGCACATTGAGCGCCGCGAACAGCGTGGTTGTCCCGTTGCGCTTATAGTCATGCGTCATCGTCGCGGCCTTGCCGGGTTTGAGCGGCAGCCCGGGCTGAGTGCGGTCCAGCGCCTGGATCTGGCTCTTCTCGTCGATCGACAGCACGACCGCGTGGCACGGCGGCGCCAGGTACAGCCCGACGATATCCGCGAGCTTGGCGCGAACTCAGGATCGCGGCTGCTCTTGAAGGTCCGCAGGCGATGTGGCTGAAGTTGGTGCGCTTTCCAGATCCGCTGCACCGTCCGCACGCTGATCCCGATAGCCTTGGCCATAGTCCGTCCCGTCCAGTGCGTCGCCGCGCCAGGCGCTTCGGCGCAGGGCAGCGCAAGCACCTCTGCACGACGGTCTCCGGCGTGCGCGGCTTGCCGGGCTTGCTCGTCTTATCGCGCAAGAGCCCATCGACGCCTGCCTTGGCAAGCGTCGCTGCCAGCGCCATACAGCCTGACGCTGACACCGCTGCGCCGGGCCACCTCGGCCACGTCCAGCCGCTCAGCCGAATGAAGAATGATGCGCACCCGCGCCACATGCTTCTGCCGCCGGTTGCGATCGCCGAGGATCGCCGCCAAACGCTGGCGATCCTCCGCCGAGAGAAACGAGCAAACCGTCTGTGCCATGCAGGTGGGATAGCACAAACGCATGCCCGTATGAAGCTTCTGAATGCGTCAGTGCACTAGGTTGCGCAGGCGGTTGATCGATAGGTTCGGGAGCGGAGTTGGATGGCCACCTGCTACTATTGCTCGGGCAGCGCCCGCTGCCATGTCTGCACCGGCACGGTGGTACAGGGTGACGGCCGGGCGTGCTCGGTCTGCGATGGGAACGGCAGGTGTACGCATTGCACAGTTCGGTTATGGCCAAACAGGCGATCGGACCAACTGCACCGCAGACGGCAGAATTAGAAATTCGACCCGTTGCCGACCAGCGTCACGGGATTCATAGTTCGCGATGATGTCTGTTACACATCACACCGACCGCATCAAGCAATAGGAGGATAAAATTATTACCAGCTCTATGGAACAACGCATAAAGTCAGAAGTTGATGACATTTTGGAGAATGGGCTAAAACTGAATGAGATGATCTCCACGAGCAGTCGTGGAATGACCGCGGGGGAGATAGTGACTATCTCTGCGTGGATTACACGCCTTGGTCAGTTAATTCAAAAACTGTATGGAGAAAACAGTCAACACTTCCGTTCTTTCTCAACGGCATATAAGACTCAATTCTTTTTCAACCTACATAGCAATCACTATGATCATTTTTCTCAGCTGGTTGGCATCGCGAATGCAATTAGTCACGATGTATCCAATAATCTCCTTGTCGATTTTAGGACTCTCGTGCAAGCTGAAATTTTTGCGGATTTCCTTGAGATGGCAGACTATCTCTTCAATGAAGGTTACAGAGATGCCGCAGCAGTGATAGCCGGAAGCGTGCTTGAGGATGGACTCAGATCACTCTCGCTCCGTAACTCACTCTCAACGACCAATGATCTGGGAAAACCTCTTTCCATCGAGCCGCTGAACACGCAGCTCGCAAAAGCTAACATTTACTCGAAATTAGTTCAGAAGCAGATTACTGCTTTCGCACATATTCGAAACAGCGCCGCTCATGGCAAATATACTGAATATACTGCAGCCGATGTTTCTTCACTGATTGCTTTTGCTCGAAGTTTTGCAATTCAATATCTAGCCACATAGGTTGCTGATGTTATTATGAAATGAGATCACTGGAAGAGCGAGATTACTATAGGCCGGTTTAACCAGTTACTTTGTCTTGGTACCGTGAACGCGACCCGCCGCAATCTCGTCGTGTAGATTGTTGACCCATCTTTCGCATATGCGAACTACCTCACATGTACTGCGAGCCGCATCTGGCGTTGCGGCATAGTCGTTCGCATGTGCTAAATTGTTGCGAAGTCCCTCTACTATTTCTAGGTCGCTACGAAAGTCTGATTGATTTTTCAAATTATTACGTCTGTACACAATCTCTCTTTTATCACAGAATTGCGTCATTAGAATTGGGTCAATCAACATATCACTATGTTCGCTTTCTCGTAATTGAGATCTAAGCTTGCTTTGTCGGCCGGAAGACAGTCGCTCCATCCAACCAAGGTCGCTGCCAAACTCTTGGCGAATGAGCTCCCCCAATAGCAACTCCAATTGGGTTATTAACAGGAACAGGACCGGGCGCACTGGTAGCCGTTGAATATCAGAGAGGCTGACCAATCCCGCAATCTGAGTGCCTTCCACTACAAGACAACAGGGCTGGCGGTCTGCTATACGAAGAAATGTGAGGATGCCCGCATCTGAGCTAATTAAGTTAGATTCAGATAGGCGATCCATAGCCGCTTGAACAGTTTGATCGTGAGCAAATTCAACGTTGACATAGCGTGCCCGATGGAGCAATCCAATTATCTGGCCGCCCTTTTCCGTAGTCTCCGTTACCGGCAAGTAATCAAATCGGACAACATCTGGCCTTCCGATAGCATCAGCAAGCAAATCAATTGAGAGCACGGTCTGGAAATGGCATCGTGCTGTTGAAATCAATCTTACTGTTAGCCCCTTCTCTACACTTTCAAGGGTCGCGCTCGCGTCAGCCTCCAGGCCCGCACGCGCCCATTTTTGTTGAAGAAGTAACGGCTTATCCTTGGCATGAATTTGCGTCAGGTTACTTGATTTCGTTCTCACTAGCGGACTCCTTCAATTGCCGAGCTTCTAATACCGTATTGTGCGTAAGCTGAGTTTGACGCGTGTCGGCGAGAAATCTCGGGGACACCCTCGAATTTAACAATCTCCAGGTCCGTCACGCCGCGTCTCGTGCCGCATAGATGGCAGGCCGATAAGGCGGCTCCAGCGCGGGCCGTCCTGCCTCGGCCTGGATTGCCCGCCACGCCGAGATTGCCGTCTCGACCTCGGCCAGCGTGGCCTCGGGCGTCGGGGCGTGGGCGGAGCAGTCGGTGAGGTCCGGCACGTCCGCGATCGAGCAGTCGTCCCCGTTCGACCGGAACAGGTTGATGTGATAGCGATTGTGCATGGTCATGCCCTCAGTTTCAGGCCGTGGCGCTCGACGAGGGCCGCGAGTTGCTTGATCTGGTACGGCTTGGCCTTGCCGTCCTGTCCGAGTTGCAGATTGAGCAGTTCGGCCATGGCGGGGTGAGCCAGGATATGGTGGCTGCCGGCGACCCGCTTCAGCTCGAAACCGAACGCTTCCGCGAGCCGGATCAGGTCGTCGAAGCGGACATTGCGGCTGCCGTCGCGCTTGCGCAAGCCTTGACCGCACACGGGCGCAGCCGCATGTATATCCCATCGGTATCTGCCAAGGTCCGCGCCATGACCCGATCCACCGTCTTCACCACCAACCGCAGCCAGGCCGTGCGCCTGCCCAAGCCGGTGGCGCTGCCGGAGGGGGTGCGGCAGGTCGAGATCGTCAAGGTCGGACGCAGCCGGCTGATCTCGCCGGCCGGGCACTCCTGGGATGCGTTCTTCGACGGCCAGGGGGCCAGCGACGACTTCATGCGCGAGCGGGCGCAGCCGGAGAGCGAGGCGCGCGAGAAGCTGTGACGTTGCGCTGGATGCTGGACACGAACGTCTGCATCCAGGTCATCCGCGACCGGCCGCCCGATCTGCGCCAGCGCTTCAACGAGGCCGCCGACCAGCTCTGCATGTCGGCGATCAGCCTGGCCGAGCTGTTGCACGGGGCGGAGAAGTCGGCGCGGCCGGCGCAGGATCTCGTGGCGGTCGAGCAGTTCGCGGCCCGGCTCGAGGTGCTGCCGTTCGCCGAGGCGGCCGCGGCGCAGTACGGGCAGCTGCGCGCCGAGCTGGAGCGGGACGGGCAGCCGGTCGGTGCCTACGACATGCTGATCGGCGCCCATGCCCGCAGCCTCGGGCTGGTGCTGGTCACGAACAACCGGCGGGAGTTCGACCGGATCGGTGGGCTGCGGGTGGAAAGCTGGCCCTGACGAGGGCCTGGGCTCATGGTTGGATGGGCCAGCGGAGCGCGCTGCAGAGCCCCCACCCCGGCCCTCCCCCGCCGCGGGCGGGAGAGGGGGCAGGAGCGGCGCCTAGGAACCGGCCACCGTCGGCGGCCCCGGTTGAGCCCGGCGGCCCGTCGCTCTATACCGCCCCGGCAGCCGCGGAGGCACTCTTCCATGCCCGACTTCGACCTGTTCGTGATCGGCGGCGGCTCCGGCGGGGTCGCCTGCGCGCGGCGTGCCGCGTCGCACGGGGCCAAGGTCGGGATCGCCGAGGGCAGCCGGGTCGGCGGCACCTGCGTGATCCGCGGCTGCGTGCCGAAGAAGCTGATGCATTACGGCGCCCATTTCGCCGAGGCGTTCAAGGCGGCGCGGTGCTACGGCTGGGACACGGGCGACCCCAGGCTCGCCTTCGAGCGCCTGTGCGAGGCGCGCAACACCGAGATCGGCCGGCTCAACGGCATCTACATGCAGATGCTCGGGCGCTCCGGCGTCCAGCTGCTCGACGGGCTATGCCCGCATCGCGGCCCGCCGCCGACGGCTTTCGCGTCGACGTCGGCGAGCGCACGGTCACCGCCGCCCGCGTGCTGGTCGCCGTCGGCGCCCGGCCCAGCCTGCCCGAGCTGCCGGGCATCGAGCTCGCGGTCACCTCCGACCAGATCCTGGAGGACGTCTACCCCCTGCCCGAGCGCCTGGCGGTGATCGGCGCCGGCTATATCGGCCTCGAGCTCGCCAGCATCTTCCACGCGCTGGGCTCCAAGACCACCCTGATCCTGCGCGGCGACCTGCCCTTGCGCGGCTTCGAGCACGACCTGCGCCAGCATCTGGCCGTGCGAGATCGAGGCCCACGGGGTGAAGCTCTGGAACGAGACCGTGGTCGAGCGCATCGAGCGACGGCGGCGGCATCCGGCTCCAGACCAGCCGCGGCCCGCTCGAGGTCGACACGCGTGGTCTACGCCACCGGCCGCTCGCCGGTGCCGCAGACCGCGCGGCATCGGCCTCGAGGAGCTGGGCGTGGCGCTGAACGCCACCGGCGCCGTCCAGGTCGACGCCGGCTACCACAGCAGCGTGCCCGGCATCTTCGCCGTCGGCGACTGCAGCGACCATGCCGGCACGGCACTCGACGGCATCGCCTTCGACCTGACGCCGGTCGCCATCGCCGAGGGCCGGGCCCTGGCCGAGAGCCTGTTCAACGCCAGGCCCCGCAAGGTCAACTACGACACCATCCCGACCGCGATCTTCGCCTGCCCCAGGCCGCCTCGGTCGGCCTCACGGAGGAGAAGGCGCGCGCCCAGGCCACGAGGTCCAGATCTTCCGCAGCAGCTTCCGGCCGATGTTCCACACCCTGACCGGCAGCACCACGCGGACCATGATGAAGCTGGTCGTCGACAAGGCCGACCGATCGCGTGCTGGGCTGCCATATGGTGGGCGAGGATGCGGCCGAGATCATCCAGGGCTTCGCCGTGGCCTTGACAGCGGGGGCCACCAAGGCGGAATTCGACGCCACCGTGGCGCTGCATCCGACGGCGGCCGAGGAGTTCGTCACCATGTACCAGCCGCGCCGCGGCTAGGCGGCCGTTTCGAGGCGAGAAGGACGAGAACGATGGCACGCGACTGGCAGCCCGATTCCTGGCGCAGCCGCCCCGTCCAGCAGATGCCGGACTATCCCGACGCCGCGGCTCTGGCCGAGGTCGAGGGCAAGCTCGCGGGCTACCCGCCGCTGGTCTTCGCCGGCGAGGCGCGCACGCTGCAGGAGCGGCTGGCCGAGGTCTGCGCCGGCCAGGCCTTCCTGCTCCAGGGCGGCGACTGCGCCGAGGCCTTCGCCGACTTCCAGGCCGACAAGATCCGCGACACGCTGCGCGTGCATCCTGCAGATGGCCGTGGTGCTGACCTTCGGCGGCGGCATGCCGGTGGTGAAGATGGGCCGCATCGCCGGCCAGTTCGCCAAGCCGCGCTCGTCCGACATGGAGGAGATCGGCGGCGCGTCGCTGCCCAGCTACCGCGGCGACATCGTCAACGGCATCGAGTTCGAGCCGGCCGCGCGCCAGCCCGACCCCGCGCGGCAGATCCAGGCCTACACCCAGGCCGCCGCCACGCTCAACCTGCTGCGCGCCTTCACCCAGGGCGGCTACGCGTCGCTCACCCGCGTCCACCAGTGGACCCTGGGCTTCCTCGACCGCAGCCCGCAGGGCGAGCGCTACCGCGACATGGCGCACCGGATCACCGAGGCGCTGGAGTTCATGCAGGCCTGCGGGGTCACCGACCTCACCACGCCCGAGATCAACCGCACCACGCTCTACACCTCCCACGAGGCCCTGCTGCTGGGCTTCGAGCAGGCGATGACCCGGATCGATTCCACCACCGGCCGCTGGTACGACACCTCGCGCCCATTTCCTCTGGATCGGCGACCGCACCCGCCAGCTCGACGGGGCGCATGTCGAGTTCTGCCGCGGCATCGCCAACCCGCTGGGCGTCAAGGCCGGCCCCACCATGCCGGTCGACGACCTGCTGCGCCTGTGCGACGCGCTCAACCCGACCAACGAGCCCGGCCGGCTCACCGTGATCAGCCGCATGGGCCACGAGCAGGTCGAGCGCCATCTGCCGCCCCTGGTCCGCGCGCTCCAGCGCGAGGGCCGTGAGGTCGTCTGGGCCTGCGATCCCATGCACGGCAACACGATCAAGTCGTCCACCGGCTACAAGACCCGGCCCTTCGACCGCATCCTGTCCGAGGTCAGGAGCTTCTTCGCCGTCCACAAGGCCGAGGGCACCCACGCCGGCGGCATCCACGTCGAGATGACCGGCCAGGACGTCACCGAATGCACCGGCGGCGCCCAGGCGATCACCGACGCCGCCCTGCAGGACCGCTACCACACCTACTGCGACCCCCGGCTCAACGCCCAGCAGAGCCTGGAGCTGGCGTTCCTGATGGCCGAGGCGCTGAAGGACGAGCGGCAGGCGCTCCGGGCGGCGAGCTGAGCCGCCTCAAGTAGGCCGAAGGCCGGTAGGCGAGCGAGGAATCCCGGCCGTAGGCCGGTGAGGCAAGTAAACACCGAGGGAGGCCGCAAAGCCTCCCTCGGGCACCCACCTCCACATGATGGCCTGCCGATGCCCGCGCTCCGGAATGCCGATCTCGCCGTCATCGATCCTCGCAAACTGCTCGACTACGTCCTTGACCCGACCAATCCGTAGGGCCGGCACAAGGCGCGCGTCTTCAAGCGCGCGTTGGGCGATGATCGCGCGAACCATCTCGGTTTGCTCGACGCGATCCGAGACGGTATCCTGACGCAAGAAGCGCGGCTGATCGGGACGACCACCCATGGCGAGCTGTGGCAGGTCGATCTGCCGATCGCCGGGCCGGCGGGCGCCGCCAGCGTTCGGACCGGCTGGATCTACGAGGGCAGCGATGTCCCAAGGCTTACGACCGCGTACGTCCGCGCCGCGTGAAGTCCCGCCGCCGGGCCGCTACCGCGACCTGGAGTCCGTCCAGCTTCGCGCCGACCTGCCCGATCAGGGCCTGAAGACGGGCGAGGTGGGCACGATCGTGCACGTCTTCAAAGTAGCCGACGCCTACCTGGTCGAGTTCGTCAACGACGAGGGCAGCACGCGCGCGCTGGCTGAGCTGACGCCCGAGAAGCTGGCGCCCGCCTAGGCACGGGCTGGCGTGGAGATAGCGATGCCCCGTCACCCAGCCTTCCGCGGTACATCATGAGTTGCCGCAATAATCGGTCGTACCGTTCATAAGGTCGAAGACACCCGCGCCAGCGGCATCCTTGTGGAGATGACCGGCCAGGACGTCACCGGAATGCAGCGGCCGCGCCCAGGCGATCACCAGAGCCGCCCTGTACGGCCGCTATTATCCATACTGCGACCCGTGCCTCAACGCGCACCAGAGCTTGGAGCTGGTGAGCTCCATGTTCGAGGCGCTGGAGGATGAGAAGCAGACTCCCCGGATAGCGAGATGGCTGAGGGCGAGAGTACTGTCAGTGCGTAGAGGATACGACCTACTATATATTGAATCAGCTAGACCGATGCAACAATATGTTGTGGCGCGCATCGGTGGTCGATGCCCATTTTCCGCTGCCTTTGGGAGCAAGGTAGGATTCGCTATCTTATGCGGATGCCGTCAACCTCATCCTATGCGGCCACTAGCCGGCGTGCTACGACAAAACGGTGGGGCGGGGAAGCAACCATGGCATTCTTTCCGCGTTGGAAGAACTAGCCGCCATTGGGAGAATAAAATGCGCATTGGATCATCTATCTTCACATTATTCTTGTCAGTAACCGTTGTGATATGTTCTGCGACTTATAGTGTGGAAGCCAGAGCGGATATAGGAGAGAAAGAACTTCAACATCTTGCCAGCAAAATAAATCGCCAGTACGAGTTGCTTCGTAGTTGGGATGGAAAATCTGTTGGTCAATTGAAGGAGATTGCAGATTTGTCGTGTACCCTTCTAGGAACACTCACCGATGATCCGGCATTTGTCGATGTAATTAGCAAATATGCAGAGGGGCAGTATGTCACAGAGAGCAGAGATTCGGTGAAGCAAGTAGTTAATAGTTTTGAATCATGGGTTCAATACGCTATTGTCGATAGGGAAATTTTGTTGAAAAGCGGTTTGTCGGAAGACGTCGTTGACGAAATACTGGCCGAAATGCTTCGGACTAGAGATCAACTTGATGCGTTTAAGATTGATGCCAAGAGTTTAATGGAGTCTATATCGTCTGCCCGTTCTGTTTTGTGCCATGCCGCTCAAGAATTTAACGCGCAAGCTAGAAACGAAGCCATATTGCAAAAATCTGGACTCGCTCTTACGATAGCTGCCGGCATAGGAGCAGCAGTTGCGAATATTGTTTTGGCAGGACCTACTAGCGGGATAACTATCCTTTCGGCATCCAGCGGTACTTCAATCGCCATGAACGCAGCGTTCAAACTTATCTTCGGATAAAATGAATGCTCAACGGCATCATTACCTACAAGAATTTCTCCCAAAATTTCATTCAAGAGGAGATATTGAAAGGGGCGATTTGAGTTGCCGCCATTCTTTGACGAGAAGTACGACTCTCGAAGATGCTGATTCCGCTTCCGATAGCGGTTAGAACGTTGTTGGTCGAAAGGCTTGCCGTCGCCGCCGACGCGCCTACCACGCACCCCAAGCCCCATAGAATTCGCCCAAGACGTGGATCGCTAAGGCTTCTTGCTAGGAGCGCTATGGTCCAAACCATCGCGGTGACGCAGAAAACTGTCAACGGCGCATACGCGCTCGGAACCAAACTGCTTAGTCCTGCTCCGACGCCTATGGCTCCCATGGCTGCCAACAGAACAATTGGTTCTCGCCGTACGCTGAGCATCAGCCACCTCACTAGCCGATGGCTAGCGGTCACATACCGCTACCAAAGGGTGCCAACCTTACTAGAACGCGTCTCTCCACCTTCCCGTCTCAACCCCAGCCCTGTATACCGCTATTCGCGTATTCATTCAAGCTATGATCAACCATAAATTGAAAAGACAGCCTATTTCAGCATGTTGGCGTTATAGAATCGGTGACGAATCTCACAACATCAGGCTTAGTTGCCGCCCTGATCGGCTCAGGTATCGCTCTTGCTGCGCTGCAGCAAGGGGGCGCGATGGAATGCCACATGCCAACCCGAGCGGATTCGTCACCGGTCTATGGTTTCTGCGACAGCGTTGCAGCTGGTTCACGCTGCTGTCTCGATGGCTTGCCGGGGCTGACGGCGGTTCTCTGCACTAGATACAGGCAGCGGAGGTTAGCCAATTCTCCGACCGGCACACCTCTCGGCGGGTTTACCGTAGCGGGGGTAGCGCACCAGGTCACCTTGCCGAGAGGTTAACTTGGGCTCACCACGGGACATCATGGGCTTTGCTTCGCAGCAGAGGCCCATCTGGCAGGTGCTTGCGTCGCTTCCTCATCGATCATCCGCTCCCTCCAGCCAGTGGCACGCGCAAGCTACCCATTCCGCTCGATGTGCGCGCGCAGCGCCTTGTTGATCGCGGTCTGCCAGCCGCGCCCGCGCTCCTTGAACCAGTGCAGGACATCGGCGTCGAGCCGAATGCTCACCGGCTCCTTCACCGGCCGGAAGAACCGGCGCATCGCCGCCAGCTCGGCCTGCGTCACCGGCCCGCGCCGCGCGTGCTCCCACGCCTCGGCCGGGGCGGACGGGATCGCGATGGTGTCGATGCCGGTGTCGCCCATGCCATGCAGCAGCCGCAGCTCGTCGCGCTGCTCGGAAGTGAGCTCGCCTTCGAGCCGGTAGTCGATCATGTCACGCTTGCTCATAGGCTCGCCTTTCGTGCGGTGTCGCCCGCCGTGCCGAGATGATCCGCACCGCCATATCGTCGTCGAGATAGGCGTGGACGACGACCAGTAGCGTGGTGCCGCCGACCTGTCCGATCGCATGCCACCGTTCCTCGCCGTCCTGCCAGCGATCCGGCAGGATGACATGGAGCGGGTCTTGCCAGACGCGGGCCGCGGTCTCGAACGACACGCCGTGATCACGCCGGTTCGCCCGCGCCTTCGCCGCATCCCAGGTGAAGCGCAACCATGGCCTCCATACCTGAGAACAGTGTATATACGATTTTAGCCTACAGGCAAGCCCGTTCGGTCCAGAGCACACAATCTCGGCACGACGCGGTCTCGGCGAATGTTCCTATATCTGTTATACTCCAATCGACCGCCCGCCAATACCGGACACTCCGCGATGCCCGAACCCCGCCCCCGCTCGCCCGCCCAGATCGAAGCCGCCCGCCGCAACGGCGCCCGCTCGCGCGGCCCCATCACCCCCGAAGGCAAAGCCCGCAGCTCCCGCAACGCCCTGAAACACGGCCTCGCCGCCCTGCAGCACTTCGTCCTCGAGGATGAGGCCCCATCCGAGCTGGAGGAACTCGCGGCCCGTCTGATCGCCGAAATCGAACCCGAAAGCGAGATCGAGGCCCGGCTCGTCAAGCGCATGGCGATCGCGTTCTGGAAGAGCGAGCGCGCCGAGCGGATCGAGGTCGCTTTGTTCGACGCCGCACCGAAGCTTCGCCCACCCCAGGCCGGCTTCGAATGGGAGGAGGCCGACCCGCTCACCACCTTCGACCTCAAGCGCTTCAACGCCGTGCGCGGCTACCAGGCCCAGCAGGGCCGGGAGCTCTCCCGCTGCCTCAAGGAGCTGCGGCTGCTGCGCCGCGAGCCGCTCGCGGAATGCACGTTCGAACCCGACGCGACCTCACAGAACGAACCCGCGAGCCCGTCCCTACCCGCCAACGACGACGCCCGCCCGCGCGGCTCCATGGAGCCATGCCCGCCAGGAGAGCCACCGCAGAACGGACCCGAGCATGCCCCGGCCCCGCGCATGCGCGGCACCGACGACGCCCAACCGCCCATTCGCAAGCTGCCCTACCGAGCGAACCCGAGCGGTCACCACCGTTGAACCGCCACCAGCGTCGCGCCCTGCAGGCGATCGAGCGCCGGCAGCGCAAGCTCGCCGCCTAGGAATTGCCCCGAGGCGCCAGCGGCGGCCAAGTGCCGGTGGGTGCCCGAGGGAGGCCCCGCCTTCCTCGGCTCGTCCCCTCACACGATGAGCGACGGCCGCAGGGCCGCGATAGCAGCTCCATAGTCCGCCTGCCCGAACACGGCCGAGCCCGCCACCAGCACCGAGGCCCCGGCCGCGATCGCCTGCGGTGCCGTCTCCGCCGTGATGCCGCCGTCGACCTCGATGCGGATCGGGCGGCCGGCGATCATCGCGCGCAGGCGGCGGATCTTCTCGAGCGTGGCCGGGATGAACTTCTGGCCGCCGAAGCCGGGGTTGACGGTCATGACCAGGATCACGTCGATGCGGTCGAGGACGTATTCGACCGCACTCTCGGGCGTCGCCGGGTTGAGGGCGACGCCGGCGCGCTTGCCCAGCGCGTGGATCGCCTGGAGCGCGCGGTCGAGATGGGGCGTGGCCTCGGCGTGGACGGCGATGCGGTCGGCGCCGGCCTCGGCGAACGGCCGCAGGTAGGCGTCGACCGGGGCGATCATCAGATGGGTGTCGAAGCACTTGGTGCTGTAGGGGCGGATCGCGCGGATCAGGTCGGGGCCGAAGGTCAGGTTGGGGACGAAGTGGCCGTCCATGATGTCGAGGTGGAGCCAGTCGGCGCCGGCCGCATCGACCGCGCGCACCTCCTCGCCGAGCCGCGCGAAATCGGCGGCGAGCAGCGAGGGGGCGATCAGGATGGGCTCGCTCATGCGGGGTGCTTCCTCATGGCGCGCATCGATGGGCGGGAGGACGGCCGCCGTCAAGCGCCCAGGGCGCCCATCACCCGGTGGCGGCGACGTGCGCCGCTATCCTCCGGGCGGGTCGCGACGACAGCGCTCGCCGCCCGTCATGGCGCGGCGGCCTACGCTCGGCCCATCGCCTGCATGTCCGCGAGCGCGACCGGAAACTGCGGCCGGCCGCGGCGCGCGACCCGTACCGGCGCCTCGGACGCGGGCGGCTCCTGCTCCGAGCGCAACAGGCGCGCCTGGAGGGCATGTACCCATGGCTTGGGCATCCCGGCCAGCAACTGGTCGAACCAACCCGGCGTGACCTTCTCCAGGCAGCGCGGATCGCGGGCGAGCTTGACCTGGAGTGCCACGAACAGCCGCGCCGTCTGCAGATGCGCGCTGTCGGTGCTCTCCTGCAGCGTCGTCGGCGCCCGGGCCGCGCCGATGCTGGCGCCGTGCAGCAATGCCAGTACCAGCACCTCGGCATCCAGCGTGTAGGCGCTACGTGCCCGCTGACCGGCTTCCCAGGCCTGCTTCAGGCTCTTGGCGGAGGGAGAGGGTTTGTCCATCGGGTTTTTCATCCGGTTATCGACTTGAGCGTAAGGGAGGACTAGTACCACCGCTCGGTCGAGCTAGCACGAAGGCCGCGCCGATCCATGCTCGGGGACAGGGTTCCGGGCAGAAATCTCGTCACCATGGAACAATTGTTAGTCTTCATTAGCCGCGTCGGCTTTCCTGTCACAGTTGGCCGCGCCCAGCCCTCGGAGACGATCCGATCGCGAGCAGCCGACACCGCACTGCGACATGCGACGGCCGGATGGCAGATCCGCGAGAAGCGAGTCCACCCCGCTGTCATTGACCGCGCGGCGATCCACTTTAGAGGGTACGTAGTTACGAACCCAAGGAGCGCGACGGTTGGCGGATGAGATGCGGCAGACCCGCTCGGATGCGCTCAAGGACGCGATCGCCGAGGCGATCCTGACCGGCGAGCTGGCGCCCGGACAACGGCTCGACGAGGTCTCGGTGGCGCAGCGATTTGCGGTCTCGCGCACGCCGGTGCGCGAGGCGCTCAAGCAGCTGGCGGCGATGGAGCTGATCGAGCTGCGTCCGCATCGCGGCGCCGTGGTCGCGGGCCTCGATCAGGCCCAGCTCGCCCAGCTGTTCGAGGCCATGGGGGAGGTCGAGGCCGCGTGCGCCAGGCTCGCCGCGACCAAGCTGTCGACGGCTGCCCGGGCACTGCTCGAGGTCGCCTGGCGCGACTGCGACACGGCGCTGCACGCCCACGACCTCGAGGCCATTCACGTGGCGAACCAGCACTTCCATGCCACCATCCACCAGGGCGCGCGCAACAGCTTCCTCGCCGACGCGGCGCATGCGCTGCGGCGGCGGCTGTCGCCCTTGTCGCGGGCGCAGTTCGGCCTGACCGGCCGCCCCGACCATTCCGCCGCGGAGCACTGGCGATCATGGCCGCGATTCGCGACCATGACGGCGCCGCCGCCGAGGCGGCGATGCGCGCTCACCTGGAGAGCGTCGGCCGCGCCTTCGTCCGTTGGCTCGAGGTCGGCGGCGGGCGGCTGGAGACCTAGCCGGCGGTGGCCACGGCCTGCCTGTCGGCCTGGAGGAAACCGCGCCAACCGCCGAAGCCGGTGATGTCGCGTGCACCCTGCACCGCGTACCCCTCGCACAGGAAGCCCTTGACCCAGCTGCCGTCGATCAGCTCGATGGTGCCGATCGCGAGCGGTCGTGGCACCTGCGCCATGAGGTGCCCCAAACCCTCGGCACTCAAGCGCCACACTTCGACCTCGATCGCAGCACCCGTGTCATCACCCGTCCGTGCCAGCCCAGGCTTCGGCGGCGTTGTCCCGGCTAGGGCATGGAGCCGGTAGCAGGCGGCCGTCCGGGTGCTGGCGACCAGGGTGGCGCCCAGCTCGACCAGCTGATGGTTGAGCGGCTCGCCGGACAGATGGGCGCCGACCACCGCCAGCTCGATCGATGCCGGCGCAGCGTCCGTAAGGGCGGCTTCTTCCGGCAGTGCCGCGCCGGTGGCGCCTAGCGGCAGCCCGGTCGAGCGCTGCCAGCTCTGCCCGAGCCCCGCCAGCAGCCGGTCGCTCCAGGCCGGCGCGACCAGGGTGACGCCCAGCGGCAAGCCGTCCGGCCGGAACCCGGCCGGCAGGGCCAGGGCGGCGAGGTCGAGCAGGTTGACGAAGTTGGTGTAGGTACCGAGCCGGCTGTTGAGGAGGATCGGCTCGGCGGCGATCTCGGCGACCCGGTAGATCGTCGGCGCCGTCGGCAGCAGCATGACGTCGATTTCCTGCCAGACCGGCGCGCAGGCTCGCGTCAGCTCGGCCAGGCGATAGCCGCCCTCGAACGCATCGACGGCGCTGAACCGCCCTGCGGTCTCGATCACGGCGCGCGTGGTCGGCCAGACCGAATCCGGGTGCGAAGCCAGGAAGCCGCCGACTGCCGCGGCGCGCTCCGCCACCCACGGACCGGCGTAGAGCAGTGCTGCCGTCTCCAGGAAGGGTGCGAGGTCGAACTCGACCAGCCGCGCGCCGAGAGTGGTCGCCCGCGCGAGCGCCGCGTCATAGAGCGCCTCGGCCGCGGCGTCGCCGAAGAACAGGCGCTGCTCCGGCTTCGGCACGCCGAGGGCAAGGCCGGCGAAACCGCGGGACGGCAGCTGTTGCCCGGTGCGCGAGAACGGATCGGCAGCCTCGAATCCGCCCGCAATGTCCAGCACGGCTGCGGCGTCGGCGGCGGTGAGCGCGAAGATCGAGATACAGTCAAGCGAGCGGCAGGCAGGCACCACGCCCTGGGTCGGGATCAGCCCCTTGGTCGGCTTCAGGCCGACGATGTTGTTGAACGCTGCCGGCACGCGCCCGGAGCCCGCCGTGTCGGTCCCGAGCGCGAAGCTTGCGAGCCCCGCCCCCACCGCCACCGCCGAGCCCGAGCTCGAGCCGCCGGGGACGACCGCCGGATCGAAGGGATTGCGCGCCACGCCGTAGGGTGTCCGGACGCCGACGAGCCCGGTCGCGAACTGGTCGAGGTTGGTCTTGCCGAGCAGGATCGCCCCCGCGTCGAGCAGGCGCTGCACCGCCGGGGCCGAGGCGGTCGGGACATAGGCGAAGTCCGGGCAGGCGGCGGTGGTCGGCATGCCCGCCACGTCGATATTGTCCTTGACCGCGAACGGCGTGCCCCACAGCGCGCCGCGCTTGGCCGCCGGAACGAGCCCCAGGGCGGCGGCCCGCGCCCGCAGCTCGGCGTCGGGCACCCGCGTGATCCAGACCGCATCGGCATCGCTGGCCGCGAGGCGGGGCAGCAGGCTCTCGACCAGCTCCTGCGGCGACAGCGCGCCCGAGGCGTAGGCGGCATGCAGGCGGGTGAGATCGAGGGGCGGTAGATCGCTCATGCGGGGCGTCCCGGTCTGGCTGGCGGCGAGGCACGTCGCGACTGCATACAAGATTTGGGCCGTGGCATGGAGCTTGCCATGCCGGAAACCAGCCGTAGCCGAGGAGGAGCCGATGACCGCCACCCCGACGCCCCCGCCGTTCGACGCCGAGGCCTATGTCGAGCAGGCGAGCCGCCTCGTCGGCCTGACCATCGCCCCGCCCTACCGGCCGGGGGTCGAGCGCAACATGGCGTTGATCGCGCGCATGGCCGGACTGGTGATGAGCTTCCCGCTGGAGCCGGCCGAAGAGCCGGCGCCCGTGTTCGTGCCGGCCGGGGCGCCGCGATGATCGGCCCGTGGACCACCGCTACGGAGACGGCGGCGCTCGTTCGGCGGGGTTCGGTCACGGCCGTCGCGGTGACCGAGGCGGCGCTGGGCCGCATCGCGGACGGGGACGGGCGCCTGAACTCGTTCACCTCGGTGACCGCGGAGCGTGCGCTGGCGGAAGCTGCCGCCATCGATGCCGCCCGCGCCGGGGGCGCAGACCTCCCGCCGCTGGCGGGCGCGCCCTACGCCGTGAAGAACCTGTTCGACCTGACCGGCTTGACCACCGTCGCGGGCTCGAAGATCGAGCGGGAGCGGCCCGCCGCCATGGCAGACGCCTTTCTCGTCGCGAGGATGCAGGCGGCAGGTGCCATCTGTGTCGGTGCGTTGAACATGGACGAGTACGCCTACGGCTTCACCACCGAGAACGCGCATGACGGGCCGTGCCACAATCCGCACGATCTGAGCCGGTCGGCCGGCGGCTCGTCGGGCGGCTGCGGCGCTTCCGTCGCCGGCGGCCTCGTGCCGCTGTCGCTCGGCAGCGACACCAACGGTTCGATCCGGGTCCCGGCCAGCCTGTGCGGCATCTTCGGTCTGAAGCCGACCTTCGGCCGGCTGGCGCGCACCCGCAGCTACATGTTCGTCGCCGACATCGACCATCTCGGCCCATTTGCCCGCACCACGGCCGACCTTGCGGCGGCCTGGGACGCGTTGCAGGGCTACGATCCGGACGATCCCGCGCAGTGGCCTTGGCCAGTCGAGTCGGCGACGCCGGTTCTCGGGCAGGGCATCAATGGATTGCGGATCGCGGTCGCCGACGACCATTTCGCGCGCAACGGCCACGCCGAGGCGTTCGCTGCCGTGGCGACGGTGGCCGAAGCCCTAGGCGTCGAGCGGCGCGTCACGATCCCCGAGGCGGCGCGAGGTCGGGCCGCGGCGTTCATCATCACCGCCTCGGAAGGCGCCAACCTGCATCTGCCGGACCTGATGACCCGGCCGCAGGATTTCGACCCGGGCACGCGCGACCGCTTCCTGGCCGGCAGCCTGATTCCGGCGACCTGGCTGATCCAGGCACAGCGCTTCCGGTCGTGGTATCGGGCGCGGGTCCAGGAGTTGTTTCAGGAGGTCGATGTGATCCTGGCCCCGGCCACGCCCTATTCCGCACCCAAGCTCGGCCAGGAGACGATCGAGGTCGATGGCGAGATCCTGCCGGTGCGGCCCAATCTCGGCATCTATACCCAGCCGATCTCCTGCATCGGCCTGCCCGTGCTGGCGGTGCCCGTGCCGCGCGAGAGACAGCTGCCGATCGGCGTGCAGCTGATCGCCGCCCCGGGCCGCGAGGGTATCCTGTTCCGTGTCGCCGATGCGCTCGAGCGGTCCGGCGTGGTCCGCTCGCCTGAACCGACCTTCGCGTGAGGACCGCCGAGATGCCGGAGATCAACCTGCCGGAGACCGTGGCCGAGGTGACCGCCGCGTTCGAGCGCTACGAGCGGGCGCTGGTCGGCAACGACGTCGCGGTGCTGACCGAGCTGTTCTGGCGAAGCCCGCTCACCATTCGCTACGGCGTGGCCGAGAACCTCAGAGGCTGGCAGGCGATCGTCGATTTCCGGCAGGCACGGCCCGCGGTCGACCTGGAACGCGATCTGATCGACACGGTGATCACGACCTACGGTCGCGACTTCGCCACCGCGTCGACCGAGTACCGGCGCAGGCAGTCCGGACGGCGGGGCCGGCAGATGCAGACCTGGCTGCGGACGCCGGACGGCTGGCGCGTGGTCGCGGCGCATGTCAGCTTCCTGCCGGACTGATCGGGCTAGCAGGTGCGGCAGCGATCGACCGAGCGCCGCGAAGGCGCCCTGCCTGATCTGCGGCAGATTGCATACAATCGCGGCGGTCATTGCCCGCTCGATGTGCAGTGTGATCGACGAACGCCCAGCCGGCCCATGTCCCGCGCGGTGGCACGGCGGTTGCAATTCTGCAGGGAAATTGGCCCCTGGTCGCCGCACCGGGGCAACGAGGGATGAACCGTCATGCTCGACCGCCGCCGTTTGCTGCTGAACTCGACCGTCGGCCTCGCCGCCGCCTCGGTGCCGGGATTGATCCTGCCGCGCCGCGCCGCCGCGGCCGATGTCACCGTCGGCTTCATCTATGTCGGCCCTAAGGACGACTATGGCTACAATCAGGCCCATGCCGAGGGTGCCGCCGCGATCAAGTCGCTGCCCGGAGTCACCGTGATCGAGGAGGAGAACGTACCGGAGACGGTGGACGTCCAGAAGACCATGGAGAGCATGATCAACCTGGACGGCGCCAGCCTCATCTTTCCGACCTCTTTCGGCTACTACGACCCGCACATGCTCAAGATGTGCGAGAAATATCCGGACGTGCAGTTCCGCCATTGCGGCGGCATGTGGGACGAAGCCAAGCACCCGAAGAACGCAGGGTCCTATTTCGGCTATATCGGAATGGGCCAATACCTGAACGGCATCGTCGCCGGCCACACCTCGAAGACCAAGAAGCTGGGCTTCATCGCGGCCAAGCCGATCCCGCAGGTGCTAATCAACATCAACAGTTTCACCATGGGTGCCCGCACCGTCGACCCGACCATCACCGTGCAGGCGATCTTCACTGGCGACTGGTCGTTGCCGGTCAAGGAAGCCGAGGCCACCAACAGCCTGGTCGACCAGGGCGTCGACGTGGTCACCTGCCATGTCGACAGTCCGAAGGTGGTGATCGAGACCGCCGAGCGACGCGGCATCTACACCTGCGGTTACCACGCCGACCAGTCGAAGCTGGCGCCGAACGGTTATCTCACCGGCGCCGAGTGGAACTGGGCCACGGTCTACAAGATGTTCGTCGAGAAGGCCCAGGCTGGCGAGCCGCTGCCGAACTTCGTCCGCGGCGGCCTCGCCGAGGGCTTCGTCAAGACCAGCCCGTACGGACCGGCAGTCGGTGACGCCGCCAAGGCGCAGGCGGACGCGATCAAGGCCGACATGATGAAGGGCGGCTTCGTCGTGTTCAAGGGACCGCTCAACGACAACAAGGGCAACCAGGTCGTGGCGGCAGGGCAGAACTTCGGCGAGACCGCGACCGAGCTGGAATTGACCGGATACCTGCTCGAAGGCGTCATTGGCTCGACCTCCTGAGCCGGAGGGCGTGCCGGTGAGCGTCGCCCTGGATCGCGTCGTGGAGCCGTCGGCGCCCAGCATGCGGGCGGATCTCGAGGTCCGCCTGCGTCAGGCGGCCGAGGGCATTGCCGTCCCGCTGCTGGCGCTACTGCTCTCGGCCGTGTTCTTTTCATTGTTCCTGCTGGTGCAGGGTTACTCGCCGCTGCAGTTCTTCACCCTGATGTGGACCGGTGGTTTCGGCTCCTCGTTCTCGCTGCAGAACTCGCTGCAGCGGGCGACGCCTCTGCTGTTCACCGCGCTGTGCGTCGCGATCCCGGCCCGGCTGGGCCTGGTGGTGATCGGCGGCGAGGGTGCCTTGGTCCTGGGCGGGCTGTTCGCCGCCGCCGTCGCCGTGCCGCTGCTCGGCCTGCCCGCACCCGTCGTCTGGCTGGCGATGGGTCTGGCAGGCGCCCTCGGCGGGGCGATCTGCATCGGATTGGTCGGCGCCCTGCGCCACTATCGCGGCGTCAACGAGACCATCTCCAGCCTACTGGTCGCCTATATCGCGATCGCGATCATGAACCAGTTGGTCGAGGGGCCGTTGCGCGACCCGGCGAGCCTCAACAAGCCGTCGACCCTGCCGATCGGCGAGGCCTACATGCTACCGAATATCCCGGGCATGGACGTCCATTGGGGCCTGGTACTGGGCGTGGTCTGCTGCATAGCCGCCTGGCTCTTGATGGGCCGCACTACCTACGGCTTCGCGGCGCGCATCACCGGTGGCAACCCCCGGGCCGCGATGCTGCAGGGCCTGCCGGTCGGCCAGCTGATGATCTCGGCCTGCGCGCTCGCCGGTGCCTGCGCCGGGCTCGCCGGCATGCTCGAGGTCGCGGCGGTGCACGGCAGCGCCAATGCCTCGCTGGTGGCGGGCTACGGTTATACCGGGATCCTCGTGGCCTTCCTCGCCAGGCATAGCCCGCTGGCGATCGTCCCGGTCGCCGTCTGCTTCGGTGGCATCGTCGCCAGCGGCGGCCTGATCCAGCGCCGCATGGGGCTGCCGGATGCGACGATCCTGGTCCTGCAGGGCATCGTCTTCGTCACCATCCTGGTGAGCGAGACGCTCTACGGGCGGTTCAAGATCTTCCAGCCCCGGGGACCCGCGGCATGAACGAGACCGATCTCGGCCTGTGGACCGTGCTGCTGGCCGTGCTGGCCGGTGCGGTCCGCGTCGGCACGCCGTTCCTGTTCGTCAGCCTGGGCGAATGCCTGACCGAGAAGAGTGGCCGGATCAATCTGGGCCTCGAGGGCACGCTCGTCCTGGGGGCCATGGTCGGCTACGCTGCCTCCTACAAGACCGGTTCGCCCTGGCTCGGTGTGCTCGCCGCGGGCATCGCCGGCACCCTGTTCGGGATGCTGCACGGCTGGATCTGCAAGTTCCCGCGCGTCAACGACGTCGCGATCGGCATCGCCATGATGCTGCTCGGCATGGGACTGGCCTTCTATTTCGGTAAGCCGTTCATCCAGCCGTCGGCGCCGATGCTGCCCTCGATCCCGCTGGGCTTCTGGTCCGACATCCCGCAGATCCGCTCGGCGCTGAACATCAACGCCCTGTTCCTGGTCGGCGTCGCGATCGCGTTCGCGATGTGGTGGGCGTTCGCCAACACGCGGATCGGGCTGGTCGTCCGCATGACCGGCGACTCCGCCGACGCCGCGCGCGCCATGGGCTACTCGGTCGACACCATCCGCCTGCTCGCCACCGCCTTCGGTGGTTTCCTCGCCGGGGTCGGCGGCGCCTACCTCTCGCTCTACTACCCAGGGAGCTGGAACGAGCGGATCTCGTCGGGCCAGGGCCTCATGGCGGTGGCCCTGGTCATCTTCGCCCGCTGGCACCCGGTCTACTGCCTGCTGGCGGCCCTCCTGTTCGGCGGCGCCGGCGCGCTCGGCCCGGCGCTCCAGGCCGTGGGGGTGACCGAAGGCTACTACCTGTTCTATGCCGCGCCCTACGTGCTGACGCTGGTCATCATGATCCTCACCTCCTCCGCCCGCGGCCAGCTCAAAGGCGCCCCGGCCGAGCTGAGCATCACCCGATGACCGATTCGCGGTCGGAGCGGCGCGTCGAAGCCGACCCCTATGCCTGGCCCTGGAACGGCGATCTGCGCCCCGAGAACACCGCGCTGATCATCATCGACATGCAGACCGACTTCTGTGGGCCTGGCGGGTATGTCGACCAGATGGGCTATGATCTGGCACTCACCCGAGCCCCGATCGAGCCGATCCGCCATGTGCTGGGTGCGATGCGTTCCGGCGGCTACACCGTCTTCCACACCCGCGAAGGCCACCGCCCGGACCTCGCCGACCTGCCGCCCAACAAGCTCTGGCGCTCGCGGCAGATCGGCGCCGGGATCGGCGATCCGGGTCCGTGCGGGAGGGTCCTGGTTCGTGGCGAGCCGGGCTGGGAGATCATCCCCGAATTGACGCCGCTGTCTGGCGAGCCGGTGATCGACAAGCCAGGCAAGGGCTCGTTCTGTGCTACCGACCTCGAGCTGATCCTGCGCCAGCGCGGCATCGACAACCTGGTGCTGACCGGCATCACCACCGACGTCTGCGTCCACACTACCATGCGCGAGGCCAACGACCGCGGCTTCGAGTGCCTGCTGCTCGAGGATTGCTGCGCCGCTACCGATCGCGGCAACCACGCGGCGGCGCTCAAGATGGTCAAGATGCAGGGCGGCGTGTTCGGCGCGGTCGCCACGTCCGCTGCCTTTGTCGGGAGTCTGCCATGAATGCCGCCCGCGCCCTGCCCGTGCCCCAGGCGCTGGGCCTGTCCGCCACCGGCCTGACCAAGCGCTTCGGCTCGTTCACCGCATTGGAGAACGTGTCTCTCGACGTCACACCCGGCAGCGTGCACGCGCTGCTGGGCGAGAACGGCGCCGGCAAGTCGACGCTGGTCAAGTGCATCATGGGCTATTACGAGGCCGATGCTGGCGAGGTCCGCGTCGACGGCGCCCCGGTCGCCATCGCGAACCCGAAGGATGCCCACCGGATGGGACTCGGGATGGTCTACCAGCATTTCACGCTGGTCCCCTCGATGACCGTGGCCGAGAACCTGGTCATGTCGCGGCTGGTCGTCCCGGCCGTGATCGACTGGCGCAAGGAGCGCGCGGCGCTCGACGCGTTCTTGGACCGGATGCCGTTCAAGGTGCCGCTGACCGCCCGGGTCGACGAGCTCGCCGCGGGCGAGCGGCAGAAGACCGAGATCCTCAAGCAGCTCTGGCTGGAGCGCAAGTTTCTGATCTTGGACGAGCCGACCTCGGTGCTGACGCCCGACGAGGCCGACGAGATGCTGGGCCTGTTGCGCGGCATGGCCCAGGACGGGCTGCTCACCATCCTGATGATCACCCACAAGTTCCGCGAGGTGATGGGCTACACCGACGCCGTCACCGTGCTGCGCAAGGGCCGCCTCGCCGGCTCGGGCCTGGTGAAGGATCTCGACCGCCATCAGATGGCGGCGATGATGATCGGCAAGACCGAGCTGCCGCAGACCGCCAAGCGCGAGGGGGTGCCCGACATCAAGCCGGTGCTGGTGCTCAAGGGCCTGACCGCCGAGCATCCGCGCTTCGCCGGCGGCATCGCGATCGAGCGGCTGGAGGTGCACGAGCGCGAGATCGTGGGCATCGCCGGCATCTCCGGCAACGGCCAGAAGGAGCTGGTCGAGGTGCTGGCCGGCCAGCGCCCGTCCACCGGTGGCGACGTGCTGGTCGAGGGCGAGGCCTACGACCGTACGCGCGCCGCGGCCCAGCGGCTGGGCGTCTACTGCCTGCCCGAGGAGCCGCTGCGCAACGCCTGCGTCGGCCAGATGTCGGTGGCCGAGAATCTGGACTTCCGGCGCTTCGACCGCCGCGCCAACGGCACGATCAGCCTCTGGCTCGATTTCCGCGACATGGCCAGGAACGCCCGCGCCCAGATCGCCCGCTACGGCATCAAGACCGCGTCCAAGGACTCGCCGATCGCCAGCCTGTCCGGCGGCAACGTCCAGCGCTCGGTACTGGCGCGCGAGCTGTCCGGCGCGCCCAAACTGCTGGTCGTCGCCAACCCTTGCTTCGGCCTCGACTTCCAGGCCGTGGCCGACATCCGCTCGCAGATCGTCGAGGCGAGGAACCGCGGTGCCGCCGTGCTGCTGATCTCCGAAGACCTCGACGAGATCCTGGAGCTGTCGGACCGGGTTCTGGTGATGAGCGACGGCAAGATCGTGTTCGAGACCCCAGCCGAGCTGGCCGACCCGCATGTGCTGGGCGGTCACATGGCGGGCCACCACTGATGCCCGAGATCGCGGCCGAGCCGTTCCCGTTCCCCTGGCAGCCGGGCAAGCTGGCGCTGGTGGTGATCGACATGCAGCGCGACTTCGTCGAGCCCGGCGGCTTCGGCGCCTCGCTCGGCAACGACGTCGCCCGCCTGCAGGCGATCGTACCCACCCTGCGCCGCCTGATGGACGCCTGCCGCGCCGCCGGCGTGCCCGTGATCCATACCCGCGAATGCCACCGCCCCGACCTCGCCGACTGCCCGCCCGCCAAGCGCCTGCGCGGCAGCCCGACCCTGCGGATCGGCGACCCCGGCCCGATGGGCCGCGTGCTGATCGACGGCGAGCCCGGGGCCGAGCTGATCGCCGAGCTCGCGGCCCTGCCCGGCGAGATCGTCATCGCCAAGCCCGGCAAGGGCGCCTTCTACGCCACCGACTTCGGCCCGACCCTGGAGCGCCTGGGCATCACCCAGCTGGCGGTCACCGGCGTCACCACCGAGGTCTGTGTGCAAACGACGATGCGCGAGGCCAACGATCGCGGCTACGAGTGCGTTCTGGTGGAGGACTGCACCGAGAGCTACTTCCCGGAGTTCAAGGCGGCCGCGATCGAGATGATCCGCGCGCAGGGGGCGATCGTGGGGTGGACGACGCGGGCGGAACCAATCATCGCCGCATTGAGGCGTTGAACGGCAGCCACTACCGCGTGCCGTCGTCCAGACGGCGAGCTTGAGGAGGTGGCGCAATAAACCCGCCTTCAGTGGCTCGTTGCCATGAATGGGCGCGGTCCAATGACCAACGCTGCCCCGCACATCGCGATCGCCCCCGAGACGAGATCCCGTCCGCGCAGTGCCAGCAGGCAAAGCAGTGCGCCGAGGAGCACCACCATTCCTGGCCAGAGATACAGAATCAGATTGGCCTGCGCCGGCGGAAGGTAGTGGAGAGCCACGACGAAGAAAATATCGGATAGCAAGAGCCCGACCGGTACCATCGCGGCCTGGAAGCATTTGTTCAGCCAAGTGGCGCGTTGCAGGGGCTGGGCGTTCACTGGCGACAAGTTTTTGCACAAGACAAAGAGCGTAACCGCGCCAACGGCTTACCGGCGCTCCTCCTGGACGCAGAGCAGGTCGCGCCACAGCTCGGGTGCCGCCGCCACGAAGGCCGAGGCCGGCTCTTCGGGGCTGACCGCGAAGCTGGCATTGTGCCGCCAGATAGACCTCGCGCAAATAGCGGTTGGCCGCCGCCACGGTCGCGATCCCGGCGAGCTTCAGCTCCTTCGGCAGCCGGTCTGCAGCGTACGGAAGGCGCGCCGCAGCGGCCGCGCGCCTGCGGCGAGTAGGCCGCGATGTGGCCGATGCGAGCTGTTTGAGCGCCCGGCCGACTTGGGTCAGCTGGGTCTTGGAGACCTTCCCGCCCGCTTGCGGCGTGTGGAAGTAGTGGCTGCCCCGATCGGTGTAGAGCTCGATGAACAGGCGTGCCGCTCGATCACCCGCCAGGCCGCGAACGTCGACGCCGTGCCCTCCTGGTCGACCAGAACCGCCGAGTAGATCGCCGAGGTCGCGTCGTCGAGGGTGATCACCAGATCGAGCGCCGGCAGACCTTCCAGCCAGCCATGCGTCGACGCATCCTGGTGCAGCATCATGCCGGCCATGGCCCGGCGCGGCCGTTTGCGGCGATGCGCTCCGCGCCTCGGTGCGGCGGCGACCGCGCCGCTCTTCTGCAGCCACAGCGGGTCGTCGTGTAGCCCAGCGTGTAGCCGTGCCGCCGGCGCAGCGTGTCGTGGAAGTGCCGGATCGCGAACCCGGCGTAATGCTCGTGGTAAAGCGCAGCATCCGCTGCAGCTCCTCCTCCGGCGCGCGGCGCGGCGACGGCTTGCCGACCCGCCGGTCGACCAGTCCCAAGTCCCGTCCTCCGCGTGCCGCCCGCGCCAGCGACGGAACGTCCGCTCGCTGACGCCCAGCGCCGCCGCCGCCCCGTGTGGCTCAGCGTCCCAGCCTCCCAACCCCAGCAGATCCTCAAAACGCATGATCCGATCCTGAGGAAAGCGGCGTAGGGAAGGAAAGGAAGAGGAAGGAAAGGGCCAACGGCGAAAATGATGGTCAGGAACTGAAAGAAGGGTATGCTTTCAGTAGAGAGCACCGCCAACAGCGGCCAAGTGGCCCATAGGGCGATCGCTGCCGCCCCCACCAGCGTCCAGAGCACCATTGGGCCGCGTGAAAAGTGCCGGACCCGCTCTGGTGGCAGCGACATGGACAAGGTGGCGATCACAGGCATTTCCTCAGATCGTGCGATGCGATGTTGAGCGATCGTTGCCCAAAACCCAATCTATCCCATGGTCCCGCCGGCAATTCGTCTCTGTACTGTACTACTGGCCGGCCGCGCTGATCTGCGGCCGGTTGATCGTCGGCGCGCGCAGTTCGCGCTCGACGAATCGCCTGCGGCTCGTCCATGGTCACCACAGTCTCCGCCTGCCTGCAGGAGTGTGGCATGACGGTCCTGCTTACCGGTTTCGAGGGCTATGGCGGGCGCTCGGTGAACCCGTCCGAGGACGTCATCCGCGCGCTCGATGGTGCGGTCATCGCCGGCGAGTCGATCCAGGGCCGCTGCCTCGCGGTCGAGCTGCGCTCGGTCGGCCCGGCGATCCGCGCCGCGATCGCCGAGTTCGGACCCCTGCCTCGTCGTCTGCCTCGGTCTGTGGCCGGGCGAGACCATGCTCCGGTTGGAGCGGGTCGCGATCAACCAGGCCGACTTCGACCTCCCCGACAATGCCGGACTGATCGCCCGCGAGCCGCTCGACCCCAACGGCCCCGCCGCCTGGGCCGCCACGTTGCCGCTGCATGCCATCCGCGAATGCCTGCTAGCGGACGGTATCCCCTGCCATCTTTCAGGCACGGCCGGTCAGTTCCTGTGCAATGCGGTGATGTATCATGCGCTCGCCAGCTGCGCGGAGCGCACGCCAGCCCCGCTCGCGGGCTTCATCCACCTGCCTTACCTGCCGCAGCAGGTGGCAGGCGTTCTGGCCGGCACGCCGGGTCAGCGCGCCGACCTTGCCTCGATGAGCCTGGAGCCGATATGCCGGGGAGTCCGGCTGGCGATCGAGACCAGCCTCGCCATGCTGGGTCGCCCGGCATGATCACGTGGTAGTTCTACCCGAAGCTGTTCCGGCTGCCATCAACACGGCGCTGAAGCGGTTCATCGCTGCCACGCCCGGGCAGGCGGGCTAGGTCGAGCTGCTGCACTTGGTTGTGTCCCGGAGCACCAAGGCCCCTCGCCGTCCGAGCCCTGCCCTGGCTCCCAGCAGGGCGAAGACCGCGGCGATCGCGGCGAACAACACGAGCATGCCAAGACGCGCTCCACCGCTCCAACAGTTGCGGCCCTTCGAACCTCCCCACATGTGGCACGTCATCCGGGACCGCCATGTGCCAGACAGCATGGCGGAGGCGGAGGCTACGCCGACGCTGGTGCCGAGGACGCGCTCAGGTTCAGCATGGCGCCGGCTTCCCGGGAGGCCTGCCGGAGCGGTGGCGAGCGCCGCATGGTTGCTCGGTGCGATGAACAGGCCGAGACCGGCGCCGAACAAAGCGAGCATCGCCATGCCGAGATGCGGCCGGCGGTCGGCTCGATCGCGACCAGCGCCAGCGTCAGCAGGGCAGCGATGCAGAGCGCCATCCCCAGGCCATCACCCGCGCCGCACCCCAGCGTTCGCTAGTGCGCCGTGAACGGTGCGACGAGGCGAGCGCCACCGGGATGACCGCGAGGCGCGATCCGACCACGGCGGCCCGATAGCCGCGCGCCAGCGCGAACGACATCAGCAAGAACATACCGTAGAGCAGCGCGTAGCCCATCAGCACGCGGCTGAGCATAGGAAAAACAGGCGCGCGAACAGAGCGGCGAGAGGGGAGAGGGGGGCAGGCGCCAGCGCCACCAGCAGCATCACCGCGGCGCCGGCGCACGATAGGAAGGGCGGTGAGCCCGGCCCCCAGGCCGCGATCTCGTTCAGGGGAGGACGAGCAGTACCAGTGCGGGTATCAGCAGCAGCGCGCCGCGCCAATCGAAACGACGATCGGACGCCTCTCCTGCTCCCGAGGCAGGACGAGCAGCCAAGCGTCGCTGCCACCAGCGCGAACGGGACCACCGCCCAGAACAGCCAGCGCCAGCCAAGCGTGCCGAGCAGCAGGCCGCCGACGATGGGGCCGGCGCTGATCCCGATCGCCTGCGCCGCGGCGAACATGCCCAACGCGCTGGCGCGGCGGTCGGCGCCGATCGCCGCGGCCAGAATGGCGATGCTGTTGGCTCCGAGCATCGCACCGCCGACTCCTGCAGCGCACGGGCGGCGACCAGCCACTCCAGTGAGGATGCGGCGCCGCACAGGACGCTGGCCATGGTGAACAGCAGGAAGCCGGTCAGGTAGAGCCGCTTGCGGCCAAACATCTCGCACAACCGGCCGAAGACCGGCAGACAGGCGGCAAAGGCCAGAAGATAGGCGAGCGCGACCCAGCTGACCGCAGCCAGCGACGCCGCGAAGATGTCGCCAAGATGCGGCAGCGCCAGCTGCACGATGCTGGCGTCGAGCTGACCGATGAAGGCGCTGGTGCAGGTCACGGCGACGATCAGCCACGGATGTGGCCGTTCGACCGGTCGGGCCGCTTGCGGCTGCTCGCCATTGGGTTCGGGCAAGACCTCGGTCGAGTCTGATCCATCCAGTGTCTGCTACGCCGATGGCCCGTTAGCGGCTTGGGACGAACCGGTAGATGAGGCGCGAGGCGGTCAGGTCGTCGCTTTCCCATGGCCGGCGATAGGCGAGCTTGAGCTCGCAGCTTGGGGCATCCGAGGTCCGGATGTCGACGACCCGAACTCCGCCGGCACCCACGGCCGCCGTGTCAGGGCGCTCGAACGTGTCGGCCGTGGCCTGCAGGCAGCCCGCGGGCGTCACGGTCAGGGTCCAGCGATAGCCGGTCGTCGGGTTCTCGGCCAGCCGCAGCTGCACGCCGGCGCCGGGCGCCACCGCCACCGTTCGCCCAGCGTCGGCCTCGGTCAGCACCAGATCGACCATGCGCTACCTCTCAAGTGCCGCCGGGTGGCGGTCGAGTTCAACCTGCGAAGCGCGGCTCCGGCACGCCATGCACGCCGAGCCCATGGATCGCGAACAGCGCGCCGCGCGGCTGCGGGTCGTCGGGGAAGCGTGGCAAAGGCGGCTTGGCCATCGAGGTGACATAGAGGATGTCGAGGTTCGGGCCGCCGAAATTGACGCTGGTCACCTTCTTGACCGGCATGTCGATCACCCGGTCGACCCGGCCATCGGGCGCGTAGCGGATCAGCTTGCCGACATAGACGATGGCACTCCAGACGCCACCCTCGGCATCGACCGTGGCGCCGTCGAAGGCGCCGCCATCATACTCCATCCTGGCGAAGGCCCGCTTGTTCGCGATGCTGCCGGTATTCAGATCGTAATCGTAAGCCGAGATCTGGCCCGACCAGGAATCGGTGAAGTAGAACGTCTTGCCGTCGGGCGCCCAGCACGGCCCGTTGCTGACGATGATGTCGCCTTCGAGCCGGGTGATCTTCAGGTCGGGGTCGAGACGGTAGAGGCTGCCGTTGCCGCCTTCCTCCATCGTGTCCATCGAGCCCGCAACGAACCGGCCGCGCTGGTCGACCTTGCCATCATTGATCCGGTTGTTCGGCTTGTCCGGCTCGGGATCGTGGATCAGCGTGACCTCGCCTGACTTGAAGTCGAGGAAATGGAAGCCGCGCGCCAGGGACAAGACGGCCCCGCCCTGCTGCCGCAGGCACATCGAGCCGATCTTCATCGGCACGTCCCACGAGCGCACCTCGCGCCCATCGGCGGTGCAGCGGAACACCCGGCCGTCGAAACTATCGATCCAGTAGAGCCGCTGCTCCTCGACGTCCCACAACGGGCCTTCGCCGAGCGTGGTCTTGACGTCGACCAGAACCTCGATCCGCATTGTTTCTCTCCCTGATCAGCCCTTGAAACGTGGCTCCGGTACGCCGCGCACGCCCAGCCCATGCACCGCGAACAGGCCGCCGGCCTCGCGCTCCTGCCGCCGCTGGCCACGGAACGGCCGCGCCATCGACGTGACGTAGAGGATGTCGAGGTCGGCACCGCCGAAATTGATGCTGGTTATGCTGTCGACCGGCATGCCGACCAGCCGGTCGATGGTGCCGTCGGGCGCGAAGCGGACCAGCCGGCCGCCATAGACCTCGGCACTCCATACGAAGCCCTCGGCGTCGACCGTAGCCCCGTCCGGATAGCCGCGCAGACCAGTCTCGGCAAAACTCGTGAACACCTTGCGGCTGAGCACGGCACCGGTGTCCGTGTCGTAGCCATAGGCGAAGATGCAACGGGTCCAGCTGTCGGCGAAATAAAGCGTGGCGCCGTCGAGGCTGAAGCACGGTCCGTTGCTGACGATGATCCCGCCGTCGAGCCGGGTGACGGTCAGGTCGTGATCGAGGCGGTACAGACCCCCAATGGGATCCTTCTCCTCGTAGTCCATGTAACCGGCGATGAAGCGGCCCTGGCGGTCGACCTTGCCGTCATTGAGCCGAGTGCGCAGAATTTCGCGCTCCGGATCAGCGATCGGCGTCGTGGCACCGGTCGCGAAGTCGTAAAGATGAAATCCGTTGCGCAAAGAGACGACTGCACCGCCTTGCTCGCGCAGACACATCGAACCGATATGCTCGGGCACGCACCAGCGCTCGATCCCCTGGCCACGCGCGTCGCAGCGCTGGATCAGCTTGCCGTGGCTGTCGATCCAGTAGAGCCGCTGCTCCTGCACATCCCACAGGGGACCCTCGCCGAGTTCGTTCCTGGCATCGACCAGCAGCTCAATTCGCAGCATCTTCGCTTCCTTTAGCCCCGCCGCTTGTCGGCGCCGGCCAGCAGTCGCGCCTCGTCGATCACGCCGCGGGCATGGCGGCCGTGGCCGATGCGGCCGCCCGGGTCGAAGGATTCGACCGTGAACTGATGCAGCTTGCCTTCGAGCCCCAGATAGCGCGCTCGCGTGACGACACGGGCACCGACCAGCGTGGGTGCGGTGTGCTCGATGTCGACGCGGACCCCGACCGAAAGCTGGCCCGGCTGCAGATGGGGCCGAAGCAGCTTGGCGGCGGCGCGCTCCATCTCGCCGATCATGGTGCGCGTCGCCAGCACCTCGGGATAGACCTCGCCCGGATCGATGCCGAGGCGCGCGGCGGTGTCCTCGTGGGACAACGTGAGCTCGACCTCGGCCTCGGCGCCGATCTCCGGTGCGCGGACTTCGCTCATCGCGTTCCTGCCGCCGCCAGGAGTTGAGCGAGGATCAGGTCGGGAGGCTGGGCGCCCGCGAATGCCGGCTCGCCATCGATGACGAAGGTGGGCACGCCCGAGACCTGATGCCTGCGCGCGTCGTCCAGGGCCTCGCTCACCTCAGCAGAACCCTCCTCGCTCGCGAGGAACCGTTCGACCCGGGCGCGGTCGAGGCCGGCGACCGCGGCCAGTTCGGCGAGCACGGCCGCGTCGCCGATGTCGCGGCCTTCCTCGAAGTAGCCACGGAACAGGGCCTCGACGACCGCATCCTGCACGCCCTCCTGTTCGGCAAGCCAGATCAGGCGGTGGGCGTTGAAGGTGTTCGGCGTCCGACGCATCAGGTCATGCCGGAACTCGATCCCATCCGGCGCGCCGGCCGCCACGATCCGGGCGTCCAGCTGGCGCGAGTGTTCCAGCGAGCCGAACTTGCGGCTGCGATAGGTGTCGCGGTCGATGCCTTCGGGCGGCATTTGCGGGTTCAGCTCGAACGGACGCCAATGGACGTCGACCGTCACGTCATCCGGAAGCTTGGCCAACGCCGCCTCGAAGCGACGCTTGCCGACGTAACACCACGGACAGATCGCGTCCGAGACGATCTCAACGTTCACGACGCGCGACTTCGCATTCGTGGGCGCGACCAACGAGGTCGGCTCGCTCTCCTGCACGCAGCCATCGACGCCGCACACGGCGGCTTCGTTCAGCTCGCTCATGGGCGCTGCTCCTCAGATTTGAGTCCTGTCCTGGCGATTAAGATGGTGATCGCCAGCTATACTCAGAAGCCCACGTCGTCGCCGCCCTTGAGCGAGAGGATCTCGCGCGCTTCAGCCGGGGTTGCCACCTCGAGCCCCAGCCCCTCGAGGATCAGGCGCGCGCGCTTGACCTGGGCGGCGTTGCTCTCGGCGAGCCGGCCCGGGCCGTCCCACAGGCTGTCCTCCAGCCCGACCCGGACATTGCCGCCCATCGCAGCCGCCATCGCCGCCACCGGCATCTGGTTGCGCCCGGCGCCCAGCACCGACCAGCGGTAGCTGGTGCCGAACAGGCGGTCGGCCGTGCGCTTCATATGCAGCACGTCCTCAGGGTGCGGGCCGATGCCGCCCAGGATGCCGAATACGGTCTGGACGAACAGCGGCGCCTGGACGAGCCCGCGGTCGAGGAAATGGGCGAGATTGTAGAGATGGCTGGTGTCGTAGCACTCGAACTCGAACCGTGTATTGTTCTCGGCACAGGTGCGCAGGATGTACTCAATGTCCTGGTAGGTGTTCTTGAACACGAGGTTGCGGCTGTTCTCCAGCGCCTGCCGTTCCCAGTCGTGCTTGAACTCCTTGAACCGGTTCAGCATCGGGAACAGGCCGAAATTCATCGAGCCCATGTTGAGCGAGGCGACCTCCGGCCGGAACGTCGCCGCCGGCCGCACGCGCTCCTCGATCGTCATGTAGGGCGCGCCGCCGGTGGTCAGGTTGATCACGCAGTCGGAGCGCTGCTTGATCACCTGCAGGAAGGGTGCGAACGCCTCGGGCGTCTGATCGGGCTTGCCGGTGACCGGATCGCGCGCATGAAGATGGACGATGGCGGCCCCCGCCTCGGCGGCCCCGATCGCCGCATCGGCGATCTCCTCGGCGGTCACCGGCAGATGCGGCGACATCGAGGGGGTGTGGATCGCGCCGGTGACGGCGCAGGTAATGATGACCTTGCGGGTGTCGGCCATGTCAGCTCCCAATATCGCGCGCGGCATTGCGCTTGTGCCTGAGCAGCGCCATCAGGCGGCGGTCGCGCCAGCGCTGGCGCTCGGCCAGTTGCTCGGCCGGCAGCCTCGCGCGCCGCTGCTGCTCGACGGTCGCAAGGACGGGACCGGCCCAGTCGATGCGCCGCTGCATCGACGAGAACAGACGCTCGTAGATCTGCTGATAGCGTACGACATAGTCGCGCACGCCCGCTGGCGCGTTGAGGTCGATGGTCTCGAACGGACCCATGAATGACCAGCGCAAGGCCAGGCCCTCCCTGATGCCAGTGTCGACGTCCTCGATGCTGCAGTAGCCGTCGGCGACGAGGCGGAACGCCTCCTCGAGCAGCGCACCCTGCATCCGGTTCATCACGAACCCGTCCAGCTCGCGCCGCATGACGATCGGCGCCTGGCCAATGCCGCGGATGACTTCCTCGGCCCGGGTCATGGTCCCGGGCGAGGTCCAGGGGGCCGGGACCAGCTCAACGGCCGGGATCAGATAAGGCGGGTTGATCGGGTGGCAGGTGAAGCAGCGTGCCCGGTTCGCCAGTGCCTCGGTGAACTTCGACGGCACGATGGCCGAGGTGGAGCTCGCCAGCAGCGTTCCGGAATCGGCCAGACGATCGATGTCCAGCCACAGCGCCCGCTTGATTTCCAGATCCTCGGGCGCGTTCTCCTGTACCCAGTCGGCACCCGCCAAAGCCTCGTCAAGCGTCGGCACCGCCAGCATGTGACCCAGCACATCCGTGGCGGCGACCCCGTTCAGCATGTCCTGGGCGGCAAGATCGGCAAGCAATCCGTCGATCGTAGCCAGTGCCGCCTCGGCGGCGGCAGGGTCGGGATCCCACAGGCGAACCTGCCAGCCGGCACGGCCGAAGGCGATGGCCCACGCCCGGCCGATCAGGCCGGAGCCGACAATGGCGACAATAGATTGGGTCATGTCATAGCGCCTCCACGTTGCCGCAGACGCCCAGCGACTGGCCCGACACCCCGCGGCCGAGCGGCGAGATCAGGAACAGCACCATCGAGGCGACCTCCTGCGCCGAGACCATCCGGCGCAGCGACACCTTCTCCAGGTACTGGCGCTCCATCTCCGGATAGGAGAGGCCCAGCTGCTCGGCGCGAGCGCGCGATCACGCCCTCGATGCGCGGGCCGGCGACGATGCCGGGCAGGATGGCGTTGACGGTGATGCTGTGGGGGCCGAGCTCCTTGGCCAGGCTCTCGGTCAGGCCGATCACGCCCCACTTCGCGGCGGAATAGGGGGTGCGGAAGGCATAGCCGAATCGTCCGGCCGCGGACGACATGTTGACCATCACCCCGCCGCCGGCAGCCTTCAGCATCGGCACGGCGCGGCGGGCGCACAGGAACTGGCCGGTGAGGTCGATGTCGATGCAGCGCCGCCAGTCGGCGGGATCGATATCCTCGATCGCCGCGGTCGGCCCGGCGATGCCGGCATTGTTGACCAACGCGTCGAGGCCGCCCAACCGCCCGCGCACGTCGTCGAACAGCCGGTCGACCGCACCCTCGTCCGAGACGTCGGCCAGCGTTGACCCGACGCTGGGCTGATCCGCCCGCAGGGCGGTCAGCGCCGGCTCGGCGACATCGCAGACATGCACCCGCGCCCCCGCCTCGACCAGCGCATCGACGATCGCCCGACCGATGCCGGAAGCACCGGCAGTGACCAGCACCCGTTGTCCGTCGGCCCTCAACTCGGCCATGCGGTTCTCCCCTTGCTCATGCGTGCCGCTCGCGCAGTGCCAGGACCGCGCCCAGGACGACCAGCCCGTAGATGATGTCGCGCACCGCGAACGGCAGCGTCGTACCGGCCAGAAGCGTCGACAGGGCGGTGAGCAGCAGCACGCCGCCCAGCATCCCCAGATAATGCCCGCGCCCACCGGTGATGAGCGTACCGCCCACGACCACGACGGCGATCGAAGGCAGCAGATACTCATCGCCCATGCCGAGGCTGGCCTGGCCGCTGAAGCCGGCGAGCAGGATGCCGACCAGAGCGGCGCAGAACCCCGACAGTGCGTAGACGCCTATCAGCGTGCCGCCGACACCGATGCCGCTGAGCCGCGCCACCAGCGGGCTGTTGCCGACCGCGTAGACGCGGCGGCCGAAGGTGGTCCGGCCCAGCAGTAGGAGGGCTGCGGCAACGAAGGCCATGACGAACCAGACCACCGGCGTCGCGCCGAGCAGCCTGCCGGTCATGAACCAGCGCATGCCGGGCGAGGCGAAACCGTCGGGCGTGCCGTTGCTGTAGACCAGCGCCGCCCCCTGCAGGATGCCGTTCATCGCCAACGTCATGACGATCGGCGGCAGGCCCAGGAGCACGATGCCGGCGCCGTTCAGGGCACCCAGAACGGTGCCCAGGGCCAAGCCCAGCGGGATCGCCCACAGTGCCACCGTGTCCGAGCCGCGCACCAGCCCGGCGACCAGGATGCCGCACAGGCCGATCATCCAGGGCACCGAAAGGTCGAGCCCGCCGGTGAGGATCGCCGCCCCCTGGCCCAGCGCCAGGACGGCCAGAAACGAAGCCAGGACGATCAACGAGTTGAAGTAGCCGGGATTGGTCAGTGTGTTGCCATAGACCAGATGGGTCGCGACGAGCACGACGGCGAACCCGGCATAGGCCGGCAGGATGTAGCGCAGCTGCTCGCGGTGGCGCTCCAGCCACGCCACCGGCGCCACGGCCGCGGCGGCTCGCGGCAGGGCGAACGGCTGGGCCGGCGCAGGATGTGCCGACGGCAGTGTGCCGTCGCGGCGCGCGCGCAGCTTGAGCCAGCCGAGGCGGAGATAGTCGGCGATCGCCGAGCGCCGGTTCAGGGAAGCCGCGAGCACGGCCAGGACCAGGATCGTGCCCTCGGCGACCGAGCTGTAGTAGGCGGACACGTTGAGCACGAGCAGGATGTTGACGACCAACACCAGGGTGTAGGCGCCGACGACGGTCCCCAGGCAGCCGCCGCGCCCGCCGCCCAGCAATGTGCCGCCTAGCACGACGGCGGTGAAGATCTGCAGCAGCATCGGCCGGCCGATCAGCGGGTCGGCCGAGCCGGTCTGGGCCGAGATGAACGCACCCGCCGCCCCGTAGAACATGCCGGCCAGCACGTAGGCGCCGAGCTCGACAGCGCGCGTCGGGATGCCGGCGGCGCGGGCCGCATCCTCGTCCGAACCCACCGCATAGAGGCCGACGCCGAAGCGGGTGTTCTTGATCAGGACCCAGAGCAGAAGGGCGGCCGCCAGCACCAGCACGGGAGCGGGCAGCATCTCGGGAATGGCGTCGCCGGCGAGGAAGGCCGAGAACTCGGGCGCGATCATGCCGCCGGGCTTGTCCATGATCAGCAGCGTGATGCCCTGGACGATGAACATGGTGGACAGGGTGACCACGATCGGCTGCAGGCGGACGATCGCCACGAAGAAGCCGTTCACCGAGCCCGACCATCCCGCCGATGCCCAGCGCCAAGAGGCCGAACAGGACCTGGCTCGAGGCGTCGGCCCCCATCCAGGTGCCGAGCACGACGTTGACCAGCGAGACCACGGCCCCGGCCGAGAGGTCGAAGCCGCCGGTGAGGATGACGATGGTCTGGCCCATCGCGGCCAGCGCCAGCGTGGCTCCGCCCGACGACATGAAGCTCAGCTCGAAATAGCTGAACGGTCCTGGGGTGATCGCGTCAGCAAGCGCAAACAGGGCCAAGAATACGGCGCAGGCGACGAGCAGCCCGCGATGGCGCCCCAGCGACAGCCGCCGCGGGCGGCGGCTGGCAGCGCCAGCGCGGCGACGCTCACGCCGCCATGCCCGGCACGCGCGCGCGTCTCGCCCAAGGCCGCGCGCATGATGGCCTCCTCCTCGATCGCGTCGCCCTCGAGCTCCAGGGCGACACGGCCGGCATAGAGGACCTGCACCCGGTCGCACAGATTGACGAGCTCGGCGATCTCGGTCGAGTGGAACAGGATCGCGCCGCCGGCATCGGCGAAGCGGCGCATCAGCAGATAGAGCTGGTGCTTGGTCCCGATATCGACGCCGCGCGTCGGGTCGAACATGAGCAGGATGCGGCTGCCGGCGAGCAGCCACTTGCCGATCGCGATCTTCTGCTGGTTGCCGCCGCTGAACGCGCCGGCCCGGGTATAGAGCGCACGCGGCTGGACCTCGACCGCACCCAGGATGCCGGCCACGGCCGCGGTCTCGGCGGCATCGTCGATCAGCCCCCAGCGGGCGAAGCGGTCGATCACCGGCAGCGAGATGTTGCGACTTGCCATCCAGCCGCAGGAACAGGCCCTCGGTCTTGCGGTCCTCCGGCACCAGGCTGATGCCGATATTGGCGCGCACCGCGTCGCGCGGCGACGCCAGCGTCACCGGCCGGCCGTCGACCCGGATCTCGCCCTCGGCGCAGCGCCGTCATGCCGAAGCAGGCGAGGAACAGCTCCTGCTGCCCCATGCCCTGCAGGCCGGCGACGCCGAGGATCTCGCCCGCGCCGCAGCGCGAAGCCGGCGCCGGCGAGCTTGCCGTCGGTCGCGAGTCCGCGCGCCTCCAGCACCGGCGCCTCGCCGGCTGCCAGCGACCGTTGCACCGGCCGCGGCGGGAAGGTGGCCGCGAGCGAGCGGCCGATGATCATCCGGATCACCTCGTCGTCGCCGATCGCGTCGACCTCGGCGGTGCCGATGTCCTTGCCGTTGCGCAGCACCGTCAGCCGGTCGCAGAAGCGGCGCACCTCCGGCAGGCGGTGCGAGATGAACACGACCGTGACGCCGTCGGCGCGCACGCGCTCGATCAGGCCGCCGAGCCAGTCGATGTCGCGGCCCGACAGGGTCGAGGTCGGCTCGTCGAGCAGCAGGATGCGCGGCCGGCGGAACACCGCGCGGGCGATCTCGATCTTCTGGCGCACAGGCAGCTCGAGATCGCGGATCTCGGCGCGCGGGTCGATCGCAGTCCAGCCCGAGGCCGGCCAGATGCTCGGCCACCATGCGCTCGCCCTGCCGGCGGCGCAGCTGGCCCAGGAACACCGGCGCCTTGGGCAGCAGCATGTTCTGCGGTGACCGTCAGATCCCTGACCAGCGTCATTTCCTGGAACGCGGTCTGGATGCCGTGCCGGTGCGCATCGGCGGGCTGGCGCAGGCGGACGGGCTCGTCTCCCAGCGTGATGCGTGCCCGCGTCCGGCTGCACGAGGCCGGACAGCAGCTTGACCATGGTCGACTTGCCGGCGCCGTTCTCGCCGAGCAGCGCATGCACCTCGCCGGCGCGCACGGCAAACGATGCGCCAGTCCAGCGCCACGGTCGCCCCGTAGGCCTTGGTGATCGCCTCGACGCGCAAGGCCGAGTGCGGCTCGGTCATCCGGCGAGCTCCTGCCGGCGGGCGGGAGAGGCGATGCCTCTCCCGCGCCTCGACGCTCAGCTCTCGGGCTGACCGACCAGTGCCGCCTGCAGCCCGATCTCGGGCGTCTCGGGCGAGTAGATCGAGGCGAACCAGCCCGGATTGGAGACCAGCGACGGCAGGAACACGTTGCAGCCGGCCTCCATCTCCTTCCAGGTGCCCTCGGCGCACAGCTTGACCGTGTCGTTCTTGACGATCGGCAGCGGCAGCTTGGTCAGCTTCGGGATGTCCTTGCCTTCCAGCTTCTGCACGGCGAGCTTCAGCGCCAGCGCCGCCGGAATAGGGCGGCGAGGCGTAGGAGATGCGCGGCGCGCCCATCGGCGCATAGGGGCTGCTCGCACCCTCGACCTCGGTGCCGGCCGGCAGCATCTGAATCCGGCCGCCGTTCGAGCCTTCGCCGGCGCAGGGCTTCAGATCCGCCGGCTGCGCGCCGGCCTCGAGCTGCATCGAGTTGGCCGTGAAGCAGCCGGCCTGCATCCACAGCCCGTCGATCTTGTCCCAGGAGTGGGTCGCCAGGATCTTCGAGAGCTCGGTGCGGGCCACGGCCTGGCTCCACATGCCGTTGCGCCTCGGCCAGGATCTTGATGTCCGGGTGCTTGGCGAAGACCTCCTTCGCGGCCTTGGTGCGCAGCGTGTCGACCGAGGTGCCGGGCACACCGGTGATGGCGACGATGTTGCCCTTGCCGCCCAGCTTGTCGACCAGCCACTCGGCGGTGACCCGCCCGGCTTCTTCCTGGTCGATCGAGACGTTGTAGGCGCAGGGCTCGGTGATCTCGGCGTCGTAGGCGATGATCATGACACCCTTGTCGCAGGCGTTCTTCACCACCTGGTTCAGGGCGGTGGGCGAGATCGGGTAGACGACGATGGCCTGCGCACCCTGCTGGACCATGGCGTTGATCTGCTGGATCTGCCGCTGCGCGTTCGGGCCGGCGACCTGGATCTGCAGGTCGACCTTGTCCTGGAAGTCCTTATGCGCGGCCATGGCCTTGACCATGTTGGCGGCCTCGGCCTGCCAGTCATTGCCGATGTAGCTCATCGACAGGAAGATCTTGTGCTTGTCGGCCGCGAGCGCGTCGCCGCCCATCAGCCCGACCACCGCGGCGCCCGCGGCCAGCCATCCCATGCGCCCCATCTCAGCCTCCCCATGACGCCGCCGACCTGGCGGTCGATCTTCATTGCCTTTTGATCATAGATCACACATCCAAGATCATGACAATCCGGTCCAGCGCTAATCAGGGAGGGGACGCCATGGTCGACCACACCGATCCGCTTCCCATCCTGGCCGCTCGCGTCTCGCCCTACCGGCCGGTTGCGCGGGACACGGTGCAGGAGCAGGTCTATCGCCAGCTCAAGGAGGTGATCCTCGACGGCGAGATCGAGCCCGGCGCGACGGTGACCATCCAAGGGCTGGCCGAGGCGTTCGGCGTCAGCGCCATGCCGGTGCGCGAGGCCTTGCATCGGCTGAGCGAATCGGGCGCGCTGACCATCGTTGCCGGGCGCTCGGCCGGTATTCCGGCGCTAAGCGTCGAGCGGCTGCACGATCTGCGCCGGGTCCGCGTCGAGGTGGAGGGGCTGGCTGCGGCGTGGGCCGCCGCCAACGTCACGCCCGAGCTGCTGGCGCGCCTCGACGCGCTGATCCTGCGGATGGAGAGCTTCACCGAGGCTGTCGACCGCAAGCCGTTCGTGCCGGCCAATCGCGAGTTCCACTTCGCGATCTACCGTGCCGCCGGCTCCGACAGCCTGCTGGCGGTCATCGAGCCGCTCTGGCTGCAGATCGGCCCCTACCTCGCGCTGCTGCGCGGCTCGGGCAACTGGCGCACCGCCAACCGCCAGCATCGGCTGATCCGCGACGCCCTCGCGCGCGGTGACGGCGCTGCCGCGCGTATTGCCCTGCAGGAGGATATCGAGGAGGCGGCGGCCATCCTCGCGGGCCTGATCAAGCCGTAGCCGACTGTCCGACGCATCGGCCTTCCGGTGCGAAAGGGTCGCGATTCGGGTGTGTTGTCAGCCAGGGGAGCAGCTTCGATGTTCGAGCATCGGCGTGAAATCACCATTGAATGGGGAGACTGTGACCCGGCCGGAATTGTTTTCTTCCCACGGTACCTGGCCATTTTCGACGCCTGCACTTGGGCGCTGTTCACCGCTGCTCTCGGCATGAAGAAACCTGCTCTGCTCGCCCACTTCGGCACCGTCGGTTGCCCGATGGTCGACCTGCGTGTCCGCTTCCTGATCCCTTGCACGTTTGGCGACGAGGTCGTCGTCGAGAGCCGGATCGCCGAGCTCCGCCGCAGCAGCTTCGACGTCCAACACCGGCTACTCAAGGACGGCGACCTGGCGGTGGAAGGGTTGGAGACCAGGGTATGGAGCGCAGCCGACCCGGCCCGGCCCGGGCGGCTCAGGTCGCAACCGATCCCGCTGGAGGTCAGAGCACGTCTGAGCGCCTAGCGGCTTCGGCCCGATTGTCGTTGTGACGAACCGCACTGCCGAGCGGGCTGGCAGGAACGATAATCGTCATCCGCTGTTACTATCGGGAGCTGCTATGTGTTTATTAGGTGGCCCGACGGGCGAATGTGCCTAGGTCCGCTGTTGCCACATACCAGTTCGGCTGAATTCGGTGGTGGAGGTGGCTATGCTTTGGCTCCTTTATTTTGCATGGCTGACGGACATGGTCGGACTTGTACCCAAGGCTCGGCCGGAGGCCAGACTTGTGTCCAATGCTGAAGTGCCGCGAACCGCTCGCCTGCAGGCTCGCCTCTGAACAGTCATAGCTGTCCTCGGCAAGTTGCCTATCGGGTTGCGTGCAGCTCTCATCGAAGCTGGCTCGCAATATCTGATCCGACGCTGCAGCCGATCCCAACAGAACAATCATCCGTGCTGCACTATGGGCTCCCGCTGACCCCCGCTGTCTGATCTGCCAAACGTTGCGCCCGAAGCCGGGACAGTGAGAGTTCCATCTGCCGTAGCGCCTGACGCCGCGACCGGGCGACATACAGATTCAAGCCATCCTGCTGTGCCGAGCGCCGGTAGCGCTCGCAAGCCACTTCCGCCCGCGCGATCATCGCGTCGACCAGCGCCACGTGTGACGAGACCCCTGCATCGTACATTTGCGTTCCCATTCACTTATTCACATTTTTGTTTTGCGAAGAAGATAGTGTTGAACAGGATCGACTCCTTTCGACGCCTTCTACGTCTGCCATCCGACCGAATCGGAGGCAGAAAAACGGGTCTCCTGCGCGCGGTCTGTGACGAGCATCACAAAAGTGCGGGAGTCGCGTCGGGGCTGCCCCCTGGCTCCGGCGTGTTCGGCATCGCGCAGGCGATGCCGGTGCCGCGCCGAGGTCAGCCTTTGATGAACTCGAGGAGGTCGGCGTTGATCCGGTCCTTGAGCGTCGTGCACATGCCGTGCGGTGCGCCTGGATAGATCTTGAGCGTGGCATTCTTGATCAGCTTGGCAGAGAGCTTCGCCGATGCGTCGATCGGTACGATCTGGTCGTCGTCGCCATGCAGGATCAGGGTCGGCACGTCGAACTTCTTCAGGTCGTCGGTGAGGTCCGTCGCCGAAAACGCTTCGATGCAGAAATAGGCGGCCGGGAAACCAGCCATCATGCCCTGCAGCCAGAACGACTCGCGCACTCCCTCGGAGACCTTCGCACCCGGCCGGTTGAAGCCGTAGAACGCCAGCCTCAGATCTTTCCAGAAGCTCGATCGGTCCGCCTGGACCGCGGCACGGAGCTGGTCGAAGACCTCGATAGGCGTGCCGAGGGGATTGGTCGCCGTCTTGAGCATCAGCGGCGGAATGGCTCCGATCAGCACCGCCTTGGCCACCCGCCCCGTACCATGGCGGCCGATATAACGCGCGACCTCGCCGCCGCCCGTCGAGTGGCTGACATGAACGGCCTCGCGCAGATCCAGATGCTCGACCAGCGCCGCGAGGTCGTCGGCATAGGTGTCCAGGGCGTTGCCGGTCCATGGCTGGCTGGACCGGCCGTGCCCGCGTCGGTCATGCGCGATGCAGCGATAGCCGTGCGACGCCAGGAAGAACATCTGGTCCTCGAAAGCATCGGCGCTCAATGGCTAACCGTGACTGAAGACGACTGGGCGGCCGGTTCCCCAATCATTGTATTAGAGTTCGGTGCCATCTCTGGTGGTGAACGTGGACATGGACTGACTCCTGATTTGCCGCGGCGGAGATCTCAAACCGTTGAGACCGTCTGTGATCGTTCAAATGGCTGGGCGCACACTGCCCGGAAGCCTACAGCCCGTCTTTTCAGATCGCATCGCGTCGGCCGCACTGGGTCTGCAGGCACCGCCCGACCGGCTGCGCCCATTCTTGTCGCGCCGTGGCGGATGGGCGAGAAGGCCTGAGGTTCAGGATCGGTTTGGGGAGAAGCGCGGTGGCGAGCGCGGCGCGGTTGGACCGCTGGGGCTTGCGGGAGGGCGGTTGGCGCGACCTGTTCCTGACGCCCCGGCTCACGGCGGGGCTCGCGGCGGCGCTGGCGCTTGGGATCTTCATCGTCGACGTCGCGACACCGGCGGAGTTTGCCGTGGCCGTGCTCTACGTGATGGTCGTCTTGCTGGTCGGCAGCGCGTACCGCCGGCGGGTCATCCTCGCGGTAGCCGTCAGCTGCATCGTGCTGACCATGCTCAGTTTCGGGCTGACGCACACGCTCGCGGCCGATCGCAACGCCGTGTTCCGGTGCATCATGAGCCTCGCCGCGATCGTCGTCACCACGGCGCTGGTGCTGCGCAACGAGGCGGTGACGGCGGCGTTGGCCGAACGCGTTCGGCTGCTTGATCTCACGCACGACACCGTCTCGGCGCGCAGCATGGCAAATGTCATCACCTATTGGAACAAGGGTGCGGAAGAGCTGTATGGCTGGCCGCGCGGCGAGGCGGTCGGCCGGGTTGTGCACGATCTGCTGCGTACCGAGTTTTCCGCTCCCTCGCAGGAGATCATGGCCGAATTCTTGCGTACCGGGCGTTGGGAAGGGGAGCTCGTCCATCGGACGAGGAGCGGCGGGCGGGTCGATGTCGCCAGCCGCTGGTACCTGCAGCGCGATCGGCTCGGCCAGCCTGTGTCGATACTGGAGACGAACAACGACATCGGTGACCGCAAATTGGCGGAAGCGGCGGCACTGCGCCACCAGCAGGAGCTGCAGCTGATCATCGATTTCGATCCCGGCACCCGTCTGGACGACGCTGCCGGACGGTCTCGCCGACTATGTCAACGCGCGATGGGAAGAGACCGGCTACTCGAAGGCCGACCTGCTCCAGGACTGGCGACGATTGGTACATCCCGAGGATCTGGCTCGCACGGAATCCCACACGCGCGTTGCGCGGTCGACCGGCACGCCGCTCGAGGTCGAGTATCGTCTGCGACGCAAGGATGGCAGTTATCGCTGGCACCTCGGCCGTAGCATCCCACGGCGGGACGCAGCAGGCGTGATCACCATGTGGTACGGAGTCAGCATCGACATCGAGGATCGCAAGCAGGCCGAGCAGGAGTTGGTCCGCGGCAAGGCGTTCCTTGCGGAAGCACAACGGCTGACCCGCACCGGCAGCTTCACGTGGAAGCCGGCGAGCGGTGACATCGATTGGTCCCTGGAGGCCTATCGGATCTGGCAGCTCGATCCTGCCGACAAGCCCACCCTGAATTTGATCCTGAGTCGCATCCACCCCGACGACGACGCGTTCTTTCGACAGGAGAACGAGCGTGCCGTGCGCGATGGCGAGGGTGCCGACTTCGGGTTCCGGTGCCTCATGCCCGATGGTACGATCAAGCACATTCATGCCGTCGCCCAGGCGAGGACCTCCGACGGCGGCGAACTCGAATTCCTGGGTGCCATGGTGGACGTCACTGCTGCCAGGGAGGCTGCCGAGGCACTGGAGCGGACACAGGCGGAACTGGCGCATGTGACCCGCCTGACTACCCTGGGCGAGCTCACGGCGTCGATCGCGCACGAGGTGAACCAGCCCCTCGCCGGGATCATCACGCATGGCGAGGCATCCCTGCGCTGGCTCGATCGCGAACAGCCCGACCTGGGGGAGGTGCGCACCGCGATCGAGCATGTCATCAGCGACGGCCGTAGGGCAGCCGATGTCATCCGCAAGCTGCGTGGGCTGGCCAAGCGGGCCGAGCTCCAGCCGGAAGCGCAGGATCTCGGTGAGATCCTGGAAGACACGCTGGCGCTGGTTCACCGCGAGCTCTCCAGCTCACGCGTGGCACTCCGGTTCGAGCCCGCGGCCGACCTTCCTACAGTGCTCGTCGACCGCGTGCATCTGCAGCAGGTGGTCATCAATCTGATCCTGAATGCGATCCAGGCTATGGACGGCATTGTCGACCGACCGCCGGAGCTGCGGGTCAGGTCAGGCGCCGATGGTGCCGACCGGGTATGGATCGAAATAGCGGACAACGGGGTCGGGATCGACACGGCCGGCCACGAGCGCTTGTTCCAGCCGTTCTTCACCACCAAGGCGGATGGACTCGGCATGGGCTTGTCGATCAGCCGGTCGATCATTGAGGCGCATGGCGGCCGCATCTGGGCCTCCGGTCATGACGGGCCAGGCACGAGCATCCACGTCGTGCTGCCGGCGGCACGGCCGGCATGAACGATCAGGGCAGCAGTGACCCGACCGGCCCGCTGGTCATCGTCGTCGACGACGACGAGTCCGTCCGGGCGGCCCTCGGCAGTCTGTTCCGGTCGGTGGGACTGCAGGTCCGGCTCATGGGATCGGCGAGCGAGTTGCTGCAGAGCGCACTGCCAGAGGTCGAGAGCTGTCTGGTCTTGGACATCAGGCTGCCGAACCTCAGCGGCCTGGACGCCCAGACCAAGCTGGCTGAAGCAGGTATCCGCATCCCGATCGTGTTCGTCACCGGCCATGGCGATATCCCGATGTCGGTGCGCGCCATGAAGGCCGGTGCGGTCGACTTCCTGCCGAAGCCTTTTCGCGATCAGGAGATGCTGGATGCGGTGAGCGCCGCCCTCGGCCGCGATCGCGCTCGGCGCGCGCAGGCACGTGGCGTCGAGGAGTTACAGGCACGATACGGCGCGCTGAGTGCGCGGGAGCGGCAGGTGATGGCGCTGGTCACCTCCGGGCTGCTCAACAAGCAGGTCGCGGGTGAGCTCGGCCTGAGCGAGATCACGGTCAAGATCCACCGCGGCAACGCGATGCGAAAAATGGCTGCGAGATCCCTGGCGGACCTGGTCAAGATGGCGGAGCTGCTCGCTGCCGAATTCGGCGGCAAATGCGCCGCCTAAGACCTCCGTATAGTTTCCGCCAGCAGTAGGATCGCCCACTCTGTAGGGAGCCGCGTGCTGCTTGCCGGTGCGGGCGCGCGCATGCTTGAGGCCGATTGCTTGTCCGACCAGCCCGTTATCGCGGTCATCGACGATGACGAGTCCGTCCGCGTCGCCGTGGCCAGCCTGCTGCGCTCGTTGGGGATGCTGGTGCTCTCGTTCGCCGGCGCCGAAGAGTTCCTGCGGTCGCCAGGGCTCGTCGATGCCGACTGTGTGATCACCGACATCCAGATGCCGGGGACGGGTGGGCTCGAGTTGCAGGAGCGGCTGAATGCGCGGGGCCGCCAATTGCCGATCATCTTTGTCACGGCCTACCCGGATGATCGGATGCGTGCCCGGGCACTCGCCGCCGGCGCTGCCGGCTTTCTGAGCAAACCGTTCACAGCAGAGGAGCTGACCGACCGCCTCGAAACCGCGTTGCAGGGTGCGGTCCAAACCATCGTATGATGCCGGTAAACGAATGCGTTGCCGGTCGCGACCAGTGTATAATGGTCGCTGGTGCCTGCCGAAGATAGCCTTCCCTTCGAACAACAGAAGCCACAGCAGTGCCGGGCAGATCAAGTCCGGTGATCGACAGTAAAAGTCGCCGATCTCATGCTGTCGTTTTCGTCTCGGCGGTGCGCTCAGTTAAATCTCGGAGGGTTGCTGGATGTTGCACAGTTCGGTCTCGCGCCACGAACCAATCCAGGTCGATCGTGGCTCGATCATCTCGCCCGGTCCATTTGTGGAGATGATGCCCCAGCCCGGCAGCGCCGCCGTACCGCCGCGCCGGCGGTCGCCGCTGCCCAAATGGCGACTGCGGCGCGTGGAGCAACATATCGCGGCCCATCTCGAAGCGACGGTGACCCTGGCCGATCTGGCCGGTGCCGCCGGCCTTTCACCGATGCACTTCGCTGCGCAGTTCCGGGTCGCGACCGGCCTGCGGCCCCACGAGTTCCTGCTGCGAAGCCGCATCGACCATGCCCGGCGGCTGCTCGCGGACCCGCGCGCCAGGTTGGTCGACGTCGCGCTCGCCGTCGGCTTCCAGACCCAGGCCCACTTCACCACCGTGTTCAAACGTATCGTCGGCGAGACGCCGCACCGGTGGCGTTACGGGGAGAATGCAGACGAGGGAGCGCGCGTCGAATTCCTGCAGAATGCTCAAGAGACGGAGCCGCGATTTGTCCGGCATTAACCTTCAGATAACTCCAGCCAAATGTGCGATGACTGAGACCGCCGCCGAATCCGAGGCATGGCACACCCACGAGCCTGCTGCTCCTCCTGAGCGCCACGCCGATGCCATCCGATTTCTCGCCCTCGGCGGCCTGTTCACGGCGCATATCACCGGCACCATCGTGATTCTGGCGAGTCACCTAGTGACCCATGGCACGGCCGGCATGGCCCAGTTGCTGTCGGTGCCGGTATTCATGCTCGTGCTGGAACTGGCGCGACTGCTCTCCCTGTCATTATCGAGCCGTGGCGCCGGCGCGGCGCTGCAGGCGCTTTTGGGCTTGCAAGTCGATCGGCGCCCTGCTCGCATGGCGGATGGGCTGCCTGCCCTGCTGCTACCGACCTTTCTCGCCACGGTCGCCGCGAGGCGCGGAGTGCCGGACGGCCGCGTGATCTCGACGCCCTGATCGCCTGACGCAGCTCGCCGCGGCTGATAGGCAGCGACGCCCTCGCGCCGACGAGCTGTGGATTCCCGTTCTGGGGCCGAGTTGGGGAGCCCACCGATCCGCCGTCCGCCGGACATCGGAAGGAAGCCGCAGGCAGACCCGGGACACTTGCCGCCTCAGCACTCCACCATGTTGACTGCGAGCCCGCCCTGCGAGGTCTCCTTGTACTTGTCCATCATGTCGCGGCCGGTCTGGCGCATGGTCTCGATCACCTTGTCGAGCGGCACGTAGTGGCTGCCGTCGCCGCGCAAAGCGAGCCGCGCGGCGTTGATCGCCTTCACCGCCCCCATGGTGTTGCGCTCGATGCAGGGGATCTGGACCAGGCCGCCGATGGGATCGCAGGTGAGGCCCAGATTGTGCTCCATGCCGATCTCGGCCGCATTCTCGACCTGGTCGTTGGTGCCGCCGAGCACGGCGCACAAGGCGCCGGCGGCCATCGAGCAGGCCACGCCGACCTCGCCCTGGCAGCCGACCTCGGCAGCGGAGATCGAGGCGTTCTTCTTATAGAGCATGCCGATCGCCGAGGCTGTGAGCAGGAAGCGGACGATGCCGTCGTCGCTGGCACCGTGGACGAAGCGGGCGTAGTAGGTGAGCACGGCCGGGATCACGCCGGCGGCACCGTTGGTGGGGGCGGTGACGACGCGGCCGCCGGCGGCGTTCTCCTCGTTGACCGCGAGCGCGTAGAGATTGACCCAATCCAAGACGGTGAGCTGGTCGCGCAGGGCGGCCTCGGGGCGGCGGGTCAGCTCGGCGTGCATCGACGGCGCGCGGCGGCGGACGCGCAAGGAGCCGGGCAGGCTGGCCTCGCCGCTGCGGCAGCCGCGCTCGATCGAGCCTTCCATGGCGGCCCACAGGCGCAGCAGGCCGGCGCGGATCTCGGCGGGCTCGCGCCAAGCCTGCTCGTTGGCCAGCATCAGCTCGGCGATGGCGAGGCCATGGGCGCTGCACAGCTCCAGCAGCTCGACCGCGGAGCCGAACGGGTAGGGCAGCACGACGTTGCTGACGGCGGAGGGGCCGGCCTCGGCCTCCTGATCGCTCATGACGAAGCCGCCGCCGACCGAGTAGTACTGCTCCAGCAGCAGCTCGGCCCCGCCGGTGTCGAGGGCGCGGAAGCGGATGCCGTTGGGGTGGCGTGGCAGGGTCTCTCGTTGGTGGAACAACAGGTCCCGCGGCTCGTCGAACGGCACCGGGTACCGGCCGAGCAGGGGCAGGCTCCTGGTCGCGCGGACGGCGGCGACGATGCCGCCGGCGGCGTCGGGGTCGACCTCGTCCGGCAGCTCGCCGCACAGGCCCAGGATGATCGCCTTGTCGGTGTCGTGGCCCTTGCCGGTCAGCGCCAGCGAGCCGTAAAGCGCGGTCTCGACCCGGGCGGTGCGCTCGAGCAGGCCATGGGTCTCGAGCTCGCGCAGGAAGCGCTGGGCGGCGCGCATCGGCCCCACCGTATGCGAGCTGGACGGGCCGATGCCGATCTTGAACAGGTCGAACGTGCTGAGCGACATGGGATTCCCCTGGTCGGCCGCGTCAGTGTCGCATTGCCGGCCTTGGCACTACACGATGCATGCGACCAGTCCATGCCAGTGTCGAGCGTTTTGCGCGGCACCGGCCGCACGCGATGCCGCCGGTCAGCCTCTGCCGATGGGAGCTGGAAAATCCGCTATTGCGGGCATGCCGCGCCGGTTTCGATCCAGGCTTCGACCAAGCGGCCGGCCGCTTTCTGCGTCCCTGGGGCGGGCGTGCGGCCGAGCCCGGGCTGCCAGGCCCAGCCGACCAGCGTGTCGTTGCCGATATGCTCTGCAACGGCGGCGAGCGAACGCCCGCCATTGCGTTCCGGATCGCTGACCTGGCGGCAGATCTCGCCGAGCCTCTTGCCTTCCCACTGCATTTCCTGCGGCGCCAGGTGCCAGGCCGGATGCCCGGGCATGCGCGCCGGGGCGAAATTGGCGCTCCGGTGGCAGGTGCCGCAGCGCATCGAGGCCAGCCCGAACCCGTCAGTACCGCGAAACACCGGCGGCTGGTGCAGGCGCCCGCCATCGCCCTGCCGTGGACGGTCGCCCGCCGGGTGGCAGTTCAGGCAACGCGGGCTGGTGAGGACCTTGCCAAGCTCGGTGAACAACGCGGCCGACCGTTCGGCCTCATTGGCGATCGAGGCGAAGCTGTCCGGCGTTGCCAGACTGCCCGAGGTTGCCCCACTGGCAGCATGCGGCGCGAGCGAACCCGCCAGCATCACCGCGACTAGGAGCACCGAGCGCTTATGCCTCGATGTCATGCGAGGTAACGATTTGGATCGGCGAGAACGACGTCGCGCACGGCCTGATGGTATTTAATGTATCCGGTGCAGCGGCACAGATGACCGTCGAGTGCTTCCGCGATCGTCATTTCCAGATCGGCCCGTGCGATCGGCGCCGTCGCCAGCCGTTCCAGCAGTACCTGCGCCTCATTGAGGAAGCCCGCGGTGCAATAGCCGCACTGGAAGGCGAAATGCTCGATGAACGCCTTCTGCAGCGACGTCAGCTCGCCGTCCTGCGCATGGCCTTCCACCGTGCGGATCGATTGGCCGTCGAAGCTCACGGCGGGCACGATGCAGGTCGGGCTCGTATGGCTGGTGCCGTCCGGATCGTCGATGATCACCGCACAGCTCAGGCATTGCGCGGCGCCGCACCCGAACTTCGTGCCGGTCAGCCCCAGATATTCGCGCAGGAAGTCGTTCATGGTCAGCTCGTCGCGCACGTCCATCGGACCGTACGCGCGGCCGTTGATGGTCAGGGCCAGGGACGTCACGACAGGGCTCCCTTGAGCATGTCTCGTGTGACCGGCAGCGCCTGGAATCGGTGGCCGGTGGCATCGGCGATCGCGTTCAGGAGCGCCGGCACGACGGGGATCATCACCACCTCCGCCATGCCTTTCGGGCCTTCCTTCGGCGACAGCGGCGGCAGCACCTCGATCTCGAGGTCGTGCAGCGGCAGATCGGAGCCGCGGGCGATGACATAGTCGCCGAGATTCCACTGCCCGTTGCCGGGACCGTCCTCGAACGGCGGCAGCGTCTCCAGCAGCGCATAGCCGACGCCCATGGCGAAGCCGCCCTGCGCCTGCCCGATCACCACTTCCGGTACCAGGACCTGGCCGCATTCGAACACGCTGTAGGCCTTGGCGATGCGCAGTGCGCCGGTCGCGCGCTCGATCTCGATCCTGACCAGCGTGCCGCACATCGAGGTGAAGGCGGTGCCGATGCGGTTGTAGTCGGTCGGCGGAAAGGCCACGACGCGGCGATCGATGCGCGAGAACTCGCCGGCCCCATGACGGAGAGCCAGCGAGTCGATGTCGGCCGTCCAGTCCTCGCCGCCGATCGCGAACGTCGCCTGCGACCAGGCCCAGCGCGAGAACGCGTGTGCCATGGCACCGGTAACGCCATTGCGCGCATGCGCCTTCGCTGCGATCGCAGGCAAGGCCAGGGGCGACAGGCCCGACAGGATGAGCTGTCCGTCCTGCCAGAAGGCTTCGTCCGCAAGCTGCGCGCGCGGGTCGGCGAGCCCGATGCCCCACAGCTCGAGTGCCGCCGGCCACAGGCCGAACCGGAACACCACCCGTGCCGCCTCCGCCACCGCCTGCGTGCCGACATGCGCGCCGATCGAGGCGCTGGTCGCCGAGCTGATCGCCGGCACCCAGCGCGGATCACGTGCCGCCTCGTCCTGAGCTTCCTGGCTGATCGTGTAGGCGTCGCCGGACGTGATCAGGCCCAGCGCATCGAACACGTCGACCTGCGCCACGGTGACCTCGTCCGCGACCCGGCCGAGATGGCCCGCCACGCGATTGGCCAGCGCCGTCCCGATGCCGTTGCCCATCTCGACATGATCACCATGGATCGTCACCCGGCCCTCGGGGTCGATCTCGACGGCACCCAGCGAGCAGTCCGCACCCGTGCCATAGTCCTTGGTAACGCAGGCGACGCCCGTCCCGATGACGAAGGCGTCTTGCGCCTTTGCCTTCTCGACGGCGCGGTCGCGCCAGATCGGATGCCGCTCCAGCTTGGCCAGGATCTCGGGCGCTCGGACCGAAACGGTGTACGGATTGCCGGTCATCGAGCGGCCGCCGACCTTGAGCGCATTGCGGCGGCGGAACTCGATCGCATCGAGCGGGAGGGCCGCCGCCGCCTCGTCCACCAGCACTTCCAGCGCGGTCATGGTCTGGAGTGTGCCGTAACCGCGCATCGAGCCGGCCGGCACGCCGCGCGTATGTTCCGCCACCGTCGTCACGTCGACCTTGGGAATGTCGTAGATGCCGATCGCACCGGTGGCGCCGACCACCGCCACGCTGGGCGAATAGTTGGCGAGCCCGCCGCCGTCGAGCACATGATCGGCGGCGAACGCGATCATCCGGCCGCTCGCCCGGTCGACGCCGAGGCGCGACTGCATCTTGAACGCGTGCCGCTTGATGCCGCCCTGGAATTGCTGGAAGCGGTCCTGCGCCAGCCGGACGGGGCGGCCAGGGAAGAACATCGCCGCCAGGGCCACGTAGAGTGGGAACGGCGTGTGGTCGCGCCCACCGAAGCCGCCGCCGACATAGGCGAACTGGGCGTCAATTCGCTCCGGCCTGAATGCCGGGCAGCGCCGCGCCCAGCAGATGGGCGACGGCGCTGCCGGCCTCGAACGGGGACTGGACCCCGAGCACCAACTCCAGGCTCTTGCCGGCCGGGTCGAACCAGGCGAGTCCACACTCCGGCTCGAGGAACATCGGGTCCACGGACTGCGTCGCGAACTCGCGGTCGAGCACCAGGGTGCCTGGATCGTCGCCGGCAAGCTGGGCGCGGATCTCCTCGCCATAGGTGGCGCCCTTGACGTATTCGGCGCCGGCCGCCGATGGCTGCACTTTCCAGATCGGGCGGCCGCTGCTCTCGAAGAAACCGGGGCTGACCCAGCCTTCCCGGATCGGGGCGTACAGATCGGGCGCATCCGGTGTGTCGCCGGCCACGCGGGTGAACCGCCACGCACCGTAATTCGGCAGCATGGTTGGGCGGGTCTCGTCCCCGAACCGCAGCAGCTCGCGATCGCGAAACGCGAGCCGAGCCCGGTCGAAGGCGTCGAAGGTCTCGAACAGCAGCAGTGCGACGGGTTGGCCGAGATAGAGGGGGGTCTTGCCGGCAGGACAGAGCAGGTCCCCGGCATAGAATTCGGGCACCCGCGTGCCGATCCGTACCAAGTCGGCCGCCGTCACGACGACCGAAGGCTGTGCATTGGCTTCCAGGCTCGCGAGATCGAGCCCGTCATAGGTCCGAGTAGCATTCGGCGAACGGACAAGAAGCGCGTGCGAGGTGGCGGCGGGCCAGCCCGGCAGGTCAGCAGCGCGAAAGTCCGAGGCGTACAGCTTCGCGCCCGTGACCTTGGCGGCACCGTCGATCCGGCCCCTGCCATCGGCAGCAGGGTTCCAGCCGTGCCGTCCGGGCAAGGTCTCCAGCTCCAGGAACGGCGCCTGGGCCGCTGCCAGCCGTGACAGGCCGAGCGCGATTCCGCTCGCCGTGACCCACTGGACGAACTCACGTCGCGAAAGCTGCATTCTCCCCCCTTGGTAACCTCGGTCGCACCCGCGCCGGCTGTCCTGAGGCGTATGAATTAATCTGTATCTTTTCGGAGGATCTTGCTACCGCGAGTTACGGTAATCGACCATAAATTGATTCGGAGGATGCGCAATTCATGCGGATAGTTCCCAAATGCCTGTTTCGCAAGAGCTTGCGGACAGCATGGCTTCGTGGCGCCGTCGCCGTGGCGTTTCTGGCGCTCCTGCCCTGGCCTGGAATGCACGCACACGCCCAGGATGAAGCCGGCGCTTTCGATCCGGCGGTCCGCCCCGAGTTCCGCGAGCCTGTCGTGCTCGCGAGCAGGGATGGCATGCTCGAGGTCAGGCTCACCGCACGCCAGGGTCTAGCCAAGCTCGATACGGTTGCCAAGCCTGTGCGGAATTTTCTCCTGTTCGATTACCAGCTGATCCGCGGCACGGCGTCGGACGGGCAGAGTTCAGGCGCGGGCCTTTATCCCGCGCCGACTTTGCAGGTATTTCCCGGCGAGATGCTGATCGTGCATCTCGACAATGACCTGTCGGACCTGACCATCAACGACTACTTCAACCCGCAATACACCGCGAAGGACGGCTCGGTCCCGATCTATCCCGAGCAGATGACGTCATCGCCTTTCAACCTGCATGTGCACGGAATCCATACCAGCCCAAAAGGAAATTCCGACAACGTCCTGCTGCACATTCCTGCGGGGATGTCCAATACCTATACTTACCACATTCCCGAATCGATGCCCCAGGGAGCTTATTGGTATCATAGCCATCTTCACACGCTGACCTCGGCGCAGATCTATACCGGCCTCGTCGGCATGCTCGCCATCGGCCGGACGGACGGCAACCTGCCGCTGGTGACCGAGCACGGCATCCCAATCCGCAACATGCTGCTTCAGTACAATTTCGTGTTCGATCGAGCGGGCGGGCTCGCTCAGCTGAACAATATGAACTGGGCCCAGTATGTCAGCACCATCAAGCCGGCCGAAGGCGACGAGCTGGCCAAAGGGACCTACCGCCCGCTTCTTGCCCCGGTCAATTTCAGCGAGGCGAAGGCGGGTGAGAAATACTTCACGGTCTGGTACGAGGGACCCCTCTCGATCCGCAACAATCGCGGCTTGTTCCAGTCGGTCCCCAGCAACCTGCAGCGCTTCACCGCCAGCGCCGGCCGCTCGGCACTGGACGTGCCCGAGAATCCGGCGCTGCCCGACTATCAACGCGACGTGCAGTTCACGGTCAACGGCCAGTTCCAGCCAGTCATCGCAAGCAAGGCCGGCCAGAGCGAGATCTGGGTGCTCGCGAACGTGAGCGACTTCGCCTACATCAATATCCAGCTGACCGAGACCGCCACCGGCCGGCATCCGCCGATCGCCGTTGGTCGGCCAGGACGGAAATCCCTACCCGGCCGTGCACTTCCCGCCGACCGACAACGGCACCCGGCTGCTGATTCCACCTGCCAGCCGATTTGCGATCGCCGTGACGATACCGGCCGAGGGCGAGCTTGTGCTCGCGATGCCGCCGCGCGGCGGCGGCGCCAAGACGATCACCGCGCCGGGCGTGCTCTACACCAGCAACGGCACCGAGAACCCGCCCGCCGTGCTCGGCAGCATCAGCGTCCAGCCCTCCGCGGTCAGCTATGTCGACGGCTTCTTCGTCTTCCCGACACAGGTGCTGGCGAAAGCGGTCCCGTCGCAGGGACCGGGTGCCGCCACCGCCTTTGTCGAGGATCAGCCGCTCGGGGCGTACACTTCGTTCGTCGAGCTCGCCGGGGCCGATCCCGACGTTAAGCGCGAGATCAAGATCTCCGGCGGGTTTCTCAATGATCTCGCGACCACCTCTGACCCGAAGGCATTCGTCTACGCCTTCGACGGCGCGGCGTTTCCCAACATGCCGCTGATCCAGCCGCGCCTGAACTCGGTCGAGGAGTGGACCTTCGTCAATCACAACAATGACGAGCATCCGATCCACGTCCACGTCAACGACTTCCAGGTGATCGACTATTTCGATCCCACGACCGGCCTGCGCACCGGCCCCAACCAATGGGGCATGGACAATGCCAACGTTGCTGCACCGACCATGCAGATCGACGAGAGCGTGATCCAGCCCGGCCTGCTCACGATGCGCACCAGGTTCGACGATTATACCGGCCTGTTCGTGATGCACTGCCATCGGCTCAACCACGAGGACAACGGGTTGATGGCGCTCATCAACGTCATCCCCGCGATATCCTCCTACGCGGTGGCCATTCCGGGCGCGGCCGGCAGGCCTGCGCAGGTTCGGGTGCATGACGGCAATGGTGACCGTATCGTCGCCACGGTCACCCCGTTCCCAGGCTATGAAGGCGGCGTCAGCGTCGCCATGGGCGATGTCGATGACGATGGCGCCCTCGACCTGATCGTCGGCAGTGGCCAAGACCACGACCCGGAAGTCGTCGTCTATGCCGCGAAGGCCGCGGCCGGGAAGCCAAGCTTCACGACCGAATTCGCGCGGTTTCGACCCTTCGCTGCCGAGGCACGCGGCGGTATCAGCGTGACCGCGGCACAGATCGACGGCACGAGCGCCGACAATGTCGTCGTCGGATCGGGGCCGGGCATGCCGAGCGAGGTCAGGGTCTACGGCTTTGCGCCGCGATTGTCGGGCGAGACGGAGGCGGCGCTGTTCGCGACGTTCAGCCCCTACGCCGACGACCGATCGGGTGTGAGCGTCGCCGCGGGTTTCGTTGATTTTGCGACGGGTCGCAACAGCATCGTCACCGCGCCCGGTGCGGGCAGTCCGGCCGAGGTCAAGGTGTTCGCCTTCCCGCTGCTGACGGCGGTTGGCGACGGCAGCCACGCCGGCGACGGTAGCATGCATGCGTATGGCGCAAGCCAGCCCGTAACCACGGCGAGGTTCATGCCGTTCGGCAACGATTATCGAGATGGCGTTTCGCTCGCTACGGGCTGGCTGGCCGGCTCGCTGGGTGGGGCCGAGCGGATCGTGGTCAGCCAGCTCGCCGGCTCCGGCACCGTGAAGGTCTACTCCAGCGGTTCGGCGCTGGATGGCGGGCCGGCCATGTATCTGCACAGCCCCGCGCAGCACGGCCACGGCGCCGCTTTCCGCGAGATCGCAAGCTTCAACCCGTTCGGCGACGCATCAGGAACACAGGTCGCCACCACGAGCACGACGTCCGGCGCCAACCTGCTGGTAAGCGGCGTTTCGTCACCGGGCGCCGGCGCGCGCGTTCTCAAATTCGATCTGGTCAGAGAGAACGATCAGGTAGCGACACTGGAAGCCGTACGCCTTGGGGAAATAGCTTCGGTGGAAGGCTCGCTGCCGGCCGTACTTGGCGGCGACTGAGGGTATTTTCATCGGAGCGGACCCGGCGGCGCCCACTGGCGACCAGCTCCTGCGGCGGCGGCGGACCTTGCCGTGTGAACGGCCTGGTCCGACCAAAGTGCTTGCGTCGGCCGCTGCCGTTGCGCACAGATGCGGCAGGTAGGGGACCGAGGTGACGCCATGGGCTTTCTCAGCCGGTTATTCGGCGGCGGCAGCGCGGAGCCGGCTGCCGTCGAGGGGATCGAGCACAAGGGGTTCCTCATCTACCCACTGCCGATCCGGCAGGGCGGTCAGTTCCTGACCGCGGGCACGATCGCCAAGGACTTCCCCGACGGGCGCAAGGAGCACCGGTTCGTGCGCGCCGACACCTGTGCCAGCGAGGCCGACGCGAGGAGCCTGATGGTGCAGAAGGCGCAGCGCCTGATCGATGAGGTGGGCGACCGCCTGTTCGGTTGAGCGGATCGCACGCCGGTTCGGGCGGACCGTGCCGGGAGCCGCAGGGCCGGGCTCATGCACCCCACGCTGAAGCCGGCCCATCACGGCAGCGTGTGAGTTTTCTCACATCATCGCCCCGCGCTCGATGGTTCGATCGCATTCGACGCGCAGTATCGATGATGCCTGGGAATTGAAGATGGCCGTCGCGCCGGACTGGAACCTGCTGCTCGTGCGCAGTCGTGAGGCGGGGCGCTGCTGCCGAGGCAACCCGGCTCGCGGCTCGTGGCCTGGGGCGATCTGATTGATGCGGCCGCGCAGATTGTTCGCAAAGCAAAGAAATATGGTCCTAATCCATCAATAGAAACAAATAAAGGGAAATAGACGTGACCTATTTTGTTATCGGCGCGACATTTGTATTTATGTTGTTGGGCTCGCCACTTGTCATGGCGCAGGATTTGACGTTTGCGGGCGCCTGTGACGCGTCGGCGGCTATCGTTCTGGCCAACGGCGACCTCGCGATCGCCGACGACGAGAACCCAGACGTCATCCGGCGTTATCGTCCCGAGGGCGGCGCCATCGCGGCGACCCCGTCCGATGCGTTGGAGACTTGGCTGGGGCAGGAGAAGCCGAAGAAGGAAGCGGATCTCGAAGGTGCTGCCGTGGTCGGCGAGCGGGTCTACTGGATCGGGTCGCATAGCCGGGACAGCGACGGCAAGCCGGAGCCCGAGCGGCGTGCGCTGTTCGCGACAACCCTCGACCTCGCGCCGGTCGGCACACTCTACACCAACCTGCTGGACGACCTGGCGCTGGCGGACAAGCGCTGGAATCTGGGCCTGGAAGCCGCGATCGGCAACCCGGATCTGCGCAGCGACGGGCTGGCCGCGGAGCTGGATGGCCTGAGCATTGAGGCGCTCGGCCGGCTCCCGGCAGCCGGCGGTGGCGGGAGGACCAGGGATACCGTGCTGATCGGTCTGCGCAACCCGGCCGGACCCGAGGGCAGCGCGCTGCTCCTACCGGTGCGGAACATCGACGCCGTCGTGACCGGCGGCGTGGCGCCCGAGTTCGGCGAGCCGATCCAGCTCGATCTCGGCGGGCTGCGGGTGCGCGATCTCGCCTGGTGGGACGCGCGCAGGACGATGCTGGTGCTGGCAGGGGCCAAGGACGATCACGCCGATTTCCGACTCTTCGCTTGGTCGGGTGCGCGCGCCAACCGCCCTAACCTGATCGAGCCGATCGAGGGCCTGTCGCCGGAAGCCGTGGTGCCACTGGGGCGCGATCGGGTGCTGCTGCTCAGCGACGACGGCGATGTCCGCTACGAGGCCACGGCCGGCGAGTGCAAGGACGGCAAGCTGGAAGACGGGCAATGCCGCTGCAAACATCTTCTGGACCAGGATCGCAAGAGCTTCCGCGGCCGCTTGATGATGCTCAAATAGTGCCGCGAGAGCCGGACTGCCCGGCTTGCGCGCCGGCATCGTTCAGCCGCCGAGCAGTTCCTTGAGCTGCTTGAGGTCCCAGGCATTGGCGAGGGCGACCAGCTCGTCGCCATTGCCGACACCCTTGCCCTGCAGCATCAGCGTGCCCTTGCCGCCAAGGTCGAGCACCAGCTGAGCCGACTGGTCGCTGGGGTCCTGGGTCAGCACGGCGTTCTCGCGCCCGATCCGGACCCGCTTGGCGTTCGGCTGGGCCGCCAGCATCTGCGGGCTGGTCAGCATCCCGGCCAGTCCCTGCAGGAAGCCGCCGCCGCTCATCAGCTGGGCCTCGATCGTGGTGGCGCCGCCCGGGGCGCGGTAGGTCCGGCTGAGCATGGTGCCCGGCGTGACGAACGGGATGCTGGCCTGGGCCGCGTCGTCGGCCGCGTCGATGGTCCAGCCGGCGGGCGCAGGCGGAAACGTCGCGAGCAGCGCCTGGCCGATCCGGCCGCGCATCGCCTGCAGCGCGAACTCGAGCTCGCTGATCGCCCCGGTGAGGTCGCCCTGGTCGTAATAGCCGCGCGCCTGGTCGAGCTGGTCGGTGACCTCGTCGGCCCAGGCGGCGGCCGGCATGATGAGGGCGATCGCGGTGGCCAGCAGTGCGGCGCGCATGAGCTCGATCCCAAGGTTCGGACGAGGACGTGAAAGCTTCGGAGCCGCCCCCCGATGTGTCAAGGCACGACCGGCTTGCGGCACCCCCGGCGACCCACTAGATACTCCCCTGCGCGCTTGCCCGAGGCGTGCTCGCGGAGGGATGCCGGAGCGGTCGATCGGGGCGGTCTCGAAAACCGTTGTGCCTGGTGACAGGCACCCAGGGTTCGAATCCCTGTCCCTCCGCCACGCCTAAGTCATTGTTTTAGAAGCTATTTTTGAGTTATAGCCTTCCCGGAATAGTGCCGCGATTGCGGGGAGTTACCCCGGTTCCGCCGTTGTATGCCACGCGGGGAGACCCGAAGGGTCCGGTCTCAGGGCCTTTGTGACGGCAGAAATCTCCTATCCGACTTTCGGTGGTACGGCTCGCAAGACGTGAGGCCTTTGCCCCCGGGCGTTCGGCTCGTTGCCTGTTGCAGCGGAGTGGTCCGGCGAATCTAGCGGCACAACCCTTGCGGCCTAGGTTGATCGTCAAAGGCCCACCGCATCGATTGGCTCATGGCGGAGCGAGGGCACGACTGGGAGATCTCTTCGATCCAGCGCCGGCTCGACGAGCTGGGTGAGGAGCGGCATGCGCTCGAGACTCGCCTGAAGGAGCTTGGGCAGCCTGCCGCCACACCGGCGACCGTCTCGGAGCCGCAACGGCATGACGGCGGTCTCGCCAGCGGCCGCGAAGGTCGCGCTCTTCCAAGAACTGTTCGCCGGTCGGACCGACGTCTTCCCGGTGCGCTGGGAGAACGCCAGGGCCGAACGTGCCGGCTATGCGCCGGCCTGCGCCAATGAGTGGGTGACGGGCATCTGCGGCAAGCCGCGCGTGAAGTGTGGCGAGTGCCCGAACCAGGCCTTCATCCCCGTGTCGGACCCGGTCATCGAATGCCATCTGCGCGGTGAGGATCAGGTACGGCCGCGTGGGAGCAGGTCGCGGGATTTCGTGGTCGGGGTCTACCCCCTGCTACCGGACGAGACCTGCCGCTTTCTCGCCGCCGACTTCGACGGCGAGAGTTGGGCGCACGACGCAGTCGCCTACCTCGAGACGTGCCGCATCCGGGGCGTCCCGGCGGCCCTCGAGCGCTCCCGTTCGGGCAAGGGCGGGCATGTCTGGATCTTCTTCGCCGAGCCGCTCCCAGCTCGCGAAGCGCGGCAGCTCGGTGCCATGCTGATCACGGCGACGATGGAGCGCCGGCCGGAGATTGGCTTTGCCTCGTACGACCGGCTCTTCCCCAGCCAGGACACCATGCCAGCCGGTGGCTTTGGCAACCTGATCGCCCTGCCCTTGCAGCGGCAAGCCCGCGAGCAGGGCAACAGCCTGTTCGTCGACGACGATCTCCGCCCCTTCGAAGATCAGTGGGCCTTCCTGTCGTCGCTTGGCCGCATGGATCGCGCCACGGTGGTGGCTTTGCTGGTCGAGGCCGAGGCCCGCGGCCCCGGCGTGCTGGGCGTGAGGATGCCGGCCGAGGATGAGGACGCCGCCGAGCCGTGGCTGTTGCCGCCGTCGCGTCGCCGTGACCCGGAACCGATCACGGGGCCCCTCCCGGACCGCGTCGAGGCGGTACTCGCCGACGGGATCTACATCGACCGCTCGGCGCTTCCGGCACCGATGGTGACGCGGCTGGTGCGCGTTGCCGCGTTCCAGAACCCGGAGTTCTACCGGGCCCAGGCGATGCGGTTGTCCACCTTCGGCAAGCCGCGCATCATCTCCTGCGCCGAACTCCATCCGCACCACATCGGGCTGCCAAGGGGCTGCCTCGACGAGGTGCGGGAGCTGCTCCGGTCGCATGGGGTCGCAACAGATATCGTCGATCGGCGTGAGGCGGGCAGGCCCCTTCCCAGTCGAATTCCTCGGCACCCTGCGTGACGGGCAGATCGCCGCGGTGAAGGCACTCGAGCCGCATGACTGCGGCGTGCTGGCCGCCACGACAGCGTTCGGCAAGACCGTGGTCGCTGCAGCACTGATCGCCCGCCGGGGCCGCAATACCCTCATCCTCGTCCACCGTCGCCAGCTCCTGGAGCAGTGGGCCCTTCGGTTGCGGGCATTCCTGTCGCTCGAGGCCAGCGATATCGGTGTCATCGGCGGCGGCAAGCGCAAGCCGAGCGGCCGCATCGACGTGGCGCTGATCCAGAGTCTTGTCCGCAAGGGTGAAGTCTCGGACCTGGTCGCCGGCTATGGCCACCTGGTCATCGACGAGTGCCATCACCTGTCGGCCGTCAGCTTCGAGCTCGTGGCCCGTCGCTCGAAGGCCCGCTATGTCCTTGGGCTCTCGGCGACGGTCGCCCGCAAGGACGGCCATCAGCCGATTATCTTCATGCAGTGCGGCCCGGTGCGGCATCGCGTCGATGCCCGCTCCCAGGCCGCACGCCGAAACTTCGCGCACCGGGTGCGGCTGCGGGAAACCGCCTTCCGGTTGCCCTCGGGGCAAGGGCGATCGGCAGGTTCTCGCTGCCGGCCATTTATGCCGCGCTGGCGGCAGACCAAGATCGCAATGCTTTGATCATCGACGACGTCCTCGCTGCCCTGGCAGCAGGGCGCCAACCCGTCTTGCTGACCGAGCGCCGCGACCACCTCGAGCTTCTCCGGGACCGGTTCGCGCCGTCCGTGCGCAACCTCGTCGTCCTGCACGGCGGCATGAAGTCTGCCGAGCGCCGGTCGGCAGAGGCAGCCTTGCGGGTAGCCAAAGACGAGGAGCGCCTGGTGCTGGCAACCGGCCGCTATCTCGGTGAGGGCTTCGACGATCCACGGTCTGGACACCCTGTTCCTCACGATGCCGATCTCCTGGAAAGGAACCCTCGCGCAGTACGTCGGCCGTCTCCACCGCGAGCACCAGGATAAGAGCGAGGTGGTCGTCTATGACTATGTCGACCAGGCCGTGCCGGTGCTGAGCCGGATGGCAGCGAAGTGGCAGGCCGGCTATCGCAGCCTGGGCTACGCCATCGAGGCTTTCCCTGGTGACCAGAGGGTCGGCAGCTCGCACCGTTGCCAGGTCGGAAATTCTCCGGGGTTCAACCCTGGGATAATTATAGCCTAATCTCAATGAAAAAAAGATGCATCATGGGTTCGAATCCCGTCCGCTCCGCCACGCCTAAGTCATTGTTTTAGAAGCTTTTTTTGAGTTCTAGCCTTCCCGGAATAGTGCCGCGATTGCGGGGAGTTACCCCGGTTCCGCCGTTGTATGCCACGCGGGGAGACTGGTAGGGTCCGGTCTCAGGGCCTTTGATACCAAGCGTCCAAGTTGCTGACTCGTTTGTGAATTCCCCGTGTTATTGAAGCATGCTGTCGATCGCCGCGCTGAGGGAGGAGGCGCGGATGACGGTAGCGGTGCGGACGGATCTGACGGTGGCCGAGCTACGGGAAGGGGCGAGGTCGGCGGCGAGGCCGGACCAGGCGCGTCGGCTCTTGGCCATCGCGCTGGTGCTGGAGGGCGCCAGCCGGGAGGAGGCGGCGCGCAGCACGGGCATGGACCGCCAGACGCTGCGCGACTGGGTGCACCGCTTCAATGTAGCCGGGGCCGATGGCCTGGTCGACCGCAAGGCTCCCGGCCGGCAACGGCGCCTGACCCAAGACCAGCTCGACGAGTTGGCGCGCTGCCTGGAGAGCGGCCCCGAGTTGGCGCGGGATGGGGTGGTACGCTGGCGTCTGGCCGATCTCTGCGCCCTGGTCGAGGGCCGCTTCGGTGTCCGTTACCAGGAGCGCGGCATGGGCAAGCTCGTCGGGGCGCTCGGCTTCAGCCGGATCTCGGCCCGGCCGCAGCACCCGCGATCCGATCCCAAAACGCAAGCCGAGTTCAAAAAAACTGGCCGAGCGGATCGCCGCTGCCGTCGGCGACAAGGTAGGGGACAAACGGCTCGAGATCTGGTTCCAGGACGAGAGCCGGATCGGCCAGAAGGGAGAGCTGACCCGACAATGGGCGCGCTGTGGCAGCCGGCCGCGCCAGCCCAAAGACCAACGGCACACCGCCGCCTACATCTTCGCCGCCGTTTGCCCGGCGAGCGAAAAGACCGCCGCGCTCGTCTTGCCCTATGTCGACACCGCGGCGATGAATCTGCACTTGGCCGAGATCTCGGCCCAGATCCCAGCGATGCCCACGCGGTCGTGATCCTCGACCAGGCCGGCTGGCATGGCGCCAAGGCGCTGCGCGTGCCCGACAACATCAGCCTGCTACCGCTGCCGCCGTACAGTCCCGAACTCAATCCGGTCGAGAACTTGTGGCAGTTCCTCAAGCACAACTTCCTCAACGCCCGCGTCTTCGAGAGCTACGAGGCGATCGTCGAGGCCTGCTGCGCCGCTTGGAACTCGCCTCCGCGCCATTCCCGGCCAAATCTGTTCCATCACCTCCCGGGACTGGGTCAAAGCAGTCAATATCTAGGACGCTCGGTATGAGACGGCTGAAATCTCCTACCCGACTTTCGGTGGTACGGCTCGCGTCGGCCAGGGTTGTTGCCGGCGCAGGCGCCTACCCTGGCCACAGGACGGCATTTGGCCACGGGTATCGCTGTGTAACTCCCCAAATCGTGCAACGTCGGCTCTGAGCGCCCACTCTTGGCACTTGCGAATTCAGTGCAAAGGTATTTTCGGCCTAGCCACGGCACCAGTTTGATCAGCTGGGCCGGGGCCAATGGCAGGCCATAGATCCCCGTTGCTCACCTGGTTCGGGTGTGACGCGATGGCAAAAGCGCTCGATGCTGGCGAGGAGGTCGTCGGCGGACTTGGTCCAGCGGAAAGGTTTGGGGTCGGCATTGTGCTGGTCGATGAACGTGGTGATCGCGTCGTGCAGTGAGGCGACGCTGCGATGGACGCCGCGGCGGATCTGCCGATCGGTCAGCAGGGCGAAGAACCGTTCCACCTGGTTGAGCCAGGAGGCGCTGGTCGGCGTGTGGTGGACGTGCCAATGCGGCCGCTTCAGCAGCCAGTTGCGGACGGTCGGCGCTTTGTGGGTAGCGTAGTTGTCCATGACGAGATGAACCTCGACATCAGACGGGACGTGCGCTTCGACCTCGTCGAGGAAGCGACGGAACTCGGCGGCGCGATGCCGGGCAAAGCACTTGCCGATGACCCGGCCGGTGGCGACATCGAGCGCCGCGAACAGCGAGGTCGTGCCGTGACGTTTGTAGTCGTGCGATCGACGCTCGACCTGCCCCGGGCGCATGGGCAGCAGAGGTTGGGTGCGGTCGAGCGCCTGGATCTGACTTTTCTCGTCGACGCACAAGACCAGCGCTCGATCCGGCGGGGCCATGTACAGCCCGACCACATCACGAACCTTGGCGACGAAGTCGGGGTCGGTCGAGAGCTTGAAGGTCTCGATCCGGTGCGGCTGCAGGCCGAAGGCGCGCCAGATCCGCTGCACCGTGGCGGTGGACAGGCCGCTCGCCCTGGCCATGCCACGCGAGCTCCAATGCGTGCCGTCGGCCGGCAGGCTCTCGAGGGTCCGGCTGATCACCGCCTCGATCCGCTCGTCGCCGATCTTGCGCGGCGCGCCCGAGCGCGGCTCGTCGCGCAGCCCGTCCAATCGCTGCCGGGCAAAGCGGTGGCGCCATTTGCGCACCGTGTCGGGGTGGACATCGAGCTGTGCCCCGACCAGCCGCGGGCTGCCCGTCTCGGCGCAGGCCAGCACGACCCGCGCCCGCAACGCCAGCCCCTGCGCCGTCCGCCGCCGCACCGCCAGCGCCTCCAACGCGGCCCGCTCAGCCTCGCCCAACTCCAGCGCCTCCAGCCGCGGGCTGCCCATGCCACTCTCCCCAATCCAGTCGCGAGAAGTGTACGGCGAATTTCTAAATCACGATACTAGTCGCCTCGCTCACAATGGGCGGGTCGCGGTGACCGCTACTCGCACCTGCGCGAGCGCCCCTGAGCCGAATTGCCGACCGTCCGCAGGGTGGTGATTTGGCCTATCGCAACACGGCACCGATCTGATCCAGCGTCAGCGAGGGAACAAAGTTCTTGTCGATGTAGCGTGCGCGGATGTCGTCGCGCTCGATCGCCTTCAGCAGCGAGGCCGCAAGGGAATCACCGCCACCCGCAATCCAAGCTGACTCCCAAAGCATAGCGAGCACCCGTACACCCTCGCTCATCACCTGCGCTGTGGCGTCGCCAAGCTCCGACCACATCGCGTCGAGCGATGCCTTACGGGTGCCCGCACCCGCCCTTTCGTAGCTGTCGAGGATGGTCAGCGGCGGCAGCGTGGCCGCAAAGCGATCCATCAGCGCCAGGATGGCGCGCGCGACTTCCTTTCCGGAGGTGCAGAGCGGCAATCCATGACTCTGGCCGGATGCGGGAAGCGTGGCCTCGATCAGGGGCAGCAGGGCAGTTGCTTTGGCAGCAAGCATCGACGTTTCGTAGGCGCTGTGAACCCCATCGCCGAATTTGACGGTCTCGTCCTCTCCGGTCTGCGGATGGTGGCGGACCAAGGCGCGGCTGCGGTCGCCGTCCGAGTAGATCGAGCCGTGCAGCGGCTGGCAGGCATCGCCAACATAGTGGGCGGAGGTGCCTGCGGCCGTCACATAGCCCACGATATCGCCCCGGCTCACACAATCCACCATCGCATCGTAGAACTGCCAGATGCGCAGCGGCAGGAGGCCCTGATGGAGCTTGTCCCGATACTGAGCGGCATCCTCGGAATCGCCTGCGGCCTGCGCCCGGCTGGCCAGTTCGCCGTAGAAGGCCAGCCACGCCGCGGGGCTGATCTTGCTATCGTCGGCAAGACACATCGCTCGCCACGTTTCGCCGGCCGGTCCGAATGAGGCGTCGATGTCGGCGTAATGGTTGGGATGCTCGGGACCAGTGCTGCCGTGCGGGCCGGGCTTGGCGTCGCGGCCGCCCTCGCGCCCCTAGCTGCCGGATGGCAGCTTCTTCCAGATCTCGTCGGGTACGTCGGCCAGCGGCACGAATTGGTTGGCCGTGCTGAGCTGGCCGACCATTTTGTCGAAGTCCTTCTGAACGATCTTGCTGACATCGAAGCTCAGGAGCTGGGCGTTGTTCTTAAGGAGCGCGGCGAGCCTGGCATCGCCGACCAGTCGGACCGCCAGCGCGGCAATGCTGTAATGCCCGGTGCGGCCCGAATAGCCCGAGACGCCGCGATCGAGGTCGGTGACGAGCTCGACATCGAGCAGCTTGCAGACGTTGCTGGGGCTGGTTGCCACGGCAAACGTGGAGCGGGAGGCGCCTTCGGCGAAGACTTGGCCGCCCCATTCGACCGCAAGCGGGCGCAAGTCGCGCGCGGCAAGCGCGACCGGCGTGTCGTCCTGCGGGGGCAGCGTCACGTCCAGATGCCAGACCATGCCGGAATCGCCCGGCCGGGTCTGCGCCCCGCTCCCCGGGCTGAGAAGAAAATCGCCGACATAGTCGTAGCCGCCCACCGAGCGATGCCGGTAGAACAGGGCCTTGATAGTGCCGTGCACGAGACCCGCCGCGGCCCCGACGCCGACCACCGGCTGATCGATCAGCCGCAAGGAGAGGTTCTTCTCGTGGAGGTCCGCCAGCGGCCCCACGGGTGGGAGCCCGTAGGTATTGCTGGTCCAGTCCTCGATCTGGTCGAGGCGGACCAGCCCCACATCGAGCGAAGCGTAACTCCGCCGCGCCGGGTATTCCGAGTAGACCTCGGAGAAGGGCAGGCGCGTGAGTTGCCGGGGTGAACTTTCCCCAACCCGCACCTCGCCGCCGCGAAGGCGGCTTTTCACTTCCCTTCCGGGGTCGCCGCAGGCATGGCGGGCGGTCAAGGCGAAGACCGAATGTCCGTCGGAGACCAGGCAGCCGGCCGTGGCCATGCGCCGGACGCCCTGGATGTCGACGATGATCGGCAGGCCGCCGCCTAGCTTGACGGCGGGGCGGGCTCCGCCAGATCCTCCTCTGCGGGAGGCGCCTGCACCACCTGTACGACGCAGACAGGGACGGCTCTGCCATCGGGCATGAAGATGGTCTTGGGGACGATTTGGGCCGGATTGTATCGGCCTCGTGGCCCGAAGGCCTCCTCGGGCGCCCAGTCGTGCACGAATGCCAGAACGCACGGCCAGGAATAGCCGCGGACCTCCGAATTGGCGAGCGTACGGGCGTAGGATTTCTTGGCCGGCGGGGACCGGCCCTCGCCCTTGCGCTTGGGCCATGCCTCATCCTTGCGGATCAGGTAGAGCCCGACCGCCGTACCCACAACATTGGCCTTGCTGAGCAGGTGGTAGTGGTAGGTATCTCGCGCCTCGAGCAGGTCCTTGAGGGAAAGGCTGGCAAAATTGTAGTCGAGGTCCAGAATCGTCATTTGTTTCCCCCGCTCTGCCGATATGCTCTGATGATGGCATGCTTGCGTCTGGCGCGGCGCCGCTCAGAAGACAATGGTCCAACCCTCGGCGGACGCGGCGTCCTTGGTGTAGGCGACGCCATCGACCTTGAGCCCGCCAGCATCGATCAGGGTGATGGTGCCGCCCTTGTTGCCGAGCGCCAGCGGCGGCGTGATCGCAACGAGCCGCGTTGCCCCGGCCTCGATCCGGCCATCGAGCGTCTGTATCTGCTCGGACTTGTCGATCAGCTGCCAGCCGGTGAGGTCGATGACCTCCGGCGTGGCGTTGAGCAGAGTAACCGTTTCGGCCTCGGGGGCCGGTCCAACCGGATTGACCAGGGCTGCCCAGACCAGTGGCCACGGAGTGCACTCCACGATCGGCGCGCCTCAACCGAAGACCGCATACAACGAGCCACGCCACAACCGTTAATACATAAACACCGGTGTGGATTTGGGGGCAGGATTTGAACCTGCGACCTTCAGGTTATGAGCCTGAAGGCACCGCATGGGTGTCCGACGAGCCAAGCCCCCACTTATGCCGCCCGTCTCGGGCCCTGCGGCCGCGGCGGGTTTGGGCGGCGACGTGGCACGCCGACCGCGATCTTGAGCGACAGCCAGTTCAGCGCCTGCGAAGTGCTGTCGACTTGGTCATCGTGCTTGCCGTTCGGGAAGGTCAGGAGTTCGGCGACGTAGGTGGCCAGCTATGGCGCCTCGCGAGGCAACAGCACCTGCCCCGCCTCGAACATTGGCGCTTGGGCAAGTAGTCGGGCCTGCTTTTCCAGCCGAGCCGGCCAGCTGATAGGCCGTACCGGCCCATGCCGGCGCATCTCCTGGATGATGGCGCGGCCGATGTCGGTGTCCTCGACCAGTGTCGCCCGGGCGCCGTGCCTCTGGGTCGTGTCGGTGATCAGCCGCCGCAGGTCGGGCATCTCGAACCGACCGCGCACGACATTGAGGAGGTAGACGTCGCTGCCCTTGAGCCCCCACACCGTGCCGACCGACCAGTCGCTGTCAGGATTGAGGGTGGAGGCCGTGTCCCAGCTGGCTATGGTCAGGTCGAGTGCTGGCACCGTCTCGTAGTAGCGCAGCCACTCACGGCGGATCGCGTTGCCATCAGCCGGCATCGGATTCTGCTGATACTGTGCCGCGAAGCCCATGCTGCCCAACAGCCGCTGCTGCGCAGCCAGGATGGCCTCGTCCTGCCGTTCCGGCTGGATCAGCTCGCCCGCGCGGCGGTGATGGAAATTGTCGGGCTCGGTGCCGATGCGGTAGGCTTGGTCCTCCTCGGCTCGCGCTGGGATAGTCGAGACCTCCCATTCTTCCCTGCCCACAACGTGACCGACCAGGTCGTCCTCATGCAGCCGCTGCATCACCAGCACGATGGCCCCCTCGCGCTTGTCGTTGAGCCGGGTCGAGATCGTGTTGTCGTAGCAGGCGTTGGCCTTGCGCCGCTCGCTCTCTGAGAACGAGGCCTGGGCCTTCTGCGGGTCGTCGATCACGATCAGATCCGCACCACGGCCGAGGATCGAGCCGTCGAGGCCGCAGGCGTAGCGGCTGCCGTGCAGGGTTGTGATGATCTCGCCCCGCGTCGCCACGTTTGATCTGGAAATTTGGGAAGGCCGCCCGGTACCAGTCGCTTTCGACGACGGTGCGGAACTGCCGGGCCAGTTCCTCGGCCAGCTCGGCGCTGTAGCTGAGGGCGATGATCTTGCGGCTCGGATCGTGCCCCATGACCCAGGCGGTGTAGGCGACCGTAACGCAGATCGACTTCAGGTGCCGGGGCGGGATGTTGACGATCAGCCGCTTGAGATCGCCATCGGACCCCCGCGTCAGCTGATGGGCGATGTGCAGGATGTGCCAGTTCTGCCGATAGGACCCGCCCGGCTCCAGCCTCGCGAAGCACTTGGCGATGAAGCTGGGCAGGTCCTGTCGCACCGCAGCCAGCAGGGCAGCATGCTGGGTACTCACCGCCGCTCTCTCCTCTTCGTTGGCGGCGCCTGACGAGATCGTCGAGGATCGCCTCGTCCTCGGGCTGAGGCGTGTCATCGTTGGCTGGCGGCTCGGACTCCGGAAGGCACAGGGCAATCTTGAGCAGATCCAAGGCGAGCTTGGGCTCGCTCTGGATGGCTTTGACCATTACCACCCGTGGTCATGACACCGATGGCGGGCTGCTTGACCGCCCGACCTCCCTCCTTGGTAGTCATCTCGCGCAGGAACTCGCCGATGATGACTGTTCTCACATTGCGAGCGCCCTTGGGCCGGCCGCCGGGATTGCCCGACTTCCCGGGCTTGTATCGGGTGTGCTTAAGGTGGTCGCCCACGCCCGACCTTGTAGCTCTTGTCGCTCATGGCACCGCCTCCCCGGTCACGGTAGAGTCCAGTGCCAGCGCGCGTTCGGCAAAGCTCTGGCCGCTGTCGGCATGTCTCGCCTGCTCTCCGGGTCAAGGCCTCCCAGCGGCGGATGATCACGTCGACATAAAGTGGGTCGATCTCGAGCAGGCGCGCCTTCCGTCCCTTGCGCTCGGCCACGATCAGGGTGGTGCCGCTGCCGCCGAAGGCATCCAGCACGATCCCGCCGCGCTTGGAGCAGTCCTTGATCGCATCCATGACCAGGGCCACGGGCTTGACGGTCGGATGGGAAGCCAGCTCCTCCGCCCGGCCGCGGCGGAAGGTGTTCAAGCCGGCGTACGTCCACAAGTTGCTTCGCCATCGGCCGGTCTCGCCGAGCTTGAAGTTATTGATGTGGGGGGCGGTGCCGTGCTTCCAGACGAGGACAAGCTCGTGCTGCGAGCGGTAGAAGCTGCCCATCCCGGCGTTGGTCTTGGCCCAGACACAGATGTTCTTCAGCTCGGCATGGACTTGGTGACCGGCCTCGAGCAGCTCGTGGGCATGGCCCCAGTCCATGAAGACGAAGTGGATGGCTCCGTCCCGGGAGGCAGCGGCCATGATGCCGAGCACCGTCCTCAAAAACGCGACGAACTCCTCGCGGGTCATCTCGCCGGAGGCCATGACGAACTCCCGGTGAACCGTCTTTCCTTGACCGCTGATGTTCTCGATACGCACGTTGTAGGGCGGGTCGGACAAGACGAGCTGCGCCCGCTCGTCGCCCAGCAGCCGGTGGTAGGAGTGAGGGTCACGCGCATCCGCGCATAGGACGCCATGCGGACCGAGCTGCCATCGATCGCCGGGCCGCGTGACGGCCCGAGCGTGCGGCTGCGGCGGCTCATCCTCCACCTCGTCGGCGTCCAGGTCATCGAGGCCGGCGATGAGTTCGTCGACTTCCTCCGTCGCGAACCCGACCACCTCCAGCTCGAAGTCGAGCTCCAGCCCCGCGAGGTCCTGCAGCTCCAGCGCCAGGAGCTCCGCGTCCCAGTCGGACAGCTCGGCCAAGCGGTTGTCGGCCAGCCGGTAGGCGCGGATCTGCTCGAGCGTCAGGTGCTCGAGCCGGATCACCGGCACCCTCGTCAGGCCCAGCTCCCTTGCCGCTGCCAGGCGGCCGTGTCCGGCGACGACCACATTGGCCGCATCGGCGATGATCGGGTTGACGAAACCGAACTGGCTGATGCTGGCGGCAAGTTGGGTAACCTGCTTGGCATTATGCATCCGCGCGTTGCGCTCGAAGCTCCGTAAGGCGGCGAGCTCGATTTGCTCGATTCGTTCGACCTGGACCAGCTCGAGCGGCATGCCAGCCGCAGCGGGCATCGAAACCCTGGTCCTCGGCTTGGCGACGTTGCGCCTCCTTGGCCTGGTGGCAGGAAGCGCGGCATCAAAGGTAGCTTGCGACAGTACGGACATGTCAGTCCCTCTGCTCAGAGGCGGCGCGCCGGCGGGATGCCGGCGCTGCACGCGAGCCAGCCTTGGGGCGGACCGTGGCGCGGTGAACGCCGGACGGACTCCGCCCAAAGGCTGAGACCCTGAAGCTCGGGGTGAGGAGGAACAGATGCCTAGATTTGGGCCTGATTCGGGCCGCCGCGTCAAGAGAGTCGGTCCGGCGACCGCTTGACCAACCAGAAGCGGACGCAGGGAATCCGACCGTGACCGTGGCGCTTAAAAACTCGCTGAGTTCGACGTGTCTGCCGTCGGCAGTCACGACTGCCAAGAGCGAATCTTTGTCAATCGGAACAAAGGTTTACTAGATTAAGATCTTGCTCCGCATTTCCCCTAATTGATGCGGCATCTTGCCGCATCCAACCCTAGCAGGCAGCGTCGTCGATTTTGCAACCCGGTGCAAAGCCGGTCCGGTTTCGATCGGATTATGGTCTTATTAACCTTAACGCCGGCGGGTGGGGGCTTTCGTGTTGGACCGTGGGTCCATCCATGTATTTTTCCCTGTTACCAGGGACCAGCCATGGCGGAGACCGGTTCGCTCCAGCCTGCCTCCACCGCCACTCTTGGCCGGCATCAAATTAAAAATATTTTCTTTTTGAGGACCGAAATTTCTACCTTCCCACAAGACGACCCACGGCGCGAAGCAGGCTGTCGAGGTTGGCAAACACGCTCGACTTCGAGCGCCACGTGGATAGGCTCCTGTCGCGTGTACGAGCCGCCACCCGTGCCGCCGGCCATGCGCTAGCTTCAGGGCAGAATTCGGAGATCTTCGTCGACTGATCTTGGCACCAGTGCGGCACGACGAACTTCGTGAGCTCCATGATCGAGGCCGCCCTGGGATCGGTTGCACGCCGACATCGGCACCGGTACCTACACCATCCTGACCCAGATCGGTGCCGACGCGCTGGGCCTGCGCATGGCGGATGTGACGGCCAAGATCGGTGATTTTCGCTGCCGAAATCGCACGTTGAAGGCGGCTCGTGGGCGGCGGCGTCGGCCGGCTCGACCGTGCAGGCCACCTGCTATGCCGTGCGGGCCATGCTGCTGGAGTATGCGCGCGGAATTGACAATTCACCGCTCGCGAATGCCGCGCTCGAGCACGTGACCTTCGCCGGCGGGAGGATGGCTCTCACCAGCGAGCCGGCCCGGGCGGTGACATTCGCGCAGGCGATGCAGGCGGCGGGTCGGTAATCCTCCGGCGAGCGCCGCGACCTTGGCTCTGGACAACAGAGGTTGGGCTGAATGCGGTTAGGCGGCCTTGCGTCTGAGGATTGGCGGCTGCCAGTTCCACGGTAGGAGTTCCGGAGGCGTGACACGGGCAGGTCGGCGATTTGCTCGAGGACCTCGGCCAGCCAAGTTTGAGGGTCGATGTCGTTCAGCTTGGCCGTTCCGATCAGCGTGTAGATGGCGGCCGCGCGCAGACCGCCGCGGTCCGAGCCGCAGAAGAGCCATGCCTTTCGCCCGAGGGCGACGCCACGCAGTGCCCGCTCCGCGGCATTGTTCGATAGACAGATCCGTCCATTCTCGAGGAAGCGGATGAAGGCAGGCCAGCGCTTGAGCATGTAGTCCATGGCCTGGGCGACTTCGGCATGACGCGACAGCCTGGGGCGCTCGGCACGCATCCAGGCCTCGAAAGTGCCGACCAACGGGGCGACATGCGCCTGCCGATAGGCGAACCGGTCGGCCGCGGTGTGGCCGTTGATCAGGCGCTCCTGGGCGAAGATGGCATCGATCTGGCGGACAGCCTCCAGCGCCAAGGGTGAAGGCGGACCCTTCCTGCCTCGGGCAAGGTCGGCGAGCTCGAAGAAGCCGCGGCGCGCGTGGGCCCAGCAGAGTGCCTCGGTGACGGCCCCGCCGGGTCGGGCAGGCTTGTAGAGGCCGCCGAAGCCGGCATAGGCGTCGGCCTGGAGGATCCTTGAGTAGCCGGCGAGATGCCGCTCGGGATGCTCACCTCGGCGATCGGGCGAATAGCTGAACAGAACCGCCGGGCGTCCCTCACCGAAGGGGCGATCATCGCGGACATAGGCCCATAAGCGACCGGTGATCGTCTTCCCCTTGGCCAGCACGGGGACAGTGGTGTCGTCCCCATGCAGCCTATCGGCGCCGAGCACGTGGTGGCGGATCAGCTCATGGAGCGGCGCCAGGACGCCGGCCGCCGTGCCGACCAAGTCGGCCAGCGTCGACAGGTCGAGGTCGACGCCCTCCCGGGCGTAGCGCTCGCTCTGCCGGTTGAGGGGCTGATGCTGGCCATACTTTTCGAACAGGATCATGGCCAAAAGGCTGGCACCGATGCGGCCGCGCGGGATGACGATGAAGGGCGCCGGCGGCTCGCTGATCCTTTCGCAGTCCCGGCAGCTGAACTTCTCGCGCACGGTCTGCCGCACGAACCACCGGCGTGGGATCACGTCGAGGGTCTCCGTCACCGCTTCGCCAACCTTCGACAGCCTGGTGCCACCACAGCAGGGGCAAGACGTCGGCGCCGGGATCACGACCCGCTGGCGCGGCAGGTGCTCTGGAAGCGGCCGACGCGCCGGCTGCTGCCGAAGGTGGCCCGCCACCGGCATGCCGGGCGAGGCTGTCTTGGCTTCGGCTGCCATCTCGTCCTCGGCGGCAGTGGCCTCGAGCTCGGCCAGTTGCAGCTCGAGCTGGTCCAGCAGTCGCTTGCTCCGCTCGCTGGTCTGCCCGAACGCGTTACGCCGGGCCTTGGCGAGCAGGAGCTTGAGCCGTTGGATCTCGAGCGAGGCCGCGGACACCATGGCCTCGGCCTGCCGCCGGGCGTTCCACTGGGCCAGGATCACCGCGTGCGCCGCAGCGAGGTCGACCGGCAGGATGGGCGGCTCGTTGTTCACGTCACAAGACAAGCACAACCCAACTTCGTCTTGAAGTGCTTAAATCGATCGTGTCGAAAACTATCGTAGGACTATCCGGCGCGCTCCGGCTGCCAGGTCCGCTGCGGCATTCTCCAGTCGATTCCTTCGAGCAGGTAGCCGAGCTGGCCGGCCGAAATCGTGACGACACCGTCGGCCGGTGACGGCCAGATGAACTTGCCCCGCTCGAGCCTCTTGGCGAAGAGACACGTACCTTGGCCATCGCTCCAGAGGATCTTGATCAGATGACCGCGGCGGCCGCGGAAGACGAAGACATGGCCGCCATAGGGATCACGCTGCAGGACCTCCTGAACCTGTAGGGCCAGGCCGTTCATCCCGCGACGCATGTCGGTGTGGCCGGTCGCCAGCCATACCCTCGTGCCAGACGGAAACGGGATCACCGCCGCCGCCGTCGATTCTTCATCACCGCGCCCAGCGCTGCCGCCACAGCGGCCGGATCCGCTGCACCCTCGATCTTGATCCGCACCCCGCCCGCCAGCGTGATCTCGATCGGCCCCGGCTCGGGCCTTTCCGGTGCCGGTGGCCTGGCCTCGATCAGCCGTCCGGCGTGCAGTGTCGGCGTCACCTCGACCGGCACCAGGCCCATGGCAGCCGACGCCACCGGTGCCAGCTCGCGCCGCCATTTGAAGAGCTGGTTGGCGTTGACCTCGTGCCGCCGTGCTACTAGCGCGACCGAGGAGCCCGGCTCGAGCGTCGCCGCCACCAGCTCACGCTTCAGCTCGGCCGACCAACGACGCCGTTTACCGCCCGCTTGTTTAGTGTCCGCTTGTTGAGAAGTGGACACTTAGCTGCCCCCGAGGTCTGCCGCTCCAACCAAGCCTGCCGGAGACGCCACCTCAGCGAAAGACGGTACTCACCGGAGGCTTACCGGGGTCGACGTATCGAAGCCGAGGATCGGCCGGCCCAGACAAGTGTGTGAAGGCAAAGTATGCCGCCTACACCCACTCGGCGATCTTCGTCGAGGTGAAGGTCGACGAGGATCTGGGGGTCGTGCGGGTCACCCGCGTCGTCAATGCGGTGGCCGCCGCCAAGATCCTCAACCCCAAGACGGCACGCAGCCAGATCATGGGTGGAGTGGTCATGGGACTCGGCATGGCGCTCGCGGAGGAGACACTGACCGACCATCGCCTCGGCCGCTTCATGAACCGCAACCTGGGTGCGTACCATGTGCCGGTGAACGCCGACATCCACGACATCGAAGTGATCTTCTCGACGAGGACGACGACAAGCTGAACCCGCTGGGCATCAAGGGTGTGGGCGAAATCGGCATCGTCGGGACCGCGGCGGCAATTGGCAATGCTATCTTTCACGCCACCGGCAAACGCATCCGAGAGTTACCGATCACGATCGACAAGATCGTGGCTTGAATAAGAGGCTCCGGTGTAGGGCGGCGGAAAGCGGCGGCGCTTGCGCGGTTTCTTGATTGAACGCGAGCATGGATCCGAACGGTTTCACCTCGGCTGCAGGGGGTAGGTCGAGCCCAGACACCACGGGTACCGGCGTTCGTGTCGGGGTCGTGATCGGCGGGATCCCGGGCGCGAACCTTGAAGGCCTGAGATGCTGCCGGAGAAGTTCTTTGCCGGCGATCTTCGTGTCTGGGGTGTCGAGAACAGCCCGTTCGGCGGGATTGGGCGCCGGATCGAGGTCGAGGCGAATGGGCGCTTCGATGCAGCCAGTCAGACGCTGGCGCTGGCCTGGCCTGGCGCTGGCGCTGGCGCTGGCGCTGGCGCTGGAGGAGACGTACCAAATTCGACGATGGCCACGTCGATCGTCTCGAATGGCGGATACGCAAGATCAGCGGCGGTCGATACGAGGCGTCGGAGAATATTCTGGTCGAGCCGGGCGACGGCTAAGCCTCGGGCAGCACGTTTCGTCTCAGCTATCGCAGAGCAGTTCCACAAGCCGACGGCTCGTCGACTACGCTGAGCTTCGACGACTGATTCATTCAAATCGACGATGACACCGTCGTGGTGCAAG
>CAWCSG010000014.1:0-300590 GCA_963798145.1 uncultured Alphaproteobacteria bacterium
TGTCCTTCACCTCGTGGTCGAGGGCGGCCTCGGCGTCGCGCAGGCCGCGGCGGACGTAGCTCGCCGGCAGCACGTTCGCGTCAAATGCATGGAGAACACGAAGCGCGGCGCCCTGCGCCTCGGCGAGCAGCACGGCACGATCGAAGGCCCGGTCCGCATAGGCGGTCAGGTCCGATGCCATGAGGATGCGGCGCAGAGCGCCCTGGCGGGCGACGCGCTCTGGTTCTCCGGTCGTCGATGTCGCGGCGACGGCAGGCATGGCTGGTTCTCCCTGTGCTGCCGCAGCGATCTCGCTGTACGGCGCTAGACCCAGCAAGTTGCCACGCGTCGGGTCGGGTGACATTGATCTGGATCAGCCGGCGCCAGAATCGGCGTTACTACACAACCCACCGATCAGGACACGAACGCGTAGTCGCCCTTGACCAACTCATCGGCCCTGGACGTCTTTTCGCCTGCTATCTGCTAACGACCGACCGTTCTTGCCGGGTGCGGCGGTTAGCGATGCCCTTCTGGATCAGCTCCTTGACCGCACCGGCCACGTCCTCGATCGGCACCTCCGGGTCGACCCGGTGACCGGTAGAACAGGTCGATCACGTCGGTCCGCAGCTGCTTCAGCGAGGCCTCGGCGACCTGCTTGATGTGCTCCGGCCGGCAGTTCAGGCCAAGTCGTCGCTGGTGAACGGGCCGTAGATCTCGGCGGTGTCGAAGAAGGTCACCCCCTGCTCGACCGCCGCCCGGATCAGCGCGCTGCCGTCCGCGCTGGCGACGGCAGGCCTGTGGCCGCTCGTGCCGAGTTGGCGCTTGTGCGTCAATCTCGCTCCCGTCAGGCTGGATATTGCTCGTCGCTGACCTGCTCCAGCCAGTCGACGGCCCTGCCGCCCTGCGATTCCGCGATGGCGATGTGGGTCATGGCGGTGGTCGGCGTGGCCCCATGCCAGTGCTTCTCGCCAGGCGCGAACCAGACGATATCGCCGGGCCGGATCTCTTCGATCGGGCCGCCTTCGTGCTGGGCCAAGCCGCAGCCCGCCGTCACGATCAGCGTCTGGCCGAGCGGATGGGTATGCCAGGCGGTGCGGGCGCCCGGCTCGAACGTGACGATCGCTCCGCCAACGCGCGCCGGCTCGTCCCGCTGGAAACGGGAATCGATCCGGACAGTGCCGGTGAAATACTCCGCCGGCCCCTTTGCAGATGGCTGCGAGCCGGTGCGCTTGATTTCCATGACAGCTCTCCTTCGATCTCGGTTTGTCTTACCTGTTCCGGTATCGTGGCAGCGCAGAGGCGGCCGGCTGGGGCAGAAGCAGCCAAACCGCTTCGGCCGAGTACGCGCGTTTGCATCTGATCATTTCTTTGCGGTGTCGCCGGCGGGACGAAGCCGCGACAGACCAACAGTTGGAAGGTGCCACCCAAGACGATCAGCCCGAGCGCCGCGCACGGGCTTATGAAGGCCATTCATGAATGCCGCCGTGGCTCGACGGCCTTCACGCTTCCGGCAGGCGGTCGAGCAGCTTGTCGAGCGTGATCGGATAGTCGCGCACGCGCACGCCGGTGGCGTTGTAGATCGCGTTGGCGACCGCCGCGGCGACGCCGCAGATGCCGAGCTCGCCGACGCCCTTGGCCTTCATCGGCGAGGAGATCGGATCGGTCTCGTCGAGGAAGATCACCTCCTGGTGCGGGATGTCGGCATGGACCGGCACCTCGTAGCCGGCGAGGTCGTGGTTGACGAAGAAGCCGAAGCCGCTTGTCGACCGCGAGCTCCTCCATCAGCGCCGCGCCGACGCCCATGGTCATCGCGCCGATCACCTGGCTGCGCGCCGATTTCGGGTTGAGGATGCGGCCGGCCGCGCACACCGCCAGCATGCGGCGGATGCGGATCTCGCCGGTGTCGGCATCGACGCCGACCTCGACGAAATGCGCGCCGAAGGTCGACTGCTGGTAGCGCTTGTCGAGGTCGCCATATTCGATCGCGTCCTCGGCGACGAGGCCGCCGTCGCCCGCGGCCTCGGCCAGCGGTGCGCTGCGGTTGCCCGAGCGGACCTGGCCGTCCGCGAACGTCGACGTCGGCGGAGTTGAAGCCGAGCTTCTGCGCCACCGCCTCGCGCAGCTTGACGCAGGCGGCATAGACGCCCGCGGTCGAGCTGTTGGCGCCCCACTGGCCGCCCGAGCCGGCCGAGACCGGGAAGCTCGAATCGCCGAGCCGCACGACGACCTTGTCGAGCGGCACGCCCATCATCTCGGCCGCGGTCTGCGCGATGATCGTGTAGCTGCCGGTGCCGATATCGGTCATGTCGGTCTCGACCGTCACCACGCCCTGGCCGTCGAGCCGCACGCGCGCCGCCGACTTCATGACCAGGTTGTTGCGGAACGCCGCGGCCACGCCCATGCCGACCAGCCAGCGGCCGTCGCGCGCCTTGCCGGGCAGCGATGCTGCGCTCGCTCCAGCCGAAGCGCTCGGCGCCGGTGCGCAGGCATTCGACGAGATGGCGCTGCGGAGAACGGCCGCTCCGGCTTCTCGGGATCGACCTGCGTGTCGTTGAGGATGCGGAACTCGACCGGGTCGATGCCGAGCTTCTCGGCCATCTCGTCCATGGCGATCTCCAGCGCCATCATGCCCGGCGCCTCGCCCGGCGCGCGCATCGCATTGCCTTCGGGCAGGTCGAGCACGGCGAGCCGCGTGGCCGTCATGCGATTGGCGCCGGCATAGAGCAGGCGCGTCTGCTGCACCGCGGTCTCGGGCTTGCCGCCGGGCAGGTCGCCCGACCAGCTCTCATGGCCGATCGCGGTGATCTTGCCGTCGCTGGTGGCGCCGATGCGGATGCGCTGGATCGTCGCCGGGCGGTGCGTGGTGTTGTTGAACATCAGCGGCCGCGGCAGCGCCACCTTCACCGGCCGCCCGGCGGCACGCGCGCCGAGCGCGGCCAGCAGCGCATCGGCGCGCAGGAACAGCTTGCCGCCGAAGCCGCCGCCGATGAAGGGCGACATCAGGCGCACGTTGTCCTTGGGGATGCCGAGCGTCTTGGCGAGGTCGGCCGTGGTCCAGGCGATCATCTGGTTCGAGGTCCAGACGTGAGCTTGTCGCCGCTCCCAGGCGGCGATCGAGGCGTGCGGCTCCATCATCGCATGGCCTGGTCGGGCGTGGTGTAGGTCGCGTCGAGCTGGACCGGCGCGGCGGCGAAGGCGCCGGCGAAGTCGCCGACCGCGCTATCGCGGCTCGTCCTCTTCCGGCTTGCGCGGCGGCTTCCAGGACGGTCGCGAGATCGAACGCGCCATCGGCGCCGACATAGTCGACGCGGACCAGCTCGGCCGCGGCGCGCGCCTGCTCGAACGTCTCGGCGACCACCAGCGCGATCGCCTGGTGGTAGTGCTCGATCTCGGGGCCGCCGAGCAGCTTGGCCGTGTTGAGCCTGCCCTTGCCGAGCTTGCCGGCATTCGCGGCGGTGACGATGGCGAGCACGCCGGGCGCCGCCTTGGCTGCGGCCAGGTCCATGGCGGTGATCCGGCCCTTGGCGATGGCCGCGCCGACGACATAGCCATAGGCCTGGTTCGGCACGACATCGTGGCGCTCATAGGCGTAGGGCGCGGTGCCGGTGGTCTTGAGCGGGCCGTCGATCCGGTCGGTGGGCTGGCCGACCACCTTCAGCTGGTCGATCGGGTTGTCGGTGGCGGGGGTGTCGAACTTCATGGCTCAGGCCCTTGCTTCGGCCAGCACCGCGGCGAGCGTGCGCTCGACCAGCGGCAGCTTGAATGCGTTGTCGTCCGTGGGCTTGGCGCCTGCGAGCAGCCGCGCCGTCACCGCCTTGGCGCCGCGCGGCAGCTCGGCCTCGGCCGCCTCGACGCGCCAGGGCTTGGGCGCGACGCCGCCCAGCGCGACGCGGCCGGTGCCGTCGGGCTGCACGACCGCGGCGACCGAGACCAGCGCGAAGGCGTAGGACGCGCGGTCGCGCACCTTGCGATAGATCTGCGTGCCGCCGAGCGGCTTGGGCAGCGTGACCGCGGTGATCAGCTCGCCCGGCTGCAAGCGTCGTCTCGATATGCGGCGTGTCGCCGGGCAGCCGGTGGAAATCGGCGATCGGGATGGTCCGCGCCGTGCCGTCCGGCTGCACCGTCTCGACCATCGCGTCGAGCGCGCGCATCGCCACCGCCATGTCGCTGGGGTGGGTCGCGATGCAGGCATCGCTCGTCCCGACCACCGCCGAGCTGGCCGGCTGAACCCGCCGATCGCCGAGCAGCCGCTGCCGGGCTGGCGCTTGTTGCAGGGCTGGTTGGTGTCGTAGAAATAGGGGCAGCGCGTGCGCTGCAGCAGGTTGCCGGCCGTCGTCGCCTTGTTGCGCAGCTGGCCGGAGGCGCCGGCCAGCAGGGCGCGCGACAGCACGCCATAATCGCGCCGGACGCGCGCGTCGGCGGCGAGATCGGTGTTGCGCACCAGCGCGCCGATGCGCAGGCCGCCCTCCGGCGTCGGCTCGATCCGGTCGAGGGCGAGGCCGTTGACGTCGATCAGATGCGTCGGCGTCTCGATCTCGCAGCTTCATCAGGTCGAGCAGGTTGGTGCCGCCGGCGATGAACTTCGCGCCCGGGGTTCTGCGCGGCAGCCGCCGCTGCCTCGGCGGGCGAGCCGGCGCGCTCGTAGGTGAAGGGCTTCATGCCGTCCCTCCCGGCGACTTCGGTGATCGCCTCGACGATGTTGGAATAGGCGCCGCAGCGGCAGATGTTGCCGCTCATGCGCTCGCGCAGCTCGTCGGCGGTCGACGTGCGACGCCGCTGTCAGGTCGGCGCTGACATGGCTCGGAATGCCGGCCTTGATCTCGTCCAGCACCGCGACCGCCGAGCAGATCTGGCCGGGCGTGCAGTAGCCGCACTGGTAGCCGTCATGCTTGACGAAGGCGGCCTGCATCGGGTGCAGGTGTCCGGGCGTGCCCAGGCCCTCGATGGTGGTGATACTCGTCGCCCTCGTGCATGACGGCGAGCGTCAGGCAGGAATTGATCCGCCGGCCGTCGACGATCACCGTGCAGGCGCCGCACTGGCCGTGATCGCAGCCCTTCTTGGTGCCGGTGAGCTGCAGGTGCTCGCGCAGCGCGTCGAGCAGCGTGGTGCGCGTGTCGATCTCCAGCTCGCCGCGGCACGCCGTTCACGGCGAATGCCACCTTGCGGGTGACGGGCGCCGCGATCGCGGGGACTTGAGCGTTGCCGGCTTCCGGCACCGCGGTCGCGGCGACGGAAGCCGCGCCGACGATCATCACCTCGCGTCGGGACAGTTCGAGGTTGCCGTTGCACTGCATCAGGTGTCCGATCCCTTCGTTGCCCGCGCGGCCGACCAAGCGGCCGCAACGAGCGTCATGGCACTTGAGGGTAGGAACGCATCGACATGCGATTCGTTGCCGACGCCTGCATGAACTGCAGAAGTCTCGATTTAATCTGACGGTCGGTATTTGCTGAGGCTCGACGAGAGCCGCGGCAGGGGCGGAGCTGGTCGGGGTTGCGCAGCCCCTGCCGCGGCGTTCCAGAAGGACACCGATCGTGACCAAGGACGAGAAGATCATCCGCGCCAAGGTAGGGGTGCTGGAGCTGGCGAAGCAGCTCGGCAATGTCAGCCAAGCCTGCAAGATGATGGGCTACAGCCGCGACAGCTTCTACCGGTTCAAGGAGCTGTACGACAAAGGCGGCGAGCTGGCGCTGCAGGAGCTGTCGCGGCGCAAGCCGATCCTCAAGAACCGGGTCGAGCCCGCGGTCGAGGAGGCGGTGGTCGCCGTGGCGATCGACCAGCCGGCCTGGGGCCAGACCCGGGTCTCCAACGAGCTGCTCAAGCGCGGCGTCACGGTCTCGCCGTTCGGCGTGCGCTGCATCTGGCTGCGCCACGACCTGGCGACCATGAAGCACCGGCTGAAGGCGCTCGAGGCCAAGATGGCGCAAGAGCGGCTGATCCTGACCGAAAGCCAGCTGGCCGCTTTGGAGAAGGCCAAGGCCGACAAGGAGGCCCACGGCGAGTTCGAGAGCGAGTGCCCGGGCTATTGCGGGGCGCAGGACACGTTCTACGTCGGCACCTTGAAAGGGGTAGGCCGGGTCTACCAGCAGACCTTCATCGACACCTACGCCAAGGTCGGCTTCGCCAAGCTGTACGACCGCAAGACCCCGCTCACCGCCGCCGACCTGCTCAACGACCGGGTGATCCCGTTCTACGACGAGCACGGCGTCGTCTTGCAGCGGGTGCTCACCGACCGGGGGACCGAGTATTGCGGCACGCACGACCGCCACGAGTACGAACTCTATCTCGCCGTCGAGAACATCGACCACAGCCGAACCAAGACCAAGAGCCCGCAAACCAACGGCATCGTCGAGCGCTTCCACAAGACCATGCTCGACGAGTTCTACCGCGTCGCCTTCCGCAAGAGGATCTACGCCACGATCGAGGAGCTGCAGACCGACCTCGAGGTCTGGCTGAACGAGTACAACGAGCGGCGTACCCACCAGGGGCGCTACTGCTACGGCAAGACGCCGATGCAGACCTTCCTTGACGGCGCACCCACCGCCCGGGAAAAGCAGATCGGCGAACAGGCCCTCGCTCCCGCTTCGGCCTGATCTCCAACCGCCAGATCCGATCGACCGTCAGATCGACCGTCAGATCGAGTAGAAACTTCTACACATGAACCCATGAATCGGATTCATGAATGCCGCGTCAGAACCTGCGCGACCTGCTGGCATTCATCGCCGTGGCGCGGGAGCGGAGCTTCATAAGGGCGGCGGCCCACCGACCGTCGGCGCGTCCATCAGCAGGCCCGGTCGCCAGCCGTCGGCATCACCTCCAGGGAGCGGGCGGGGACCGCGCCAGCACCGGCGGTCCCCGCCCACTCCACCCATACCGTCTCTATGCTCAGCGGCACCGCGGGCAATGCACGACGGCCGCCCCGTCGGACGTGGCCATGGCTTCGTTGCGCGCCTGGCGGGTCTGGATGCCCGGCTCGCCCGCCGCCGGCTGGTACCTTGCCGCGCGCGGCGACCCGGCCTCGGCCGGTGCAGGCTCGCCGGACCGCTGCCCCAGGCCGGAAACCAGGACCAAGGCGAGGACGGTGCAGACGGCCGCGCCCGCGACCATCCCGGCTGTGTCGATCGTGCCGATCTTCGGATACATCCCACTTCTCCCACAGTGTCATGCCCTGCCGCCCGAAAGGTTGTATGCAATCGTGGTCGGCTGAGATCGGTCTAGACACGTGGTGGGTGCAGTGATGTGCGCTTCGTCACACTCCTGCACTTTGCGGCGCACGGCGCGCTTGGAGCTAATTCGTGGGATCGATCGGCCTCGAACAGGCCGAAGGCCGGTGGGCCCGACAAGAGAGCTGGCGCGTCAACCGCGCCGCGCCGCCTCGATCGCGGCAACGTCGATCTTCTTCATGGTCATCATGGCGCGCTTGCCACGATCGGATCAGGTGTCTGACGGCCGCTCGATCAGCAGCCGCCTAACCTCCACCTCCAACGGATCGAGATCGCGCTCCACCACCTGCCACACCGCATCGAGATCGATCCCGAAGTAGCGGTGCACCAGGATGTTGCGCATGCCGACGATGCCGGCCCACGGCGCTGTGGATGACTTTGCGAATTCAGGGTCGAGCCGTCCGGCCGCCTCGCCGATGATCTGGAGATGATGCACGATCCAGACATGAAGCAGCTCGTCCCGCTCGAATGCCTCACGCCCGCGACTGGCATGCCGGCGGATTGCCGCGATCGCGTCCAGAATGTCGGTCAGTCGCGCGCGCGAACCCCTCACAGGGACACGGCGTCGCGCAGCACGCGCTCGCGCAATGCGGGCCGCAGCCCTGCTTCGGTGACCAAGTCGACGCGCGTACCCAATTCACTTTCGAGATCGGCCAGCAGGGAACCCAGATCGATCAGGCTGCGGCCGGGCTCCAGGTCGACCAGCAGGTCGAGATCGCTGGCCGCATCGGCCTCGCCCCGCGCCACCGACCCGAACACGCGCACATTGCGCGCGCCGTGCCGCGCCGCCAGATGGAGCAGCCGGCCCCGCTTGCCGCGCACCATCTCCAGAGTCATCATGGCCGCACCTTCACCGGCGATGTTCGAAGGAAGCATGCTCGACTCAGGGCGCCACCGCAAGGTTGGCCGGAACCACGATGCATGACGCGCCAGCACCTCACCCTCGCCGCGCCGCCTCGATCGCGGCGACGTCGATCTTCTTCATGGTCATCATGGCCTCGAACGCGCGCTTGGCTTCGGCCCCGCCGGCCGCCAGCGCCTCCAGCAGCACGCGCGGCGTGATCTGCCAGGAGATCCCCCATCTGTCCTTGCACCAGCCGCAGGCACTCTCCTGGCCGCCATTGCCGACGATGGCGTTCCAGTAGCGGTCGGTCTCCGCCTGATCGTCGGTGGCGATCATGAACGAGAAGGCTTCGCTGTGCTTGAACATGGGGCCGCCATTGAGGCCGAGACAGGGAATGCCCGCGACGGTGAACTCGACCGTCAGCACGTTGCCCGCCTTGCCGGACGGATAGTCGCTGGGCGCATGATGCACGGCATGCACCGCGCTGTCGGGAAAGACCTCGGCGTAGAAGCGGGCGGCAGCCTCGGCGTCCTGGTCGTACCAGACGCAGATCGTGTTCTTTGCCATGGCGGCTCCTTTCACTCTGGAGCCCGGATCTCGGCCCGGCTCCCATCCCCGCTGATTTGAGATAGCCTACCAAGCGCTGTTCGCCCTCCGCAAGCGCCCGCCTGTCCTGATGGAGACGTCACATACCCCCGCTCGTCCACGCGCGAACGGTCAGGATCGCATCGGCAAAGTCATGGGGCGCCTCCCACGGCAGATTGTGGCCGCAGCCCACGACGCGATGCTCGTGGCGAGCCGTGAACATCGCCGCGTGGTGCGCGGTACCGCCGGGCTTGAGCGGGTCTTGCGTGCCATCCAGGGTGAGCGTGGGCACGCCGATCCTGGGCCTGGCCGCCAGACGAGCCTCCAGCGAGGCCAGAGCCGGGTCGCCCGCCGCCGCCCCGTAGCAGAACCGGTAGCAGTGGATCACGACGGCGACGAAGTCCGGATTGTCGAAGGCGGCGGCCGTCCGCGCGAAGGTGGCATCGTCGAACGTCCAGCCCGGCGACCATTGCTCCCAAAGGATGCGGCACAACGCGCGACGGTGCTCTGTCAGGCACTCGCGCCCGCGCTCCAGCTGAAACAGATGCTGGTACCAGCATATCTGCTCCAGGGCCGGAGCGAAGGCGTGCCCAAGCCGCTCCACGTCGACGATGTCGTAGCCGGCATAGGAGACGAGGCCGGTCACGCGTTCCGGCCAGAGCGCGGATGCCACGCAGGCCGCCACGCCGCCCCAATCGTAGCCCGCCAGCATGGCGCGTTGGATGCCCAGCGCATCGAGGAGATCGATCAGGTCCTGGCCAAGCGCCGCCTGCTGCCCACTGCGCATCGTCGCCGCGGACAGAAAGCGCGTGGGCCCGAAGCCGCGCAGATAGGGCACGATCACGCGTGCGCCCGCCTGGGCCAGACGCGGCACGACCTCGTCATACGCATGGACGTCGTAGGGAAAGCCATGCAGCAGGATGACCGGCCAACCCGCTGCCGGTCCCTGATCGAGCAAGGCGATTTCCAGGACCTTGGTCTGGACCGTCTTCAGGGTCGACATTGTGCCACCATGGGCTGGAGCGGCACCCTGATCGCAGCTCGGCCTAGCACGGACCCCTTCGAAAACATGGCCGCCAAGGCAGGATGCATCGGGTCACGCCGCGATCTTGCCGGGGAAGAGAATATTTTCCATTTTCACCCACAGGATGCAGCCGACCAGTGCCAGCGTGACGCCGTTGCCGAGCCAGATCGCCGGAGCCTCCCGCCATACGCCATAGAAGATCCAGAGGCCGACACCGGCCTCGAGCATCATCAGCGTGGCCAGGCTGAAATCATCCGCACTGCGGCTGCGCCATGTCCGCACCACCTGCGGCAGGAATGCGAGCGTCGCCAGCGTGCTGGCCACGAGGCCGACATATTCGATGCTGTCCATAACCGGTCTCTCCAAGCCGCGAGCGCCCGCGACCGCTCACGGAATGCGCCTTACCGGATGGAAGCTGGTACTCTACGACCATTGCAGGGAGTACGCACAAACGGGACATGTAGTATCATGAATGATAGTGTCAGCCGCCGATCGAGGCCGCGCAAGGCCGGCCGTACCGGCTGCGCGGTCGAGGCGACCCTTTCCGTGATCGGCGGCGTCTGGAAGCCGGTCCTGGTGTTTCATCTGCTGGACGGCAAGCTGCGCTTCAACGCCCTGTGTCGCGTCACGCCCTCGGCCACGCCGCGCATGATCACCTTGCAGCTGCGCGAGCTCGAAGCGGATCGGATCGTCAAGCGAACCGTGTTTCCCGAAATTCCCCCGAAGGTCGAATACGAGCTGACGGAGCTCGGCCGTTCGCTGGCACCGGTGCTCTTGAGCATGCGCGATTGGGGCGAGCGGCTCCAGGAGTCGGAGACGGCAGACGCGGGCTCGCTCGAAGGAGCGCCACCCTGAAGCGTTACTTCATGTGACCCGGTACCCCTGACGCGCAGCAATCCCGGATGACATGGCGCTTAGCGACGGCGCCTGTTAGTCGCGTTCCACCGGGATCGTCACCAACCATTGGTACCCGCCGATCACTTTCCGAGCCTCAATGCGACCATTAACGTGGGCAATGATCCCACGAAGTAACGGTGACCCCTCGCAATCGTCGCTGGCGGCGGCCGGGCCGACAGGGTGACTGTGCTCGATCCGCAGTTCGAGTGTGGTCCCGGTGACCAGGAACGACACGCCAATCCGACCGGCAGCGTCGTCGCCAAACGCCTCATACGCCCTTCTGACCAGGATCTGGGCGGCTGTAAGCAGGGACGCGGCAGCGGGCAGAGGAACCTGCGTCCGCGCGGCCGAGCACGTCAGCGTCACCCTGCATGACGGAGGTCGTGAGCGCCCGATTTCGGCGCACTCGCGTTCCAGGACCTCGCCAAAATCCCCGACACCCTCGCCGCTTGTCGCGTTCACCGGATCTCCCTCCCAAGAGACCGGGGTATAATGCCGATAGCTGCGTGCGACGCAATAATTTGTACCCGTTCGATCCTACCTCGCCACCGGCCGAATCGCACTAATCGACATCAGTGCAGACAGAAGAACTGTCGTGTTCAGTCGATGCAGCGTTTCGTGGGTAGGGCGGTTGGGCCAGCTTGATGGGAGGCGTCGTGCTGTGGTCATCCTGATCGTCGAAGACGAGTTTTTGATCGGTCTGGACGCTCAAGCTCATGCTTGCAGTCGCCGGCCATCACGCTATCGGGCCGGCCGCCTCGGCGGACGAAGCCCTGCAACTCGCTCAGCGGGAGCAGCCCGAGCTTGCCTTCGTCGACATCAACATCGCTGGTGATCGCGATGGGATTACCTTGGCCCGTGTGCTGACCGAAGAACTCGGCACGTCGTGCATTTTCCTGACCGCGCAGGCCGATCGCGCGCGAGCCGCGAGCGACACAGCGCTGGGCTTGATCGATAAGCCATACGATCCGCGCGAGGTCGTGCGCGCGGTCGATGTGGTCCGTTCGATGCGTAGCGGTGGCTCCTTGCCGACGATCCCTAAGCGGCTGGAGCTATTTCATGGCCCGCCGGCGACAATTTAGTAACGGGAACGATCCGAGGGTGGCTCTGTTCCCTGCGTAGCAGGAGAAGCTACCTGGGAGGGTTTCATGGACTTTGAACAGCAGGAGGCCGTTCAGCGGCGCGCGCATGAGCTGTGGCAAGCCGCTGGCTATCCTGACGGCCAGGCGCTGGAGCATTGGCTCCAGGCCGAGCGGGAATTGGGGTTGACTGCCGGATCCACGCTCCCCCCGCTCGATCTTGCGACCGAGGTGCCAGTGGAGGGTGATACCCCTGCGGGGCTGACCCGCGCGGCAGAGGCACTGGACGATCCGAAAGGCCATTTGGACCGGCCCTGACGTCCATAGTGGACCTGGAACCGTGGTCCGAAGTTGATCGTTCGAGAACCAAGCGATCAAATGGCGTGAGGCTGGGGTGGAACCCGATGTTCACCAGCGATTGTTGCTTTCCATCAGGTTGCGCAACTTCCCAAGCGAAGTGCTTCCCGAGGTCTGCCTGCCTTTGTCAGCACTACTCGCGCTGGCGTTCTGGATAGTGATGCAGGCACCCGCGGGTCAACGCTTCTACGTAGTCCGTGTGCAGCGCCCAGGTTTACCGAAGAACGCCAACCGCTGGGAATAGAGTTCGACCTCTACCCCGCCAGCAGCATGATCCGCCTCCGCGCGCGGTAGAGGTCGGTCGCCGAATCCGCGCCGCGTTCACCACCATCGCAGATCCCAGAAGTCACGGTCCCGTCCGCCCGGCAGGGACGCGCACGACCAGCCGTCCATGTCGAGATCGTGCCAGTCCCAGTAGCCGGGTTCGCCGTGTCGCGCCGGTGCCAGGCCGACTGAGCGGGCCAGGGAGCAGCTGGGAGCAGCCGCGAGATGGCGCAGGGTCAGCCCGAGCGGCCATGGCGAGGTCCAAACCAGGGCGGCGACACCAGCAACGGCGATCAGCACCACTACCGCCAGAGGTGCGAGCAGCCGTGCAGTGGCGCGTCGCAAGCGGCGAACGCGATCCGCGCGCTCGAGCGGCCGGGTCACGCGGGCGAAACGCCGCCGCAGCTGCCGCAGCCTCTGCTCCGGGTTGGATTGCCGCGCTGGGCGAGGGACCTTCAGTCGAACGGCCATGGAGCACCGGAATAGGTTCGTGCCGAACCGTACCCGACGGATCGCGAAGATCGGGTTAAGATTTCCGCCGTGATGAGATCGGACTCCGTCTCCCCGAGCGACGGGCTCTAATCGATCAAGGCGTCAACGCTTCACCTGACATCGCATCTCCGGGCTGTCGTACCCCCAGGTGATCACCGCCTCGCCCTGATGCTCCCAGAGCGTCTCGTTCCGGCCCTGATACTTGGCGCCGCTGCCGGACGGCTGCTGGTACATCAGCGACACCTGATCGCCGCGCTCGGCGATCGCCGTCGGCGGGTCGGTCGCGAAGAAGGTGGCGGTCACCTCGCTGGCCGGCTGACCGTCGCAGACATAGGTGGCGGTGCCGGTCGGGGGCAGCAGGCGGTAGCGGGCCTGCAGCTCGGCCGTCCGCAGCCGGTAGGCGTCGGCGACGCAGGCCCGCTGGTCCTCGGCCTTCCAGCACTCGTCGCGCCCCTTGATCCAGCCGCGCTGCTCGGCCTTGAGCACCGGCGGATGCTCGTTGCCGGCCTTCTTGAGCGCCTCGGCATAGACCTCGGCCAGCTTGCGGTCGGCCGCGCTCAGCTCCGCGTCCCGGCACACCAGCTCCTCGACGCTGCCCGCCTCGACCTTGCCGCAGTCGAACGACGGCCCCGCGGCCCGGGCCGCACCGGCCAGCGTGACCAGGCCCAGCACCATGGCCACCACACACCACCCGCGCCGGCACAGGCGCCCGTTCGATCGCATCCTCAGCCCCTTCGTCGGTCGATCCGGGCATCGGCTCCAGCATGCCGTGCCGAATACCCCCTGCCTCTGTTTGCCAAGCTGGCAGCACCGCTTGGCAATGGACCAGCGGCGCGACACTCATAGAGACATTATTCCTTGAATATGCTACTCTCGACGTTCTTCCCACGAGCCCGATCGTCCACATCACCCAGGTCTTCCCTCGATGCTCCCAGCCCACCGTTCCGAGCCCCGGTGTACGAGACCGGCGCATGCGTCCGCAGTTCCGGCCGCCACATCGTGCCGGCACGAGCGAATACACGCCCGAACCCAAGCGCCTTGTCGACGGCGGCGGTATCCGTCGGCCGAAAAGTGCACGAACGAATTCGCGCCCCGGCACGAACGAACCCAGCCACCCAGCAACGAAACGAACCCAACCGCCGCCTTGCCGGCGCTCCGCATCCAGGAATTCGGCCCTGCCAAACCCCGTATCAGCCGCATCAGGCCCCGCTGACGCGCGCACATTCGAACCCGAACGCCGTCGCGGACGAGCATCGAAACAAACCCGAGCGCCCCGCCCACCTCGGCAATGGCGAATTGCAGAAGGAACCCGAGCCCACCCATCCAACGCGGCACCCGTGCGGCATGGATGCCTGCAAGCCGGTCGGGCAAGGCTCATGCACAACTACTCGATCACGGGAACCGATCTATGTCCCAACTGTTGGCTAAAGCCGGCTGAGGGTCGGCTCGCCTATTAGTCGGGAGGAATGAATCATGGGTTGTACAAGGACCAGCCTGATGGCTGGATCGTCGCTGCTGGTGGCGCTCGGCGCATTCGCCGCGCAGGCGACGACGCCGCAGGAGGCGGCGCGCAAGCGGCTGGTCGAGGCCGTGACGGTACCGGGCATCCACAAGCATCTGGAAGCGTTCGCCCGCATCGCAGCGAAGAACCACGGCACGCGCGCCTCGGGCACGCGGGGCTATGGCGGCTCGGCCAACTATGTCGCGGCCAGGCTCAGGGAGGCCGGCTACCGGGTCCAGATCCAGCCGTTCGACTACGCCTATTTCGAGGAGACGGGCGAACCCAGCCTCGCGCGCGTCTCGCCCTCGCCGCAGACCTTCACCGCCGGCACCGACTTCCTGACCATGGAGTATTCCGCCGCCGGTGCTTTGACCGGCGGACGGCTGGTGCCGACCAACGACATCCAGATCCCGCCGCCCGCCGAGCCCGGATCGACCAGCGGCTGCGAGCCGGCCGACTTTCCGCCACCACCGGCCCCGGGCTCGATCGCGCTGATCCAGCGTGGCACCTGCAACTTCGCCGACAAGGCCCTGAACGCGGCCGCGGCCGGCTATGCCGGAGCCCTGATCTTCAACGAGGGGCAGCCCGGCCGCGACGACCTGCTGGTGGGGACGCTCGGTGCGGAGGTTTCAATCCCGATCCCGGTGCTCGGCCTGACCTACGCGCTGGGCCGAACCCTGTACACGCAGGCGACGACCGGCCCGGTGACCGCCAGCCTCTCGGTCGAGGCCTTCACCGAGGAGCGCAGCACGCGCAATCTGATCGCCAACACGCCGGGCGGCCGCAACGACCGGGTGATCGTCGTCGGCGCCCATCTCGATTCGGTGGCGGAGGGCCCCGGCATCAACGACAATGGCAGCGGCAGCGCCACCATCCTCGAGGTGGCCCGGCAGATGACGCGCCTCAATCTCAAGAACAAGAACCAGGTCCGCTTCGCGTTCTGGGGTGCTGAGGAGGCCGGGCTGGTCGGCTCGCAATACTATGTCGACAACCTGACCGAGCAGCAGGCGAACAAGATCGAGCTGAATCTCAATTTCGACATGCTGGCCTCGCCGAACTTCGCGCGGCTGGTCTATGACGGCGATGGATCGCTCACGCCGGACGATCCGTCCGCAGCCGGCCCGCCCGGCTCGGAGGTGATCGAGCGGGCGTTCGTCAAGTACTTCGCCAGGCGCGGCCTGCCGACCCAGCCGACCGCGTTCGACGGCCGCTCGGACTATGGGCCGTTCATCGATATCGGGATCCCGGCGGGCGGGCTGTTCTCGGGTGCCGAGGAGATCAAGACGGCGAAGCAAGCCCGGCTCTTCGGCGGCCGGGCCGGCGTCGCGCTCGACCCGTGCTACCATCAGGCCTGCGACGACCTGGACAATCTGTCGCTGAAGTCGCTGAACCAGATGAGCGATGCGGTCGCATCGACGGTCGCGGAGTTCGCCTACCGTCAGCAAGCCACTGGTGCCCGCGGCCGCCAAGATGGCTTCGGCCAAGCTCGCCGCGACGCAGAAGCGCCAGTATCTCTACCTGGGCGGCCGCCTCCAGCGCTGAGCCCCCAGCGTGCGGCGGCGCGGCATGGCGGGCCGCGTCGCCGAAACGCAGTCAGGCCGTGATCACGGCCACCGCGTAGGGCGGCAGGGTGAGCGGACCGTCGGCAAGCCGGCGCGCCGTGTGCCCCAGCCAGTCCGGGTCGCCCGCCGCCTGCGTGAACCCCGCCTCGTCGATCAGCTGCAGCGACGCACCATGCCACTGGTCCCCTGCCAGCCGCACGGGCCGGGCCTCGCCGGTCAGGTTGGTGAGCCACAGCTTTAGGCCTTTGCCGGCGCGCACCGCCAAGGCCGGCACCGCACGCGGCGCCGTGCTCTGCGCGTCGAGGACGGCCGCACCGCGCATGGCTGCATGGCCGCGGATCACGTGGTAGCTCGGACGCAGCGGCGCGCCGCCCTCGGCCGCGGGCACCAGGATCCCCGACGGCCCGGCCACGGCCGCCAGCGTCACGGCGGCGAGGCCGGCGCGGCTCGCGTGCGCCAGGCAGCCGGCATACCAGGCGGCACCGATCAGGGCTGCCTCGCGCGGGTCGGTCCGGGCCATGGCGACGCGGCCGTGATGCGGGTTCTCGGCCGGGGCGGCGCCGTAGGGGTTGGCGCGCATCGCGATCGAGGTCGGAAACAGCCAATACGGCGTGTCGCCGGCGAAGGCGCGCGTGCTGGCCAGGATATGCGGCAGCGCCTCCAGCCCCTCGGTCAGCGAGAGATCGTCGCCGGCATGGACCAGCGGGCAGATGCTGTGGCCGACAAAGTCGAACAGCCCGGCCGGCGGCCGCTTGCGGTTCAGCTCGGTGAAGTAGCTGAACATGCCGCCGCCGATCGGCACGTCGGGGAACGCGGCCCGCGCCGCGGCGGCCAGGGCCGCCCAGTCCGGCGCCTTGGGCCACACGCCGCCCGGCAGGGTGCATTTCAGGTCGCAGGCCGGTGACACCGCCACCCGCGCCGGCCGCACGCCGACCCGCTCGACCTGACCCTGGACGTAGCGCAGATCCCGCTGCAGCACCTCCGGATCGTCGGTCGGCACGCCGGCCTCGTCCAGGCACGGCAGCACCACCTCGAGCACCAGCTCGGCGCCGAGCCTGGCCGCGAGCTCGCCATAGTCCTGCACCAGCCCGGCATCGTGGCCCTTGCGGGCATCGAACTCCGCGACCAGGAATGCCGGCCCGGCAGTCCGCAGCAGCTCCGCCTGCTCCAGCGCCGCCCGCACCTGCTCGGCCGGCACCGCCAGACCCACGGCCGGCATGGTCGACCCGGTCGGCTCACCGATGGTGACCGTGACCGGTGCAGCGTCGCCCGCCGCCACCGCGGGCAGGCTGCCCGCGATCGCCAGCGTGACCTTCTGCGTGAAGCGCTCGCCCTGCTGGATCGTATACGGCCAGGGCAGCGCCAGCGGGCGGACATAGGTCTTGTAGGAGGCGTCCAGCCAGTTGCGCTGGTCCTCCATCTCGAACGCGTCGCCCTCCATCCGGCAGGTGACCCGCACGCCGGGGAGGACCTCATGGGTCAACGCGCGGATGTCCTGGAACGGACAGGTCGGGTCGATCAGCTCCGGAAACCGGCTCCGCTCCACCGTGCCGTCGACATGCAGCACCTCGACCGCAGCGCCGCTGACACCGGCGAGCGGATGCAAGACGACGAAGCCGGTACGGTTGGTGACGAAGTCGCTCAGTGCGAGCCCTTCGGCCTCGAACGACAGACCGCCGCTGGCGTCGGCCGTGATGGTGGCGCGATAGGCGAGCTGCTGCCGGTCGTCGCGGCACACGGCGTCGTAGCCGACCCGAAACCCGGCCGCGTCCTGCTCGATGTGCAGGTTGGTGATCTCGGGCGCGTAGGTGGCCCAGTTCCGGTCGCGCACGATGTAGCTGATCGCGCGGATCGCCTCGCGACCGGCGATCTTGATGTGCCGCAGGTTGCCGGCGTCGAAGCTGGCCTCGAGCGGGCCTGCGCGCAGAAGTGGCGTGTCAGGCACCGGCTCGTCGGTACCGAACAGCTTGATGGCGCTCGAAAGTTCGGTCGGCATGGCGAGCCTCCCCTCAGACTACCCGTTCGCTCTGCGGGTCGATCAGGATCGCCCGCCCCGTATCGACCAGCAGCCGCAGCTCTGTGCCCGGTCGCTCGACGGCATGCGCCGGGAGCTCAGCGGTCACTTCGGCACCGCTTAGGCGGAAGGTGGCGTAAGCGCGCGTGCCGGTCGGCTGGATCAGGTCGATGGTGGCGGTGAGCGGAGCCTGGCCCGGGCGCGGGGCGGTGCCTTCGGCGCGGCTCAGGTGCTCGGGGCGCAGGCCCAGTATCATCTCGCGCCCGCACCATTCCGCGTAGCGTGGAGCCAGCGGCAGGCTGCGGCCGTCGCCGAACTCGGCGGTCGGGGTTCCGTCGCGCAGCTCCAGGCGGCAGGGCACGAAGTTCATCTGCGGCGAGCCCAGGAAACCCGCGACGAACCGGGTCGCCGGCCGCTCGAACAGCTCGAGCGGCGGTCCCTGCTGCTCGATCACGCCATCCTTGAGCAGCACGATCCGGTCGGCCAGCGTCATCGCCTCGACCTGGTCGTGGGTGACGTAGACCGTGGTCTTGCCGAGTTCCTGATGCAGCCGCTTGATCTCGGCGCGCATGCCGTCCCTGAGCTGGGCATCGAGGTTGGAGAGCGGCTCGTCGAACAGGAACAGGCGCGCGTCGCGCACGATGGCACGGCCGATCGCGACCCGTTGGCGCTGGCCGCCCGAGAGCTCGCGTGGAAGGCGCTGCAGGAGCGGTCCGATGCCCAGCATGGCGGCGGCGCGGTCGACGCGGGTCTTGATCTCCGCCTCGGCGAAGCGGCGCGCGCGCAGGCCGAAGGCGATGTTCTCGAATACGTCGAGGTAGGGGTAGAGCGCGTAGTTCTGGAACACCATGGCGATGTTGCGGTCGCGCGGGCGTACGCCGTCCACCGGCTCGCCACCGATCGCGATGCTGCCCCCGTCGATCTCCTCGAGCCCGGCGATCGTGCGCAGCAGGGTGCTCTTGCCACAGCCCGAGGGGCCGACGAAGACGCAGAACTCGCCGTCGGCGATATCGAGGTCGATGCCCCGGAGAGCGTGGACCGGCCCGTAATATTTCTGGAGGCTGCGGATGGTAAGGCTCGCCATGGTTCAGCCTTTCACCGCGCCCATCGAGATGCCGCGTACGAGGTAGCGCTGCAGCGTCGCCACCGCGATGAAGATCGGGATCGTGCCGAGCACGCTCATCGCCGCGATCTTGGCCCAGAAGTTGGACTGGCCGCCGAAATAGTGGGTCACCTGGACCGGGAACGTGGTGACGGCGCTGCGAGTGAGCACCAGCGCGAACAGGAACTCGTTCCAGGCGAAGATGAAGGTGAACACGGCGGTGGCGAAGATGCCGGTGCGCGCCATCGGCAGCACGACCTTCCAGAACACGCGCCAGCGCGAGCAGCCATCGACCAGCGCCGATTCCTCAAGCTCGAGCGGGATGTCCTGGATGTAGCCGCGCATCATCCAGATCACGTAGGGCAGGTTGAAGGCAGTATAGAGGATGATCAGGCCGGTGAACGTGTCGACCCAGCCCAGCTTGACGTAGAGCAGGAACACCGGAAACACGATCACGATCGGCGGCAGCATCCGGTTGCTGAGCACCCACATCGCGAAATTGTCGCCGCCGGTCCGGAAGCGGGCGATCGAATAGGCGCACAGCGTGCCCAGGAACATGGCGGCCACCGTGCTGACCCCGGCGATGATCAGGCTGTTGAGGATGGTCCAGGCGTCGCCGTCCTTGAACAGCACCGCGTAGTTGGCCAGTTGGAACGAGGCCGGCCACCAGACCGGCGGGTAGGCGAAGATCTCGTCCGGCGTCTTGAACGAGATCGAGATCAGCCAGTAGATCGGGAACAGGAACACGACCAGCACCACCAGGGCGGTGGCGTAGCGGAGCGCCAGGCCCAACCCGCGGTCGGCCCTCACCGGGCGATCTCCACCCGCCGCAGCGCCAAGATGACCAGGACGTTGACCACGATCAGGATGGCCACGGCCATTGCTGCGGCATAGCTGGTCTCGAATTGCTGGAAACCCTGGACGTAGGCATAGATCGAGACCGTCTCGGTCATCGTGCCTGGCCCGCCCTTGGTCAGCGCCCAGACAACGTCGAACAGGCGGAACAGGTCGAGTGCCCTGATCAGGACCGCGATCGCGAGCACCGGCCGGATGGCGGGCAGGATGATCTTGCGGAAGGTGACGACGAAGCTGGCGCCGTCGATCTCGGCCGCCTCCAGCTGCGATCGGTCGACATTCGACAGGGCGGCGAGCAGCAGCAGGAACATGAACGGCGTCCACTGCCAGATCTCGGCAATGAGGATGGCGGGGTAGACGAAGGCCGGGTTGACCGTCCAGAGAATCGTCGTCTCCTGGCCGAGGATCCAGCCGATGACCTGGTTGATCGGGCCGAAGCGGTTGTCGAACAGCAGCCGCCAGGTCGCCCCGGCGATGATCGGCGAGATCACCACCGGCAGGACCAGCAGCGCCACGAACAGCTGGCGGCCGGGCATCCGGTCGAGGAACAGGAAAGCCAGCAGCAGGCCGAGCACGAGCTCGACCGGCAGGGCGATGCCGAGGAACAGGAACGTGTGGCCGAGCGCCTGCCAGAAGCGCCCATCCGCCAGCAGCCGGGAATAGTTCAGCAGGCCGCTGAAGGAGTTGTCCTCCTCCAGCATGTTGATGTTCTGGAAGCTGACGATGGCCGTGTAGACGATCGGAAACAGGCCGATCAGCAGGATCACGACCACGGCAGGCGTGATCGCGAGATACTTGAACTGGCGATCGGCCAGGAGCGACAGGCGCCCGCCGGTGAGGGCGGGCGCCGTGGCTTGACTCACGAGGCAGCCGGGTAGGCGTTGGGCTTCTTGGCCCACGCCTCGTAGGCGGCGCGCTGCTTGTCGACGCCGATGCGCTCGGTCACGGCATCCCATTGCGCGGCGACGTCATTCAGGATGGTCTGCGGATCCTCGCCGGCCCAGAGGCGCGACACGCCCTGGCGGATGGCCTCCTCATACTTGTCGGTCTGGATCAGCGAGAGATCCAGCAGCCCGCTCACCGCACCGGCCTGCAAGGCCGCCAGATATTGCGGTGCCTCCGGCCAGCGCGCCTTGTACTCGGCGCTCTGGAAGTGGCTGTTGCGGAACGGGTCGCGCAGCGCGTAGGGCAGCTGCACGCGCTCCATGCTGATCTCCTCGCTGTTCAGCCATTGAATGAACAGATAGGCGGGCACCTTCTTCTTGGAGCCGGCGGCGACGCTGAGCGCGAAACCCGCCGCGAGCTGCGGATGGCCTCCTGGGGGCAGGGCGTAGCCGACCTTGCCGGCAACCTGGCTCTTGGGCACCCATGACAGCGCCTCCTGGTCGCTGCCGTAGCCTGCGGCCCAGCGTCCATAGGGCGGCCACGACACGGTCATCGCCGTATCGCCCTTGAGGAAGCCGGCCAGATTCTCGACGAAGCCCCAGGTCTGCACGCCCGGCGGCATCCACTTGTTCTCAGCCAGCCAGTCACTGAACACCTCGACGCCGGCCGGGCCGTTGATGGTCGCCTTCATCGTCGCGACATCGAAGAACTTGCCGCCATTGTTGCGAAAGCGCTCCTGGAACAGGAACTGGCCATAGGCGGAATCGCGGAAGAAGCCGGCGCCGTAAGGCTTGCCGCCGGTGACCTCGGTGATCAAGGAGCCGACCTGGTCGAACTCCTTCCAGGTCTTGGGCGGCACCGGCAGGTCGGTGCCATACTTGGTCTTGTAGGCCGCCTGGATCGCCGGATCGCCCAGAACGTCGGTGCGATAGTAGAGGACGAAGACGTCGCCATCGTCGGGCAGGCCGTAGATCTTGCCGTCGACGGTCATCTGGTTGTCGCGATAGACCGGTGCGATCTCCTGCAGCTCCGCGCGGAAGCCGTACTTGTCGACGTAGGGGTCGAGATCCTCGAGCGCGCCCGCGCGGACCAGGTCTGGCATCCAGGACGGGATCACGTTCAGCGCGTCGTAGGCGCCGGAACCGGCCCGGTGCTCCTGCAGGGTCTTGGTGAACATCTCGGCCACCGGCAACTCGATCACCTTGACCGAGATGCCGGTCAGCTCCTTCCACTTGGGCGTCGGAGAAGTTGAGCGGGTCGAGCGACTGCAGGCCCGCCTCCCAGGTAATGGTGATCTCGCTGCCGGAAAACTCCTTGGCGGCATCGACCGCGGTCTGTGCCGCCGAGGCCGCCCAGGCCGGCCGCGGCAGACCGAACGCCGCCCAACCACCCAGGGCGGTCCCGCCCACCACCAAGTCGCGTCTGCGTATCTTCATTGCTTGCACCCCTGATCGGCACGCCCCCCGGGGCGTGCATGGCTCAGCCTTGTCACCGGCTCTCGAGCGCAGCGAGCTTGCCACGCCAAGCGGCTTGATTCACCACTTCTCTGTTGACGATGCCGGCGGGCACCCGGCCCGTGCATCACCTCCAGCGCCGCGCGCACGTCGGCCGCCCCATTGCCGGCGAAGCATTCGTCGGTCCAGCACAGCGCATGGGGTGCCACGACGACATTGTCGAGCTGGAGGATCGGCTCGTCGGCGGGGCACGGCTCGACCTCGAACACATCGAGCCCGGCACCGGCGATCGTGCCGTCGGTGAGGGCGCGATGCAGCGCGCGCTGGTCGACGACCGGCCCGCGCGAGGTGTTGATGACGTAGGATGTCGGCTTCATCAGGTGCAGCAGACGGTCGCCCACGATGTGGTGCGTCGCCTCGCTGAGCGGCACGCTGACCGAAAGGTAATCGGCACGCTGGAACAACTCCTCCAGCCCGACCAGCTCGACGCCCAGCTCGGCCGCGACCTTGGGGTCCTGGTACGGATCATGGGCGAGGAAGCGCAGGCCGAACGGTGCCGCGAGCCGGAACACCTCCGCCCCGATATTACCCATGCCCAGCTGGCCCAGCGTCTTGCCGACCAGGCCCTCGCCCATGTGGTCGGACCGCTTGGCCCAGCCGTCGGGACCCTGGCGGCAGAGGCGGTCCTTGATCAGCAGCTTCTGGGTCAGCGCCAGGATGTAGGTGAGGATCGAGACCGCCACCGGCCGCCGAACCCCGTCCGGCGTGATCACCAGGGCGATGCCGGCCGCAGTGCAGGCTGGCACGTCGACGCTGTCATAGCCGACGCCGAACCGGGCGACGACCGCGAGCTTCCCGTCGGCGGGCACGCTGGCGGCCGTGAATTTCGGCACCAGCAGGATCAGCGCGTCGCAGCCGGCAAGGCCAGCGGCCGGCATGACGCCGTCGACCGCGTCGACATAGACGACCTCGACGTTCGGGTTGCCGATCAGCGGCGACAGGTCGAAGCTCGGATAGGTCGGGCTGCCGTCGTCTTTGCGGAAATCCCCGCTCAATGCGACCTTGAACGCGGTCATTTCGCGGCCCCGCAGGCCTCGCGAATGCCATCAACTCCAGCCTTCACAGCCGCCTGATAGGCCCAGACGTCGCCCGAATAGCAAATATAGTCGAAGCCCTTGGCGTTGTAGTCGGCGCCGGTGGCGACGTCGGGCACCAGCCGCCCGGTGGCCTTGCCGTGCTTGCGGCAGGCGCGCACCACCGTATCGATCGCGTCCAGGAAGTCCTTGTGCTCGAACTGGCCCGGGATGCCCAGCGACGCGGAGAGGTCGAAATGGCCGACCCACAGGCAGTCGACGCCGTCGAGGGCCGCGATCGAATCGGCATTGACCACGCCGGCCCTGGTCTCGATCTGCGCGAAGAAGGTGGTCCGCTGGTTGGCCGCCGCGAGCTTGTCGAGAACGGCGCCGCCGCGGTAGCCGTCATGCGCCACGCCCAGCGCCACGCCGCGCTCGCCCAGCGGGGTGTATTTCATGCAGTTCAGCACATGGGCCGCCTCGGCCGCGTCGTTGACCATCGGCAGCATGATGCCTTCCGCACCCATGTCGGCGGCGCGGGCGATATGGTGATATTCCTTCGACGGCACGCGCACGATCGCCGGCAGGCTGCGCCGCCTCGAAGTAGCGCAGCACGCTCTTGATGGTCTCGTGGTGAAAGCCCGAATGCTCGGTGTCGAACAGCACGAAGTCGCAGCCCGCGTTCTTCAGCATGTGGCCGATGCCGGGCGTCGCAAACTCGACGATGAAGTGGCCGACCTTGAGGTCGCGGCTCTGCGCCTGGGCCTTGAGCGTGTCAGCAGCCAAACTGGGTCTCCCTGATCATGGCGTCGCCGCGAAGCCGAGACGGTGCACGGTCTTGCGCGCGACGAGCGGTGTCGTCACCTCGTTGAAGACGGCGAAATGCGGCGTGGCGAGATGGGCGTCGAACGCGGCCGCATCGTCGTAGATCTCGTACAGCACGATCTTGTCGCCCGGCCCGGCCTCGGGCGTGAGCACGTCGAACTGCCGGCAGCCCGGCTCGTCGCGCAGGGAAGCGGCAGCGTTCTCGAGCACGAGCCGGCGGAACTCGGGCTCCTTGCCCGGATGCAGCTCGAACTCGACCAGAATGACGAGGCGGCGGTCCATCGAACACTCCTAGAGGTGGACCGTCTCGCCGGTCTCAGCCGAGCGGTAGGCGGCCTCCACCAAGGCGAAGGTCTTGAGGTTGTCGGCGCCGGAGGTTTCAGGCTCGACGCCACGGCGCAGGCAGTCGACCCAGTGCTCCTCGATGCGGAGCACGCTTTCTTGAACCACGTGCCAGGGCCGCTCGGCCCACTTCAGAGGTTCGGGATCGAGCTGGCGCTCCTCGGGCTTGCCGCCCCGGGTCCCGATGCGCAGCCGGTAGCCCTGGTCGAGGCGCATCGCGCCCAGGTCGCCGTCGAGCTCGATCAGCGTCTCGGGGAACGGGTCGGGCAGAATCGGCGTCGCATAGCACACGTCGACGACCGAAACGGCACCACCCTTGTGCTGCAACAACATCGTGGCGCTGTCCTCGCCACGTATCTTCGGGTTCACCCGCTTGGTCCGGCAGGCGATGGAAGCGACCTCGCCCAGATAGAAGCGGGCCATGTCGAGGACGTGGACGCCGACATCCGAGATCGCGAACCGCTCCTCGGTCGCGAGGTAGGGTTGCTTGGCGAAGATGTCGTGGCCGGTGCGGAAGGTGATCCGGCCGAAATGCGGCGTGCCGATCAGGCCCTCGCCGATCAGCTCGCGGAGCTTGCGCAGCGGCGTCTGGAAGCGGAAGTTCTCGTGCACCATGAGTGGCACGCCCGCCTTGGCGCACGCCGCGACCATCGCCTCGCAATCGGCCAAGGTCGGTCCGAACGGCTTTTGCACGATGGTCGGAACCTTCATGCTGGCCGCGAGCTCGACCAGCGGCCGGTGCGAGGGCACCGTGGTCGCGATGTCGACGAAGTCGGGCTTGGTCTCGCGCAGCATGGTCGCCGCGTCGGTGTAGTGGCTCGCGGCACCGAATCGCCGGGCGGCACTCTCGGCCTTGGCCGGGTCGAGATCGCAGACCGCGACCAGTTCGACGTCCGGGATCGTGGCCCAGGCGTTGAGATGATTCTCGGCGAAGAAGCCGCAGCCGATGACGGTGCCGCGCAGGCGCTGGCTCATGTTTCCTCCACGCGGATCTTGCGCATCTCAAGGCGGTCGAGGATGCCGGTGCGGATCGAATCGACCAGGACGGCGATGAAGATGATCACGCTGATGATCAGCGGATAGACGTACGGATCGGCGTTGGTCATCACCAGACCGTTCTCGACGGTCTGGATCAGCACCGCGCCGAATACGGTGCCGACAACCCCGCCACGCCCGCCGAACAGCGAGGTCCCGCCCAGCACCGCCGCGGCGATGACCGGGAACTCCTTCTGGAAGCCGAAGGTCGACGAGGCGGCCGCGACCTGGCTCGCCGAGACCAGCCCGCCGATTCCGGCGGTGAGGCCGCAGATGCAGTAGACCGCGAACAGAATCTTCGGCACGTCGATGCCGGCCTTGGCTGCGGCCTCCGGGTCGGCGCCAACCGCGTAGACCTGCCGGCCGAACGTGGTGAAGCGCAGCGTTACCCAGGCAAGCAGGAACACGAGCAGGAAGATCCAGATCGCCACCGAGATGCCCAGCATATCGGTCCGGCCCAGGCGCGTGAGCTCCTTGCCGAACGGGATCATCTTCACGCCGGAGAAGTAGAGTGCCACCGCCCGGCCGATGAACAGGGTGGCCAGGGTCGCGATGAACGCCGGCACGCGCAGGCGGGTGATGATGAAGGCGTTGCAGGCACCGAACGCGAGGCCGAGCGTCCCGGCCACGAAGAACCCGAACACCGGGTTCCAGCCCTTCATGTAGAGTGCCACGATGATGCAGGACGCGTACATGTTGGCGCCGACCGAGAGGTCGATCCCGGCGACCAGCAGCACGAACGTCATGCCGATCGCGATGATCGCGATGTGCGCCGCCTGCGTGACGATGTTGATGAAGTTGTTGGGCGTCAGGAAGCGGTCGGACAGCGACGCGAACACCGCCGCGAGCAGCAGGAACAGCAGCAGCGGCGCATACTGCAGCATCAGCATCTGAACGCGATTGGCGTCGCGAGTCATGCTGCCACCTCCCGCACGCCATCCCACATCGCCCGCCGCAGAATGGCCTCGCGGTCGAAGCCAGCACGGTCGAACGCGCCGCGGATCTCGCCGTGGCCCATCACCAGGATGCGGTCGCACATCCCGATCAGCTCCTCGATCTCCGAGGAGATCATCAGGATGCCCGTGCCCTCGGCAGCCAGGCGATTGATGATCTTGTAGACCTCGTACTTGGCGCCCACGTCGATGCCGCGCGTCGGCTCGTCGAGGATGAACAGACGCGGGCCGCGCAGCAGCCACTTGCCGATGACGACCTTCTGCTGGTTGCCACCGGACAGGTTCTTGACCAGCGTCTGCACGAAATCGCCGGCATTGACCTGCACGTCGCGACCCGTTCGCTCGACCGCATCGCCGAGCCGGGTCCGCTCCAGGAGCCGGCTCCACCCGGCGGCGAACCGTGGCAGCGACGGCAGGGAGATGTTGTCGGCGATCGAGGCGCCCATCATCAGGCCCTCGGCACGTCGGTCCTCGGTCAGGAACGCGATACCGCGGTCCATCGCCACCTGTGGCGTCGGCGTCTCGAGCGGTGCGCCGTCGATCGAGATCGTGCCGGCCGCACTCGGGTCGAGGCCGAACAGGATGCGTGCCAGCTCCGAGCGGCCCGAGCCCATCAGGCCGGAAATGCCGACCACCTCACCCGGCTGCACGCTCAGGGCGATGTCCTTGACGACGCCCGGCTGGCTCAACCCGCGCACGTCGAGCACCGGCGCGCCGGGCCGGACCGCTGGCTCGCGCGGCGGGTAGATCTGGTCGATCGTGCGGCCGACCATGGCAGTGATCAGCCGATCTACGGTCATCTCGGTGCGGCCGGCGTTGGCGACCACATGCCCGTCGCGCAGCACCGTGATGTGGTCGCAGATGCGCAGCACGTCGCCCAGGATGTGGCTGATGTAGATGATCGCGATGCCCTTGGCGCGCAGCCGGTCGATCTGAGCAAACAGGCGCTCGCTCTCGCGCGCGGTCAGCGAGGTGGTCGGCTCGTCGAAAATGACGATGCGCGCCTCGGCACCCAGCGCCTTCGCGATCTCGACCAGCTGGCGCTCGCCCTGGCTCAGGCGGCCGACCGGCGTGGTCGGTGCCAGATCCAGGTCGATCGCCTTCAACAGCTGCTGCGCCCGCTCGCGCACCTTGCGGCGATCGATGAACGGCAGGCCTGCGACCAGCTTCGGGAACCCGGCGATGAACAGGTTCTCCTCGATGGTCAGGTTCTTGAAGAGGTTGAGTTCCTGATGGATGAACGCGATGCCGCGCGCCTCGGCGTCGCGCGGGCCGCGCGGCGTGTAGGGCCGACCGTCGATGGTCATCGTACCGCGGTCGGGCTGGTGCACCCCGCCCAGGATGTTCATCGTCGTCGATTTGCCGGAGCCGTTCTCGCCGACCAGACCCAGGACCTGCCCGGGCCGCAGCTCGAGGCCCACGTCGTGCAGCACCTGTACCCCGAAAAAGCTCTTGCACAGGTTCGCGATGGCCAGAAGTTCGGTCATCGGCTCAGGCCCGCCGCAGCCGCTGGCGCTGCGCGTCTGCCACGGCGGCCACCAGAATCACCCCGCCTTTGATCGCAAACATCGAGGCCAGCGACAGGCCCAACAGGGACAGGCCCTTGTCGACGACGGTAAGGAACAGGGCGCCGAAGACGACCCAGATCACCTTGCCCTTGCCACCAAACAGGCTGACGCCGCCGATCACCGCGGCACCGACGACGTCCAGCAGGATGCGCTGGCCAAGCACCGGCGTGCCGGTCTCCAGGCGCGCCGTGTAGATGACCGCGGCCAAGCCCGCGCACAGGCCACAGATCACGTAAGCCCAGAACACCACCCGGCGCACAGGCACGCCCGACACCTCGGCGGCCCGCGGGTTGACGCCGATCGCAAACAGCCAGCGGCCGTAGAGCGAGCGGCTGAGGGCAATGTGCGCGGTCACACAGACCACAAGCGCGATCAGCAGCGAGAATGGCAGGCCGGCGATCCGGCCCTGGCCGAGGAAGGCGAAGCCTGCCGGCAGGTTGCCGATCGAGCTGCCGTCAGGGGTCAGTAGCGTCGTGACCCAGATCGCGAGGCCGGAGAAGAACATCATCGTGGTCAGAGTCACGATGAAGGGCGGCATGTTGAACTTGGTGGTGCAGGCGCCGTTGAGGGCGCCGAGCGCGCTACCGACAGCGATGAAGGTCGCCACACCGGCAGCGATGGCGAGCCAAGCCGGAGCGCCCGCGAACGGCCCGCCATCGAGCGTCATCACGGCCGCCGCCAGCACGCTGGAGATGGCGAGGTTCGAGGTCGCCGACAGGTCGATGCCGGCGACGATCAGCACGAACGCCTGTCCGGTGGCGACGATCAGCAGCGGCACCATGGCGCCAAGGATGTCGCGCCACGTATCGGCGGCCACGATCTCGGGGACGAGCGGAATCATCACCAGGACGTAGAGCCCGGTCAGCAGCAGCACGAGGTACTCGGACAGCAGCAGCCGGCGCAGCCAGGACTGCCGCTCCAGGCCCGTGCCGGCGCGCGTACCCGCGACCTCCACCGTGCTCATCCAGATTTTGCCTCAGGCTCAATGGCGGGGCGACGAACGCCGCCCCGCCAGCAGATCACGGCTTGTTGCCGTTCTTCTTCCAGACGATGTAGCCCCACATCTGGTCGCGGGTCTGGTCCTTGTTCGCCTGCGTGATCACGAAGCCGGGGTCGAGCAGCAGCTTCTCGGGCTTCTTGCCGGCCCACATGTCCTGGAACGCCCCGAACGCCATGTCGACCTCGAGGAACAGGTTCTGGACGCCGCAGGCATCCATGTAGTTGTCCGCGAGCAGCTGGTACGCGTTGGCGTCGCCATCGAACCCGCCCAAGAGGACGTGGCCGTCCTCGCCGATCTTGTGCCACTTGTCGAATGTCTCCAGCACCTGCTGGATCTGCGGCAGCATGAAGTCCGACGAGGTGAACAGGAAGTCGACGTCGGGATTGGCCTGCATGGCATTGGTCAGGCCGGCGAACGCCTTATCGGCGTTCCATTCGGTCGACACTCGGGCCACCACCTCGACTACTTCGGGATTCTTGTCGACCACGTCGAAGAAGCCGTCGCGGCGCTGGATCGCGTTCACGTCGCCAAGATCGCCGATCATGATGATCGCCTGGCGCTTCGTGCCGCTCTTCTTGGCCTCGTCGACCAGAAACTGCACGGTAGCCGCCGCGATCGTCCGGTTGTCGGCCTGGATCGCCACCGAGTAGGCGTCGCTCTCGGCCGGCGGGCGGTTGAAGTGGACCATCGGGATGCCGGCCTCGTTGGCCGCGCGGATTGCCGGGATCACCGCCTTGGAATCGGTCTGGATGATCAGGATGCCGTCGACCTTGCGGCCGATCATCGCCTTGACCTGCTCGAACTGCTTGTTGTCGTCGAAGTTGGAGATGTTCTCGAGCACCTCCCAACCGTTGGCCTTGGCCTTTTCGCGCATGATGTCCAGGCCCGAGACCCAGAATGGCGAGACCAGACTGTCGAACAGCAGGGCCACGGTCTTGCCCTGTTGCGCCTTGACGAAAACCGGCAGACCGAGGGTGCCGGCGGCCAAGAGGCTGCCGAGCGTGAAGTCTCGACGATTGACGCGCATAGCGATGCTCTCCCTGAGCGATTCTTGCGATCGTGTTGTATAGTGATCATACCATCGCGGCGAGCAATCGCAAGAGCCAGCTACTCGCTCTACCGCGTGTCGACACCGCATTTCGGCCCGGGCGCCATGCTGCCGCCCGGGCCGAGACACGCTACCTCAAAGCCCATTGGCCTTCAGAATGGCGGGCGCGTTTTCCTTGGTGATGGTCTCGGTCGGCAGGGTGATCTTCTTCTCGATCTTCTCGCCGTGCATCAGCTTGAGACCTTGGCGGACACCCTCCGCACCCGGCGTGGCGTAGAGGAAGGTAGCGGTGAGGTCGCCCTGGGCGACCCAGGTCACGCCCTCGTTCGGGATGCCGTCGATGCCGAGGAACATGATGTCCTTCGCGCGGCCGGCATCCTTGGCGGCCAAGTAGGCGTTGTAGGCCAGGGGGTCGTTGTGGGCGTAGACGAGCGTAATGTCCTCGTTGGCCTGCAGCGCCGTCGCCATGATCTCGTAGCCCTTGGCCGATTTCCACTCGGTGTCGATCGGCGCCAGCAGCGACTTGATCCCGGGCTCCTTGTCGGTGCGCTCGTGGAAGCCGGTCGAGCGGTCGTGCGCCGGCGCGCTGGCGAAGCCGCCCCAGATCTCGACGATGTTGCCCTTCGCCTTGCCGACCCCGCCCAGCGCGTTGACGGCAAAGTCGCCGGCGGCACGGCCGATCACCACGTTGTCGCCACCGATGAACTGCGTGTACTTGTCGGTGTTGACATCACGATCGAGGATGATCACCGGAATGCCGGCCTCGATGGCCTTCAGCGTGACCGGAGTGAGGCCGGCCAACTCCTTGGGGGAGATCAAGAGCACGTCGACGCCCTGGGTGATGAGGTTCTCGACGTCGGCGACCTGCTTCTCGGTCTTGTTCTGACCATCCGTGATGATCAGCTCCAGCTCCGGATGCTTCTCGGCTTCTTTCTTCATGTCCTTGTTGAACTGGACCCGCCAGGTCTCGAGGATGGTCGCCTGCGAAAATCCGAAGCGGTATTTCTGATCGGCTGCCCGAGCCGGGCGCCAGCCGAGCGGTAGATGGAGCGTGGCGGCGAAGCCGGTGCCCAAGGCCACGCGCGTGATGAGTTGGCGACGACGCATATCGTTCTCCCTGTTTCGGCCGTCGGTTCTTGTCACAGCGGCACGACCGACGGCGCGGCCCGCGACGCCTGTTCCGGGGCTCAGCCGGTACGCCGGCCGAGCCCCGCGAGAAACCCGCGAATATTGCCTTCCTGCAGCAGCACCGCAGCCAGGATGATCACGCCCTTCAGCACGAGCTGGCTGTTGCTGTCGATATTGTTGAGCTGCAGAATGTTGCTGAGAAAGCCGAAGATCAGCACACCGACCAGCGTGCCGATCATCGAGCCCTTGCCACCCATCAGGCTGGTGCCGCCGATGACCACGGCGGCGATCGCATCGAGCTCGATGCCCTCGCCCGCATCGGGCTTACCCTGCAGGTACTGCGCCGTGTAGAGCACGCCGGCCAAGCTGGCGAGCATGCCGGATAAGGCGTAGACGGCGATCTTCACCCGGTCGACCGCGACGCCAGATAGGCGCGTGGCCTGCTCGTTGCCGCCGATGGCGTAGACGTAGCGGCCGAAGGTGGTGGTGCCGAGCAGGATGCCGAAGATCAGCACCGCGGCGAGGAAGAACAGGCCCGGGATCGGCAGCACGGTCCAAATCAGCGCACGCACGCCCTCGATGTCCTGGGTGGCGTTGGAGCCGGCATAGACCGGGACCACCGACGCGTCCTGCCCGGTCACCAGCCTTGCCACGCCGAGGATGCCGACCATCATGGCCAGGGTCACGATGAACGGCTGCAGGCGCCCCTTGGTGATGATCACGCCGGTGAGCGCACCGACAACCAGACCGACCGCCGGCACGGTCATCAGCACGCCGGCGACGCCGAACTTGCCGGGCAGCATGCCCGTGGTCCAGATCACCGACAGCAGCGCCACCACCGCACCCGCCACCCAGCCGCCGATCCGCCAGGAGCGCGCCTCGGGCCGCGCCGGATCGCCGGCGCCGAGGCTCGGCACGATCCAGACGATCAGGAACAGCAGCACGGCCGCCAGCGTCGGGATCGAGATCACCGCGGCCGAGGTCCAGCCTTCCATCGTCAAGAGCATCGCGCAGAGCACCGAGCCCAACGCCAGGACCGAGCCCACCGACAGATCGATGCCGCCGGTCAGGATGACCAGGGTCATGCCGACCGCGACGATGCCGTTGTTGGAGACTTGGCGCAGCACGTTGGAGAGATTGCCGGGGCTCAGGAAGATGTTGACGCCCCTGGAATTGACCGGGGAGGAGGCGACACCCAGCGCCAGCAGGGCCAGGAGCCCCCAATAGAGCTTCGTCCGCAGCAGGAACCGGCCGAAGCCGGCGAGCAGGCGAAGTGCGAATGGGGTGCCGTCGGCCCGCGCCAGTGTCGCCATGCTCAGCTCGACTCCGCGTGGTGCTGCAAGCCCGTCCGCTCGGCAGCGGGACCACCCAAACGCCCGCGCCAGCCGCTCGCGAACGCGTCCTGCACCTCGCCGCCGGGCGACGCGTACTCGAGGATCGTGTCGGCGAGGAACTCCTGATGCGGCAGGATCGCGGTCGGCCGCCCCTCGCGCAGGACCAGGATGCGGTCGCTGATCGCCAGCAGCTCAGGCATCTCGGAGCTCGCCACGACGATCGCGATGCCGCTGGCCGAAAGCTCCCGGATCAACCGGTAGATCTCCGACTTGGCGCCAACGTCGATACCCCGCGTCGGCTCGTCGAGCAGTAGCACTCGGGGTCCGGTCGCCAGCCATTTGCCGAGCACGACCTTCTGCTGATTGCCGCCCGACAGCGTGCCGGCCGGCTGCTGCGGCCCCGAAGCCCGGATGCCCAGCTCACCGATCGTGCGCGTCGCCAACTCGGTCTCGCGCCGCCGGGCCACGAAGCCACGCATCGCGAGCGAGGGCATCACGGTCAGAGCGACGTTGAGGTCTAGCCCGGCGCCCAGGACCAGCCCATCTCGCTTGCGGTCCTCGGTGACCAGGGCCAGACCGGCGCGCTTGGCATGCAGTGGCGATCGGATCGCCACCGGCACCCCATCGACCGACACCGCGCCGCCCGCCTCCTCGTCCCGCGCCCCGAACACGGTTTCCAGCAGTTCGGTGCGGCCGGCACCCATCAGCCCGGCCAAGCCCAGCACCTCGCCGGCCGCCACGTCGAACGAGACCCCGTCGAGCAGGCGCGGGCGAATTGGGGTCGGGACCGGGTTGGCCAGCCAGAGATCCCGTACCGAGAGGACCGGTGGACGGTCCGTGCCGGTCTTTGGGGTGAGCATGGCTGTCGCAGCGCCGCGATCGAAGAATTCCTGGACCTCGCGGCCGGCCATCATGCGGATCAGCTCCCGCCGTGATGTCTCGCCCACCGGCGAATTGCCCGCCAGCACGCCGTCGCGCAGCACGGTCACGGTCTGCGAGAGCTCGAAGATCTCCTCCATCCGGTGCGAGATGTAGACGATCGCGACGCCCTCGCCGGCCAGCCGGCGCATGATCTCGTGCAGCTGATGCGCCTCGGCGACCGAGAGCGCGGAGGTCGGCTCGTCCATGATCAGGATCTTGGCGTGCAGCGACAGCGCCTTGGCGATCTCGACCAGCTGCTGCTCGCCGACACGCAGCTCACCGACCGGCGTGGTCGGCGAGGCGCGGAAATTCAGCCCCTCGAGCAGCGCCGCGGCCTCCCGGGCCTGGCGTCGCTGGTCGACGAAAAACGGCTTCTTGACGAGCTCCCGACCGAGAAAAATGTTGGCGGCCACCGAGAGGCCCGGCACCAGGTTGAGCTCCTGATGGATGGTGGCGACGCCTTTGGCCGCGGCGTCGCGAGGGCCGGAGAACCGCACAAGGTCGCCACCGATCCGGATCTCGCCTTCGTAGTCCAGATAGACACCGCCAGCGATCTTCATCAGCGTCGACTTGCCGGCGCCATTCTCGCCCATCAGCGCGTGGATCTCGCCCGGCCGCACGGCGAAGTCGACCCCCTTGAGCACGTCGACGCTGCCGAACGATTTGCGAATACCCCGCATGGCCAGCATCGGCGCCGCTCCCTCGGCGGCACGATCTGTGCCCGTGCTGATTCTGTCCGCCTGCGCCACGGTGCCTCCCCGTTCACGCAAACCTCGCACCTAGCCGCCGGGCGTGCAAGGTCGCGCTCAGCCGCCGCCGGCGACGCCCTCGAACTGACGGTAAAGGCGATTCGCACGGGTAAGATGGTCGGTCATCGCCAGGGCCGCCCCATCGCCGTCGCGGGCGGCGATGCGCGCGAAGATCGCCTCGTGTTCCTCGATGGTGAGCTGCTCGGCGCCATGCAGACGGACCAAGCCGGTGTGAAACTCGGCCAGCCAGTCGAACATCGCCTGGCTCAAGGCCACATAGATCGCGTTGCCGGTCATCGCCGCGATCTGGCGATGGAACGCCATGTCCTTCTGCAGGAACTCGTCCATATGGGCGGGGACGGCCACCGCACCGGCGGCCGCCCGATGCTCCTCAAGGCACAGCCTCAGCAAGGCGAGATCGGGGTCGGTCGCATGCTCCGCCGCCGCGCGAACGACGCCCACCTCGAAGAACAGCCGCGCCTGCTTTAGGTGCTCGAGCGAAGTCGGCGAAGTCGCCAGAAGGTGGCGCGCCGTGTGGCCGATCTGGTCGATGATGGTCCGGGCGCTGGGTGCCACGATTCGCGCCCGCTCGCCGTGCGTGATCGCGATCAGGCCCATCCGCTCCAGCGCCTGCATCGCTTCGCGCACGGCAGGACGGCCGACCTGATATTGGCTCATCAGGTCGCGCTCGGAGGGGAGATGCTCGCCGGCCGCCAATTCGCCACGGGTGATCCGTGCCAACAGGCGGTCTAGAACCTCGTGCGATAGCTTGCGCCGCCGGATCGGTTCGCTCTCGACCATGTTCGTCAGCTACCCCGTCCTGCTCTCGCGGCGGATCGGTCGTTCGGCGGCGGTTTTAAACCCGTTATGTGCCGCGCGACAGGTATGATCATAATACCTCACCGTGCATCCGCAAGCCGCCGGTCGCAAAACGGCGGACGTCTTGTTGCATTGCACGCGCCATGCGAGACCTGTGCAGCCCATGAATGCCGTAGCATGATGCGCCACGGGGTTGGGGTCACGGCAGCCGACGGGAGGAACGATGCGCTGCACCGCCTGCGGCACCGATAACGCGCCCGAGCGGCGGTTCTGTGCCGACTGCGGCGCCGGGTTGGCGATCGTCTGCGGAGCGTGCAACGCGGCCAACGAGGCCAGGGCGCGATTTTGCGGCCAATGCGGTGCATCTCTCGTCGTGGCGGGGGCACAGAAGACGCCAGGACTGGCCGAGAGCGAGCCACGGTCCTGGCCGGCCGCCGAGCGGCGCCAGCTCACCCTGCTGTTCTGCGACCTGTGCAGCTCGACCACCCTGAGCGACCGGCTCGACCCCGAGGATATGCGCGAGGTGCTGGAGGGCTACCGCGCGCGCTGCGCCGCCGCCCTCGCCCGCTATGGCGGCACCGTCGCCTACTACATGGGCGACGGTATTCTGGCCTATTTCGGCTACCCGACCGCGCACGAGGACGACGCGCTGCGCGCGGTACGGGCGGCCCTGGAGATCGTGCCCGCCGTCGCCACGCTGGGTGCCAGCTGGCCGTGGCCGTTGCCCCTGCCATTGCAGGTCCGCATCAGTATCCATACCGGCCTCGTCGTCGCCGGCGAGATCAGCCTCGACAGCCGCCGCAACGAGCTGTGGGCGGTCGGCCGGACTCCCAATATTGCCGCCCGCCTGCAAGCACTCGCTGGGCCGGATACGATCGTGGTCAGCGAAGCCACGCACCGCCTGCTGCACGGCGTGTTCGTGACGAGCTCGCTGGGCCGGCACCGGCTGCCCGGGATCGACGAGACCATCGAGGTGCTGCGGATCGAGAGCGAGCAGCCGGTCGGTACCGCCGTCACGCTCGACGTCGGCGCGCACGCCGCGCCGCTGGTCAATCGCGAGGCGGAGCTCGCGACTCTCGGCGAGTGCTGGGCAGAGGCGCGGCTCGGCGCTGGGCGGGCGGTGCTCCTCTCCGGCGAACCCGGCATCGGCAAATCGCGGCTGGTCCGCGCGCTCGTCTCCGGTCTGCCGGCGAGCACGCATCAGGTGTTGCTGTTCCAGTGCTCGCCCTACTTCATCGACAGCCCGCTGCATCCGGTGATCGAGCAGATCGAGCGGGCCGCCGGCATCGTGCAGGCCGACGACGCCGCGACCCGCCTCGAGCGGTTGGACCGTCTGGTGGGCTCGCTACGCGAGCAGCTACCCAATCTGGTCGAGATTCTGGCCGACCTGCTCGGGATCGAGCAGGACCGCTACCGGGCCCTGGCTGCGCTCGCCTCGGCCGAGAAGCGAGCGCGCACCTTCGAGACGTTGACCGGCTACATCCTGAGCCTTTCCGCCGCGCGGCCGACGATCCTGTTCGTCGAGGACCTGCATTGGGCCGATCCGACCACGCGCGAGTGGTTGGGGCTGCTGATCCGCCGCGTCCGCGCGGCACCGATCCTCGCGCTGATCGCGTTCCGCTCGGACTTCCGGCCACCCTGGGCCGATGCGCCCGATGTGCTGCTGCTGACCCTCGAGCGGCTCGGGCGGGAGCATAGCGAGGCCCTGGTCACCGGTCTGACCGAGGGGCGGATGCTGTCGAGCGAGCTCACCGAACAGATCCTGGCCGCCACCGACGGTGTACCGCTGTTCGTCGAGGAGCTGACCAAGTCGCTGCTCGAGGCCGCACTGTTGGGAGGAGAGCAGGGGCGCTCGGGGCTACGCCAGCCCCTGTCGCCGGTCGACATCCCCGCCACGATCCAGGATTCGCTGATGGCCCGGCTGGACCGGCTGGGCGAGGCGAAATGGGTGGCCCAGGTCGCGGCGACGATCGGCCGGGAGTTCTCGCGCGAGCTGCTGGCGGCAGTGGCGGAGATTCCCCCCGCCTCGCTGCAGGCCTCGCTCGAGAGCCTGGTCGAACTCGGGGCTCGCCCACGCGCTGGGCGCCTCCGGCAACCAATACGCATTCAAACATGCCCTCGTACGCGATGCCGCCTACCACAGCCTGCTGCGCAGCACCTGCCGGCGGCTGCACGGCCGCATCGTAACGGCACTGGAGAGCCGCTTCCCGGCCATGGTCGCGACCAATCCGGAGCTCGCGGCGCACCACTGCACCGAGGCGCGGCTGCACGATCAGGCAGCCCGCTATTGGCTGCAGGCCGGCCGGCAGGCGATCCGCCGCTCCGCCAATGTCGAGGCGGTGAGCCACCTCGAACACGGGCTGGCCGCGGTGCGCGCGCTGCCGGAAGGGGCCGCGACCGCCGCGCGTCGGCTCGAGCATCTGGTCACGCTGGGGCCGTCCCTGCTGATGACCCGAGGACCTGGCGCGCCCGCGGTCGAGCAGATCTACGGCGAGGCGCTCGACTTGTGCGAGCGGGTGCCGCCGACGCTGGATCACGTCGCGGCCTTCTGGGGCTGGTGGCGGATCTCGCCGGGCAATGCGGCGATGCTCGAGCGCGCGGAGCGGCTCCTGGGCATGGCCGAGCGGCTGGCCGCCCCGCCGATGCTGCTCCAGGCACACCATTGCTTGTGGGCGACACGATTCAACCTGGGCGACCTGGAGGGCTCCTGGCGCCACATCGAGACCGGCCTCGCCCTCTACCGGCAAGGCGACTACAGCGCCCACGCCGACTATTTCGGCGGCCACGATGCGCGGGTCTGCGGTAGCGGCGAGGCAGCGCTGGTGCGCTGGCATCTCGGTGAGCCCGAGCGAGCGCTGCGATTCTCGCTCGACGCGCTCGAATGGAGCGAGCGGCTGGGCCACGCCGGCAGCCAGCTGCATGCGCTGGACATCGCGGTCACCTTCCGCCGCTACCGGCGCGAGCCCGAGCCCGCGCGCGCGCTGGCGCTGCGGATGATCGAGCTCGGCCGCGAGCGCGGCTTGGCCGACCATCTGGCCAAGGGCCGGCTGTATCTCGGCTGGACCGTCGCCGCCGCCGGCCAACACCAGGACGGCTTGGCGATGATCGAGGAGGCGTTCCGCGTCGAGCGCGAATCCGGCACGCCCGAGGACTTCGCGATCTACTCGGACATCCTGGCCGAGACGCTCGTCATCGCCGGCCGCGCCGGTGCCGCGCTGGACGAAGCCGAGCGAGCGATCGCCGATACCGAAGCGCGCGCCTGGCCGCTCTGGCTGCCCGAGTTGCACCGCCGCCGCGGGGAGATCCTGCTGGCGCTGTCCGCGCCGCGTGCAGACGAGGCCGAGGCCTGCTTCAGCGAGGCGTTGAGCCTCGCTCGCAATCAGGGCTCGAAGTCGCTGGAGCTGCGCGCCGCCTGCAGCCTCGCCCGCCTGTGGCGCCGGAGCGGCCGACCCGATGCCGCGCGCCAGCTCCTGGGCGAGATCCACGACTGGTTCGCCGAGGGCTTCGACACCCCGGACCTGCGCGACGCCCGGCGCGAGCTCGAGGCCATGGGTGCACGCCGCGTGCCGAGCCAGCGGGCGCGCGGCGATGCCGCCCGCTGAGCTTCGCCCTGCCCCCGAAGCGACCCTGGCACGGCTGGTGCCGCACCTGGCGCGGATGGGCATCACCCGGGTCGCCGACATCACCGGGCTCGACCGGCTGGGCGTGCCAGTGGTCACCGCGATCCGGCCCAATGCCCGCTCGCTCAGCGTCTCCCAGGGCAAGGGCCTGACCGTCGCCGCGGCCAAGGTCTCGGCGATCATGGAGGCGGCCGAGCTGTTCCACGCCGAGCAGGTTCAGGGGCCGCTGTTCTGGGCGCGTGCGAGCGAGCTGCCCCATGGCCGCCGCCGGCTCGACCCCATGCGCCTGCCGCGCTCCGCGGCCGAACCCGGCTATGACGGGCCGCTAGCCTGGATCGAGGGTCTGGACCTGCGCCGCGGCGAGCCGGTCCTGGTGCCGTTCGCCTGCGTCAGCGCCGACTACACACCGCCGGCCGAGGCGCTCGGTCGCGGGCTCTGTGCCACCACCGGCGGCATGGGCGCCGGCAACGACCGCGACGAGGCCTTGGTGCAGGGCCTGTGCGAGCTGGTTGAGCGCGATGCGGTAACGCTGTGGCGCGCCGGTGGCACGGCGCAGCGCCGGCGGACGGCGGTTGACCCCGCCACGATCGACGATCCGGTGGCCAGGGGCCTGCTCGACCGGTTGGCCGCGGCCGGCCTGCGGTTCCGGGTATGGGATGCCACCAGCGACGTGGCCCTGCCGGTCCTGGTCTGCCTCCTGGTCGGCCGCGAGCACGACGACGCCGACCCGGAGCTGGGTGCCGGCTGCCACCCTCGCCGGGCCACGGCGCTGCTGCGCGCGGTACTGGAGGCCGCCCAGGCGCGGCTGACCTTCATCGCCGGCTCACGCGACGACATGGGCGGCACTCTCTACGACCCCGGCCGCCGTGCCGCCCGCCGCCGGGAGTCCGTCCGCTGGCTGCTCGAGCCGGCCGAGCCCCATGAATTCGCTGCACTTCCCGACCACCCGCTCTCCTCGCGCGCGGACCTGTCGACCATCCTGGATCAGCTCGCCCGAGCCGGGCTGCAGGAAGCGGCCGCGGTCGACCTCACCCGGCCGGAGATCGGCATCCCGGTGCTGCGCGTGGCGGTGCCGGGACTTGAGGGCCCGAGCGATGCGCCGGATTATGTACCCGGCCGGCGAGCGCTTGGGGTGGCCCGCGAAGCCTGCTAGGGCCGTGGCAGCGGCGACAGCCAAAGGGTGAGGCAATGCAGCGGGTCGTCATCATCGGCGGCGGAGCGATCGGCAGTGCCGCCGCGTACTGGCTGACAGCGGACCCCGAGTTCGCCGGCGAGGTGATCGTGGTCGAGCGGGATCCGACCTACCGGGAAGCCTCGTCGGCACTATCGGCAAGCTCGATCCGCCAGCAGTTCTCGACCGCGGTCAACATCGAGATCGGCAAGTTCGGGATCGGCTTCCTGCGTGACGTCGGCCGGACGCTGGCCGTAGGCGACGAGCACCCGGACATCGGGCTGACCGAGCCGGGCTACCTCTTTCTCGCCACCGCGGCCGGCTTGTCGACGCTGCACGACAACCATCGCCTTCAGTGCCTGCATGGCGCGGACGTGACGCTCCTCGACCCTGATGAGCTACGGCGGCGCTATGCTTGGCTGAGCGTGGAAGATCTCGCCGGCGCCTCACTCGGGCTGACCGGCGAGGGCTGGTTTGACGGCTACGCGCTGATGCGCGCCTTTCGGGCGAAAGCGATCGCGCAGGGTGCGCGGTACCGCAAGGCGGAGGCGGTCGGGATGACAACGGCCGATGGCCAGGTGACCTCGGTACGGCTGGGCGATGGGTCCGAGCTCGCCTGTGACGCCGTCGTCAATGCCGCTGGCCCCTGGGCGGCGCGGGTGGCCGCCATGGCCGGGATCGACCTGCCCGTGCGCGCCCGGGCACGCTCGGTGTTCGTGCTGGACTGCCCGGAGCCTTTGCCGGGCTGCCCACTGCTGATCGACCCCTCCGGCTTCTGGCTGCGGCCCGAGGGCCGGCATGTCATCACAGGGGCACCACCGCGGCCCGGCGACGACCACGACGACCTGCCGCTCGAGCCCGACCACGGCCTGTTCGAGGAGGTGATCTGGCCGGCACTGGCCGCTCGCGTGCCGGCGTTGGAGCGGCTGAAGGTGGTCGGCGCCTGGGCCGGCTACTACGAGATGAACATTTTCGACCAGAACGGCATCGTCGGCCCGCATCCCGACATCGCGAACCTCTATTTCGCCAACGGCTTCTCCGGCCACGGCATCCAGCAGGCGCCTGCCGTCGGGCGCGGGCTTGCCGAGCTGATCGCGCATGGCGCCTATCGCACGCTGGACCTCAGCGCGTTGGGCTTTGCGCGCATCGGCGAGGGTCGCCCCTTAGTTGAGCGCAATGTCATCTGAGCATTCCGGAGCGCCTTCGTACCTGGCCATTCAGCCTGACGCACAGTTCAGTTGAAAGTGTGCAACCTGAGCTTCAAGGTGCCGTCCGGCTGTTGCACGAAGACGTGCGTCGCGATCCCGTTGAAGGTCGCCGGCTTGCCGTCAGCGTCCAGGCCCTGCACCGTCCATCTCGCTGCAGCGATCAACGTGCTACCGTCTACGTGCGTGGTGATCAGCGCGAACCGATGCTCGGTCAACCCGCTGGCGAAGAGCCCGGCAAAGAATCGCTCGATCTCGGCGGGACCTTCGATCACCTCGTGAGTAGCAGGAAGAAAGGTGGCGTTTGGCAAATAGAGGGAGGCAACGCCACGGGCGTCCTGCGTGTTGAAGGCTGCATCCCACGCCGCGTAGGTCTGCTCGATCTGCTCGATCTCCGAGCCCTGCGCCATTGCTTCAGTCCCTGCCCGGTTTGCACCGTGCTGGGGTCCGTTCCGAACGGACCCCAGACGTCAACCTCAGTTGAAGGTGTGCAGCTTGAGCTTCAGGCTGCCGTCGGGCTGCTTCTCGAATACATGGGTGGCGACGCCGCCGAAGGTCGCCGGCGCACCGCTGGCATCCTTGCCATGAGCCGACCATTTGGCCGCGGCGACGATCAGCTCGTCACTACCGTCGCCTTCCACCTCGATCAGCTCGAGCTTGTGGCCGGTCACTCCATTGCCGAGCAGGCCGGCGAAGAACTTCTCGACCCCAGCCGGACCCTCGATGACGTCATGGGTCGGGGGCAGGAAGGTCGCGTCGTCCGTATAGAAGGCCGCGATCGCCTTGGCGTCACCGGTGGCGAACGCGGCATCCCAGGCCTGATAGGCCGACGTGACCTCATCCTGTGGCGAAGCGGCATTGGCTGCAACGGCAAGGCACGGCGGCAGAGAACGCAAGCACATGGATGCGAAGCGATCTCATCTTTAAACTCCCCGAATATTTGCATTCGATTCTGAGCTATCCCCGGACTTATCGGCTTATACAGCGAAAAAGATCTAAATCCATCGCGGGCTGCTACCGCCAATCAGCGCTCACAGCCGGACCATCGGCCGCGGCGGGTCACCCGCCCCCTGCACCGACTGGTCGAAGTCGATCAGCGCGCCGCTCATCGGCATGCTCTCCGCCGAAAGCAGGAACGCCGTCGCCCGCGCCACCTCGCGCGGGTCCAGCAGCCGGCCCAGCGGCAGCCCGGCGCCGGCTTTGTCGAGCCAGTCCGGTGGCGAGTCGTGGGCCACCTTCTGGATGGTGTGCTCGCCCGGCGTGTCCATCCAGCCGATGTTGAGACCGTTGATCCGGATGCCGTCGCGCAGCAGGGCGTAGGCGACGTTGCGGGTGAGGATGCCCAGGGCACCCTTGGACGACGAGTAGGCGGCGAGGAAATGCTGGCCGCCATGGGCCGAGGTCGAGAGGATGTTGACGATGGTGCCGCCAGCGCCGCCGCGCCGCATGATCCGCGCCGCGTCCTGGATCAGGAAGAAGGGCGCGCGGACATTGACCGCGTACATCCGGTCGAACAGCTCGGGCGAGGTATCGAGGATCGAGCCGCGGTCAGTCAGGCCCGCGGCGTTGACCAGGCAGTCGACGCGGCCGAAGGCAGCATCGGCGCCGGCCATGATCGTCCGCACCTGATCGATCTCGGCCAGATCGGCTGGAACGAACACGGCTCTGCTGCCCATCGACTCCAGCTCAGCGCAGACTCGCTGTGCGCGCTCGGCGTGACGGCCGGTGATCACGATGCCGGCAGCCCCGCGCGCTGCCAGTAGCCGCGCGATCGCTTCGCCAAGCCCCTGCGTGCCGCCGGTGACGACAGCCACCTTACCGGCGAAATGCTGCAGATCCTCGGTCATGTTGGATCCTCCCTGATGAAGCGCGAATCTAGACGACCAAACACGGTCACCTCAACAGCCGCGTCGGCGTGCTCACAAAGGTGCCGTGGCGGTTGAGCGCAAGGATCGGGTCGTGTCTCGGCGCCGAACGCGCAAAATCTCTCCCACACGAATGCCGCCAGCGGACGCGGCGGCGGGTCGAAGGGAGAACGTGATGGAAGCTATGGAAACCCAACCTACGCCCGAAAGCGATCGGTGGGCAGCCGTCCTGCGCCGAGACGCCACCGTCGACGGGCAGTTCTACTATTCCGTGCGGACGACGGGCGTCTATTGCCGCCCATCCTGCGCGGCACGCCCGGCGCGTCGCGAAAACGTGGGCTTCCACGCCACCACCGCAGACGCCGAAGCCGCTGGCTTCAGGCCCTGCAAACGCTGTCGGCCGAATGAGCAAGCGCCGGCCGAGCGACTTGCGTTCGCCGTCGGCAAATCGTCGCTCGGCTCCGTCCTGGTTGCAGTCGGCGACCGCGGTGTCTGCGCGATCCTGCTGGGCGACGATCCGGCGGCATTGGGACAGGAGCTCCGACAGTGCTTCCCACAGGCACGCCTCGGTGCGGACAGTGCTGCCCTGGCCCCAACCATGGCCGCGATCCTGCGCCTGATCGAAGCCCCGCAAGCGGGACTCGATCTCCCGCTGGATGTTCGCGGGACCGCCTTCCAGCGCCGTGTCTGGCAGGCCCTGGCCGAGATCCAAGTGGGTGCGACGGCAAGTTATGCGGAGGTGGCGACCAGAATCGGCGCGCCTGCAGCCGTGCGCGCGGTAGCGCAGGCCTGCGCCGCCAACCGGCTGGCCGTCGCCATCCCCTGTCACCGCGTCGTGCGCCAGGACGGCAGCCTCTCCGGCTATCGCTGGGGCGTGGAGCGCAAGCGCATGCTCCTGAGCCGTGAGGCCGAGTGATGAACTGCACAGGGTTGGATTGGCGACGGATCGGCGAGGAGCTCGACACCCATGGCTGCGCGGTGATTTCCGGCATGCTAGCCGCCGACGCATGCGCCATGCTCGCAGCGAGCTATGCCGACGACGCGTCGTTTCGCAGCCGGATCGTGATGAGCCGGCACGGCTTCGGGCGGGGCGAGTACAAGTATCTCGCTTATCCCCTGCCTAAGCTCGTGGCCGATCTGCGCACAGCTCTCTACCCGCCGCTCGCCACGATCGCCAATCGTTGGAACGATGCGCTCGGCAGTGACGACCGCTACCCGGCCGAGCACACGGCGTTCCTCGAGCGCTGCCATGCGGCCGGGCAAACGCGGCCCACGCCGTTGCTGCTGCAATATGGCGTGGGCGACTACAACTGCCTGCACCAGGATCTCTACGGCGAGCACGTGTTCCCGCTGCAGGTCGCCTGTCTGCTCTCCGAACCGGGGAGCGACTTCACCGGCGGCGAGTTCGTGCTGACCGAGCAGCGCCCGCGCCTGCAATCACGCGCCGAGGTCGTGCCGCTGAACCGGGGCGACGCGGTGGTCTTTCCCGTCCATCATCGCCCGGTGCGAGGGACCCGTGGCATCTACCGCGTCAACCTGCGCCATGGCGTCAGCCGGGTGCGGTCGGGTCATCGCCACACGCTGGGTATCATCTTCCACGATGCACAGTGAGGCGCATGCTGGCCGCTGGCGTTCCGTTCAGGCCTCGGGTGCCGAGGCCGCACGCGGTGACATTGCCCGCCGAAGGGCGGACACCGCCACCCATGCCCAGACCAGCAAGTTCACGGACCCGAGCACGGCAGCGACTGGCCGCCCAAAGAACCCCAGCAGCTGGCCATCGGACTTCATCATCGAGGTGAGGAAATTCGCCTCGATCATCCCGCCCAGGACGAGACCCAGGATTGCCGGCGCGATCGGAAAGCCATTCTCCTCCATGATGTAGCCGAGCACACCCATGACCAGCATGATCCCGACACCGAACACACTGTTGTTGATCGCGAACGAGCCGACGATGCAGAAGATCAGGATCAGCGGCATCAGGACTTCGCGTGGCACGCCCAGGATCAGTCGAAAGAATCGGATCGCGGCATAGCCCAGTGGCAGCAGCATGATATTGGCGACAATAAAGGTAATGAAGATCGCATAGAGCAGCTCCGGGCGCTCCAGCATGATCATCGGACCTGGGTTCATCCCCTTCATGTAGAGGACGCCAATGACGATCGCGGTGATCGAGTCGCCGGGAATCCCGAACACCAGAGCCGGGATCCAGGCGCCCCCCAGGCTCGCATTGTTGGCGGTGCTGGGTGCGGTGACGGCTTCGATATAGCCGGTGCCGAACTTTTCCGGATGCCTGGAGAGTTTCTTCTCCATGGCGTAGGTGACCCAGGCCGCGATGTCGGCACCGGCACCCGGCAACGCACCGATGCCGGTGCCGACGATGGCGCTGCGCAGGGTGCTGCGCCAATAGCGCCGCAACAGCCCGAGCTGGCCGCTGAAGACGTTGCCGACCTGCCGGACGTTCAGTTCCTGGATGCTCCGCGAGCTGGTGACCCAGCGCAGGATCTCGCTGATCGCGAACATGCCGATCATGGTCGGGATCAGGCTGACCCCAGCCATCAGCTCGACACTGCCGAACGTGAAACGCGCGTGGCCGGCGGTCGGGTCGATGCCGACCGTGGCGAGGAACAGTCCCAACAGCACCGACACGATGCCTTTGATCGGCGAACCGGTCGAGATGAACACCGCGCAGGACAGTCCGAGCAGCGCCAGCCAGAAATACTCGAATGAACTGAAATTGAGCGCGAACTCCGCGATGCTGGGCGCCGCCACCGCCAGCACGAGCGAGCCGAAGATCCCGCCGACTACCGAGAACACCAGGCCGGCCCCGAGCACCGTGGCCGCCTCGCCGCGCATGGCCAGCCGATACGAATCCTCGACATAGGCAGCGGAGGCCGGAGTGCCCGGCATCCGGACCAGGGCACCCGGAATATCGCCGGCATAGATCGCCATGGCGGTCGCAGCGACAATGGCGGCGATCGCGGGCTCCGGTGCCATGAAGAAGGTGACCGGCACGAGCAGCGCCGTGGCCATGGTCGCAGTCAACCCAGGCATGGCGCCGACGAAAAGCCCGAACGAGCCGGCCAGGAACATGACCAGCAGATTGTACGGCTCGAAGACGAGCCGCAGTGCCGCCTCGAGCGTGCTCACCAGATGATCCCGGTGAGCGGACCCAGCGGCAGAGGTACCAACAGCATCCGGCGAAATATCCAGTCAATCACGAGGCACGCCGCCAGTGCTCCCGCGATAGAGCTGAGCCACCTGCCATGACGAAAGCGCGCCATCAGGCCACCGGTCAGCAATGTCGCGACGATCAGGAAGCCGAGCCGGTCCCACAAGATGATCAGGGCAGCGATCCCGCCGATCACGAGCCCGACGTCGATCAGGTGGCCCCCGCTCCTAGCCCAATCGCCGAGCGCCACGAACCCCGCAAACTCGGGCCGACGCAGCCCACTCCACACCAGCGCCGCGCCGGTCAGCGCAAAGCCCGTGGCGATGATATGCGGGAACAGTGCCGGACCGAAGCTCTGGCCCGGCATGGCGGGAAACCCGTTCGCCACAATGAACAAGCCAGCCGCGGCCAGGAGCAGCACTACCCCGAACACGGAGTCGTTGAAACGCATGGTCAGCGCCCGCTGAGGTCAGGAGGCGAGGCCCAAGCCCTTCATCACGGAACCAAGGCTGGCATCGCGCTCGGCCATGAAGGTCTCGAACTTTGCTGGTTCAGCATAGATCGTGCCGAAACCCCGGCTGCTCATGAAGTCCTTGAACTCGGCGCTCTCGTAGACTTTTGCCAGCGCCGGAACCAGGACGCCCGTGACGTCGGGGGGCAGACCGGTGGGGCCAGCAAAGCCACGCCAAGCGCCGATGACCCATTCCAGCCCAGTGGCCTCCTTGAGCGTAGGCACGTCCGGGAAGGTCGCATTGCGCTGCTCGGCCATTACCGCAAGGCTGCGGACCTTGCCCGCATCGAGCAGCGATTTCGCTTCCGGCACCGAGCAGGTGACCACGTCGACGCCGCCCGCAACAAGATCCTGCAGACCTGGAGCGGCACCCTGGCTCGGTACCCATTGCACCTGATCGGGTGGCATGCCTCCCGCCTGAAGCATCCCGGCCAAGGCCAGATGCCAGATCCCGCCCTGTCCGGTGCCCGACGCCTTCAGCTCGCTTTTGGCGGCACCACGGACAGCCTCGAGCAGACCCTTTGCCGAATCATAAGAGGAATCGGAGCGGACCTGGATGCCGGCGGGGTCCTCGTTCATCAGTGCCAGCGGGGTGTAGTCCTTGTAGCTGAGCTCGGTCAGGCCCTGCCAATGCATCATCCCGATCTCGACGGTGATGATGCCCAACGTGTAGCCATCGGGAGCCGCCGTGGCGATGGCCGAATGGCCGACGACACCGGAGCCGCCCGTGCGGTTGACCACATTGACGGGCACGCCAAGGTCGCGCTCCAGAACGCTCGCGACGATCCGGGCGGTGGCGTCGGTGCCACCACCCGCACCCCAGGGACAGATGAGGGTGATCGGTCGTTCCGGATAGCCGGCCGCCCTGGCCGTCGCCGCAAAAGCCAACGCGGCGGTTGCACTGCCCAGCACCGTGCGACGTTGCATGCTACATCCCCTGATCGAGGGGCGACGCAGGAACTAGATCTGGGTCGCCCTCTGTTATGCTGAGGTCAGGCTAACCGACGCAGTCCGAACTGTCATCACCGTGTGCAATGATAGGGTCGGCCTAGAACAGGACACCCTGTCGGGGCGGTATGGCCTCGGCATTCTTGGGCCCATCGCAGATGAGCCTTAGCTCGCCGATGAATCGCTCATACTCCGCCGCTTGCATACGCTCATCGGGCAGTCGCAGCAGGTAGGAGGGATGCACGGTGACGAACAGATGGCGGGATGGCGGGAACGGCTGGAACCGGCCGCGCTCCTTGCCGATAGTCACCGCCCGGCCCAGCAGCGACTGGGCGGCCGTGGCACCGAGGGCGACGATCAGGGGCGGATCGACCAGCTCGATCTCGGCCTGTAGCCAGGGCTTACAGGCCAAAATCTCTTTGTAGTCAGGCTTCTGGTGGATACGGCGCTTGCCTCGCAGCTCGAACTTGAAGTGCTTGACTGCATTGGTGACATAGATGCTGCCGCGATTTACTCCGGCCTCGACCAGGGCGCGATCGAACAGCTGACCGGCGGGGCCGACGAACGGCCGTCCCTGCCGGTCCTCCTGGTCACCCGGCTGCTCGCCGACAAACATCACCGCCGCATCGGTTGGCCCTTCGCCGAACACGGTCTGGGTGGCATCGGCCCACAGTGGGCAGTTGCGGCAGTGCAGCGCTTGTTCGCGCAGCTCATCCAGCGTCGGGCGGGCCATGACATTCCTCCGGGCGGTGCGCCTTCCCAAGGAAATTCGCCGCCGGCGCCGGGGTTCCAGCGCCGGCGTCGGCCGATTCAGAGCGCAGCCACGCCCTGCGGACGGCTGTTGAAAGGTACGGGCAGCTGGAGTGGCGAGCTGGCGACCTCCTGCAGCCGACCGTGGCCCAATACCCTCAGCACGTGCAGGCTGTTGGCAGCGGCGGGCTGCGCCGCGGTGGAACGCTGGCCGACGACATAGAGATACTGCTCCTGCTCATCGAGCGTGATCTGGAAAATGCTGCCTTCGGCATTGAGGGCCAAATTCTGGATCAGCCTGGGCTTGGCCGGATCGCTGCTGTCGAACACCGCGATCGATGCCGTACCTGTGTTCGAGACGTAGATCCGCGTGCCGGCGCGGTTGACGCGCACCCAGCACGGTGCAGCGCCGACGGTCGATACGGTGCGCAGCGGCTTCAGCGTTCCGGCATCATTCCAACGAAATACGCCCAGCATTCCCGCGGCCGGCAGTCCGGCATAGAGCAGCGGCCGTTTCGGGTGCGCCCATAGCCCGAGCGGCGCTGGCCCTGGCGGCGTCGCGGCGGGATCGAGGGGTGGTACGGCAGGTGTGCCAAGCAGGCGCAGATCGCCGGTCGCGGTCAAGCGCAGCACGTCGAACACTCCGGCGGCCGGGAACTCGCTGCTGAAGACGAAGCGGCCGGTGTCGGTGGTCAGCGGCTGGGTCGGCGATGTGCCTTCGGCGAAGCGAACCGCCGAGCCCGGCACCGGGATCAGGCGGCCTTCATGGCCGATGCGAAAGGTGTTGTAGCCTGGACGGTCCCGCGTGTCCGGTTGGGCCGGATCCGCATCCTTGTTGGCGACCACGAGGAAGTCGCCCTTGATGCCCACGCCCACCGGATTGATGCCGCCCGACGGGAAGGGCGACCCCTTGATCGCGGTGAGGCCGCCCGAGGCTGCAATCTTGAATACGGCAATCGTGTTCGAGCCGGAGTTGACGGAGAAGAGGAGGCGGCGCGACTGGTCGACGACCACATTCTGATCGGAATCGAACGGGCCCAGCTTGAACGAGCTGTCGAAGAATCCCTTGCCACCACTTGGGAAAGGCGAACCGGCAAGGGGTGTCAAACGCCCATTGCCATCGCGGCGATAGGCCAGGACGGCATTCTTGCCGGCGCCGGGCGTGTTCGTCTGCACGTAGACGACATTGTGCGGCAGCGCCGTGCGGTCAGTCGTTTCGTTCGCCCAGGATGGCGTGCCTGCACCCAAAGCAAGCAGAGTGGCGAACGAAATCGACGACCAGAACGATGCGCGCCCGATGAGAGGCGAATCGGCTAATTGCATAGGATCTTCTCCTGAGAAGTTGGATAGCCTGCAACGACACCGGCCTCGATCTTTTGGTCTGGTCGTCGTTACGACACGTCCATCACTTTAACGTCAGATCGGTCGCTGGATTTCGCGATGCTGCGGCGACTTACCGGATCCTGCGGTCGAGCCGCTCGCGGGCGGTCACGTATTGCGGCGGGCTCGATAGGCTGCTGGCGTCGTGCCGACCAGCCGCTTGAACTGGGTGGTAAGGTGGGACTGGGTCGCGAAACCCGAGGCCAGGGCGATCTCGACCAGCGGCATCGGCTCGGATTCGAGCAACATCCTTGCACGGCCGACGCGTTGACGGAGCACGAACTGATAGGGCGCGCAGCCGAAAGTCGCGCGAAAGCTATGACTGAAATGCGAGGGCGCGAGGCGGGCGACGGCAGCGAGGTCCGCCAGAGAAATATCCTGCGCCAGCCGCTCGGCGATATGGTCCAGCAACCGCCGTCGCGTCGCTGGCGAGAGTCCGCCCCGTCGGCGCTGCGGCCGGAGCCGATCGCCGGCGTGATGGCGGACCAGGAGCACCGCGAGTTGGGTCACGATGGACTCGGCGTAAAGCGCCCAACCGGCCAGCCCGAGATCAGCCTCACGGGCAAAATGGCAGGCGAGCTCACCCAATGCGTGGTCGTAGAGCCCGAGGCGTTCGCCAAGATTGATGCCGCTGGCATGGCCGAATTCGGCGGCAACGCGGTCGATCAGAGCCGGCGGCAGGAAAAAGTACATGAGCCGTCCGCACCCATCGATCACCCAGGAACTGGGCATGCCGGCCGGCACGATCGTGATGCTGCCGGGCCGGGTAACGGCACATTCCACGCTGCGTCCAAGTCGACGCTCCGCACGCGCAACGCCAGTCAGGCGATAGGCGACCAAATGATCGCGGCAGCCCGGTAAATTCTCCAGTTCATAGGAGTCGTGCTGGAAACCACGTACCGTCACACCGCTGGCGAAACTGAGATCGCTGAAGGTGGTTGTTTGCGGCAGCAGGGTCTCCTGCCATACCGCCGGAGGCGCCTTGCCCTCGTGCGATACATCGCTCATCGGCCAGGCCCTCAGGTCCGGGGTGCTGGACCAAGCTGGCCATTGGCGATGCCGCCAGGGAACTCACGACCCGGGGGCGGGCCATCACATTGCGCCGAGCAATTCGCGATCGCCGCTGCCCGTCAGAGCAGGAGCCAGCCGTGCTCGCGTGGCGCCGGCGCTGAAGTTCCAGCGCCGGCGCCACTCGGTTTACGCTGCCGCGCTGGCGTCGCTGATCGCCTTGTTGAGGGCGGTCTCCTGCTCATTGGTGAGCGAGGTCTGGAGGACGTGACCGTGGAAGCCCTCGGCCTTCAGACGCTCGAGCACCTTGTCGGCGGTAACCTTGCGGATCTGGAGGAACAGGGCCGAGCTGTTCGGCTTGATCTTGCTGCCGACCTCTTTGATGAAGTCGTCATTGATGCCGTAGTCGGAGAGCTTGCCGGCCAGCGCACCGCTGGCCGCACCGACACCGGCGCCGATCGCCATGCCCGCGAGCGGATTCAGGAACAGGAGCCCGACCAAGGCACCCCACAAGGCGCCGGATGAGCCGCCACTGAGCGCGCCGACCTTGGTCAGCGGCACCATCTGCTTGAGCTGGAGTTCGCCCTCGGGGGGCCGGATCACGACGCAAGCGTCGGACAGCTCGATCAGCTGCTCCTTGCTCATCGCGGTCAGCGCGATCAGCACCTTGTCGGCGGTATCTGGATGGTCGAACGCGACGCAGACGAGATCTGACATATTACTTTCCCTCCATTTCCACAGCGTGCGCAGGCGGTCGGCTGGGCGCTTCGCCGGAGCGCCGCAACAGACACCGCCGGGCACGAAATGACAACGGGGACGATGGCGCGCGCATCGGTAGCGGGGACTTCCGCCGTCATCTTCGTTATGCAGGTGTCCGGTTTGGCAGCAGGGGAATCGACCGTGGTGGAGCGCCAATCGCGCAAGCGGATCAATCTCGCCCTGCAAGGCGGCGGCGCGCACGGCGCCTTCACCTGGGGCGTGCTGGATCGCCTGCTTGAAGACGGCCGGCTCGATATTGCCGCCGTCTCCGGCACCAGCGCCGGTGCCATGAATGGAGTGGCCCTCGGCTACGGTCTCGCACGCGGCGGGCCGGCGGAAGCCCGCGCAACGCTCGCACGCTTCTGGGGCCGCCTTGCCGAGCGCGCCCGCTACAGCCCGGTGCAACCGTCGCCGCTCGACCGGGTGATCTCGGTCGGCGACATGAGCTTCTCGCCGGGCTGGCTGATCTACGATGCGCTGTCGCGCATGATGTCGCCCTACGTCGCGAATCCGGCCAACATCAATCCGCTGGCCGAAGTCCTCGACGAGGTGGTGGATTTTGCTTGGCTGCGCGAACACCACACCATTCCGCTGTTCGTCTGCGCCACCAACGTCAAGACCGGCAAGATCCGCGTGTTCGACTGCGACGAGATCTCGGACAAGGCGATCTTGGCCTCCGCCTGCCTCCCGGCCATCTATCAGGCCGTGGAGATCGACGGCGAGAGCTACTGGGACGGCGGCTTCATGGGTAATCCGCCACTGTATCCGCTGATCTACCACACCGAATGCGAGGACGTGCTGATCGTCCAGATCAACCCGATCCAGGTCGACGAGGTGCCGAAGACCGCGCCAGCGATCCTGGACCGGATGAACGAACTCTCGTTCAACAGCTCATTGATGCGCGAGATGCGCGCGATCGCCTTCGTCAAGAAGCTGCTGGACGAGGAGCGGGTGCCCGGCGGACGTTACAAGGACCTGAAGATCCACGTGGTCGAGGCCGAGAAGGAGATGGCCCAGCTGGGCTATTCCTCGAAGCTCAATGTCGACGCCACGTTCCTGGACTGGCTGTTCGAGCTGGGCCGCGACCGGGCCGGCGCGTTCCTCGACGCGCATTACGAGCAGATCGGCGTCGAGAGCTCGACGGATATCGTCGCGAAGTTCCTGTGACCGCGCAGCTCAGCCCGCGGGCTGCAGCCATCCAGCGACCGGCGCCTCCCGTCGCTGGAGCAGGAAGAACTGTTCGCCGGGAGTGTAGTCGGTGATCGTTACGGTGACGGTGACGGTCTCGCCGGGTGCCACCAGCCCATCGGAGAACACCACCGAGTCCAAGGGCTCGTCAGTCATGTCGACAGTGGCGTAGCGATCGGACGTGAACGGCCGCTGACGCTGGGTCGCCTGACCGAACGACAGGCCGTCCTCATAGGTGCTGGTCTGCTCCAGCTGCTCGCGCAACTCAAGCTCGAAGCTGTGCCACGCGCGGCTGGTCCGGTTGGTGACGATCTTGGTGAGTCTGAAGCCGAGCTGGCGCCCGCTGTCGGCCAGATCACCGACCCGGCCACGCAACCCGCGCACGGTCAGGATCGCCGGCCCGTCATCGTTGATCTCCTCCACCAGCACGAACGGATCGTCGACGGTGCCGGTGCCCGAGCCCGCCTGGAGCACCACGCCGCCGAGTTCGTCGCTGAAGGTGATGCCAGCCAAGGTGATCGGCGCCGCGGCCACCGGTGTCGCGAGCAGGACCGAGCAGGCTGTGACCGCAAGGGCTTTCACGACGGATCCTGGCTCGTCACGCGACCGGCCGGCAGCGACGCGGCCCATCGATAGGCTTGCTCCTGCCTCGCGAGCAGGAACGCCTCGGCGGCCGGGCCGACGCTGGGGCCGGCATAGGCGCCGTCACGGCGCAGACTGTCGAAATAGCCTTCGCCCGGCAGGCGGTCGCTGCGTCGCACCACAAGGCAGGCGAGGTCGGGCCAACCGGCACCGGATCGACGCTCCGCCTGCTTGCCGAGGTCGCGGCACAGCGCGGCGACCAGAATTGGGGTCACCCGGCGCTCGAACAGGCCGAGGAGCTGACCGTAAGTCATGGCCCTGCGCTCGAGCGCCGCCTGGATCAGGACGCGCTCGAGCCGGTCCAGGTCGACCATTGGCCATCACCGCCCGGGGGATAGTGCTGCGCCCAGATCCGATCCACCGCCGGGCGCTGCCGCACCCGGCGCATCAGCTCCCCAAGAGCGGGATGGCGGCTGTGCACTCCGGTTCTGGCCGGATGCCAGAGCACCAGCATGAACAGATAGAGATCGACCGCGGAGAAGCGCTGGCCCAGCGCGTAAGGGCCGGAACCGAGCAGGTCTGCGGCGATCACGAGGAGCCGATCCATCCGCTCGAGCGCCGCGGACTGCACACCTTCGGCTCCGGCAGGCTCGCTGGTGTACCTTTCGGGGTAGTAGTAGCGCAGGTCGGATTCGTAGAGGCCGGAGGCGAGCCAGAACAGCCAGCGATAGGCGACTGCCCGAGCGCTGGTGCCGGGCGCCGGTAACAGCGCATTGTCGGGCCGGGCATCGCAGAGATGCAGCATCATGGCCGCAGATTCGGTGATCACCGTACCATCGGGCAATCCGAGCGTCGGCACCTGCGCCATCGGGTTGAGTGCCAGAAATGCCGGCGTGCGATGCTCGCCGCGACTCGTGTCGATGACCTCCCGGCGATAGGGTAGGCCGAGTTCTTCCAACAACGCCTGCACGCCGAAGGCGCCGCTGTCTGCCGACCAGTAGAGCGTATACATCGACCTCCCCTATCGTTCCGGTCGCCCGGCCGGCATACACGGTCGGCCGGCCCGGCACGAGTCCCGGGACCGCGCTGGAGAGGCGATGATCCGTCATGCCCTGGCCGCCGCGATGCTGGCCTGGGCGTGCGCCTGCCCGGCGGCATCAACGCCGCCCGAGCCCGCGCACCCCGGGATCGTCGGCACGGACGACCGGCGGCCGCTGCCGGCGGCCGAGCCCGAGTTCGCCGCCATCGGCCGGGTCAACCGCGAAGGCGGCGGGTTCTGCACCGGCACGCTGATCGCGCCGGACCGGGTCCTGACCGCAGCGCACTGCCTGTGGGACGCCCGGCGCCACGGGTTGTTGCCGGCGGACCGTCTGCACTTCGTGGCCGGCTGGCGACGCGGCGCCTATGCGGGCCATGGACGCGCAAAGTTGGTGCAGCACGACCCAGCCCTGCGTTTCGACGCGACCGGCGCACCGATGGATCCGTTGACAGACTGGGCAGTGCTGGTGCTCGAGCAACCCATTGGTGGCCCGGAATTGCGACCTCTGCCATTCGCCGGGGCAGCAGACCGCCAGAGCGTGGCTGAGGGCGCGCCGCTGGCGCGGGTCGGCTACAGCCCCGACCGGCCTCATCTGCCGGTCCTGGTCGAGCCGTGCCGGCTGCTCGGCGCGATCGAGGGCGGCCGACTGCTGCTGCACGACTGCGACGCCAGCTACGGCGACGCGGGTTCGCCGATCCTGCTGCGGACCAAGAGCGGCTATCGGATCGTCGGGCTGCAAACTCTCGTCACGGACACCCGCGGCGGCGCGGTGCCGGCGGCACTCGTCGTCGGACAGGCACGCGACCTGCCGGTCGGCCCGTCGGCCGCGCGCTGAGCGTCAGCTCGCGTTGCACTTGGTCAGGAACGAGTTCCGCGCCGCGCCGGCCAGCTTGCGGCTGTCTGCTTCCGCCGTGCAGGCGGTCTGCTTGCCGCCGGCCGTCGTCTTGCCGCCCTTCAGGCAGTCGCTCATGAATGACTGCCGCGCATCGCCCTTGTAGCCGCCGGCGGCGGCCGCGGTGTTGCAGTCCTTCATCCGCTGCTGCTGCGTCGTCTGCGGCGCGGGCGTGTCCGCCGGAACGCCGCTGCTCAGGCACTGGGACATGAACGCCTTGCGCGGATCGCCAGCGAGCTGACGGGTCTTCGCAGCGTCGTTGCAGGCCGCCATGCGATTCTGCTGGCTGGTCTGGGCATACGCGGGGCCCGCGGTCAGAACGGCGAGCCCGAGCATCAGGCAGAGGATCTTCATGGCGTTTCCCGTACGGCATCGGAGCAGCACCATGACGAATGTCGCCACAACGTCAAGATATCCTACCAGCACGATAATCGCCTCCAGGTCGGGGCCAGTCCGGACTGTGTGTCGAGCAGCTTCATCCCGCGGCCGAAGCGGCGGTCACGGGCGAAATCGTTCGTGCGATTCTGGGCGCCGTCGCCCCCGCACCGATCCCGCCGGGACCGCATCCGATGGTGCTCGCCAGGCGCGGGCCGGGTTCGTTCGTGCCGTCGCATGCACATTCGTTCGTGCGCTCTTCGCGTCGAGGGCTAGTGGCTCGGGTTCGGGCGTGCTTCGCGTGAATTTGCGTCCGGGTACGGCGTGGCAGCATCGGGCGGGCCTCGGTTGGGTTCGTTCGGTTGGGTTCGTTCGGTTGGGTTCGTTCGGTTGGGTTCGTTCGGTTGGGTTCGTTCGGTTGGGTTCGTTCGGTTGGTCGTCTCACCTGCGGAGCGGGAACCAGATCAGGATCATAATCCTAGATTAGGCCACGGCCGCCTGCGGCTGTCAAGGGCGATCTTAACGGATCGGTTGCGGTCTTGGGGAATTCAGCCGGACGGTGGAGGAGGTGCCGCGACGGACGAGAGCCCGAGCGGAGCGAGGGCGGGCAGGTCGGGGCCGGCCACGAGAGAACCCGGCAGACTCTGGCCGCCGTCTCGCGGCGGAACGGGTGCCTTGACCCGTTCGGTGTTGCTCGGCTGCGGCGCCGGCTCGGTCTGTCGCAGGCCGGGTTCGCCCGGCGCCTCGGGATACCGTTGGCGACGCTGCGGCAGTGGAAGCGGGGCGCGCACCGCCCGACCGGGCCGGCGCGGGTGCTGCTCCAGCTGATCGCCGACGCGCCGGCACTGGTCGAGGAGGCCCCCGCCAAGCTGCCGGCGGGATAACTCATCGTTAACCGTACTTGGCTGAGGACACTGTGCGGGCAATTCCAGGGTAGTGCGGGAGCGTAGACTGAGCCCGGATGCTCACGCTAGCTCTCAATTATCGTCTCGGAAGTGGTACCTGAAAGTCGCCGGGTACGACAGCTTGAGGGTCATTGAGCTTTGTTCCAGCACGATAGGACCAGAGAGGCTACGCCCTCGATCCGCGGATACGTCTACCAAGCCTACCAAACCGTTCTGGCGTGGCTGAACCTAACTGAGCAAGAAGCCCTTTATCTGGAGCGTGGAGAGGATTTTGACATCGAACTTGGCGATGAGGTTGCGCTCGTACAGGTAAAGAACCTTACAGCGGGTTCAGTGACACTTCGATCGCCAGATGTGCTTGAGGCCATCAAGAACTATTGGCTCCACGCTGAACGAAACGAAGATCGCAGCGTGTACTTGCGCTTTTTGACGACGGCTCTCGCCGGAATTGAAAGGGGCTCGCCGTGCGGTCACGACATCAAGGGTATTGAGTATTGGAATAATGTAGCTAAAGAACTTGTATCTCCCGAACCAATGAGAAGCTTTTTACTTACGCTCGAACTGGGGGACAACCTCTACGAATTTATCAGAAAGTCGACGATGCCGCGCTTTCCGCCAGACTATTTAGGCGCATCAAGTGGGATGTTGGGAGCCGCCGAAGGAAGGGATCGAAGCTGCGATCAAGGCCGACCTTGTCGAGATCGGCTATCGCCTCGGTGAGCGTCCGCTCATAGCGGAGCGGGTGATAGACCCGATGCTGCGGCGCGTCGCAGACCTGATGTCACGCCAGGCGAGCGGAAACTGGCCGGTCAGATGCTCTCCGGATCTTCGATGAGGAAAGCTCGGATGTAGCGCCCTGTGCCGAACTCGCAGCTTGCGCCGTGCAGCGGCAGCCCAGGTAGCGCAGCTTTGGTTCCCGGCCTGATACAGCGCTGCACCAAGAGTGCTGGGGAATCCGTTGCCGGTCGTCCGAGGTGCGACTGGCATGACGGACATCGTGGTGCACCTATGTCAGAAAGTGCGAAGCCACTGAACCCTCATCGTGAAGGGCAGCACGGCCTCGGCAAGACTACGCTCGCCCGCTTGTCCATCGACAGCATCGGTGGGAGCTGGGGCTGGGCGGGGTTCCGCGACCGAGACGAAGCGCAGGTTCCTGAGCTGCTGCGAGCGTCTTGTCAGAGCTATCTGCCCTGCAGATGCGCGAGCGGATTGTGCTGGATGACTTACCGCTGCTGTAGTCATCGCTGCGAGCACGGATTACTGGCACTGAAGTTTACGTTGGATCATGCAGACGGACTGCTCATCGTCACAGCGCGTCGGCATGCCAGGGACTTACTACCACAAACTCTGACTCCCACTTGAATGCGAGCGTGAGGTGCCATACCTCGCCGAGACCGAAATCGCTGAATTGGCTGAAGCGCATGGATAGCAGACGCCGTGCTCCGCGCACATTGGCCGATTGCTTTGGCTTTCCACGAAAGGACACCTCAGCTCGTTCACGCCCGTATACGTGAGTCTCTACGGGACCGCCACTGGCCGATGCCTTCTAGTGGTTCGTCTCTAACGTTTGATGCCCACGTTTAACTTTGGCCAGGATCGCCTCCGGTTCGGCTGTCCAGACGAATGGCCTGGGTGCCCGGTTGTGCTCGGCGAGGTAGCGGTTGATCGCCGCCTGGAGGTCGACGAGTGAGTGGAAGACGCCGCGTTGGAGGCGGCGCTTGGTGAGCTTGGCGAAGAATCCCTCGACCGCATTCAGCCAAGAGGCTGATGTGGGGGTGAAATGGAAAGTCCACCGCTCGTGCCGCGCCAGCCATTCCTTGACCTTCGGGTGTTTGTGAGTGGCGTAGTTGTCGACGATGGCGTGTATCGCCTTGCCCTTTGGCACGGCGGCCTCGGTGGCATTGAGAAAGCGGATAAACTCCTGGTGGCGGTGACGCTGCATGCAGCGGCCGATCACGGTGCCGTCCAGCACATTGAGGGCTGCGAACAGGGTGGTGGTGCCGTTCCGCTTGTAGTCGTGCGTCATGGTGCCGGAGCGACCCTTTTTCATCGGCAGGCCCGGTTGGGTCCGGTCAAATGCCTGAATCTGGGTCTTTTCGTCAACCGACAGGACCACCGCATGCTCGGGCGGGTCGACGTAGAGTCCGACGACGTCGAGCAGCTTGGCGGCAAAGGCCGGGTCATTGGAGAGCTTGAAGTGACGGATCTGGTGTGGCTGGAGGCCGTGCTGCGGCCCAGATGCGCTGCACCGAGACTGACGAGATGCCGAGTGCGCGGGCCATCGAGGGCGCGGTCCAGTGCGTGGTCTCGCCGGGAGGCGGGTTGCAATGTACGGGTAACCACCCGCTCGACCGGTCGGTCCCGAGCGGCGGAATGCGCGAGGGGCGGGTCTTGTCACGCAACAGGCCAGCACGCCTTCGGCCCAAGGAAGCGTGCCTGCCAGCGCCAGACGCTGACCTTGCCCTTGCTGGTGCGCCGGATGAGCTCCACGGTGCCGAGCCCTCGGCGCTGAGCAGCACGATCTGCGCCCGCCAGACGTGCTTTTGCGGGCTGTTTCGGTCGGCCGCGATCGCCGCCAAACGCGCACGATCAGTGTCCGAAAGCCAAAGGCAGCAGGGTTCTCGCATGCACGGACCCTAGCGCGGAAACGCCGAAACGATGGACTCTTATGTTAGGGACGAACCACTAGCGCCGACATCGTCCGCGCTCCTGATGAAAACGACGTTCGCATGTCAGCCCGCCGTCGGCTGAGAGACGAACTCTCCAACGAAGTCACGCGTCGGCTCGCCTACCGCCTAGTCTCCTGATCAGCGAATTTGATCAAGACCTTGCCTGCATGTTGCGGCTGTTCCGCGAACATCGATATGCCTGGTGAGCATCTCGACAGGCTCGTTGGCCCGTGGATCGAACAGTTACCTGAGGGGGGTTAGTGTGTCACCGCTCCTTTCGAACTCGGGCAAGGAGGTACTTAGCGATTTGAAATTAGGATGTTCACGAAGCGGTATCACTGAAGTTTCTTCGTGCACGCTCTGTTACCCCCTGGGACGTCGCAACCGCGCTGCTCCACGCGTTCGCGGCAAGGAGCCTTAGTGCACTTTCGCACTGGGCAAGACAAATTTCTCAAGCAAAGCGCGGCACGCAAGCGGAGCTGGCTGACGCTTTGTTCTGGTTCTCAAGCATGGGCCAGGAGCCGGAGCAAAGTTTGTTCAGTGAAAATCCCACATGTGATTTCTTTCTGCGTTTAGCCCAGTTTCGAATTGCCGCGGCAGCTGGTCGTCAGGCGGAAGCGCGGGTCATTGTAGATGCATTGAGGCGCGCGAGCAGGGCCTTGCCGACACATCGAAACGAGTGTACGGCGCTCGCCTGTTCCGTTGTGCTCGGAACCCCCGAAATCCAGCTCCGATTGAGCTCTACTGTGATCTCCTTCTGCAACTCGCAGAGTTGGCAGCAGTAAATAGGTTGCCGCAAGCCTTCCACCATTCGCAGCGTCCGCCACAATAGTACATGGCCTGAACGCCGTACAAACGTTTTTCTACATGGCGAATGCACATATTTATAGCGCCTGCGACTTAGTACATATGCTTAATCGTCTTGATCAAGCTGATGATGGAGTCAGGTCTAATCTGCTCATCGTGTTCCAAAAGGATCCGCATCACGCGGGCTGCTCGTCGCTACCAGCTGGTTACGTGAAGCTGAACGTGGGTACTCGATCTCGCTGCGTTAGACAAAGCGCTTGTCCGAGTAGGCGAGATCGGCAGGGAATGGGGTGTCTCAACCCTGGCAATTGCCGCTGTAGTGGCGCGTTCTGTAATAGCTGACGAGTACGGTAAAGATTCCGTTCGCGCTCTCCGCGTCGTCGAGGCTGAGCTTGCAGAAACAGGCCCAAGAGGGGTGCTACTCGCGCAACGCTTCAAGGTGCTCTTCCACAGCAAGCAGACCGCCGAGGCGATGGTAGCGGCACACGACGCAGTGCCGTACGAATGCGAGTTGACAGATATAGAAGCTTCTTTCTTTTTCCGATTGGCTGGTATTGCATTAGCACAGTCGCATCTGTGGTCGGAGGCCGAAGCCCTTTTCTGCGCGGTGGCGACAGGGCAGCTCGTACGACCGTGCAACAGCCCATGGCGCTCGGGCTGAAGGCTGACGCAGCGTTCGCCCGGTGGAAGCAGGGCAAGTATGCGGAGTCGCTAATGGCGTTCGGGGAGGTGCTCGACGGCCTAGCGACCGTCGATGGAAATGCTGGTCTACGAGAGCGATCCGTTCACGCAACTGTAGGTCATAGCCTCGCTTGGAAGAAAGCCGATGCCGCGGGATGAGCAGCGGCCTCACGGACATCACGTATGAACCAGCCCCAGGATTCTGCAGCAGCCAAGAACCCAACGAACAGCTAAAGGAACACGCAATACCGGGCCTGACAGCTGTGTGGGGCGTACTTGGGAGTATAGAGGCTTCACTTGGATTGTCGCTGGGCCTTATGGATCGTGCGCGACGTGAAGCCGCAGCTGGGCTGCCGATGCTCATCGAACCCGAGATGCGACGGGCGCGCTGCGAAGGAGCTTCGGCATAGCGACAAGCTGGATTACCTCGTCCCAGCCTCGGTCGAGCTCCTGGCTGGATTAATCGCCCAGAGTGCTGCGCGCCAGGACGGGCATGATCTCTTGAGAATTGCACCGATACCGGCACTTGCAGCTACACATTGGCAAGAGGCGGGCAACAGAGACGCACTTCTCTTGATCGTGCTCGCGGCATCAGTGGTGCTAACGGCGCGAGACCCCGGCAATCTACTTCCGGTCGAATTGTGGCGACGTGATCTGTGCGCGGCTGGCGTAAACGGCGCCGACCTGGAGCGCTTCTTCTCGGCGCTGGGCGGCGAGCCGGTTGGGGCGACTGGCAGCCTTGTCGAAAGTGCGGCCGCAGCGGTGGCGGTGCTGCGCCGGCCGCCGACGGACCTGCGTGATGCACTGAGGGTGTGTTTCTGGCTCCGCAAGCATTGGGCTCCGCCGCTCCGTGGCAGTTCGCCGCTGAAGTTCTCGAGACATCGACGCCGGTTTGGGCTCACGAGGTCAAACCCAAAGTTCTCAGCCGCACCCCGTAGTCGAACGCCGCCTCGTTGAGAGCGGATTGGCGACGATTGAACGGTGGCCTCGCAAAGCTGCGAGGATCGTGGAAGCTGCCGCAGACGCGCTTGGGATCAGGTTGGACCCAACCGCACGGCAGATGCTGCGGGTTCTGGGTGATGGTCGCATGCTGCATGAGAAGATTGAAAAGGTGCCGTCCAGCTGAAGCCACCAAGAAGCCTTCCCCGCTTTCCGGGAGTTGAGTTGCACCAAGTAAGGCGGTCAGTTTTCAAACAGAAAACAAAGCCGAGGGGCGGGTGCGGGAGGGGACGGGCGACGGCCCCGCCCGCGGGCGTCAGCCCGACGCCTTCGCGTAGCCCAGCGCCTGGAGGCACTCGGCGATCTCGTCCAGGATCAGCGGGTCGTCGATCGTGGCCGGGACCTTGAGCTCGCTGCCGTCGGCGAGCTTCTTCATGGTGCCCCGCAGGATCTTGCCGGAGCGGGTCTTCGGCAGCCGGCTGACCACGGCCACCAGCTTGAAGGCCGCCACCGGGCCGATCTCGTCGCGCACCTTGGCGACCAGCTCGTGGCAGATGGTGGCGGCGTCCTTGGTGACGCCCGCCTTGAGCACGACGAGGCCCAGCGGCAGCTCGCCCTTGAGCTGGTCGGCCACGCCGATGACCGCGCACTCGGCGACGTCCTTGTGGGAGGCCAGGACCTCCTCCATGCCGCCGGTCGAGAGGCGGTGGCCGGCCACGTTGATGACGTCGTCGATGCGGCTCATGATGTAGAGGTAGCCGTCGGCGTCCTTGTAGCCGGCGTCGCCGGTCAGGTACCAACCGGGGAAACGGCTGAGATAGGCCTGCCGGTAGCGCTCGTCGGCATGCCACAGCGTAACGAGGCAGCCCGGAGGCAAGGGCAGCCTGATGCAGATCGCGCCCATCTGGCCGGTCGGCAAGACGGCGCCCTCCTCGTCCAGAATCTGCACGTCGTAGCCGGGCATGGGCACGGTCGGCGAGCCGGGGCGCACCGGCAGGCGCTCGACACCCATCGGGTTGGCGGCGATCGCCCAGCCGGTCTCGGTCTGCCACCAGTGGTCGATCACCGGCACGCCGAGCTGGGCCTCGGCCCAGAGCAGCGTGTCGGGATCGCACCGCTCGCCGGCGAGGAACAGGGTACGCAGGGACGACAGATCGTACCGGCGGATGAAGTTGCCCTCGGGGTCTTCCTTCTTGATCGCGCGAAAGGCGGTGGGTGCCGTGAACAGGACGCTGACCTTGTGCTGGGCGATCACCCGCCAGAAGGCGCCGGGGTCGGGCGTGCCGACCGGCTTGCCCTCATAGAGCACGGTGGTGCTGCCGTTCAGCAGCGGGGCGTAGACGATATAGCTGTGGCCGACGACCCAGCCGACGTCGGAGGCCGCCCAGTAGACCTCGCCGGGCTGGACGCCGTAGATGTTGCGCATGGTCCAGAGCAGCGCGGTGGCGTGGCCGCCGTGATCGCGAACCACCCCCTTGGGCTGGCCGGTCGTCCCCGACGTGTAGAGGATGTAGAGCGGGTCGGTGGCCTCGACCGGCACGCAGTCGACCGGATGGGCCTTGATCGCCTCGTCCCAGTCGAGGTCGCGGCCAGCGGTCAGCTCCGCGTGGGCCTGCGGTCGCTGCAGGATGATCGTGTGCCGGGGCTTGTGCTTGGCCTCGTCGATCGCGCGATCGAGCAGCGGCTTGTAGGGGATGACCTTGCTGCCCTCGATGCCGCACGAGGCGGAGACGATCAGGACCGGCTTCGCGTCGTCGATGCGCGTGGCGAGCTCGTTGGCGGCGAAGCCGCCGAATACCACCGAATGGACGGCGCCGATGCGGGCGCAGGCGAGCATGGCGACCAGGGCTTCCGGCACCATCGGCATGTAGACGATGACCCGGTCGCCCTTGTTGACGCCGCTCCTGACCAAAGCGCCGGCGAAGTGAGCCACCAGGTTCTGCAGCTCGGCGTAGGTTATCGTGCGGGTGGTGCCGGTGACCGGGCTGTCGTAAATGATCGCTGCCTGTGAGCCGCGGCCGGACAGCACATGCCGGTCGACTGCATTGTAGCAGGTGTTCAGTCGGCCGCCTTTGAACCAACGATAGAAAGGCGCCTTCTCGGCGTCGAGCACGGTCTCCCACGGCCTGTCCCAATGTAGCGCGGACGCGGCTTCGGCCCAGAAGGCCGCGGGCTGCTCGAGGCTGCGCTCGTAGACGGTGCGATAGGTGCCCATGATGCCCAGACCTCCCCGGCAGGCTTGGCGGGTGACGATAGGGATCGCGGCCCGCGGTCACAACGCGACGCGATGACCGCCAGCGGAATCGGCACTTGCGGGGCGCTGAACGGTCCGCCAAGCTCGATGGTGTCGGGGCCAAGAAGGAACAATGCCATGTGCAGCTGCGATCGTCGATCCATGCTCGGCCTCGTCTCGGCCCTGATCGCTCCTCGGCGGCACCCGCGCGGCTCTAGCGGACGACGACTGCGTGGTGTTCGATGCCGCCCGGCAGAGCGCCAAGACACCGGATCAGGCCCTGCAGCGGCTGATGGACGGCAACGCCCGACTGCTCGACGGGAAAACCGTCAACTGCGATCTGCTCGCGCAGATCGAGGCGACGGCATCCGGGCAGGCCCCGTTCGCGGCCATCGTCGGTTGCATCGATTCCCGGGTGCCGCCCGAGCTGGTCTTCGACCAGCGGCTGGGTAGCGTGTTCGCGGCCCGGATCGCCGGCAATTTCGTCAATACCGACATCATCGGCAGCCTGGAGTTCGCCACCGCCGCCGCCGGCGCCAAGCTGATCCTCGTCCTGGGTCATTCCGAATGCGGCGCCATCAAGGGCGCGATCGACAATGTCCAGCTGGGCAATCTGACCGCGACCTTGAGCAACATCTGGCCCGCGGTCGAGGCGACCACCGGCATCCCCGGCGAGCGCAACTCGAAGAACAAGGCGTTCGTGCAGGCCGTGGCCGAGACCAACGCCAGGCTCGCCGCGCATATGCTGCTCGACCGCAGCCCGACCATGTCGGGGCTCGTCGATGCCGGCTCGCTCAAGGTGGTCTCGGCGATGCACGATATCGGCACCGGCCGGGTGTCGCTCCTCGCCTGAATCCGGGTAACCCGGCGGGTTTGCCGGATGGCCGCGGATGACCTACAGTCCCGCGCGTTGCAGCACGGCTGCGCCGGCCCGGCAGGACCCAGTTGGAACCATCGATCTTCGGCTTCATCTGGAAGTACAGCAGCCGCCAGCAGCTGGTGATCCTGGGGCTGAGCATCCTGCTGCTGCCGCTGAACTATTATTCCTACGACATCCCGAAACAGATCATCAACAAAGCCCTCGGCCCCGACGAGATGCCGGAGTTCTGGGGCTACGCCATGAGCCGACCCGACCTGCTGCTCGTGCTGTGCGGGATTTTCCTCGGGCTGGTGCTGATCAGCGGTGCACTGAAATATTACGTCAATGTCTATGCCGGCGTGGTCGCGGAGCGGATGCTGCGGCGACTGCGCTACCAGCTCTACAGCCACCTGCTCCGCTTTCCCCTGCCGCACCTGCGCCGGGTGAGCCAGGGCGAGCTGGTGCAGATGATCAATGCCGAGACCGAGGCGCTGGGCGGATTCGTCGGCGAGGCGGTCAGCACGCCCGGGCTGCAGGCCGGCACGTTGCTGACCAGCCTGTTCTTCATGTTCGTGCAGGACTGGAAGCTCGGGCTCGCCGCCGTCGCCCTCTATCCGTTGCAGGTCTGGCTGATCCCCAAGCTGCAGCGCCAGGTGAACCTCCTGGGCAAGGAGCGGGTGCGCCAGGTCCGGCGCAACGCCGAGAAGATCAGCGAGGTCACGGCCGGCGCGCGCGACATCCGTGCCAATGATGCCAGCGCCTACGAACGCGCCAGGTTCAGCGAGCAGCTGGGCGTGGTGTTCTGGATCCGCTTCGACATTTACAAGAAGAAATTCCTGATCAAGTTCATCAACAACTTCATTTCCCAGCTCGGCCCGTTCTTTTTCTACACAATCGGCGGTTATCTCGTCCTGCAGGGCCAGATGACCATCGGCGCGCTGACCGCGGTGGTCGGGGCGCAAAAGGACATCGTCTCGCCGTGGCGTGAGCTGCTGGGTTACTACCAGAACTCTCTACGACGTGAAGATCAAGTACGAGCAGACGGTCAACCAGTTTGTGCCGCCCGGGCTGCGTGACGAGCGCTTGCAGACCGACGATCCTGAGCAGCCCCCGATGCTGCAAGGCGAACTGAAGGCCAGCGATCTCTGCTTCCATGGCGAGGGCGGCGAGACGATCCTCGACGGACTGACGTTCTCGATCACCCTGCCCTGCCACCTCGCGGTCATCGGCCCGGCGGGTAGCGGCAAGGAGGAGCTCACCCTGCTGCTGGCCGGCCTGCTCGAGCCGACCGGCGGGCGGGTGAGCATCGACGGTGTGGATCTCTCCAGCCTGCCGGAAGCGGTGCTGGGGCGCCGGGTAGGCTATGTCGGCAACCCGACGATGATCTTCGCCGGGACGATCGAGGACAATCTGCTCTACGGCCTGAGATACCGTCCGCAGCGGCCGAGGGCCACGGGCGACGATGCGCTGTCCCGTTACGAGCGCGAAATGCACGAGGCCAAACGGTCCGGCAACAGCCCGCACGACCCGCAGGCGGACTGGGTCGACTACATGGCCGCCGGCATCGAAGGGGCGGAGCAGCGGGTGGCCAGCCTCGTCGCCGTGCTGGAGCTGGTGCGGCTGGACGGCGATGTGTTCGGCCTGGGCCTCCGCAGCGCGATCCCGCCCGGTGCCCACCTCGAGCTCAAGGAACGCCTGCTCGAGGCGCGGCTGGCGATGCAGCAGCGGCTGGCCGACGATGCCGGGCTGTCGCGGCTCGTCGAGGCGTTCGACCCGGAGCGCTACAACACCAACGCCAGCCTGGCCGAGAACCTGCTTTTCGGATCGCCGGTCGGCCATGTGTTCGATCCAGCGGAGATCGCCGACCAGCCCTACGTGCGCGAGACCTTGCAGAAGACCGGTCTGCTCCGCGATCTTTACGACGTCGGCTTCCGCCTCGCGCAGACGATGATCGAGCTGTTCGCCGATCTGCCGCCCGATCACGAGTATTTTCGACAGTTCAGCTTCATCGCGCCCGAAGACCTGCCGGCCTATCGCAACCTGCTCGTGCATGCGGACGCGGCGCGGCTCGATCAGCTGTCGGCCGAGGACGAGCGCCTGCTGCTGGCCCCGACCTTCAAGCTGATCGCGGCCCGTCATCGGCTGGGGCTGATCACGCCCGAGCTGATGGACAAGGTCCTGGCGGCCCGGAGTTATTTTCGTGAGCATCTGCCGGCCGAGCACGCCGACGCGATCGCGTTCTTCGATCCGACGCAATACAATGAGGCGATCACGATCCAGGAGAACGTGATCTTCGGCAAGATAGCGTTTGGCCAGGCCCAGGCGACGCAAAGAATCGCCGAGCTGATCACGGGCCTGCTGGAACAGCTGGAGCTGCGCACCGGGGTGATGGCGGTGGGGTTGGATTCGCCCGTCGGCATCGGCGGTAGCCGCCTGTCGGTCGCGCAACGTCAAAAGCTCGGCCTCGCTCGCGCTGTCATCAAGCGCCCCGATATGCTGGTACTGTTCGACGCCGTGGGACCGCTCGACCTGAAGGAGCAGATCGAGCTGCGTGACGGCATCCTGGGCGCCAGGCAGGAGCAGACGGTGATCTGGGCGCTGCAACACGACGACTGGGTCGGCCGGTTCGACCAGATCCTGGAGCTTCACGAAGGCCGACTAGTCCGGCAGACGCCTGTCAGCGACCACGAAGCGCCGGTCGTCGCCGACGCCAAGCTTGTAACCGCCGAGTAGACTGGATCCGACCATGACCCTCCAGCAAGACGTCGACGTGCTGCGCCGGATCCCGCTGTTCGCGAAGATCGAGTCGGCGCGGCTGAAGCTGCTGGCCTTCACCAGCGAGCACATCGAGTTCGCCGCTGGCGAGCCGATCTGCCGGCAGGGCGAGCAGGGCGACGCCGCCTATATCGTGCTCGAGGGCTCGGCGGACGTGGTCGTCCAGTCCGATCGCGGGCCAACGCGCGTGGCGACCGTCGGCCGCAACGACATTGTCGGTGAGATCGCGATCCTGTGCGACGTGCCGCGCACCGCCACCGTGCTGGCGACGACGCCGCTGGTTGCGCTGCGGGTGTCCAAGGACGGTTTCTTCAACCTGGTGACGCAATTCCCCCAGGTCGGCGTCGAGGTCATGCACGAGCTGGCCTCGCGCCTGCACCAGACCACGACGCGGCTGACCGAGGCGTCGATCCGTCTGCGTGAACTCGAGCCCAGGGCCTGAGCCGATGCCGGAGACGGAGACTGGCACCTGGCCGATGCATCGCAGCGCCACGCTCGATTGGCTGGTGCGCGAAACCGTGGGGCAGCCGTTTCTCGACAATCTTTACGGCGAGCTCTGCGACCGACTGCGTGCCGAGGGCGTGCCGCTGGCGCGTGCGACGATGCATCTGCGCACGCTGCATCCGCAGTTTCAGGGCGCAAGGGTGCTTTGGCGTCCGGGGATGGCCGAGCCGGAGCTCAGGCTCCTCGAGCACGGCACTTTCGACGACCCGCGCTTTACCAATAGTCCGGTGCGGGCTCTCTACGAGGGTGCCGAAGGCTTCCGGCAGCGCCTGGATCTCCCGCTGGACGCCCGCGATGCCGAGTATTCGATCTACGCCGATCTACGGGCCGAGGGCTTCACGGACTACGTGGCGCTGCCAATGCAGTTCACGGACGGCAAACGACACGCCACCAGTTGGAGCACGGATCGGCCGGGCGGCTTCTCAACCGACGACCTGGTCAGAATCAACGACCTGCTGCCAATCCTGGCGACCGCGGTGGAGATCCGCTCGAATCGTCGGATCACCAAGAATCTGCTCAACACCTATGTTGGTCAGCACGCCGGCGCGCGCATCCTGTCGGGCGACATTCGCCGCGGCAGCGGCATGACGGTGCAGGCTGCGATCTGGAACTGCGATTTGCGCGGGTTCACGCGGATCGCCGAGCAGTGGCCGCGGGACGACGTGATCCAATGGCTGAACGAGTATTTCGACGTCATGGCGGCGCCCGTCGAGGAACACGGCGGCGAGATCTTGAAGTTCGTCGGCGACGGGATGCTCGCGATCTTCCCGATCGAAAGCCCGGAGGCCTGCGCCAACGCGCTGCGGGCCGCCGTCGAGGCGCGGCGAGGGATGCGCGAGCTGAATGCGCGGCGGATCGAGCGCGGCTCGTTCGAGCTCGGCTTCGGTGTGGCCCTGCATGTCGGTGACGTCATGTACGGCAATATCGGCACGACCACGCGCCTCGACTTCACCGTGATCGGCCCCGCGGTCAACGTGACCTCCCGCATGCAGACACTGACCAAGGAACTGCGGCGGCAGGTGCTCTTGTCGGCACCGTTCGCGATGCGCTGCGGCTGCGGCGCGGAGTTTCTGGCCTCGCTGGGCCGGTTCCCGCTGCGTGGCGTCGACGAGCCGATCGAGGTGTTCGGGCTGAGCGAGGAGCGGGGGTGAACGCCCCCGAAGCAAAGCAGCGCCTGAAGGAGCTCGACGCCCAGCTGGCATTCACGCTGGAGCATCAGGCAATCGATGCGGTGGTCGACGTCGGCGCAAATGCCGGCCAGTACGCAAGCAGGCTGCGGGTGGCGGGCTGGCGCGGTCCGATCGTGTCGATCGAGCCGATTCCTGACCTGCGGCAGTCCCTGATGGAGCGGGCGGCGCCGGATCCTTGCTGGGAAGTAGCGCCGGCAATGGCCATAGGCGCCGACACCGGCGAGGTGGCGCTGGAGGTGTCGGCCGAGAGCGACATGAGCTCGACGCTGGCGCAGTCGCCGTTGCTGCGCGAAATCTCGCCGACCTCGGCGGTGGTGCGGCGGATCGTCGTCCCGCAGCGCCGGCTCGACATGCTCGACCTCGTCGTCGAACGACCCTGGCGCCGGCTGTTCGTGAAGATCGACGTCCAGGGCGCCGAGCCCGCCGTGCTGGCTGGCATGGCGGGGCTCTGGCCGCGCGTGCAAGGGCTGCAGCTCGAGCTGGCGCTCCTGCCGCTCTATGACGGCGAGGTTTCCTGGCTCGAGCCGATCGGCGACCTCGCGGGGCGGGGCTACGCACCCTATCTGTTGTTTCCCGGGTATTTCTCGCGCGCGCTTGGCCGCCAGGTCCAGCTCGACGCGGTGTTTTACCGGTCCTGAGTCGACAATGGGACGCAAGAGAAGATGTCAGCGCCGGGTAGCTTGAGTTCCGTGTTCTTCCCCGTGCATCGGGCTGGCTGGCCGTTCGTGGCCGGCTTCCTGCTGGTCGCGCTGCTGTTGGGCTGGCTGTGGCAGCCGCTGTTCTGGCTCGGGCTGCTGGCGACCGCTTGGTGCGCCTACTTCTTTCGCGATCCGTTGCGCGTGACGCCGGACGACCCGGCGCTGATCGTGAGCCCCGCCGACGGCGTGGTGGTCACGACGGCCGAGCGCATCCCCCCACCCGAGCTGGAACTGGGGCAGCAGCCGCTACCCTGCGTCGGAATCTTCATGAACGTGTTCGACGTCCACGTTAACCGCACGCCGGCGGTGGGCGTGGTGGCACGCCGAGCCTATCATGCCGGCAAGTTCCTCAACGCGTCGTTCGACAAGTCTTCCGACGAGAACGAACGCCAGTCGTTCAAGATCCGCACCGCCAGCGGCCGCGAGATCGGCCTCGTGCAGATCGCGGGTCTGGTCGCGCGCCGGATCATCGCCTTCGTCGAGGAGGGCGCCGCGCTCGCCGCCGGCCAACGGGTCGGCTTGATCCGCTTCGGTAGCCGATGCGACGTGTACCTGCCGGAGGGCGTCGAGCCGCTGGTGCTGGTAGGCCAGCGCATGCTGGCCGGGGAGACCGTGCTGGCCGACCTGTTCGGCAATCAACCCAAGCGCCAAGGGCGGGCCAACTGATGCTGCTGCGACGTCGCGACCGCAGGGTGCCGATCTCAGCGCTGCCGCTGCTCCACCTCGTGCCCAACATGCTCACGATCTTGGGCCTGTGCGCCGGCATGACCGCCATTCGCTACGCGCTGGACGGCCGCTACGAGCTGGCCGTCACGCTCATCGGCGCCGCGGTAGTGCTGGACGGGCTGGATGGGCGCTCGGCCAGGATGCTGAACCTCACGAGCAAGCTCGGCGCCGAGCTCGACAGCCTCGCCGATTTTCTCAGCTTCGGCGTGGCGCCGGCGGTACTGACCTATCTTTGGACACTGCATCAGGTTCGCGGCATCGGCTGGGCGGTGGCGTTGCTGTTCGCGACCTGCTGCGCTCTGCGGCTCGCCCGGTTCAACACGGAACTCGAGGCTCCAGACCAGCCGCGGTGGAAGAAGGGGTTCTTCACGGGCGTCCCGGCACCCGCGGCCGCCGGATTGGCGCTCACGCCCATGATCATGTCGTTCGTTGCCGGCGACGGGTGGCCGCACACTTGGCTGCTCAACGCCGCGTTGCTGGTGGTCGTCGCGGTCATGATGGTCAGCCGGGTGCCGACCTTCTCGATCAAGCGCATTCGCGTCGAGCCGCACATGGTGCTGCCGACGCTGCTGATCGCGTCGGTGGTGATCGTTGGTCTCGTGGTGGAGGCTTGGTTCACGCTCTCGATCATCGGCCTGCTGTATCTGGGCAGCATCCCGTTCAGCGTGCTGTCGGCACGGCGCCTGAGCCGCGCCGAGGCGTCGACGGCTCCAGCGCCGGTCCAATCGGCCGAGAGCGGCCCGGCTGCCGCCGAGCAGCGGGTGGTGACGATGGGGCCACGTCAGCAGCGCCCGGGTTGATCTCCGTGACCGGGCGCTGATGCTCGACGCGCGGCTTCGGCGCCTGTTCGGACCGCAGCTCGACCGTGTCGGGGGATCGTTGGCACGGCGGGGCGTGTACGCCGATACGATCACTCTTGGCGGTTTCGCGCTTGGTGTGGCAGCGATGCTCGCGGTTGCTGCCGGAGACTATGGCGCCGCCCTGGCGCTGCTGGTCCTCAACCGCCTCGCCGACGGCCTTGATGGTGCGGTGGCGCGTAGCTCGCGACTTACCGATCTCGGCGGCTTTCTCGACATCGTGCTCGATTTCATCGTTTATGCGGGGGTGGTGTTCGCATTCGCCGTCGCCGATCCGGAGCGCAACGCGCTGGCTGCCGCGTTCCTGCTGTTCGCCTTCATGGGGACGGGATCGTCGTTCCTCGCGTTCGCGACCATGGCAGCCAAGCGCGGGATCTCGAGCGAGTTGCGCGGCCGCAAGTCGCTCTACTATCTCGGCGGCCTGACCGAAGGGACCGAGACCGTGTTGTTCCTGGGCTTGGCTTGCCTACTACCCGAGAAGTTCACGCTGCTGGCGCTGGTGTTCGGCGGCCTGTGCTGGCTGACCACGTTGGGTCGGGTGCTGGCCGGCTATCAACTGCTGCGAGAACCCGGCGACGACGACACCGCTTGAACGCCGATGACGCGTCCTCCATAAACGGAGTCAGCGCCGTTGGAGCCGATCATGGCCTATAGCACGATCCTTCTGGAACTCCTGGACGATCCGCAGAACGATCCGCGAATCGAATGCGGCAGGCGGCTGGCCGAGCGTTTCGGGGCGGAGCTGGTCGGGATCCATGTCTCGCCGCCGCCATTCATCCCCGTCGGCTTTGGCGAAGGGGCGGTCTATGTCGGCCCGGAGATCTTCGAGGCGCAGCGTGAGGCCAACCGTCTGGTGCGCGAGCGGGTGGAGGCAGCGTTTCGACGCCTCTGCGACCCGGCCAGGATGGCCGTGCGCGATGTCTACGAGGAGGGCGACCCAGGAACGGTGATCGCCGAGGCGGCGCGTGGTGCCGACCTGACGGTGGTGGCCCAGGAGGGTGGTGGCGGCATGGATGCACTGGCGCCCCAGCCGATTCATCATATCATCCTGAGTGCCGGCGGGCCGGTGCTGATGTTGCCGCGCTCGGGTCTGGGCGAGTTCATCGGCAAGCGTGCGGTGGTCGCCTGGAAAGGGTCGCGCGAGTCGGCGCGGGCCGTCAAGGACGCCCTGCCGTTCCTGGTCGACGCCGAGGCCGTGACCGTCGTCTCCGCGGGCGAGGACGCAGCCGCGAGCCTCGACACGATCACGGCCCTGCTCAAGCGCCACGGCGCGCCGGTCACGGCCAAGCAGATCGAGCCCGGGTCCGGTGCCGGCGCCACCTTGCTGGACGCGGCCGCAGCGGAGCGCGCCGATCTCCTTGTGATGGGTGCGTACGGGCATTCGCGGCTGCGCGAGATCGTGCTCGGGGGCGCCACGCGCGAGGTGCTACGCGGGGCCAAGATCCCGGTTCTGCTCAGCTGCTAGCCCGCGCCGGCGCAGCAGCGCCCATAGCGAGCTGGCCAGCAGCGCTGCCGCATACAGTCCGTTCCACGCCGCCAGCGACAGACCAGCCACGGTAAGCGGCACCTGGTCGCAGCGGGCGGGCGCATGCATCAGCTGGGCTTTCAGTTCCTCGATCGTGGACGCTTCGCCGACCGCGGCGCAGCTCTGCGGCAGCGCCAGCCAGCCCTGCTCGACCCCGACATGATAGCCGGCGAGAGCGACGTTGGTGGCCATCGCCAGAGCCGCGACGGCAAGCGCCAGCCGCGGCCGCCCCAACCGCAGCCCGAGCCCGCAGGCTGCCAGCACGACGAGATAGGGATATCGTTCGTAGAGGCAGAGATGGCAGGGCGGGTAGCCGAAGCCGAACTGCAGGAGCAGGGCGCCCCCGATCGCGGCGGCGGCCGCCAGACCCAAGATGATCAGCCAACGCTCGGCGGTCTGCGACATGATGGATGCAGTCCTACAGGTAGCGCAGCGCGACGAAGCCCACCACGATCAGGCCGGCGAAGCCCGTCGTGACCAGCGTCAGACGCCGCTCGATGAAGGTGCGGATCGGCTCTCCGAAATGGCGCAGCAATGCGGCCAGCAGGAAGAAGCGAGCCCCCCGCGTGACGATCGAGGCCAGGATGAAGGTGGCGAGGTTGAGCCCGGCGAGACCACTGGCGATGGTCACCAGCTTGTAGGGTATCGGCGTCAGGCCCTTGATCAGGATGATCCATACACCCCATTCGTTCCAGGTCTGCTTGAACTCGTCGAACTTGTCGCCCAGGCCGTAGAACTCGATGATGCGGGTGCCCAAGGTCTCGTAGAGAAAGTGGCCAATGGCATAGCCGGCGAGACCGCCCACGATCGAAGCCGCCGTGGCGATCAGGGCCAGCTGCCAGGCGCGCTTTGGTCGGGCGAGGACCATGGGCACCAGCATGGCATCGGGCGGGATGGGAAAGATCGAACTCTCGAGAAACGCGACGATCGCCAGGGCCCAATCGGCACGGGGTCCCGCGGCCAGGGTCATCAGCCAGTCGTAGATCCGCCGCAGCAATGCATCCTCCTCCAGCTCGTCCCGGAACGCTGCCGCCGATCACGCCAAAGCTGGTCGCGTGGACGATCATGCCGCGTTGCGGTTAAGTGGGGTTTAACCCTGTTCGACGATCGTGTCGCTGCAGGCGGGAGCGGCATTTGCGGCAGGAGCGGGCATGACAGGTTTTATACTGGATGGAGCGTCGGTGCTCGTCCTCGTGCTGCTGGTCCTGGCGGTCGTGCTGGTACTGATGGGCGTGCGCTCCGTGCCGCAGGGCACCGAGCTCACCGTCGAGCGGTTCGGCCGCTATACCCGCACGCTGCGCCCGGGCCTGAACCTGATCGTCCCGTTCGTCGATCGCATCGGCGCGCGCATGAACGTCATGGAGCAGGTGCTCGACGTGCCCGAGCAGGAGGTGATCACGCGCGACAATGCCATGGTCCGCGTCGATGGGGTGGTGTTCTACCAGGTGCTCGACTCGGCCAAGGCCGCCTACGAGGTGACCGGGCTCGACAACGCGATCTTGAACCTGACCACGACCAATATCCGTACCGTCATGGGCTCGATGGACCTCGACGAGCTGCTGTCCAAGCGCGACGAGATCAATCTGCGCCTGCTGCAGGTGGTCGACGAAGCCACCTCGCCGTGGGGCGTCAAGCTGACCCGGATCGAGATCAAGAACATCACCCCGCCGACGGATCTGGTCGAGTCGATGGGGCGCCAGATGAAGGCCGAGCGCGACAAGCGCGCCGCCGTGCTCCAGGCGGAGGGCGAGAAGGCGGCCGCCATTCTCAAGGCCGACGGGGAGAAGCAGGCGGCGATCATGCAGGCGGAAGGCCGCAAGGAAGCGGCGTTCCGCGACGCCGAGGCCCGCGAGAGGTTGGCGCAGGCCGAGGCAGCGGCGACCGCGATGCTCTCCAAGGCGCTCACTGAGGGCAACATGCAGGCCGCCAACTACTTCGTGGCGCTGAAATACCTGGAGGCGCTGACGGCATTCGCGGTCAGCCCGAACCAGAAGACGCTGATCCTGCCGATCGAGGCTACGGCCGCGCTAGGGTCGCTGGCGGGGATAGCGGAACTCGCCCGCGACGCCATGGGCGCCCGGACCAGTGACGCGGGTGAACCGGCACGGGCGCAGCCGTGGGATCGGACGCCGACATGACCCTCACCTTCTGGCACTGGTGGGTGCTGGGCGGCGTGCTTCTCTTGCTGGAGGTGTTCACGCCGGGCTTTGTGTTCATGTGGCTGGCGCTGGCCGCGGCCGTGACCGGCAGCCTGCTCTGGCTGGCACCTGAGCTCGCCTGGCAGGTCCAGGTTCTGATTTTCGCGGTCGCGGCCGTTGCCAGCGTCGGCGCCTGGTTCTGGTGGTGGCGGCGTGCGACGCCCTTTGACGTTGATGCTGGCTTGAACCAGCGCGTCCCGGGCCTGTTCGGCAGCGAGGCCGTGCTGGTTGCCGGGATCGGCCCTGGTCACGGCAGGGTGCGGATCGCCAATTCGACCTGGCTCGCGACCGGGCCCGAGCTGCCCGCCGGCACGCGGGTGCGGGTCATCGGCGCCCACGGGTCCATTCTCCTGGTCGCGGCAATGGATCCGGCCGATGCGCCGGGCTCGCCATCGGCGACCTGACCACCTATCTCTGGGGCGGATCTGTCCCACCGATTTGGAAGTCCGTTGCTGACGGCCACTGCCGCCTTCGCCGAAACCTTTACCAATCCGTTGGCGCCTATTCTCGTCCTCGGGGTCGCCTTGCTGCTGGTCAGGCCGGCGCTGGTGCGGCTGGCTACCGCCAGTCTTGGCGCCGCCCCGATATTGCCGCAGGTCACCGCCGCACCGGCCGCCGAAACCGTGCTGGGGATGGTCGGTGGCGTCGCAGCGATGCTGCTTTACGCAGAGCTCACGCTCCACTTCGTGTTGCCGGGGTTTCGGCTCGCCAGACGCTGCGTCAACGTGGCTTGGCAGCTGACCGTGACCGTCGCGACGAGCATGCGGCATCTGCACCGGGGCTCGCCGGTCAACGGCGACATCAACTCGAAGCTGCCGCCGAAGGATGGATCCGGCCCATGAGGATCTTCGTCGAGGGGGCGATCGTCTTCGGGCTGATGCTGCTCAACGGCATCCTTGCCATGTCCGAGCTGGCGATGATGTCGTCGAGGCGGGGTCGGCTGGAGCAGCGGGCGGCCCAGGGCGATCGTGGCGCCAAGGCGGCGCTGCAGGTGCTCGAAGACCCGACCGGGTTTCTCTCGACCGTGCAGGTGGGGATCACTCTGGTCGGCATCCTGGCCGGCGCCATCAGTGGTGCTTCGTTCAGCGGCCATCTCGCTGGCTTCCTGCGCGATGTCGGAATGCCCGCGGTCACCGCCGACACGCTGGCTCTGGCCGTCGTGGTCGCAACGATCACCTACCTCTCGCTGGTCGTCGGTGAGCTGGTACCGAAACGCCTGGCCCTGACCAATGCGGAAGGCATCGCCAGCCGCGTCGCCGGCCCGATGGCAGTGCTCGCTCGTCTGGGCGCGCCATTGGTATGGGTCCTGCGCACCTCGACAAATGCCCTCCTCAAGCTCCTCGGCGTCCGGGACACGCCTGCATCGCGCGTCACCGAGGAGGAAATCAAATCGCTCCTGGCCGAAGGGGCGGATGCCGGCGTCGTGAAGCGCATCGAGCATGAAATGATCGAGGGGATCATGCACATCGCCGATCGATCGGTGCGCTCGATCATGACACCGCGCGTAGAGGTCATCTGGCTCGACGTCGAGGCATCCCCGGAAACGATCCGCCGCGCACTGGCGGCCGCCGGTCACTCCCGGTATCCGGTCTGTCGCCGGGACCTCGACTGCATCGTCGGCGTGGCACACCTGCGGAGTCTGATCGACAGTCTGCTCGCCGGCGGCGTCATCGACCTCGCGGCAATCGCGGTACCGCCGATCATCGTGCCCGACGGCACCCCGATCCTGCGTGTCATCGAGCGCTTCCGGCAGTCATCGGGCCATCTCGCGCTGGTGGTCGACGAGTATGGCTCCGTCGAGGGCGTGGTAAGCCCGACCGACGTGCTGACGGCGATTGCCGGCGAACTCACGGCCGGGCCCGATGATCCAGCTGCCGAGGCGACGCAACGTGCCGATGGTTCGTGGCTGGTCGACGGTCGGATGGAGATCCATCGCGTCGAACGCATCCTGGGGCTGCATGACTTGAGTCACGACGACGAGTTCGCGACCCTGGCCGGGTTCATTCTGTGGGAACTCGGCCACATGCCCAAGGCGGGCGAGTCCTTCGTCAAGTTCGGCCTGCGGTTCGAGGTCGTCGACCTGGACGGTCGACGGATCGACAAGGTGTTGGTCGAAGAGGTCGACGGTCAGCGCGCAGCAGGTTGACCCGATGGCCGGCATGGGGTGACCTACCCCGGACTCTCGGGAGATCGCATCGATGTCGTTCCTGGTGCCGCATCGCCACGACGCCCTCGTCATCCGTCGCGCCCGCGCCAGCGATAGCGACGACATCGCCAGTGTGCATGTGCAGTCATGGCGCGAAGCCTATCGCGGCCTCCTGCCACAGGCTTACCTGGACCAGCTGAGCGTCGCAGCGCATGAGCGCCAATGGCGCCGGTCGTTGACCGATGGCGGCTGGGCCTTCGTAGCCCAATGGGAGCAGCGTATCGTGGGGTTTGCCAGCGGCGGGCTTGCGCGCGGCCGCCGCGACGTCAGCGGCGAGCTGTATCTGCTCTACGTCCTGCGTGCTCGCCACGGCCAAGGGATCGGTCGAGCCCTGTTCGACGCCAGCCACCTGGAGCTAGCCCGCCGCGGTCACCATGGGCTGCTGGTCTGGGTGCTGGCCGACAATGGCGCCCGCCGATTCTACGAGCGGCTCGGCGGCGTGCCTGCCGGCGAGGCCAAGGTGATGGTCGCCGACAGGCAGTTTCGCGAGCTGGCGTACATGTGGCCAGACTGAGGACACGCCTCAGTTCACATAGTAGCGGCGGCTGCGGGTATAATATTGGCCGATGTCGCCATATCGATATTGAGCATGCTTCTTGAGGTCGATCTGCGACAGCACTGCGCCTGCTGGCTCGATTCCCGCCTCTCGCAGGGATCGGAGGCTGTCGCGCGCCGCGCTCTCGATCGTCTTGCCCCACCGGACGATGAACACGACCCGATCCGCGAGCCCGGCGGCGATCTTCGTATCGTTGACACTGGCCACCGGCGCCGAGTTCGAGCACGATCAGGTCGTAGTTCTCCCGACACACCTCCAGCAGCTGGCGCATCCGATCGCTCTCGAGCAGATCGGTCGGCGTCGTCGTGTGCGCCTTGACCGGCAGGAAGTGCAACCCCGTCTCCAGGTCGTGGTGAATCACCTCCTGCAACGTCCGCTCGCCCGCCATGTACTCGACCAGCCCGGCGGAAACCTGCCACCCCAGCTCGCGATGCACGCTCGGGTGACGCAGATCGAGATCGACCAGCAGCACCCGCTTTTGCGAGCGCGCGACCAGCGACGCCAAGCTGACCGCGAACGTCGTCTTGCCTTCCTCGGGCAGCGACGACGTGACCAGTACGACCTTGGGCGGGTTTTGCGGATTGGACAATTTGAGAGCGGTGAGCACGCCCCGGATCGCCTCAGCATAGGAAGACAGGGGCTTTTCACGCAGATACTGGTGCGGGCGCTGCTTGCGACGCAGCCGATCGACACGAGGCACCAGCCCGAGGGTGGTCAGCCCCAGGGCCGTCTCGACCTCGCCTGCGCTGCGCAGGCCGCGGTCGAGGCGCTCGAGAAGAATGGCCAGCAGCGAGCCCAGCAGGAACGAGACGGTGAACCCTGCGGCGGCAAAGATCTTCGGGCCGGGCGAGCTCGGCGCCACGGGCGGAGCGGCCGTCGCCACGACGCGCGCATCGGCCTCGACGATATCCTGCTGATCGCGGGTCTCGTTGAAACGCTGCAGCAGCTGCTCGTAGAGCGTGCGATTGGCGGTGGCGACACGATCCAGCTCCTGCAGCTGGACGTCCGCGGCTCGATCCTTCACGCTACGCGTCTTCAAGCCCACCGAGCGTGGCCTCGATCGAGGCCACGCGCGTGCTCGCGACCCTGACATCGTTGTCCAAGGTTCGGCTAACCCGGCTGACCTCGGCCTGGATGGCCGCATTGACCTTCGCCTTTTCGTCCTTGAGCTGCACCATGCGCGGGTGGCGTTCGCCGTAAAGCGTGCGCAGCTCAAACTCCTGATGCGCCAGATCGTCGGCCTGCTTGACGCAAGCGCATGAACATCGGCGAGCCGGCTACGTCACCAATCGATGCCAGGCCCGCTGACGAGCCACGCATATCCCGCACCAGGCGCAGCTTCGCCTGCTTATCGGCGAGATCGGCCCGGGCGACGAACAGCTCACGATTGAGATCCGACAGCTCCTGATCGTTCAGCGAGCTCGCCGCCGGCCTCGACAATGTTGTTCTGCGGCCTTGAACTGCGCCACGGCCTCGTCGGATTTCTTCACGTCGTCACGCAGCTCGGCCAACCGCTGCTCGAGCCAGCCACTGGCCTTGTCGGTTGCGGAAAGCTTGCCCTTCAACTGATCCCCAATGTACAGCTCAGCAATACGATTGCTGATTACTGCGGCCTTTTCGGGGTCCGGCGACGTAAAACTGATCGAGATCAGGGAGGACACACCGTCGCTTTGGTAGGTGACGGAGTCCATGAAGTTGAGGATCGCGCGCTCCCTGACCAGACCGGGAGCCTCGCTCTCCAAGACCGGCTGCGCCTGGCTGGCCAAGCCCGTGGCAATCAGCCATTCGTCCGGAAGCCGGCTCAACAGCTGATCGAGCGGCTGGAGAAACTCGGGCAGCGCGGTCTGAGTCGCAGCCGGCTCTGCCAGGAGTGCCGTGTTGAACTCGGGGTCGTCGAACAGGTGCAAGTCGTCCATGACCTCGGCGACGAAACTGCGCGACTGGAGCAGCCCGATCTGCGTCGCGATCGTCCCCCCGGTCAGCGACAGGCCCTGCATGACCTGCTCGATGTTGGTCACCTGCAACTGGCGCGGATCGATCATCACCGCCGCCTTGGCGGTGTATTCCGGGGTTCGCTGCATCCCCAGAAACGCTGCCGCCGCAGTGCCGATCGCTGTCACCAACATGATCAGCCACTTGCGTCGACGCAACATTCCTGCCACGTCCATCAGATCGATCGTCTCGTCAGTGCCGAAAACCGCAGTCTCCGCGGTGACGGCAGTCGGGTACGAAGATGATGTCTGTGTCCGCATTGGGTCCGACCTGTTAATGCATCCGCCCACCTGCCCAGCGCATGCGGCAGAGGATAAGGGGTATGCTGCACGTGAGGCGCACATCCCGGCCAACGCTAGGTCGGCCGATAAGCCTCATCTGTCACTTCGACCGCCCTCAGACAAGACGTTGTGGCAACGCAGCATACCCGGCGGCGTACGTTGTTCAAGTCCTACGACGGTCGGCACGGCCAACGTTGCATCTCGGCCACGACAATGCGCGGCAGGGACTGCACTAGCCGATCAGGTCCTTTGGCCGCAAACGGGTTCATGCGGTCCTGATCCGGAATCGCTGCCCATTGACCGGATACGCTCAGGCGCACCTATGCCACATACTGGCAATTCGCGCAGGGTCCGCGCGAGCGCATCCGGGTGATCAAGCCGGGGCCTGACAGGCGCCTTAGGCGGTGGCGCAAACGCGAGCGGGGACGGTTCTGCGGACGCGGCTGAACAGGCTCTCATACTCGGCCGCGGTCGACGTGATGCTGAACCGTTGCGCAACCAGCCGATTATGCTCACTCATCGTAGCCCGCAGGGTACGGCTACCGACGAGGCGGCGCAGCGCTTCCAGCAAAGCCGATGGGTCGTCGGGCGGCACGAGAAAACCCGTCCGGCCTTCATCCAGATAGTCCTCCTGGCCGCCCGGGCGCGCAGCGATCACGGGCAGGCCGCAATGCATCGCCTCCAGATAGACCAGACCGAACGCCTCATGCAGCGACGGCAGCGCGAAGATATCGGCTGCGGCCAACAGCTGGAACTTGGTCTCGTCGGCGACGTACCCGCGAAACTGCACCCTGTCGCCGACGCCCAGCAATTCGGCGAAAGACGCCAAGCTGGCCTGCTCCGGCCCATCGCCGATCACCAGCAGGTGCACATCTTCGCGCCCCAGCTGGCCCAGCGCTGTCAGGAGCGTCGTCAGATTCTTGCGGCGGACAAGACGCCCGACGGCGACGATGTAAATGACGTCCGGCTCCAGGCCCAGCTCCTGCCGCGAGGCGGGCGCGAAGCGCGGTGCGGACGCGCCCAGCGAGATGACGTCAATCGGGCCATCGAAGCCGTATAACGAGCGAGCCCGGCGGGCGAGGTCGGACGACACTGCGACGTGGCCGTCCGACGCGGCCAGCACTCGGCGCACCGCGGCACCTAGAAGGGGGTTCTTGTCCGGCGTGTACCACTTCGAGGGGTCGTAAATGTCGCCACCGGCCATCGTCAGCACATGGGGTGCGCCCAGATAGCGGGCCAGATGCACGCCAGTGGGACCGCTGGGTACGGCGAACCAGCTGTTGACCACATCGTAGCTGCGCCCAGCCGTCACCTTGCGGCCATGGCGAATGCCGATCGGCCAGAACGAAACCATGGAAAGGATCGAGGCGGTCGGCAACTTGGTGCGCCCCAACACCGGAGCGCGATAGATCCTCACCCCGTCGCACACTTCCTCCGGCGCCAAATCAGGACCGGAGGAGGTCAAGACTTCCACCTCATGCCGCTTGGCGAGCTCGACCGCTATGTCGCGGGTGGCGATTCCGCCGCCGCCGCCCAGCGGTGGATACTCGTAGTTGACCATGAGAATGCGCATGCGGCTAGCGAGGCTCCTTTGCAGCGGCGCAGCGTCCACACGCATAGTGTACCCGGGGCCGGTCGGCAACGCAACTCGACACCTTTAGTCGAATTTCAAGCATGCCGCTACGGATCCGGCCGTGCCCAGACAATGCTTACCGAGGCGCGAGCGAAACTCGTAACATTTCAACCAAATAGATGCACGGGATCATGCGCTGTACCAAGTAGGCTACTGATGGGAATGGACAACGTGCTCGAGCGTTGACCGTTGCGCAAGCTATCGTCAAGTAGCAAAATTGACGAGGGTTCGAGAGCGAAACAGAACGCTGCGAACGCCCGGTGGCTGTTTGCCGCGGTAGGTGTTCGGGCGCGCGACCTAGTCGCCACTGGCGTTAGCTGCCGAGATTAGCGCAGGGATCTAGGTGACCATCACCAAATCCATCAGTGCCGCCGAACCCCGACCCCCAAGGCCGGCGGAGTAGCCGCGCCGGCCTGCCGCGCCTGCGCCGCGGCGCCGGGCATTGGCGGCACCGCCTGATCGTACAGCCAAGCGTGCAAGAGCCGACGCACGCCGCGGCGGTCGCTTTGCCGTGCGGCCACGTCGATGAAATCGGCCGACGTCGCGTTCTTGTCGCGATAGGTCCGATAGAAAGCGCGCAGGGTGCGGAAGAAGCCGCGGTCACCGACGTGGAGCCGCAGCGCATGGAGGGTCAAGGCGCCGCGATAGTACGTGTTGTCGGCGAACAGGTCCTGCGGTCGGCTGACGACAGCCGGGCCGACCTCGGCCCCCGCCACGTAAGAGTAGAGGTCGGCGAATGCCGCTTCCAGGCCCGGGCGGTCGCCACGGTACTGCCAGAGGAACTCGAGATAGGTGGCAAAGCCCTCGGCCAGCCACAGATCGCGCCATTGCGCAACGGTCACCGCGTCGCCGAACCATTGATGGGCGAGCTCATGGGCCACCGTGGCCTCGTCGACATAGTCCTGCTGGAAGGTCGACATCGCCTGCGTCTCGAGCGCGTAATAGAGGTTCGGGTCGCTCACCAGCACCGCGCCGTAGGCATCGAACGGATAGGGTCCGAGCAGTCCCTCGAAATAGCTGATCATGGCAGGGGTCTTGCGCAGTGCCCGCAGCGTCTCCGGTGGGGTCGTATCGGTCTTGAACGTACGGATCTTGATCCCGCTGGCCGACACCTGCTGTTCGTGCTGGAAGCGGCCGATATCGACGGTCGCCAGATAGCTCGCCATCGGCTGCGCTTGGTCCCAGACGAACCGCCGCCGCGACCCAAGATCCGTGACCGAACGGAGGGCGCCGTTGCTGACGGCCGTGAACGGCTTGTCGACCGTGACCGCGACGCGGTAGGTCGCCTTATCCGTCGGCTCGTCATTGACCGGAAACCAGGTGCCAGCCCCGACCGGCTCACTCACGACGTAGGAGTTCGTCAGGTAGTTGGACCAGCCGAGACCCGGAATCGATGACGGATCGTCGACCGTCGGGATCCGGGATGGTCGCCGGGGCACCTCTGTAGGCGATCACAACGGTGAACTTCCTGCCCTGGGCGATGGGCGCCGCCGGGCGAACGCGCAGCTTGCCGACCTCGCGGCCGAAGCGCGCCGGCACACCATCGATGCGCACGCCCGTCACATCGAGCCCGGACAGATCGAGCGCGAAGCTCGCCAACTCCTTGGTAGCCCGCACCGTCAGAACCGCTCGCCCGGAAAGTCGGTGCCGGCGGGCATCGACGTCGAGGTTCACCGCATAATGCTTCACGTCGTACCCATTGTTCCCGAAGGTCGGGAAGAACGCGTCGATCGCCTCCGCGCGGTCGGCACCGGCGATGAGGCCCAACAAGGCGGCAGCACCGAGACGGCACGCGTGGGTAGTGGTCCTGCGAAGGCCGACGGCTTCGGATGGCATGGTGCGTTTTCCTCTCGGGGTCACGCCTGACGACCGGCCAGGGGAATACATAGGCCGCGAAGTCACAACGCTTTTTGTCACCTAGAGGATGAAAAGACTCGCTGTCCAGCGCGAACGGCTCGCAGGTCGCCGCGAAGCCGAGAACTGCAACTCTCACGGCATCACACCGGCGTCGGCGCGTCCTCGCGCAGCAGCCCTTCGTGTTTCAACTCAGCCCAAAATGCCGCCGGGATGTCGACCTCGAAAATGGCTCGGTTCTGCGTGATCTCCTCTGGCGAGCGTGCGCCCGGAATCAGTGTGGCCACGTTCGGATGGCCGAGCGGGAACTGGAGGGCGGCACTGGCCAGAAGGACGCCGTGGCGGGCGCATACGGCCTCGATCCTGGCCACCCGGCCCATGATCTCCGCCGGCGCGGGAGCGTAGTTATAGTAGGCGCCCTGGACCGCACCGGTGGCAAGGATACCCGTGTTGTAGGGGCCGCCGATCAGCAGCGAGATGTCTTTCGCGGCGCAGTATGGCAGCAGCGTGTCGAGCGCTGCCTGCTCGAGCAGCGTGTACCGGCCGGCGAGCAGGAAGCAGTCGAAATCGCCGGCGCGGGCGAAGTCCTCGCAGGCCTGGATCTCGTTGATCCCGGCGCCGATGGCGCGGACGACGCCCTGCTCGCGCAGCTTCCGCATCGCATGGTAGCCGCCGTCCATGACCTCCTTGAAACGCTCCAGCCGAGCTTCCTCGCTGCCGTGGGTCCAGACGTCCACATCATGGATCAGCAGCACATCGATGCGGTGCATGCCGAGCCGCTGCAGGCTGTCGTCGACGGAGCGCATGACGGCATCGTAGGAATAGTCGTAGACCCCCTCGAACGGCAGGACCTGCTTGAACAGCTTGCCATCGACCGTCTTCGGGTCACTCGGGCTCAACAGGCGGCCGACCTTGGTCGACAGCACATAGGAATCGCGGTCGAGCCAGCGCAGCGCCTCGCCGATCCGGTGCTCGGAGAGGCCGTGCCCGTAGAGCGGCGCGGTGTCGAACAGGCGCATTCCGGCATCATAGGCGGCACGCACAGTCGCGCGGGCCTGCTCGTCGGAGAATTGCTGGAACAAATTGCCCAAAGGCGCCCCGCCAAAGCCGATCAGCGGCACCTCAACGCCGGATTTGCCCAAATGCCGCCGATCCGTCACGTGCATCATGTCTTTTCCCTCCCTGCCTGCGCCGTTGGGGATGGCGAAGCACCGGCCGATCGTCAACCGGGCCGATCAGATGGCTGGTCGTTGCGGCACGCGCGGATCGATGTCGGCGAGCCCCGGGCTGGTGGCCGGCAGCTCGACAAATCCCTCGCGCAGCTCTGGAGGCACCGGCGCCCGGCGGGTCATTCGCCACAGGATGAAGCCGGCCAAGGGTGTCGCGACCAGGAACGTGTAGAAGAACAGGCCCGGTGGCCCGAACAGGTCGATGAACGGAGCGGCGGCGGTGGGACCGATGGCGGCGCCCGCGGCCCAGACCAGCAGGGAGCCGCCACTCACGCCCACCATTTGGTCGGGTTCGGCGAAGTCACCGGCATGGGCGATCGACACGGCGTAGAACGAGAGGCTGCTCGCACCGTACAGGAAGAAGAGCGGCAGCAGCCAATGCCGATCGGCACCGGCCCAGGCGATCACCGGCGACAGTATCGACACCGCCACCGCACAACCGGCGATCACCCAGCGCCGGTCGACCCGATCCGAGAGCCGGCCGATCGGCCACAGGCAGACGAAGCTGCCGAACTGGACGGCGCTCAGCAGCCAGACAATGAATGGCACCGGCAGGCCCAGCCGCGTACCGAAGATCGGAGTGAGCCCGAGCACCGCACCGCTCAGTAGACCCGACGCCGCACAGCCGACGACCGCCACCGGAGCCAGTCGGTAGAGTCCTCGGGGTCCCAACAGGTCGAGCCGCGGTGCCGGTGGCTGCGGCGTGCGGGTCAGCGCCACCGGGATCAGCGCCAGCGTGAACACGGCGCTGGCCACGTCGAACCAGACCAGCGACATGGTATCCGCCTGGGCCAGCACGAGCTGGCCGCCGACGATCGCGACCTTGGTGGAGACGAGGTAGAACGACAGCACGCCGCCGCGCGACCGCGACGGGGCGGCGGCGCTGAGCCAGCCCTCGACCACGGTGAACAGCCCCGCCTGACAGAAGCCCATCACCATGCGCAGCAGAAACCAGATCGCGACGACGTGGCTGGCCGCGAACACGAGGCTGGTCACCGAGCAGACGGCCGCCAGCACCGCGAACGCCCGGATGTGCCCGACGTTGCGGATCAACCGGTGCGCCACCACGCAGCCGCCGAGGAACCCTAGACCATAGGCCGTGGTCACCAACCCAGCAGTGGTGCCCGAGTAGCCGGTCACGGCCAGTTGCAGGGGCAGGATCACGGCGAAGATCGTGTTGGCGAGTTGGAGCAGCGTCACCCCGCCGACGATGCCGACGACCGCGCCGTAATGCTTGAACATGTGAGGGTTGCCTGCCCGTTGCGGCCGCGTCGCCGACCAGCAGCTACGCCGGCTTCCAGCGAGCGGCAAGGCCGACGCTTGCCCGCCCGGCGAAACGCTGCCATGCGCCCTTCATACTTGGGACGGACGCATTACCTGTGTGAGCGCGAAGAGCGGTGGAGAGTCGGCATGAGCGGGCGCTTGGTGGCGGGTGGCACGATGCTGGTGATGGTGCTCGGCATCCTATGGCTGCGTGCCAGCACGCTGTGGCTATTCCATGTGTTCTGAGCTCGCATCGCGGGAGTGTGGATAGCGTGCAGCAGAATGGTCGCTACGCCGCGGGGTCGGCGCGTAAGATCGGCGGGGGCGGCCCCACGATCGGTGGCGCACCATCGTTTCGGGTCGCCCCGACCCGCGGCTGGCTGCTGAAGGTCTTTGCCGTCGCGTATGGCTGGCCGCTGTTCTTGGCCCTGATCCGCGGCAGCGCTCGCGATGCCGCTGCGCTCGTGGTGGCAATCGCGCTGTTCTGGGCTGGCAGCAATCTGATTGCCCACGGCAGTCGCGAGGAATTCGCCAACGAAGGCCGGGCCCTGACGCAAAGCCCAACACCGCGGAAGCTGATGGGGACAGCCGCGGCGGCGGCCGCGGCGTTCCTGATCAGCTTCGGCGCCGCCGACGACGGGGTGGTGATGGCCCTTCTGTTCGCTGGCCTGACCGCGGCTGGCTGCGTGCTCGCCTATGGCCTCGACCCGCGCGTCAACCGGGCCACGATCGAGGCGGCCGCCAAGCGCGCTGGCATCAGCGGCAAGGAGGTGATCGCTTCGCTGGAGGACGCGCACCGCAAGGTGCAGCGCATCGAGGAAGCCGCGGCCGAGCTGCATTCGCGGGAGCTCAAGAGCCGGCTTGACCGGATCTGCCAGCAGGCGCGCGTGATCCTTGCCCAGCTCGAGCAGGACCCCAAGAATCTGTCACGCGCGCGCCGCTTCCTCGTGACCTATCTCGACGGCACTCGCGATGTGGTGACCCAGTACGCCGCGCAGCAAAGAGACCTCGCCGACACGCCGTTGGGAGAGAACTTCCGGCGCGTGCTCACCACGGTCGAGGAAGTGTTCACCGAGCAGGAAGAGGTCCTCAAGCGGGACGACAAACTGAACCTCGAGGTTCAGATCGAGGTGTTGGAGACGCAGCTCAAGCGCGAGGGCGTTCATTGAGCCGCGATAGAAGCTGATCATCGCAGGGGAGCTAGCGCCTTGGCCCAGGATCCGATCACGACCGCGACGCCGGTAACCATGCCGCCGCTAACCACCGAGCCGCTGGCGAACCAGTTGACGGCATTGAGCCAGGAGCTGGCCGGTGACCTGCAGATAAAGCTAGAGGGTCCGGTCGAGCAGCAGGTGCAGCAGGCGATGCGCGAGCTCGACGTCACCGATACCAACTCGATCATCTTCTACGGCAGCAAGGCGCAGCAGCAGCTGACCACGATCTCCGACACGATGTTGGAGAACGTGCGGACCAAGGACATGGGGCCGGCGGGCAACGCGCTGAACGCGATGGTCGCCAAGCTGCGCGAGATCGACATCGGCGATGTCGATCCCAATGAGAAGCCCGGCTTCTTCGGCCGCCTGTTCGGCGTCAAGAGTGAGGTTCAGAAGTACCTGGACAAATATGAGGACGTGCGCGGCCAGATCGACACGATCACCGGCGAACTGGAGCAGCACAAGACGAAGATGCTGACCGACATCGTCAAGCTCGACAAGCTGTATGATGCCAATCTCGACTATTTTCGGACGCTGGAGGTCTACATCGCCGGCGGCCGCGCCAAGCTGAAGGAGATCGACGAGCAGACGATCCCGGCATTGGCGAAGCAGGTCGAGGGGTCGGACGATGTGCTCCAGGCCCAGAGTCTGCGCGACCTCCGCTCCAGCCGCGACGATCTTGAGCGCCGCGTGCACGATCTGCTGCTGACCCGGCAGGTGACCATGCAAGCCCTGCCCTCGATCCGACTGGTGCAGGAGAACGACAAGTCTCTGGTGACCAAGATCAACAGCACCATCGCCAACACCGTCCCACTCTGGCGGCAGCAGCTGGCGCAGGCGGTGACCATCTACCGCATGAGCGAGGCCGCCAACTCGGTCAAGGCGGCGTCAGACCTCACCAACGAGCTGCTCAAGAACAATGCCGAGAACCTGCAGACCGCCAATGCCGTAGTCCGTCGTCAGGTCGAGCGCGGCGTGTTCGATATCGAGACGGTCAAGGAGGCCAATGCCAAGCTGGTCGCCACCATCAACGAGAGCCTGCAGATCGCGGACGAAGGCAAGCGCAAGCGCGCCGAGGCCGAACTGCAGCTCGAGGCGATGGAGGCCGAGCTGAGAAAGACACTGACGGCGGCCTCGGCACGCGCCCAGGGCAGCGCGACGCCCGTCGCCCGCCCCTGACGATCAGGCTGCTCCGGGCCGGGTTGGCCCCGCTCATCTCGCATGGTAGCGTGCATGTCCCTCGGCTTCGCAAGTCGGGGCGATGACTCGGGCCATCCAGAAGGAGAGCGTCGATGAGTGCGCACCAGAGCTATCTCGATCGGATGACAATTCGTCTCGGCGACCTCGAGCACGAGATCGTGGCGCTTGCGGAGAAGGTCGCTCGGGACGGCGATGAGTCGCAGCGGCGAGAGGTCCGGGAGCTCGAAGCAAACCTTTCTGCGGCCAAGGATCGACTGAAATCCATCCGCATGGCTGCGGCAGAGGTTAGCGACGAGATGACCCAGAGCTTCACGCAGAGTTTCACGCGCGTGCAGGCGGCACTCGGTCGGGTGCGGGCAGCCGCCTGAGCCGCCATTCCGGTGTCGGCCAGGGTGAATCCTTGGCCGAACTGGCTGCCGGATGCCTTGGCTATCGGCCGGTCGCGCACCATCATCAAGAATGGGTCAGCATATATCATGCTTGGCCGCGACATTGAGGGTGCCATGCGATTGGCTATCGGTACGGCCGGGCGACAGGCGTGCCGGCTCGGGAGCGTGCTGGCCCTCTTGAGTGCGGCATGGCTGGCTGGGCCGGCGGCGGCGCAGCAGCGCAGCCTGATCAACCCCGGCGATGCTCAGTTGCGCCGGGAGTTGCGCAGCCTCGAGGGTCAGGTCGCCACCTCACCCCGCGGGGCCGAGTTCCAGCTGCAACGCGCCCGCCGCGATCTCGTCAGCCGCAGCCGCGGCGTCGACCTCTCCCCCGAGGCGGCGCGCATCGAGCGCGGACTCGATCAGGTCAGCCGCGATCTGCAGCGGCAGGGGCTCGAAGGCACCACGCAGCCGGTCGCACCTCGGACTCGAACCACCGCATTGCCCTCCAGCTATGGCGACGGCGACCCACTGCCGAGCTTTGATCCGTCGACGACGTTCAACCGACTGCTCGGGCGAGCGGAGCAGGCGGTGAATGAAGGCAGATCGGCGCAGGCGCACTCCGATCTGGCCACCGCCAAAGGGTTCTTGCCCGACCTCGACCCGGCGGCGCCGACCACCGCCGAGCTGCTGGCGCGGATGGCCGACGTCGAGGTGCGGCTCGGCGGCAACTGAGCCGGGCCGATACGAGGTCGCTCGCGAAGCATGCCGCGCTGCGATATGACTGCCGTCGAGCGATCACGGCAACGGACACGCCCATGGCCAGCGAGCCCCACCTGCGGCCCGCCGAGCAAGCCGATCTTCCCGCCATTCAGGCGATCTATGCCGCCGAGGTCCGAGACGGCGCGGCCACCTTCGAACTCGAGCCGCCCGACACGGCGGAGCTTGGACTCAGGCTGGCCAAGGTGCAGTCGCTGGGCCTGCCTTGGCTGGTCGCGGAGCTGGACGGGCGGGCGGCGGGCTTCGCCTACGCCGCGATGTATCGCGATCGGCCCGCCTATCGATTCACGGTCGAGGATTCGGTGTACGTCGCGCGGTGGGCGCGCGGCATAGGTCTCGGGCGCCAGCTGCTGGAGGCGGTTATGTCCGTATCCAGTGCGGCCGGCATGCGCCAGATGGTGGCCGTGATCGGCGATTCGGCGAATCAGGGCTCGATCCGTCTGCACCGCGCTTGCGGCTTCGACGATGTCGGCACGCTGCGCGATGTCGGCTTCAAGTTTGACCGCTGGCTCGACACGGTGCTGATGCAGCGGAGCCTCTGACCCGCGACCGCGCGAACGGCCACGTTGCGCACTGCGGCGTGCAGGCCGAGAATTCGCGGTGGACGCGCAGGGGAGGCAGAACATGCAGACGACGGACGGCGGCGCTCAAGCCGCGGAGCTGGCCAAGGCGTTTGCCGGCCTCGCAGAGAAAAGCCAGCGGGTCGTCCAGCAGTTCCTGGCGAACCAAGCCAGGAGCGACGGCTTCCGGATCCCGGATCCGCAGGTGGTCACCGACGCGTTCGTCAAGCTTTCGGGGGCCATGCTGGCCGACCCCGGCAGACTGGTCCAGGCGCAGATCCAGCTGTGGCAGCAAATGGGCGAGCTTTGGCAGTATGGGCTGCGCCGGGCCGCCGGCCAAATCGAGCGGCCGCTGATCGAACCGGACCCTGCCGACAAGCGGTTCAAGGACGAGGCCTGGAGCGAGGAGCTGGTGTTCGACTACGTGAAGCAGTCCTACCTGCTGGCATCACGCTGGCTTCAGGACACGGTCGCGGGGGTCGAGAACTTGGATCCCAAAGCCAAGGGCAAAGCCGAGTTCTACACCCGCCAGTTCGTCGACGCGCTCTCGCCCACGAACTTCGCGCTGACCAACCCCGCCGTGCTCAGGCGAGCGACCGAGACGAAGGGCGAGAGCCTGTTGAAGGGCCTGCAGCAATTGCTCGACGATCTCGAGCGCGGCAGTGGCGATCTCAAGATCTCAATGACCAACGAGGCGGCCTTCAAGGTCGGTGAAAACATTGCGGTCTCGCCCGGCAAGGTCGTATTCGAGAACGAGCTGATGCAGCTGATCCAATACGCGCCGACGACGGCCCACGTTTACCTACGACCCCTGCTGATCGTGCCTCCGTGGATCAATAAATTCTACATCCTCGACCTCAAGCCGAAGAACAGCTTCATCAAGTTCGCTGTCGACCAGGGCTATACGGTGTTCGTCATCTCCTGGGCCAATCCCGGGCAATCGCTCGCCCACAAGACTTTCGAGAGCTATCTCGACGAGGGTCCCCTCGCGGCACTGGAGGCGATCGAGCGGGCGCTGGGGGCGCGCGAGGCCACGATCATCGGCTACTGCCTCGGCGGGACCCTGACCGCTTGCCTGCTCGCCTGGATGGCATCCAGGAACGATCAACGGATCAAGGCCGCGACCTTCTTCACCACGTTGACCGACTTCGCCGAACCTGGCGAGCTGGCGGTATTCATCGACGATGAGCAGATCGGCCTGATCGAGCGCCATATGAAGGAGAAGGGCTATCTCGAGGCGCGCCACATGCAGCAGGTGTTCAACCTGATGCGTGCCAACGATCTGATCTGGGGTTTTGTGGTCAACAACTACCTGCTCGGGCGCGAGCCGATCGCGTTCGATCTGCTGTACTGGAACGCCGACAGCACACGCATGCCGTACATGATGCACAGCTTTTACCTGCGAAATATGTACCAGAAAAACCTTCTAATTCAGCCCGGCGGCATCACCCTCAAGGGCGTGCCGCTGGACCTCGGCTCGATCAAGACCCCGTGCTACTTCCTCTCGACCAAGGACGATCACATCGCGCCGTGGGCCTCCACCTATCGTGGCAGCCTGCATTTCGGCGGCCCAGTACGGTTCGTGCTCGGGGGCTCGGGCCACATCGCCGGCGTCATCAACCCGCCGTCTTCCACCAAATACGGGTATTGGACCAACGCGAAACGGCCGGCAACCGCGCAGGCATGGCTCGACGGCGCCGAGCTGAGCGAAGGCTCATGGTGGCCCGACTGGAGCTCCTGGCTGGCCAAAAAGAGTGGCGCCAAGGTGCCGGCGCGCGAGCCCGGCGCGGGTGGATTGCCTGCCCTTGAGGACGCGCCCGGGCGATACGTGCTGATGCGCGCGAGCGAATGACGGCTTCATCCGCACGAGCCGGCGGATTTTCGTTCGATGCCTGGAATAGGCGGCTTGGTTCGGCGTCTGTCCTGATAGGCACGTCGAGAGCCGGAGTAGATGATGGCCTGGCTCATTTCAACCAGGTCGTTCTCGAAGCCAGGCGGAGAGACATTCTTTGGCCAAAGGTCGTCTTCCGGGTCGGCCGATGACCGAGAGGGTCTCGCCATCTGTTTCGAGCTGCGGCTTGCGGCAGCCTAGCGTTTCCGCCCAACCGCCTCGGCTCCGCCGGCCTCGCCGGTGGAGCCTTCCTTTCGTGGGGCCTTGCGTGGGCGCGCACTTGATGCAAACTAAGCTGTCCTTGGTCGAGGGCTGCACCGGGACTGGAAGCGCACCGCGATGACGACTGCAGAGTGATGAAGGCCGCGAGCGTGGAGCAGGGATCCGATCCCCTGACCGAGGAGATCACCTCGCATGTCGCGGCGCTGCGGCGTTATGCGCTGGTGCTGGTTGGTGACCCACATGACGCGGACGATCTTGTCCAAGAAGCGTTGGCGCGGGTCTTGTCTCACATGCGGTCCTGGCGGCCCGTACGCGATCTGCGCGCCTATCTGTTCACAACCTTGCACAATGTCTTCATCGATTCGACCAGGAAGCGGCACAAACGCAACGATCATGTGCCGATCGACGACGTGTTGGCTACGCTCTCGACGCCCGCGACCCAGCCGCGGCGGCTCGAGTTTCGCGACCTTCTCCAGGGGCTCTCGGCCTTGCCCGAGCAGCAACGCGAGGTGGTCCTGCTGGTCGGTCTCGAGGGGATGAGCTACCTCGAGGCTGCCCGAGTTCTCGACGTTCCTATTGGCACCATCATGTCCCGTCTCTCGCGTGGCCGCGAAGCGCTGCGTCAGCTCATGACGCACGGCGCGGTCGCGCGACTGCGTGTGGTCAAATAGCCATGAGCCCCAACGAACCATTCCCGCCCGTTAGCGACCACGACCTCCACGCCTTTGTCGACGGAGCGTTGGACGGCCGGCGTTACCGCCGGATCGTGGCGCATCTCGCCACCGATCCGATGGCCGCCGAGCGCGTCAACGGATTTCTGCGACAGCAGGGTGAGCTGTCGCAGCTGCGCTACCAGCTGGGCGACTTTGTCGACCCACTGAGCGACGAGGCCACCAGCGACCTGACCCGGCAGCTGGCCGGGGCGGTCCGTCACCAGCGTAAGGTTCGCTGGGGCGCCGCCGCAGGGGGCATGGCCGCCATGGTTCTGGTCGGTCTGGTCAGCCTGTGGGGTCCTGATCCGAGCAAGGTCGCAGCCCGGCTGTCAATGCAGCAGCAGATTGTCGATGCCGGACCGCAAGTGCTGTTCGGTCGCGATCCGCTGAAAGGCGCAGCGCAGCTGGCCGCGAGCGAATCCGGCACCGCACCGCCGGAACTCGAACAGCAGCTGGCCGCCTATGCCGTCCGTCGCCCCGACCTCGCCGTCCACGGCTTGCGTTTCGTCGGCGGCGATGCGCTGAAGGGTGGAGAAGCGCCGCCGATCCGGCTGATCTACGAGGATTCGGAGCACCGGCGCGTGTACCTGTTCGTGGGCGCTGTCGGCAGTGACGCCGACGTGGCGCTCACGCTGGTGCCCGAGGGCCATGTCTCGCTCAATTGGCGCCGGGGTAACCTGGTGTTCGCCCTGATCGGTCCGAAAGAGAGCGAGCAGTTGCTGGATGTCATGGCGGCTACCGGGGAACTGTTGGCCCCCGGGGTGGGTATCGGCAGCGACACCGTCACCGCCGGAAATGATCCGGTCGTGTCTGGTGTGGTTCCTGGCGAGGTTGCCGGCAAGGCGTCCGACGGTCCGGCGCCGGAGAACATCGCCACCACCGGCAGTACGCATGATCTGGTCGCTCCCTCCAGCAAGCCCTTGCCGATCACGCCGGTCGGGGGCTCAACGGAGAACACGCCCAAGCCGCTGTAAGCCAGATTGTGGGACGTTGAGACCCGAACGAGTGTCCGACGTTTCACGGTCCTGCGAAGGCGGGATCGTGAACTCGGAGACGAGTTAAACTCCCTCTGGCTCGGTCCCCTGTAGCTCGCGCTCGATGCGGCCCCGCTGGATCAGCAGGATGCGGTCGGCCTGCGCCTGAATGAAGTCGAGATTCTGCTCGACCAGTAGCAGGGCCACGCCACGCCGCCGGCGAAGCTCGGAAAGGCGCGCTGCCAGCACCTGCATGATCGAAGGCTGGACGCCCTCCGTGGGCTCGTCGAGCAGGATCAGGCTGGGCTCGCCACACAAAGTCCGTGCCAGAGCCAGCAGCTGCTGCTCTCCCCCGGACAAGGCGCCGCCTGCCCGGTCAAGCAGCCGCCGAAGCTCCGGAAAGTCGGCCAGCACCGTGTCGACGGTCGCCGGTGGCCTGCCCTTGGCGAGCGCGGCGAAGCGCAGATTGTCGCGCACCGAGAGGCCTGGGAAGATCTGGCGGCCCTGCGGCACGTAGCCGAGCCCCAGCCGGGCGCGTCGGTGTGCGGGGAGGTCGCCGATCGCCTGGCCGCGCCAGGCTATTGTCCCGGCGGTCGCCGGCAGCAGTCCCATGATCGTCTTGAGCAGCGTCGACTTGCCCATGCCATTATGGCCTAGGATGCCGACACAGGTGCCGGCGGCGACCTGGAACGTCACCCCGTCGAGCACGCGGATCCGGCCGTAGCCGGCGTGCAGTCCGGACACGGCCAGCAAAGGCGGGTCTCTCACGAGGCCGCCCGGCCGAGATAGACGTCGCGCACGACCGGGTCCGCCAGCACCTGAACGACATTGCCCTCCATCAGAACGCGCCCCTGATGCAGCACCGTGACCGAGCCCGCGATCCGGCGCACGAACGCCATGTCATGCTCGACCACAACGATGGCATGGTCGCGATTCAGCTCCTGGATCAGCTCCGCCGTGCGTTGCGTCTCCCTGGCAGTCATCCCGGCAGTCGGCTCGTCGAGGATGATCAGCTCGGGCTGAGGAGCGATGACCATAGCCAGCTCGACCAACTGGCGCTGGCCATGGGCAAGCAGTCCCACCATGCAGTCGGCGAGCCCGCCGATGCCCAGCCGTTCGAGGACGTCGCCCGCAACCCGGCGTGCCCCGGTCGCACCCTGCCCCCGAACCGCCAGCTCAATCCCCTCGCGCACGGTGAGGCGGTCGAACAGTGCCGGCACCTGGGTCTTGATGCCGATGCCGAGTTGGGCAATGCGGAAGGCCGCCTGCCCGGTGACGTCGCGGCCACGCCAGAGGACGCGGCCGGCACTCGGCCGGATCTGACCAGTCAGGCACTTGAGCAGCGTGCTCTTGCCGGCGCCGTTGGGTCCGATCAGGCAGCGCAGCTCGCGAGCGCCGACTGCGAGGCTCACGTCGTCGACGGCGACCACGCCGCCGAACCGCATGGTCAGGTGCTCCACGGCTAGCAGCGACGTCATCGCCGCAGCCTCGCCATGAGCGCCTGCGCGGTCGGCAGCAGCCCCCGCGGCAGTGCCAGCACGGTGGCGATCAGGATCGCCCCCAGCAGCAGGTTGGAGTCGAAGCCCTGCAGCGTGCCGGCCCAGCTCGTCACCATCTGCAGCAGGATTGCGGCAGCGGCCGGACCGACCAGCGTGCCGAGCCCACCCACGAGCACCCAGATGATCGCCTGGGCGGCATAGGCGAGCCCGAACATGGTTGGGCTGACGAACACGCAGTTGGCGAACAGGATGCCTGCCACGCCCGCGATCAGCCCACCCAGCGCAAAGACGCCGAGCTTGTGCAGCCGCACGTCATAGCCCAGCAGCTCGGCGCGCAGCTCGTTCTCGCGGACCGCGACCACGACCCGCCCGAAGCGCGACGCGAGCACGAGGCGCGCGGCGACATAGCAGCCGGCGAGGCAGGCGACCGCGGCGGCGAAGATCTGCGTCGGCGTCAGCGCAGCGGCGGGGTCACCCGGCCAGTTCAGCGGCGGGGTCGCCGGGATGCCATTGTAGCCGCCAAGCGCCGCCCGGCCGATCGCCCATTGGTCGCCGGAGGTCGAGTTGACCAGCTTGAACAGAATCAGCGTCACGGTGAGCGTGATCACGCCCATGTAGACGTCGCCGAGCCGGCCGTAGAACATGAAATAGCCGAGCGCCACCGCCGCCAGGGTCGGCACCAGCAGCGCGATCGGCACCGCCGGCGTGCTGTCGCCGAGATTGATCGCGGCCACGGCGTAGGCGTAGGCGCCGAGTCCGAAAAAGGTGGTCTGCCCGAAGCACAGGATGCCACCGAAACCCCAGATCAGGGCGAGGCTCAGGGCCAACACGGCCAATGCCACGTAGACCGTGGCGTTGATCAACGCGAACAGCTCCAGCAGCTGCGGCAGCAGCCAGATGGCGAGCGCTGCCGCCAGGATCGCGGCCAGCAGCTCCAGCACCAGGCGCGGCCCTGCCGTCACAAAGCGCGCCGGAAGTACCGGCCGGTGATGCCACGTGGCAGCAGGCGCAGCAGGATCACCGCCGCCAGCAGCAGCGCCACCTCGCCCAGCACCGGCGTGGTCAGGAAGGTGCCGAGCGTGGCCACGGTGCCCAGGAGCGTGGAGGCCGACAACGTGCCGGCCAGGATGGCGCTGCCGCCGGTGATCACGGTGATGAACGCCTTGGCGATGTAGGCCGCGCCCATGGTCGGCACCACGCCGGACAGAGGCGCAATCAGGCCGCCGGCCAGCCCCGACAGGGCGGCGCCTAGGGTAAAGGTCATGGCCTGGATGCGCCCTGGGTCGACGCCCAGGGCTGCGGCCATCTCGGCATTCTGCATGGTGCCGCGAGCGATCAGGCCGAGACTGGTCCAGCGCAGAGTCAGGTACACCGTGGCCAGCAGGGAGGCGGCGGCACCGATCAGGAACAGCTCGTAGCCTGAGGTGCGAAAGCTACCGATCGCGACGCTGCCCAGGGGTGCGGAGAAGCCGGTGACCGAATTGCCGAACAGCATGGTCACCCCGCCGATCAGCAGCAGGGAAAGGCCCCAGGTGGCCAGCATGGTATCGACCATGCGGCCGTGGAGCGGCCGGATGATCAGCCGCTCGACCACGAGCCCGACGGCACCGACCGTGAGCGGGGCAGCCCCTAGCATCGCCAGCCAGACGTTCAGCCCCGCCTGATGGCTGAGAATGGCGGCATAGCCGCCCAGCATCAGGAACTCGCCATGGGCAAGGTTGATGACTCGCATCATGCCGAAGATCACGGCGAGCCCGAGGCTGATCAGCACCAGCGTCGCTATGGCGCTGAGCGTCTGCAGCCCGATCGCGAGCGCAAGATCCAACGGCTCAGATCTTCACGTCGACCACGAACTGTTGGTTGGTGTCCGGATTGGTCAGCAGGTTGCAGACCGATTGCGTGTCGATCGGCGGCTGGTCGGGATAGGTGACCAGCACCTCGAAGAAGCCGTTCTTCACCTGCGCCAGATGGACGTTCAGGATGTTGTGGTGCGTTTGCGGGTCGATCATGGTCTTGCCGGCCGGGCCATTGAAGCCGATGCCGCTCTCGAGCGCCTCGATCACCTTCATCCGGTCGGTCGTCCCGGCCTGGGCGACGGCACCCGCCCAGGTATGCAGGCCGTGAAAGGTCATCATCGCGAGCTCGGCGCCGAGATAGGGCGTCTTGTCGCCCAGGCTCGCCTTGAAGCGGTCCAGAAACGCGAGGTTGGACGCCGTGCGCAGTTCCTGGAAGTAGGCGTAGGAGACGACGATGCCCTCCGCCTCCTCTGGCGTCAGCAGCCGGTTCTCATTGCCGGCGCCGAACGTCGTCGACGCCATCGGGATCGCCTGCTTCATGCCGGCCGCGGCCCATTGCCGGTAGAACGAGACGTGCGCGCCACCGACCAGCACGGAGATCACCATGTCGGGCTTAGCGGCCTGGATCTTCTTGATGGTCGCGCCGAAGTCGGTGACGTCGAGCGGAAAGAACTCCGCTCCCACCACCTCGCCGCCACCCTCTCGGATGAATTTGGTCACCCACTTGCTGGTGATCTGGCCATAATTGTAGTCGGCCGCGACGATGTAGGCCTTCTTGCCCCATTCGCCCATGATGTGCGGCACCAGCCGGCCGACATTCTGCCCCGGCCCGGAGCCGGTGCAGAAGGTGTTGCGGTCGCAGACGCCGCCTTCGTACTGCGTGTTGTAGAAATAGAGCGTCTCGTAGCGACGCAGGATCGGCCGGATCGCCTCGCGCGACGCCGAGGTGATCCCGCCATGCACCACGGCCGCCCGATCCTTGGTCGCGGCCTGGGTCGCGAACTGTGTGTAGAGCTGGATGCTCGACTGCGGATCGTAGTTGATCAGCTCGATCGGCCGTCCGATCAGGCCGCCGGCCGCGTTGATCTCCTCGACGGCGAAACCCAAGGTGGCGATCATCGGTTGGCCGTAAATGTCGAGCCCGCCGGAGGCGTCGTGGATGCCCACGACCTTGATCGGGTCAGCACCGAGGGCCGCGCGACGCATCACGAACGGCGCCGCGAACGCGCTGGCGGAAGCGGTGCCCAGGACGGCACGTCGGCTGAGTGTCATGGCTTTCTCCACGGTGGGCGCGGCAATCGCCACGCCGACGATCGGGCGACTACGTGGCACCTGCAGTGCAGCATCCGCAAGGCCCGACATGCTCAGCCCCGGGCGACCTACCGCAGCAGATGCCCAATGCCCGAGTTTCAGACGTACTCGCCCGCCTGCAGGCGGACCGGACCCTGCTCTGGCGCCTCGCGCTTGGGTCGGCGGTAGATGAAGGGCGGCGGCGGCGCTGCAGATTCGGCCCGGGCGACGCTGAACAGGGCCTCGTGCAGCGGCGACAGCTCGCAGGCGGGATCGGTGGCGGTCGCATCACCGGCCAGCGCCATCGCCTGACAGCGGCAACCGCCGAAATCGACCTCCTTCAGCGCACAAGAGCGACAGGGGTCAGGCAACCAATCGGTACCGCGGAAGGTCTGGAAGGCGGGGCTCTCCTGCCAGATCCAGCGCAGCGGCCGCTCGCGCACCGAGGTGAAGGCGAGCCCAGGGATCGAGGCCGCGGCGTGGCACGGCATCACCCGGCCCTGCGGCGTGACGTTGAGCACATTGCTGCCCCAGCCGCCCATGCAGGGTTTCGGCCGCTTGGCCCAGTAGTCGGGGATCACATAGTCGATGGCGAGGCGGCCGCGCAGCTCACGTCGCGAGCTCTCGACCACCTCGGTCGCGGCCTCGAGTTGCTCGCGCGTCGGCATCAGCGCGGCGCGGTTCTTCAGCGCCCAACCATAATACTGGACATGCGCTACCTCGAGCCGGTGTGCGCCCAGCTCCAGGGCCAGCGCCACCATCGCCTCGAGCTGGTCGAGATTCTGCCGATGCACGACGGCGTTGACCGTAAGCGGCAGGCCCTCGGCCCGGATTGCACGGGCCACCACCAATTTCTTCGCATGCCCGTCGCGGTAGCCGCCAATTCGGTCGGCGGTGGCGGCGTTGGCCGCCTGCAGGCTGAGCTGGACGTGGTCAAGCCCGGCCTCCCGCAGCCGCCGCAGGCGCGGCTGGTCGAGCAGCACGCCCGCTGTGATCAGGTTGGTGTAGAGGCCGGCGGCCCGCGCGTGGGCCACGATCTGCTCGAGATCCTGGCGCGCCGTCGGCTCGCCACCGGATAGGTGGACCTGCAACACGCCCAGTTCGGCCGCCTCGTCCAGCACCCGGCACCATTCGGCCGTCGTGAGCTCGCCGGTGACACGCTCGAGCTCCAGCGGATTAGAGCAGTAGGGGCATTGCAGCGGGCACCGATGGGTAAGCTCGGCAAGCATCCCCATCGGCGGCTCGGTCCAGGGCTGCTGGCGTGCGAAGGCACCGGTGATCGGCGCGTTCATGCCGGCCCGTCCACGGCCAGGAAGCCCTGATCGGCGAGGCTCTGCAGCATCTGCCGCACGTCAGTGCTGATCTCCGCACGCGGTGCCTCGAACTCGTCTGCCAGGGCGGTGACCAGATCGCCGACGCCGCGGCCGCCATCCAAGCGCTCCAGAATGGTTACCGAAGTCGCGCATGGAAATAGAACCCGTTCCGGCGCCAGCAGGACCCAGCGGTCGCGAACCCGATCGAAATGCAACCGCACCCAGGCCGGCAGGGCCACGCGGTCGGTCTCGCTGACGGCTTCCAGGCTCATGCCGCGGCCTTCCCCATGGATTGGGCCGGCTGGAAGGCATCCATCGGTACGCCGCCGCCTAGCACATAGGCGTGGTGCAAGGCATCCAGCTGCGCCCAGAGCACGTTGCACTTGAAAATCAGCGCCTCGGCAACGGCCTGGCGCTTTTCCGCGGTGTCGGCATGCTCGCGGACATAGGCCTAGCGCGAAGCCGGCATCGCGCGGCGCCTGGTCGAGCCGGCGGCGGAAGTAGGCCACCATCTCCTCGCTGACGAAGCTGTAATGCTGCAGCAGCCCCGGGATGCGCTCCTCGTGGATCTTGGGGGCGAACAGCTCGGTCAGCGACGACGCGACTGCCTCGAGCAACGGCCGATCGCGCACGAAGCGGACATAGGCGTCCACGGCAAATTTGGTCGCGGGCAAGATGCCGGTTTCGGAGCGCACATAGACCGGGTCGAGCCCGACCCCCTCGCACAGGCGCAGCCAGCGCATGATGCCGCCTTCCTGGTCGCCCATGCCATCATGGTCGAGCACACGCACCAGCCATTCGCGGCGCAGCTCGCGATCCTCGCAGCGCGAGACGAGAGCTGCGTCCTTCATCGGGATGCGACTCTGGTAATAGTAGCGATTCAGCGCCCAAGCCTGGACCTGGCCCTGGTCGAGCCGGCCGGTGTGCAGCAGGCGGTGGAACGGATGCAGGATATGGTAGCGCTCCGCCCCGATCTCGCGCAGCGCGGCTTCCAGCTGGTCAGCGGTCTCGAGCGCGGCGTAGCGGCTCTCGGTCATAGCGTCAGCTCCATGCCGTCATAGGCGACCTCCCAACCAGCGGCCTCGAGCTCGGCGCGCTCGGCGCTGTCGGCGAGCAAGGCCGGGTTGGTGTTGTTGATGTGGATGAAGATTCGCCGCCCGACCGGGACCCCGCGCAGGCGGGCGATGGCGCCGTCTGGGCCGCTCATGCAGATGTGACCCATCCGCCGGCCGGTCTTGCGGCCTACCCCCTGCTCGATCATCTCGTCGTCGCGCCACAGCGTCCCGTCGAGGAACAGAATGTCGGCACCGGCCACTCGTTCCAGCAGCGAAGACGTGAGCTGCGCGCAGTTGGCCAGATAGACCATCCGGCTGCCGTCCGCCTCGATCTCTATGCCCAGAGTGTCGCCGTCGAGCGCCGCCGTATCGACCTTCTCGCTCTCACGTTCCAGATATAGCGGCACCTTGCCTGGGGCCAGAAAGGGGCGAATGGCGAGCCCCAATGACCCGTCCGCCGCGTCGATCACGTTCACGAGATCTTCCTGCGCCAGCTCGCGCCGCGGCACCAGAGCGCGATCCACAACCTCGAAGATCGGATTCCGGTCGAGCACCGCCAGCACCTTGGGATGCGCGTAGAGCACAAACGGAGTGCCCTCGCGCAGATGAAGCAGACCGGCCACGGCATCCACGTCGGAGTTGGTCAGCACGATCGCGGCGATTGGCGACGAACGCAGACCAGCGGTGGGCTGCAGGGCCGCGATACTTTCGATCTGCTGCCGCAGATCCGGCGAGGCATTCAACAGCAGCCAGCGCTGATCGTCCGCCGAAACTGCAATAGAGGCCTGGGTTGCTGGCTTGGCCAACGGATCGCCGCGCCGCGCCCGCCGACAGGCTTCGCTATTCGCATTCCACTGGGGAAAGCCGCCGCCGGCGGCCGCGCCCAGCACGCGCACGCGCATGTCAGGGCGCTCCGCCGGCGACGTCTCAGATGGTTCTGCTCAGACCTGAGCCGGCAAGTACATGGTGACTTCCATGCTCACCGTGGTCGTCGCAACCTTCGGGGCCGTCCACACCTTCTTCGTCATGACCGTAGTCTCCCTAGTTGATACGCCGAACACCGGCTGGGCGTCGGTTCATTCAATTTGGGATCGCGCACGCCGTCTGACGAGTGTTCGGTGCCATGCGTAAATGCTTATGAGGCAATGACGATCAGGCAATCGACAATGTCTCTTCCGCCAACGCGCGTCCGACGCCCAGAAATGGCGGGCTCGGTCCGACCGGCGGCGGGGTCAGCGCTCCGGCCGCACGGGCGAGGCAATCCAGAAATGTCGCAAATGGCTCGGCGCGGCGATATTGCGGCGGGATCAGCGCCACGATTGGCCTCTCCAGCTCGGGCACGGCATAGAGGTCGACGTCATAGACCACCTTGCCGCCGAGCTGGGCGCACAGCTGCGGGACCAGAGCCACCCCCAGACCCGCCTGGACCATCGCCAGCGCCGACTCGTACGTGCGGCAGCAGGCTGTCACCTGATGGCGCGGCAGAACCCGGCGGTACCATTCGTCGACGCGCTGGTTGTGCAGGTTGCCGAAATTGAACTGGATGGTCCGGTTGAGCACGCGCCGCTGCTCCGCCGTCAGGTCCCGTTCCGGGTCGACCACCCGGTCGAGATCCATGCCACGGGGTGCCGCGAAGACGTAGGGGTCGCGGGCGACGTCGACCCGCGTGAACGAGACGCCGTTCGCCGCCACGGAGACCGAAGACAGCAGCGCCAGCTGCAGGTTGCGCCCGTAAAGCTGCTCGAGCGCCTCGGCCGGCGCCAGCTCGTGCAGGTCAAGCTCCAGGTCCGGCACGTGCTCCAGCGCCAGGCGATAGGCCTCGGGCACGATCGTCCGACCGATCGAAGCTAACGCACCGACCGAGATCCGTCGGCGGCGGCCCATGCGAAAGTCGGCAAGCCCGGCCTCGGCCTCATCCATCTCTGCCAGCACGGTTTCGGCCTTGCGCAGCAGGAACCGGCCGGCATCGGTGAGGACGAGCTGGTTGTTGACCCGGTCGAACAGCTGCCCGCCCAGCGCCTGCTCGAGCTTCGCCAGTTGCTGCGACAATGCCGGCTGCGTCACGCCCAGCTGCTTGGCCGCGCGCGTCAGCGACTTGCCGTGCGCCACGGCCCAAAAAATGCGCAGCTGGTTTAGGGTGATCGTCACGGCTTGGCCTCCGCCGCGGTGTTAGCACGCCTCATCGCCGGCAGGCCACTGACACCGTCAGCCGGCGCCGAGACGGCCCAACCCCGGCAGCTTGATCGCCAACCCCTTCGGGTCGACGCCGACCACCAGGCCCAGGAGATTGAGCTCCAAGCCCTCCTCCACGGCCACGGTGAGGCCGATGATGCCGGCGAAGGAGAGCTGGAAGCCGGTGCCGCTCGGCGCCCAGGCGGCGAGCTGGCCGCCGGGCAGGAAATCCTTGCCGATCGCGGTCGACGGCAGCGTTACGCGCAGCTCGGGCACCTCGCGCACGACCCAGGCGACGAAGGTGTTCGAGTTCGGTCCGGGCCAGGTGACGTAGGAGCTGGGATAGGGGTAGCGCGCGATCGCGTCCTCGATCCGAGGGATCGCCGCCGCTGCCGCCGGGCCGCGCAGCTCGGCCAGCAGCATCGGCTCGTTGCCCGCCCAGCGGCCGTCCGGCGGCCGCAGGTTGCGGCGCACGGACGAGCCGCCCCGGCTCACGCCCCAGCCGACCACCTCGTAGCGATCGTAGCTCGCGGCGCCATCGGGCTTGATCACGATCCATGAATGCACCGCGAACGCACCCTTCCAGCCCCAGGTCCGGGCGGCATAAACCTGCACGACGGCATCTGGAGTGGCGGCCGGGTCGGGCGCTTGGCCGGAGCTGTCCCAGCGCGCCCGGCTCCAATGATCCGCGCGCGCCGCCACGGTGAGCCCGGCCGAGACCAGGAGCGGCAGGAGGAACAACAGGCATAGCGAGAGCAGCACGCGCATTGGACCGGATTCGGGTGATGGATCTGAAGTCTTCGCAGCAGAATGGTGCGCTGCACAGGCGCGTGCAAGGCGCTCAGACCAGGGCGCGCAACACAGTATCGAGACGCTGACGACCCGCACCGGTGGCGGCGAGCCGGCCCTCGGCAACTGTGACGTGACCGGCGCCGATCAACGCATCGAGCGCCTTCGCATCGACGGTCTGGCGCAACGGCCGGCCACTCGCCTGCTCGATCCGAGCGAGCGGAACGCCTTCCTCTAGGCGCAGCCCCATCATCAGCAGCTCCAGCACCTGCGCCCCGCGCGCGATCGCCTCTCGCGGCGCCTCGCCATGGCCCAACTCCTCAACCTGGGCCAGCCAGCGCTCCGGCACGCGCTGCGTGCTGGTGCCGACGCGCGCACCGTCGATCCTCAGCCGGCCATGGGCACCGGGGCCGATGCCGACATAGTCGCCGTAGCGCCAATAGACGAGATTGTGGCGCGATTCATGGCCCGGCCGCGCATGGTTGCTGATCTCGTAGGCCGGCAGGCCGGCAGCACCGAGTACTGCTTGCGTGGTCTCGTAGAGCCGACCCTGCAGATCCTCGTCGAGCGGCACCAGCCGGCCCTGCTCGACCATTGCGTGGAACCGCGTGCCGGGCTCGATGGTCAGCTGATAGAGCGACAGATGCCCGCCGGCATGGCCGAGCGCCCGCTCGAGCTCCGCCACCCATGCCGCCTCCGTCTGTCCAGGCCGGGCATAGATCAGATCGAACGAGTGGCGCGGGAAGATGGCGCCGGCGAGCGCGACCGCGTGCAGGGCCTCGGCCACGCTGTGCTCGCGGCCGAGGAAGCGCAGGTCGGCATCGTCGAGCGCCTGCACACCCAGCGAGACCCGGTTGACCCCAGCCGCGGCATAGCCGCGAAACCGCTCGGCCTCGACCGAGGTCGGGTTCGCCTCTAGGGTGATCTCGATATCATCGGCGAACCGCCAGCGGTCGGCCGCGCGCTCGATCAACGCAGCCACGGTCGCGGGTGCCATCAATGAGGGCGTGCCGCCACCGAAGAAGATCGAGCGCAGCGTGCGGCCGAGCGTCAGCGCGGCGAAATGATCAAGCTCGGCCAGCAGCGCACGGGTCCACCGGTCATGGTCCACGCCATTGCGGACGTGGCTGTTGAAGTCGCAATACGGGCACTTAGCCTTGCAGAACGGCCAGTGGACGTAGAGGGCGAAGCCGCCGTCCGTTAGACTGCCCGGCAACAAGGCTTCAGGGGACCTGCCATGATCGATCACATCTCGCTGCCCGTCTCGGACTATGCGCGATCGCGCGCGTTCTACGATAAGGCGCTGGGCGCGCTCGGCTTCAAGGTGGCGATGGAGATCACCGACGCGCCGGACTTCATCGGCGCAGGCTATGGCGCGCTGGGCGCACCCGAACCGGTATTCTGGATCGGTGCCGCACGGGTTCCAGGGGCGCCGCCAGTTTCGCCCGACGGGCAGCATATCGCCTTTCGCGCCGCCAACCGTCGTGCTGTCGATACCTTCTACCGTGAGACGCTGGCCACGGGCGGCACCGACAACGGCGCCCCTGGCCTGCGCCCGCACTACCACCCGAGCTACTATGCCGCCTTCGTCCTCGACCCGGACGGCCACCGGCTCGAAGCGGTGTGCCACCGGCCAGAGTGAGCGAGATTGACTGCGACGCAGGCTGGCCTATCGATCCGGCCGGTCAATGGAGCTGGAGCGATGGTACGGGCGGAGCGTAACAAGGTTTACCCGATTTGACCCAGGTGCGAGTCACCGCGCCCGCCCGTCTACATCTGGGCTTTCTCGACCTGCACGGGGGGCTCGGACGGCGCTTTGGCGGATTCGGGCTCGCGATCGAGAAGCTCGCGACCCGCATCGGGTTCGCACACGCGGTCACGTCGGAGGTTCAAGGAGTTGGCGAGACGGTCAGAGCAACGGACGTGCTCGAACGGCTAACCACGGCCTGGGATCTCCCGCCCATTCGGGTGACGATCGAAGCGGCGATCCCCGCTCATGCCGGCCTCGGCTCCGGCACGCAGCTCGCCTTGGCCATGGGCATGGGCCTGGCACGCTTGGCCGGCCGCGAGGTGACGGCACCCGAGATCGCGGGCCTGCTGGAGCGGGGCTCGCGCTCGGGCATCGGCATCGGCGCGTTCCAGCATGGCGGCTTCATCCTGGACGGCGGCAGTGCCGCGGACGGAGCGCCACCCCCCGTCACCGCGCGGCTGCCCTTTCCCGATCCATGGCGGGTGCTGCTGATCTTCGATCGCGCGGTCTCGGGCCTGCATGGCAGCGGCGAAAGCGGCGCGTTCCAGCGCCTGCCACCCTACACAGAGGAACTCGCCGGTGTGCTCTGCCGGGAGGTGGTGATGCGGCTGCTGCCCGGGCTCGTCACGACGGATCTGGTAGCGGTCGGCCAGGCTGTTGGCCTGATCCAGCGCGAGGTCGGCGACTATTTCGCCCCGGCCCAGGGTGGCCGGTTCACCAGTGCGGCGGTGAGCGAGGCACTGGCCTGGCTGGAGGCGCAAGGCATCGCCGGGGTCGGCCAGAGCTCATGGGGCCCGACCGGCTTCGCTCTCCTCGGTGGCGAGGCGCAGGCTACCGAGTTGGTCTGGGACGCCCGACGGCGCTTTTCAGACTTGCGGTTCCTGGTCACATCCGCCCGCAACCGGGGTGCCGAGATCATCGTCGCCGACTGACCGCCCCCCGACAGCTTGGCAGCGGGCCGGGACGGGTGCAGAACGGGACGCAATCTCCGGGAGACGTCGATGAGCGAGCCGAAATCCATCCTGCACTTCGTCACGCCGCTCAAGAACGTCAGCCCGTTCGACGTAAACATGGCGACGGATGCGGGGTTCGACGTCATCGTCCCGTACACCGACGTCGACCTGAAGGAGGTCGCGGGCCTCGTCCAGGACGCGATCTTCAGCCGCGCGCCGCAGGACGGGCGACACACGGCGGTGTTGATCGGCGGGCGCGAGCCGCTGCTCGCGATCAACATGCTGGAGGCGGCCAAACTTGCCATGGTGCCGCCCCATTTCCAGATTTCGGTGATGGCCGACCCATCCGGTGCATTCACCACGGCCGCCGGCATGATCGCGGTCGTGGAGAAGCACCTGCGTGCCAGGAACGCGAACCTCGCGGGCAGTGAGGTGGCCGTGTTCGGTGGCACCGGGCCTGTCGGCAAGATCGCAGCGCTGATCGCGGCCCAGGCCGGCGCCAAGGTGACCTTGGTCGGCTATGACGGCCTGCAGCGGGTTACCGCCACCTGCGACGAGTATGGCGAGCGGTTCGGGGTGGCGATGACGCCGGCCGACGGCAGCGAGGAGTCCGGCCGGCTGGCGATCATCGCCGACGCGCAGATCATTCTGGCCGCCGGCCGCGCCGGCACGCAGATCCTGAGCACGAGCCAGCTCGCGACCGCCAAGCAGCTGCTGGTGGCATTGGACGTCAATGCCGTGCCGCCGGCCGGGCTGGAGGGCATCGATGCATTCGCCGACGGTACGCCGCTCGCCGGGACCAACGGCGTCGGGGTTGGTGCGCTCGCGGTCGGCAACATCAAGTTCAAGACCGAGCACGAGCTGCTGGCCGCGATGCGCGACGCCGAGCCGCGCCGCTACATAGGGGTCGTCGAGGCGTTCGAGACCGCCCGGCGGCATGCCGCGGGCTGAGCCGGTCCTGATCTGCGCGCTGTCCGGCCGGTCGCTGGCTCAGGCGGCGCGCGTCGCCGGATTCGCCCCGATCGTGCTCGACGCGTTCGGCGACCTGGATACCAGGGATGCAGCGGAGCGCTGGCTGCGCGTGCCAGTGGACCGGCGCTGGAACTTCCGGCGCCGCCCGCTGCTGGCCGCCGCCACGCGGCTGGCGCCGGCACCGATTGCGCTGATCTGGGGCTCCGGCTTCGAGCGCGCCACCACGCTGCTGGGCGAACTCGCCGCGGGTCGACCGATCTGGGGCAATCTGCCGGCGGTGGTGCGACGGGTGAAGGATCCGTTCGCCTTCGCAGCAGTGCTGCGAGGTTTGGGCATCGCCCATCCCGAGATCCGCGATCGCGCGCCCACGGACACCGATGGCTGGCTATGCAAGCGGGCGGGCGGGGCCGGCGGCGGTCACGTCCGCCCAGCCGGACCGCGACCGCCGCGCGGCCGCGGCTGGTACTGGCAGCGGCGCGCGCGCGGACGACCGGTTTCGGCGCTCCTTCTCGGCAGCCGAGTGCTCGCCTTCAGCGAGCAATGGGCAACGCCGCGGGCGCGGCAGCGGTTTCGCTTCGCCGGCGCCGTGGCGCCAGCCAACCTGACCTCCATTGCGCGTGACCGCCTAGCCGACGCCGCAACCAGCCTTGCCATCCACTTCGAGCTCAGGGGTTTGACCAGCGTCGATGCATTGGTAGCGGGCGACAGCGTGAGCGTGCTGGAGACCAACCCGCGCCCGGGTGCCGCACTCGATGCGTATCGAGGCACGCTCGACTTCGACCTGTGGCGTGCGCATGTCGATGCCTGCCACGGGCTAGCCGTGCCGGCACCCTCATTGCGCAGTGGTGCCGCCGGCTCGCTCATCGTCTACGCGCCCTATCCGCTTGAGATTCCGGTGCGGTTCGCATGGCCTGACTGGACTGCCGATCGTTCGCCCGAAGGAGCTCGGGTCGAGTTGGGCGGTCCGATCTGCACCGTGCTGGCGCAGGCCGGCGATTCCACGTCGGTCCGGGCTCTGCTGCTAGCCCGCGAGCGTGCGATGCAGGAGTTGCTCATACCCGCGGCAGGCGGTAGATCCGGCGCCGGATGACCCAGTCGGAATGCTGGCGTCGATGCGAGCATGCCGGAAGGGACGGATTCGCATCGGTGATGGTGCATCCACCTGCCCGGTGAGAAAGTTAACAAGACGCCTTTTGGAGCAGCCATGAACGATGCGCCGGACGACCCAAGCGCTCGCAGCCGGCCCAGTCTCGGCCGCCTTGCGCAGCCCCAGGTGGCGCAGCTCTGCCGGGATGCGCGGGCGCTGCGGCTCGAGGTGACCCGCACGGAGGCCGGCGCCACCATCGTCGATGCCGGCATCGCGGCGGTGGGCGGCCTGGAGGCCGGCCGGCGGATCGCCGAGATCTGCCTGGGCGGGCTCGGCCGCGTCGAGCTCGCCGCCGGCTCGCCGTTCCCGGCATGGCCATTCCGGGTCTCGGTCTCAACCAGCGATCCGGTCCTGGCCTGCCTCGCCAGCCAGTACGCGGGTTGGAGCCTGGCCCACGGCGAAGGCGACGGCGCCTATCATGCCATGGCATCCGGGCCGGGCCGCGCGCGGGCCGCCAAGGAGACCCTATTCACCGAGCTCGGCTATACCGATACCGAGGCATTCTGGGGTTTCTTCGTGCTGGAGACGGACCGGCCACCCCCTGACGAGCTGGTGGCGCAGGTCGCCACCGACTGCGGCCTGGCACCCTCGGCGCTCACCTTCATCCTGACGCCGACCAGCAGCCTCGCCGGTGCGGTGCAGATCACCGCGCGCGTGCTGGAGGTGGCGCTACACAAGCTGCACACGTTGGGCTTTCCGCTGCGCCGGGTGCGCGACGGCATCGGCACCGCACCCCTGCCCCCGCCCTCGCCCGACTTCCTGACTGCGATGGGCCGGACCAACGATGCGATCCTGTTCGGCGGCGAGGTGCAGCTGTTCGTGACCGGACCCGAGAGCGAGGCGCGCGAGCTGGCCGAGCAGCTGCCCAGCGCCAGCTCGCGCGACTACGGCAAGCCGTTCGCCCGCGTGTTCAAGGATTTCAGGCTTCGACTTCTATAAGATCGACCCGATGCTGTTCAGCCCGGCCCGGGTCCTGGTCACTTGCCTCGATTCCGGCCGAACCTTCGCCGCGGGCAAGCTGGCGCCCGACCTGCTGGAGCAGTCGTTCGGCGATGGCGCCGCGTGACATCGCCATCCTCGGCGGTCGTGCCGAGGGCTGGCATGGGCTGCGCCTGCGGCAGGCTCTGGAGCGGCATCAACTTTCGGTTGAACGGATCGACCTTGCCGACTGCAGCTTCGCCATCGGCGCGGGCGAGGTACGGCTGGGCGCGCTCACCCGGCTGCCGCGGGCCGTCCTGGTCCGCTCGATCCCGGCCGGCAGCTTCGAGCAGGTGACGCTGCGGCTGGGGCTGCTCCATGCGCTCGAGGCCATGGGTGTCGCCGTGATCAACACAGCCCGCGCGATCGAACGCTGCGTCGACAAGTCCACGACCAGCTTCCTGCTGTCCCAGGCCGGCCTGCCGACACCGGCGACCTGGGTCGTGGAGCAACCCGACGCGGCCCGCCTGCTGGTCCAGCAGGCGGCGGCACGGGGCGAGCGCCTCGTGCTCAAGCCCCTGTTCGGCGCCCAGGGGCGCGGCCTACGCCTCCTCTGCGATCCAGACGAGCTGCCGGCCCCGGAGGAGATCGGCGGCGTCTACTACCTGCAGCGCTTCCTGCGTCGTCACGAGGATACTTGGCGCGACTTTCGGGTCTTCGTCGTGGGCGGCACCGCCGTGGCGGCGATGGCGCGGCGTGGCGTCGACTGGATCACCAATGTCGGCCAGGGCGGCATCCCCGAGCCTGCCCGCGCCGAGGGGCGGCTGGCGGAGCTTGCCGTAGCCGCGACGGCTGCAGTTGGCGCCGACCACGGGGGCGTCGACTTGATCGAGGACGAGCATGGCCGGCTCCAGATCCTCGAGGTCAACAGCATGCCGGCCTGGCAGGGGCTCCAGAGCGTGTGCGCCGTCAACGTCGCCGCCGAACTGGCCGCCTTACTCGCGGACCGGGTCGCCGCGTGAGCGGCCTCGCCGAGGCGACCATTCTGGCCGCCTACCGCGCGGCGTGCGCGGCCGAGTTGGCGGCGCTGAAGCCCGGGAATGTGCATGCCCATGCCGCTGGCCACGGCATGACGGTCGCCGACTTCCTGACCAGCGCCGAGGTCTCGGCGCCGCACCTCGCGGCTCCCGGCGCGGCGGTCGGCGCCCGGATCCTGGCTGCGGTCGAGGCGACCTCGGCCGCCTGCGGCCAGAACACCAATCTCGGCATCGTGCTGCTGGCAGCACCGTTGGCGGCGGCGGCCGAGCGCACCGGCGACCTGCAGCACAGCCTGGACGGGGTGCTGGCCGGGCTGACGCGGGCCGATGCTGTCCTGGCCTACCGCGCGATCCGTCTCGCCGCACCCGGCGGCCTCGGCACGAGCGACCGGCACGACGTCGCGAGCGAACCGACGGTGACCCTGCTCGAGGCCATGCGTGCCGCCGCCGGTCGCGACCGGATCGCCCTGCAATATGCGACCTGCTTCGCCGACGTGCTCGGGTTCGGGGTCGAGCGGATGCTGGCCTGCCGGGCCGCCGGCTGGAGCGATGCCTGGGCGACCTCCGCCACCTACATGGGCTTCCTCGGCCGGTTCACGGACAGTCATGTGACGCGAAAGCACGGCGACGCCACCGCGGCGGCGGTCCGCGACCGTGCGGCGCCGCTCACCGCGCGCCTGCTCACCGCCCACGACCCGGCGTCGCTGGAGTCAGACCTGCTCGAGTTCGACGTGGAGCTGAAACGGGCGGGGATCAATCCGGGCACGAGCGCCGACCTCACCGTCGCCAGCCATCTGGCCGCCGCCCTGGTGGCCGCCGCACGTGACGGGCCGTCATTCGCGATTTAAATTACTTAATTGTCACAAGGCAATAAGTCACCTCGGCCCGGGCGGAAGCACGTGTTCGCGCTTGCGCTGGCTCCGGGTCGGTGTAAGCACAGAGCCGTGTGATTGTAGGCACGAGGGAGGCATCATGCCAAAGATTGACCGGATGGTCGTCGGCGAGGCGCTCGTCGGCGACGGTAACGAGGTGGCGCATATCGATCTGATCATCGGACCGCGCGGCTCTGCCGCCGAGACGGCGTTCGCGCTCACCCTGACCAACCAGAAGGAAGGCGTGAACGGCCTCCTCGCGGTGCTCGAGCCGAACCTGATGGCCAAGCCGGCCACGGTGATGTTCAACAAGGTCACGATCAAGGACGCCAAGCAGGCCGTGCAGATGTTCGGCCCAGCCCAGCGCGGCGTGGCCATGGCCGTCGCCGACTGCGTCGCCGAAGGCACGATCCCCGAGAGCGATTGCGAAGATCTGTTTATCTCGGTGGGCGTGTTCATCCATTGGGAGGCGTCGGACGACGCCAAGATCCAGCAGTACAATTACGAAGCCACGAAGCTCTCGATCGAGCGCGCCGTGCGCGGCGAGCCGTCGGCACGCACCATGGTCGAGAAGAAGGACAAGACGCACCACCCGTTCCAGGCTGGTTGAAAGGAATCAGCGGCTCCATCAAAGCCAGCGACCGAGCCCGAGCGTCCGGCACCTGTTAAGGTGACCCCGCTTCGGGAGACAGCCCAGCCTCCCAAGCCGCCAGCAGCGGCTCCGGTACGGCAGGCTTCCTCCGGTCCGGCGACCCCCGCGGCTCCACAGAGCACGGGTTGGTGGGTGTCCCTGCTCCGACTGCTCGGATTGTCGAAGTAGCGCGCGACCGTCCCGCAGTCATCGGTATCGAAAACAGGCCCGTCCGCACCTCGCGGGCGGGCCTGCTGTTTGTGGCCGTTACGAAATCGTGCTGCAGATGCGAAAAATCACAATGAAGGGTGGTGATCTGGGGTAGAGTTCGATCATGGCGTGGTGCCTGCCGCGCCAGCGTCGAAGGAAGCCGCGATGATGGCGCAGCCCCGAACGCCCTGGCCCACCTTGTTGTTTCTGGCTGGCATTGCCGGCGCGATCTTTGCCGCCACCAGCCTCGGCTGGCACAGGCAGACCACAGGCGGTCGGCCGCTGCCAGCGTCTGGCGCCCCGATCATCTGCGTGACACCGCAGGGCATGTGCCCGACCCAGCCCAGCCGGGCTGGCGACCCATGCAGTTGCCCGAACCTCCTGCGCGGGATGGTGCCCGGGCACATCGAGCGCGTGGGCCTACCACCGGCATTGCCACGGTCGAACGATTGGGGGCGCGATGCGGAACCGCCTGAACCGGTCTACGATTGGGAAGGCTTGGTCGCGCCTTAGCTCGGCCTCTCACCGATTGCCGAATGTTGGACGCAACGTAGGCTACCGGATGCGCGCACTCGGTGCGATACGGTCGGACTGAGCGCCGGGATTCGAACCCGGGAGCTCCACACTGCAAGGCTTAGATCTGGCGGTCAGCCCTCGGAGGACAGTCTCCCCTCAGTCGCTTGGCGGGAGATAGCCTGCATCATCGCTGCGAGACAGTAGAGAGCAACGCTTCAGTCAGTGAAACAGGACGCTGGCCTTGGACAGCGTGACCCAGACGCCCCAGGCGATCGGCACGCCGACCAACAGCCAGGCGACGAGCGCCTTGCCATCGAAGCCGCCGCGACCGATCCCGAACGAGCCTGCCGCGGAAGTGGCCGCGGCGCGCGGCTGCAGGGCCAGCACTTCCTCCGGCTTCATGTACCATCGCTCCGCCAATGGCCGCACCAGCGAGTTGGCGATCAGGCCGAGCACGAGCAGCCCGGCAAGCACATACATGGTGACGTCGTAGAGCTTATCCGCAGGCACCCCGATCGACTTCTCATATTCGCGGATATAGTTGACGATCACCGGCCCGATGATCCCGGCCGTCGACCAGGCCGTGAGCAGGCGGCCGTGGATGGCGCCGACGAACTGCGTGCCGAAGATGTCGGCGAGATAGGCGGGCACGGTCGCGAAGCCGCCGCCATACATCGACAGGATCACGCCGAACATGAGCACGAACAGCGCCTTGCTGCCGATATGCGCCGCCGTCGGGGCAAGGGCGTAGAGGGCGATGCCGAGCAGGAAGAACAAATAATAGGTCTTCTTGCGGCCGAGATGGTCGGAGATCGAGGCCCAGAAGAACCGGCCGCCGATGTTGAACAAGGACAGCAGCCCGGTGAAGCCCGCGGCGATGGCCGCGATCGCCTTCTTCTGGTCGGGATCGAGCTGCGCGAAGCCGATGTCGGGCAGACCGATCAGCGAGCCGCCGAAGATCTCCTGCAGCATCGGCGAAGCCATGCCGATCACGCCGATGCCAGCGGAGACGTTGAGGCATAGCACCAGCCAGATCAGCCAGAACGCGCGCGTCTTGTGGGCGTCGCGCAGATTGACCTGATGCTGGGTGATCATGGCGCGCGACTCGGCCGGCGGCGTCCAGCCGTCCGGCCGCCAGTTGGCCGGCGGCACGCGGTAGCCAAAGGCGCCGCCGAGCATGAACACGAAGTAGATGACGGCCAGGGTGACGAAGGTCTGCCAGACCCCGACGCTGGTCGGCGTGCGGAAATAGGTCATCAGGATGTCAGCCAGCGGGGCGCCGATCATGGCGCCACCGCCGAAGCCCATGATCGCCATGCCAGTCGCCATGCCGCGCCGGTCGGGGAACCATTTGATCAGCGTCGAGACCGGCGAGATGTAGCCGAGACCTAGGCCGATGCCGCCAATCACGCCCGAGCCCAGCCACATCAGCCAGAGCTGGTGCAGATAGACACCCAAAGCCGAGATCAGCATCCCGCCGCACCAACAGCAGGCCGCTACCACGCCGGCCTTGCGCGGGCCCGCCCGCTCGAGCCAGCCGCCCCAAAGTGCCGCCGAAGATCCCAGGAAAACGAAGAACAGGGTGTACATCCAGCCGAGATCGGCGACGCGCCAGTCGCAGCTGGTCGTGAACAGCGATCCGAACAGGGTAAGGTCGGGGCAAGCCACGGACTGCTGAATGCCAAGGGCGCGCGACAAGGGCAGCCAGAACACGCTGAAGCCGTAGGCCATGCCGATGCACAGATGGATCGCCAAAGCGGCAGGTGGCACCAGCCAGCGATTGAAACCGGATGATGCCACGATCCGCTCACGATCGAGCAGACCGCCGCTCGACCCCAAAACCGGGTCGAGTGCTGCCGTGTTGCGCATTGGATTTCTGCCCCCCGCCGCTTGCGTTGCGCCGCAGCCTAAGTGGCGCGCTGGCCGTTGCAAGTCATTTCCGTGGCAGTCACGACGCCGCTGCCGAGCAGGATTTGACGAGAAGGGACGGGCGCGGTCCGCCGGGGCAAACGGCAGCCCGTCGACTCTCCCGTGATAGGGCTGTGAGACCGCTTGACGACCGAGGCATCGTCAATCAGGCTTCAACAGCGGCGCCGGCAGAAACTCTGACGGGAGAGACCTCGGTGCGCGCGGCAACAAGGGGGGCAATAATGGCAAAGAAGTGTCTATGCGCCGTGTCGGCGCTTAGCGCCATGGCGTTCGTCGCGGTGTTTACCGCTTCGGACAGCCGGGCGGAGGAGGTGAAGAACGCCACGCTCTACGGCAACATGGGTACGGTCACCCAGGACCTCCTCAATCGCGCTGCCGGCGACGGCAACAACTTCCTCCACACCAACGGCAATTACGAGCAGACCCGCTACTATCCGAATCGGCAGATCAATCGCGACAATATCGGCAAGCTGCGGCCGTCCTGGATCTTCCAGCTCGACGTGCGCGACAGCCTGGAGACGACGCCGATCGTGGTCAACGGGGTCATGTACGTGACCACCGCCTTCAACCACGTGTTCGCCCTTGACGCCCGCACAGGCAAGCAGCTGTGGAGCTATGCCCACGCGCTGGGGCCGATCACCACCTTCTGCTGCGGCCCGAACAATCGTGGCGTCGCGGTCCTTGGCGACATGGTCTACATGGCGACGCTCGACGCCCGGCTGGTGGCGCTCGAGGCCAAAACCGGCAAGAAGGTCTGGGACGTCGAGATCGCCGATCCGGAAGAGGGCTACAGCGAGACGATGGCGCCGACCGCGGTCGACGGCAAGATCCTGATCGGCACCAATGGCGGCGAGTACGGCATCCGCGGGTTCGTCAAGGCGTTCGACGCCAAGACCGGCGATCTGCTGTGGAACTTCGACACCGTCCCGGAAAACTCGGTGGGCGTCTGGGCGACTCACGATGCCACGGGGCGCGACATGCACCGCGACATCGCGGCCGAGAAGGCAGCGTTGGCGAAGAACGGCGACCCGTACAAGACACTGGGGGGCGGCGTCTGGCAGAATCCGTCGGTGGATCTCGCCACCCGTCGTATCTACTTCGTGGTGGGCAATCCATCACCGGACCTGGACGGCAGCCTGCGCCCCGGCGACAATCTCTATACCGACTCGCTAGTCGCGGTCGATCTCGACACCGGCAAGTATGTTTGCCATTTCCAATACATCGCGCACGATGTGTGGGATCTCAACTCGGTCAGCCCGACCGTGCTGGTCGATGTCCCGGGCAAGGACGGCAAGATGGTCCCGGGCGTGCTGCATGCCGGCAAGACTGGCCACATCTACGTCAACGACCGCAAGGACTGCAGCCCCATCCGCTTCTCCGAGGCGATGGTGCCGCAGGAGAACATGTGGGTTCTGCCGACCAAGGACGGCGCGCGGATGCTGCCGGGTGCGAATGGCGGCGTCGAGTGGTCGCCGATCGCGGTCGATCCCAAGCTCGGTCTGGCCTACGCGATCAACCTGCATCAGCCGATGACCTACCATGTCGACAGCTCGCCCTATCCCGGCGGCAAGCTGTGGCTCGGCGGCGCCTTCAAGGCGATCCCGACCGAGGAGCAGTGGGGCAACGTCACCGCGGTCGACTATGGCACCGGCAAGATCCGCTGGCAGGTGAAGACTGAGCAGCCGATGATCGGCGGTGCGTTGGCGACGGCCGGCGGCCTGGTGTTCACCGGCGAGGGCAACGGCACGTTCGAGGCGTTGGATTCCGAGACCGGTTCGATCCTGTGGACCTTCCAGGCCGGAGCCGGCGTCAATGCGCCGCCCGCTTCCTACACGGTCGATGGCCGGCAGTTCATCGTCGTTGGCGCAGGCGGCAACACGCAGCTCGACTACAAGCGCGGCAACTCGATCATCGCCTTCTCCTTGACCGATTAGCGCCAAAAGGCTTGGGATGTTGCGGGCGGGGCCATCTCGGTCCCGCCCTTCTCTTGTGCAGCAGGGTCGAATGATGAGGGTTTGGATGGTCGCTGCGCTGTGCGCTGCCCGCGTGCTGTCTCCAGGCCCAGCATCGGCCGATACCGTCGAGGAGACATTCGCCACCTGCACCGCGTGCCACGGCGAGGCCGGGGTACCCATCAGCCCGGAAATTCCCGTCATCTCCGGGCAGCAGGAAGGCTATCTCTACTTCCAGCTCCGTGACTTCAAGTCGGGCGCGCGCAAGAACGAGGTCATGAGCGGGATCGTGGCCGACATGACCAAGGACGACATGAAGGCCATGGCAGCCTTCGTGGCCCGCAAGACCTGGCCACGCCTCGACCAGACCGCGACCCCCGACCAGGCATCGATCGCGCAGCGGACCAACACTGCGGGCATGTGCACGTCCTGCCATATGGAAGGCTATCTCGGAGCGAGCACGGCGCCGCGGCTGGCCGGCCAGCAGCAGCCCTATCTCGAGCTGACCCTACACCAGTTCAAGACCAAGGAACGCGGGAACAATCCCGGCATGACCGGCATCGTCGAGACCTTCCCCGACGCCGACCTCGCGGCCATGGCGGCCTATCTAGGCAGTCAGTAGCCGATCGTCAGTGTGGCGTCGGCAGGCTGCCGCGTGTCGTGTCAGCGGCGAGGTCGAACGCGGTCTTGCCCTCAAGGTCCTGTCGGTCGGCCACGGCGCCGGCCGCGAGCAGCTTGTCGACCAGCTGCTGGTGGCCCTGCTCGGCCGCAATCATCAGCGCCGTGCGCCCTCGGTCGTCGGCATCGTCCACGCTTACTCCCCGATCGAGCAGCAGGGTCGCGACCGCCACCGCGTCCGCCTCCGGAACCTCGTCCGGGTGGCCCGCCGTCCACATCAGGGCGGTGAGATCGTGGCCGTAGCGCTGTTTCGGATCGATGCCGAGATCGAGCAGGCGCTGGACGAGCGCGGCCCGGCCGCGCGCTGCGGCATAGACGATCGGGGTCTTGTCGGTCCGATCGGCGACCTTGGGATTTGCCCCGCGTTCCAGCAGCAGCAAGGCGACCTGGTCGTCGCCGTTGAAGGCGGCTGCTGCGAGCGGCGACAGTCCGCTCCGCCCGAGGCTGTTCACGTCTGCATTGGCCGCGAGCAGCATCTCGGCGATGTCGACCTTGTCGTTCTCGACGGCGACGAACAGCGCGGTGCTGCCGTTGAGCGCGGGCTGGTCGACCGGCGCGCCGCGCTCGAGCAACATGCGGGCGGTCGCGGTCGAACCAGCGCGCGCGGCCTTGATCAGCGCAGTGCGTCCCAGGCCGTCGCGCGCATGCGGCGAGGCGCCATGCTGCAGCAACTGGTCGGCTAGGGCAGCGCAGTCGCGATCCGCCGCCTTGAACAAAGCCTGACTGATCTGCCGCGAATCCATCTCGCCCGCGGCAGCCACCTGGCCCGCCAGCTCGGCACACGGCCCATTCTCGGCCGCTCGCAAGGACCCGCCTCCCGCTACCGTCCAGACCAGCAAAGCACCCACCGCTATCCGCGCTGGAGCAATCTTATGCATCTTCCTTGCCTCCCCGTCGCCAGCCGTTGCCAGCTTACGCTGCTTGCTGCCATGACTTCTCTGCTAGGCGCCAGCTCTGCGGCACAATTTCGAGCGTTCCCAAAACTGCCCTGATCATGATGGCCGACGGCCTCCTCGACCCTCGGGTGGCGTCGGGCCATCCAGACGCTTGCCGCGGCGGCAGCGGCAGTAGCCGCGCGCCATATCGCAGCCCCGGTCGCATCGACGAAGATCAACCGCGCCGGGTCCGTCCGGGTTTGCACGGCGCGCTAGTCGACCCGCCGCTCGGCGGCGCTGGGCCAACGTTGTCGTCGCCGAGCGCGCCCGCCGAATGCCTCAAGCTCTGCTGCCGATGGCCCACCAAGTGCCTACTGCGACGCGGTCGTTCGGAGCAGGAAACGCTCTGCCGCCGGGTGCCAAGGGAGCGTAACCCCCTGCTGCGCGGTGGCCTTGGAGATCAGGGCGCCGGCGGTGCTGCCGGCCTGGAGAAAGTCGACGCCACCATAGACCTCGGTCAGCAGCGCCTCGACTGTGGCGTCGGAAAGCGCCGTGGTGCCGACCAGGAGGGCCGTGACCGCTACCGTGTCGACCCCTGCGGTCTGTCCGGGGTAGGTGTTGGCCGGCAATGTCACCGGTACGAGGTCCGGGTGGCCGGCGGCCAGGATCGCCCGTTCCTGCGTGCCCAGCGAGAGCAGCTTGATGCCGCTGGTCGCAGCCGCCTCCTGGAGCGCCTGCGCCGGCGCCGCCAGTGTGGTGATCACCGCATCGACCTCGCCGGCAGCCAGCAGCCGCAAGCCTTCGACGAGGCCTGCCTCCTTGATCGAGGCCAGGTCCGACAGCGCAACGCCACTCGCGGTCAGCACGGCCTCGGCGTTCGTGCGCGTACCGGAGCCGGGCTGCCCAACCTCGACGCGCTTGCCCTTCAGTTCGGCCACCGTGGTGATCGGCGAGTCCTTGGCGGTCACGATCTGGATTGCCTCCGGGAACAGACTGCCCAGCGCGCGCAGCTCGGTCATCGCGCCGTCGGCGGCGAACGGACCCGCCCCTTGCGCGGCCAGGGCCGCGACGTCGTTCTGCACCAGCCCGACATCCGCGAGCTTCTGCGCGATGAGGCGAGCGTTCTCGATGCTGCCGGCCGTGGCCACGGCACGCGACTGCACGCCGTGGCCGCCCATCGAGCCGGCAATGATCGCGGCCACACCCGCATACTCGCCATGGGGCTGACCGCCGGCGAGCACGAACGCCTGGTCGAGCCGGTCGACGCGCAGCTGGATCCAGCGAAGCGATCGGGTCAGCTCCTCCGCAACGATCGCGTTGCGCTGCGTACGGTCGCCACCGCCCTCGGTGACCAGGGCCTGAATGCTGTCAAGCAATCGCTTGGCCTCGCTGGGCGGGCCGGTGTTGTTGTCCGGCGAGGCCACGCCGACCTCCGGCGACACCCAGGGCACCGCCTGCCAGCTACCGTCCGCGTCGACGAAAGTGACGCTGCCATGGACGCGCAGCTCGTCGCCGGCCTTGTTGCCGTTTTGCTTGATGCCGAGGATGCCCTTCTCGGTCGCGCCCAGCAGGGTGGCGAAAGCGGATGAATTGAGCCCGTTCCAGGAGCTGAAGTCGACATCTTGCGACAGCTTCAGGATGGCGTTGTAGTAGACGATACGACGCGCTTTGCCGTCGACGGCCGCCAACGGGCCACTCCCGATGCGGCGAAAGCTGGTGACCTCGGTCACCGGCGGTTTCAGCGCGGCGGCCAGGCGCTCGCTGAGCACCTCACGGGTCGCCGCGGCGTCGGGTGCGTTGTCGCAGCCGGCAAGGGCCAAGCCGAACAGCACCAGCAGCGCGGAGGTCAGACTACGGATCGAGGTCATGGCACCGCTCCTCAAAAGCCCAGCTGTGGCAGGGCGAGGTAGGCCTGGATCACCAACGCGTTGGTGATGTCGATCAGGAACGCGCCGATGATCGGAACCAGGAGAAAGGCCAGCGTGGAATGGCCGTGTCGGCCGGTAACCGCCTGCATGTTGGCGATCGCGGTCGGCGTGGCGCCGAGGCCGAAGCCGCAATGGCCGGCCGCGATCACGGCGGCATCGTAGTTCCGACCCATGATCGGGAAGGTGACGTAGGTAGCGTAGGCTGCCATCAGCACCGTCTGCACGACCAGGATGCCCAGCACCGGCAGTGCCAGGCCGACCAGCTCCCAAAGCTTGAGGGCCATGAGCGCCATCGCCAGGAACAGGGACAGGCAGACGGTGCCCAGCAGCTCGAGGGTCGAATTGTCGATCCGGTAGAGCCGGGTCACGCTGAACAGGTTGCAGACGACGATGCCGGTGAGCAGGCACCAGACGAACGTCGGCAGCGTGAACCATGGAATCTTCACCACGGTGGCGATCAGGCTGCCCACGCCGACGCAGAACAGGATCAGGGCCACGGTCTCGAAGAATGATTCCGGGACTCAGCGGACGGCGCTCATCGGGTCCGAGCTCGCCCGGGGCAGTCAGCTCCGCCGTGCTCGGCATGCCGCTAGTGCCACGCAGGCCGTGCTTGTTGATCAGCCGCTCGGCCACCGGGCCGCCGATGATCCCGCCCATCACGAGGCCGAAGGTGGCGCACGCCATCGCCACCTCCATCGCACCCTGCAGATTGTTCACCTCACCAAACAGCTTGCCATACGCCGCCCCGGTCCCATGGCCACCGGACATGGTCACCGAGCCGGCGAGCAGGCCGAACAGCGGGTTCATGTCGAGGCCGATCGCGGCGGCGACGCCCAACCCGTTCTGGAGCAGCAGGAAGACGGTGACCACCACAAGAAAGATCACCAGCCGCATGCCGCCCTTCAGCAGCAGGCGGATATCGGCGCTGAGGCCGATGGTGGAGAAGAAGGCCAGGAGCAGCGTGCTCTGCAGCGACATGTCGAACGAGATGCTCACGCCGGCGCCGAAGCGCAGCGCGGTAATGACCACGGCCGCGATCAGCCCGCCGACGACCGGATCGGGGATGCTGTATTTGTTCAGGAAGCCCACTCGGGCCACGATCATCCGGCCCACGATCAGCACCACGATCGCGACCACCAGGGTCAGGATCACATTGACATCGAGCTGCATCTTCTTCCTCCCGGCACGCGTCGCCGCGCGTGCCTGATTGTCGCGGTCGCTTCGCTCAGCCGGGCGGGATCGGTGCTTGCAAGGCCGCCTCGGTGAACACGCGCAGGCCGAGCTCGGGCCGCAGCCCATGAATCTCGGTGACGTCGAGCTTGCGCAGGAAATCCAGAATCTCGCGGCTCAGCACCTGCCCCGGCACCAGGATCGGGAAGCCCGGCGGGTAGGGGATGACGAAGATCGCGGAGACGATCTCCCGCCCCGCCGCCATCAGCTTGTCGATGGTGTCATCCTGGTGCGGCAGGTACTCGCAGCATTTCTCGTCGTAGGCGAGGAAGAAGGCCGGGCGCGTGTCGCCCTCGGGCGTGCCCTGGCCGGGATCGGGACGAAATCGGTCGTGGAAGCGGCTGAAGTCGGGCAGATCCGGCAGATCATGGGTGAGGTTGTGGGCCCGGCGGGCAAGCATTGCCACCTCCGCGGGGCTGGAATCCTCGTCGCGGGCGGCGAGTTCATTCGCGATCCGCGCCAGCACGTCGATCAGGTAGGCGACCGAGCTGCGCGTCGTGCCGATATTGGTCATGAACAGCACGGTATTGCGCGAGGTTTTGTTGATCTGGATGCCGTATTTGTCCATCAGGTAGGCGTTCTTGAACGTGTTGCCGTCGACGCCGGTCAGCCCGACCGCCAGCGTCAGCCGCGTCGGGTCGAGCACGAACTCGTCGGTGCGCCACGCCTCGAAGAAGTCGGTCCAGCCCTTGTCCGGCTCGTAGTACAATTCGATGCCGCTCTTGCGGTACTCGGCCGGGATCATGTCCTTGACCGTCAGGAAGCTGAAGTAGCGGCTCAGCAGCGGGTGCGTCAGCACCTTCTCGCGCAGCACCATCGCCATCTCGAGCTGCTTCTTGACCAGCTCGAAGCCCTCCAGCTCGACCTGCCGGCGGCCGACATCGAGCGAGGCCAGGATCTGGTAATTGGGCGAAGTCGAGGTATGCGTCATGTAGGCTTCGTGGAAGCTGTCGGAGACCTTGTGCTGGAAATCTTGGTCGTAGACGTGGATCATCGAGCCTTGACGCAGGCTGGTCAACGTCTTGTGGGTCGAGTGGGTGGCGTAAACCCGGATGCGGACCTTGTCCGGGTCCGGCAGCAGACGCTTCTCCAGCCAGGCGTTCTCGTCGTCGGCGTCGAAGCTGTTCAGGAAATCGGCATATTCCTGCCGATACTGCTCGCCCCGGTACTTGTCCTTCAGGCTCGCGGCCGTCGCCATCCCGGTGCGCTGGCGATAGGTGACGCCGCAGCGAGCGAATGCGAACCAAGCCTCGTCCCAGAAAAACACGAGATCCGGCTTGATCGCGAGGCATTCCTCCATCACCCGGCGCACATTGTAGACGATGCCATCGAAGGTGCAGTTGGTGAGCAGCAGCCCCTTGACCCGGTCGAGCTTGCCCGCCTTGCGGAACGCCAGCAGCTGCTTCTTGATCTCGCGCAGCGGCACCGCGCCGTACATCGAGTAAGGATGGAGCGGGTAGCTGTCGAGGTAGACGGTATGCGCTCCGGCAAGCACCAGCCCGTAATGGTGCGACTTGTGGCAGTCGCGGTCGACCAACAGGATGTCGCCGGGCTTTACCAGCGCCTGCATCACGATCTTGTTCGCGGTCGAGGTGCCGTTGGTGACAAAATAAGTGTGCTGCGAGCCGAACGCGCGCGAGGCCAGCTGCTGCGCCTTCTTGATCGGCCCGGTCGGCTCGAGCAGCGAATCGAGGCCGCCAGACGTGGCCGATGTCTCGGCCAGGAAGATGTTCATTCCGTAGAACTGGCCCATGTCCTGGATCCAGTGGGACTTGGTGATCGACTTGCCGCGGCTGATCGGCATGGCGTGGAACACGCCGGTCGGCTGTCGGCTGTACTCCTTCAGCGCGGTGAAGAACGGCGTCTGGTAGCGCGCGCCGACGCCGCGCAGGATGTTCAGGTGCAGCTCGAGGAAGTCCTCCTGCTGGTAGAACACACGCAGGCAGTTGGGCGGCGTCCGGCCGGCCATCTCCTCGATCGAAACGTCGGTGACCATGTAGACGCACAGCTCGGGGCGCAGCCGGCCGATCACCTCGCACAGCATGATGCCACGATCACCGGGCGAGACCGCTTCGAACGCCGCCTGGTCGACGCCCATCAACTCGCGCTGCAGGGTCTCGACCTGCTGCACCATGCGATAGGGGAAGCTGAAGCGGATGACGACGGTCTGGATGTTGAAGTTGGTCAGGATCGCGATCAGCGCGTCCTCGAAGCTCGGGACGATAAGCAGCTCGTACTGGAACGGGTCGTCCGGCCGGCGCATGTCGCGCATGCCCTGCTTTAGCGCCGCCGCCTGGGCTGGACCCATGGCATCGACCACCATGACCTCGAAGTAGGGCCGGCCGTGCGCAGCGTCCTCGGCGCGCATGTCGACCATCTCTAACTCGCTCTCGCCCTCGAGCGCGTCCTGGCTCGTGCGTAGCGAGACCGTGCGCCGGCGGTAGGCGTCGCTCGACAGGGCACGAACGATACGACCGGCGAGCAAGGCGAGATTGCGGTAGTCCTCGCCGTCCAGCAACTTGCGAAGGTTGACGATCGCGTCACGGCCAGGAAACGCCCAGTAGGCCTCGATCGGCTCGACGAGGTCGAGAGCCTCAACCACCTGCTCTCGCAGGCGGACCACGTCAGTCTTACGGTCGGCGCTCTCGGCGAGACGCAGCGAATCGTGTTTGAGCCGGTTCCAGGTATCGGCCCGCAGCTGATTTGCGTTATAGTATTGGCTAAACGTGAGCTTGCGGCGCTTTGGTCGAGTCTTTTCCCTGGTCTCGCTCATCCTGGACATCCCCCCGCCGGCGTCGTTGCGCCGCTCGTCGAGACCACCTATAGCGCCGTCCTGGTGGGTTTGGCGAGTAAGTCGGCAGGCGCGGTGGAAAGACGCACCGGATGCGTACGCTCGCGGGAATCGCAACGAGCTTAGCCGATGCCGCCGCACCGGCGAGACTGGATGACGCGATTGCGGGTCAAGCGCACGCCACAACCGCCTAATTTGCGGGGGGCGGGCAGACACACGCCAGGACCGAAGCGGGGGCAAGGATGAAGGCAGCCGTCTGTCGCGAGTTCGCAACGCCGCTGCGCATCGAGGAGGTGCGGCTCGACCCGCCCGCGGCGGGCGAAGTCACGGTCCGCCTCGCGGCTTGCGCGATCTGCCACAGTGACATCACCTACATGGACGGTGGCTGGGGCGGCCAGCTGCCGGCCGTCTACGGGCATGAGGCCGCGGGTGTCATCGAGACCGTGGGCGCCGGAACGACCGGCCTTCAGCCCGGCGACCATGTCGTCGTCACCTTGATCCGCTCCTGCGGCGCCTGCCACTTCTGTACCCAGGGTAAGCAGGTCTATTGCGAGGCGAGTTTTCGCCTCGATTCCGATACGCCGCTGCGCGATGCCGATGGCGCGCCGCTGTTTCAGGCGATGCGCACGGGTGCCTTCGCCGAGCGGGCCACCGTGCACGCCTCGCAGGTGGTGGCGATTCCCGCCGACGTGCCGCTCGACGTCGCGGCCCTGCTCGCCTGTGGCGTGATCACGGGCCTTGGTGCGGTGATGAACACCGCACAGATCGAGCCAGGGGCCACGGTGGTGGTGATCGGCACCGGCGGCGTCGGGCTCAACAGCGTGCAGGGCGCCTCGCTGCGCGGCGCGCGCACGATCATCGCGATCGACCTGTCCGACAGCAAGCTTGCGGCCGCGCGCCGCTTCGGCGCCACGCACGTGCTCAATCCGACTCGCGAGGATCTCCCCACCGCGGTACGCGCACTGACCGAGGGCCGCGGTGCCGACTACGTGTTCGTCACGGTCGGCGCCAAGGCCGCGGTCGAGCAGTCGCTGAAGCTGTTGACCAAGGGTGGTGCGGCCGTGATCGTCGGCATCCCGGCCTCGGACGTGATGACGGCCTTCCACCCCGAGACCGTCGCCGCCCTCGGCCATCGCATCGTAGGCTCGAAGATGGGCTCGGCGCGCATCCAGCTCGACGTGCCGGCGCTGGTCGACCTGTACCGGCAGGGCCGACTCAAGCTCGACGAGCTGATCTCCGGTCGCTACCCGCTGCAGGAGATCAACGCCGCGATCGCTTCCGTCAAGCGCGGCGAGGCGCTGCGCAACGTCATCGTGTTCTGATGAGCAACGAGCCTGTGAAAATCACCGTCCCCTGTATTGCCGTCGGGCCTAGTCTCGAGACCGCCGACCGGCCACTCCGGTGATCCGCTACGGCTTCATCGGCCTTGGACATCTTGGCAAGCATCTGGCCGCGAGCCTCCTGCGTGGTGGCATTCCGGTCATCGTCTGCGACCTCGAACACGCCAATGCGGAGGCGTTATTGGCGGCCGGGGCGGGTTGGGCAGATTCGCCACGCGAGATCGGGGAGCGGGTCGACGCAGTGATCACCTGCCTGCCTTCGCCCAAAGCCTCCGCAGCCGTTCTGGAGGGCTTGGTGGCCGGGCTGCGCCCAGGTGGCACCTGGATCGAGATGAGCACGAACGGCCCTGCTGAAATCGCCCGATTGGCGGCCCTGGCCGCCGGGCACGGCATCGCCACGCTGGAGGCTCCCGTCACCGGCGGCGTGCACCGGGCGGCGACGGGCGAGATCACCGTGCTGGTCGGGGGCGACGAGGTGCTGTTCAACGCGCACCGGTCCGCGCTGGAAGCGATGGGTGGTGAAGTCCTCTACATGGGCAAGCTGGGCCAGGCCGCGGTGATCAAGGTGATCACCAACATGCTGGCCTTCGTCCATCTTGTCGCCTCGGGCGAGGCGCTGATGCTGGCCAAGCGTGGCGGGCTCGACCTCGGCAAGGCCTACGCCGCGATCCGCGCCAGCTCCGGCAACAGCTTCGTCCACGAGACCGAGGCCCAGCTGATCCTCAACGGCAGCTACGACATCGGCTTCACCATGGACCTCGCCTGCAAGGACCTGGGCTTCGCCACTGGCATGGGGCGGGAGCTGGGCGTGCCGCTGGAGCTGGCCGCCCAAGTCGAGCAGACGTTCATCCGCGCCCGGCAGCAACTCGGTGGCAGCGCGTGGTCGACCGAGGTGGTGAAGCTGCTGGAGCAGGCTCTGAGCGAGCCGCTAAGGGCTGACGGCTTCCCAGCGACACTGGATCCGGCCTGATCGCAAATCGCGCTTGACAGCCTTCAGACGCCGTCAGATTACTAAACTCAATTAAACTAAACTCGACGGTTGCCCCTGCCCGGGCGGCCGGCGTTGTTGGGTTCCGCTAGGCTGGGAGGCTAAACATGCGGATGCTGAAGACGTTGCTGGCAGGATGCGCGGCAGTGGTGGCGGTCGCGGCAGCGTTGCCGGCCAGTGCACAGGACAAATCCCTGACGCTGTGCTGGGCCGCGTGGGACCCGGCAAATGCGCTGGTGGAGCTGAGCAAGGGCTTCACCAAGCAGACCGGCATCGAGATGAAGTTCGAGTTCGTACCGTGGCCGAACTTCGCCGATCGGATGCTCAACGAATTGAACTCCAAGGGCAAATTGTGCGATCTGATGATCGGCGATAGCCAGTGGATCGGCGGCGCAGCAACCAACGGGCATTACGTCAAGCTCAATGATTTCTTCGACAAAGAAGGAATCAAGATGAGCGATTTCCTGGATGCCACCGTCTATGCCTATTCGACTTGGCCCAAGGGGACGCCAAACTACTGGGCATTGCCGGCCATGGGCGATGCACTGGGTTGGGTCTATCGCAAGGACTGGTTCGCGAGGCCTGAGTTGCAGGCCGAGTTCAAGAAGAAGTACGGCCGCGACCTCGCCCCGCCGGCGAGCTGGACCGAGCTCAAGCAGGTGGCCGAGTTCTTCCAGGGCCGGGAGATCGACGGCAAGAAGGTCTATGGCGCCGCGATCTTCACCGAGCGTGGCTCGGAAGGCATCACCATGGGTGTCACGGCGGCCCTGTATTCATGGGGCGTCCAATACGACGACCCGAAGAAGCCGTATCAGATGGACGGATTCATCAACTCCAAGGCAGCGGCCGAGGCGCTCGAATTCTACAAGTCGCTCTATGATTGCTGCACGCCGCCCGGCTACTCGAACAGCTACATGCAGGAGAACCTCGACGCCTTCAAATCGGGCCAGGTTGCACTGATGATGAACTGGTTCGCCTTCTTTCCCGGCCTGTACAAGGATCCGGACGTGGGCGGCGACAAGATCGGCTTCTTTGTCAACCCGAAGCAGAACGTCGAGGCCAGCACGCTCGGTGGGCAGGGCATCTCGGTGGTGGCGTATTCCGACAAGCAGAAGGAAGCGCTCGAGTACATCAAATGGTTCGCGCAGCCCGACGTGCAGAAGCAATGGTGGTCGCTTGGCGGCTACTCCTGCTCCAAGGCCGTGCTGCTCGATCCGGGCTTCCCGGCCACCGCACCCTTCGCTGCCGACTTCTTGAAGGCGATGTCGGGCGTGAAGGATTTCTGGCAGGAGCCGGCCTACGCCCAGCTGCTGCTGGCGATGCAGAAGCGGGTCCACGACTATGTCGTCGCCGGCCAGGGCACCTCGCAGCAGGCCGTCGACGCCATCCTCAAGGACTGGACCGAAGTGTTTGAGGACGAGGGCAAGCTCTAGCCACGTCCCACTCCTACCCCCCGGCCGCTCCTCCCCCTAGGCCGGGGGGTACCTTTTGCCCACCGCGCAGCACGCGAACGCCAGATGCCCGAAGCCAGCAGCATGCCCAGACTTGCCGACCGGGTGGCCACCGCCACACCGGGTGCGGTCGCTGGGCGCATGCGCGGGCTCTCTGATCGTGCGATCGCTTGGCTGTTCATCACGCCGACGATCGCGCTGCTGCTCGCGATCAATATCTTCCCCCTGTTCTGGACGATCCACCTTTCGTTCACGAACTTCCGCGCCAACCGGCTCAACGAGCCGGTCGAGTGGGTTGGGCTACGCAACTATCAGCGCGTGCTCACCGACCCCGATATCTGGCACAACATGCAGGTCACCGCGCATTTCGTGCTGTGGACCATCGCGATCCAGACCGTCCTCGGCTTTACACTCGCCTACCTGGTCAATCAGCGTTTCCGTAGTCACGGTTTCTGGACCACGGCGATCCTGCTGCCGATGATGCTGTCGCCGGCGGTGGTCGGGAATTTCTGGACGTTCCTGTACCAACCGCAGATCGGCCTGTTCAACTATTTCGTCTCGTTCTTCACCGGCATCGACCCGTCCTCGTTCCAGATGATCGGCGACGTCAATCTCGCACCCTGGTCGATCATCATCGTCGATACCTGGATGTGGGCCCCCTACGTGATGCTGATCTGCTTGGCCGGCCTGCGCTCGATTCCGGACTACATCTACGAGGCGGCCGAGGTCGACCGCGCCTCGCCGTGGCGGCAGTTCTGGTCGATCACGCTGCCGATGGTACTGCCGTTCATCATGCTGGCGGTACTGTTCCGGGCGATCGAGAACTTCAAGATGTTCGATCTGGTGGTCCAGCTCACCTCGGGCGGCCCAGGCTCGGTGACTGAGCTCAGCTCGATCAATCTGAAGCGCGAGGCGTTCGAGAAGTGGCGCACCGGCTATGCCAGCGCCTTCGCCATCATCCTGTTCGTCACGGTGTTCGCGGCGGCCAACATCTACGTCAAGGCCCTGAACGCGGTAAAGAATCGATGAGCGCCGCCACCACGGCCCACTCTGTCGTCGAGCCGACCGGGCGCGCGCGGGCGATCGCGGGGGGTATCGTCGTCATTTATGCGTTGCTGTCCCTGTTGCCGTTGTTCTGGATCTTCGCAACCGGATTCAAGTCACCGCAGGATTCGATCTCATACCCTCCCAAGTTGCTTTTCACCCCCACATTGGAGGGCTACGTCAACGTCTTCACGACCCGCTCGCGCCAGACACCGGAATATATGGCCTCGCTGCCGCCGGCGGAGACCTGGTACGATGCGCTGGTCCGCTCGCGTAACATGGTGATCGCCGGGCCGTCGAAGTTCGGCCAGCGCTTCATGAACTCGGTCGTGATCGGCTTCGGCTCTACCTTCCTGTCGGTCTTCCTGGGCACGCTCGCGGCCTACGCCTTCTCACGCTTCCGCGTGCCCCTGAAGGACGACCTGTTGTTCTTCATCCTCTCGACGCGATTCATGCCGCCGATTGCCGTGGCGATTCCGATCTTCCTGATGTACCGCGCGCTGGGCCTGTCCGACACGTGGCTCGGGCTGATCCTGCTCTACACCGCGGTCAACATCAGCCTCGCCGTTTGGCTGCTGAAGGGCTTCATCGACGAGATCCCGCGCGAGTACGAGGAAGCCGCGATGATCGACGGCTACTCGCGCCTGCAGGCATTCGTGAAGGTCGTCCTGCCGCAGGCGGCGACGGGGATCGCGGCGACCGCCATTTTCTGCCTGATCTTCGCCTGGAACGAGTACGCGTTCTCGGTGCTGCTGACCTCCGGCGAGGCGCAGACGGCGCCGCCGTTCATCCCGACGATCATCGGCGAGGGCGGTCTGGACTGGCCGGCCGTCGGCGCCGGCACCACACTGTTCCTGCTACCGATCCTGATCTTCACCGTACTGCTGCGTAAGCATCTGCTGCGCGGCATCACCTTCGGGGCGGTGCGCAAATGAGGCGCCTCCTGCGTCGCGGCCCGCTGGAGAACGCCGCCACCGTGGTCATCGGCATCGGCATGGTGATGCTGATGCAGCCACTCGCTCTCGCCCTTTTCACCTGGAGCTTCACCGTCATCCTCGCCGGCACGGTCATGTTCATCGTCGTCAGCCATTTCCCGGATTGAACCGACATGGCCCAGATCCGGCTCACCAATCTGCGCAAGGCCTTCGACAGCTTCGTCGCCGTCCAAGACAGCAACCTCACCATCGAGGACGGCTGTTTCTTCGTCCTGCTCGGCCCTTCGGGTTGCGGCAAGACCACGACCTTGCGGATGATCGCGGGGCTCGAGTTGCCGACCTCAGGGGAGATCCAACTCGACGGCGAGGACGTCACCTACAAGCGTGCCCGCGAGCGCGACATCGCCTTCGTGTTCCAGCTGTTCGCGCTCTACCCGCACATGAACGTGCGTCGGAACATCGGCTTCCCCCTCTCGGCACAAGGCGTGCCACGCGCCGAGATCCGCCGTCGGGTCGAGGAGACCGCGAAGCTCCTGCGCATCGACCATTTGCTGGACCGCCCGGTAGGCGGCCTCGCCGGTGGCGATCGCCAGCGTGTAGCCCTTGGACGCGCCATCGTGCGCCGGCCCAAGGCGTTCCTTGATGGACGAGCCGCTGGGCACGCTCGACGCCGCCTTTCGCGAGCTCATGTGCGAGGAACTGCGCGGCCTGCACGACCGGATCGATGCGACCACGGTCTACGTCACCCACGACCAGACCGAGGCCATGGCGATGGCCGACGTGATCGCGGTGATGAACAAGGGAGAGGTGCTGCAGGCCGGCACGCCATTCGAGATCTACCATCGGCCGCGCAGCATGTTCGTCGCCCAGTTCATCGGCAGCCCGGCGATGAACTTTCTCGACTGCGGATCCGGCGGCAGCGACGCTGTCTCGCTCTGCGGTCAGCAGGTGCGGGTTCCCGTCATGGAGGCCAACGCGCCTAGCCGGGTGGTGTTGGGCGTCCGCCCGGAACATGTCCGCCTGACCGACGACAGCGCTGTCCGCGGCGAAGTGTTCGGCGTCGAGTATATGGGTGCGCGGCAGGTCGTGACCGTTGATACGGAGGCCGGCCGCCTGCGCGTGCGCACTACCAACAGCCAGCGTGCCACCGTTGGCGAACATGTCGGTCTCGCGTTCGATCCCGGCCAGATCATCCTGTTCGACCCATCGAGCGAGCGCGCATTGCCCTCGGCCCTGTTCGAAGCGGACGGCCAGCATGGCTGAGGTGCGGCTCGAGGGAGTAACTAAGAGCTTCCGCGACACGGTGGCCGTCGACGGGCTCGACCTCGACATTGGCGACGGCGAGTTCGTGGTCCTGCTCGGTCCCACCGGTGCCGGCAAGACGACGACACTGCGCCTTGTGGCCGGCCTCGAGCAGCCGGATCAGGGGCGGATCTCAATCGGCGGCGATGACGTAACCACGACCCCGCCGGCGGCGCGTGACATCGCGCTCGTCTTCCAGCAGTTCTCGCTCTACCCGCACTATTCGGTCTTCGACAATCTGGCCTTCCCGCTGCGCTCGCCGCTGCGCCGCGAGAGCGAGGACAAGATCAAGACCCGGGTCCGCGAGATCGCCACGCTGCTGCGGATCGACAGCAAGCTCGACAATCGCGCGACCAAGCTTTCCGGCGGCGAGATGCAGCGGGTGGCGATCGGCCGCGCGTTGGTCCGCCGGCCGCGCGTGTATCTGATGGACGAGCCGCTCTCCTCGCTCGACGCCAAGCTGCGCGAGGACCTGCGGATCGAGCTGAAGCGCATCCAGCGCGAGTTGGGCGCTACCATTCTCTACGTCACCCACGACCAGATCGAGGCCATGACCATGGCCGACCGGATCGGCGTGATCGAGCAGGGCAAGCTGCTCCAGCTCGCCTCGCCACGCGAGGTCTACACCCGCCCGGCCGACGTGGCGGTCGCCCGCCGCCTCGGCTCGCCGCCCATCAACCTGCTGCCGATGGGCACCCTGCCTGCGGGCCATGCGCCGGGCGGCGCCACCACGCTGGGCGTGCGGCCCGAGGATGTGAACCTCGACGAGGGCGGGATCGAGGGCCGAATCACCCAGGTCGAGCCGCTGGGTGCGGAGACCGTCGTGCTGATCGATCTCGCCGGCACGCGTCTGCACGCGCTGATGCCGGGCCTCGCCCGGGTCGAGGCGGGCGCCACGACCCGCGTGACGGTGCCGCCCGAAGCCATGCTGTTCTTCGCCGCCGACGGCCGGCGGCTCGCTGCCTGAGGAAGCCGAATGACGCGCGCACTCACCCTGGCCCTGATCGACGCCTCGGCCGCCACGATCGCCGACAATGCCGAGGAATTGACCCGGCTCGACCAGGCGATCGGCGACGGCGACCATGGCAGCAACATGGCGCGCGGCTTCGCCGCGATCGCGGCGCAACGCGAGGCGCTGGCCGAGCTGCAGCTTGGCGATGCGCTGCTGAAGGCGGGCATGACCCTGGTGACCACGGTGGGTGGCGCGTCGGGTCCGCTCTACGGCAGCCTGCTGATGGGCATCGGCAAGGGGCTAAAGGCCGGCAAGGACCCGGTAGAGGCGTTCGCCGAGGGCGTCGACAGCGTCAAGAAGCGTGGCAAGTCGGACGCCGGAGCCAAGACCATGCTCGACGTGCTGGTGCCTGTGCTGGATGCGTTGCGCGCACAGCCGGGCGCGCTGCCCGAGCTGCGCTCGGTCGCCACCGCCAGCCGCGATGCGACCAAGCCGATGCAGGCCAGTCGCGGCCGCGCTTCGTTCCTGGGCGAACGCTCGATCGGCCATGTCGATCCAGGCGCCACCTCCTCCTGCCTGCTGATCCACGCCGTGTGCGACGCGCTGGAGACCGGCGCATGAGCGGGATCGTGGCGATCGTGATCGTGTCGCACTCGCCCAAGGTCGCCGAGGGCGCCGCCGAGATGGTGCGCCAGATGGTCGGTGACGACGTGCCCTGCGCCTGGACCGGCGGCAACCCGGCCGGCGGCCTCGGCACCGACGCGCTGCGGATCCGCGCCGCCATCGAGGAGGTCTGGAATGCGGCCGGCGTCGCCGTGCTGGTCGATCTCGGCGGGGCCGAGATGAACGCCGAGATGGCGATCGAGATGCTGCCGCCCGAGCAGGCGGCGCGGGTGCGGATCTGCAACGCGCCGATCGTCGAAGGGGCCGTGGTCGGGGCGACCGAAGCCTCGGGCGGAGCGTCGCTCGAAGCGGTCTGCGCCGCGGCGGAGGAGCTTGGCCCGTGACCGCTGTGCGCACCGAGGTCCTGATCACCCACCCAACCGGCCTGCACGCACGGCCGGCCGTGAAGTTCACCAAGCTCGCCAAGACCTTTCCGGACGAGATCAGGTTGCGCCGCGCACCCGATGGCGACTGGGTCGACGCGAAAAGCGTGGTCAAGGTCATGGGTCTCAAGTTCCGCACCGGCACCACGGTCGAGCTGGAGGCGCGCGGCGCGACCGCCGAGGCGGCACTCGCGCAGTTGCGGGCGCTGGTCGAGCGGGATTTCGACGAGACGCATGGCTGAGCACGTCCATCACGGGCGCGTGGCGTCGACGGGGCTGGCGATCGGGCCGCTGGTACGGCTGGCGCCTACGGCAGCGACCGACGATGCGGCCGGCAGCCCCGCCGAGGAGACGCGCCGCCTGCGCGACGCGCTGCTTCAGGCCCGCGCCGAGCTGGAGAGGCTGGCCGCAGCAGATGCCGGCATGGGGGCGGAGATTCTGGAGTTCCAGATCGCCCTCCTCGACGACCCGGCGCTGGCCGAGCCCGCCTTCGCCGCGATCGAGACCGGCGCCGCCGCGAGTTCCGCCTGGCGCGTGTGCCTCGACAGCCAGATCGAGGAATACGAGGCGGCCGAGGACGACTATTTCCAGGCCCGCGCCAGTGACCTGCGCGACCTGCAGGAGCGCGTGCTCGCCGGCCTGGGCGCCTCGATGGCGACGATCGATCTGCCGCCAGGCGCCATCCTGCTCGCCCGCGACCTCACGCCGTCACGCTTCCTGGCGCTGGACTGGCCCGGGCTCGGCGGTGCCGCGCTGGAAGCGGGTAGCCCGTCCTCTCACGTCGCGATGCTCGCCCGCGCGCGTGGAGTGGCCCTGCTCACCGGGTTGGGCGAGGGTATCGAGACCGGTGCCAAGGCGGTGCTCGACGCCGAGCAGGGCGTGCTCGTCGTCGACCCATCGGCATCGACACTGGCACGGTATGAGACCCGGCTCCTGGCCCGCGGCCTGGAGAGTGCCCGCGCCGCGGCGACGCTGAGAGCACCCGCGATCACCGCAGGCGGCGAGCCGGTCGAGGTGATGATCAACGTCGATCACCCCGACGCCGTGAGCGACGAACTGCTGGCGGCGGCGGACGGCGTCGGCCTGCTGCGCACCGAGTTCCTGTTCATCGGCCAGGACCGCCTGCCTGACGAGGAGGAGCAGCTGGCCGTCTATCGCGGCCTGCTCGACCGGCTCGACGGCAAGCCCTGCATCGTCCGCACGCTCGATGTCGGCGGCGACAAGCCGCTGCCGGGCGTCAGCCTGCCGCAGGAGAGCAACCCGTTCCTCGGCCTGCGAGGCCTGCGGTTGTGCCTGGATCGGCCGGAGCTGTTCCGCCCGCAAGTGCGCGCCTTGCTGCGCGCTGCCGTGGGGCGGCCGCTCAAGGTGATGCTGCCGATGGTCGCCGTGGCGGAGGAGCTGGCCGAGGCGCGCGATGTGTTTGCCACCTGCCTCGATGAGCTGCTGGCAGAGGGCGTCCCGGCCGCCATGCCACCTCTGGGGATCATGGTCGAGACACCCGCCGCGGCCGTCGCCATAGATCTGATCCCAGCCGAGTTCTTCTCGATCGGCAGCAACGATCTGACCCAGTACGTGATGGCCGCCTCGCGCGACGCCGGCGGTCGGGTGGCCGCGCTGAACGATCCGCTGCATCCGGCGGTGCTGCGGCTGATCGGGCAGGTCGTGCGCCACGGTGCCGCCACGTCGGTGCCGGTCAGTCTATGTGGCGACATGGCGTCCGATCCGGCGGGCGTCGCGGCCCTGCTCGGTCTGGGGCTACGCCGCCTGTCGGTCGCCCCGGCCGCGTTGGGCCGGGTCAAGCTCGCCGTGGCCGGGTTCGGCGGCGATGCCGGCTGACGCGCTGCCGGCCAGCCGGGCGGAGATCATCGCCGGCTACAAGTCGCTGTTGCGCTCGTTTCTCGAGCGCCGTCCGTCCGGTCTGCGCGGCCGGCTCGCCATGGCGCTGGGCAAGCACAAGAGCTTCGTCTCGCAGATCGCGAACCCGGCCTACACGGTGCCGATTCCAGCCGGCGACCTGCCGATCATCTTCGAGATCTGCCATCTCTCACCACAGGAGCGCGACGGATTTCTGGCCCTCTACCGCCAGGCGCACCCCGAGCGCTCGCGGCGCCTGGCGCCGGCTGGGCCGCGCAGCCACGAGCTGCGCATCGCCGTGCCGGAGTTTCGCTCGGAGGCGACCGCACGCGAGGTCGAGGCGTTGATCCTGGACCATTCCGCCCGCATCATCCGGCTGGCCCAGCACGCCGAGGCGGCCCACGACCAAGGAGGCAAACCCGATGAAGAAGCTGATCAACCGCGTCGACGACGTCCTGGCCCAGGCGCTTAGCGGCTTCGGCGCCGCCCACGCCGATCTCGTCCGCGTCCACACCACACCGGCCTACGTCACCCGTGCGACCCTGACCTCGCCCGGCAAGGTCGCGCTGATTTCCGGCGGTGGTTCCGGCCACGAGCCGATGCACGCCGGATTGGTCGGCGTAGGCATGCTCGACGCCGCCTGCCCCGGCCAGGTGTTCACCGCGCCCACGCCCGACCAGATGGTGGCGGCGGCACAGGCGGTCGATTCCGGCGCCGGCGTGCTGTTCATCGTGAAGAACTACGAAGGCGACGGCATGAACTTCGAGATGGCCGCCGAGATGTACGAAGGCGGTCACGCCACGGTGCTGATCAACGACGACGTCGCCGTCGAGAATTCCACCTGGACCACCGGCCGGCGCGGTGTCGCCGGCACGGTCGTGGTCGAGAAGATGGTCGGCGCCGCCGCCGAGGCCGGCGCCGATCTGGCGACGCTGCAGGCGCTCGGCACGCGCATCAACGCCCAGACCCGCTCGATGGGCGTGGCGCTGACCTCGTGCACCGTGCCCGCCGCGGGCAAACCCACCTTCGACCTGCCCGAGGACGAGATGGAGATGGGCGTCGGCATTCACGGCGAGCCCGGGCGCCGCCGCGTCAAGCTGCAGCCGGCCGATGCCATCGCCGACGAGATGCTCACCGCGATCACCAGCGACCTCGCAGCACCTGCGGGCAGCGAGGTGCTGCTCCTGGTCAACGGCTTCGGCGGCACTCCTTCGATGGAGCTGTATCTGATGTACGACAACGCACGCCGCGTGCTGGAATCGAAGGGCCTGAAGGTAGCTCGCTCGCTGGTCGGCAACTACTGCACCTCGCTCGACATGGCCGGCTGCTCGCTCACCGTGACCGCGCTCGACGACGAGCTGAAGGCCTTGTGGGACGCGCCGGTGCATACGGCGGCGCTGCGATGGTAGGCAGCGGCAAGACCTATGTCCTGCTCCACGGCAACTGGCATGGCGGCTGGTGCTGGGCGCGCGTCGCGGACGGGCTGCGGGCTCTTGGTCACCGCGTGTTCACCCCGACCCTCACCGGCCTTGGCGAGCGCCACCATCTGCTCTCGCCCTCGATCACGCTCGATACGTTCATCGACGACCTGATCAACGTGATCGAAGCCGAGGAACTGGGTGACATCATCCTGGTCGGTCACAGCTTCGGCGGCCTCGTGATCACCGGTGCAGCGGATCGCCGCCCAGAACGTATTCGCCATCTGGTCTATCTCGACAGCATGATCGTGCGGGATGGCCAATGCGCGCTGGATGGGCTGCCGCCCGAAATCGCCGCTTCGCGCCGGCTGGCCATCACCCAGCAGGTGGCTGGCGGTATCCCGCCGCCCGATCCATCGATGTTCGGCGTGGCGGAGGACGCAGACCGGGATTGGCTGCAGCGTCGTCTCACACCGCAGCCGGCGCACAGTCAGGACAGCCCATTGTCGCTCGTGAACCCGGTCGGCAACGGCCTGCCATGCACCTACATCGCCTGCACCGACCCGGTATTGGCCAATTTGGTGCCCTCACACCACCGAGCCCGCGACCAGCCGGGCTGGACCTGGCTGGAGATCGCCACCGGCCACGATGCGATGGTCACGGCACCGGTTGAGCTGACGCGTATGCTCGCGGCGATCGATTGACCAGGATGCGCATCATTCGGGCGAGCGACCTTGTGCGGATGCCGTGGAAGAATGGCGGCGGCGAGACAATGGAGGTTGCGGTCTCGCCGGAAGGATCGGGGCTGGATCGGTTCGATTGGCGCGTGAGCATGGCGCGCATCGCCAGGAATGGACCCTTCTCGGAGTTTGCCGAGGTCGATCGGACCCTGACGGTGCTGGACGGGGCCGGCGTGCGGCTGGCGATCGCCGGGCGCGCGCCGCTCGAGCTGACCGCATCTTCCGCACCGCTTTCGTTCCCGGCCGATCTGCCGACCACGGCCACGCTGGCTGACGGCCCCGTGCTCGATCTCAACGTGATGACCCGCCGCAGCGCATTTCAGCACGCCCTCACAAGGCTCACCATCGCCGGCGAGCGGCAGCTGCAAATCGACAGCAGCACGGTTGTGTTGCTGTGCCGGTCCGGCCAGCTCGACGTCGAGGCCGGCGGGGAATCGGTCGTGCTTCAACCCGAGGAATCGCTCCTGGTGGAGTCGGGCGCGGCCGGCCGCTGGAGCCTGCGGTCACGCGCAACCTCGGTCATATTCGTGGTCCGCATCCGCCCAGTACTGGCCTAGTGCGACGCCGGCACCACGCTCTCGAACCAATCCAGCGCCATATCCGCCCAGCCGTTAGGCACCTCGTGGCCGCCCGGGTGGAGCACGAACGTCAAGGCCGAGCCGGGCGCGCAGCCGGTCCATGACCGCTGCCAGAACTGCCCGCGCGTCGTGAAGCTGTCGGCATGAGCCTCGCCGCAGCCATTGACGCGACGCCACACCTGCAGACCCTCGAAGATCCCACCCTGGACGTGGTCAGCAGCGTCGGCCCAACCTTCCATCGGGACCGCGTCGTCACGCCAGCCGTGGGTATGGAGCAGCCTGACCGGGCCGGCGCAGTCGGTCGGCAGCTCGTGCCAAAAGCCGCCCGCGATCGGCGCGAAGGCGGCGAAGTCGTTTGGTGACCGGCAGGCAAGCTGCCAGACGATCCCGCCACCCATCGAGAAGCCGGTGACGAACACGCGGCTGCGATCGAGGTGGAAGCGCGGCGTGGCGTCGGCGAGCACCTGCTCGAGAAAGGCACGCTCGTCGCGCACCGGCGGCCGGTCGCCGAACGACCAGTACTCACCTTCCTGCCCCGATCGCTTCAGGCCCGCTGGCGCGATCAGGACGTAGCCGCGGGACTCGATCGGGTCCGCCAGGGCATGGTCCTGGACGCCAGCTTCGCCCGAGCCTCCGGCGCCATGCAGGAACACCACCACCGGTCGCGCCGGATCACCAGCGCGCCAAGCGGTCGCTGCCGCAAAGTAAGTTCCGAGGGGCACGGCGCAAGGCGACGACGGACCACCGCACTCCTGCGCTCCGGCATCCGCTCCCCTGCCGAGCAGCACCACGAGCGCGACGAACAGCCAGCGTGTCACATGCATTTCCACCCCACGAGCGACCATGGGTCATACAGCAACCGAGCTTAGATGTTCCGGCAAGTTAACGAATCGACAGGCCGCCCCGCCAGACTTTGCCCTATCCCACCAGCCAGCGGGCGCCGTCGAACACAAGCTTGCAGCCCAGCAGCAGCAGCAGGACGTAGACGAGATCGTAGAACCGCTCGCCGGACACGCGGCGCACCAGCCAGACGCCGGCCCAGGTCGAGACGATCGCTAGTGGGAACAGGACCGCCGAGGTGAGCAGGTTCTCGCGCGAGAACTGCCCCAGGGCCAGATAGGGTGGCACCTTGATCAGGTTGACCAGCGCGAAGAACACGACGCCGGTGCCGACGAAGAGGTCGCGCGGTAGCTGCTGGGGGATGACGTAGATCTGGAACGGCGGGCCGCCGGCATGTGCGATCATGCTGGTGAACCCGGCCACGGCGCCCCAGAACCAACCGGCCGGCCGGTTCGGCGCTGCAGCGGGCGTTGGTGCCCTGACCGCTCGGCGGCCAAGAAAGCGGCGCAGCGCGAACACGATCGATATTGTGCCGAGCACCAGGGCCACCGCTGCGTCGGGCACCTTGGCCGCGAGCAGATAGGCAGCGACGATGCCGGCGATCGCACCCGGGAGCAGGATCTTCAAATTGGTCCGGTCCCAATTGCGGCGGTAGACCCAGACACTGAATGCGTCCTGAACGATGAGGATCGGCAGCGCGATAGCCGCCGCCTGCACCGGCGGGATGGTCAACGCCATCAACGGCATCCCGAGGGCGCCCAGCCCCGCGAACCCGCCTTTGGAGAGGCCCAGCAGGATCACGGCCGGAACGGCCGCGACATAGAAGCTCGGCTGGGTGATCATGCGAGCGGCGCTTTCATGGGATTGGCCGGGCGCGTCCCGACGCGAGTCCTAGGCAGTCGGGCTACCGTGGGTTACGATCCGGAGACACGCTCGCATCGGGAGATCGCCGTGGCCGCCGACAAGTCCAACAAGCAGAGCATGTTCGATCCCGAGGCCCTCTTGGAAGCGCAGCGCCGCAACTTCGCAGCGTTCACCAATGCCGGCAACATCGTCGCCGACGGGATGCGCTCCTATGCCGAGCGTCAGGTGGCGATGATGCAGGAATCGATGAGCCAGCTGTGGAGCGTGGTGCAGAGCAGCGCTGCCAAGCCCTCGGCACCGGCAGCACCGGCCGAGCAGATGGACCGGATGCGCGCGGCGTTCGAGAAGGTGATGGCGCAGGTCAACGACCTCGGCAATCACCTGCTCAAGGTCCAGAGCGAGGCCATGGCGGTGCTCAACGAGTGCGCGACCCGCAACCTGGAAGTGCTGGGCGTGGCGGCACCCGAACTCGCGGCGCTGCAGCAAAAGGCGAAGGACGCCTTTGCCTCGGCCAGCACGCAGACCAGTGCCGTCATCGACGAGATGAAGAAGCGCATGGCCTCGCTCGAGCAGGACACGCGCAAGGTCGTGGCACCGGCGGAGGCTGCCAAGGCTGCGGCACCGTCAACTCCACCGAAGCCCGCCGCAGCCGTGGCCAAGGCGGCACCGGTCGCGGCGGCCAAGGCCGCACCGCCGGCGCCGAAGGCCGCTGCGCCCAAAACAGCCGAAACGGCTGCCAAGCCCGACGAGCCGACCCTGCCGCTCAAGGGGCGCCGCACGGGCAAAGCCACGCCCAAGGCCTGAATACGCTCAGACGCCGCCGGACGCGAGCAGGCCCAGCATCACGAGGCCGGCTGCGATCCGGTACCAGCCGAACGGCGTGAAGTCGTGGCGGGCGATGTAGGCGACGAAGGCACGCACGACGACGATCGCCGTGATGAAGGCCGCGAGCGAGGCAATCGCGATCTCCCCGCCGAGCGAGCCGTCGATCTGGCCCCAGCCCTTGTAGAGATCTAACGCGCTGGCGCCGACCATGGTCGGGATCGCCAGGAAGAACGAGAATTCGGCCGCGGTCCTGCGATCAAGCCCGAGCAACAGACCGCCCATGATGGTGGCGCCGGCGCGCGACACGCCAGGAATCATCGAGATAGTCTGGCACAGGCCGATGCCGAAGGCGGTCGTGGGCGGCACCTCGGCCGTGTCGTGGAAACGTGGCCGGTGGACCATCCGCTCGATGACGAGGATGGCCACGCCGCCGATGACGAGGGCGATCGCCACGACCCAGGACGAGAACAGGTAACGCTTCATCAGTTCGTTGAGCAGCAGGCCCAGCACCAGCGAGGGCACGAAGGCGATGGTGACGGCGGCCACGAACCGGCGCGCCTCCGGCCTGCTCGGCAGGTCGAGCAAGACGCGGGTCAGCCGCCCGGCATAGAGGAGGCAGATCGCCAGGATCGCCGCCAGCTGGATGATGAACACCAGCACGTCGAACCGCTCGATCGGGTAGCCCAGGAATTGGCGGGCGAGGATCAGATGTCCGGTGGACGAGACGGGGATGAACTCGGTGACACCCTCGACGACGCCGAGGATCAGCGCGTCGAGCAGGTTGCTGTAGGGCAAGCGGGGAACTCCATGCAGGTCGGTCGCGGAGGGATGGCCGGCTGCGCAACAGCCTGTCAATCGTCAGGACGGCGGTGGCAAGCCACAAGGGAAATCGAGGCCGGACGGCAGCGGCTGCCCGTCCACCCAGGCCACGAGGTCGGCGAATACGCGTTCGCGCTGGTGGTCGCGCAGCAGCAGATGCCAGCCGTTCAGGTAAGTGACCAGCGAGCAGTTGGCGGGATCCAACGTGGCGACAAACCGGCGTGCGGCCTGCGGTTTGACGATCTGATCGCGGGCACCCAGCAAGACCAGCATTGGCAACCTGAGCTTGACCGCGCCGGCCTGGGCATCGCCCATCAGCTCGACCAGTCCCGCAATCCCCGCGATCCGGGTGTCGCGCAGATATAGCGGGTCGCGGCCGAGGGCGCGCAGCATCTCGACATTGTCCGAGGCGCGCAGGTTGAGATTTCGGCCATTCACCCGCATCTGTGGCACCAGCGTGACCAGGACCCGCATCGCGGTACGGTAGGAGTCCGGCAGGTCCTGACCGTTCCAGACCGCGGGCGCGACCAGGATCAAGCCCGCCACGGGCGGTGCGGTGGCGCGGGCAAGCGCCGCCATCGCCACGGCCCCGCCCATGCTCTCGCCCAACACGAACAGCGGCACGGTGGGATAGCGCTCGCGGACGCTCCGTATGGCAGCGTCCAGCGCGGCAACCAACGCCTCCGTCCCCGGCCAGCGCCCGCGATCGGGCTGCGCACCGAAACCCGGCTGATCGTAGGCTTCGACCAGGATCCCGTGCTGGGCAGCATAGCCGCCAAACTCTGCGAACGACGCGGAATAGTCGTTGAAACCATGCAGCGCCACAATCACAGCGCGCGGCATGCCAGGTGGGGACCAATCGGTTACGAGTCCGGGGTCGGGGCCACGCTCCGGCAACGGCTGCATCGTACAGGCTGCCAGCAGCAGGAGCACCGCGCAGAGCCCCGCCCGCAATCAGCGCGCCTTGGCGTTCGGTTCCGTCGTCAACCCGATCATGCGCCAGACATCATCGGGTGTGCGCCGGCAGTCGCGCAGATGCCGCAGGGTGATCGCCCGGTTGCGCTTGGCCAAGCGCTGGCCGCTGCTGTCGGCGATCAGGTTGTGGTGATAGTAGCGGGGCGTACGCAGGCCGAGCAGCGCCTGCAGGAGTCGATGCATGTGCGTGGCATGGAACAGATCCTCGCCGCGCGTGATCAGCGTGACCCCCTGCAGATGGTCGTCGACCGTCACCGCGAGATGATAGCTGGTCGGTACGTCCTTGCGGGCCAGGACCACGTCGCCGAGGCTTTCAGGATCGGCGTCGATCGTCCCCGCCCGGCAGTCATGCCAGGTCAAGGGGCCGGTACGGGCTAGCGCCTTGGCGACGTCGAGGCGCAGAGCGTAGGGCTCGCCGTTCTTGATGCGCCAAGCGGCCTCGGCGGGGTCGAAGTCGCGGCAGATACCCGGATAGAGCGTCTCGCCGGACGGGCCGTGCGGTGCACGGCCGGCCTGCTCGACCTCGATCCGGATCTGGCGGCGCGAGCAGAAGCAGGGATAGACGACGCCAAGCCGGCGCAATTCCTCGAGCGTGGCGCGGTAGACGTCGAGATGCTCCGACTGGCGGCGCACCTTGCCATCCCATTGAATGCCGAGCCAGCCCAGATCCTCGTAGATGCCCTGCTCAAACTCGGGTCGCGAGCGCTGCTGGTCGATGTCCTCGATGCGCAGCAAGAAGCGGCCACCCGAGATCCGGGCCGCCTCGAACCCGAACAACGCCGAGTAGACGTGCCCCAGATGCAGGTAGCCGCTCGGGCTGGGCGCGAACCTCGTTACCTCAGGAGGGTCGCCCGGTGCCGGCACGGGGAGGAAGTCAGTGCCCTTGATCATGCCGGCGCCGCGGGTCCTTGGGCCATGACCGTCGCCAATCGGGTTGAGCGCGGCCGTCCAACCGATCATGATGACCGGCGTCAGCCAGCGCAATGCCTCCGATACCACAGGTCCAACACAACATGGCGAAGCTTTCCGGCCCGTCCGTCGCCCCGAGTGCAGGCGGCCCACCGCGACAGCTTGTCGTGCTGCTGCACGGCGTCGGCGCGGACGGCAATGATCTGATCGGCCTCGCCCCGATGCTGGCCGAATGGCTGCCGCACGCGCTGTTCGTGGCACCGGACGCGCCCGAGCCGTGCGACATGGCACCGTACGGTCGCCAGTGGTTCAGCCTGCAGGATCGTCGGCCGGCCGTTATGCTCGCCGGCGCCCGGCGGACGGCGCCACTGCTCGACGACTATCTCGACCAGCTACTCCAGCGCCACCACCTCGTCGAGACCGACATGGCTCTCGTCGGCTTCTCCCAGGGCACCATGATGTCGCTGTTCGCAGGCCCGCGCCGCGCCCGCCCCCTGGCCGCTATTCTTGGCTTCTCCGGCGCTCTCCTCGGCGCAGAGGAGCTGCCGCGCGAGGCGCGCAGCCGGCCGCCGGTGATGCTGATCCACGGCGACGCCGACGACGTGGTCCCGGTGCAGGCATTGTTCATGGCGGTCGAGGGTCTGCAGGCCGCGGAGATCCCGGTGCAATGGATCGTCCGCCCGGGCGTGCCGCACAGCATCGACCCCGACGGGATCGACGCCGGCGGCAGGTTCCTCGCAAGCACGCTTGAGCTCCCGGCATTCAGGGTCGGCTGACCTGGTACGTTATCCTCTGGCGGCTTCGAGCCGCTGCACGATCCGCTCGCGCTCCTGCCGGCTTGCACTGCCTTTGGCGCGAACGGCCGCAACCACCTCGGGTGTTGCGGTGTCGGGGTGGCCGGCAGCGAATGGCGGTGCCGGGGCATATTCCAGGTTCAATTGAATGGCCTCGGCCTGCGGGCGGCCGATGAGCTCGGCAGCCAGGGTCAGCGCCATGTCGATACCCGCGGTGACCCCGCCACCGCTGATGAACCTGCCGTCCGTCACCACGCGGGCCTGTTTTGGCACGGCGCCCAGCCGAGCCAGGAAATCGTGGCTGGCCCAATGGGTCGTCGCCCGCTTGCCGTCGAGCAGCCCGGCAGCAGCCAGCACGAGGGCGCCGGTGCAGACCGAGGTGACGAAACGGGCGCCGTCGCTCTGGAGGCGCAGGAAATCCAGTACCACGGCGTCTTCCATGAGCGCATTAACGCCGACACCACCCGGAACGCAAAGCACGTCGAGCTGCGGGCAACCCGCCATCTGGGTGTCCGGCACCAGCACCAGCCCGGTCGCCGACACTATCGGCGTGAGGTCCTTCCAGATCAGCCGGACCTCGGCCCCGGGGATCGAGGCAAACACCTCATACGGCCCGGTCAGATCGAGCTGCTGGACCTTTGGGAATACCAGCAGGCCAACGGTCAGCGACGCCATCGAACACTCCTCCGCGCTTGACGGCAACATTCTACCGCGCGACCTTCTGGCGGCTATGACAGAGAGCCCTCGTTTTCCGCCAGTAAGCCCGCCGCGGGTCGTCGAGATCCTGACATTTGCCGATGGGCAATTGCTCGATGTCGCCGGACCGATGCAGGTGTTCGCGTCCTGCAACGACCTCCTCAATCTGCAGGCCGGCTCCTGCCCCTACACGGTGCGCGTGATCGCCAAAGAGGGAGGGCAGGTCACGATGTCGGCGGGTCTGACGCTGACGACCGCGGACCTTCCGCCGTCCAGCGCGGGCTTGGACACGCTGATCGTCGCCGGCGGCCGCGGCGTCGACGCAGCTGCCGGCGATGTCGATCTGGTGGGCTGGCTACGGGATCGCGCGGCATCCGCTCGGCGGATCGCCTCGGTGTGCACCGGGGCGTTCCTGCTCGCGGCAGCCGGCCTGCTCGATGGCCGCCGCGCAGTGACGCACTGGGCCTATTGCGCCGAACTGTCCCAGCGCCATCCGCGCATCCGAGTGGAAAGCGACCCGATCTTCATTACCGACGGCGTTTTCTGGACCTCGGCCGGCGTCACCGCCGGGATCGATCTGGCCTTGGCCATGATCGAGGAGGACCTCGGCCGCGACCTCGCCCTCGCGGTGGCCCGGCGGCTGGTCGTGTTCCTGAAGCGACCCGGCGGACAGGCCCAGTTCAGCGCCGCCCTGGATCTGCAGCGGGGTGAGCGATTCGCACCGCTCCACCACTGGATCCGCACCCATCTCTCCGCCGACCTCACCCTCCCGATGCTGGCAGCGCAAGCCGGCATGAGTGAGAGAAGCCTGCTGCGCCACTACACCGCCACAGTAGGCAACACGCCGGCGCGCACGGTCGAGCGCCTGCGCGTGGAAGCAGCACGGCTGCTGCTCGGCGACACGGATCGGCCGGTGAAGGAGATCGCCGGGCAATGCGGCTTCGGCTCGGACGAGACCATGCGCCGGGCCTTCCTGCGCCAGCTCGAAACAACCCCACAAGCCTACCGCGCGCGTTTCACCGCGACAGGCCGTGCGCCGGCTAGAACCGGATGAACGGGTTCAAGAACCGGCCGAAGCGGCCCGTCAGACGCAGGGGTGCGTCGGTGACCGCGAGGCATAGGCAGTCCTCGCCCTCGTCAGCGATCGGGCGATGGTCGACCGAGGTGTCGGCGATAGCCAGATCGCCACGCACATAGTGGCCAGTCTCGTCGTGGAAGGCGCCGCGCAACACGACGGTGAGCTCGTTGCCCTCGTGGGTGTGCTGCGGGACCATGCGGCCGGCGCGGACCCGGATCAGGGTCGTGCGGTATCCTGGCGCCCGGATATGCAGCTCGGTTTCCGCCGCCGTGCCGAGATTGCGCCAGCGCAGGGTTTCCAGTGGGCCAGGCAGGTAGTCGCGCAGCGGCTGCGGCAACGGGTCGGCACCAACGACGGTCGCGTCAGCGACCTCGACCAGATCGTCGCCGACCTGCGAATCCAGTCGCCCGATCAGCCGCTGCCACGCGTCGCCCGCCATCGCCACCGGCTCCTGTTCGTCCAGCAGCACCCCGCCGAGGGTCTCATAGCGTGCATAACGCACTCGTGCAGCAGGTGACATGGCCAGATGCGTCGCAATCGCCAGCCCGACCGGCTCAGGCAGCTTGCCCGCGGCATGCGCGATCAACAGCTCATCCACGCTCGTATGCTCTGTCATCCATCAAAACCATTAAGTAAAACTCGCAATTTGGACAACGCTAGACGTAGCCTTGACTTGACCGTGCCGAGCGGCAAGCCAAGCTCCTCGGCAATCACGCTATGCGGCTTCTCCTCGAAGTAGAAGATCCGCAACAGCCGGGCCTGTTCGGCCGGCAGCTGCTCGACCGCCCGCATCACCTCGCGCCTACCTTGCTCAGCCTCCGCGAAGCGATCGCCACGCGGCGCCAGCTCGTTGTCGCCAACGAGCGCCGGATCCTCTGGATCGAAGTCCGGGCGACGCTCGCGGCGCAGGGCATCGATGCGACGATTGCGGGCGATCGTGTAGACCCAGGTGCTGAGGGCGGCACGCGTGCGATCGAACTGATGCGCGCGCCGCCAGACCGACAGCATCACTTCCTGGGTCAGATCTTCCGCAACCGAATCTTCGGCACCGAGCCGGCGTAGATACGCTTTCACTCGCGGGCCATAAAACGCGAAAATCCGCGCGAACGCCGCACGATCCCGGCTTTGCGCGACGGCAAGTATGTCGGCGTCGAGCGTCACTTCCGGTCCGGTGGCCAGCTTGATCATGGACGCCATCATGCCCGCCGCGGCGGGTGATGCAATGCATCCCTCCGTCAAGTTCGCCGGGGCGACTTCGTGGTGCGAGGCCATGGCCACAGTTACGGCGGTCCGCCTGACGTGGATCACCCCAAACCCGCTCACACCGAACCCGGGCGCCGCCCCCGGCGAACATCGGCCGCCGACCGACACGGCAGCAGCGCACCGACACCACCGCTGGCGCCGAATGTGAGAACTAGCTGCGGCAAGGCCCATGGACGGTGCATTTGACTGGATAATCATATAACTGGATAATCATACGAGTTGCACCTTCTATCGGATCAATCCTCGCTCATTTCGAGGCCGTGTGCCGCATCATCGCCACGATCCCCGCACCGAGCGCGAGCAGGAGCGCCGAGGCCAAACCCGTGGTGACCGTCGAGACGAAGCGGTTCTTCGCCGCCTCCCAGCCGCGAGCCAGGCGAATGGCCATGCGCAGCCCTTCCTCGTCGCCTAGCCCCAACCGCTCGAGCAACTCGTCGATCGCGTGCGAGACGGCGGTGTCGGCGGCGTCGCGGGTCACGCGATCGATCTCGGCGATGGTCTCGATCCGGTAGGCCATCAGCGACTGGGTGGCGCCCTGCTGTACGAAAGCAGCGCGATGCGCCGCCGCAGCCGTTGGCCAATCGTGTGTCGCGGCGGCGGAAAGTGCCTCCAGCTGGCGGCGCAGGGCCTCGCTGACGGCGCCGGTGCTGACCATGACAGGTGTGCCGGGTGCCGCGGCCTGCAATGACTGCAATGTGGCCACACCTTGTGAATCCGGCAGGCTAGGATTGGCCAGTACGACGTCCGGGCGCCAAGCGCCCTGGTCGAGCACGCCCAGCGCCTCGGCGAGGCTCGCGACCGGGCGCAAGTCGAAGTGCCCGCCAAGCTCACGGTGGATGGCCAGCGCGGCCATCGTATCGTCTTCCACCAGCAACACACGCACGGACGAGGTCTCCTTCAACCGCACGAAGGGCGCTTGCGCGGAACGCGCCACGGTCTCGGATACTACCTCAATCCTAAGCAATTTTCAAGAATTAAATCCTAGATTGGCTAGCCGCTCGAGCCGTCGTCAAGCCGGACCACCGCGAAGTCGGCCGCCCTTAAGGCGGTGGCGATCTCCTCGGCGTGCTGGGCCGTCCGCGTCTCGATCGTGAAATCGACATCGGCCTGCTTGACGGAGAGCTTGGAGAATGCCCGTTGGTGGGTCACGTCGACGATGTTGCCGCCCTGCTCGGCGATGATCGTAGCGATCCGAACCAGGCTGCCCGGGCTATCCGGCACGCCCAGGCGTAAGCGCACCAGCCGCTGCGTGCGCACGAGGCCGCGCAGGATCACCGCCGAGAGCAGACGGCTGTCGATGTTGCCCCCGCACAGCACCAGGCCGACGCGGCGGCCGCGGAAGCGCTCGGGATAGCTGGCGATCGCGGCGAGCCCGGCGGCACCGGCACCCTCGGCCACGATCTTCTCGATCTCGAGGAGCTGCAGGACCGCTGCCTCGATCGCGGCCTCCTCGACGAGCACGACGTCGTCGACGAGGCGCTCGATGATCGGGAAGGTAAGGTTGCCTGGCTCCTTGACCGCGATACCCTCGGCGATAGTCGGCCCCCCCGCGATGGCCGGAAGGCCGCGCATGCGGCGATAGACCGACGGATAGAGCGCGGCCTCGACGCCGATGACCTCGATATCCGGCTTCATCGCCTTGGCGGCCGTCGCCATGCCACCGATCAGCCCGCCGCCGCCGATCGGCACCACCAGCACATCGAGTTCCGGTGCGGCGTCGAGGATCTCCAGGGCCAGCGTCCCCTGCCCCGCGATCACCGCCTCGTCGTCGAACGGATGAACGAAAGTGAGCCCGTCCGCGGCTGCGAGGTCCCAGGCATGCAGGGCCGCCTCCTCGACGCCGGCACCTTGCAGCACGACGCGGGCGCCAAACCGGCGGGTGTTCTCAACCTTCACGAACGGTGTGTGCAACGGCATCACGATCGTGGCCGGGATGCCCAGGCGACGCGCGTGGTAAGCCACGCCCTGCGCGTGATTGCCGGCGGACATGGCGACCACGCCCGCTCGGGCTTGCGCCGGCGTCAGCTGCGCCAGCCGGTTCAGGGCACCCCGTTCCTTGAACGAGGCGGTGTATTGCAGGTTCTCGAACTTCAGCCAGATCTCGGCCCCGGTCACGTCCGAGAGGGTGCGCGACCGGAGGCAGGGCGTGGTGACGATCTGTCCTGCCAGCCTCTCGCGTGCGGCCAGGACGTCGTCCAGGGTGACGGTCATGGGAACAGCGGCCGCTGTCCCAGTCCAAGCCGCTCGTCCAGCCCCAGCATCGCGTTCATGTTCTGGATCGCCTGGCCCGAAGCGCCCTTGACGAGATTGTCGATCACGCTGACCAGGATCGCCTCGCCCGGGATCCGGCTCGGATGCACCCCGATCAGGCACAGATTGGTGCCGCGCACGTGCCGGGTGGCCGGCATCGTCTTGAACGGGAGCACGTGGACGAACGGCTCGGCCTCGTAAGCTCGGCCGAGACAGGCATGCAGATCCGCCGCTGTGGCGCCTGCGGTCTGACGGACATAGATCGTGCCCAGGATGCCCCGGCTCATCGGCATCAGATGCGGCGTGAAGGTCACCCGCATCGGCTGGCCCGCGAAATCGGCGAGGCATTGCTCGATCTCGGGCGTGTGCCGATGGGTGGCCACGCCATAGGCATGAATCCCGTCCGCGACCTCGGTGAACAGGCTGCCCTGTTTGGCATCCCGGCCCGCACCGCTCACACCCGACTTCGCGTCGATGATGATCCCGTCGATCTGGATCAGCCGCTCCTTGAGCAGCGGCACCAGCGGCAGCTCGGCCGTGGTTGTGAAGCAGCCCGGATTGGCGACCAGCCAGCTGGCACGGATGGCATCGCGATAGTGCTCGGTCAGCCCGTAGACCGCCTGCTCCTGCAGCTCCAGCGCCTGATGGGGGTGCCCGTAAGTGTGCTCGTATTGCTGCGGGTCGCGCAGCCGGAAGTCCGCCGAGAGGTCGACGACCTTTGGCCCGCGCGGGAGTGCCTTGATGATCGCCTGCGTGGTCGCATGCGGCAGGCAGCAGAAGACGACATCCAGCCCCGCCACGTCGACATTGTCCACCTTCACCAAGGTCGGCAGGTCATAGATCGCGAGCTGCGGGAAGACCTCGCCGATCGACTTGCCGGCCTGGCGCTCGGCGGTGAGCGCACGGATCTCGGCGCGCGGATGATCGCCCAACAGGCGCAGCAACTCCGCACCCGTATAGCCGCTGGCACCCAGGATGCCGATCCGGATGCTGGATTCCGCCATGGCACGCACTCCATCGAATGTCGGCCATTGTATGGGACCGTGCGGCCCTTCGACAACGGCGATAGCCGCGCCGTATCGCAACCATCGGCAGCGTGAACTTCCGCCGAGTGCCTGGAACGGCGATCCTGCGACGAGCGAAACCCGCCCGGAGTGCCGACGATGTCGACCGCCAAGCCCCGTGTCGTGATCGTGGGCGCCGGATTCGGAGGCCTGGCCGCCGCCAAGGCCCTTGCGCGCGCACCTGCCGAGATCGTCGTCGTCGACCGGCGCAACTACCACCTGTTCCAGCCGCTGCTCTATCAGGTGGCGACGGCGGCGCTGTCACCGGCCGACATCGCGTGGCCGATTCGCGGGATCCTGGGTCGGCAGGCCAACGCGTCGGTTCAGATGGGCAAGGTCGAAGCCATCGACACTGGCCGTCGCGAGGTGATCCTCGAAAATCGCCGGCTGGGCTACGATTATCTCGTCCTGGCCACCGGCGCTCGCCATTCCTACTTCGGCCACGATGACTGGGAGCAAGTCGCACCTGGGCTGAAGAAGATCGCCGATGCGACCCATATCCGCGAGCGCGTGCTGCTGGCGTTCGAGCGTGCCGAGATCGTCTGTGATCCGGCGGAGCGACGGCGGTTGCTGACTTTCGTCGTCATCGGCGCGGGACCGACCGGGGTCGAGATGGCCGGTGCAGTGGCCGAGCTTGCCGGCATGGCGTTGGCCGCCGATTTTCGCGCGATCAACCCCAAGGACGCGCGGATCGTGCTCGTCGAAGGTGGCCCGCGCGTCCTGCCCACGTTCCCCGCGAACTTGTCGCAGCGGGCGCAGGAGCAGCTCGCGAGGCTGGGCGTCGAGATCCGGCTGGGCGCTGCCGTCACCACCTGCGATGCCGATGGCGTTATCGCCGCCGAGACGCGAATCGAGAGCCGCACGGTGATCTGGGCCGCCGGCGTCATCGCGTCTCCTGCCGCCAAATGGCTTGATGCCGAGCACGACCGAGCCGGCCGGATCATGGTCGAACCCGACCTTTCCGTGCCGGGGCACCAGCGAGTGTTTGCGATCGGCGACACGGTTGCCGTCAGCGGCGTGCCCGGCACTGCTCCTGCCGCCAAGCAGATGGGTGTCTATGTCGGTCGCCTGATCGACGGGCATCTGCGCGACAAAGCGATCGAGCCACCCTTCCGCTATCGCCACCGTGGCAACCTCGCCACCATCGGCCGCCGGGCAGCCGTGGCCGATTTCGGCCGGATCCAACTGTCCGGCTTCCCCGCCTGGCTCATCTGGGCCCTGGCGCATGTCTGGTTCCTGATCGGCTGGCGCAACCGCTTCGTCGTCGGCTTGAACTGGCTCTGGAACTACGTCACCTTCGAGCGCGGCGCTCGCCTGATCACGGCATCGGCTCAGGAGAGCCACGAGGCACAGATCCCGTCGGCACGTGCGGCGGCATAGGGTCAAAGGGAGTGCTCGTGCCCGACGCGGACCTAGAGATCGACCTGTCGCCGGTGCTCCAGGGCGAGCACGATTTCGAGCGGCTGGTAGACTGGGTTGGAACGACGGTCGTTCGCCTGCAGGATCGGCTCGATCGGGTCCGCGCGGAGCTGCGCACAGCCCTGACGCCTGCCGAGCGCACGGCCCTGGGCGCAGTCTTGGAGCGGCTGCTGATGCTGCAGATCGTCGAGACGAGCCTGGCGGTCGGCGATATTCTGCCCGAATTCGCGCTGCCTGATACGGGCGGGCAGGTCGTCGCCAGCGAGGCACTGCTCGCCGATGGGCCACTGGTGCTGGTCTTCGTGCGCGGCACCTGGTGCCCGTATTGCAGCCTCGCCCTCCAGGCCCTCGACGCCGCGCGGCCGCCGATCGAAGCGCTGGGGGGTACCCTGGTCGTGGTCTCGCCGATGCGGCGCGAATTGTTGGCCAAAGTGACTGCAGATCGAGGTCTGGGCCTGACGCTGCTCACCGATGCCGACGGAGCCTACGCTCGCCTCTGCGGCGTGCACTATGAGATGAGTGACGGTCATGCCGCGCTCTACCAGCACTTCGGCCTCAATCTCGCGCACGTCAATGCCGGCGCCGGCTGGGCACTCCCCATTCCCGCCACCTATGTCGTGGACCGGCAAGGCGTGATCATCTTCGCCCACGCGGAGGTCGACTGGGCACGCCGGGCCGAACCGGCTGACATCGTGGCCGCGGTAGCGCGCCTCGACCCGGCGGCAAACTCCGGCTGAGGTTCAACGCTATGGGAACGGCAAGCACGAGTCTCCAGGACAAGCTGAAGGTGCGCAGTGTCCAGCTGCTCTGGGCCTTGAACGCTATGGCGATCGCGCTCCGATCCCGCTCGGCAAACCAAAATCGCCGGTCCTGACCCAGGCAGCGTAAGTGCGCTCCACCGCAAATAACGTTCGATCTGCGGCCAAAACGGTACGCCGGCCTGCAGAATCTTCAACTCTTCCGGTCAATATCTGTAGAGATTCGGCACTTTCGGCTTGTTTTTCACAGCTTATCTTTAATGCTGTTCCGTCATCAGCAGTCTTTCAGATCAACTTACCCATCTATGGATGATCGCCGCCATCAGTCCTTTGCATGGCCGGGGAGGTGTGTTGCAGCGATTTCACGGAAAACCCGGATCGCCTTGCTGGACCAGACCGAAGCCGAGCATCTCCAGTTTCCGGATCGCCTCAGGAAACACGCCGATCAGCTGGTCGAGTGCTGGTTGCGATTGCAGGACCAGCTCACCACCATCCGGGCGCCGGATCAGCTTCAATCCCGTTGATGTTCGTATCGCTGCGATCTGTGTACCGTCGCTCAAGAGAGCGCTCTCGGCTAAAGTGTCGCCATCACTGGCCAGGTTCCAGTCGACAGTAGCCAGCTGCTCGCAGAGCTGTGCTGTCGCGTTGACCTCGATCGCCTCGGCTGCCAGCTCGAGCACGGATGATCCCGGGACGATCGCGCCACCTTCCTCCCGCGCCCACCAGCCGACCTCGACGGTGCCCCGATCGGGCAGATGGCGCACGACCAGGAGCCGATCGTCGCCCAGCGGTGCCGTCGCCAGGATGGTCACATCCTCATTGGTACTGGCCATAGCCGCTTCCCCTCTGCCCTACGCAGCACCTCACCCATCGAAAACAGCCGACCTGCCCGCGCGGCTTGCCAGTCTTGCTCAGGCCACCGGGACGGCTGCCTGAGCCCGTGACCGCGGCTTGAGCGCCAGATCGACGAACGCCTTGACCGGGGGCGAATAGAGCCGCCCGCGCTTGGTGGTGAGATTGATCTCGTGCGTGAGCGCCGCACCTTCGACCGGTCTGCTGACCAGCCCCTGCGGCAAGCCGTGATGATGTGCACTGACCCCGATGCCGACTCCGGCACTGACCAGTTCGAACAACCACTCGGCCCGCGTGGCGATCGCCTTGGGCGTCACCTGGAGACCTAACTCGGCGAACGAACGCTCGGCCGCCTCCCAGAAAGGGCAGCCGTCGCCGCACACCAGCGGGTGCTCCGCCAGCATCGCTAGCTGCACCTCGGGCACCGCCGCCAGTGCGTGCGTTTCGGGCAGAATCGCGAACAGCCGATCCTCGCCGACCGTGTAGTAGTGCAGATCATCGAGCTCGTGCGTCAGCTGCGGCAGCAGCACCAGCTCCAGATCACCGCGGCGCAGGGCCTCACGCAGATCACCCGGCCGGTCGTCGTGCAGCGCGATCTCGGTGTCGGGATAGGCGCTGACATATTGGCGCAGCGTGTCGTCGAGCACCGCGAACGGGACGCCACGGGCGACCCCGAGCTTCAGCCTCGCCGTGCGCAGCGTCAAGAAGCTGGAGGCACGAGCGCGCGCCGAGCGAGCCTGATCTAAAACTTCACGCAGATGCGGCTCCATCAGCCGGCCCAGTTCGGTGCAATGGGTCTGGTTGCGCTCGCGATTGAATAGAGGCCCGCCGAGCTCATCCTCCAGCAGCTTGATCGCCCGGGTCAGCGACGGCTGCGTGACATTGCACTTCTCCGCGGCCCGCGTGAAATTCAGCGTCTCACAGAGCGCCACGAAGTAGCGCACCTGATGCATTTCCATAAGAGGCGCTCTCGTTTCTGTTCCGCTCGTCCGTAGCATGAGCACGCACGACCGCAAACGGCCATAGCCAAGGCGTATCGAGAACGTGCGCAGCCGGCATTTCTGCTCCGGCGCGCCGCCATGCATCTTCCGCGATGAGACAACCGCCGCATTCGAGGAGGAAACCGTCATGGATCTCGACGTCATTCACCATCCGGCAGCCAGCATGGGCAATCGACCGCTCACCGGCCGCTCCGCGATCGTGACCGGCTCGACCAGTGGAATCGGGCTTGGCATCGCGAAGGCACTGGCGGCGTCAGGTGCCAATGTGATGCTCAACGGCTTTGGCCCGGCGGCTGCAGTCGCCCGACTGCGGGACGAGCTCGAGGCGTCGCACAGCGTCACCGTCATCCACGACGGCGCCGACATGAGCCGGCCGGAGCAGATCGAGGCAATGGTGGCCTCGGCCACGGCAACGCTGGGTGCGGTCGACATTCTGGTCAACAATGCTGGCATCCAGCACGTGGCGCCAATCGACGAATTCCCACCGGCCAAGTGGGAAGCGATCCTGGCGATCAACCTGTCGGCCGCCTTTCACACCATGCGCGCCGCGATCCCAGGGATGAAGGCGCGCGGCTGGGGCCGGATCGTCAACATCGCATCGGCGCACGGCCTGGTCGCCTCGCCGTTCAAGTCGGCCTACGTCGCCGCCAAGCACGGCATGGTCGGCCTGACCAAGGTCGCGGCGATCGAGCTCGCCGAGGCGGGCATCACCTGCAACACGATCTGCCCGGGCTACGTCTGGACCCCGCTGGTCGAGCAGCAGATCGACGACCAGGCCAGATCGCACGGGATCGCACGCGAGCAGGTGATCCGCGACGTGCTGCTCAAAAATCAGCCGAACAAGCGCTTTGCCACCGTCGAGGAGCTGGGCGCGCTGACTACGTTCCTGTGCTCCGAGGCGGCGGCGTCGATCACCGGCGCCGCCTTGCCCGTCGACGGCGGCTGGACGGCGCACTGATCTTGCCGACCGAGGGATTGGCGCCCGAGCTTGCCGGAACACCGCATTCTCGGTGCCGGACGGCCCGACAGGCGGGGCGATGCAGCAAGTGCAGAGGGAGATGGACATGGAGATGAGTTCGGACAGGGCGATGATCGGCGAATTGGAGCGGGCTGGCAGTGAGCCGTCCGCGATCTCGCTCAGATCCGCCCCGGAGGTCGCGTCGCCGGCCAAGCGCAGCCGGGTACTGGGCGGCCTGGGTCAGAAGGTACTGGTTCTCCAAGGCGGCGGTGCGCTGGGCGCCTACCAGGTGGGCGTGTACCAGGCGCTGCACGAGGCCGGGATCGAGCCGGACTGGGTGGTGGGCACGTCGATCGGCGCGATCAACGCCAGCCTGATTGCCGGCAGCGAGCCCGCCGACCGGCTGGGCCGCCTCGAGGAGTTCTGGAGCCGCGTGGAGCATGGTCCGATCCATCGCCTGCTCGGCGCCATGCCGGTATTCGGCCCGCTCTTCGCGAATATGTTCACCATCTCGGCGGGCATACCGGCTTTCTTCCGGCCCAATCCGATGGCGTTCATGGGGCCGCACGCATCGCTCGGCTCGGACGCCGCCGGCTACTACGACACGGCGCAGCTGCGGGCCACCCTGGACGAACTGGTCGATTTCGAACGGATCGAGCAGGGGCATACCCGCCTGACTGTCGGGGCCGCCAATGTCGGCACCGGCGAGATGCGCTACTTCGACAGCCGCGCGATGGCGCTGGACGTTCGCCACGTGATGGCCTCGGGCGCGCTTCCGCCGGCTTTCCCCGCCGTGCGCATCGACGGCGAGCTCTACTGGGATGGCGGCATTCTGTCGAATACCCCGGTCGAGACGGTATTCGATGACAATCCGCGGCAAAGCTCGCTCGTGTTCGCGGTCCACATCTGGAACCCGCACGGCAGCGAGCCGGCGACGATGTGGCAGGTGGCCAACCGGCAGAAGGACATCCAATATTCGAGCCGCGCGGTCAGCCACATTGCGCGCCAGAAGCAGATCCACCGCCTCCGCCACGTGATCGCCGAGCTTGTGGGTCGCCTGCCCGAGGCCGCGCGCCAATCGCCCGAGATCGAGCAGCTGGCGGGCTTCGGCTGTCTCACGCGCATGCACGTGGTTCGTCTGCTGGCCCCCTCCCTCGAGGGCGAGGACCATACGAAGGACATCGACTTCAGCCCCGCCGGCATCCGTAGCCGCCGTGAGGCCGGCTATGCGGACACGAACCGCGTGCTCGAGCTCGCTCCATGGTCAGGCGACTTCGATCCGATCGAGGGCTTCATCCTGCACGAGGCGAGGCCAGGCACCGTGATGACTGCCGCCTGAGGCCGGCACGGTCGCGAGCAGATCCTGAGGGAGCAATGGACATGGCCACCATCACGCGCGAGCGCACATCCAACCGCCCGACGAAGCCGCGAGAACACGGCGCTGAAATCCGGACGATCAATCTCGCTCTCCAGGGCGGAGGTGCCCATGGTGCCTTCGCCTGGGGCGTTCTGGACCGGCTGTTGGAGGACGAGCGGATCGCTTTCGAGGGTGTTTCCGCCACGAGTGCCGGAGCCATGAACGCGGTGGTGCTGGCGTATGGCTTGGCTGAAGGGGGCCGCGACGGAGCGCGGAAGGCACTCAACAATTTCTGGCGGCGGGTCAGCCATGCCGCGGCCCTCGGTCCGCTGCAGCCCTCACCGATCGACCGATTTACGCAGAACCATGCGTTGGACAACTCGCCGGCATTCATGATGCTCGATTTCATGACCAGGCTGTTCTCGCCCTACCAGCTCAATCCCGCCAACTACAACCCGCTGCAGCACGTGCTCGAGCAGTCGGTCGACTTCGCCCGGCTGCGCGAGCTGGCGCCGGTAAAGCTGTTCCTCTCCGCGACCAACGTTCGGACCGGCAAGGTCAAGATCTTCACCAATGGTGAGATCACCCCCGAGGCGGTGATGGCCTCGGCCTGCCTGCCGTTCATGTTCCAGGCCGTCGAGGTCGACGGCGAGGCCTATTGGGACGGGGGCTATATGGGCAACCCCGCCATCTACCCGCTGATCTACCATTGCGACAGCGCGGACGTCGTCGTCGTCCACATCAACCCGCTGCACCGCGAGGAAATCCCGCGCAGCGCCACCGAGATCATGAACCGGATCAACGAGATCTCGTTCAACTCCTCGCTGATGCGGGAAATGCGCGCGATCGCGTTCGTTACCAAACTGATCGAGCGGGGCAGTGTCACCGACCAGTCGCTCAAGCGCATGTTGATTCACGCGATCTCGGCCGATCCTGTGATGCAGAAGCTCTCGGTCATGAGCAAGCTCAACGCCGACTGGGAGTTCCTCACCCACCTGCGCGACGACGGCCGCGAATTTGCTGGTCGCTGGCTCGACGAGAACTTCAGCCGGCTCGGCGTCGAGTCGACCATCGACGTCCACGCGCGCTATCTGTGACGGTCCTGCACTTCCACCTGGATGCCGAGCTACACAACTCGATCGGGCGGCATCGTGACGTAGGCGGTGGCCGGCTGATTGACCGCACTGAGCAGCACGACCAGCCCCTCCTCGACCGGATTCATGTCAGGCCGCTGCGACGGCACCAGAGTAGCAAGATCGCCGGTCTGATCTGGCCAGCGCGATAGAACAAGGCGAGCCCAGGGCCAGAACCAGCACCACGCCACGCACCTGCAGTCGATTCAGCGCCGCGCGTGCGGCCTCGCTCAGTTGCAACCCACCTGCCCGAACGCCTCCCGCAGCGTGTAGAGCGGGCTGGTGCCGATATCGTCAAAGACGACGCAGAGGGCGCCCAGCGTCAGCAACTGCAGATCAGCCCAGTGCGGCTCGGCCTCGGCAACCGCCGACGACGCCGCCATCCTGTCTCCTCACGGCTGCACGAGCTCCAGCTGCGATCGCGCGGCACGGATCAGAAGCCGCACCTGTCCCTGAACAGGGTCAATCCGCTCATGTTCCGCGGTTGGGCCGCCATAGCCGACGGCTAAGCATTCGAGAGGGAGCCGGCATTTCCGGCCGCCGGACAAATCGACGATTCTCGCGACAGCGCTGCAGCACTTCCGCTCCAGCCGCACTTCATCGAGGAGACGACTCCGATGCACGCCAAGCAAAATCGTTCAATGGCCGCGCTGGTCGCCGGCGCCATGTTCGCGTTCACCAGCGCCGCCTTCGCCGGTGGCTGCCCGGCCGACAAGGTCGTGGCCGACGGCCAGGGGCAAAAGCCCAGCGCCGCGCCGGCCAAGGGCGTGACCGACACCGTCCTGGGCTCGATCGAGCTCGCGACCCAGCCGGTCGGCGTGCAGGACCGCGTGTTCCGCATGCGCCGGCTGTCGATCAAGCCCGGCGGTGTGGTGCCCTGGCACAGCCATGACGACCGGCCGGCACTGATCTACGTCGCGATTGGTCAGGTGACCGAATATGCCAGCAGCTGCGCGGTGCCGATCGTCCATAATCCCGGCGATGTCGCGGAAGAGATCAAGGGCACGTCGCACTGGTGGCAGAACACCGGCAGCGGCCCGGCGGTGCTGATCTCCGCCGATCTCCTGCGTCAGGCGGACGACGCCCACGTGATGTGACGGCCGCCGCCCGACCACGACGCCGACGCCCGATGGCTACCCATCGGGCGTCGCTCTCCTCTCCCGAGGCGTAGCGAAGGACCGTCCGATGAATGCGATGACCCATGCCCAGGACGCATCGACCAGCGCTGCAAGCCAGCATCCCACGACCGCCCTGCGGCGCAATGCGATCATCGGCCTGATCGCGTTCCTGACGGTCGTCGACCTGTTCGCGACCCAGGCGATCCTGCCGAAACTGGCCCAGGCCTATGACGTCGCACCGGCTGCGATGGGCTTTGCCGTCAATGCCAGCACGATCGGCATGGCCGTCGCCGGTCTGCTGGTGGCGTTCTTCAGCCGCCGGATCGATCGCCGCCGGGGCATCGTTGCGAGCTTGGCACTGCTGACGATCCCGACAGTCCTGCTCGCAACCGCGCCGGACCTCGCCACCTTCACAGCGCTGCGGATCGCCCAGGGCATCTGCATGTCGGCAGCGTTCACGCTCACCCTCGCCTATCTCGGCGAGCAATGCAGCGCCGGCGACGCCGCGGGTGCCCTCGCCGCCTATGTCACCGGCAATGTGGCGAGCAACCTGTTCGGCCGCCTGCTCTCGGCCGCGGTCGCGGATCATCTCGGGCTCGCTGCCAACTTCCAGGTGTTCGCGCTCCTGAACCTGAGCGGTGCCGTGCTGGTCTGGTTCTGGCTCGGCCGGACCCCCTCGATGCTGGGCCATGGCCATCTCATGGGCTCGCCGCTCAGGATCTGGGCCGAGCATCTGCGCAACGGGCCGCTGCGCCGGGGCTTCGCCATCGGGTTTTTGATCCTGTTCGCCTTCATCGGCACGTTCACCTACGTGAACTTCGTCCTGACGCGCGAGCCGCTCTCGGTGAGCCCGATGGCATTGGGCTTCGTCTATTTCGTCTTCGTGCCGGCAATCTTCACCACACCGCTGGCGGGTCGCGTGGTTGCCCGCTTCGGCACCAGGCCCACCTTCTGGGGTTCGCTCGGGCTCGCCGCCGCCGGTCTGCCGCTGCTGTTGACCCCGAGCCTGCCGGCGGTCCTGACCGGTCTCGCCCTGGTCGGCGTCGGCACCTTCTTCGCCCAGGCCACGGCGACCGGCTTCGTCGGCCGCGCGGCCACAACCGACCGTGGCTCGGCCAGCGGCATCTACCTCGCCTGCTATTTCTTCGGCGGTCTGGTCGGCACCGCCGTGCTGGGACAGCTGTTCGATCGACTGGGCTGGGCGGCCTGCGTGGCCGGCATCGGCATGGCCCTGGCATTGGCGGCATGGCTGGCCGAGGGGCTGAAGCTGCCGGTGCCAGTCAATCGCTCGTGACCTGCGGGCCGCGTCTTGTGAGTGGGACAATCGCCCACGAGCGACTACTTGTATGGGCGCCGTTACCTGGAGCGTCATGATGCCGAAGACCCATATCCCCGCCATTCCGCCATCGACGATCACTCCGCGGACGACCTATCTCAAGCGGCGCGAGTTGCTGGCCGCGGCGGCGGCGGTTGGATTTGTCGGCGCATTGGCCGGCGAGGCGCGGGCGGCGGCACTGTCCGCAGTCAAGAGCCCGCTCTCCACCGATGAGCCAGAGACGGCGCTCGCGGACATCACCAGCTACAACAATTTCTATGAGTTCGGCACCGGCAAGGAAGATCCCGCCGCCAACGCCCACACGCTGACCACCAACCCCTGGACGGTGAAGATCGACGGTCTCGTCGCCAACCCCGGCGATCATGCGCTCGAGGATATCCTCAAGGGCGTCACGCTCGAAGAGCGTGTGTACCGGATGCGCTGCGTCGAGGGCTGGTCGATGGTGATCCCGTGGGACGGCTTCCCACTGGCCGAACTGCTGAAGCGGGTGGAGCCTCTCGGCAGCGCGAAGTACGTCGCGTTCGAGACCCTGGTACGGCCCGACGAGATGCCCGGCCAGCGCGGCCTGTTCCAGCCGCTGAACTGGCCCTATGTCGAGGGCCTGCGGCTGGACGAGGCAATGCACCCGCTCACGATCCTGGCGACGGGTCTCTACGGCGAGACCCTGCCGAACCAGAACGGTGCGCCGCTGCGGCTGGTGGTGCCCTGGAAGTATGGCTTCAAGGGCATCAAGTCGATCGTGCGGATCAGCCTCGTCGAGGCACAGCCGCCGACGTCATGGAACCTGCAGAACGCAGGCGAGTACGGATTCTACTCCAACGTAAATCCCCAGGTCGACCATCCGCGCTGGAGCCAGGCCACCGAGCGCCGGATCGGCGAGGGCGGCCTGTTCGCCAAGCGTCGGCCGACGTTGCCCTTCAACGGCTATGCCGATCAGGTCGCCAGCCTTTACGCCGGCATGGACCTGCGGCAGAACTTCTAACGTGGCGACGGCCCGAGCTTCGCGCGGACGCGCATTGCCCTGGTACCAGTGGGTCCGGCCGGGTGCGCTCTACTTCGTCGGCATGATCCCCGCGGCGTGGACCTTCTACCTCGGCGTCACCGACCAACTCGGCGCCGACCCGATGAAGGCGCTCGAGAACGAGCTGGGAATCTGGGCCTTGCGGTTCCTGATCGCCGGCCTCGCGATCACCCCCTTGCGGCAGCAGATCGGCATCAGCCTGCTGCGCTATCGCCGGGCGATCGGCCTGCTGGCCTTCTTCTACGTGTGCCTGCACCTGCTCACCTACCTGGCACTCGACCAGGGTTTCGACTTCGCCGCGATCTGGACCGATATCGTCAAGCGTCCGTTCATCACCGTGGGCATGGGCGCGTTCCTAGTTCTCGTCCCCCTGGCGATCACTTCGAACAATGCGATGATCCGCCGACTTGGCGGAGGTCTGTGGTCCCGGATCCACCGCTGGGTCTATGTGGCCGCCGCCGCTGCTGCCATCCACTTCGTCATGGTGGTCAAGTCCTGGCCGGCCGAGCCGCTGATCTACGCCGGCCTCGTGTTCGCGCTGCTCGGCTATCGCCTGGTCATGTATCTGCGCCGGCCACCGGCGCGCAGCCGCCAGACCGCGGCCCGTCCCGCTTCCGCCGCCGCGCTCAGTCGGTAGGCTACAGCCGAGCGCGCTCCGGCGGTTGGACCCAAGCCCATTAGTGCCGCCAGCCAGAGGCCTGCCTTGAAGGACCAAATGTTTGAATGAAATGGGACGTGGAAGTCGTCCCGCAGTATTGAAGCTACATCGGTGACGGTTGCGGCGCTTGCGTACACAGCGCTCGCTGCAGCAGCACCACGTCGACGACACCGCCGGGCTTGCGGCCGGCGCCGGGCAGGAAACCCGCGGCCTTGAAGCCCAGGCTCTGGTGCAGCCGGATCGACGGCAGGTTGCGGGCGTCGCCGACGACCGCGATCATCTGCCGGCAGCCATCGCGCGTGCAGGCGGCGATCAGCGCCTCGAGCAGCGCGCGGCCGACGCCATGGCGCCGCGCATCGCCGGCGACGTGGATCGAGTCCTCGACCGTGAGGCTGTAGGCGGCGATCGCGCGGAACGGGCGTGCCCAGCAGAAGCCGAGCACGCAGCCCGCACCGTCCAAGGCGACGAACGCCTGCAGGCCGGCCTCGTGCACCGCGGCGAGCCGGCGGCCGAGCTCGGCCGCATCCGGCAGCGGGTCCTCGAAGCTGCCGAGACCGGCGGCGATCTGCTCGCGGTAGATCGCCGCCATCTCGGGCAGATGCTCGGTGCGGGCCGGCTCGACCACGAAGTCGAGACGGCGCCGCGTCGCCCGCCCGGCGACCGGCAGGGTCGTGAGGTTCATGGCGATGAATCCCTCTCGGCTGCCGGTCAGACGTAGTAGGACCGCAACGGCTCGAAGCCGTTGAACGCGACCGCCGCATAGGTTGTGGTATAGGCGCCGGTGGCGTCGATCTCGAGCCGGTCGCCGATCTCCAGGTCGCAGGGCAGGCTGTACCGACTGCGCTCGTAGAGCACGTCGGCGCTGTCGCAGGTCGGCCCGGCCAGGATCACCGGTTCGGCCTCGCCGGATCGATCGCTGCGGATCGGATACTGGATCGCCTCGTCCATGGTCTCGGCGAGGCCACCGAACTTGCCGATGTCGAGATAGACCCAGCGCCGCGCGTCGCTCTCGCCCTTGTCCGCGATCAGCACGACCTCGGTCTGGATCACCCCGGCATTGCCGACCAGGCCCCGGCCCGGCTCCGCGATCAGGAATGGCAGGCGATTGCCGAACTGCCGCCGCACCGCCGCCATGATCTCGACACCGTACGACACCGTCTCCGGCACCGCGGTGCGGTAGGGAGTTGGGAAGCCGCCGCCGAGATTGACCATGCCGAGCTCGATCCCGACCGCCTCCAGATCGCGGAACAGGCCGGCGGCCTCGGCCAGTGCCGCCTCCCAGGCGGTCGGGTCCTTCTGCTGCGAGCCGACATGGAACGAGACGCCCCAGGCCTCGACGCCCATCGTGGCGGCACGGGTCAGCAGGGTTCGCGCCATGTCCGGCGTGCAGCCGAACTTGCGCGACAGGGGCCAGTCGGCCCCGGCGCCACTGGTCAGGATGCGGCAGAAAACCTTGGCGCCGGGGGCCGCGCGGGCGATCTTCGCAAGCTCGGCCTCGCTGTCGAACGCGAACATGCGCACGCCCATGGCGAAGGCGCGCGCGATGTCCGCCTCCTTCTTGATCGTGTTGCCATAGGAGATCCGCGCCGGCTCGGCACCGGCGGCCAGGGCCATCGTGACCTCGGCCGGGCTCGCCACGTCGAACGAGCTGCCCAGGGCCGCCAGCCGGGCCAGGATCTCCGGCGCGGGATTGGCCTTGACGGCGTAGAAGATCTGCACGCCGTCCATGGCCTCGGCCAGCGTCAGATAGTTGGCCTCGACGACATCGACGTCGACGACGAGATAAGGGGTGCTCGGGCGCACCTGATCGAGAAAGCGGCGCAGTTTCGGGGTCATGCCCACGAACCCTCCAATCGGCAGAGGAGTTGACGGGGACGAGACCGGTAAGAGGCCCCGCAGGGCCCTCCCGCTATCTCGAATTGGTGAAAGAACGGGTTAACCGACCAGGATGTTCTTGAACTGCCAGGGGTCGGTCGGGTCGATGTCCTCGGAGAACAGCTCGGCGCGATGCTCGAGCGGCGTCCAGTCGCTGTAGACGCCGACCACCGGCCCGAGATAGGGCCGCGCCACCTCGAGCACGCGACGGTAGTCGAGCTCGTCGGCCTCGACGATCCCGGCCGTCGGCTGCTCGATCGCACAGACCATGCCGCCCAGCACCCCGGCCGCGACCTGCAGCGAGGTGGCGCTGTTGTAGGGCGCCAGCTCGCGCGCCTGCTCGATGGTCAATTGCGAGCCGTACCAGAATGCACCGCGGGCGTGGCCCATGAGCAGGACGCCGAGCTCGTCCATGCCGCTGGTGATATCGCCCATCATCAGCCGCTGCTCCGGCTGCTGCTGCCAGCCGCGGCCGGCCAGCTCGTGGACCGAGAGCACGGCGGCATCGCACGGATGATAGGCATAGTGCACGGTCGGCCGATAGGTGACGGCATCGCCCTCACGCAGTGTCAGATAGTCCGCGATCGAGATCGACTCGTTGTGGGTCACGAGGAAACCGAGGATCGGGCCCGCCTGCGGTGTCCAGGTACGCACCCGCGTGCCCGCCCCAGGCCGGTTCAGGTAGATCGCGGCACCGCAGCCCGCAGCATGCCGCCGGCCCTCGGCCGGGAAATCCCGCTCGTGCGTGCCCCAACCGAGTTCGGCCGGTTGGCAACCCTCCGAAACGAACCCGTCGATCGACCACGTGTTGACGAACTCGCCCGGCCGCTTGGGCTGGCTGGAGATCTGCGTGTCGCGCTCGGCGACGTGGATAGCCCTGACGCCGAGATCGCGGAACAGGCGCGCCCAGCCCTGCCGGTCAATCGGCTCCTCGTGCGGCAAGCCGGTATCCTGGGCGATCCGCAGCGCAGCCTCCTTGGCCAGCTGCGAAACCAGGCCGGGGTTGGCGCCCTGCGCGCTGACTGCGGTCGGCCCGCGGCCGAGCTCGCGACGCAGCTGCAGCATGGTCTCGCGCAGCGCATAGTTCGAGCGGTCGGCCGGCGTCAGGCTGCGGTCGAAATACATTCCCCCCCAGGGCTCGACGACCGTGTCGAGATAGAGCGCACCGCGGCCGTGGCAGAACGCGACGATGGCGGTGCTGCTCACATCGACCGAGAGGTTGAGCACGAAATCGCCGACGCCTACCAGCGGCTCGAGCACCTGCCGATAGTTCTCGCGGGTCAACGCCGTCTCGTGAAAAGCAATCCCGTACTGCGCCGCCTCCTCCCGCCCGCGCGCGTCCGCGGTCACGATCGTGATCCGCTCGGGGGTCACGCCGAGATGGCGCAGGATCAACGGCAGGACGGCCTGGCCGATGCTGCCACAGCCGAGCATGACGAGCTGGCCGGGAAGCTGGGTGTGAACGACATGGTGGACCATCGGCCTGCTCCTTACTTCTAAACTCGCTTTCGAGACACGTCGGGCGGGGCCATCACGGCCCCGCCCGTCAGTGCGGCCACGGTCGACGCTGGTGGGCGCCCTATCGAGCTAGCTCGATAGGGCTGCGACGATCCCGCGCTCGGGCCGCGCGCGCTCGTCGTCGAGCACTGCCGCCTCGAGCCGGGTCAACCGCCGCTCGATCGCCTCTTCCCAGCGTTCCGTGGCCTCGACCGGCGCCTTGCGCTGCGGGAGGGCCGCGCCGAGCACGCCGCTCAGCCACTGACCCAGGGTCATGCCCCGCGCCCGCGCCGCATCACCGGCCGCCTTCTGCAACTTTGGCGGCACCCCACGCACCGTCCACCGGTCGGTCTTCTGCGGCTTGACCGGCTTCACTACCCGCTCCGTCTTCCTCGGCATGCCGCACCCGATGTCTGTCGTGGCAGCCGTGGCTGCCGAGGAACGTGCATATAGGGGCACGCGGTCCCGGGCGCAAGAGGTTTGTCTGCCATGGCAGACGCGGCAGCCAGAAGCAGGCCGCTCAGTAGCGGCGGCCGTCCTTGCGCACGAAATGCCACTTGCCGTCGCCACCCAGCGCGGCCACCAGGTCGTCATCCGGATAGGTGATCGTGTCACGATCCGTGCGGTCGCCGATCTCGATATAGACCACGTCCCGTTCGGTGCGGTTGACCAGATGGTGCCCGTCCCGCGAGCCGGCCTTGAAGCCGGCTGCCATGCCCGGCCGCAGCACGGTCGCGCCGGCATCGCTGACCAGGGTCGGCTCGCCCTCCAGGATGTAGACCAGTTCGTCCTGGCGCGAATGGGCGTGGCGGAGCGACGACACGGCGCCCGGCGCCAGCGTGGTCAGGTTGACGCCGAAATTGGTCAGCCCGAACGGATCACCCAGCGGCCGCTTGACGCGCCCGGCCATCCGCGACGCGAACGGCTCCGGATAGTTGGAGCCGCGCTCGCGTGGCGATGCCTCGGTTGCGACGATCGCCGCAGGTTTCGGGGTGCTGGTCATGCCGGTCTCTTGCTGCGGCGAGTACCGGAAACGCCATAGCCCGATCCGGCGGCGGGGGCTAGCCGACCTGATGACAGGGGAGTCGCGCGACCCGCACGTTCAGTTGGCCGGGGTGTAGTCCCAGCGGGCCGACTTCCCGAACAACATCGGCGTTGCGTTGGGACTATACTGATGTGCTCCCCGGCCCATGCTCGACGCGTCGTTGAAGTTGCTCAGCGGTACGCCGGTTCCGGCATTGGTCGCCTGATACAGCCCGGTGGGTGCCTCCGGTGGCGCGCTCCACGGCGCCGACGGGCCGTGGCCACTCTTCCATACCACCGTCGCATTGAGCCCACCCGCCAGCGGATAGGGGAAATTCGTATTCTGCTCACGATTGTACATATCAGAAAACTCCGAAGCGCTCCAATTGTTTGGGGACGTATCATATAAGTAATTTTGCGCCGTCATGAAGATATTATTCTTCGATGTTACATTTCGATAGTCTCCATTGTCCCTGTGGGACTCTTCAGCAAAGATCGAATATCCATCATTAAATCCATCTTTCCCGGTACGAAGGACAGTATTGTGGTAAATATAGACAGGACCCTTGAACCCTGCCACGCTCGCGGCGCTACCATTGTTTTGTCTGAGCTTGAGAGGAGAATCGCTGGTAAAATTGCCACTCCCATTGATGCCGACATCAAACGTCCCCAGATTGCCAACGTCATTGTCGGCCCCGCGGTCGAAGATATTGCGGAAAATATAGGATGGGCCAGCCTCCATATGTTGATGGCTGATCGGCGCCAACGTGTAGTCAAGGTAATTCCCCCAGATTCTTACATTCACAGCGGCCTCATCGGCCTCAATAGCGTTGTCGGTTCCATTTCGAATAATATTACAGTAAATGTCCATATCCTCCTCAAAGGAAACGCTAATTATATCGTAATACCTGTTGGAGTTGTCGCTCAATATTACTCCACCACCGGTCGTGTTGGTCGCATATATATTGTTAAAGCGGATGACATTCTGTTTTCCAAAATTGGCAGCCGATCCGCCGATCAAGATTGCCTGTGGTCCGTAAGGATGCTTGCCATAACCTGGACACTCCTCCCAGCGCGTCGAGCGATACCTGGGATTGCGAATGATGTTCCGCTGGATCACGATACCATCGTTGGCGGCCGCGATGACCTTTACTCCGGCGTCGTCGTAGCGCCCGATGTCGCCCTTCTGAATGCCGGCAATGCAGGTCGATGCCGGATCGCTCAAAATCTTATGACTGGTCTCGCCTAGGCGTGGCCTTGGGTTGTCAGACGCGATCTCCTGCGAACCCCAATCCTCGATTATATTGTTTTCGATAACCACATTTGGCTTCTCGACATTCACGGCGTTGTACTTGCAGTCCCGGATATTGAACCCTCGCAAGATAACGTATGAAGCCTTGATCTGAACGCAGTCGGCGGTGTGATCGGGATCGATCACTGCCCGACCGCCGCCATCATGGATGATCCAGTTGGCGCTGGTGCCTCCGGCGGTGATGACCAGCTTGCCCTTGAGCGTGCCCGTGTAGGCTATGATGGTACCCGGGATCGTGTTCGACCGGGTGACGACATCGGCCATGGCGATCCAACTCGCCCCCGCGTCGAGGCTGTAACGGAGATTATAGCGGTTTGCCGGCGTCAGGTTGACGATGCTGCCGCGGTATTGATTGAGATACTCAGGAATTGACGAGAGCGAATCCCACCAAAGCGGTTGCGCGCCCTTCCAGAGGCTCGTGCCGGCCTTGCGGTATTGGATTGCAACGCCGTCCGGATTCTGTGGCCGGGACCAGTACAGGCCGATGGTGTGGAAATTTGCCGTGACGGTCGGCTTCTCCCCTGCATTGGCCGGCAGCAGCGGCAGCCCGAGCACGGCGATCACTAGGCTGAGGATCCGGGCCAGATGCCAGCCTCGGCCGGCACGTCGGCCATGCAGCTTATCGCGCCCGCGTGGCGCAGCGTGATCGGTCATCGTTTTGCCTTTTTCTGGGTCAAGCCATTGCTCGGCCTCGACCGCCGCGACTTGGGCGCCGGCACCGTCACCCGTCATGGGCTTTGGCACACGCTAAAGGTGTCTATATTTGTCAGTTTGTCAACTTTAAGTTCTAAACGGCTCGAGCGCCAGTCATGCCGGCGCGCCGCAGCCGTAAGGCACTCGACAGCGGGGTCGGGCCGATCCAAACAGGCGAGGTCGGGCCATCCGACGGCGGCCAAAAGGGATCGTGCCATGCAGGACAAGGTGCTGGTCGCTCAGGGCGGCGGGCCGACCGTGGTGATCAACCAGTCCCTGGTCGGCGTGGTGCTGGAGGCACGCAAGTTCCAGCATGTCGGCCGAATCTACGGCGCCCGCCACGGTGTGCGCGGCATCGTCGACGAGGATCTGGTCGACCTGACCCGGGAGACCAGCCACAATCTCGAGGTGGTCGGGATGACGCCATCCTCGGCTCTGGGCTCGACGCGGGACAAGCCGGACCGCGGCTACTGCCAGGAGATCTTCAAGGTCCTGCAGGCCCACGGCATCGGCTATTTCCTGTATGTCGGCGGCAACGATTCGGTCGACACGGTGCGGATCGTCGCCGAGGCGGCGCAGGCCGCGAGCTACGACCTGCGCTGCGTCCACATCCCCAAGACCATCGACAACGACCTCGTGGTCAACGACCACTGCCCTGGCTATCCGTCGGCCGCGCGCTTCGTCGCGCAGGCATTCATGGGCGCCAATCTCGACAACCGCGCCCTGCCCGGCGTCTACATCGCCGTGGTCATGGGCCGCCACGCCGGCTGGCTGACCGCAGCCGCGGCGCTAGGCCACAAGTTTGCCGATGACGGCCCGCACCTGATCTACCTGCCCGAGCGCGATTTCTCGCTCGACAGCTTCCTGGCCGACGTGAAGGCCACCATGGACCGGCTCGGCCGCTGCGTCGTCGCGGTGTCGGAAGGCATCCACGACGAGACCGGCACGGCGATCGCAGAAAAGCTCGCCAAGCATGTGGAGCGCGACGCACACGGCAACGTGCAGCTCTCCGGCAGCGGTGGGCTGGCTGATCTGCTGAGCGATGCGGTCAAGGATCGGCTGGGCTTCAAACGTGTACGCGGCGACACGCTGGGCTATCTGCAGCGCTCCTTCGTCGGCTGCGTCTCCGACCTTGACCGCCACGAGGCGCGCGAAGCGGCCGAGAAGGCGGTCCAGTATGCGATGTGGGGCGACTCGAATGGCTCGGTCACCATCCATCGCACCGGCCACTATTCGGTCGACTACCATCTGACTCCGCTGGCCGAGGTCGCCGGAAGGACGCGCACGATGGAGGACGCGTTCATCGACGCGAGCGGAACCGGGGTGACGGACGCATTCCGTATGTACCTGCGGCCATTGCTGGGCTCGGGCATGCCGGAAGCCTACCGGCTGCGCCTGAACCCGGTGGAGAAGATGCTGAAGCGATAGCGGGTGGCTGAAGCGCATCACACGCCGCGGCGGCGCGACACCTCATGCCGCGCGGCGGATATGGCCTGTCGCTCCGGCGCTGTCGTTCGGCCCCGGCAATACCTATCTGTGTGGAGGCGTGGCAGGTGCCGCGGAACAGGAGTGCGTGTGAGCGTCGTCAGCGACATACCGTCGCCTTGTATCGGGGTCTGCCGGCTCGACCTCGGCCGTCGACTGTGCGAGGGTTGCATGCGGACCACGCAGGAAATCGCGCGCTGGCCCTATGCCGACACCACCGAGCGGCTCGACATACTCCAGCTGCTGCGCGAGCGGCGCCGGGCGGTCGGGCGCACCAGTCCGGCGGACAGTCGGCCGCGGCGGCGCGCCAGGGTGAGCGCAGTTTGACCATGACCAACTTGGATTCGCTGCTCGCGTCGCGGGCGGTGCTCCTGGCCGATGGCGGGATGGGCACGGGCCTGTTCGCCCTCGGGCTGTCGACGGGCGACAGCCCGGAGCTTTGGAACGTGCTGCATCCGGAGCGAATCGCCGCGGTCCATCGCGACTTCGTCGCGGCCGGCTCCGACATCATCCTCACCAACAGCTTTGGCGGCAGCCGGCACCGGTTGAAGCTGCACCAGGCTCAGGACCGCGTCGCCGAGCTGAACACGGCCGCCGCCCGCATCGCACGCGAGGTGGCCGACGCTGCTGGCCGGCCGGTCGTGGTCGCCGGCTCCATCGGCCCCACGGGCGAGTTGATCGTGCCCCTTGGCCCATTGACCGTCGACGAGGCCGCGGCCGCGTTCGCCGAGCAGGCGCAGGCCTTGGCTGCGGGCGGCGCCGACGTGCTCTGGATCGAGACCATGTCCGCGGCCGAGGAGGTCGAGGCCGCGGTCACCGGTGCGATGACCACCGATCTGCCGGTCGTGGTGACGCTCAGCTTCGACACCAACGGCCGCACCATGATGGGCATCACGCCCGAGGCAGCGGTGGCGCTGTTCCGGCGCCTGCCCCGGCAGCCCGCCGCGTTCGGCGCCAATTGCGGCACCGGCCCCGGGCAGTTGCTGGCGACCGTGCTCGGTCTCGGCGAGGCCGCCGGTCCCGATGCGATCCTGGTCGCCAAGGGCAATTGTGGCATCCCGGAGTACAAGGACGGCCACATCTGCTACAGTGGCTCGCCAGAGATCATGGCGGCCTATGCCAAGCTCGCGCGCGACTGCGGTGCCCGGATCATCGGCGGTTGCTGCGGGACCAGCGCGGTTCATGTGGCGGCCATGCGGCACGCGCTCGACACGAGCGGGCGCGCTGCTGCGCCCGACATTCCGACCATCGCCGCGGCCCTGGGTCCCGTGGTCCTGCCCTCGGTGACCGGCGCCAGCGACACCGAACGCGAGCGCGGGGAGCGCCGCCGCCGCCGCGGCTGAATTCGCCCCGCGTGCCGCTGATCCGCCGGCCAGTCGCGACGTCCGGACCTCACGTGGTTGCGCCCCACGCTCCCCTGAGGCAGGATGCCCTGGACTAGCCGCCCCCGAGAGGGCGCAAAATCAGGGAGTTCGGGATGGCATTGATCACGCGTCGCAACGCGTTGCAGGTCGGAGTTGGTGCGCTCGCGGGCACGACGATGCTCGGGTCCGGAAGTCTGCGGGCGCAGATTGCGGTCAAGGACGTGGCGCCGCCGAAGTTCGAGATCGAATCCGGGGCCTCGCTGCGCGTGCTGCGGCCATCCAAGTTCGTCTCCGGCGACGAGGTCCTCTTCCTCGAGAACAGCAAGAAATTCACCGAGCAGACCGGCGTGGAGGTCACCGTCACCAGCGAGAGCTGGGAGGATCTGCGGCCGAAGACCGCCACGGCGGCCGCGATCGGCAGCGGGCCGGACATCGTCTGCGCCTGGTCGGACGATCCGCACAAGTTCGAGGCGCAGTGCGTCGACCTCACCGACCTCGCCGACTATCTCGGCGAGAAGTATGGCGGCTGGTGGCCGATCGTCGAGAAGTACGGCAAGAGCCAGGCCACCGGCAAATGGATCGCCATGCCGATCGGCGGCTCGGGCAACCGAGTGGTCTACCGCAAGTCCTGGGTCAACGAGGCGGGCTTCGACGAGGTCCCGACCGATCTCGACGGCTTCCTCGACATGGCGACCAAGCTCAAGGCCAACGGCCATCCGATCGGCCTGGCCCTGGGCAATGCCACCGGCGACGCCAATTCCTGGTGCCATTGGCTGATGTGGACCCACGGCGGCGCGCTGACCGACGAGAACAACCAGGTCATCATCAACAGCAAGGAGACGGTCGAGGCCTTGAAGTACGGCAAGGCGCTGGCCGACACCTTCATCGCCGGCGCCGCCTCCTGGCTCGATCCCAGCAACAACAAGGCGTTCCTGGCCGGCGAGATCTCGGCCACCGGCAACGGCATCTCGATCTACTATGCCGCCAAGAATTCCGAGGACGCCGCGATCAAGGAGATGTCGAAAGACATCTACCATGCCCGCATGCCGATCGGCCCGGTCGGCAAGCCGACCGAGCGGGCGCTGATCGTCAACCCGATGATCTTCACCCATACCAAGTACCCGAACGCGGCCAAGGAATATCTGCGCTTCATGATGGAGGAAGAGCAGTACCTTCCCTGGCTGACGGCTTCGATCGGCTACTGGAACCACCCGCTCAAGGCCTACGACAAGGCGGCGATCTGGACCGACGACCCGAAGCACACCGCCTACCAGCACGTCCTCTCCGACGCGATCTGGGACGGCTATCAGGGCAGCGTCGGCGAGTCCTCGGCCGCGGTCACGGCGGACTTCGTCGTGGTGCAGATGGTGGCCTCGGTGGCGACGGGGCAGGCGACGCCGGAGGAAGCCGCCGCCGAAGCCGAGCGCCGCGCGAAGCGTTACTATAAGTCCTGATCCTCGGCCGAGGCCGCCGGCGCGCCAGCCGGCGGCCCCGCGCCCACTGCATGGCGGGAGGCGGGCATGGCGGTGACGGCTGGACAGTTGGGCATTCCCCGGCACGAACATGGCTGGCTCGCGCGGGCCTTGGACAGCAGGCCGTTCCTGATCTTCCTGTGCCTGCTGCCAGCACTGGGCATCCTGATCCTGTTCTTGACCTACCCGCTGGGCATGGGGGTCTGGCTCGCCTTCACCGACGCCACGATCGGCCGCCCCGGCAAGTACGTGGGTCTCGACAACTATATCTGGCTGTTCTCCGACCCGGTCTTCCGCCTGGCCGTGTTCAACACCCTGTTCTACACCATCCTGGCGACCATCGGTAAGTTCGCGCTCGGCCTGTGGCTGGCCCTGCTGCTCAACAACAACCTGCCGTTCAAGTCCCTGCTGCGGGCGCTCCTGCTGATCCCCTGGATCGTGCCCACCGTCCTTTCCGCCCTGGCCTTCTGGTGGATCTACGACCCGCAATTCTCGATCATCTCCTACGTGCTGGTCGACGTGCTGGGCTGGCGCGACACCTACATCGACTTCCTCGGCACGCCATGGAACGCACGGTTCTCCCTGATCGCCGCCAACATCTGGCGCGGCATCCCGTTCGTCGCCATCTGCCTGCTCGCCGGCCTGCAGACCATCTCGCCCTCGCTCTACGAGGCGGCGATGCTCGACGGCGCGACACCGTTCCAGCGCTTCCGCCACGTCACCTTCCCGATGCTGATGCCGATCCTGGCCGTGGTGATGACCTTCTCGGTCATCTTCACCTTCACCGACTTCCAGCTCGTCTACGCCATCACCCGCGGCGGCCCGGTGAACTCGACCCATCTCATGGCCACGCTGGCCTACCAGCGCGCCATCCCCGGCGGCCAGCTCGGCGAGGGGGCGGCGATCGCGGTCGCCATGATCCCGTTCCTGATCGCCGCCACCGCCTTCAGCTACCTGGCGCTGGCCAACCGCAAGTGGCAGCAGGGAGGCCGCGATGACTGAGGCCGCCGCACCCGCGATCGACGTGCCCGAGCGCACCGGCGCCATGCAGTGGGACTCCCTGCCGCGCCGCATCATCACGCTGTGGCTGCCGCTGTCCTGCTTCGTGATCGTGCTGCTGTTCCCGTTCTACTGGATGGCGGTCACCGCCCTGAAGTCGAACGAGGAGCTCTACAACTTCAAGGAGTTCAACCCGCTCTGGGTCCATTCGCCGACCCTGGCCAACATCAACCGCCTGCTGTTCGAGACCGACTATCCGCGCTGGCTCGCCGTCACCATGGGTGTCGCCATCGCCTCGACCATCCTCTCGGTGTTCGCGGCCGTGCTCGCCGCCTACGCCATCCAGCGCCTGCGCTTTCGCGGCAGCAACTGGCTGGGCCTCGCCATCTACATGGCCTACCTGGTCCCGCCCTCGATCCTGTTCATCCCGCTGGCGATCATGGTCTTCAATCTCGGCCTCTATGACAGCCCGCTGGCGCTGATCCTGACCTACCCCACCTTCCTGATCCCGTTCGCCACCTGGCTGCTGATCGGCTACTTCAAGTCGATCCCCTACGAGCTCGAGGAATGCGCGCTGATCGACGGCGCCACCCGCCTGCAGATCCTGTGGAAGATCACCCTGCCGCTGGCCGTCCCCGGCCTGATCTCCGCCGGCATCTTCGCCTTCACCCTGTCCTGGAACGAGTTCATCTACGCGCTGGCCTTCATCCAGTCGGCCGAGAACAAGACCGTCCCCGTCGCCGTCCTGACCCAGCTGGTCGAGGGCGACGTCTACCACTGGGGCTCGCTGATGGCCGGAGCGCTGCTGGGGTCGATCCCGGTGGCGTTGTTCTACAGCTTCTTCGTCGAGCATTATGTCGCCAGCCTGACCGGGGCGGTGAAGGAGTAGGGCGGCGCAGCACGCCGTCGTTTTGATCCTCCGGCGTCCTGTTCGCGTTTCCCGCGCCCTGTCGATAGCCGCCAGATCCTGCCTACCCGCCAGGACCGTCACCCTTCGGCTACAAACGCCACCTGCGCTGCGGTGAACACGCAACCTCGCGCCCTTCCGTCGATTGTTGCGACTGGAACCATAACCAAAACGAGAGACCCATCATGTCGAATGCACGCCGGCTCCTGCTGGCCCTGGCCGCCCTCTTCCTCGCCACCTCGACCCTGACCGCCTGCGGCGATACCTGGCGCGGCGCCAAGGAGGATACCGGCGACAACCTCAAGTCCACCGGCCAGACGCTGGAGAATGCCGGGGAGAAGGTGCAGCCCTAAAGGTAGCGATCGCCGGGGATGCGTTGCGCGTCTGTCGTCCGGCACCCGGCGACGGACAAGGCCCTCACGGCCCGTAGTGCCGCCCCGGCAATGCTCCCGCCTGGCCCCACCAGCGCGCGCAGCAATCCCTTGACCCGCTCGCACTTAGCTCGCTTAAAATGACTGGCCGCGTGCGGAACCTCGATCAGCTGTGCCGTCGCCTCTTGGAGCCGCATGAACGCCTGGAACTGGGCACACCCCGCCATTTGACTGGCCCATGCGGCAGCGTCAGAGCAAGTCCCGCGTGCGACACATGCGCAGATCATGCGGCGAGAGCGCATGGCCGACCGGACTTCGTCCTGGAGGAGGGCGGTGCCAGCGTGGCGAGCCGGGCGAGGCCGGCGCTGTCGAGGCAGATGGGTTTCAGCGCCTGGGTGAGCAGGGCAAGGTCGATTCGGCCCTGGTAGGGCACTGAATCGGGGGTGCTGACGGCGAGGACCGCGGCGGCGAGGTCGTGCTGGTCGGCGTCCGGCGTGTCGGCGCCGTCGAACAGGCGGCTGATGCGGGCGCGCAGGGTGGTCAGCAGGTCGATCGCCGGCCGTTCCGGTGCTTGCGGGAAATCGTTCGTGCGATTTTGCGGCCCAGGCTCAGGCCGTGCGGTGGCCGATAAATCGTTCGTGCATTCCGCGCGCTCGGTCGCGGGTGCGGTCAGGATCAGGCCGGCCTTCTTGGCCTTGCGGTGGGCGAGGAAGGCGCGCTGCGCGCGCTGGGTCGCCATGCCGGCGGCGGAGGCATAGCGGATCGCGGTGCCGAGCGAGAGGGCGTGGCGCTGGTCGCCCAAATCGCGGCCGGCATCGCCGTCGCAGGGCATCGCGGTGAGCACGCCGGCCTCGGCGCGGTCGGCGCGGATCTCCTTCCACATCGCGACGGCGATGGCGGTGACCAGCTTCTCCTCGGTCGGTGTCGACAGGACCGAGGTCGTGGCGCAGGTCGGCCAGGTGCCCGGCCCACTCGGCCGGGTCCTCCTCGGGCAACAGTGCGAAATCGCGCGCCCGCAGGCCGTGCTTGCAGCGCGTTCATGCGCGAGCGCGCCTTGCCCTCGGGCGTGTTCGGGCCGCGCTTTTTGGGCGAGGTCTGGGCGTCCGGCGTCGGGATGGCTGGCGTCATGGCGGCAGGTCCGGGCAGTTGGCGATCCCGAGCAGTCTACCAGATCTAGGAATAAGATCAAAGAAACAGATGCGCCGACGTCCATCCGGCCGGCCTGGAACGAGCTTGGTCGGGCGTCGGAAGATGGTGCGTGGCGGGTCCGGGCGATGCAGAGTGGTGTGCGGGCGGGCGCCGCTGGCGCGCCCGTTGGATCGAGTCCTGGGGAGGAATGCGCGCGATGCAGCTGGGGATGATCGGCCTTGGGCGCATGGGCGCCAATATCGTGCGGCGCTTGCAGCGCCACGGCCATGCCTGCGTCGTCTACGACGCCAAGGAGGAGGCCGTGCAGCAGCTGGTCGCCGAGGGCGCTACCGGAGCGACCAGCCTCGAGGATCTGGTGGCCAGGCTCGACCCGCCGCGCGCGGTCTGGGTGATGCTTCCGTCAGGGCAGATCACCGAGGAGACCGTGACCAGTCTCGGGGCGCCTGCTGGCGCCGGGCGACGCCCTGATCGATGGCGGCAACAGCTTCTACAAGGACGATATCCGCCGCGCGAAGGTGCTCGGCGCCAAGGGGCTGGAGTATGTCGATGTCGGTACCTCCGGCGGGGTGTGGGGCCTCGAGCGCGGCTATTGCATGATGATCGGCGGGCCGCGGGCGGCATTCGAGCGGCTGGCGCCGATCTTCGAGGCGCTGGCGCCGGGTGTGGGCGAGATTCCGCGCACGCCGGGCCGCGAGGGCCAGGACCCCGGCGCCGAGCGTGGCTATATCCACGCCGGCCCGAGCGGGGCCGGGCATTTCGTGAAGATGATCCACAACGGCATCGAATACGGGCTGATGCAGGCCTATGCCGAGGGCTTCGACATTCTCAAGAGCAAGAATGGGGCGGAGCTGCCCGAAGCGGAACGCTTCGAGCTCAATCTCGCCGACATCGCCGAGGTCTGGCGGCGCGGCAGCGTGGTCTCGTCCTGGCTGCTGGATCTCGCCGCGTCGGCACTGGCCGAGAATGCGACGCTGTCCGATTATGACGGCTCGGTGGCGGACTCCGGCGAAGGCCGCTGGGCGATCGAGGCGGCGATCGAGGAAGCCGTGCCGGCAGAGGTGCTCTCGGCAGCACTCTACGCCCGCTTCCGCTCGCGCCAGGAGCACACGTTCGGCGAGCGCCTGCTGTCGGCCATGCGCTTCAAGTTCGGCGGCCATGTCGAGCGGCCGGCGGACAAGTGACGGAGCCGCGGCGGGCTGATCGCGTCGGGCCGGACGAGTGGAAACGGCGCGCGGCGACGGCGGCCGTCGCCGAGGTCGCGGACGGGATGGTGCTCGGGCTCGGCAGCGGCAGCACCGCCATGCTGGCGGTCGAGGCGCTGGCGGCACGGATCGCATCGGAACGGCTACGCATCGTGGCCATTCCGACCTCCCGCAAGACCGCGGCACTGGCACGTCGGCTGGGCATCCCGCTCACCGGCTTCGCCGACCAGCGCCGGATCGATCTCACCATCGATGGCGCGGATCAGATCGAGGCCGCCTCGCTGACCTTGCTCAAGGGGCTGGGTGGCGCCCTGCTGCGGGAGAAGATCGTGGCCGCCGCGAGCCGGCGCATGGTGGTGGTCGCGGACCAGGGCAAGCTGGTCGACCGGCTCGACCAGCGAACGCCGCTGCCGGTGGAGATCGTCACCTTCGGCTGGGAGACGACCCTGGACCGGCTGACCGAGCTCGGCGCCGCGACGACGCTACGCATGGGACCCGAAGCCGGGCCGTTCGTGACCGATGGCGGGAACTACATCGTCGATTGCCTCTTCGCCCGGGGGCTGGACGAGCCCAGGGAGTTGGCGCGCTGCGTCAGCGCACTTACCGGGGTCATCGAATCGGGCTTGTTCGTCGGTCTCGCATCGCGCGCGTATATCGGCGGGACCGGAGGCGTGGACGTTCTCGATCGTGACGACCGGGGCGGCTCGGTGAGCCGCGCAAGCAGCTGAAACCGCGCGTTCGAGCTGCATTCTGGTCGGGGCGGAGGGATTCGAACTCTCGACATCCAGCTCCCAAAGCTGGCGCTCTACCAAGCTGAGCTACGCCCCGGCAGTGGCGGGTTATAGGCGGGTGCCGGCGGGCTGGCAACGGCCGGATCTTGACGGCGGCGGCGCGCCTCGGTCCCTATGCGCGGATGCAGCTGCCCCTGGTGTTTCTCGACGGGCCATGGAAGCTGGCCATGGGGCTGAATGCCCTGGCGCCAGCGGACTGGCTGTGGCGCGACGCGAGCTTTGCGGCGGAGACGGCGCGCCGGGCCGAGCTGATCGGGACGCGGCGGGACGAGGTCCACGCCATGCTGGCCGGGGCGGAGCCGGCGGCGCGCGAGCTGGTGGCACTGGTGCGGGCGCATCTGGTCCAGGATCACGGCATGGCCGTGCCGGCCGAGCCGGGCGACGCGGTAGACCCGCTCCTGGCGCTGGGCCGTCTGGCGCAGGAGGATTTTTGTCTGTTGGCACCGCACGCGGGCCACGCCTACGCGCTGGTGGCGGCGCTGCTCTGCTTTCCCGCCCATTGGCGGCTGGCCGACAAGCTCGGCCGGCCGCTGGCCATGATCCATGCGCCGGTGCCCGGCCTCAACCAGCGCCTGGGCGCGGCGGCCGACCGGTTCTTCGCCAACCTCGTGGTCGAGCGGCCGGTGTGGCGCGCCAACTGGTCCGTGGTCGAGAGCCCGGAGCTGTTCCACCCGCACGCCCGCGTGCCGCTGGCGGACCTATCCGCCGCGCAGGCCGGCGAGCAGCTCTGGCTGCGGGTCGAGCGGCAGACGCTGCGCCGGCTGCCCGAGACCCGGGCCGTGGTGTTCACCATCCGCACGCTGGTCCGGCCGCTGGGCGAGGTCGCGCGCGAGCCCGGCGTCGCCCGGGCGATGGCCGACCGGATCCGCGAGATGGATCCCGCCATGGCCGCCTACAAGGGGATCCCGGCCCTGCGCGAGCCGCTCCTCGGCTATCTCGACGCCCTGGCGTAGCAGCATGCCGCCCTCGGCCGGCAGCACGGCGCCAGCGAGGGTCAGGTGCTGCAGCCGCGCGGGGCTCTCGTGCGGCATCACGATGTTGGCCGGCGCCGGGCTGAAGCCGTGCCGCGCGTAGTAGGCGGCGTCGCCGACCAGGAACACCAGCCGCCAGCCCATGCCCTCGGCCAGGGCCAGGGTCGCGCGGGTCAGCGCGCGGCCGATCCCCTGCCCCTGCCGCGCGGGGTCGATCGCCAGCGGCCCCAGCAGCAATGCGGGCCGGTCGCCGAGTTGGAGCGGCCAGTAGCGGATCGCACCCACCAGCGTGGCGCCGGCGCGGGCCACGTAGCAGAGTTCGGCCACCGGCGGGATGCCGTCGCGATAGCGGTAGGAGGTCTTGCGCTGCCGGTCGGGGCCGAAGGCCAGATCCAGAAGGGCCTCGATCTGCGGCCCGTCCTGCGGGCCTTCGGGCGAGATGGTGAGCATGCTGTGTTCCAGACGGCGGGACGGGAAAGACCGTCACCCTGGCCGGGGAACCCCTAGGACGCGAAGGTCAGCGGGCAGCCGGACGGGTGACGCGCGGGCAGGTCTGCCGGCGTCGTCGTCGCAGGGTGGCGGGCGCCACCGATGTCGCTGCCTGGAACATAACTGAACCGCATATCAGATGGGCGGGGACTGTCAATTCTCACCAGTGCCGTCGCCGGGAATGGGGTCCGGCTGGCGCTGGCCCGGGTTGCCGACCGTGACCAGAGGACCGGTCTGGCCGCGCAGCGCCTGCGCCTGGCCCAGGATCCAATGGACGGTCGGGAAGGCGAGATCGGCCCATGGGATCTCGCCCCAGCCGAGCAGCGCCACCTCCAGGCTCTCCGGGCCGGGCTCCACCGCTTCGTCCAGCAGCCGCGCGCGGTAGAGGATCTGCACCTGGTCGATGCGGGCGACGCTGTAGACCGCGAGCAACCCGTTCAGCTCGATCCGGGCGCGCGCCTCCTCCCAGGCCTCGCGCATCGCACCTTCTTCCGCCGTCTCGCCGAGTTCCAGATACCCGGCGGGAATGGTCCAGTAGCCGGCGCGGGGCGGGATCGCGCGGCGGCACAGCAGCAGCCGGTCGCCGAACGTGCAGACGCTGCCGACCACGACCTTGGGGTTCTGGTAGTGCACCGTGGCGCAGGCCGGGCAGACATGGCGGTCGCGATCGTCGCCTTCCGGCCGCCGCAGTTCCAGACCGGCGCCGCAGCTCGAGCAGAAGCGCATCAGCCAGGATCGTCGCCGGCGCCGGGCGGGCGCCGGAACATCGCCTCGGCGGCACCCCGCACGTCGCGTCGGCGCACGATCTCGGCTCGCACGCGCACGATCTCACCCTCGAGCTCGGCGATGTAGTGCTCGAGGTCGCCGACCGAGTAGGCGTACAGATCGCGACCGATGCCGGTCGCCGGCTTGATCCTGATCTCTGGCTCTTCCACGGGTCCGGCCTCCTCGCCGCCAGGGCACCGCAACCTAGGGCCGCCCGTGCCATCGCGGCAAGGTGCGGCGCTTGACAAACGGCGGTGGCGCGGACCACTTCGCCGGGCACCGCCCGCCCGGCCCGGAGCTGCCCCATGAGCGAGAACGCCACGCACTACTACCCCGTCTCCTGGGAGCAGCTGCACCGCGACGCCAAGGCGCTGGCCTGGCGTCTCGCCGAGAGCGGGCCGTTCAAGGGGATCGTCGCCATCACCCGCGGCGGCCTGGTGCCGGCGCACATCATCGCGCGCGAGCTCGACATCCGGATCATCGACACGGTCTGCATCAGCACCTACGACGACCAGACCCAGCGTCAGGCCAAGGTGTTGAAGGCGGTCGACGGGGACGGGGTCGGCTGGCTGATCGTCGACGACCTCGTCGACACCGGTGGCACCGGGCGGATCGTGCGCGAGATGCTGCCGAAGGCGCATTTCGCCACCGTCTACGCCAAGCCCGCGGGCCGGCCGATGGTCGACACGTTCATCACCGAGGTCAGCCAGAACACGTGGATCCTGTTCCCGTGGGACACCGAGCCCCAGTTCGCCAAGCCGATCGCCGCCGTGCGAGGCGGCTGAGGATGGCTGCCGGCTAGAACCACGCTGTCGTTGCCGAGGTCACCCGGGTCAATAGCGGTCCTGGGCTTGGGAGGTGCTCGGCTCCGAACGAACGGAAATCCTTAAGAGGCTCTCGCAGCACTCGATCCGGTCACATCGGGCACTGGCGACGTGAAGATCGGCGACGGCTGGCGTCAGCTCGACAGGCGGCTCGCTGCAAGGCTGATCGGCTTTGTCAGCGAGGATCGGCGGGGCGAGGGACTGCTGTTGCCGATGTCGGTTGCCGACAATATCATCTTGGCGCTAGCCGCTCGCGCCATCGATGGTCACGAGAAGGTCCGCCAGGGTCTGCTTGCAGGTAGCCGCGTCCGGGGCGCCGGCGCGCAGGTCGGTCAAGGCCTGATCGATTGCGTCGTCGACCTTGTGCCAGGTGGGCGGCGAGCGCGGCTTGAGCGACGGCTCAACTTCGTCCCAGGAGGTCTCAAGGTCCTTGATCCGGATCTTGGCGCCGGCGAGGTCGCCCTTGTCGACCAGTGCCGCCGTATCGACGATGATCGTCCGGAAGGAAGATAGATCACCGAGCCCGGCCGAAGTCGCGGCCTCGGCGGTGTAGATCAGATCATGCGCCGAAGGCCACGGCAACATGCCGGGACCGAACGCGCTGAGCACCGCCAATACGGTGAGTGTGGCGATGAGCTTCGGTCGCTTCATGATGGGCTCCCAATTGCACCATTGTCGGGTGAGCGTGTCGGGCGGATTTCAGACATCCTCAGTGGCGCCCACAGGCGCAGCCGTCCCGTTCGCACCGACACTGAGAGCGGCGACCAGGGCCACGATGACAGCCAGGAACGCGATGCTGGTCACCACCGTCCCCAACCCCATGCCGCCATAGGCCTGGGGTTGCGACAGGAAGTCTCCGAGCGAGGCGCCGAGGGGGCGGGTCAGCACGTAGGCGACCCAGAAAGTCAGCACCGCATCCGCCCCGAGATAGTAGGCGAGGGTGACGGCCGCGATGAGCGCGCCGCAAAGTACGACGCCGAGCCGGAAACCGAGCTGCAGCTCTTCGGTCGCGAGATCGCCGGCGGCCGTGCCCAAGGCGAACGTGAACAGGATTGCCGTCCAGTAGAACAGCTCGCGCCGTGTCGTGACGATCGTGTGGATCGAGAGCGTACGCTCGACCGCATACCAGATGGCGAACACCACGGTGAGGGCGACCGCAAACGCGGCCGTGCTGAGGTAGAGACTGACCCCGAAGCCGTCGGTGAGCGCATCGGTGATCTGGGTTCCGACCACGCTCACCAGCACCACCGTCAGCCAATAGCGCCACGGCACGTATCGCCGCGCTCCCAGCTGCAGGAGCAGCGAGCCGATCAGCAACGCTCCCATGATGCCGTCCGTGGCGGCGGTGCCGAGCCCGACATGCACCGCCAGATAGTCGGCTCCGGTCTCGCCCACGGTGGTCGACATGATCTTGATGAACCAGAAGGCGAGAGTGACTTCCGGAACCTTGTTGAGCGTTGCGACCACGCGGTGACGCTGGGGAATTTCCATATCAGCCTTTCAGGCATCGAACCGTCCACGAAGTGAGTCCATCGGGCGGATGAAGGGATCCTCGCTCCGAGCAGGCATTGTCTGTCGATGCCTGCCCGCTCCGCCTGCCACGCCTGGAAGTCCTGTGCTTGGGCAGGCGTTTGCGACCACTTCGTCGGCTAGCAGCAATGCGCCTACGGCTCATTGTCCCCCAGATGAAGATTAGTTCATGATCGAATTGGGCGGAGGACGGGCGATGCTCTGATGTCAGCCTGCGCGTCGCGCCGCTCAATGACGAAACGTTAATGTCGCTGCCAAGCCGGCGACACATTGCTGAACGGATAACGTCTCGGCCCGCGAAGTTGCTTCCAAGTTCGAATCAACGGAGAGCAACCTGTCGAGGTTAGACAATCAGCAAGGAGAGTTTCGATGCCTATGCGTAATCATCATCTGTGGTCGTGCGTGATATTGGCCGGCGCCCTGACGCCGAGTCTGCTGATTCCGACGATTGCAGCCCGTGCTAGCGACAGCGGCAGGAATGTTTGCTATAAGGAAGTCGACCAGGACGGGTCCGCTGACAATAATAACGAGCGCCTAGTATTGAACGTAGATCGGGAATCCGGCCTTACTCTTACCGGTGGCTACGCCCAATCCGTGTACGAGGCCGTCGGCAAGAACACCGACCGGGAAAATGGCAACGAGATCATGGCGGCAGCCCAGGGCACGATCATCGTGACCGCCAAAGGTGGCTCGACCGGCGATTTCGATCACGGCGCCCATATGGGCGTGATTGCGCTCTGGGTCCGGCCGGATGGCGCGGCGAAGAACTATGACTGCTACTCGGAGCAGGAAAGCCCCACCCCTGCCGTTTGGCACTGCGCGGTGCGGGACCAGAACGAAGGTTTGAAGCTCGACCGAGCCACGCTGACCCGGCTAATCCCACCCGATCGCAATTGCGGAATTTTCCAGGACGACGTGATCGAGAACAGGCCCTAGTCTGACGCCGGTGATCCCTGCGGGGCGGACGCCGAGGCTTCGTCAGTCGGCGCTCGCGACATGGTTGCGCTTTCTCAAGGCGATACATGAAGATCCTGCTGATCGAGGACGACACCGACACAATGGAGTATGTCGCCAACGGCCTTGGCGAGTACGGTCACGTCGTCGACCGGGCGGCGAACGGACGTGACGGGCTGTTTCACGCCGCCGGCCAGCACTACGATGTGATGGTTGTCGACCGCATGCTCCCTGGGCTGGACGGGCTCGCGCTGGTCAAGACGGTACGCGCGGCCGGCGTGCGGACACCGATCTTGTTCCTCACCACGATGGATGGAGTTTACGACCGCGTCGAGGGGTTGGATGCAGGCGGCGACGACTATCTGGTCAAGCCGTTCGCGTTCGCGGAGCTGATGGCGCGGGTCAACGCCCTGGTGCGACGCCCGCCGCTTGGAGTAGCCGAGTCCGTGCTGAGGGTTGCCGACCTCGAGCTCGACCATTCGCGTCGGACGGTCACGCGTGCGGGGCGATTGGTTGAGCTCCAGCCCCGGGAATTCCTGCTGCTGGAATATCTGATGCGGCATGCCGGACGGATCGTAACCCGCACCATGCTGCTCGAGCATGTCTGGGAGTTTCACTTCGAACCCAAGACCAGCATCGTCGAGACGCATATCAGCCGCTTGCGCAGCAAGATCGGGCGTGCGGGTGAGGCCGAGTTGATTCACACCGTGCGTGGCGCCGGCTACTCGGTGCATGAACCCGGCTAGGCTGGCTCGCAGTGCCGGCTTCCGCCTCGCAATGGCGCACGCCGCGGTATTCGCGGTCGCGATCGCGGTTCTGCTGTGGATCGTTTATTGGGCGACCTCGAGCTATGCCCACCAACAGCTCACCGAGAGCATTCGCGTCGAGGGCTACGAGCTGGTCGGGGAGGCGCGACGCGACGGCATCGCCCATGTTGCTGCGACCATCAACGCCCGGTTGTTGGCCTCCGGCGAGCCGAATCTCGCCTACCTACTGATCGATGCCACCGGCCGCAAGCTCGCCGGCAATCTCGAGGCGGCTGAGCTTGCGCCGGGCTGGCACAATCTGCGCCGTCCCGCGGACGGCTCGCTCGGGACGCCCGCCGAGGACGACACGTTCTTGTCACAGACGATTGCGCTGTATGGCGGCGGTACGCTGGTGGTCGCCGCGGACACTCATCCGAGAGAGGAGTTGCTGGAGTGGATCGTCGCCGCCTTCTCCTGGGCCGGCACCGTCGCAGTGCTCGTGGCACTTGCGGGTGGTCTCGCCCTGGGGTTGGGCATGTCGCGTCGGGTTGAAGCGGTGAACCTCGCTGCCGCGCGGATCATCGACGGCGATCTCGGAGAGAGGATCGCGGTGCGTCACACGGACGACGAGTTCGACCGGCTAGCGGTCCAGCTCAATCGGATGCTCGACCGGATTCAGACACTCATGGAAGGTCTGCGGCAGGTGTCGAACGACATCGCCCACGATTTGCGAACCCCGCTGGCCCGATTGCGACAGCGTCTTGACCGAACGCGGAGCGGCCAGCCCACGCAGGAAGACTATCGGCATGCTGTTGATCGGGCGATCGAAGAGACCGACGCCATTCTGGCTACCTTCAGCGCCCTGTTGCGAATCGCGCAGATCGAGGCCGGCCACCGCAGCCAGGGCTTTGCGATCACCGACCTATCGGAAATCGCCACGCGCGTCGATGAGGCATACGGCGTGGTGGCAGAGGACGAGGGGCGCTGCCTCAGAACCGAGATCGATCATTCGGTACAGGTCAAAGGTGACTCCGAATTGCTCACGCAGATGCTTGCCAACCTGATCGAGAACGCTCTCAACCATACGCCGCAAGGCACCCCAATCGAGCTGACCGTGCATAGGCGTGGTGGCAAAGCCATGGTGGTCGTTGCGGATCGCGGACCAGGGATCCCGGAGCCGGAGCGCGATCGCGTGTTGCGTCGCTTTGTTCGGCTGGATCACAGCCGCTCGACAACCGGCAGCGGGCTCGGCTTGAGCCTGGTCTCCGCGGTGGCCGAACTGCACGGCATCGCAGTCCGCCTGGAGGACAACCAACCTGGACTGCGCGTAAGGCTGGAGTTTCCGCCCGCCCCATTCGGTGACGGCACCTACGAGGATTGGTCCTCCGCATCCTGACTTGCCGCTTCAAGGTAGAACTCTTCCAACGTCTGCCGGGGCTCTGCAACCTCCATCGTCGGCCAACCCGCGGCAAGCAGGTCATGGTCGCCGCGGGCATGATCACACGTTGACCTCACCATAGCCTCGCCCTTGCTGACCAGACCTTTCGGCAGCGTGTCTCGCAGCTCTGATGGCGTGCCTTCGACGACGGTGCGTCCGCGCACGAGAATGCCGATTCGAGAGCAAAGTTGCTCGGCCTCGTCCAGCAAGTGTGTGCAAAGCAGTACGGCCATGCTGCGCCGCGTCGCCAACTCGCGCAGCAGATCGTGCATCCGGCGCCGGCCTTCAGGGTCGAGCCCGTCGGTGGGATGCTCCAGGATCAGGAGCTTGGGATCGGCGACAAGGGCGCGAGCGAGACCCAGGCGTTGAGCCATGCCGCGTGAATACGTGCCAATCGCGGTATCGCAACCCGGCTCGAGGCCGACCATCTCCAGCCGTCGATCGATGTCCGAGCAATCTGGCTCGCCGCGACGCAGACGGGCAAAATAGCTGAGATATTCGCGCGCGGTCATACAGTCGAGCGAACCGAGCCGTTCTGGCAGCCAGCCCACGACGGACTGGATCTCGCGGCCTGCACTGGCCGGGTCCAGACCGACCACCGTGATCGTGCCCGCGCAACGCGGCAGCAAGCCCAGCGCCACGGCAACCACCGTGCTCTTTCCGGCGCCATTCGGACCGAGCAGCCCATAGATCTCACCCGCATGCACCTTGAGATTGACGTTATATAAGATGTCAATCCTATCCCGTGCTACCGCCACCTCGGCCATCTCCAGGATCGGCAATCCTTTCGGTGCTGGATAGCGAAGCGACCGAATGCGCGACGACAGGGAATGGTGCATGTCTGAGCTCCGAGCCTGGTGACCAGCCACAAAGCATTCTGCGAGCACGCCCGTGAGCAGGACGCGTTGCCCGGTCGGTCGAAGCAATCTTGACCATCAAAGCTTGGCAGTCCTGTGCGGTTTTATTAACGAAGATTTATGCTGTCGTTCCGGCGCGGCAGCTCGGACGGACAGGCCCTGTGGCATATGCAACCTGATAGGGCGGTCGATGTTCGACCGGTGGCATCAGCCCTGTGATCGCGGCCGAGCGCTCACATTACCCAAATGACATGAACTCCCAAGCTCATGCCAAGCCTGCCGCCCCTAGGTTCGCGGCACGACAAGTGGGGCTCAATAGAGCAGCAATGCTGCCATTCGCCTGACGCAGCTCTCGGGCAGATCTAGGTTTCGCGCTATGGCCGATGGGCTCGCCAGCTTCGATGCGATTATGGAACCGCTTGGCGGTCGACGGTTCCTCGACGAGTATCTCGGCAAAATGCCACTCCATCTCGAGGGTCCGCCCGAGAGATGGAATTCTATCATGAACTGGAGCGTGCTGGACCGTCTGCTCGGCATGACCACGATCTGGTCGCACAATTCTCTCCTGCTCATGCTCGACAAGCAGCGAGTGCCGGTCGCAAGCTACACCCAGTCCGCCTTGGGCCGCGACGGCGGTCAGGTGCTGCGCCCGGATCCGGTGCGGGTGAAAGCCTCGCTGGCACAGGGGGCTACACTGATCCTCAACGATATCGATCAACTGACTCCCGAGCTGTCCGAGTTCACTGGTGCGATGGCGGAGGCGCTGGGTGCGAAGCTGCAGGCCAATCTGTATTTGTCCAGCCAGCGAAAGCAGGGGTTTCAGGTGCATTTCGACACGCACGATGTGTTCGCGGTGCATGTCATGGGCGAGAAGACCTGGATGGTGTTCGAGGGACGCAGTGCCAATCCGATCGCCCATCCGCTGTTCGAGGATTTGCCGGCAGCCCACCATGATGCCGCCAAGGGCAAGATCTGGAAGGAGGTTCGGCTCAAACCCGGTCACCTGCTCTATCTCCCGCGTGGACAATACCACTACGCGCTGGCGGACGACGCACCGTGTGTTCATATCGCGTTTGGGGCCACCTACCCGATCGGCCTCGACGTGATCACCCACCTGTTCGACCGGATGCTGAACGAGCACATTGCCCGCGCGGATCTGCCGCGCGAGGGGGAATTACTGAAAAGCTATCTTGCGGAACTTGGCGAGCGTGCCCGTGCGCTGCTCACGGATGACACGACTGCTCGCGCGGTGGAGACTATGAAGGCTGGCTTCCGGTATCCACACGAGCGCTATGAGCTGCTCAGCCTCTTGAAGCACTCCGACCGGCGCTACCGGCTCAAGATTTCTGGACTGCGCCTGGTCGAGCAGGGGGGCATCGTCGGTCTCGTGCGTGAGGGCTCGCGGCGGGCGGTCGAGGTCCCGACCAAGATGAAGGCGATGCTCTCCTGGGTGCTCGAGCGCGGGCGCTTCAGCAGAAAGGAGATCGCGAACGCATTCCCTGCCCACGACACCCCGGCAATCGAGCTGTTCCTCGCAGAGAGTATGCGCATGGGAATAGTCGCGCCCGACACCTGAGGCATCGCCACGCGAAGCGGTTAAGGTACTGACTGGGTTGGTGGAGCCGGTCGGGATTGAACCGACGGCATCCTGCTTGCAAAGCAGGCGCTCTCCCACTGAGCTACGGCCCCGCCGAAACCGCTATATGACGTGGCGGCGACGGCCTTGCAAGGCCGCCGGTCAACCGGACGCGAGCGCTGCCATGAAGGCGTCGAGCGCGCGGCGCCGGTGGCTGATGGCGTGTTTCTCGGCGGCGGTCATCTGCGCGAAGGTCGCGGTGTGGCCGTCGGGGACGAAAATCGGATCGTAGCCGAAACCTCGCGCACCCAACGGCGTGTCCAGCAGCGTGCCGTCGACGCGACCCTCGAACAGCTGGTCGCCGGCGCCTGGGCGCGCCAGGCACAGCGTGGCGACGAACGCGGCGCGGCGATCGGCTTCGGCGAAGCTGCCGAAGCGCTCGACCAGTCCGTCGACAACCTTGCGGATCGCCAGATCGAAGTCACGCTCCGGGCCCGCCCAGCGCGCCGAGTAGATCCCCGGCGCGCCGTCCAGGCCGTGGACGACGATGCCGCTATCGTCGGCCAGTGCCGGCAAGCCGGTGGCATCCGCGGCGGCCCAGGCCTTCAGCCGCGCGTTGGCCGCGAACGTGTCGCCGGTCTCCTCCGGCTCGGGCAGGCCCAGGGCGGCGGCACCCACCACCTCGATCCCGTGCGGCGCCAGCAGATACTCGAACTCGCGCAGCTTGCCCGCATTGTGGGTGGCGACCAGCAGCTTGCGGCCGTCGATCAGCATCCGAGCGCCTGCCGCTGCAGCGCGACCAGCTCGGCGATGCCGGCAGCGGCCAGCGCGCGCATGGCCTCGAACTGCTCGCCGCCGATCGGGGTCTCCTCGGCGGTCACCTGCACCTCGACGATCCCGCCCGAGGCCGAGAGCACGAAATTGGCGTCGGCCTGGGCGCCGCTGTCCTCGACATAGTCGAGATCGAGCACGGCCGTCCCGCCGACGATCCCGCAGCTGACCGCGGCCACTGGCTCGCGCAAGGGCAGCTTGGGCAGCGCCGCCGTCGCCACCAGCTTCGCCAGCGCCTGGTGCAGCGCGACGTAGGCGCCGGTGATCGAGGCCGTGCGGGTGCCGCCGTCGGCCTGCAGCACGTCGCAATCGACGATCACCTGGCGCTCGCCCAGCGCATCCAGTCGGGTCACGGCGCGCAGCGACCGCCCGATCAGCCGCTGGATCTCCTGCGTCCGGCCGGACTGCTTGCCGCGCGCGGCCTCGCGCGCCATCCGGGTGTTGGTGGCGCGCGGCAGCATGCCGTACTCGGCCGTGACCCAACCCTTGCCGGTGTTGCGCAGAAACGGCGGCACCCGCTCCTCGATCGTCGCCACGCACAGCACGTGCGTGTGGCCGAAACGCACGAGACAGGAGCCTTCGGCGTGGCGGGCAACGTCGAGCTCGAGGCTCACCGCACGCATCTCGTCGACCGCGCGGCCGGATGGGCGCATCTCGAAATCCCCTTGGGTCAATGGCCGCGCCCTCCTACAGCATGCGGCGCCAACCCTCAACGCTGCCGCGACCGGCCGGCGGCAGACCTTCGCTCGAGGAGCCCGCATGACAGCCGCGCCCGACGATCGCCCTTCCGGCGTGTTCGACCCACGGGCCTACGAGCACCGTGTCGGGCTGCCCGTGCTCATGGGCTATCGCCTGACCGAGTGGTCCGCGGAGCGCGCCGTCGTGGAGCTGGTGGTTGGGCCGCAGCACCTGAACCGGGCCGGCGTGCTGCACGGCGGGGTGCTGGCCACGCTGCTGGATTCGGCGCTGGGCTTTGCCGGCTGCTGGTGTCCCCATCCGGGGCGCTACCGCTCCGCGGTGACGCTGTCGCTGACCACCAACTATATCGGCCAAGTCAGCTCGGGCGTGGTCCGCACCATCGCCCGCAAGGGGCCTGGCGGCTCGCGCATCTACACCTGCACCGGCGAGACGCTGGGCGAGGACGGTGCCATCATCGCCATGGCGCAGGGCGTGTTCCGCTACCGCAGCGGCAGCGAGCGACCGGAAGGCGTGCCACGGCCGGTGCCCAACGAGGAGACCAGCTAACTTTCGGCCACGGCATCCGCGGCCGGCTGCATCGGCTCGGTCATGCCATAGCGCCACCCGTCGGCCTCATCCTCGAGCACGGCGGTCGCACAGGCGAACAGCAGTGGCATGACCTGGGCGGGCAGGCTGCGACAGACGGCCCCGTCCAGACGGTCGAGGTCCGGCGCGATCCCCAGCCGCGCGTCGATCGTCACGAGATCGGGGCCGCTGACATCGAGGCGCGGCTCATGGAAGGCCTCCTCCAGACCCAGGCCGAAATCCGTCAGGAACGAGGTGACCTGCAGCACGGCCGGCAGGATCCGGCGCCCGCCGGAGGCCCCGAGCGCGAAGCGCCGCTGGCCATGCACGCCGATCGCCGGGCACATGTTGGAGAGCGGCTGCCGCCCGGGTGCGATCGCGTTGGGGCCGCCGGGCCGCGGGTCGAACCACATGATGCCGTTGTTCAGCAGCAGGCCCGTGCCCGGCGCGAGGAGCTTGCTGCCGAACGTGGACAGCAGCGTCTGCGTCAGCGCCACGAGGTTGCCGTGGCGGTCGACGACGCTGATGTGGGAAGTGCAGGAGGGCGTCCGCTCGCCGCCGGCCGCGCCCTCGCCCGCGAGCCGCTCCCGGTAGGCCGCGAGCAGCGCCTGCGCGTAGGCGCTGAAAGCGGGCTCGCCAGGCGCGTCACCGCCGAAGGTGCCGGCCTGCAGCAGCTTCAAGCAGCGGGCGAGGCTGGCACCGGCATAAAGGCCCGGCATCGCCAGCATCCGACCGTCGCGATAGTCGATCGCCAGTGGCGGCATGATGCGCGCCCGGTAGCCCGCGAGATCGGCGGCGTCGATCGGCACGCCGAGCGTCGCGCAGTCCGCGAGCAGGGTTTGGGCCACGCCACCCTGGTAGAAGCTGCGCGGGCCTTCGAGCGCCAGCTGCTGGAGGGTCTCGGCAAGACCGGCCAATGGCAGGCGCACCTCTTCGCCGGTCCAGGAAGGCACCGGCGGCAGGCCGTCGGGCAGCCATTGCGCCGCCGCCGTGGCGTAGCGGCGCAGATCGCGGGCGGCGCCGGCGATCATCTGGCTGGCATGCCAGCCGACGATCAGCCCCTGCTTGGCCAGAGCGATGGCAGGTGCGACGAGCTCGGCAAACGGCACGGTCCCAAACCGCTCGTGTGCGAGCCGCAGGCCATCCGCCAGACCGGGCACCGCCACGGCCAGAGGCCCGTGCAGGTTGCGGTCCTCGACCACTGCCGGCCAGCCGAACAGGTCACCGGCGGCACCGCCTGCCAAAGGGTAGGCGGCGGGATCGAGCCGTCGCGGCGCCACCATGCCACAGTCCAGGGCATGGCTGCCGCCGTCCGCTGCCAGCCGGACCAGCATGCAGCCGCCGCCGCCGAGCCCGCTCATCCAGGGTTCCACCACCCCGAGCGCCAGGGACGTCGCGATCGCGGCATCGGTTGCGTTGCCACCCGCGCGCAGCACCTCGGCGCCGACCGCGGCTGCCACCCGGCTCTGCGCCGCGACAACACCTCGCCGCGAGCGCACGGCACGCTTCGTGATCCGCCAGGTCGAGCCGCTCATGCGATCCACCTCCAACGTTCGCGCAGCTCAGCCTTGCACGTCGAGCGCATGGTGACCACGTCACCCTGGAACGGAAAGCAGGGGCAGGGTGTCATGAGCCGCTTGATGGGGCCATTCGTGGCGATCGCGTGCCTTTCCGGCTGCCTGACGGATGGGAGTTCCCTCGGCGGCCTGGGCTCGCCGTCCCAGGGCTCCGGGACGCGCTGGGGCGGTGTTCCTGGCGATCCGTTCGGCAACACGTTCGGGGGCGGTTTCGGGGGCGGCGGTTTTGGCGGGGGTGGGTTTGCTGGCGGCGGGAGCAGCCGCACCTTTCAGCCGGCCAGAGGTGTGGTATGCGACCGTGCGACCGAGACCTGCTATCGCGGGCGCGAGATCGATGCGAGCGAGACACGCGACAATTTCGGCCGAAGCGCGGCCCGGAAGGTCGATCGGATCCGTGACACGCAGGGGACCAACCGCATCTACCGCCCGAGCGACGCCGTGGTGTGCAACCGGCGCGACCAAGTCTGTTACAAGCATGGCCATCCCGACGTCAGTGAGACGCGAGACTATTTCGGCAAGAAGGCCAGCCGCAAGATCGATTGACGATAGCCGTCGGCAACTCTCTGACCACCGTTCCTGCTAGTCCCCAGCCTCTGTAACAATCTGAAACGTTACGAAGTTCGAATTCGAAGCCTGCGACAATCATGTATGTTGCACTGCAGCATGAACGGAACCTATAGTGATGCGTGACGTTATCGTGATTCGAGAAGGATCACACGCCGTTCATTAGCCACCTCCTGAAAGGAGGCGCGTCGCCAAAGTGGCATGGGAACGGCCAGAAACTGGAGCCGAACCCATGCGCCGATTGTCGATGTCCGTGCTCGCCCCCTGCGTCTTGCTGCTCATGGCCGGCCAGAGCCAAGCGGAATTCAAGAAGTCCGCTGCTGCGCCCGCCTTCCGCCAGGTCGGCGTCGCGTCCTGGTACGGCCCCGGCTTCCACGGCAAGCGGACCGCCAGCGGTGAGCGCTTCGATCAGAACGATCTGACCGCAGCCCATCGCAAGCTGCCGCTCGGCGCCGAGGTGAAGGTTACCAACCTGGATAATGGCCGCTCGATCGTGGTCGAGATCAACGACCGCGGCCCCTACGCGAAGGGTCGGGTGATCGATCTCTCAAAGGCCGCGGCTCGCCGCCTCGGCATCGTCGAGGAAGGCGTCGGCAACGTACGCATCGAGGCCACCCCTCAGCAGCTGGCCATGGCCGACCGCTAGTCGCCCTTTGAGCGGGACGCTCGCCCGGACAAAGGAGGAGGCAAAACGGCGCGTCGAAGTGGCTCGATCGCCTCAACTCGGGTGGCGCAGGAATGCCCGGATGTGCCAGCAGAACTGATCCGGCCAGCGCAACGCCAGTGGCTCGGTGAAGCGAGCCATTGCATTCAAAGCCAGATCTGCGCTTCCCGACGGTAGCGGTGGTCCGACCAGGACGGTGTAGTGGCCGGGCCGCTCTCGAATGGTCACCACCGGGAGCAGCGCAGATCGCGCCCTCGCCGCCAGTCGTGGCGCACCGGAAGCGGCGCGGATGATGCCACCGAGCAAAGGCGCCTCGACGACTTTCGTCCCATCCATATTGACGGTGACCGACACGATGGCGTTCTGGGAGAGCAGCTCGGACAGCCGCCGGAGCGCCGGCTGTGGGCTCCCCCCATCGGCTATGTTGATCCGCTCCGATAGGTAACGGTCCTCGATCCGCAGACGAATGGGGTTCAATAATCGCTGGCCCACGCGCGACCTGGTGGTGAATCCATGTCCGGCACGGCTGAGATGATGAAGGCCATGGCCCGCCTCGGCGAGGCCGCGTTTCGCGAACAGCCAGCTGTATATGGTAGGTACGATCCACAAAACGGCCCCACGCCCAGCTTCGCGGGCGTCGACGATATGCTGCTCACCCTCGAGTTGGATTTGCGGTTTCCAGCCGCGCGGCAAGTAGCTGCGCAGGAAGCATAGTTGCTCGACCCGAAGATTGCGCAACAAGCGCTGGGTGATATCATCGAGATCGCGGTCCGGCACACGCGAACCCAATCGATCCTGGGCGTAGCCGCGATGTCGGGCATAAGAGCCAGGGGCAACGCGTCGCGCCACCTTGACGCTAGCGCCTGCCCATCGGTCCCAGCCCGCCTCCGGAATGGCCCAGGCAATCATGGCGGAGGGGATGAGCTTCGCTAGGATACGAAGGTCGACGGCGGAGATGGTCGTCGAGGAGGCCGTTCCGCGCCGGGTCCCGCGGGCGACCGGGGTTTTTTCCGCACTCGCTGCCATTGCCGACTTCGAAGCCTCCGCGCCAGAAAGCCATGCCGTGAAACTGGAGCTGCAACTTGGCCGATTTTGAACCGGAGCGCGCGCGGCCCGCAGCGTCACCCCTATGGCAGCGCTTGGCATGGCAGGCGTTCGTGCATGCGCCATCCCAAGCCGATGCGGCCTTCAGCCTGACGCGAAGATACTTGTTGCCCGCGATGCGCGGGCCGCTTGCGCTCCAGCGCCTGACGGGACATTGCCACGGCGATGCGGGGCCAGCCAGCGTCGTCGTGGCCGGCGCGTGCATGCAGAGCGAATATCTGGTTCGCCGGCTCTTCGCCGAGCCGCCACACGTGCAGCAGCTGGGACGCTCGACGATCCGCGGTCTGCATCAGGCTCTCAACGCCGCATTGTCCGGCTCCGATCTGGTCATCGCTCGTGTCCCGCGTCCCCTCACGCCAATGTTCGCGCCTCGCTACGTCCAAGTGCCCGGCCTGATCGAGCTCGCGTATGATGTAGGCGCAACCGAGGAGGAATTTCTGGGCCGCCTGAGCGCCAGACAGAGACGCTATGCGCGAGAGGTACGGGCGCGTGGCTACAGATGGCAATTGGGGAGCAGCCAAGACGATCTGGATCAGTTCTACTACGAATATTATGTCCCTGGCATCAAAGCTCGATTTGCAGACTTGGCGGTAGTGCAAGCGATACCTGTCCTCCGCCGGCAGCTACGCTTCGGCGGCATTCTGTGGCTGATGCTCGGCGACAAGCGTGTCGCCGGGGATCTGTATCGGGTCGGCGGCGAAGAGCTCCGCCAGATGTTCAAGGGCGTCAGACAAGATCTGGCTCGCGAGGGCAGCCCCAGCCCTCATGTCGCATTGATGCTGTTTGCCGCCGAACTCGCCAGATCGTCGGGTCTGCGCCGGATCAGTCTTGGCGGGAGCGTGCCGTCGCTGCGGGACGGACCGCTACGGTTCAAGGCCGCTTGGGGCGGGTCCCTGCAGGAGTACGGCGACAGTCATCGCGACCTTCTGGTTCGCTGGACGCGACCGACCGCCGCCCTCCGCCGGCTCCTCGGCGCGGCGCCGTTGATCGCAAGGACGCAAACCGGCTTCGTCGGCATCGCGGCTGCCGCCCAAGACGCTGCGGCGCTCTGGAAAGAGCTGCACGTGGGCAACCTAAATGGGCTGGCGGTCATCGGCTCCGGGGACGAAGTGACCTCCATCGGGCCTGGCAGGTCGGCGACACGCTATCGGGCGGGCTCGAGCGAGGAGTTGCTACGGCCTTGGTGCGGAGCTGCCACCCCACACCGAACCGTGGTCCCGGCTGAAACGAACTGATCGCATATTGTGCTCCCCGGCTGCACTGGTGCTGGCGCAGAAAAACCTTAGGATGCGCAGACCATCGAGCACACGACCGCAGGGAGCGCCTCGTGCCCGGATGTGAAGACGAACGGTCAGGTTCGGCTCTGCGCGTGTTGATGATCAACTATGAATATCCCCCCATCGGCGGCGGGACGGGGAAGGCATGCGCCCACCTGCTGGCCGAGCTCGGACGTAGGCAGGACGTCACCGTTGATCTGGTCACGAGCGGTGTGCGGTCACAGCTGACGGTAACCCCGCTCTCGGACAACATAACCCTTCACCAGCTGCCGATTGCCAAGCGTGATCTGCAGTACTGGCGGGTCGGTGAGATCTTGGGCTGGATGCGCCAGGCATTGCCGTACACGGCGCGGTTGGCGCGACGACGACGCTATGATTGCTGCCACTCCTGGGCCGGCTGGCCATCGGGGATCATCGGTCACCGGCTGCGTCTCCCCCACATCGTCGCTCTGCGTGGTTCCGATGTGCCTGGGTACAACGAGCGTCTGCGCCAGTTGGATCCACTTCTGATGACCTTCATCGCGCGACGGATCTGGCACCGTGCCGGGCGCGTCGTCGCCGTCAGCCGCGGCCTCAGGGAACTGGCGCTGCGAAGCCGACCGGGGACAGAGATCGACGTGATTCCGAACGGGGTCGACGTCGAGCATTCCGGACCGGATCCGCTGGGAGACCCTAAGCGGATTCTCTTCGTCGGCCGCCTCATCGAGCGCAAGGGCGTCGCTTATCTGATCCAGGCGTTCCGGCAAGTGCGCGCCGCGGTGCCGGATGCCCAGCTCCACATCGTCGGCGAGGGACCGGAGCGCGCCCGCCTGGAGGCCAGGGCCGGTGCGCCGGGACTGAGCGGCATCACCTTCTGCGGCCAGCTGGAGGGCGATGCCTTGTCGGCCGCCTATCACGGCAGCGCGATATTTGCGCTGCCGGCGCTCGTCGACGCCATGCCCAACGTCGTACTCGAGGCCATGGCCGCAGGCTTGGCGATCGTCACCACGCCGACCGGCGGCAGCGAGGTTCTGTGCGGCAATGGCGTCGTCGTCCCCGCCGCCGATGCAACCGCGCTGTGCGCGGCGCTGGTCGGATATCTGACGGACCCGACCCGACTCGCCGAGCATCAGCGCCTTTCGCGCCGGCTGGCCGAGGGCATGTCCTGGGCCGCGGTCGCGGGCCACTACGTCCAGCTCTATCGGGAGGTGGTGGAGGCGGCGGAGTGGCGCGGTTCGGAATTGCCGGCACGCGAATTTCATCTCAGCGTCCGCTGATCGGCACGCGGCCCCAATGGGCACGCGCAAGTGCGACGTAGATCGGACCGAGCAAGGCCAGATACGAGGCCAGCGCCAGCGCGCAGCTGGTAAGGTCACGCACTGGGATCAGCCCGCTCACGACCGCGATCGCGCCCGCGCACCACGCGATCGGCCATAACACCTTCACGGCGGTGGCCACGGGATGCATGGCGGCGCCCGCTGCCACCAACGCCACGACGCCGCCGGCATAGATCAGCCGCGCCACCACCGCACCGATCGCCAAGCCGGCCATTCCGTATCCGAGTGCCAACGTCGCATAAGCCGACGCGGCGTTGGCCACGAGCGCCGCCAGAGTGAAGAGTGGCAGCACCTTCTGGCGTCGTCCGGCGACGACCGACACCATGCACAATCCGACCACCCCTTGCGCGACTCCGGCAAAGACGAACACCGAGGCAGGCTGCAAAGCCGCCGTGTATTGCGGGAGCAGACGGGCGATGACCAGCCCAAGCACCAGCACGCCAGCGCCGGCCAGCGGCGCGAGCACCAGCGCGAAGGTGCGGATCGTTCGATCGAGATGCTTCCTGTTGACCTCGCTCGCTCCCTCCCGTTCCAGCCGGCCGTACACATCCGGAAACACGACCGTCTGCACGACGAGCGCCGCCGTCACGCCGAGCGAGGCGACCGATACCGCGAAGGCATACTGACCCAGGGCCGCGAGCCCCAGCCAAGCGCCCACGGCCAGCCGATCGACCGTGGCGAGCATGGCGGAAAGCAGCTGGGTGGCACTGAGCGGCAGGCCCACCGCCAGCATGACCTCGACCCTGGCGCGCTCCAACTGCGGTCGCAGCGGCACCCGGCTCCGCACCGCCAGAAGCAAACTCGCCAGCGCCAGCGCGAAACCGGCGAAGGCGCCGTCGAGGCCGAAGAATTGCGCCAGCGTCAACGTCAATACGATCTGCGCCACGACCTGCAGCAGCTCGAGCAGCGCGAAGTCGCGCAACGAGCCGGCGGCTCGCAGATAGGTGAGACAATAGGCCCAGAGCCGGTCCGGCAGCAGGCCGGCCGCCACTGCCCAGAGCAACTGCCGCAGCCAAGGCGTGCCCGTCATGACGCCAGCGATCAGGGCCAGAATGGCGACACTGCCGAAGATGACGAGTTCGCAGCCTACTGCCGTCCGGCCCCAGGGTATCCGGCGTGCGCCATCCCGATCGGCGCGCGTTTTCGCCACCTCGAGCTCGAGCCCCCGCACGAGACCGAGGCCGGCGAAGTTGCCGTAGGTGAGCACCATGCGGAATAGGGCCCAGATCCCGAAGGCCTCGGGCCCGAGCAGACCGGCGAGCAGAACACCCCGAAGGCCAAGGAGCGCCTCGCCGACGGAGCGGGTCGAGCCGTAGATCACAATCCGCCCGATACGGCTCTCCCGAAGCCGGAGCCGCGGCCGGATCAAGCGATCGGCCTGACGGCGCCCACGCGCGACTGGACGATGCGGAACTTGCCGCTCGGCTCAGCCGGGATGGCCGGCACCAGGTCGATATGCACCTCGACCCCCGGGAGCACCGGGGCCAGCGCGTGGTGCAGGGCGGCACGGCTCGCCATGTCGAAATCTGCGTTCGGCACGATCCTGAGCTCGATTCGCGCGAGTTCGGTCTGGACGAACTGGTATTGCCGCATGCCTTCGACCGCCTCGACAGCGCATGTCAGGGAATAGGGAGGCAGGGTGGTCCCATCCGGCAGCCGCAGATAGTCGGCGCTGCGGCCGAGTGTCGGCCTGACCAGCGGCAGGCCCCGCCCGCACGCGCAGCGGCCGGACAGCTCCGAACCGGTGTCGCCGACCGCGTAGCGCAACAGGGGCATGGCCCGACTGTAGAGCGGGGTCACCAGGATCTTGCCGGTGGAGCCGGGCGGATCGACCTCGAGCAGGATCCAATCGGCATTCAGATGAAGACCGGCGTGGGCTGGGCATTCCCAGGCAATTTCCTTGAGTTCGGTGCAGCCATAGATGTCGAACACGGGAGCGCCAAACCCTTCTTCGATGGCACGTCTGGTCGCCGCATCGAGCAGCTCACCCGACGTGAAGATCAGGCGGGGCCGAAGACTTCCTGCGGCCGCTTCCGCTAGGCGCATGAGGTAGCCGGGAAATCCGTAGAATGCGTCGGCCTTGAAGCGCTGGACCGCGGGCAGGATGGTGGCGACGGGCAGATGGATCGAGAATGCATGCGTACGATGCCAGGCCGGAACATCGAGGGCGCCAGAGGCGCCTTCCTGGAACAGCGCCACACGGTGCCATGGCTGCAGACCGCAAGCGCGCCGGGCGCGCAGCTTCAGGAGATATTTGGCCAGCACCCAAGCCCGCTCGTCGAAATAGCTGGTGGTCCGCCGGCCGGTGGAGCCGGAGGTCATCGAAATACGAAGTCGTTCGCGCGCGACGCCATCGGACAGCAGCTGGTCGGGCTGGCGCAAATCGTCGCGAGTGGTGGGCGGTAGCCGACGATAGTCCTCAAGCGTGCGAATGTCGGCCGGTTGAATGCCAAGCTGCGCGAAGCGCTGCCGATAGAGCGGCGAGCTTGCGGCTGCGTGTTCGATGGCACGACGCAATCGCTGCCATTGCAGGAAGCGTAGCCGCTCGGGCGAAAGCCACTGAGCGGCTTCGATGCCAGGGTAGACTGCCAGCCCGCGTCCCAGCTCCATCGCCTGCACGATCCGCGATGAACCGCCAGCTACCGACATTTCATCCCCTCGCCGATGCGACAGAGCCGCGAGGCACAGGCGGGACGTGTGCGGCCAGCGCTTTCGCGGCGTATCTCCCGAGGTTGCAAGCCGCTACCCATCAATGACTAAACGAAGGGGCGGCCGTCGTCCCAGTCACACACCACCACCTTCCCCGCCGAAGCAGCGCAGCCGCGGCCCCGCCGCAACTGCTCGCCTGGCGCAACGCAACCACGCGACTATTCCTGGCTATACCAGCCCGGCTTAAAATAGCGTTTCAGCTCGGCCTGCCGGCGGGTCAGCTCGCCGGTACGCCGCCACGCGCGCATCGTGGCCGTGGTCGCCGTCCGGCTGGCGATCCTTGGCCCGTTCGGGTGGAACAGCCCTGTAGCCTGGGCGCCGGCAAGCCTGGTTGCCGCGCCATAGCCGCGGCCCGCGGTGGCGCAGTCCAGGGCCGGCCCGCGCCGACGCTCGCCGGGTGCATAGTTGGCCATGAACACGTGCTCGCCGATCACCGCCGTCCGCTTCAGATCAGCGAACCACGGGCACTTGCCCGGGTCCATCAGGCGCGGATTGACGAAGTAGAGCGCGCCGCCGGTCGGGTCGCGCGCTGGCCAGATCGCAGCGACCCCCGCGAGCCGCCACGCCTCGACCAGCGTGAGGCGCGCTGCAGGTGTAGCGGCACCGACCACCTCGGCGAGGTTCCGACCCGTCGGCGATTCGAGTGCGTGGCGTAGGGCCGGGCGTTCGCTGACAGGCTGGAACTGGCCGCGCTCGAGCGCCACGGCGCAGATGTCGTCGGCGAAGTCCGGATGCACGACCCGATTGTGCACCACTTTCATCACCGCGAGCATGCCGCCGCTGCCTTCGCCGGCGGCCTCCGCGTAGGCAATCATGGTCAGACAGCGGCGCTGCCGGTCGTCGGGTTCGCCGGCCTGCGCCGAGCCGATGCCCGACGCGACCAACAGGAACACGGGAAGCAGGTGGCGGAGCAAGCGGCGACGAGCCAAGCGCGGATGCCTCCAGGGTCCATTGCCGTACCGACACTAGCCGGATCGTCGGCCGCAATGCCAGATTCACGCTCAGGCAGGCAACATCCTTGCCTCCCCGCACTGTTCTGTTATCTGGCCACCGGTCCACGTGCGCGAGCCGCGTGGCGGCCCCGCACGGAGTGGACATGCACCCAGCCCTGGCCACCGCCCGCCGGCCGCTCGAAGCGGCCGAACTCATCCCACTGGCAGCCGCCGGCCGGCAGCCTTTGTTCTTTTACGGCACCCTGACCGACCTCGACGTCCTGGCCTACGTGCTGGAGCGGCCGATAGACCTCGACGACCTCGCCCCGGCCAGACTGGCCGGCTATCGCCGCGTGCAGGCCCTGGGTGTGGGCTACCCGGTGCTGGTGCCAGATCGCGCGGGCGTGGTCGAAGGCCGTATCCTGCGTCGCACCACCCGGCGCGACATCGCGCGCATCAACCATTTCGAGAGCGGCGAGTATCGCGCCGAGCTGCATGCCGTGGCTACCGTCGATGGCGCGATGCCGCCGGCGTGGCTCTATATGGGCCTGGGCCATCTCGCAGCCACCGGCGAGCCCTGGTCGCTGGCCGCATGGCAGGCGGCACACAAGCCGGGCTTCTTCGCCGCCTGCGACGGCTGGATGGCGGATTGCCCCGATGACGCTTGAGCGACACGCGCTGTCGCCCGATGCGCTGGCGCGGTGGCGGCGGGACGGGTTCCTGGTGCTGGAGAGCTTCGTCGCCGAGGAAACGTGCGATCGGTTGCGCGCGCGCATGGCGGAGCTGCTGGCCGGGTTCGATCCCGAGGGCGTGCGGACGGTGTTCGCGACCGACGACCAGCGCCACGCCCAGGACTCGTGGTTCCTGGATTCGGGCGACAAGATCCGGTTCTTCTTCGAGCCGGATGCCTTTGACGCCGCCGGCGGGCTGCGCCAGGCGAAAGAGCTATCGATCAACAAAGTCGGCCACGCGCTGCACGACCTCGACCCGGCATTCGCCGCGTTCTCCCGCGACCGCCGGCTCGAGACAGTGGCACGGTCGATCGGCATTGCCGAGCCGCTGCTGCTGCAGTCGATGTACATCTTCAAGCAACCGAGGATTGGCGGCGAGGTCGTCTGCCACCAGGACAGCACCTTCCTGCACACCGAGCCGCTCAGCTGCGTCGGCTTCTGGCTGGCGCTCGAGGATGCGACCGAGGAAAATGGCTGCATGTGGGCGGAGCCGGGCGGACATCGACGGCCGTTGCGGCAGCGCTTCGTGCGCGAGGGGCAGAGCACGCACATGGTGACGCTCGATCCGGCGCCCCTGCCGATCGAGGGCTTGGTGCCGCTGCCCGCGGAGAAGGGTACTCTGGTGCTGCTGCATGGGCAGCTGCCGCACCGGAGCGGTCCCAACCTGTCGGACAGGTCCCGGCACGCCTACGCCCTGCATCTGATCGACGGGGCCGCCCGCTACAGCCCCGACAACTGGTTGCGCCGGGCGGCCGACCTGCCGCTGCGGGGGTTCTGACATGAGACCGGGAAAGAGTGCGAGCCGGCGGTCGCGGCCCAGCGTCGGGAGGCGTGGGGCGTCTGCTCGCTGGCGGCAGTTGTCAGCAGGCGACGGTTCGGGGCAAGTAGCAGCAGGGTCGCGCGACGGGCGCCAGGGATCGAGGAGAGTGACATGCCGCTGAGTTGGGTCAAGGCGAAGTACAGCGATCTCAAGTCCCAGGCGCTGGGCGAGCTCGCGACCGAGCTCGAGGTCGAGGTCAGCGAGGATCTGGTCGAGGCGCTGGCGGCGGCGACCTCGCTGGTCGCGTTCGCCGACGGCGTGGCGAGCCCGGAGGAGCGCGAGGCACTGCTGGCGGTGTTCGAGGAGGAAGACCGGCTGACCGAGATCGACCTCGACGACCTGTTCGACGCCGTCGACGATTATGCCGAGCGCTTCACCGAGGACGCGGTCGCCGCCGAGAGCGAGGCGTTGACCGCTGTCGGCGTGTTCGACGACGAGCCGGACCTCGGCCGGCTCGTGATCCGCGCCGCGCTCGTGGTCGGTACCACCGACGGCGTTCTCAGCGAGGCCGAGGCGGCCATGGTCAAGCGCCTCTGCGACACGTTGGGCCTGGACCTCAAGGACCTCAAGCAGCCGGTCAAGCGCCGCCACGACGACCCGGACGACGAGGACGAGGACGACCCCGTCGACGACAAGGACGAGTGAGGCCCCGGCCTACGGCTCCGGCCACCCAGCCTGCGCCCGCGCCAGCACGGCCGAGCTCACATCGACCGGCGACAGCTCGCCCCGGCGGTAGGTAGTCGATCGTAAGCGCGGCGGCGGCCGGGCGGTGCTTACACTTGGTCCACAGCCTGGAGCAGCGCCACGACCTCGGCGTCGTCGAGTTGATGGAAGTCGCGATAGAATTGACCCACGGCCATGAGATCCGCAGGCGCGTGCAGACAGACGATCCGGTCGGCCTCCGGCGCTAGCCGCTTCAGCACCGCCGGCGCCGCGACCGGCACGGCCAGCACCAGTGTCGCCGGCCCGGCCCGGCGCACCGCGCGCAATGCCGCGCTGACGGTGGCGCCGGTGGCGATCCCGTCGTCGACCACGATCGCCGTTCTCCCCGCCAGCGATGGCCGCTGGCGATCGGGCAGGTAAAGCGTGCGGCGCCGCTCGATCTCCTCGAGCTGGCGCGCCTGCTCTGCCGCCAGGTATGCCTCGTCGATGCCGAGATTGCGGATGATCTCCGGATTCAGGACCAGCTCGGGGCTGTTACCGTCGACCACGGCACCCGCAGCAAGCTCTTCGTGACCGGGTGCCCCGATCTTGCGCACCAGGACGAGGTCGAGCGGCGCCGTCAGCAGCGCCGCCACCTCCACCGCCACCGGCACGCCTCCGCGTGGCAAGGCGAGCACGACAGGGGCGGTAAATCCCAGATCACGCAGTCGCCGACCGAGCTGGCGGCCGGCATCACGTCGATCACGGAACCGCATCTCAGCCTCCGTGGCTGCGCAGGACCTCGCCGGCGAGGTAGAGCGAGCCGCAGATCAGGATGTCGTAGGGCGGCGGCTCCTCGGCCACGATCGCCGCGACGGCCGCTGTGAAGGAATCGGCGGTGGCGGCACGTGCGCCGAGCCGGGTCGCCGTCGCGGCGGACGCCACCGGGTCGTGGCTTGGGCTGTCGCCGGGCACCGGCACGAAACGCATGCTGGCGGCAATCGGCGCCAGCGGCAGCAGAAACTGAGCGAGATCCTTGGCCACCAGCATGCCCACGACGAGGTGCATGGCCCGCCCACGTGCGAGCGTGCCCAGGCTCTCGGCCAGCACCGCACCGGCGGCGGGGTTGTGGCCCCCGTCCAGCCAGATCGTGGTGCCGGACGGCACCAGGCCGGTCATTGGGCCATGGGTCAGGCGCTGCAGCCTCGCCGGCCAGCGTGCCTCCTGCAGGCCTCCGCCGATGGCCGCGACGTCCAGCCCGGCCTCGGCGAGCTGCAATGCGGCCATCGCGGCGAGCCCCGCATTGTCGATCTGATGCACCCCGGCGAGCCGAGGCCGTGGCAGGTCGAGGCGGCGTCCCGCGGTCTCGACCACGATTCCGGCCGCCGTCGCCTGCACATCCCAGTCGCGGCCGTGCACCAGCAGCGGCGTGCCGATCTCGGCCGCCCGCGCCTCGATCACCGCCAGCGCCTCCGGCCGCTGCGGCCCGATCACCGCCGGCACCCCTGGCTTGAGGATGCCCGCCTTCTCGAAGGCGATCTGCGCCAGCGTGTCGCCCAGGAAGCTCTCGTGATCCATCGAGACCGGCGTGATCAGGCACAGGCGCGGGCGGCCCACGACGTTGGTCGCATCCAGGCGGCCGCCGAGCCCGGTCTCCAGCAGCACCCAGTCGGAAGGCAGCTCAGCAAACGCCAGGAATGCAGCGGCGGTGGTGATCTCGAAGAAGGTGATCGGCGCGCCCTCGTTGGCGGCCTCGCAGCGTTGCAGGCAGTCGGCCAGCCGATCCTCGCTGATCGGCTGGCCGTCCTGCAGGATGCGCTCGTTGAACCGGACCAAGTGCGGTGAGATGTAGCGGTCGACCCGCCCGCCGCCGGCCTGCAGCATGGCGGCCAGCATCGCCAGCGTGCTGCCCTTGCCGTTGGTACCGGCAATATGGACGACGGGCGGAAGACGGCGCTCCGGATTGCCCAGGGCGGCCAGCAGCCGCTCCACCCGGCCCAGCGAGAGATCGATGCTTTTCGGGTGCAGCGCAGGCAGGCGGGCGAGGATCAGCTCACTCGCGGGGCTCGTCATACACCGCGTCCGCCATGCCCGCGATCGGTGCCGCGACCTGCCCAGCGGGCACGTCGGTGATCACCCGTGCCCCTGACGCGCGGTCCGGCCGCAGCAACAGGTCGAGGATCCGTGCCAGCGTCGCCCGCAGCTCGAACCGGTGCACCACCTGATCGACCATGCCGTGCGCCAGCAGATATTCGGCGCGCTGGAAGCCTTCCGGCAGCTTCTCGCGGATCGTCTGCTCGATCACCCGCGCCCCGGCGAACCCGATCATCGCCCCGGGCTCGGCCAGATGCACGTCGCCGATCATCGCGAACGACGCCGTGACTCCGCCGGTGGTCGGGTCGGTCAGGATCACGATGTAAGGCAGGCCGGCCTCCTTGACCTCCTCGACCGCGACTGTGGTGCGCGCCATCTGCATCAGCGACAGCGTGCCCTCCTGCATCCGCGCACCGCCTGAGGCGGTCACGACGACAAACGCCGCGCGTTGCTGGACGGCGTGGCGCGCCGCGACGACGAAGCCCTCGCCGAGGCTGGTGCCCATCGAGCCGGCCATGAAATCGAAGTTCATCACCGCGATCACTGCCGGAATGCCGTCGATCCGGCCCGACGCCGCCTCCAGCGCGTCGATCGCCTTGGTCCGCGTCTGCGCCTCCTTGAGCCGGTCGGTATAGCGCTTCTGGTCGCGGAAACGCAGCGGGTCGGCCGGGCTGCGCGGCATCTCCAGCCGCTGCCAGCTGCCCTCGTCGAGCAGGCTGGTGAAGCGGTATTCGGGTCCGACCCGCATGTGATGTGCACAATGCGGACAGACCCGCTGGTTGGATTCCAGGTCGCGGTGAAAGATCATCCGCTCGCAGGACGCGCATTGGTGCCAGAGATTGTCCGCGACCGACGTCGTCTCGCGTGTATAGAGCGCGCGGATCTTCGGCCGGACATAGTCGGTGAGCCAGCTCATCGCGCGGCACCCCGGATGGCACCGGCCAGGGCTTGCACCTTTGCGTGCACGGCGGGAACGAGGTCGGCGGTGGCCCGGCCCTCGCTGTCGAGGTTGCGCGCTACTAGATCGACGAGCGCCGACCCGACCACGACGGCATCACCGATGCGCGCGATCTCGGCTGCCTGCTCCGGCTCGCGGATGCCAAAACCGACTGCCACGGGCAGGCGCGTGTGGCGCTTGATCCGCGCCACCTCGGGCGCTACCCGCTCGGCCAGGGCCGACTTCTGGCCGGTAATACCGGTCACCGACACGTAGTAGATGAAGCCCGAGATATTCTCGAGCACTGCGGGTAGGCGCTTGTCGTCGGTGGTCGGCGTGGCCAGCCGGATGAAGTCGAGGCCCGCCGCGCGCGCCGGCAGGCACAGCTCGGCATCCTCTTCGGGGGGCAGGTCGACCACAATCAGTCCATCCGCTCCAGCCGCCTTCGCGTCGCTGAGGAAACGCTCGTTACCGTAGGCATAGATCGGATTGTAGTAGCCCATCAGCACGATCGGCGTCGCGCTGTCGCCGGCACGAAAACGCCGCACCAGCTCCAGCGTCCGCGTCATACGTGCCCCGCCCGCCAGCGCGCGCAGGCTTGCGGCCTGGATCGCGGGCCCGTCCGCCATAGGATCGGTGAACGGCATGCCGATTTCGATCAGGTCCGCACCAGCCCCTGGCAGGCCCGCCAGCAGCGCGAAGGACGTCTCGTGATCGGGATCGTCCGCGGTGAGGAACGTTACCAGCCCCGCACGCCCGGCCGCGCGCAGCTCGGCGAACCGTGCCCCGATGCGCCCGCTCATAGGCCGACCCCCATGATCTGCGCGATGGTCGGCACGTCCTTGTCGCCCCGGCCGCAGAGATTCATGACGATGATCTGATCGGCGCCCAGCGTCGGCGCCAGCTTCATGACCTGACCGATCGCATGGCTCGGCTCCAGGGCCGGCAGGATGCCTTCCAGCCGCGCGCACAGCGAGAACGCGGCCAGCGCCTCGTCGTCGGTGATCGACTCGATCTCGATCCGGCCAATATCTTTGAGCCAGGACAACTCGGGCCCGATGCCAGGATAGTCGAGCCCGGCCGAGATCGAGTGCGGCTCGATCACCTGGCCGTCCTCGTCCTGCAGCAGGTAGGAGCGCTGGCCATGCAGGATGCCGGGCCGGCCGGCGGTCATCGCTGCCGCATGCTCGCCGCTGGCGATCCCGTGGCCGCCGGCCTCGACCGCGATGATCCGCACATCCCCATCATCCAGGAATGGATGGAACAGCCCCATCGCGTTCGAGCCGCCGCCCACCGCCGCCACCAGCGCGTCCGGCAGCCGGCCTTCCTTGGCCAGGATCTGCTCCCGAGCCTCGGTGCCGATCACCGATTGGAAGTCACGCACCATCGCCGGGTAGGGATGCGGGCCCGCCACCGTGCCGATGACATAGAACGTGTCGTGCGGGTTGCTGACCCAGTCGCGCAAAGCCTCGTTGAGCGAGTCCTTGAGCGTGCGCGAGCCCGAGCTCACCGGCCGCACCTCGGCACCCAGCAAGCGCATCCGAAACACGTTGGGCTGCTGCCGCTCGATGTCGCGCTCGCCCATGTAAACGATGCATTCCAGGCCGAACCGGGCGGCCACGGTCGCCGTGGCGACGCCGTGCTGGCCGGCGCCGGTCTCGGCGATGATCCGCTTTTTGCCCATCCGGCGGGCCAGCATCATCTGGCCGAGGACGTTGTTGATCTTGTGGGCGCCGGTGTGATTGAGCTCGTCGCGCTTGAAGTAGATCCTGGCCCCGCCCAGGTGGTCGGTCAGCCGCTCGGCAAAGTAAAGCGGCGACGGGCGGCCGACATAATCCTTGAACCAGCCCTGCAGCTCCGCGTCGAAGGCCGGGTCGCACTTGGCGGCTTCGTAGGCCTGCTCGAGCTCCAGGATCAGCGGCATCAGGGTCTCGGCGACGAACCGGCCGCCATGGATACCGAACCGGCCGTGCTCGTCCGGGCCGGTTCGCAGGCTATTGGGCAGCGTCATCGCAGCAATCCTCTCAAACGCGGTGCGCAGCCGCGAAGAACGCGTCCAGCTTGGCCGAGTCCTTGATCCCGGGCTGGCTCTCGACACCAGACGATACGTCGACGATCGGCGCCCCGGTCAGCTCGACGGCCGCCATCAGATTGCCGGGATGCAGGCCGCCGGCCAGAACCCAGGGCTTCGCCAGCGACATGCCCTGCAGCAGCCGCCAATCAAATGGTAGCCCGTGACCGCCGGGCCAAGCGGCATCGCGAGGCGGCTTGGCGTCGAACAGGACCATGTCGGCAGCCTCGGCGTAGTCCGGCAACTGCTCCAGATCGGCAGCCGTCTCGACTCGCAGCGCCTTGATCACCCGGCAACCCGAGCGCAGCATGATCTGGGCGACCCGCTCGGGCGTCTCGTAGCCGTGCAGTTGCAGTACGTCGAGCGGGACCGCCTGCAGCAGCGCATCGATCTCGGCATCGCTGGCGTCGACGATCAGACCGACCAATTCGACCCCGGCGGGGACGCACGCCACCAGCTCGCGCGCCTGCGCCGGATCGACATAGCGCGGGGATGGCGGGTAGCACACAAAGCCGAGATACGCCGCACCCAGCTGCGCCGCCTGCTCGACACGCGCGGGCTCGGTGAGCCCGCAGATCTTGATCTTCGGCGCCATCTCACGCGGCCTTGCGCAGCCCGGCGGTGATGGCAGCGGCCGCCGCCGCGGGCGAGGCGGCCCGCGTGATCGGGCGCCCGATCACCAGCACGTCGGCACCCAAGGCCAGCGCAGCGGCCGGGCCCATGGTGCGTTTCTGATCATCGCCAGCCGCCGCCGGCCGGATGCCGGGCACGACGAGCTTGGGCTCAGCACCAAGGCCGGCGCGCAGCGCGGCGATCTCCATCGGCGAGCAGACGAGACCCGGGAGTCCGGCGGCGAGCGCGAGCCGGCCCAGCCGCAGAGCCTGCGCGCCGGGTGCTTCCGGTACCCCGATCGCCGCGAGATCCGCCTCGTCCAGGCTCGTCAATACCGTGACCGCGAGCAGCGCGAGCCCAGCCGGAGCCGCTGCCGAGGCCGCTTCCATCATTGCCCGGCCACCCGCAGCATGCAGGGTCAGCATGGCCACACCCAACCGGCCGACTTCCCGCACCGCCCCGGCGACCGTGTTCGGGATGTCGTGCAGCTTCAGGTCGAGAAAGATCGGCAGCCCGAGCGCGGCCACGGCCTCGACCCCGCGCGGGCCCTGCGCGCTGAAGAACTCGAGCCCGAGCTTGATGCCGCCGACATGCGGCGCGAGCGACCGGGCGAGCGCCAGGGTGCCCTGGAGATCGGGGCGGTCGACGGCGCAGAAGATCGGGTTGGGCACGGCGGGAACCGGTCTCGTCGGGAGGGTGCGGCAGGCGGAGCGCGCTTATAGCAGAGGCGGGCCAACGTGCCAAAGGCGGCATGGCTCGCTCGACGGTGCTCCGGGTGCAACAGCCACGACGCCGTTTTACGCGTGATCGCCGCAGAATTGGCGTTCGCCTGCGGCTCCGGGTATCCTGCGGTGAATATTGATTTGGTGGTCGCCTAGCCGGCACGAGCACGACCCCAGGATTGACCGACCCATGTATCTCAGCGTCGCGACGACTGCCTATCCCGCCACCGACATCGGCTACCTGCTGCACAAGCATCCCGATCGCACGCAGGAAGTGTCGCTCGGCTTCGGGCGCGCGATCATGATCTACCCCGAGGCGAACGACGCCCGCTGCGAGTTCGCCTTGATCCTGGATGTGGACCCCGTGGCTCTGGTGCGCGGCCAGGCTGGGCAGCCGGGGCTGCAGCAGGAATATGTCAGCGACCGACCCTATGCCGCCTCCTCGTTCCTGAGCGTGGCGCTGGCACGGGCGGTCCGCGACGCCATGGCTGGGCGCTGCACGGACCGACAGGCGTTGGCCGACAGCGCAATCCCGCTCGAGGCCGTCGTCGCGCCGTTACCGGTGCGTGGGCCGCCGGAGCTGGTGGCCGGGCTATTCGAGCCGCTGGGCTATGCCGTCGAGGTCACCGAGCATCCGCTCGATCCGCAGCGGCCGGACTGGGGCAAGGCCCCCTACGTGACCCTGCGACTCCAGGGCACCAAACGCTTGAGCGAGCTGCTCACGCACCTGTACGTGCTGATGCCGGTGCTGGACGACCGCAAGCACTACTTCATCGACCAGGACGAGGTGGCGAAACTGCTGGCACGCGGCGAGGGATGGTTGCCGGCGCACCCGCAGCGCGATCTGATCGTCTCGCGCTATCTCGGCCGGCGGCGATCGCTGGTCAATGCGGCTCTGGCACGGCTGATCGAGGCCGACGGGTCGGAGCCCGAGACCGTCTTGGACCCCGCTGCCCGCGTCGATGCCGAGGCCGCGATCGAGAAGCCCATGCGATTGCACGAGCGCAGGCTCGAGCGGGTGTGCGAGATCATCGTCGCGGCCGGCGCGAAGCGCGTGCTGGATCTCGGCTGCGGCAGCGGCAAGCTGCTCGCCAGGCTGATCCGGCAGCGTGGGATCGAGGAGATCGTTGGCGTCGAGGTGTCCAGCTTCGAGCTCGCGCGGGCCACCAAGCATTTCGCGCGGCTGCCCGAGGGCGCCAGGCGCCGCCTCAAGCTCTGGCACGGCTCGCTCACCTATCGCGACACCCGCCTGCGCGGGTTCGATGCGGCGGCGCTGGTCGAGGTCGTCGAGCATATGGAGCCTGATCGCCTGGTAAAGCTGGAGGGCGCCTTGTTCGGGGATGCGCGCCCGAGGCTGATCGTGGTGACCACGCCAAACCGTGACTACAATGCGCTGTTCGCAAAGCTGGAGCCCAGCCGACTGCGTCACCCGGACCATCGGTTCGAATGGTCGCGGCAGGAGTTTCAACATTGGGCTGACGCCATTGCGGCCAGGCACGGCTACGCCGTGCGACTGGAGGGCGTGGGCGACGAGCACCCGGACCTGGGCAGCCCCAGTCAGATGGCGGTGTTCGAGCGATGAGGATCACCGTCCCCGAGTTCTCGTTGGTGGTGCTGATCGGCGCCTCTGGCTCCGGCAAGTCGACCTTTGCGCGACGGCATTTCAAACCGACCGAGATCGTCTCTTCCGACGTTTGCCGAGGGCTCGTCGCCGACGACGAGAACGACCAGAGGGCCACGCCCGAGGCGTTCGCGCTCGTCCATGCCATCGTGGATCTGCGGCTCAAGACCCGCCGCCTCACTGTGGTCGACGCGACCAACGTCCGGGCCGATGACCGCGCGAGGCTGCTCGAGGTCGCCCGGCGCTGGCACGCCCTGCCCGTGGCCATCGTCATGGACCCCGGCGAGGAGGTCTGCCGCGCCCGCAACCAGGGCCGTCCCGACCGCACGTTCGGCGCCCACGTCGTCCGCAATCAGACTGTGGCGTTGCGGCGCGGCATGCGCTCACTGCGCGGCGAGGGCTTCCGCCACATCTACAAGCTCGATTCGCAGACGGCGGTGGATGGCGCCGAGATCGTCCGCCAGCGCCTGTGGACCGATCGGTGCGACGATCATGGCCCGTTCGACATCATCGGCGACGTCCACGGCTGTACCGACGAGCTCGAGGCGCTGCTCCGCCGCCTGGGCTATGGCATCGAGCCGGCAGAGCGGGGCGGCGAGGCCAGCTATCGGGTCATCCCGCCCGCTGGCCGCAAGGCGGTTTTCGTCGGCGACCTGGTCGATCGCGGCCCGCGCATCGCCGACACGTTGCGGCTGGTCATGGCCATGGTCGAAGACGGTGCCGGCCTGTGCGTGCTCGGCAATCACGAGGCCAAGCTCGACCGCTGGCTGCAGGGCCGCGAGGTCAAGCTGACCCATGGCCTGGATCGCAGCGTCGCCGAGCTGGGCGCTGCCTCCGAAGAATTCCGCAATCGCGCCCGCAAGTTCATCGCCGGCCTGGTCAGTCATTACATGCTCGATGGCGGCCGGCTGGCCGTGGCCCATGCCGGTCTGAAGGAGGAGATGCAGGGCCGCGCCTCGGGTGCCATCCGGACCTTCTGCATGTACGGCGAGACCACGGGCGAGATCGACGAGTTCGGTCTCCCAGTGCGCCTCAACTGGGCGATGCAGTACCGCGGCGACACCAAGGTCGTGTTCGGCCACACGCCGATGCCGGAACCGGGCTGGCTGAACAACACGCTGTGCATCGACACCGGCTGCGTGTTCGGCGGCAGGCTGACGGCACTGCGTTATCCGGAGCTGGAGCTGGTGTCGGTCCCAGCGGCGCAGGTCTATCAGGAGCCGGCCCGCCCATTGATGGCCGAGCCCGCGACAGGGTTGAACCCGCAGCAGGCAGCGGACGAGCTGCTCGATCTCGCCGACGTGTCCGGCAAGCGTATCCTCAACACCCGCTTGATTCCCTCGGTGGTGTTACGCGAGGAGAACACGGCTGCGGCCCTCGAGGTGATGAGTCGTTTCGCCATCGACCCGCGCTGGCTGATCTACCTGCCGCCGACCATGTCGCCCTGCGAGACCGCCGCCGCCGACGGCTACCTGGAGCATCCGCGCGAGGCGTTTGATCACTATCGAAGCGAGGGCGTCGGCACTGTCGTCTGTCAGGAAAAGCACATGGGCTCGCGCGCGCTCATCGTGGCCTGCCGCGATGCCGATACGGCCCGCCGGCGCTTCGGTGTCGAGACCGGCGAGCGTGGCGCGGTCTGGACCCGCTCGGGGCGGCCGTTCTTCAGCGAGCCTCCCATACGGGACGCTGTGCTTGAGCGAGCCGCGGCCGCCCTGGATCGGTCCGGCGTGTACGAGGAGCTGCAAACCGATTGGGCCCTGCTCGACTGCGAGATCATGCCCTGGTCGCTCAAGGCCGAGGGGTTGATCAGGGGTCAGTACGCCCGCAGCGGCGCCGCAGCTCGCATTGGGCTCGCCCTGGCCGAGAATGCCGTCCGCCGTGCCGGCTTGCGCGGGGCGCCGGCCGAGGCGGTTGCCGAAACCCTTGCGGCCAAGATTGCCAAGGCCGCGGCATTCGCTGGCGTGGTGCGCAACTATGCGTGGCCGGTATCAGGGATCGACGATCTCCGGATCGCGCCCTTCCACCTTTTGGCCAGCCAGCGCGGCGTGCACATGGACCGGGCACACCATTGGCATCTGGAACGGCTCGGGCACCTCGCGGCACGGGACCCGCTGTTCAAGGCCACCGCCACCCTCACCGTCACCCTCGACAACGCGTCGGAAATCGCGGCGGCCGTAGATTGGTGGCTGGAGCTGACCGCGCGCGGGGCCGAGGGCATGGTCGTGAAGCCGGCCGACTTCCTGGTGCTGGGCGAGAAGGGCATGGTCCAGCCGGCCCTGAAATGCCGTGGCCGCGACTATCTGCGCATCGTCTACGGCCCCGACTACGACGCGCCCGAGCATCTCCAGCGCCTGCGCCAACGCAGCCTCGGCACCAAGCGCTCGCTGGCTCGACGCGAGTTCGCACTCGGGCTGGAGGGGCTGGAGCGCTTCGTCGCCGGCCAGCCTTTGCGGCGAGTGCACGAGTGCGTCTTTGGCGTGCTCGCCCTCGAATCGGAGCCGATCGACCCGCGCCTGTAAGCCGGCTCAGTCACCCTGCGCCACGGTGCGGTGGACCATGGCCGCTGCGACCAGATCCTCCAGGGCCGTGCCGACCGACTTGAACACGGTGATCGCGGCCTGGTCGGTTCGGCCGGGATGGAGACCAGCGCACAGGCCATGCAGCTCCGCCCGAAGCAGCTCGCGGGTCAGCGCGCCGGAACGGATCGCGAGCAAGATGTCGCCGGCCTCGGCCATCGCCCCCTCGAACGTGTCGACGAACACCTGGCCACGGCGCATCACCGCATCGTCGCTCTCGCGCATCTCCGCCGTGAAGCCACCGACCAGATCGACATGCGTCCCGGGCCGTAGCCAATCGCCGCGCACCAGCGGCTCCCGGCTCAGGGTCGCGCAGGAGACGATGTCGGCCGATCGTACGGCAGCCTCCAGGTCTTCGACCACAACCACCTGCATCCCATCGGCCGCCAACTCAGCGGCCACCGCCTCGGCCCGCGGCCGCGAACGATTCCACATCCGCACCTCGGCGATCGGCCGCACGGCGGCGTGGGCCCGTACCAGATGCGGCGCCATGGCGCCGGCACCCACCATGGTCAGCACCCGGGCATCGGGCCGGGCGAGGTACGAAGCGGCCAGCGCCGAGGCGGCGGCGGTGCGCCGGGTCGTCAGCGCGGCGCCGTCCATTACGGCCAGCGGCGTGCCGGTCGGGCCGTCGAACAGGACGTAGAGTCCCTGCACTGACGGCAGGCCCTTGGTCTCGTTGCCGCGCGCGATATGCACTAGCTTGACGCCGGTGACGTCGCCCTCGCGCCATGCCGGCATCAACAGCAGGATTGCTGGCTCCTGCCCGGGGCGCGGCACCGGATGATGATGCCGCGCCGGCACACCGGCACCGGCGCGGAAGCCCTCCCGCAGCGCCTCGACGAGTGGTGCGTACGGCAGCGCCGCCTCGACTGCCCCGGCATCGATCATCCGGAGCATGGGCCGGGCTCAGGCGTGCGGTGCCGCCAGTGCCATCGACTGGGTCTTGCGCCGCGCCTGCTCGAGCACCTCCTGCTCCTCGCGCTCCTTCTGAAGCTGCTCCTGATACTCGACCGACCTGACCCGCCGGCGCAGCGCGCGCGCCTCCGACCGACGATCATGGTTCGACAGCCAGAGCGCCAACCCACCCAACAGAGCGCCGGCGACCAGGCCGATCAGGAACACGGCATAAAGTGGCATGTGATACTGAAACGGCAGCGGCCAGAAGACGATCTCGACGATGGCGCGGTTGTCGACCGCGAGCATCACGATGAAGACCAGGCCGAACAGGCCGAGCAGCAGGCGCAGCAGGTTGATCATCGAGGCCGACTCCGAGGGTTGCGTCCGGGCGGGATGCGGTTCAGTCGAAAACGTTCAGGCGCTCACGCAGTTCTTTGCCCGTTTTGAAGTACGGGACAACCTTGTTCGGCACCGCCACCTCGTCGCCGGTGCGCGGGTTGCGGCCGACGCGCTGGCTGCGGGCGCGGATCGAAAACGCACCGAAGCCGCGCAGCTCGACGCGGTCACCGCGCGCCAGGGCCGCGCTGATCTGCTCGAACACGGTGCCCACGATCCGCTCGATGTCGCGCATGAAGAGATGCGGGTTCGCGTCGGCGAGCCGCTTGATCAGGTCCGACTTGGTCATGCCTCCGATCCGGTGCTCAAGGCACGCTGGCCGCCTCTCGAGACGGACCATTTTATGGGACACTGCCAAACGGTTGGCGGAGCGTCAACAAAAGGGGCGGGGAAATCGCTTCCCCGCCCCTTGTCACCGCGTCGGTAGGGTACGGACCGACTGCAAGGCTCAGCTCTTGGTGTGCTCTTCCTGCTTCTGGCGGAAGGCCGCACCCAGGATGTCGCCCAGGCTGGCCCCGCTGTCGGACGAGCCGAACTCGGCCATCGCCTGCTTCTCGTCGGCGATCTCCAGCGCCTTCACCGACAGGCCGAGACGACGGCTGGTCGGATCGACGCTCATCACCCGTGCGTCGATCTTCTCGCCAGGAGCAAACCGCTCCGGGCGCTGCTCGTCGCGATCGCGGGCGAGCTCGACCTTGCGGATGAACCCGGTGGCACCGGAAGTGGTTTCGACCTCGATGCCGCCGGCATTGACCTCCTTGACCGTGCAGGTGACGCGATCACCCTTCTTGATGCCGGAGGTCGCCTCCTTGAACGGGTCTTCGGCGAGCTGCTTGATGCCCAGCGAGATCCGCTCCTTCTCGATGTCGACGTCGAGCACCTGGGCGCGCACCATGTCGCCCTTGGTGTACTTCTTGACCGCTTCCTCGCCCGTCAGGGTCCAATCGAGATCGGACAGATGGACCATGCCATCGATCTCGTGATCGAGCCCGACGAACAGCCCGAACTCGGTGATGTTGCGGATCTCGCCCTCGATGATCGCACCCACCGGGTACTGCTCGACGAAGGCATCCCACGGATTCGCCAGGCACTGCTTCAACCCAAGGCTGATCCGGCGCTTCTCCGGATCCACCTCGAGCACCATCACCTCGACCTCCTGCGACGAGGAGACGATCTTGCCGGGGTGCGTGTTCTTCTTGGTCCAGCTCATCTCGGAAACGTGGACCAGACCCTCGACACCAGCCTCCAGCTCGACGAACGCGCCGTAGTCAGTGATGTTGGTGACGCGCCCGGTGAACTTGGTTCCGACCGGGTATTTCAGCTCGACGCCTTCCCACGGGTCCGCCTCGAGCTGCTTCATGCCCAGCGAGATGCGCTGCGTCTCACGGTTGAAGCGGATCACCTGCACGCGCACGTTCTGACCGACGCCCAGCACGTCGCTGGGGTGGTTGACGCGCTTCCAGGAGATGTCGGTGACGTGCAGCAGGCCGTCCAGCCCGCCGAGATCGACGAACGCGCCGTAGTCGGTGATGTTCTTGACCACGCCGTCCAGGATCTGACCCTCGGCCAGGGTCGCCAACAGCTCGTTGCGCTGCTCCGCCCGGCTCTCCTCGAGCACGGCGCGGCGGCTGACCACGATATTGCCGCGGCGGCGATCCATCTTCAGGATCAGGAACGGCTCGGGCTTGTTGATCAGCGGGCCGATGTCGCGCACCGGGCGGATATCGACCTGGCTGCCCGGCAGGAAGGCCACGGCGCCGCCGAGGTCGACGGCGAAGCCGCCCTTGACGCGGCCGAAGATGTGGCCTTCGCACTTGGTCGTGTCGTTGAACGCGCGCTCGAGCCGGTTCCAGCTCTCCTCGCGCTTGGCCTTCTCGCGGCTGAGGACGACCTCGCCACCACGGTTCTCGAACCGCTCGACGAACACCTCGACGGTGTCGCCGACCTGAACCTCGGGCGCCTGACCAGGGCCGCCAAATTCCTTGAGCGGGACGCGGCCTTCCGACTTGAGGCCAACATCGACAATGACGATGTCGTCGTCGATCCCGACGACGGTGCCCCGGACGACGCTGCCCTCGAGGCGATTGTTCGTGCCCAGGGTCTCGTCCAACATCGCGGCGAAATCGTCCAGCGACGGGCGGGGCTCGATGGCTAGGGTGGACTCCTGCATTCCGGCTCCTGAAGGGGTGCGGCCGCCAAGGCGGTCGACACCGCCCAGCCTCCCGGCTGGGGCTAGGGTTGCTCACACAAACATCGTGGCTCAGAGGACGGCGGCGCGACCGGCGGCGGCAATACCGGCCTCGATGAAGGCGCGTACCGCGACGAAGGCGGCCTGCGCATCCAGGCTGGTCGTGTCGAGCACCCAGGCATCGGGCGCGATCCGCATCGGCGCGACCTCTCGGTCCGCGTCGCGGCGGTCACGCTCTTGCAGCTCCTCTAAAACCGCCGCGTATATAGGCCCATCGCCGCGCGCCCGCAACTCCTCGAACCGGCGGCGTGCCCGCTCGGCGTCGCTGGCGGTGACGAACAGCTTGAAGGTCGCGTCGGGGCAGACGACGGTCCCGACGTCGCGGCCCGCCAGCACCGCACCGGGCGGCCGCGCCGCGAAGCGGCGCTGGAATGGCAGCAACGCCGCCCGTACGTCCGGCACGGCCGCGACGCGCGAAGCATTCTGCCCGACACCCTCGCCGCGCAGCCTGCTGGGCTCGACATCCTCCGGCGCCAGCGCACGCGCCGCCTGCACGGCGCCCGCCGCATCGCCCGGATCCAGGCCGCGATCAAGCATCGCCCGCGCCACGGCGCGGTAGAGCAGCCCGGTATCCAGGAACGCCAGGCCGAGCTCAGCCGCCAGCCGGCGCGCCAGCGTGCTCTTGCCGGACGCCGCCGGCCCGTCGACCGCGATCACCAAGGGTTGGCTCAAGGCGCCGGATCCACCGCGGCGATCTGGGCGCCCAGCCCGTTCATGAGCGCCGCGAAGCCAGGGAAGCTGGTCTCGATCGCCTCGGCCCCGGCAACGGTCACCGGTGCGGCCGCAAGCCCGCCCAACACCAAAAAGCTCATCGCGATCCGATGGTCGAGGTGCGCGTCGATTTCCTTGCCGCCTGCTGGTCTGTCGCCGCCATGAACGATCAGATCGTCGCCGGCGACCTCGACCGCGACGCCGCAGGCGGCAAGTCCCGCAGCCATCAGCTCCAGCCGATCGCTTTCCTTGACCCGCAGCTCGCCCAGCCCGCGCATCACCGTCGTGCCACGGGCGAAGGCAGCTGCGACCGCCAGAATCGGATACTCGTCGATCATGGTCGGCGCGCGGGCCGCCGGCACGTCGACGCCGGTCAGCGCCGCCCCACCGATCACAAGGTCGCCGATGGGCTCGCCGCCGGCCACGGACTCGTTCTCGATCGCGATCGCCGCACCCATCTCGGCGAGGCAGGTATAGAGGCCGGTCCGCAGCGGGTTGAGCCCGACGCCCCGCAGGCGCACCGACGAGCCTGCGGCTACCGCTGCGGCCACCGCCGGAAATCCAGTCGAGGATGGATCGCCGGGCACGACGAAATCCTGCGGCGTCAGCTCGGGCTGGCCGGTGATCGTCACCCGGCGCCCACCGCCGGCGGTCGTCTCGACCGCGAGCTCGGCGCCCATCGCCGCCAGCATCCGCTCGGTATGGTCGCGCGAAGCCAGCGGCTCGACCACGGTGGTGCGGCCCGGCGCGTGCAACCCCGCCAGCAGCACGGCCGACTTCACCTGGGCGGAGGCGACCGGGCTCTCGTAGACGATCGGCAACAGGTCGGTGCGGCCGGTCAGCGCCAGCGGCAGCCTGCCGCCGCTGCGGGCGAGGAAGCCGACGCCCATCCGGCTCAAGGGCTCGATCACCCGGCGCATCGGCCGCGAGCACAGGGAGGCGTCGCCGGTGAGGAAGCTCGTGAACCCGTGCCCGGCCAGGATGCCCATGAGCAAGCGGGCGCCGGTACCGGCATTGCCAAGGTCGAGGACCTGCGCCGGCTCGGCCAAGCCGCCGACGCCGACACCCCAGATCCGCCAGCTGCCGGGTCCGGTCCGCTCGAGCTCGACCCCCATCGCACGCAGCGCCGCGGCAGTCGCCAGCACGTCCTCGCCCTCGAGCAGTCCCGCCACCCGGCTCTCGCCGACGGCCAGCGCGGCCAGCATCAATGAGCGGTGAGAGATCGACTTGTCGCCCGGCAGCGTTGCCGCACCGAACAGAGCGCCGTGCGGCGTCGCCCGCAACAACATGCCAAGATCCCGCTCGTTGCTTTTCCTCGATCCGCCCGTGCGCGCGGAATTTGCTTTTGACAGCTTGGGTCGATCATGGCAATTGCCGCGCTCGCTTGCGACCAGCCCATCGGAGAACACGTTTGGCCAAGCCCGAATGGGGCACGAAGCGGATCTGCCAGAGCTGTGGCGCCCGCTTCTATGACTTTGCACGGTCGCCGATCGTCTGCCCGACCTGCAGCGCGGTGTTCGATCTGGAGATCCTCAACCGCGCCCGCCGCACCCGCCCGGCCGGCCGCACAGCAGCTGTGGTTGCCGCTGCCGGTGCCGTCGCCGCCGCCGAGGGCGAGTTGCCCGAGACCGAGGCCGAGGAGGTCGAGGACGACGTCGAGGTCGAGGACGACGCCGCGATCGTCGAGACCGAGGACGACGCCGAGGAGGACGAGAGCCTGATCGAGGACGTCTCGGAGCTCGGCGACGACGAGGAGCTGTCCGACGTGATCGAGAGCGATCTCGACGAGGAGGCCCGCTAGCAACCGGCGCGGGCCAACTTGGCTCTTGCGCGCGCGGCCCGGCTTCCCTATCTACCCGCCACCATCCGGAGGGGCCGTAGCTCAGCTGGGAGAGCGCCTGAATGGCATTCAGGAGGTCGTCGGTTCGATCCCGATCGGCTCCACCAAATCCCCCCGATGAAACAATAGCTTAGAATTTATCGATTTATTACGCCGCTCCCCAGAGATGGGTTTGGTAGGCATTTGGGAAGCGGCGTAGCGCCGGCCACAAAAGGATCGTCCCAGGCGCCCTCGAAAAAGCAGTCGGGCCGGGTCGCGACCAAGGGTCCGTGAATCACCTCGACAACCTGCGCATGCCTGCGCATGCAAGCACCCCACGCCTGCAATGGTAGCGAGAGTTCCCGCCGATAGACGAACCGCAAGGGCTCCTGCCTACCATCACGTCTTCTCCGGGTTCGCCAGACGCAGAGCCCCGAAACGTCACCTGTCCTGTCGCTTCCCGTCTGACCCCAGTCGCCCGCCACTGGCTCGCTCACCTGTACGGAACGCCCAACACTGCGCGCAGCTCACGATCACCGAGGCGCTCAAGGAGGGGCCGTCAATCCTGGCTTGGCGCATCACTTCGCGCACTTTTGGTGCTTGCTCGCACGACATGCAGCGCCAGAATTTTGGATGCCCCGGTGGCGTACGGCTCCCGTCGCTCGAGGCTCAAGGTCCTGGCGCTACTCCAGCGCTGGCCCATGCCGTAGGCACCACCGCTCGGCGCATCGAGCACGGCGAGCGTGGCGCCGACCACTTCGTCGCCGTTCAGCGGGCCGAGCCGCGGGCTCGCCACGATCCGGACCTTCGGGAGACCATCCTCCTCCTCCTCGACCAGCTGCCAGTCGGTGGGCGCACCGCCGAACCGCGCAGGCAGGATCTCCTCGACCAGACGGATCAGGTCGGTGCCACCCAGGGTCATGCCCTCGCTGGTCAGCTTCTCCCAGCTGCGGATGGTGTGCATGTGGAGGCCGAGACCGGCGGCATCGAGCGGGCAGCCGCAGTGACGCTGCTCGAACGCGCCGTAATCGTCGCTCTCGACGTTCAGCATCAGCTTGGGGACCGCGGGCGACAGGGTCGTATAGACATTGGCCAGGATCCCGGTGGCGCCGGCACCGCGCGGCGCCCGACGGATCAGTGCCAGCTTGTCCAACAAAATGTGGACGTCGTCGATCGCTTTCGCCCGCGGGCAGGCGATGCCGATGCGGCCGATCTCGGACATCGTGTAGTGGCACACGACCCGTGCCCCCGCGCGATGCACGGCCGCGACCTTCGCGGTCGTGAGCGGCTCGCCGCCGACGCGAAATTGCGTACCGGAGATGTCGAGCCCGGCCTCACCGGCCGCCATGCAAACGCGGACGCAGGAGGCGGCATTGGTGTTGATCAGCGGAAGTCGGCCCTTGCCGACATGGCCGGCCGCCCAGCGCGCCACCGTTGCCGCCTGCTCCAACGGCACGTGCTCCGGCCGCGGTATGGCTCCGCCGGCGAGGCGGCTCAGCGCCACGATATAGCCGGTGGCAAGCCCATGCGGCCAATGCGCCGGGCCGAAGCCGACCGGCCGCTGCGAGAACCACCGCTCGACGCGCAAGCCGAGCTTGGCGTGGGACATGGCCCCCTTGAGGCCGGCGCTCCAGGGCGGCACCGGCCGCCAGATGGCGTAGGGTCGCGCCGAGAGATCGAAGGCCTCGTTGAACAGCGCGTCATAGAGTGCGTCTTGCCGATAGTGCGCCAGATCGAGACGGATCCGGGTGCCGGCGCTGCGCGAGCCGCCGGAGGACATCGACAGGTGATGCGTACCCAACGGGTTGTCGAAATCGTGCGAACCGACCGGGATGACGAGACTGCCACGGCGTATCGGGGCACGGCCCTTGAACTCGTCGAGCCGCACATGCACGCCCGCATCGTACAGCCGCTCTAGCGTCGCCTCGACGCCCAGCTCCGCGACCAGGCCGTGAACATCGCGCTGGGCAATCCCGGCATGCTGCAGCAGCCGACGGTACGGGCTGTCAACAACCGCGTAGACTCCTTTGTCCACCGTTTCGAGAAAGCGCTCGCTGCGCCGGGCGAGGCCGGCGCTGAGATGGGCGCGCGCGGCCACGGCGTCGACCGGGCCGCTCAGAAATCCCGGCAGCCCAACCGCGAAGCGCCCGAGCATCCGGCCCTGCCGCAGCGCCTTCGCCAGTCTCATCGCCACTGGTCGGACAGGATCATCATGGCGTTGGACGTATCATGGGGCGCTGTCACCGTGCTACGTGTCTCGTCGACGAGTACACGCTCAAGGGGTAAAATATGAGGGTAGTCCGCCTTCAATGCGCGGTCGCCGTGTCGGCTGTCGTGCTGTCCTCGGCGTTCGTGCTCGCGGCCCACGCTGACGAATGTGGGCAATTCGGTGATCGGCCCGTAACGTGGATCGTGCCCAATTCCCCCGGCGGCGGCTTCGATGTCGAGGCGCGGCTGCTTGCGCCGCACCTCGCGCGCGTGCTCGGGACCGACGTGGCGATCGACAACGTGACGGGTGCCGGAGGGCTGATCGGCGCCAAGGCGATCCGAGACGCCGTCGCCGACGGGCATACGATCGGCATCGTCAATGGCAGCGGTCTGGTCGCAGTGAGCGTGCTGGGCGAGCAGGATGCCCCGACGTTCGAGCAGTTCACGATCCTGGGCCGCTCGGGCACGCAACGTCATGTCTGGATGGTAAGCGAGGAATCGCCACTACATAGCGCCAAAGAACTGATCGATCGCGCCAAGGCGGGGCAGCTGACATTCGCCGCGACCGACCTGGGGGGAGCGTCCTTCATGTCGACCGTGCTGGGTGCGTCTCTGCTCGGCTTCGAGCCCAGTATCGTTGCCGGATATCGTGGCAGCGCCGAACTGAGGATCGCGGTACTGCGCGGCGACGTCGATGCGATCAGCGGCACGTTCGAGTTGTCGACCGACATGCTCTCGACACACGAGCTGCGGCCACTCCTACAACTCAGCGACGGGCCGATCAGCGACGATCCCCTGCTCGCCGGCGTTGCCGTCCTGGGTGGACGCGGGGGGTTGGCCGCGGCCGAGGCGTCGGCAGCCGGCGCCGATGTCCCGGCCGCGATGGTGCGTGCAAGTCTCGTGTCGGAGGTCACTGGGCTGGGGCGCTTTCTGGTGGCGCCCGCAGGGCTGCCGGCGGCGGTCGAGGTCTGTCTGGAGACGGCGGTGGCTCAGGTACTGGCCGACCCCGCGGCGCAGGCGGACGTGCGAACCGCCAAGCGAACCCTGGAGCCGCTCAGCGCGGGCGAAGCGGGGGCGCTCGCACGTGCGACCGTGTCGCGTGCAGGCGTGTTGCGACCCGAAATCGAGCGGGCGTTGGCCAAGATTCGCTCATGAGCCTTGGCGAATACCGTGTTGAAGGGCACGCCAGCCGGGCGCACGTCCTGCGATCTGCGCGTCCGTGAGCATGCTCGATGCTGCACTGGAAGGGCTGCGGCTCGTGCTCGCATGGCCGAACATTCTCTACCCGGTGATCGGCACCCTGCTGGCGATGGTGGCGAGCTTCCTGCCCGGCATCAGCGGCGTCACGCTGATGGCCCTGGCACTGCCGCTGACGCTTACCTGGAAACCGCTCGAGGTCGTCCTGCTGTTCGGAGCACTGGTTGGCGGTGCGACGTTCATGGGATCGGTGACCGCCATCCTGTTCAACGTGCCGGGCAGCGCGCCCAGCGCCGCCACCATGATCGACGGCCACCCGCTGGCGCAGCAGGGGCAGGCCCGGACCGCACTGGCCTGCGCGGCGACAGCCTCGGCACTGGGATCGACGATCGGCATCGTCATTCTGATCGCCCTCCTCCCGGTGGTCCGCCCTTTACTGCTGGCATTCGGGCCGTTGGAGTTCCTGCTGCTGTGCGTATGGGGCCTGACCACCATCGCCATGGTCGGCGGCTCGCCCGTGCGTGCCTGGGCCATGGCCGGGCTGGGCCTGACCCTGGCGTTCGTCGGCCGCGATCCGCGCACGGCGGACGAGCGCTTCACGTTCGGCACCGACTATCTGCTCGATGGGCTCTCGGTCGTTCCGATCCTGCTCGGCCTGTTCGCGATCGCCGAGATCATGCGCCTGGCGACTGCCAGACGCCAAACCATTGCTGTCGAAACTTCCGACGGGCGCCTTGGCGGCAGCCTGCGCGCCGGCGTGTTGGCGGTGCTGCGCCATCCCGGGCTGCTGCTCCGGAGCTCGGTGATCGGCTCCGCGATCGGCGTGGTCCCGGGAGTCGGCGGCACGGTGGCGAGCTTCGTCGCCTACGGTCACGCCGTGCAGACCGCCCGCCCGCCCACCCGCTTCGGCAATGGGGACATTCGCGGGGTGCTGGCACCTGAAGCGGCGCACGACGCCAAGGACGGGGGCGCCCTGCTGCCAACTTTGGCCTTCGGGATCCCGGGCAGCGAGGGCACCGTGCTTCTGCTGGCAGCTATGTCCGTACACGGCCTGGCACCAGGCCGCGCCATGCTGGAGCATGAGCTGCCGCTGGTGTTCGCTCTGATCTGGGCGCTGTTCCTGTCCAACTGGCTGACGTCACTGCTGGGCCTCGCCGCCGCCGGGCCTCTGGCGCGGCTGATGGTAATCCGGACCGATCTGCTTGTGCCGGTGATGCTGGCGCTCGCCGTGCTGGCCGCGCTCGCCTATCGCGCCAATGGGCTCGATCTCGTGTTGGCGGCGGCTTTCGGCATCATCGGCTATTACCTGACCAAGCATGACTGGCCGCGCGTGCCGCTCGTGATCGCCTTCGTCCTCGGCGCCGTCCTGGAGGACAACCTCTTGCTGACCTGGCGGCTGGCCGGACTCGGGCGGATCGATATGCTCCATCGGCCAGTGGCGATCACGCTGGCCGTGCTGATCGTGGCGACGATTGGCTGGCTTTGGGCCGGCCGGTCCGCGGCGCGGTGAGCGAGAGCCGGGCCGTGGCGATCGCTCTGGCCGCGGCGGCGCTGATGCTGCTGGGCCTCGCGGCACGGCTGAGGCTGCCAGCCCATTTCGCCCCGCTCGCGGTGTTGGTGCCCACCTGCGTGCTGCTGCTGGTCGAGGTTGCCCGTCTGTGGCGATTGCGGCCGAAGTCACCCACGACTCCAATAGTCGAGCACGTGCGAACGGCGCGCCGGGCCGTGAAGCCCTTCAGCGATGATGCGAGTCAGGGCATTCGCGAACGGAAGTTTGTCGTCTGGCTCGCAAGCCTGGTCACAGGCAACCTGCTGCTGGGACCGGGCGTCGCCGTGCCGCTGTTCCTGCTGCTGTGGTTCGTGCTGCGGGCGCGGCAGGGGTGGGTCGCCGCAATAGCCGTTGCGGCCCCTGCGGCGCTGCTGATCGGCTACCTGCTGCCTTGGGGGCTGGGCATACGTCTGCCGCCTGGCATCGTCGGCACGGTGCTGCTCCCCTGACACCCCAGGCAGCACGGGCCAGGAAATTCCGGGTCGCGGTGAGCGGCGCCACCAGCCTCGCCGGCCTTACGGCCATTCGCGACCTCGGCCACGCTGGGATGGAGGTCGTCGGTCTGTGTCGTGAGCCGGCACCTCTCGGACTACATTCGCGTTGGTCCGAGCCATACCGGCCGATGCCACGGCCTTGGTCGATCCCAGCCTTCATTGAGCTCTTGGATCGCCTGGGCGTGGATGCATTGTTGCCGCTGGCGTCATGGCTTTTTCGCGCCTTAGTGCCGGTGCGCGACGAGATCGACCGGCATGCAGCGCTCAACATCCCCGATCCGGCGGCGTTCGCTGCCGCCGACGACGGTTGGCAGACGCTGCGCCTGTGCGCCGAACTGGGCATTCCCGCACCGCGGCTGATGGCACGCGAGTCCGTCGTCCTGCCGGCAGTGGTCAAGCCCAGGGTTGATGTCGGCGGTGCAGTCGGCGTCACGTTCTGCCGGCACGAGGCCGAACTCGAGGCGGCGCTGGACTACAGCCGGCAGTTCGGCTCGCCGGTCATTCAGGAGTACATTCCGGGTGGCGCCGAACAGATGCGCACGATCGTGCTCCTGTTCGACCGCGATGGCTGCCCCGTGGCACATTTCACCACGCGCAAGCTCTGGACCCACCCGCTCGAGGGCGGCATCACCACGCTCAGTGTCAGTACCGACGACCGGGATCTGGTCCGGCAGGTTCTGCCATTCTTCCTGAAGGTCGGGTGGCGCGGACCGGCTGAGGTCGAGCTGAAGCTCGACCCGCGCGACGGGCTGGTCAAAGTGATCGAGATCAACCCACGCTTCCCCGGCTATGTCGGCTTCGCAACCCGATGCGGGTTGCCTCTGACACAGCTGGCGATTCGCGCGGCGCTCGGGCAGCCCGTGATGAGCGGCGGCTATGCCATCGGCCGAATGTATCTGAACCCCGGCTTGCACCTCAAGGCCGTCGCCCAGCGTGTCGTTCGGGGTCCGGAGCGAGTCAAGGAACTACTGCGAGCGGGACGCGAGGTTTGGGATGCGCCCTGGTTGAGCATGCGCGACCTCACGGATCCGGCGCCTCGGCTGGGGAAGATTCCGGCTGAGCTTCGTGCAGTGGCGCAGGGGCGACCGCACCGCTCGGAGGAGCCCGACGGCTTGTCGCACGGACACCAGTTAGCTTTCAGACCACGAGCCCCATCGCCGCCGCTGCAGGCTTGTCCGGGGCCGCCTCCGCGCAGACCGTCGCGAACAGCCGCTCGAATTCGGCGGCGATCCGGGTCGAAGCGAAGCGGCGCACACGCTCGATGCCGCGTCGCCCGAGCTCGGCCGCCAGCTCCGGATCTGCCGTCAGCCTGGTGATCGCTGCGCGCAATGCGGGCACGTCGCCAGACGGCACGGTCAGCGCCGCGTCTCCCACCACCTCAGCACAGCCGGGCGCGTCGGTCGTCACGACCGCACAGCCATGCGCCATCGCCTCCAGCAGGACCATCGGGAAATTCTCCTGGACCGACGGGAAGGCGAAGATGCGTGCGGTCGCGTAGTGACGACCGAGCTCGGCCCGGGACACGAAACCGAGGAACCGGGTCGGAACGGCTCGGTCGCGCGCCAGCGTCCGCAGCGGCTCGAGGTATGGGCCGTCGCCCGCCACCACAACCTCGTAGCCCGTCGCCAGACCGTCGAGGGCGGCGAGCAGGGTCTGCACGCCTTTGTGCTCGACCAGACGGGCCGCCACCAGGATCCGGTCCGCGCGTGGCTCGATCCGCTCGTCGAGCAGCGGCTCGAACGGGTTCGGGATGATCGTGACCGGACGCTCGGTCGCGGTGGCGAGCAGGCCCGCGAGATGGGCCGACGGTACGGTCAGGGCGGCGCTGGCTGCGAGGATCCGCGACCAGCCACGGCCGATCAGCCGATGCGTGCGACCGAAGCGGTCGGGATTGTAGCCCGGAACATCCGAGCCGTGCGCGGTCAGGACCAGCGGCAGTTTGAACCGCCTCGCCAGGATCGCCCCAACGACGCCACCGGGAACGATGAAGTGGCAGTGGATGAGGTTGTAGTCGTGCTGGCGCGCCAGCATGGCGCCCAGCCGCAATGCCGGCACGAGCCAGGTCGCAAGCTCGCTGGTGGTGCTGTAATGCCGCCGGCGACGCCAGGAGTGTGCCCGATGGATCGTCACCCCGCGACGGAATTCGTGGCGTGCGACGCCACGCATCCCCGCGGTGAGGATATCCACCCGATGGCCATTGCCCGCCAGCCGTTCGGCAAGAATCTCGCTGGCCGTGGCGCCGCCCCCGCCGATCGGTGGGTATTCGTGACAGATTGTTAATAGTCGCATGCCACCCATCCGTTACAAGGACATGCGGCATTCGACCACCCGGAATTTCCGGCCAGAGGGCGGGTCGAGGATCTCATCCCAGAGATGACAACGTCTCTGGCCTCCGGAATCACCGAGCGCACGCGGCCAGCGATCTGCAGCCTCGGCGGCGGCGCGGTCGGCGGGGTGGCCATCGACCCTGACGACGAAGCGGTCCAGGCTCTCCTGGATGATCTGATACCGATCCAGGCCGGCGACGGTCTCGATGGCCTCGGTCAGGAGATAGGGCGAGACCAGCCTGCCGTGGGAAAGCTTGATGCTGTCGACGAGTCGTCCTTCGATGCGCTGGATCCGCGCGAAACGGCTGCCGCAAGTACAGGCGGAACGTATCGGTGGCGGAGCGAGATCGCCCGTATCGTAGCGGATCAGTGGCGTGCCCAGCGTCTCCAGGCTGGTCGCGATCACCCGGCAGATGCCGGTGGCGCCGGGGACCGGCAGGAACTCGAGCAGTGTCGAGTCCTCCGCCAGGTGCAGGCCGGCATGCGCCCTGCATTCCCACGCCATCGAACCGAGCTCCACACTGCCGTAGATCGCCGAAGGAGTGGCACCGAGCTGATCGGCCAATAGCCGCGAAGTCGCGTCGTCCAGCGCCTCGGCGGTCGTGAAGATATGTCGAGCTCGAGGCAGCCGGACCCCATGCTCGCGAGCATGAATCGCCAGCTGGCGCAGCGGCGTCACCCAGCCATAAAGGTTGGTCGGCCGCGTCGCCGCAACGATCGCCGCGAGCTCGGCCGCCGGCAGATCGGGGCTGGCATAGCGCCAACGCAGCCAGGGCGGCGCGGTGCGGCCACGATCATGAGCGATGAGCAGCATCGACTGGCCGGGATACATCCCCGAAGCCATCAAGGCGCGGAGAAACAGACCCTTCCGCCGCTGTACCTGCCGTCGATCGAGACTGACCGTCAACGGTCGGCCCGTCGAGCCAGTGGTCATCACCCGGCTCAAGGCCGCTGGCGGGAAGGCGTCGCTGGTGAGATCGGCGAGCGGCACCTGCTGCAGCTCCGCGCGTGTCGTGACCGGAAATTGCTTCAGATCCTCAAGCGTGCGGATCTCGGCTGGGGGGATGCCGTAGGCGTCCATCCGGCGGCGCCAGAACGGGACATGCGTGTAGGCGTGCTCGACCACTTGCCGCAGACGGGCCTCCTGCAGATGGCGCAACGCGGGCGGATCGAGTCGCTGCGTGCGATACAGCGCGAGCAGGTCGCCCGCGATCTGCAGCGCGGTCACACGGCCTCGGCGAGGAGTGCTGCGTCGAAGGCCAGCACCTGCGCAGCAAGCGCCATCGCCTTATCGGCCGACGTGCGGCCAGCGCGCAGGCCATCACCGAGTAGGTCGACCAACACGGTCGGGTCACCTTCGCGCACGAAGTTCTCGACCTCGACGCAAGCGTCGGCACGATCGATGAGCTGGAGAAATCCGCGAAATTTAGGGTTGTAGGCCAGCCCGACCACGGGCGTACCCATTGCCGCAGCGAGGATCATCGGGTGCATGCGACCACCGAGGAGAACCGCCAGCTCCTCGCAGCACCCCTTATAGATTGCCGGATCGTCGATCGTCAGCACGGCCCCCCGTGGCTGCTTCATACGGTCCAGCACCGCCCGGCACAAAGCGTCGTCGGCTTCGTAGTTCACCGTGTAGCTGGGCAGAAACACCGGAAACACATCATCCGTGGCGACCAGGCGATCGAGCACCTGCGCGACCAGGTCCAGGAGGCGCTGACCGTCCGCTCCGGTCTGCGGATCTGCAGCGCCGAGGCGTCGGGCAAACTTGTGCGGGACGAGGCGTGGCGCCGGCGGGAACCAGCGGCGCAAGGCGACCCCGACGAGCGGCCGCCCGTCGAGCGGTATCCCGGCCGCGCGCAATGTTGCCCGCGCAACCGACCTCGATGCTGGCCGGAGGCCGATCGCCGGGTCCGGCACGATCGTCACGGGCTTGGCCGACAAGGGCTGCGCCACCAGCGCGGCGGCGGCGTCGCGGACGGTGATCGTGCGCATCAGCGCGAACGCGAGCCGCGCGCTGGCCCTGCCCGTGGCCGAGAATAGCGGTCCGACACCCAGCGCGTAGCCGACCACCGGTCGCCCGAGCAGCCGAACCAGCGCGATCCTGGCCGCCCAATAGGGCATCTTCACCAGACTGTCGTCGTCCTGGAACAGGCCGCCCCCGCCGACGAGAACAAGCCGGCTGCGACGAACGGCGCGACAGAACGCGAGCAGCCCGCGCGGGCCGGGCTCGAAGGCGCTCGCCCCGGACGACCGTCGAACCCGGTCGGCGTCGCTTGAGACGACCATCAACTCCAAGCCGGGGCGCAACGTCGCAAACGAGCCGCACATGGCCTGCTGGATCGCCCGATCGCCGAGATTACCGTCTGCGTCGCCACCAAGGATCAGTATGCTGGCCACGTTCGAATTCGTACCTTCGGGCCAGTTTCTGGAGAGTGGGCAGCACGGGCGACGATTGCGGCCACGCAAGCCGTAGCGGCGGCCAACGAACGGTGCACTTGATCACGACGCGGCCACTAGCGGGTAACGCGATTTGGGATGCATCAGAAACAGTCGGTTGAATAGGCCAATCGTGGCATGAGCCCAATCCAGCCGTCGGCTCCGGCCACGGACAGCCGCCAATTTGAACGTCGGCGACCGCGGGCATGGCACTACAAGGACGCTGCGGCAGTCGGCGGCCTACCCTCCAAATGGCGTTCGCCGACTGGATCCCTCATCGGACATGGCCAGCCTTCGCGGACGGCCCGGCTTGGTGGCGCGGTGCTCGGAAGCCCACGTGGCGACGCCGAGAGGTCGCGCACATCGCGCACTACCTCGATCGCGCCGAGGATGATGCCGTTGCCGCTCGCGCCGCCGAACTTCTGGCTTGGCTCAAGATCAGCCAATGGATGACTCTCGCGGCGCGTCATGACGAGGGTTGGCGCACCCGCCTCGTCGGCGTCGAGCATGTTTCTGCGGCCCTAGAGAACGGGCGGGGTGCGATACTCTGGGTGGCGCCGGTCGTGCTCGCCAGCCGGGCGGCCAAGGTCGCGATGGCGGAATCGGGACACCCGCTGGTGCACTTGTCTCGCTCGAACTCATGGGATGGCGCATAGCGTTCGAGGTGCCCGGCTCGTCAACCGTCGCTTCACGGCGGCCGAGGATCGTTTCCTCGCCGAACGCGCGGTGATCGGGCATGACGGATCGCCGACGCGCGCACTACGGACACTCGCCCGTCGCCTGGGGGCGAACCAAGTCGTATCAATTGTGGCGCTCGGCATGGCCGACCGGCCGCTGCAGTTGCCGTTCATGGGCGGGACGCTGCGGATTGGCGCCGGTGCGGCGGCATTGGCGCAGCGTGGACCTCGACCTGCATCCCCGGCCCGAGCAGCGGTAGGAGCGCGTCCCGGATTCGGCGACGAATGCCGCATCGATTTCCCCGACCACTCGCGTCACCACTGACGGGGGGCTCGATTGGACAACCTGGAACCGGCGCAGCCCCGGCAGCTTCTCGATCGCCGCCTCGATCGGGTACGGCGATACCAACGTGCCATCCGGCCGACGCAGGCAGTCGATAGCCCTGCCCCTGCAGCCGGGTGATCCGGCGTGGTGCCGGATCTCGAGCGGCGCCTGTCTACCCCTCTTCCCGTGGGCTCGGCCGTGGTCGCGGTTGCGGTGATCGATTCGCATGTGGTGCTGCCCGCCGTCGGCGGCGTCGCAACCGGTTGCCTGGTTGGGGCGCTCGGCACGTCGGCCGCCTATCTCTATCTCTCGCGAGCGTTCAAGCCGCTGCCGCCCGGGATCGAAGGCGTGGCGAAGGACGGCACGCTCCGCGACCTGTGGTGCTACGAAGCGGGTCAGGCCGGGTTCGGCGACCTGCTTGCTTGGTTCGTGCGCACCTTTCCGCGCGGTGCCGATCTCGACGCGAGCTTCAGCAGCTACAACGCGGAGGCCGAGAAGCTCAAACCGGGGGCGAATCATCTACTCGCCCTCGACTGGTGGAGTGGCAACCGGGTGCCGCTGGCCGATTCGGGCCTGAGCGGCCTGCTGGCCGGGTTCACCATGCACACGACGGCCGCGGGCATCTACCGCGCGCTGGTGGAAGCACTCTGCTACGGCGCGCGGACCGTGGTGAACGGCGGTCGGTGCGGCGATCCATGGTGCCGTCGCGGCGGGGATCGTGTCAGACTATGCCGAAGGAGGGCGTCGCTTCGGCGCCCGGGCGCAAAAGCAATTCGTACCAATTCCCCAGAATAGCGCCGTCTATGACCAGCTCTATGCAGGCTATCGTCGACTGGCAGCCGATCAGAGCATCCATCGATCCATGCGCGAGCTGAACCGGATCGACATTGCTTTCGTCCAGGCGGGACCATCCTCCGGGTGATGGTTGGCGTGGATGGCCGGAGGCTCTACCCGCCGGATCGGCGCAAGCGCGGCGGGCGCCGGTTCCAAATGTTCGCCGACAAGAGTTGCTGCCTCTCGTAGACTGCCCAAATGCAGACGGAATACGGACTGCCCGAAGCGCCGAGCGAGGTGGCCGCCACCGACGCCGCCCGGTCGCCGCGACGGAAGTTTACACTGCCGCTCAAGGCTACGGTGCTCGTGGTGTTCGTGGCGATGACCGTCCCGGTCCTCCTCGGCATCGTGCGGGCCAACTATGTTTCGAGCGATCGTGTCGCTCGCGAATATGCCGCGAACATGCTCGAGCGGTTTCGCCGCGAGGCCATCCGCGACATCGAGAGCAGCTTTGCCGCGCTCAGCTCGCTCATCGCGACCGCGGCCGAACTCGGCCGCCAGGACCCGGGCATATTCGGGGATGACCGCGCGCTGCCGTACCTGTTCCGCATTCTCCAGCACAGCGACACCGTCCTGAACGTCTATGTCGGGCTCGCAGACGGTTCATTCCGGCAGGCGCGCCGCCTCCACGATCCGGACGTCGCGATCCATGGCAGGCCACCGCCCCCTGGCGCAGTGTTCGCGTACCGGCTCGTGGAGCCGGCGCTGGGTACCCCGGTGCTCGATCGCTACGTGTTCCTGGATTCCCGCCAGAATCGTCTCGGCGAGGCATCCGCGGCGAGCGGCTACGATCCGCGCGAGCGGCCATGGTACACCGAGGCCGTGGCCGCCGGCACCACCACGATCACGGATCCCGAGGTATTCTGGGCCTTCGGCCTGGTCGGCATCACCGTGGCGGCACCGTTCGTGGCCGGCGATCATCGGCAGGGAGTGGTCGCTGCGGACATCACCCTCGACAGCTTCGCGGCCTATCTAGGCAATCATCGCATCAGTGAGGGCAGCGTCAGCTACCTGCTGGACAATGACGGCATGGTGCTGGCCGCGTCCGACGGATCGGCAGTGGCCAGCAGCCAGGGCGATGCGGTGGAGCTGCATCACGTCACGGCGGTCGAGACGGGTTTGGCTGCCCTGGCCTATGGTTTCCGGCCGCGCGGTGGCCCTTCGCCGGTCTACGCGTTCAGCCACGAGGGCCGCGACTACATTGCGAGCCTGTCTCGGTTCAACCCGGAGTTCGGCAAGCGCTGGCAGCTCTTCGTCGTGACGCCACTCGACGACTTCACTGGCCAGTTCTCGCTGAACAATCGCCGGATGCTGATGCTGGGGTTGGGGGCGGTCGCGGTTCAGCTGCTGATCATCTACGTGCTGGCAAACCTGATCGCCTCGCCTTTGCAGAAGCTGGCGCTGAAGGTGGATCGGATCAATCGCCTGGAGCCGTCCCGTCTGCCACCCCTTGTCTCGCCGATCCGCGAGGTCGCCCTGCTCTCGCGGGCGATCGAGACCCTGGATGTGGCGATCAAGGCGTTCGCCTGCTTCGTCCCCGTCGGTCTGGTACGCCAGCTCCTGCACTCGGAGCAGAAGCTCGAGCTGGGCGGCCAAAGCCGCTTTCTCACCATCTTCTTCTCGGACGTCGAGGGTTTCTCGACCATGGCCGAGACCATGCCGTCGCGGGATCTGCTGGCGCGCATGTCAACGCTGCTGGAGCTCGTCTCCAAGGTGGTGCACGACGAGGCGGGGACGATCGACAAGTTCATCGGCGACGAAGTCATGGCGTTCTGGGGCGCGCCCGCGCTGCTCGACGATCACGCCTGGCATGCATGCGTCGCAGCACTGCGAATCCAACAGGTGCTGGGGGAGATGAACCGGCAATGGCAAGCGGCCGGCGAGCCCGAGATGCGGATCAGGATCGGCATCCACTCGGACGCCGTGCTGGTCGGCAATGTCGGCTCGCAGGAGCGCATGAGCTATACCGTCATCGGCGACGGCGTGAACATCGCCTCGCGGCTGGAGGGCATCAACAAGACCTACGGCACGCTGACCTGCATCAGCCACGACACCTTCCGCGAGGCCGGCGACCGTCTCTGCGTGCGGCCGATCGACGAGGTCGCCGTCAAGGGCCGGCGCGCGCGCATCGCGATCTACGAGCTGCTCGGTGCCTATGGCGCCGGCGCCGAGCTGGAGCCCTCACCGGAAACGGCGCAGCTCGCGGGCCTCACCCGCCATGCATTCGCGGCCCTGGTCGCCGGCGACCACCCGACCGCGCTCGCCCGCTACCGTGAGATCCTCGAGCGGGCGCCCGGCGATCGCATCGCCGCGCTGCATGTCCATCGTCTGAGCGGGGCCCATGGCCCAGCGACCATCGGTGTGGTCCGTGAGCAGCTCTGACCCGCCGGCGCCGGCGACGGCGTTCTGGCCCAGCCAGTATACGGCGGCTCTGCTGCAGACGCTGAGACTCCATCCGGATTGGGTTCGCGGCGCCCGCGTGCTCGATATCGGCTGTGGGAGCGGGGTCCTCCTCGCCGCCGCAGGCCGGCTGGGCGCCGCGGCGCTCTGCGGCGTCGATGTCGAGCCCGACGCGGTCGCCGCCACCCGCGGCTTGCTCTTGGAGCTCGACCTGACTGCCGAGGTCGAGCTCCATCGGGGCGATCTTTTCGCGCCGGTCCATGGACGCAGCTTCGACCTGATCCTCGCCAACCTGCCGCACTTTCCCATGACGACGGCCCCGATTGGCGATCGACTGCCGACCTGGAGCTCAGGCGGTCCCGATGGCCGGCGACTGCTCGATCCCTTCCTCGCCGGCCTCGGCGACCATCTGGCGCCAGACGGGCGCGCCGTGATTGCTCACAACGCCTTCGTCGGTCTCGAGGCGACCAAGCTTGCCGCGCAATGCCAGGGCCTCGCGGTCGAGGTGACCGCCACCGTCCTGGTCGACATGCCGCCGACCAAGCTCGCGCGGCTGACCCCCGAAGTGCTCCGGCGCGAGACCGATTGCTCGATCCATCTTTATGGCGGCCTCGCGTTCGGCGAGATGCTGGTGCTGTCCATCACCCGCGATGGCGAACCTCGGCCGTGAAGGTGCGGAGACTGCTCCAGGCCGCCCTGCTGGCGCTGGTGACGCAGGCCGGCGTCGCCGCTGCGGCCCCTGCGTCACCGGACCAGGAGTTGGCACGCCTGCTCCAGGATGCCCGCGCCAGCCTCCCGCAGGCATGCGTCGATCCCGCGGCCGACCTGCTGCTCCACATCCTCTGCGCCGATGAGATCCGGATCGGCGTCCGCAACAACTATCCCCTGTTCGCTACCGCGGAGAGTGAGGAGCGGACCGGCTATGACATCGACGTGGCGCAGGCGATCGCCGCGCGACTCGGCGTCCGGCCGGTGTGGGTGCCCGTGAGAGCGGCGACGCGCATCGCGGCGCTGGCGGAGGGTGAGGCGGACCTTGTCGTCGCGACCATGGGCCACAACACGCAGCGTGACGCCCAAGTAAAGTTCATCCGGCCGCACTACTATCTGTCCGAGACGATCATCGTCGGGCCGCGCGACACCTCCGTCCGCGACTGGAACGACCTGTCCGGGCGCTCGATCTGCGTCACCGTCGGCAATTACGCCAACTCTCAGCTCGTATCACGCGGCGCGCGATTGCTGCTGTTCGACGATGCCAGCAGGTTGCCGCGCGGCCTGGAGGACGAGACCTGCCTCCTCGCGGCGCAGGACGACAGCTTCTTCGCTTCATATCTCGGCGAAATCGGGTTCGCAGAGCGCTTCGAGCGGAAATTCGGCTTCGATCCGGTCCCATGGGGCATGGCGGTGCCCAAGGCGAACAGCGAGCGCTTAGCCCAGGCACTGGAGCTGATCAGCCAGATCATGCACCGCGACGGCGAGTTCCTGGCGCTCGCCCGGCGCAACGCGATCTTCACCGCCTTCCTCGAGCGTCAGCACGAGCTGTGGCGCCAGCCCGGCTGCGCCGGCATCGCGGCGAGTAGCGATCCCGCTTGCGTCCTGCCGGCGCTGGTCGCCGAGCCGCCCGCAACCAGCTTCGCACCGCAAGTGGAGGCGACCCTAGCTTGGCTCGACCATCATCTAGGGATCCGGCTGGCCGCGCCGATGCTGCTCAACGAGCCGGCCTGGCAGCTGTTCCAGGACGGTGTCGTCAATTCCCTGGCCCTGGTCCTGGGGACCCTGGCAGCCACCCTGCTGGTCGCTTTGGGCATCGGGGCCGCTTCGGCAGCATCCAGTCTCCTGCTCCGCGCGCCGGCATGGCTGGTGGTCGTCACCCTGCAATCGTCGCCGGTTGTCCTTACCCTCGTCGTCGCCGCCTCGGTCGCGCACGCGATCTTCCCCTACTCCACCGCCGTGGCGTTGGGTGCCGCGATCGCCGCCCTCGGCCTGATGAACGGCTGCAATGCCGGCCAGGCCATCGGAGAGGCAGCCCATAGCCTGCGCGCGGCGGGCAAACATCCCGGTGGCCTTACGCGGGGGCTCTACGTCGCGGCCGTCGGCCGCTCCGCGACCCAGCTCCTCTCCTTTCTGGTCAACGCGGCGAAGGGCACGCCGATTGCCAGCGTCACCGGCGCGCCGGAGCTGCTCAGCGCCCTCACGGACATCACCTCTTTCGCGAGCGGACGGGCCGAAATCTACACGCTCGTGCTGCTGTTCTACACCGGCATCGTCGCGCTGGTGGTCTGGGCTTGCGAACGGGCGCGTCGCCGGCTGCAGCGGGCGGGCGTGGCAGCGTGACCACGCTCGGCAGCCTCTGGACGTCGGGCTTCTTCTCCGAGCTGCTCGCCGGCATGGCGGTCAATCTGTGGATCGCGGCCGTGGCGCTCGCCCTCGGCTTGACCCTGGGCCTGCCGCTGGCCCTGCTGCAGCTCGGAGGCAGGCTGCAACGCCGGCTCGCCGGCGCGCTGGTCGGGCCGATGCGCGCTGCGCCGACCTTCGTCGTGATGTTCTTCCTGCTCAACGTCATCCCACCGGACGCGACATTCCTGGGCCTGCCGCTGGCCCTGTCGGCGCGATGGATCACCGCCCTTTCGCTCGTGCCCTACTCGGCCGCCTATGTCGCCGACAATGGGCGCGAGGCCTTCCTGCAGCGCCGCCGCGGTGCCGACGAGTCCGCTCTGCTCTTCCTGCCCAACCTGATGCGCGCCTTCCTCGTCCTCGTGATGTCGTCAGGTGCTGGCGCGGCCATCGGGGTGAGCGAGGGCGTGGCCGTGGTCCTGCGCGAGGCCGAGCGCTGGCCCATGCTGGCCGAAAAGCTCGTCGTCTTTGCCAGCGGCGTCATCTGCTTCGGCCTGGTCTTCCAAACCGGCTTTGCCCTGGTGCGCTTGGCCCGCGGCCGGCTGGACTCCCGGACCCGGCTCCGGTCGCAGCAATACCGGCTACCGCTCGGCGACGGCGGCACAGGGTAACGCCGGCTGGTCGACGACCGGCCCGAGCATCGCCGGCGTCTCCGGTTTGCACCGCGTCGGTGCCGGGCACTCAAGCCATGCGGGCGACGCATAAGTTCCCAGGTGGAGCACCCACCGCGGCGGCGCGGACATTTCCCGCGGCTGTGCTAAGCTGATTTTGCTCCGCTTCGCAGGAGCAGCGGATGCACCGGGAGGACTGAGCATGATCGAGCACGACCATATTCGTAACCCCGCCGAGTGGACCGTGGATCAGCTGGTGGCCGCCGGGCGCGCCGTCGGGCGCGCGGGCCATGACGTGCTCGGCGCCGACGAGGCCCGCTACGCGCCGCTGCCCGCGGTGCGCCGGATCGACCTGGCCGATCTGCGAGACGCGCTGGCTCGGGGCTTGAGCGATTTCGCGACCTATCGCAGCGATGTCGTGTTCATCTGCATCATCTACCCGCTCGCGGGCCTGATGCTCGCCTGGCTCGCGCTCAACTACGACATCCTGCCGCTGCTGTTCCCGCTCGCCGCCGGTTTCGCGCTGCTCGGGCCGGTCGCCGCGGTCGGGCTCTACGAGATCAGCCGGCGGCGCGAGCAGGGAATCGCGACCAGCTGGGCGGACGCGTTCGGCGTCGTCAAGGCGCCCGGGTTCGGCGCGATCGTCGCGCTGGGCCTCGGGCTGCTGGCGATCTTCCTGCTGTGGCTCGGCAGCGCCTACACGATCTTCGTGCTCACGGTCGGTGCCGACCCGGGCCACACGGCCGGCGCGTTCTTTCGCGCGGTGCTGACCACCGACTCCGGCTGGGCGCTGATCGTGGTCGGCATGGGCGTGGGCTTCCTGTTCGCCGTACTGGTGCTGACGATCAGCGTCGTGTCGTTCCCCATGCTGCTCGACCGCAACCCCGGGCTCTACGCGGCGGTGGCGACCTCGGTGCACGCCGTGGTCGAGAACCCGGTGCCGATGGCGGTCTGGGGTTTGATCGTCGCGGGCGGCCTGCTTCTTGGGTCACTGCCGCTGCTGCTCGGGCTGATCGTCGTCATGCCCGTGCTCGGGCATGCCACCTGGCACCTCTACCGCAAGCTGGTGCCGCGATAAGCAGCGGAGATCCGCGCTGACACGACTGCCGCGCCGAGGTACGATCCTCCCAGCCCGCGCAGCATGGGCTTGGCGGCCGAGCCGGGGCCGCCGAGTCCGGAAGCGGTGCTTGGCGCACCGCCGGGGCTGATCCGAGCCGCCATCCAATGGGAAAGCCGCGATGAAACCCTGGGTGGTCGACGCAAAGGACATCGATCCCGAGGACCTGGACCAGTTCCACGGCCAGCTACTGCATCTGAACAATCAGATCGCCGACTTTCTCGACCCGTCCTCGACCGAGGCAATGCTGATCATCGCGCCGAAGGGCTTCGGCAAGACGCTCTTGCTCAAGGCCAAGCGCCAGTCGATGCGCCAGCGCTACGGCACCATGCTTCCGGAGCGCGCGTTGGTCGACAAGCCCAGCGCCAACCCCGACTTGATGAGCCATCGCGAGTACGGGGCGGTGCGCGAAACCGAGGCCTATTGGAAGGCGCTGTGGTCGATCGCCCTCACACTGGCAGTCGAGAAACAACTGGGCGTGTGCCCGATGCTATCCGGGCCGTTGGAGAAGGTCGTGCGCAACGAGCAGCTGCGCAGCGCCTGTGATCTGTTCACCAATCTGCTGGCGCTGCCGCGTGACCAGTATTTTGCGGCGTTCAGGGACTATGTTTCGTACCTGCTGCCGGTGTTCCGGCGCATCCATAGCTCGATCGCCATGTTCATCGACAATGTCGACGAGTATTTCGAGGACTTCCTGGCGCCCGATCTGGTCGACGGCGAGGAACAGCGCGCGGTCTACCGCAGCTACTGGCACTTCGCGCAGGTCGGCATCGCCTTGGCGGCGCGCGACCTGCACGCGATCAACAGCCACGTCAAGATCTTCGCCTCGATCCGCAAGGAGGTGTTCCAGCGCAGCTTTTTGGGCAATCCGCTGGGACTGCAGCTGGCCGGCTCGGCGCTCGATCTGCACTACTCGCGCGAGGATCTGATCGAGATCATCCGCAAGAACATCGACGCCGAGCGCAAGCGCAACCTCGTCGACCAGTCGGCAAAGGACCCGTGGCTGCGCTTCTTCGGCCCGAATGCGATCCAGATCGTGCACCAGAGCACCGGCGACGAGGAGGACGTGGGTGCCTTCTGGATCCGGCACACCTTCCGCCGACCACGCGACATCGCGTTCATCGGTCGGGATCTCGCCGGCATCGACCCCCATCGGCGCACGCGGGCGGCCGTGCGCCAGCAGATCACCCGCAGCGCCGCCACCATCGCGCAGGGTTTCATCACCGAGATGTCGCCCCATCTGCCGCTGTTCGACCGCGAGATCCTGTTCCGCCTGATCCGCCGCAACGTCATCCCCTGGGACGAGCTGATCGGGCTCGATGAGCAATACGATCGGATGTTTGCGGCCCGGCAAGGCGGGGTGGCCCCGGTCGCCTGCCACGTCTTCGCCAGCATGTTCAAGATCGGGCTGCTCGGCTATGTCGGCATGCACCCGGAGACCGCCGAGCTGGTGCAGTTCTTCCGCTACCCGGGCGAGGTCCCACTCGATCGCAACGATGTCCTGCCCGACGCCGAGCAGTTCCTGGTCCATCCCAGCCTCGACCTGCTGATCGCCAGCTACAATCCCGATTATGTCCGCCAACTCGACAAGCTCAACGTGATCGGCGCGGACCGGCCCTGGCGCGCCGCCCGACAGACCCTATTCGTGCTCAAGGGCGACGTGCGCGGCGCCGGCGCCATCTTCCAGGACCCGGTCGGCGGCGCCAGCTTTCCTGGCTTCTTCGCCGAGGCGGTGGCCGAGGCCGGCCGCGACCTCGTCGTCGCCCGCGCCATGGACGGCGACGCAGCGTTGCTCGTCGACCCCAACCCGCGCCAAGTGGTTCAGGCGGCGCTGACGCTCCGCCACCGTCTGCTGCACTCGGGCTACCGCGCTGACCTCCGCTTTGGCGGCGATGCGGGCTTCGTCGAGCTCGCCGAGGACGGCCCGGGCTTCCAGGCTCGCGCTGGCCTAGCCCTATTGGTCGCCGCCCGGCTCGAGCCACACGCGACGCCGGGCACCATCCTGGTGACCGGCCAGTTCATCGACGCGTGGCGCGATCTGCTGGGAGCTGGCGGACTGCACGCTCGACCGGCTGAGCCCGGCGAGGTGCCGCAGCTCCGTGAGAGCGATGGCCGATTCGACCTCGCCAAGCCCGGCGGCGAGGCTCCGATGCTGCGTCGTTTGATGGTGCTCAACGGTCCGGAGTCGGTTCGCTAGCGAGCGTCATTACGGCGTGGAAGATCAGATCGTGGGCTCCCGCGCCTGTCCGGGCCAGCTCGCGTAGCCGACCACCGCCATCAGCGCCATCACACCGCCGACCGCCATCGTGAAACGCAGATGATTTTGATGCTGGACTACGGCGTGCAGCTCCTCCGTCAGATCGGCAAGCGAAGGCTCAGGAACTCGGAGTGTCAGGCCCTCGCGGAGGGCGCTCAGCGCCTCGCATTGTGCGCTGTAGGCGGCACAACGAGCAGTGGCAGCGGGATCGTCGAGCAGCCGGGCCAAGGCTGCGCGCAAACCTTCGTCATCCAGCTGATGATCGACGACGGCGTGAAGTTCGGTATCGTAAGGAACAGCGCCGTGCATGGCTTTCTCCCGTTTGTTGGAGGTGCCCTCGATGGGGCATCCATCGGCATGCGCTACAACAACAACGGGATTTTCGCGGAAGAGTTCCTCGTGCTCGCCGACGCTAGCGTGAACAAGCTGTAATTGCACTTTGTCTGCTGCGCGAGGCGCGCATTCGGGTGTCAGCTACGCGGCCGCTCGGCCGTACATGCCAGGGCGCCCGTGGCCATCGCCACGCGAAAGGCGTCTACCCGCGCGGCGAATGCATGGACCTGCACGGGCTTGGCCAGAGATGCGGATTGCCGAAAAGCAGCCGGGAATGTCGAACTGCTGATACCGGTCACGAAAAAGAACGGCACCCGCAAGGTTTGCAGACGCGCGGCAATCGGGAAGCTTTCCTCGTTCACCAACGTGACGTCGAGCACCGCGCCATCGAGCGGCTGTGTGCGAATCAGCTCCAGCGCTGATGCGACCGTGGCGCACGGTCCGACGACCGTGCAGCCAAGCTCCTCGAGCATGGCGACGAACTCCATCGCCACCAGCGCCTGGTCCTCGACCAGGAGCACCCTCGGGCGGGGAACTGCGGTGTCGGTACTCTCATTCATGTTGACCGTGATCTGCGCCAACTCTTCCAGCCTTCCTGCCGCCACGACGGAACGTGATCACCATGCGCACGCCGGCTTCGCTCTCGATCTGGAGCTCGCCGCCGACCTGGGCGGCGAGAAGCTCGATCAGGGTCAACCCCGAGCCGTTGGTGGGGTTCCCCGTCCGATCGATCCCGACGCCGTTGTCGGTGAGGGTGAGGCGGCCAGCATCGGGACCGGCGGGCTCCAGAAGGATGCCAATCCGGCCGGTACCCTGCGGGAAAGCATGCTTGAAGCTATTGACGATGAACTCGCAGGCAACCAAGCCAAGTGGCAGCGCGCTGTCGAGATCGACCCGCATCTCGGCGAGCTGCAGATCCTGAGAGATCAGGTCAGGGTCGACCCCATGGAAGGCGAACAACTCACCCGCCAGTTCCGCAAGGTAGCCGCCGAGGTCGACCTCGGTATGATGATTGACTAGATAGAGCTTGCGGTAGACGACGCTCAATGCCTCGAGCCGGCCACCCAAAACCTCCAGTGGGCGCCGGAGCTCGGGGTCCGCAATCTTACGCCTTTCCATGTTCACCAGCGCGGTGATCTGCTGCAGGCTATTCTTCACCCGGTGCTGCAGCTCGTAGAGCAGCACCTGCTTCTCCTCGAGGGTTCGCTGGAGCTCCGTCTCGGTGGTCAGCCGGTCGAGCGCGGAGGCGACCAGATTGGCACAGCTTTGCATGAAGTTGATGTCGTCCTCGCTGAACTGGCGCGGCTCGGTGCCGTCCACTTCCAGCACGCCGAAAGGTTTGCCCTCGCCACGTATGATCACATTGATCGTGCTCCTGATCCCGTGCGCCCGGAGAATTTCGGGAATCTCGAACCGGCGTTCCCGTGACAGGTCCTCACTGACGACGGGCTCGCCGATTTTCAGCGCATAGCCTGCAGGCGAGCGAGTGTCGGCACCGATCGTCGCTACACCGACGATACCGGGGTCCCAGCCGACGCCGGCCCGCACCAACAGACAATCGCCCTCCGGCAACGCTTCCAGCACCTTCGACCGCGCGATTTCCAGACCTTCCGCAACGAGAATGGCGGCCTGCTGGAGGAGCTCGTCGAATGACTTGTTGCGCAGAGCCTCCTTCCCGAACTGCGCGATCGCCGCCTGCTGGCGCACGCTGGCCGTCAGAAGCGCGATGGCGGACTCCTGCCGTCGCTCAGCCTCGATCAGCGAGTCGATGTTGATCAAGGTGACGATGACGCCATCGGGAGCACCCTTCGCGCCCTGGTAGGGCAGCACGCGCGCAAGATAATGCCCCCTGCCGTCGGTTCGCGCGATCCGGCGCTCGTTCGTATGTGCTGCTGTGAGGGCCGCACGCATATCCTGCTCCAGCTCGCCATAGTCGAGCCGGTGCGCGATATCGGTGAGCGGACGACCGGCATCGGTGGCGATCAAGCGGAACAGACTGGCGGCAGGCGCCGTGAAGCTACGGATCAGTAAATGATTATCGAGAAACACTACGGCGATCTGGGTACTATCGAACAAGTTGAGAAGATCGCGGTTGGCTTGGTTCAGTTGTGCCAAACTAATCTTTAGTTCTGCATTAAGAGCATTCAGTTCCTCATTGACCGACTGAAGTTCCTCCTTATTGGTCTCCAGCTCCTCATTGGTCGACTGCAGCTCCTCGTTCAGCGAGACCAGTTCCTCATTCGAAGATTTCAGCTCCTCGACCCCGGTCTCATGCTCCTCGATGATCGCTTGCAGCCGTTCGTGCGTGTCTCGCAACTCGCGCTCGAGCCGCTCGACGCCTTCCTCGGAATCGCTTCTGGCGATGTCGTCGCCCGCCGTACCGTGCTCGAGGGCCGCACCGACGTCGACGAACAGCACGAGGAACAACGGGTCTACGTCGTGGTCCGGCAGAGGCTCTACGCTGATGTCGACCAATTGTAGGTGATGCCCGAGATCGACCGGCACGCGCTCGCGTTTAGCCGGACGCCGCGTTTCCACCGCCTCGTGCAGCGCGGCCCGAAGGTCGAGCCGCAAGCCAATGCGGGCAAGCGAGAGCATGTGCCGACTCGGTTGGCCCGACGGCGCCTCGAGATATTTTCCGGTACGTGCCGAATAGTGCACGATGTCGCCGTCGCCGTTGACCACGACATGAGGCGGCGCGAACCGCTCGAGCACCCGGTTCTCGACCGTTCGCCGAAGCTGCGTGCCGGCCGCGCCCGGCGCGCGCGGCGTGTCATCGCTGCTCATCGTCATGGCCCTGCCGGCGATTAAGGGCTGCAGTCGGGCCGGCGAGGAGACAAGATCGCGGCGCTGGAAGATCCGATGCTTCTTGTCCAGCGAGTTGAACAACTCTGGGTGGTGGGAGAGATTCTCGGCGCCGCCCAGAAACAGGTAGCCACCCGGGCGCAGGGCGTAGTGGAACAGCGGGATGACATCACCCTGCTTGTCCGCGGTCAGATAGATCAGCAGATTGCGGCACGAGACGAGATCAATCCGTGAGAATGGCGGGTCGCGGATCAAGCTGTGGGCCGAAAAAATGCACGTGTCGCGGATGGTTTGGCTGATCGAGTAGGTGCCGCCGTCCTCGACGAAGAAACGGCCACGGCGCTCGGGGCTGACCGCGTCGAGCAAAGCCCCTGGGTAATGGCCGAACCGCGCGATCGCCAGCCCGGGCTCGTTGATGTCGGACGCGAACAGCTTGATCTCGGCCTGGCTCCCGATCGCCTCGGCATGCTCGCGCAGCAGGATGGCGATCGAGTAGGCCTCCTCTCCGGTGGCACAGCCCGGGACCCAGACCCGGACCGGGTCACCCGGCCCTTTGCCGTCGAACAGACGCGGGATGACAAGTTGCTCCAGTGACGCGAATGCCGCCTCGTCGCGGAAGAAATTGGTCACGCCGATCAGGAGATCGCGGAACAGCACCGACACTTCGTTCGCATCCTGCTGCAGATGTTCGACGTAGGCGTCGAGATCCGGCATGCGCAGCACCTGCATCCGGCGCTGAACCCGTCTTAGAAAGGTCGTTTCCTTATACCCGCTGAAGTCGTGCCCGATCCGCTGCCGCAGGACGCCGTAGATCGTGTGGCGCGTGGCGGCCTTCGCTGTTTCCTGCGCGATCAAGGCCTGCTCTGGCGAGCCGGAGTCTGCCAACCGCTGCAGTCCGTCGCGGTGGACCGCCAACGCCTCTGGGATCTGCTCGACGGGCAGGACGAGGTCGACCAGCCCGGAAGCGATGGCGCTACTCGGCATGCCAGTGTGCCGTGGCGGCACGTGATCGGCCCCCTGGGCTATTGTGAGGCCGCCCCATTCCTTGATCGCCTTGACCCCAAGAGTGCCGTCGGTCCCGCTGCCGGACAGGATGATGCCAACCGCATGCTCACCGGAGTGCTCAGCCAGACTGCCGAGAAACGCGTCGATCGGATGACGCACCAGGAGTTTCGCGTCGCCGCGGCGCACGCGCAGACTGCCGTCGCGGATGGTCATCAGCGCACCCGGAGGCATCACGTAGACGTGGTCCGGCCGCACTGCCGCCCCGTCCGAGGCCTCGCTGACTGGCAGCGGCGTGGCACGGCTCAGGATCTCGGTGAGCGCACTGTCGCGTCCGGGCGCCAGATGGGTGATCACGACGAAAGCATTGCCGCTGTCTGGCGGAATGGCGGCAAACAGGCCCTGCAACGCCTCCAGGCCGCCGGCCGAGGCGCCGATACCGACGACCAGTTGATCCGCAAACATGGACTGCTACCCCCCGGATATCGAATTCCCTGCAAAGTGAGAGGTTCCGCCGGCAGCGAACGGTGCGGCTCAACATCGGCTCGGCCGAATCCGATGGTGGTCCAGATGGGCTCTAGTGTCCACGCGCGCGCACTCCCACCGGCGCACGGGATTGCCAATCCAGCCCAAGCGTTCCAGAGTGACCCGCGTCCGATCATTGCAAATGATCGACAGCCTGCAGGGAGGCAGAACATGACCATGGGTGACCCGATGTCGCCGGCGACCCGGCGATCGTTGATCAAGAAGGCCGCGGGCTCGAGTGCCGCTGCCGCGGCGGTGTTCGGCGGGTTCGGCATGGACTCGATGCTGAGCGCGGCCATGGCGGCCGACATGGGTCGGTCCGAGAAGCCGCTCAAGGCCGCCTTCTCCAACGCCGGCCTTCAGGCGACCTGGTGCGCGCAGGGCAAGCAGGCGGCCGAGTTCTGGGGCAAGCTGTTCAATGTCGAGGTGACCTGGTTCGACGGCGAGCTGTCGGCCACCAAGCAGCGCGCAGCGATCGACAACATGGCCTCGCAGCAGTGGGACTTCGTCGCCATCCAGGCGTTCGGCATCGGCACGCTGACCGACCCGGTCAAGAAGATGATCGATGCCGGCATCCCGGTCATGGACATGGACACGCTGATCGCCCCGCTGGATCAGATCGACGTCCACAGCTTCCTGGCCCCCGATAACGAGTTCATGGGCGCGGCGGTCACCCAGGCGCTGGTCGATGCGATCGGCGGCAAGGGCACCATCACGATGACCCAGGGTGCGCTCGGGCATACCGGCGCGCAGGGCCGCGCCAAGGGCTTCGAGAGCGTGGTCAAGAACTACCCGGACCTGAAGGTGCTGGACACGCAGCCGGCCGACTGGGACGTGACCAAGGCGTCGCGGATCTGGGACAGCCTGCTCACCAAGTACCCGGACATCTCGGCCGCGTTCTTCCACAACGACGACATGGCCCTGGCGGCGCAGAACGTGATGAAGGCGCGCGGCCGCGACAAGATCCTGGTCGGCGGCGTCGACGCCATGCCGCCCGCGATCGAGGCGGTGATCGACGGCCGCATGCTGGCCACCGTGCGCAACCCGTCCTGCCGCATCCATGGCGGGTCCATCGTGGCCGGCGTGGCCGCGGTGCTGACCGGCGAGAAGAACGGGCCGGGCGGCATCCCCAAGCACGTGATCACCGACGGGCCGGTGGTCACCAAGCCCAACGCCGAGGGCATGCTGTGGATGCAGAAGCACTTCCTGATCTGAGCAGGTGGTGAGCGAAGCCAACGACGGCGAGCGAGGCCGGCCGATCCTGGAGCTCACCGGGATCGGCAAGACCTTCGGCGGGGTGACGGCGCTGACCGGCGTCGACTTCACCCTGCGCGAGGGCGAGGTGCATGGGCTGATCGGCGAGAACGGCGCCGGCAAGTCGACGCTGATGAAGATCATCGCCGGCGTGCATGCGGGCTATTCGGGCGAGATGCGGCTCGACGGCCGGCCGGTGCATTTCCGCGGCGCCAAGGACGCGCTGGCCGCCGGCATCGGCATGGTGCATCAGGAGCTGTCGATCGTGCCGGGCCTGAGCGTGGCCGAGAACGTGTTTCTCGGCCACCAGCTCACCAACGGCGCCGGCGTGGTGCGCTGGCGGGCAATGGCGCAGGAGGCCCGAGCACATCTGGAACGGCTCGGGATCGGCATCGACCCGGATTCGGAGACCGGCCGGCTGCCGCTCGGGCTGCAGCAGCTGGTCGAGCTCGGCCGGGTGCTGTTCAGCGGGGCGCGGATCATCATCCTGGACGAGCCGACCTCGGCGCTCTCGCCGCCGGAGATCGCACGCCTGTTCGCGGTCCTGCGCCTGCTCAAGCGCGAAGGCACCAGCTTCATCTTCATCTCGCACTTCCTCGAGGACGTGCTGGAGGTCGCGGACACGGTGACCGTGTTCAGGAACAGCCGGCGCATCGCCACCGCACGGGCAGCCGAGGTCGACAAGCACTGGCTGATCGAGCGGATGATCGGCCAGGGGCATGAGGAGCTCGAGGAGGCGATCGAGGGCCGCGTGGCGCTGGCCACCACCGCCACCGGCCCGGCCATGCTCGAGGCCACCGGTCTGGGCAGGAAGGGCGCCTTTCGCGACGTCTCGTTCACGGTACGGCCCGGCGAGGTCCTGGGCTTTTACGGCTTCATGGGCTCGGGCCAGCTCGACCTCGCCAAGGCGCTGATGGGCAAGCTGGCCCCGGACGTGGGCGAGGTGCGCATCGGCGGCGAGGCGGTGCGGCTGACCAGCACGGCCAGGGCGCGGCGCGCCGGCGTCGCGCTGGTGGCGGAAAGCCGACGCTCGATGCTGTTCGCCGAGGAGCCGGTCTACAAGAACATCACGATCAGCATCCTGGAGTGGATCGGGCGCGTGCTGCTGCGGCCGGCGGAGGAGCGGAGGATCGCGCAGGGGCATGTCGACCGCCTCAGGATCCGGCCCTACTCGGTCGAGCCCGAGCTGCGCAAGCTGTCGGGCGGCAACCAGCAGAAGGTGGCCCTGGCGCGCTGGCTGACGCGACTGCCGCGCGTGCTGGTGCTGGCCGAGCCCACGCGCGGCATGGACGTCGGCGCCAAGGAGGACGTGGTCAAGATCGTGCGCGGGCTGAAGGAGCAGGGGGTCGCCGTGATCGTGGCCTCGGCCGAGCCCGAGACCGTGCTGGCGCTGGCCGACCGCATCCTGGTGATGCGCAAGGGGGCGATCACCGGCGAGTTCAAGGACGAGACGGTGAGCAAGGACCGCCTGCTCGCCGCAGCATGAGGTAGGTCGATGCAGGTAGAGACACCGAGTGGCCCGGCCGTGGCGGCAGCCGGGTGGGGGAGCTGGCTGGCAGCACGGCTGACCAACATCGCGCCCCTGATCACGCTGATCTTCCTGGTGGCGGTGTTCTGCGCGCTGAGCCCGTCCTTCGCCACGGTCGACAATCTCGCCAACGTGCTGCGTCAGGTCTCGATCACGGCGATCATCGCCACCGGCCTGACCTTCGTCATCCTGACCGCCGAGATCGACCTGTCGGTCGCCGCGATCGCCAACGTCGCCGGCATCGCGGTGGCGTTCTTCACGCTGCAGGAATCCTACGTCAATATCGCGAACCTGCCGCTGCCGGGCTTCCTGGCAGTGCTGCTGGCGGTGCTGGCATCGGCGGCCCTGGGTGCGGTCACCGCGTTCGGGGTCACGGTCATCGGCATCCCGTCCTTCATCATGACCCTGGCCATGCTGCAGATCGGCGCCGGCATCTGCGCGATGCTGGTGCGCGGCCAGATCGCCTATGCCGTGCCGCCGATCGTCAAGACGCTGGGCTCGGGCACGCTGGGGCCGTTCCCCTGGATCGTGATCGTCGCCGCCCTGTTCCTGCTCGTCGGCCATCTGGTGCTGACCTACACGCGCTTCGGCCGCTACGTGTACATGGTCGGCGGCAACCGCGAGGCGGCGGAATATGCCGGCGTCGACGTCCGGCTGGTGATCGCCGCGGTGATGGTGATCTCGGCCGTCTGCTCGGGCATCGCCGGCATGCTGGGCGTCGCCTATTTCGGCAGCGCGCAGCAGAACGAGTTCGACGACTACCTGCTGGACTCGATCTCGGCCGTGGTGGTCGGCGGCACCAGCCTGTTCGGCGGCCGCGGCGGCATCGGCAACACCGTCCTGGGCCTGTTCGTGCTGGGCGTGCTCAACAACGGCCTCGACCATATCGACATCGACAGCTTCCTGAAGATCCTGATCCGCGGGCTGATCCTGCTGCTGGCGCTGGTCATCAACGTGTATGCGCAGAAGCTGCGGCAGCGGGTGTGAGGTGGCATCTAGCCAAGCTGCCTGACCTCAGTGAGTCGGGCAGCCCGGCACCTTGCCGTGCCGGCGGCCACGGCTGATTGCATCGCCAAGGCGATCCTGGAATTTACGGCGGTTTCGTAGGCCGGTCAGTACGTGGTGGTTACCCTAGCGGCGGTATGCGGCCTCGCCGACTATGTAGCTGTGTTTGCGACGTTCACGGGCAGCGTGCGGTGGTTTGGTGCCGGCCCTGTCGGGATGCGGCACTGAGCCCGGTAGCCCAACGACAAGGCTCGCGCCGGACGCTCAGCGACGGCAAGGCTTGGTGAGTACTGCATCGGATGAAAATACACGATAAAGATGTAATATAGCATCAAACATATGGCACTGAGAACCGAGAGTTCCATCAATATCATCGGATATATTTTTGTTGAAATATTTATCAATACATGAAGGTAGATCTTGCTGCGGGAGTCGACAAACCTCTTGGGAGGCTCTCTCGGACCGTTTCACCAAGCGAGGTACAGTCTACTCAGGTCGGCTGAAGCAGATCTGCGGTCAGGTGGGGCGATTGCATCACCGAGTTTGCCGTGGGAATTCTCACAGACAATCATACGATGTCTGTGCGGGATGACGTTTAATCCGATGCGTAGGGCAGTCGGACATGTGTGAAAGTAGGAATATCATGAGCGGTATTTCAATTCAAGGTTGTAAGCTGGTGGTGGCAGCGACCGCCATTATCGCTGGATTGGTTGGAGGACCATCGCAAGCGGCAGAAAAGCAGCGCGCGGAGATGGTGAATATCCTTCTCGGCGGCCCGAGTACGCCGAGCTTTGTGCAGGAGCCGGTTTCGAGCAGGGCCGCGCGCAAATCGACATCGTTCAAGGTCACCTATTCGGGTTTCACTCCGGCCGCCAAAGCGGCGTTCCAGCGGGCGGTGCAGATCTGGGCGACGCGCCTCACGTCAAGTGTGCCTATCACGATTTCAGCTCAATTCTCCCCGCTGCCGGCGGGTGTGCTGGGCTCAGCAGGGCCGAACTTCATCTGGCGGGATTTTACTGGCGCGGTCCCTGGGACTTGGTACCCGGACGCCCTCGCCAACAAGAAGCGGGGCTCTCAGCTCGATGCTTCACCCGATATTCTGGCGCAATTCAGCAGCAGCTTCAATGCCTGGCACTTCGGCACTGGCCCGGCTCCTGCCGGCAAGATCGATTTCACCTCGGTCGTGCTGCACGAGATCGGGCACGGATTGGGCTTTGCCGCAGCTCGCTCCATCTCGGGCGGCAAGGGCAGCGTCCGGTTCTCGGGCTTTCCCTTCATCTACACCCGCTTTGTCGAGAACCAGGGCGGGACGTCGATCTTGAGCATTGCGGACCCGTCGACTGCGCTGGCCACGCAGCTTCGCGGCGGCAAACTATTCTTCGACAGCCCACAGGTTCGGACTGCGAACGGCAATGTGCGCGCACGGATCTATGCGCCTTCGACCTTTCAGCCGGGCAGCAGCTTCGTCCATCTGGACGAGGCCACGTTCCCGCAAGGCAACGCCAACTCACTGATGACGCCGATCATCAACTTCGCCGAGACGATTCGCAATCCGGGGCCGATCGGGCTCGCGATCCTCAAGTCGGAAGGCTGGTAGAAGGCGCTCTGCCTCGCTTTCGTCGCTGGCGTCTCGAACAGCTGAAGCAACGTGATGATGCCGTCCTCTGGCATCATCGCGTTCCTCCCCGGGCCCCGCCGAACGGCGCCGATCAGCCCCGCTGGATGCCATCGTGCGGTGGAGTTCGCGCACGATGGCGTGCGGCTGCTGGCCTTGTCACTGCGCATGAACTTGCTCCATAGTCCCTCTTGACGGTGAGATCCGGGCTGCGGCTACGGACAAAAAAAGGGAGGCTAAGAAGATGAGTGATTTGCTCCGGGCGGCGGCGGGCGCCCTTGTCGGCATCGTCCTTGCGACGGGTGCCGCACGTGCCGAAGACTACACGGTCGGCTATTCCCAGTTCTGGGGGACCAACCCGTTCCTGGTCACCATGGCCAACGGCGCCAAGAAGGCGGTCAGCGAGTGGGCCGACAAAGGCGTCAAGGTCGACATGCTGCTGACCAACGGCGGCGACACCGACACCACCAAGCAGGTAGCGGATCTCGAGGATCTCTACGCCCAGGGCGTGCAGGGTCTGATTCTGTTCCCGGGCGACAGCATCGTCCTCGCCGAGCCGGTCAAGAACATCTTCAACAAGGAGAACATCCCGGTCGTCGTCACCGACATCGGCCTGCAGTCGGGCAGCTGGGACACGTTCATCATCACCGACAATTACGCCGGCGGCGAATCGGCCGCCGAGTTGATGGCCAAGACGGTGCCGGCAGGCGCCAAGGTCATCACCTTCGACCATGCGCCAGGCAACGACAACGCGCAGATGCGGCAGAAGGGCTTCGAGGACAAGGCGAAGGCTCTCGGACTCAGCGTGCAGCCCGAGAAGTTCCTCAAATTGAGCCTGGAGGAAGGCCGCAAGCTGATGGAGGACACGCTGGTGGCGATCCCCGACATCAAGGGCGTGTTCTTCTTCAATCAGGCGGTAGCACAAGGTGCTGCGGCAGCGCTCGCGGCTGCCAACCGAACCGATGTGCAGCTGGTCTCCTTCGATCTCGATCCCGTCTCCTACCAGATGGTCAAGGACGGCAAGATCCTGGGCCTGGTGGTGCAGGACCCGTTCAAGATGGGCTACGAGGGCATGAACTCGATGGTGACCAAGCTGCAGGGCGGCACGCCGGTGGCACGGATGGACATCCCGACCCGGATGCTGACCAAGGACAACGCGGCAGAGTTCGCTGAAGATCCGCAGGTGACCGGCAAGTAGTCGGCCAGCTCAGGATCAACCGGTCGGGCGATGGCAACAGCGCTCGACAGCTTGCCTGCGACGATGACCGAATCCACTCTCCTCGACTGTCGAGGTATTGTGAAATCCTTCCCCGGCGTCCAGGCGCTGCGGGGTGTCGATTTCATGGTGCGCGCCGGCCAGGTTCACGGCCTCGTCGGCGAGAACGGGGCCGGCAAGTCGACCCTGACCAAGGTGCTGGCCGGCCTCTACCCGCCCGATGCCGGCACCCTGGCGCTTGACGGCAAGCCGCTGAGCCTGCGGGGCACCGACGAGGCGCTGGCGCACGGCATCGTCACCGTGCACCAGGACATCAACCTGATCGCGACCCAGACCGTGGCGGAGAACGTTTTCCTCGCCAACGAGCTGACCATCGGCCCGCTCGGGGTGGTGCGCATGGGTGCGATGCGCGCGCAGGCCGCCGAGCTGCTGGCGCGTTACGGCATCGCCGTCTCGCCCGACAGCAAGGTCGAGGACCTGACCAACGATCAGCGCAAGATGGTCCAGATCGTCAAGGCGATCAGCCGCCGCGCCCGCGTGCTCCTGCTCGACGAGCCGACCTCCTCCTTGACTGAAAACGAGGTCCGCCTGGTGCTGCGCCTCATTCGCGATCTTGCCGCCCAAGGCACCGGGGTCGTGTTCATCTCCCACTATCTGAGCGAGGTGTTCGAGGTCTGCGACCAGATCACGGTGCTGCGCGACGGTGCGGTGGTGCTCGCCAATGCAACCGAGTCCACGACCTTGCCCGATGTGGTGGCGGCCATGATCGGCCGCCGATTGGAAGCCGTATCCCGCAGCCACACCGGCAACCCGGTCGGCCGAGCCGCTGCTCGAGGTGCGCGAGCTGTGCGTCCGCCATGGCCCGCGCGATGTCTCGTTCACCCTCCACAAGGGCGAGATCCTGGGCATAACCGGTCTGACGGGCTCGGGGCTGACCGAATTGGCCAAGGTCATCTTCGGCAGTCCCGACACGCGTCGCGAGTCCGGTGTCGTGCGGCTCGATGGGCGCGATCTGCCGTTGCGCGACCCGAGCGAGGCCCTGGCGGCCGGCATCGTGCTGCTGACCAATGACCGGCTGCGCGAGGGCGTCCTGCCGGACTTCACCATCCAAGAGAACGTGGTCCTGCCGATCCTGGACCGATTCGCCGGGCTGCTCGGGCGCCTCGACCTCGCTGGGGTCGGGGTCGTGGCGCGCGAAGCCATCAGCCGCCTCCGGGTCCGTGCGCCCGGACCGCACACGCCCGTCCGCTCGCTCAGCGGCGGCAACCAACAGAAAGTGCTGTTTGCCAAGTGGCTGGGCACGAAACCTCGTGTCTTCATCATGGACGAGCCGACCATCGGGATCGATGTCGGCTCGAAGGCCGAGATCCGTGAGCTGATCCGTGCGATCGCGGCGGACGGCGTCGGGGTGATCCTGATCACGGCCGAGATCGACGAGCTGACGACCTTGTGCGATCGCGTGCTGGTCATGTTCAGGGGCAGGTTCGTGGCCGAGCTGGAGCATGCCGCGATCGAGAGAACCGCGATTTTACACGCTTCGGTCAGCGGGAGGATGGCGGCTTGAGCGTAGCGTTGACCGAGAGACGTGGCGGGCGCACGCGTGAGATTCTGCGGCAATCCTACGGCCTGATCCAGACCCTGGCGGTGCTGCTGGTCCTCATCGTGGTGATGGCCACGCTCTCGCCGCGCTTCCTCAGCTGGATCAACATCGCCAATCTGATGGGCCAGATGGCGGTGCCGCTGATCGTGGCGGCCGGCATGACGATCGTCATGATTTCGGGCGAGTTCGACATCTCGGTCGGCTCGGTAGTCGCACTGTCGGCGGCCGTCTCGGCCACGGTGATGCTGCAATACGGCGTCGTCGCCGGCATCGCGGTCTCGCTGCTGATCGGGCCGGCCAGCGGCTGGCTGAACGGCATGGTCACCACCAAGGGCCGCATCCCGTCGTTCATCGTCACGCTGGGCACCATGATGATGGCGCGCTCGCTGGCCTTCGTCGTGACCGGCGGCAAGGTCGTCTCCGACCTGCCCGAAGGCTTCAAGGCGCTGGGCCAGGCACGCATCGCCGGCGTCCCGCTGCTGTTCCTGCTCGCGCTGCTCACGTACGCCGTCGGCTGGTTCGTGCTGACCAGAACGGCGTTCGGCAAGCGCGTCTATGCCGTCGGTGCCAACAAGATGGTGGCGACCCTGTCCGGCATTCGCGCCGACCGGGTCAAGATCCAGTGCATGATGATCGTGGGCTTCACCGCTTCGTTCGCCGGCAATGTCCTGCTGGCACGGATCGGCGCGATCCAGGCCGACACCGCGCGCGGTCTCGAGTTCGAGGTGATCGCTGCCGTCGTCATCGGCGGCACCAGCCTCTATGGCGGCCAGGGCAACATCCTGCGCACGATCATCGGCGTGATCATCATCGCGCTGATCCGCAATTTCCTGAATCTGTCGCGGATCGACATCTTCTGGCAGGACTTCGCGACCGGGGCGATCATCATCGCGGCGGTCCTGCTGGACGCACTGCAAAAGCGTGTCGGCCGCGGCTGACGCGATCGCGGGAGGAGACATCAGCATGGACCCGTTAGCGAAGCGCCGCCTCGGCAAGTCGGGCGTCGAGCTGCCGCTGTTCGGCCTGGGCGGCGCGCCGCTGGGCGAGCTGTTCGTCAAGGTGACCGAGGCCGACGCCGAAGCGACGCTGCAGACGGCCTGGGACCAAGGGGTCCGCTACTACGACACGGCACCCTGGTACGGGCGCGGCCAGTCCGAGCATCGGTTCGGCCGCTTCCTCTACCGCCAGCCGCGCAGCGAATTCGTGCTGTCGACCAAGGTCGGCCGCGTGCTCCGAGGCGCCGAGGAACCCGGAGCGGTTCGATCAGGGCTTCTGGTCGGGCGGCCTGCAGTTCGATCATGTCTTCGACTACAGCTACGACGCGATCATGCGCGCCTACGAGGACTGCCTGCAGCGTCTCGGCATGAACCGCATCGACCTGCTGGTCATCCACGACCTCGACTTCTGGCACCACGCCACCGAGCCCAAGGTCCAGGCCTATCTGGGCCAGCTGATCGGCGGCGGCTGGCGCGCGCTGGAGGAGCTGCGCAGCGGCGGCCAGATCAAGGCGATCGGCGCCGGCATCAACGAGCTCGGCATGATGCCGCGCTTCCTCGACCTGTTCGACCTCGACTTCTTTCTCGTGGCCCTGCGCTACACCCTGATGGAGCACGATTCGCTCGACAGCGAGCTGCCCTACTGCGAGCAGCGCGACGTCGGCATCATCATCGGCGGCGTGTTCTCCTCGGGCATCACCGCGACTGGGGCCGTGCCCGGGGCCAAGTACAACTATGCCGATGCATCGCCCGAGGTGCTGGACAAGGTCCGCCGCATCCAGGCGGTGTGCGAGCGCCACGGCGTGCCGCTGCAGGCGGCGGCCCTCCAGTTCCCGTTCGGCCATCCGAGCGTGGCCTCGGTCATTCCGGGCGCCATCCGCCCCGACCAGGTCGAGGCCAATCTCGGCTATTTCCGCCATCGCCATCCCGACCGCCTTCTGGCAGGAGCTGCGGCACGAGCGCCTGATCCGCGCGGATGCGCCGCTGCCGGAAGCTTGAGGCACGGAGCCCTTCATGGCCCAGATCACGCGCGTCGAGGTCCACGTCTTCGGCTACGAGGTGCCGGATCTCGAGCTGCCCGCGCACGGCGCTGCCGGCGTCGGCAACCTCGTGTTCCGCAAGGGCGGCCGGATGCCCTGCACCCGCTATGCCGTCACCATCGACAGCAGCGACGGCGCGCGCGGCGCCTACGTGACCCACTGGGTCGGCACGCCGGCGGCGCTGGCCCAGACGCTGATGCTGGCGCCCCATCTGCTGGGCCGCGACCCGGATGCGCGCGAGGCGATCTACGACGATCTCAAGCGCGAGGTCCGCGCCTACGACCATATGGGCCACGGGCCGCTCGACATCGCCTTGTGGGATCTCGCCGGCCAGCGCCTGGGCAGCTTCGGTCGCTCGCCTGCTCGGCGGCTTCCGCACGCGGCTGCCGACCTATGCCAGCACCTACCATGCGCAGGATACGGGCGGCGGCCTGGACTCGCCCGAGGCGTTCGCGGATTTCGCGATGGCATGCCAGGAACGGGGCTTCGCCGGCTTCAAGATCCATGGCTGGCACGACGGCGATGCCAGGCGCGAGGCCGCCAACGCCCTGGGCGTGCGCAAGGCCGTGGGCGACGGCTGGCCGTTGATGATCGATCCGGCCTGCGAGCTGCGCACCTGGATGGACGCGCTCCATGTCGGCCGCGCCTGCGACGAGGCCGGCTACTTCTGGTACGAGGATCCCTATCGCGACAGCGGCGTGTCGGCCGTCGGCCACCAGCGCCTGCGCGAGAAGCTGAAGACGCCGCTCCTGGTCAGCGAGCATGTGCGCGGGCTGGAGCAGAAGGCAGCCTTCATGCTGGCCGGCGGCTGCGACATGATCCACGCCGACCCCGAATACGACATGGGCATCACCGGTGCGGTGAAGATCGCGCACTTCTGCGAGGCCATGGGCCTGGACGTGCAGTTTCACGCCTGCGGCCCGGCCCACCGAGCCGTCATGGCGGCGACGCGCAACACCCACTTCTACGAGATGGCACTGATCGGGCCGGGCATGCCGAACGCCGTGCCGCCGGTCTACACGTGCGGCTATTCCGACCAGCCGGATCACCTCGGCGCCGACGGCTGCGTGCCAGTGCCCGATGGTCCCGGTCTCGGCGTCTCCTATGATTGGGCCTTCATCGAGAAGAACCGCCGCCAGCACCACGTGTTCACCCGCGACTAGGGAGATCGCCGGATGCGCATCGTCGACGCCCATCATCACCTTTGGGATCGGGATCGGCATCCGTACCCCTGGCTCGCCACCCCCACGGTCTCGGGCCTGGTCGGCGATACCACGCCGCTCTGCCGCAACTACCTGCTTCCGGATTTCCTGGCAGATGCCGCATCGGTCGAGCTGAGCAAGTCCGTCCATCTCCAGGCCGAGATCGACGATCATCTGGCCGTCGAGGAAACCCGCTGGCTGCAGAGCATCGCCGACGCACCGGGCAGCGGCGGCTTCCCGCACGGCATCGTCGCTTATGCCGATCTCTCCGACCCGCAGGTCGACGGCACCTTGGCGGCGCATGCGGCCTTCGCCAACGCCCGCGGCATCCGCCAGATCCTCAATCGCCACGCCGATCCGGGCGTCAATTTCGTCGACCGCGACTACATGCGCGAAGAGCCGTGGCAGCGCGGTTTCGGTCGGCTGCGGCAGCATGGCCTGTCGTTCGACATGCAACTCTATGCGCCCCAGATGGCCGACGGTGCCGCGACCGCGCGCCGGCATCCCGATACCCAGATCATCATCAACCATACCGGCATGCCTCTCGATCGCGACCCGGAGGGGCTGTCCGCCTGGCGAAGCGGCATGCGGGCACTCGCCGCTTGCCCCAACGTCGCCGTCAAGATCTCGGGCCTTGGCATGGTCGATCACCATTGGACCGTGGAGTCGATCCGCCCGTTCGTGCTCGAGACGATCGATGTGTTCGGCACTGCCCGCTGCCTGTTCGCCAGCAATTTTCCGGTCGACCGGCTCTTTTCCGACTACGCGACGGTGTGGCGTGCCTTCGACCAGATCACCGGCAGCTTCTCCGTAGAGGAACGAAACGGCCTATTTCACGGCAACGCCGAGCGGATCTACCGTTTGTAACGCCGTCTGCGTCAGTGCGCATCGCACCCGCGCGGGTCGACCGGCAGGCGCACGCCATTTGCCTGCAGGAACGTGACCAGATCGGGCGTCGACACGGCGTTGTTGAGCTTGCCGCCCTGGGCCTGGTCGACCTGGATGAAGGTGTTGACGCCGACGAGGCGGCCGCACGTGTCGAGCAGCGGGCCACCGCTATAGCCCTTCAGCACATCGGCCGTGTGGACCAGGCGGGTGATCGCACCCAGCGGCTGGATGGAGCGGATCTCGCCGCGGTTCATATTGAGGTCGGGGGCGGCTGCGAGATCGCCGGCGAGCAGGCGGCGGAAGCCGGCATCGTCGCGCAATCCGAGGCCCGGATAGCCCGCTGCGATCACCGGCGCCAGCTTGTCGCTCGCGGCCGCGATCGGCACCACCGCGGGTGCAGCGCCGCTGCGCAGGCGCAGGACGGCGAAGTCGGGCGCGCTCTGGTCGCCGGGTGGCGAGGCCGCGACCAGCTCGACCGGCATGAGCTGGCCCATCTGCTTGCTGGTGGCCATCAGCCGGGCCGGGTCCGCGTCGGCCACGACATGCCGGTTGGTGACCAGGAGGTCCGGCGCGACGAAGATCCCGGTGCCGGTCGAGAGCCCGCCATCGGCCGTGGGCCCCAGCACCATGGCCGTGCTGCCTTCGAGCAGGGCGCGCAGCTGATCCAGGGTCATTGGCACAGCCGACGGGCCGATGGCCGGCGATGCGGGTGACGTCGCTGGTGCCGAGCTCGGCGCCGACACGACCTCGCGCGTGGCCGAGGCCGGCGCTGCGGCGAGCAGCAGGGCGCGCCAGGGTGGCAGGCTCGGCGCCAGCTCGCCGCGCAGCCGCTGGAACAGGTCCTGGTCGAGCTGCTGGTCTGGCCGGCAGACCGGCGGCGTGTCGAGGGCGGCCAAGCTTGCGCCCAGCTGCTGTTCGAGACTGGCGATCAGCCGGGTCAGCTGGGCCGCGCGCGCCGTCTGCTCCGGTGGCGGCTGGTTCGGGGGTGCGGTCACCACCCGCTGGGTCACCTCCGGGGTGCGGACGGCGAGATGCCGGGCGAGCGCGCCGCAGGCCAGGGCCAGGAGCAGCGTGACGAGCGCCCAGGCCAGGAATCCGCGCCGCCGCGGCACCGGCTCCGCCACCGGATCGCGACTGATGCCGTCCATGCCGCCGGCCCCCAAAGCACGCTCGAACCCAACGGCAGGCTATCGTACTCCAGGCCCGATGCAACCTCCCCGGCTTGGTGCCTTACGGGTGCGCCCTTGCCTACGGCCGCCGTTTCCTCACCTATAGCCCCGTGCGGGAACGACTTGACGTTCCGGGGGAGTGATGACCGAAGCGACGGGCCCGACCACGGCCGACGCTGGCCTCGAGCTGCTGGAGACCTTGGGTCGGCCGGTGCTCGATTCCCAGCCCAAGCTCGCGGCCCTGATCCGCTCCCAGCTTTCGGCCGACGACGCGGCCTATCTGGCCTTGCCCGAACGCGATGGGACGGGACGGGTTACCGGCTGGCGTGCGGTCAGCGGGCGTCCGCTGCGCCCTGCAACTTCGCTCGCACCCGCAGCGCGGCTGGCGCTCGAGACCCGTGCCGCGGCGGTCGCGGCCAGGATCGAGGGCTTGGCCGGCACGCTCGAGCCGCAGGGCGACGCCGGCCGGGTGGCAGCACATTCGCTGCGCAGCGCCCTGGTGACGCCGACCGGCATCGAGGCGCTGCAGGCCGACGGCGATTTGCCGGTGCTCTCTTTCTGGGGCATGGCTCGCCCGGGCCAGGCACGCCCCATCCTCGACATGGGCCAAGCCAAGCCCGCTGCCGTTCCAGCATCGCCGACGCCAAGCCCTGCCGCGGGTGTCACCGCCACTGAGGCGGGGGTTGATGCCCTGGCGTCGTCGGCGACAGCCGTGCAGGTGCCGGCCCGGCGCGGCTGGCCACTGTTCGCATGGGTGGTGCCGGCGACCCTGCTGGGGCTGCTGGCATGGCTCGTGCTGCTGGCGCTGACCCCGCTGGCGCCGATCGTGGTCGACGTCGTGCAGGCGGCACCCCCGGCCGCCGACCCGAGCGAGGCACCCGGCGCGCGCGTGGCCGAGCTGCAGGCGGCCCTGCAGGGTGCCACTGCAGCCGAGGCCCGCCTGGCCGAGGCTTGCCAAGCCCTGCCGCCGCCCGAGCCGCCACCGACCAAGCGGGTCGAGGCGCTGCCGCCCGAGCCGCCGCCGGTCGAGGTGCCGAAGCCCGAACCGGAGCCGAAGGTCGCGGCGCTGCCGAGCGTGAAGCCGCCGCCGGTGGAACCGCCCAAGCCGGTGAAGCCGCAGAAGCCCGCGCCAAGCGTGACGCCGGCACCCGAGCCGGCACCACCGAAGGTGCGCGATGCCTGCACCCCGAACTGGCCGCCCGGCAAGTCGCCACGGGTGATCTTCGTGCTCGACGGGTCGGGCAGCATGGACGAATCGATCCCCGGCGCCGGCTCGCGCATGGCGGCGGCCAAGCGGTCGATCGGCACGGTGGTGCAGAATCTGCACAAGGACATCCGCGCCGGCCTGGTCTCGTTCAGCGATTGCGGCGCCACCGCGCGCTCCCCGTTCTACGGCGCCGACGAGCGGCCGACACTTCTGGGCGAGGTCAACGCGGTCAGCCCGGAGCGCAACACCTCGCTCGCCGCCTCGATCGCCCGCGGTGGTGGCGCAGCGCCCAGTCGGTCGCCCTCGATCATGGTCGTGGTCAGCGACGGCGGCGACACATGCGGCGGCGACCCGTGCGCCGCCGCACGTGCGGCCAAGGCGGCCAAGCCCGACCTCACGATCAACGTCATCGACCTCAGCGGCGGTACGGACGGCGGCGTCCTGCGCTGTGTCGCCGATGCCGGCGGCGGCAGGGTATTCACGCCGAGCAGTGCTGGCCAGATGTCGACCCAATTGCAGCAGGCGACGGGCCAGCCCGACGCCAGCGGCTGTCCCTAGGAGGCGGCGGAAGCCATGCGGCAGGGATCGGTCATCGCCGAAGGCAGCATCGACGGCTTCCAGGCGCTGGGTGCGTTCGGCCAGCCCGTGCACCAGTCCTATGTCCAGCTGCGCGCGGCGATCGAGCAGCGGCTGGGCCAACGCTATGCCGACTTCTTCGCGCGGCCGCAGATCGACGACCGCGCCAAGCGCATCCGCTGGGTGGCGCCGATCCCGGGCGAGGCCGTCAACTGGCGCGACCTCTCGCGCGAGCAGCAGGCCGAACGTGCGCTCGACCTGCAGATCATGCGCGGCGAGTTCGACAATTACCTGAAGGAGCTGCTGGCGACGCGCGGGCAGTCTGCCGAGCGCAGCGGGGGCGAGGCGTTCGCGGCGGTGCTGCAGCAGGCCCTGAAGACGCCCAATGACGGGCATCTGCACTTCATCGGCGACCAGCCGATCGCGACCTTCTGGGGCTTCAGCGAGCCGGGCTCGCCGGGGTTCGAGCCGTTGGGCGCGGCGCCGCGGGCCGAGACGTGCGGCAGCACCCGTGGCCGCGGAGTCGCCGATCGTCGATCCGGTGCCTGTCGTGGAGCCGCGCCGCCGCTGGCCCTGGTGGCTGTGGCTGCTGCCGCTGTTGCTCCTGCTGCTTCTGCTCCTGTTGGCGTTCTATCTCTGGCCGAGTTTTCCGCGCCAATTCGGGATCAATCTGCCGTTCGTGGTCGAGGTACCGCGCGACGAGGTGCCGCCTGCCGACCGTGGAGCCGCCCGGTCGGGTTCTCCCCGACGGCCGCGTGATCGGCCCGCGATGGTGTTGTCCTCGACCGCAACGGGGTGGTGGTGCCGGAGACCTGCCGGCGTCACCGGACCCGCCAGAGCGGAACCGAGCCCACGCCGCCGGCGGGGCGAGGCGCCTGAGGCCGAAGGCAGCGAGCCCACGCCACCGGACGCCGCCACCGAGCCGCCCGCCGATGGGACGGCGCCACGCGCACCGGAGCCGACGCCACCCGATGACACAGCCGCCGGAGCCGAGCCGCCGCCGGCGACGACCGAAGCCAAGCCACCCGAGATGCCGCCGGGCAATGACGGCCAGCAGCCGCCCGATGCCGGTTCCCAGTCCGGAACGGACACCGCACCCGGTGGCGCGCCGCTCGCCATCCCGGAGGGTGCGGCCGGTGGCTCCGGGCCGGCGGATTTCCTGCAGGGCCGCTGGCGCAGCCGCAGCGGGCTGGTCGACGAGGCCACCGGCGGCCAGCTCAACCAGTCCTATCAGTTCGACAAGAGCGGCTAGCGGCCGGTCCGTGGTACGCCGCGCCGACGGCGTCGAGTGCAGTGCGCCCGCCGAGGCCCGGATGGAGAACGGCCAGCTCAAGGTCAAGGAGCTGGAGAACTTGACCTGCCCCGACGGGCAGCAGTTCGAGAAGACCGAGACCGCCTGCACGCGCGATGCGCAGGGGCAGACGCGCTGCAGCGGCGCCTATGAGGGTGGGAAGAAATTCGATGTGCAGATCGACCGTGCGGCGCCCTGAGCCCGCGCCGAGCCAAGGGAAGCGCTAGAGGATGCCGCTCGGCCCGATCATCAAGACCCCGCCGGTCGTCTGGCTGGTGCCGACCAGCGGCATCCAGTTCATCGATTTCGGCTTCACGCTGGCGCGTTCCAAGGACCTGCCGACCCAGTGGTCGTTCTACGACGACCCCAAGGCGTCGCCGGTGCCGCTGGTCGTCGGCCGCGCGGGCCAGGACCCCTCCGGCCGCGTCACCTACGATGTCGACTGGCGCAAGATCGTCGAGATGCTGGACCGGGTCTGGATCCCGGTGCCGTTCTTCCGGCGCGAGAAGGGCGGCGGCTACCAGCAGGGGCCGATCAACTGGGCCAGGGCCTATGTGGCGCGGCTGGAGGCGCCGGACGAGCACGGCTTCGACCATCGCGTCGTGCTGGCGTTCGATACCGACCTTGCCGAGCGCTCGGCAGGCTCCGCCTATCTGGCCCCCGCACCCGAGGACGCGCAGCGCGGGGCGGAATTCGCCCTGGCGGCGGATGCCGAGCGGCTGGCCTGGTTCGCCGGCCAGCAATGGGTGCGCGACTGGGCGCAGGGCCAGCTTCGTCGAGATGATCGTGCGCGAGGAGCGGGCACGCTCCAGGGCCGAGCCCGTGGTCGACGATGCCGTGCTCGCCGACCGGATGGAGGGGCCGCGCGAGGACGTGGCGCGGCTGATGGCGCTGATCGAGCTGCTGGACGCGCTGGAGGTGTTTCCGGGCATCCGCTTCGTCGACCGGTTCACCAAGCCGACGCCGACTCCGATCGAGGTCGATCTCGTGCTCGATGTCGGCAACTCGCGCACCTGCGGCCTCCTGATCGAGACCCACCCCGACCAGCTCAGCGCCGACGTGACGCAGGCGGTCAAGCTGCAGCTGCGCGACCTGACCCGGCCCGAGAACGTCTACAGCGAGCCGTTCGACAGCCGGCTCGAGTTCAGCCGGGCGAGCTTCGGCTGGGACGATCTTTCCTTCCTGAGCGGGCGCTCCGACGCGTTCGCCTGGCCCACGGTCGCCCGCGTCGGCGCCGAGGCGCAGCGCCTGTCCAGCCAGCGCCGCGGCAGCGAGGGGGCCAGCGGCATGTCCAGCCCCAAGCGCTATCTCTGGGACGAGGACCCGCGCCGCGACGGCTGGCGCTTCAACAGCGTGACCGAGCGGCACGAGCACGCGGCCTACGCCACCGGGGTCGAGTTCACGACGCTGGTCAATGACTGGGGCGAGCCGCTCCACATGATCCCGCCGACGGTGCCGCCCAACGACGATTCCAGGTTTCCGTCGATGCGTGCGCTGTACGCCCGCAGCAACCTGATGACCTTCGCGCTGGCCGAGATCTTCCTGCACGCCTTCTGCATGATGAACGCGCCGGCGCACCGGCTGCGCCGGCGCAGCGCCGACCTGCCGCGCCAGCTGCGGCGGATCATCATGACCATGCCGACCGGCATGCCGCTGGCCGAGCGGCAAATCCTCCGCAAGCGGGCGCTGGCCGCGCGAGACCTCGTGTTCCTGTGCCTCCGGCTGGCGCGGGTCGAGCCCATTACGGGCGAGACCGGCGGCGGGCTGGTCGCGGTCGAGGGCGAGCGACTGCCGGACATCGTGATCGAATGGGACGAGGCCAGCGCCACCCAGGCGGCCTTCCTCTACAGCCAGATCGCTGTCGCGTATTCGGGTGACGCACGCGGTTTCTTCAAGCGCGCCCGGCTGCCCGGCAACGCCGCCGACCCCGCGATCGGCGACGATTTCCGACTGGCCACGCTCGATATCGGCGGCGGCACCACGGATATCGTCGTCACCAGCTACCGGGTCGAGGGCCAGGGTGCCAATGTCACGCTGTTCCCGAAGCCGATCTTGCGCGAGGGCGTGAGCGTCGCCGGCGACGATGTCGTGCTCCAGGTCGTGCTCGAGCACGTGCTGGAGCCGATCAGCCGCGAGCTGAAGGAGAAGGGCCTGGGCGAGCGGTCCGAGTTCGTCATGCATCGCCTGTTCGGAGGCGACCGCGGCGACATGTCGGTCGAGGAGCAGTTGCGCCGCCAGCAGTTCGCGGCCCATGTGGGGGCACCGGTAGCACTGCGGATGATCGAGGCCTATGAGGGCTGGGATCCGCTCTCGCGGGACGACCGGCGCGAGCCGCTGACCCTGGATTCCGTGTTCGGCGCGGAGCTGAACCAGCCGCTGGTCGACGCGGTCGACGCCGAGGCGCGCAAGGCTGGCGCGGTCGACTTCGCGCTGCGCGAAGTCCGCTTCCCGGTTGACCTCAAGGAGATCGACCGGACCGCCCGCAGCGTGCTGATCGACGTGCTGCAGGCGTTCGCGGAGCTGGTGCATCGCGCCCGGGCCGATCTGGTCATCCTGTCCGGCCGCCCGTCGCGTATGCCGGCCGCGTTCGGCCTTCTGGCCGAGACCTGCACGCTGCCGCCGCACCGGATCGCGCCGCTGCACGAGTTCCGCGTCGGCCCCTGGTACCCGTTCCGGGACTTCGAATCCAAGATCTCCGACCCCAAGACCACGGCGGCCGTCGGCGCCATGATCTGCATGCTGGGCGAGGGGCGCCTGCGCGACTTCAATTACCGCTCGGACTTCCTGAAGCCGTATTCGACCGCCCGCTTCTTCGGCAAGCTTGATACCGACAACCGGCTGCACGACGAGAACGTGTTCTATCGCGGCCTCGACCTCGACAATCCGGACTATGAGCTACCGGATACGCCGTTCGAGTTTCGCGGGCCGATCCGGCTCGGCACGCGGCAGTTCCCGGTCGACTGGTGGCCGGGCTCGCGGCTCTATGGCCTGGACTACGCGGCACCCGAGTTCGCGGCACGGCTGAACGCGCGCACGCCGCTCAAGGTCGAGCTGCGCCGCGCGTCGGGGCGGGAATCGAAGGAGGTGGTGGATGCGTTCGCGATCCGCCGGATCGAGGATGCGGAAGGCCGGGCGGTGCCGGCGAACCAGCTCCGACTGCGGCTGCAGACCATCGACAATGCCGCGGGCTACTGGCTCGACACCGGCGTGCTCTTGAAGAGCTGAGGGAGCGGAGCATGAGCGAGGCAGACGGCGCCGCTCTCGGCCAGGCGATCGCCCAGCTGGACACCGGGGCCAAGCAGGCGCGGCTCTGGATCGACGAGCTGCGCACCCAGTCGGTCAGCGTCGCGAACCAGTCCGACAGCCTGGTCGAGGCGGCGCGGCGCGCGCGGCTGGCGGCGCGGCGGTTGGCCAATGCCGCGACCCGCAACAACTGCGTCGGCGTGTTCGGTCCGAGCCAGGCGGGCAAGTCCTACCTCGTCTCGGCGCTAGCGCGTCCGCCCGGCGGGCAGCTGGCGATCCTGTTCGGGACCGAGCGCAAGGACTTCCTGCGTGAGATCAATCCCGCCGGCGATCGGGAATCGACCGGCCTGGTCACCCGGTTCACGTTGAGCCATGGCGAGGTCGACCCGGCATTTCCGGTCCGGCTGCGCCTGCTGACCGAGACCGATCTGGTCAAGATCTTCGCCAACAGCTTCTTTTTGGATTTCGACCCCAACAACATGACGGTCGAGCCGCTCGACGAGACGGCGATCCGCGCGGCCGTGAAGGCCGCCGAGACCGCGGCGGCGGCCGGCAGCGGCGTGGCGCACCTCGACGAGATCGCCCTGTTCGACCTCGCCGAGTATTTCCACAAGAATTTCGGGTCGCGCATCGGCACGCTGAACCGTGCCGATTATTGGGAGGCGCTGGTTCAGCATGGCGGCAGGCTCGCCTTGCGCGACCGGGCGGCGCTGTTCTCGCTGCTCTGGGGCCGGCTCGACAGCTTCACCGAGATGTTCGTGGCGCTGGTGGGCGCGCTGGACGGAATCGGGCATGCCGCAGAGGCGCAGGCGGCCGCCGCGGCGCTGATCCCGCGCGAGATCGGCTCGGTGCCCAACAGCATCATCGACGTGGCGGTGCTGGCCCGGCTCGGGACCGAGTCCGACAAGGCCGATACGATCCCACTGGTGCCCGTGACGGCGGGCAAGGCCGGGTCGCCGACCGCCCTGCCGCGCGCGACGCTGACGGCACTGATCGCCGAGGTCAGCCTGGTGATCGCCGAGGAACCCTGGCCGTTCTTCGAGCATACAGACCTGCTCGACTTCCCGGGTGCGCGCTCGCGGCTTAAGCTCACCAATCTGCCCGAGCCACCGAACGAGCGCAGCGCGCAGACGCGCGAGCTCTTCCTGCGCGGCAAGATCGCCTATCTGTTCCAGCGCTACACCGACGAGCTCGAACTCACCTCGATGTTGCTGTGCATGCCGCCCAGCGTGGCCGAGGTGAAGGACCTGGCGGGGATGGTGCGCTCCTGGATCGCCGCCACCCACGGTGCTACGCCCGAGCGCCGCAGGACGGTGCGCAACGCGTTGTTCCTGGTGCTGACCAAGCACGATCTCGAATTCCAGGAAAAGGGCGGCGAGACGCCGGAATCGCGCACCGGCAAGTGGGACCGCCGCCTGCACGCCTCGTTGCTGGAGTTGTACGGCAAGGATGGCTGGCCGAAGGACTGGGACGGCAAGCCGTTCGACAACGTCTTGTTCCTGCGCAATCCCGGCATGAAGCAGGTCCATCTGATGGACTACGAGGACGTGGCCACGCTCAAGGAATCCGGGCCGGCCAAGGGCTCGGCCGCGGTGATTGCCGAATACCGCAACGCCTTCCTGAACTCGGCGCTCGCCGCCAAGCACTTCGCACGCCGCGAGGAGGTGTGGGAGGCGGCGATGACGCCCAACGATGGCGGCGTGCGCTTCCTGGTAGACCGGCTGGTCGAAGTGCTGGACCCGAACCTGAAGCGCCGGCAGGCGGCCGAGCGTCTGGTCGAGGCCGCCTCGGCGCTGGAGCAGCCCCTGCGCGCCTTCTACTTTGCCGAAGGCGACGAGGCCCGCCGCGAGCGTGACCAGGCGCTCCAGAAACTGCGGCGCGAGCTGCATGCCCGGCTCAAGGGCACGGATTTCCGCAACTTTGCCCATGTCCTGGACGGGCTCATGGTGCGCGAGCCGGACGTGCGCGGGCTGTTCCACACGGTGGCGGCCCTGCGCGAGGATCAGCTCGCTGTCGGCGAGGCCGCCGCACCCGAGCCGACGAGCTTCGACGACGACCCATGGGCGGAGCCGGCTGCCGCACCGGCCAACGCCGCATCGGCGGCCAAGCGCAAGGAACGGCCCGAGGTGTTCGCAAGCCGGGTGCTGAATCTGTGGGCGGCGCATCTGCGCACCTTCCAGCAGAACGAGACCGCGCTCGGCGTGCTGGGCGTCACCGCCGACCTGATCGGCCGGATCGTCGACGAGCTGCTGGTCGGCGCCAGCCGGGAAAACCTCGCCGACCGGATCGCCGAGGACGTGCGTCGCGAGACCGTGTCGATCGGTGGCCGCTGGTCCGACGCGGCCGACCGGGTGACCCGGATCGCTGCCCAGCACGTCAACGACTTCGTGGCCTATTTGGGTTTCGGCGCACTGCCGCCCAAGGAGCGGCCGGGCTTCCCGGAGCCGCCCAAGGAGCGCACGCGGCCGGTGTTCTCACTGGATTCGCTGCAGAATCCGGGTGCGGACCTGGGAGCCGCGCGCGAGCCGATCGAGATCGCATTCTTCGTCGACTGGGGTGTGGCCCTGCGTGCGTTCGGCAATGAGAATGCGGGGCATGCGTCGGGGCGCGAGATCAGCGACGAGCAGAACCAGCGGCTCGGTGCCATCCTGAAGGCGGTCGACCCGGCCCGGCTGGCGCCGGGCGCGGCGGCGTAAGGAGGGAGCGCGGGCATGGCGACGCGGGTCGAGCAGCCAGCCGAGATGGATGCCGGGCGGGCGCGGCTGGCCGCTGCGCCTGCGAGCCCGTTGGACCCGGCCACGCTGGAGGTCGGGCTGTCGCGCGTCGACCGGGGCTCGCCTCAGCATCTCGACCCCACCGCCAAGGAAGAGCTGGCCTGGGTCGCCGGCGAGCGCTGGTTCAGGCCGGAAACGGCTCGGCTGGAGGCCGGCGCCCTCGTGTTCGAGGTCGGACCGTCCGTGACCTGGCGGCTGAAGCCGTTCATGCCCTACCTGCTCCATCTCCGCGATGGGAGCGGTACCCGGGTCGAGGATCGGCTGAGCTGGCCGCGGATCCGGCTGCCGTCGACGCCGCCGGAGCCGATGGCGGCCGAGCCGGTGACGCCCGAGCCACCGCCGCTGCCGCCATCCGAGCCGGAACCGGTCGAGGATCCTCTGGCGGCATTCGCCGAGATGGCCAAGGCGGCGCCGCCGGAGCCGACCTCCCATCCCCGTACCGTCGCCAATCCCGGAGCCGCTTCCGGTGGCAGAGCCGACACGCGGCGGGCGAGGGCGCATCGCTATCTTCGCCGTGCTGGCGCTCCTGCTCCTGGCCGGAGCGGGCTATGCTGCCTACCGCTATTTCGGCGAGCCGCAGGTGCCGGTCGCGACGGCACCGCCCGAACCAGCCAAGCCCGATATTGCGATGACGGTCGAAGGTGCGCGCAACTTCATCCTGACCGCCAAGCCCAGCGGGGCCGATGCGGCGGCAATGGCGCAGCGCTTTACCGATGCGGGGTCGCTGGATGGCGCCTTCCTGTTGCTCCAGCACGCCGCGCGCAACGGCGACGCCAAGGCGGCGGAACAGTTGGGCCGGCTCTACGACCCCAAATTCTTCGCCGCCGGCAAGGGCCCCGATCACCGAGGCCAGCGCCGAGCGGGCGATCGATTGGTACGAGCGCGCGGCCCAGGCCGGCGATGCCGACGCTTCCGCCCGGCTGGCCGAGTTGCGCAGCGATCCCACCGTCGCCAAGCCGGACGGCGCGTCTCCGTCCAAGGAAGCCACTCCGTGATGTTCGCCGTACGCTATCTGCTTATTGTGGCCTTGCTTGCCTGGGCCGGCCCCGTTCTGGCGCAACCCCGCACGCCCCTGCTGATTGAAGGCAAGACGACGCTTTACCAGCGCGTCCTGACCCGGCCCGGGGTCAAGATCGCCGAGGGCGTCGGCGCTCCGGGCACGATCGCGGTGCAGCCGTTCACGCCGCTCTACGTCTATCAGCGCATGCCGGTCGACGGCGGCGGGCCGACCTATCTCGAGGTCGGCGCGGATTCGAAGGGTCGCGTCCTGGGCTTCCTCAAGGAGGACGAGACGATCCAGTGGGACCACAGCCTGGTGCTGGCCTTCGCCGAGCGCGCGAACCGCGACCGGACACTGTTCTTCGAGCAGCAGGCCGGGCTCGACGAGTGGCTGGGTTCCGACGATCTGCTGGTCAAGGCCGATGCGGCGCGGCGCGAGATCGACGCCGGCAAGCTGCCGGACACCTCGCCGATCGTCTCGATCGAACCCGAGGCCTACGTCGATTTCGAGAGCAATTTCTACATGCTGCCGATCCTGGAGGCGAAGTCGAAGCGCCTGCCGAACGGCTTTCGCGTGCGCGAGGTCAAGATCGCGAGCGTGACACGCGAGCAAGCGAAGCCGGTCACCGAGCAGCCGCTGCGGCGGCGGGTCAACCCGGACGCGCTGAACAATTTTCGCGCCGGCGTGGTGTTCGTGATCGACGCATCCAGCTCGATGCAGCCCTACATCGCGCGCACCCGCTGGGTGATGGAAGATGTGCTCAAGCGTGTCGAGGCGGCGGGCCTGGCCGACCGGGTGCGCTTCGGCTTGATCGGCTACCGGGACGATCCGGCCAAGGTCCCTGATATTGAATACCTCACCCGCACGTTCGCCGATCCCAACAAGATCAAGGGTGCGGACGATTTCAAGCTGGCGGTCGAGCCCCTGGCCGCGTCCAAAGTCTCGACGCGCGAGTTCGCGGAGGACGGGTTCGCCGGCATCGACGCCGCGTTCAAGACCATCGACTGGTCCGGCTTCGATGCCCGCTCGATCATCCTGATCACCGATGCCAGCTCGCGCGAGGGTAACTCGAAGCTGTCGACGACTGGTCTCAACACGGCCGAGGTGGCGCAGCTGGTGCGGGCCAACAAGGCGGCCCTCTACACGCTCTATCTGAAGACGCCGGTCGGCAAGGACGACCACGCGAAGGGCGAGGCGCAATACCAGGAACTCAGCCGCTACCCGGGCGTCGGCTCGCTCTACTATCCGGTCGAGGCGGGCGACCCGGAGGAATTCGCGTCGGCGGTGGGGCGGCTGACCAACGCGCTGGTGGCGCAGGTCTCCGAGGCGAAGAAGGTCCTGGCCGAGGCCAACAAGCCGGCACCGGAGCCGGCCAAGCCCGCCAAGCCGACGATCGAGGAAAGTGCGGCGATGGTCGGCCGGGCGATGGCACTGGCCCATCTCGGCCGGGCCGAGAATGTCGAGGCGCCACCGATGTTCGAGGCCTGGGCGTCCGATCGCGACTTCGCCCATCCCGACGTCGCGGCGTTCACGGTCCGCGTGCTGCTGACCAAGAACCAGCTCAGCGACCTGCAGCGGACGCTGCAGCTCACCGTCGAGGCGCTGGAGGCCGGGCAGATCGATCCGGCCGACCTGTTCAACCAGATCCGCAGCGCCTCGGTCGCCATGGGCCGGGATCCGAGCCGGGTAGGCCAGGGCGATGTCAAGAACCTCGAGGCGACCGGCCTCATGGGCGAATATGTCGACGGGCTACCCTATCAAAGCAATCTGATGTCGCTCAACGAGGATGACTGGACCCGGATGGGGGTCGGCGAGCAGCAGGCGATCATCGACGGCGTCTATTCCAAGCTCCGTCTCTACCAGCGTTTCCACGACAACTCCGCGCGCTGGATCGAGCTGAACAAGGGCGACGACCCGGGTGACTGGGTCTACCCGGTGCCGATCGACGTGCTGCCCTAACCCCCTGCATGGCGTCGCCCCTGATCCTGATCGAGAACGTGCTGGCCCGGCGCGGGCCGTCCTTCCGGGTGGCCCTGCGCCACTTCACGGTCGCACCCGGCAAGTCGGTGGCAGTCGTCGGCCGGAGCGGATCCGGCAAGAGCACCTGCCTCGACGTCATGGCCGGCATACTGCGCCCCGACGAAGGCGGACGGTTCGAGCTGCGGCCAGGCACGGAAGCCGCACCGATCTCGGTGCCTGAGCTGTGGGCGGCGCCGCGTCAGGACGGGCTGCGCGAGCTGCGCGGCCGCCATCTGGGCTATGTCCTGCAGACCGGCGGGCTGGTGCCGTTCCTGTCGATCGGTGAGAATATCGAGCTGCCGATCCGCCGTGCCGGGCGTCACGATCCTGGGCGCGTCGCGGCATTGTTGGAGCGCCTTGGCCTAGAAGGCCTGGGTGATCGCAAGCCGCGCCAGGTGTCGATCGGCCAGCGGCAGCGGGCGGCGGTCGCCCGCGCGCTGGCTCACCGGCCCGCCTTGGTCCTGGCCGACGAGCCCACCGCCTCGGTCGATCCGGAGACCGCCGAAGCCGTGATGACCCTGCTCACGACGGCCGCGCGGCAGGAAGGTGCGGCCTTGGTCGTGGTGACGCACGACCTCGAACTCGCCCGGATGCATGGCCTGCGCCTCGCCATCTGCGCGAGCGGCGCCGAGCCGGGCCTGTCGGTGCTCGACGATCGGATCGCGGCGTGATGGGGCGGTTGCGCTATCTGGTCCGTCTAGCCTGGCTGGATCTGCGCGATGAATGGCCGGTCTCTGTCGCGACCTGTCTCGCGATCGTCGCGGTGGCCGCACCTTTGCTCGTGCTGCTCGGCTTGCGCGAAGGGGTGATCGGCGAGCTGTTCCAGCGGCTGCGCTCCAACCCCAGCATGCGGATCATCACGCTCGATGCCACGGGCTCGGCGCGCTTCGACGCGGCATGGTTCGCCGCCGCTCGCGATTGGCCCGAGACTGGCTTCGTGCTGCCGTCGACGCGCTTTGCGGCTGGCCAAGCGGATTTCAGCGTGGCCGACGGTGCCGAGCAACGCGCCAGCCTGCTGCCAACGGCAGCCGGCGATCCCGTTTTCGGGCCAGGCTCGCCCGAATTGGCCGGGCCGTTCGAGGCCAAGCTCAGCGCCGATCTAGCGAGCCGGCTGGCGGTGGACGTCGGCGGCATCGTCCGGGCCGCCGTCGAGCGCCGAGTCGCCGGTGGGGGGTTGGAGCCGCTCGTGATCGAGCTGCACATCGTGGACGTGGCAGCTCCCGAAGGCTACGAGGGCCGCGCCGCTTTTGTCGGCACAGAGTTGCTGACCGCGCTCGAGGATTTCCGCGATGGCTTTGCGGCGCCGCTGCTCGGTGTCACCAGCGGTGAAGTGCGTGGTCCACGTGCCGCGTACCCGAATCTGCGTCTCTACGCCCGCGATCTCCAGGACGTGGCGCCGCTAGCGAACCGCCTGCGCGAGCAGTACGGGCTCAGCGTCAGCTCACGCAGCTCGGAGATCGCGGCGGCGCTGAACCTCGACGCCAATCTGCGCGCCGTGATGCAGGGCCTTGTTCTCCTCGGCGCGCTCGGCCTCGCCGGCGGGCTGGCGGCGATCCAGTGGAGCATGGCCGCGCGCAAGCGTCGGACCGTCGCCGTCCTTGCCCTGATGGGTTTCGGCCGGTTCTGGCTGGTCGGGCTGCCCGTGGCCGAGGCGTTACTGCTGGGCGCCGCAGGTGCGGTGCTCACGATCGCGATGGCGTTCCTGTTCGGCGCCTGGATCAATGCCCATCTGGCGGCGAGCTTCGGTGCGAGCGGGCAGGCCTGCGTGCTGCCGCCGGCGCTGCTGGCCGCGGGCACCGCCTTCCTGCTCGTTCTGTCCGTGCTGCCGGCGCTGTGGATCGGCGCCCGCTATGCGACCCTGGAACCGGCCAATGAGCTGCGCGAGACTTAGCTTCCTCCTGGGCCTCGTCCTGGTCTCCGGGACAGCGGTGGCGGCGGTCGAGCCGAAGCCGACCTGGCCTGAGCGGGACTGGAACGCCCAACCGGCGGACGGTGATCTCGTGCTGCCGATGCCCTGCGGCGGAGCGATGACCTTCCGCCGCGTCGAGGTGCCCAGTACAGGCGAGCTCGACGACTACAAGATCACGGTCGGTGGGCGAGACGAGGCGCGGGCGCCGATCGAGAATGCCCACGCCGCCTACGTCAGCGCACCTTTCGCCGAGGCCGGGACCCGGGCCTACTATCTGGGCAAATACGAGGTGACGACGGAGCAGTTCGCGGCCCTCCAGCCGAACTGCCCCGATCCGGGCGAGGACGGGCTCCTCCCCAAGACCAGGGTCACCTGGGCCGAGGCCGCCCTGTTCGCGGAGAACTATTCCGACTGGCTGCTCAAGCATGCGAAAGCGCAACTGCCGGCGCAGGACGGGTCGCCTGGCTTCCTGCGTTTGCCGACCGAGACCGAATGGGAATTCGCCGCCCGCGGCGGCTCGACCGTGACGGCCAGCGAGTTCGAATCGCGACTGCCGCCCATGACCGAGCCACCCGCGCGCTACATCTGGTACGACGGCGTCGAGTCCTCGAACCGCGAGCTGAACGAGGTCGGGCTGCTGAAGCCGAACCCGTTAGGCCTGCACGACATGTTGGGGAACGCGGCCGAACTGACCATGGACCCGTTCCGCCTCGATCGGGTTGGGCGGCCGCATGGACGGGCCGGCGGGTTCATCAAGCGCGGTGGCGACTATCGCACACCCCTGGCAGCACTCCATTCCGGCCTGCGCGAGGAGTTCGTGCCGATCGACAAGGCGGGTGCCCGGCGCGAGCCGACGACCGGTTTTCGGCTGGCGCTGGTCGCGCCGGCGCTAACCGGGCTGGATCAGCTGGCCGAGGTGCGCAAGGAGTGGGCGCAGCTCGCGGCGCAGCAGAGCCAGAAGGAGTCGCTCGGCCGCGATCAGTCGGACCCGGTGGCCGAGGCCAAGGTGCTGGCCGAGGGGGCGGACTCGCCGGAGATGAAGCGGCGGCTGCTCAACCTCGCCCAGGTGATCGAGGGTAATATCGCGACCGCCAACGAGCAGCGCGGCCGGGCCGCGCGGGAAATGCTGCGCGCCGCGGTATTCTCCGGGCGTCGACTGATCGACTTCTTCCCGCGTCTGGCTCGCTGCGAGCAGCTGATGAAGATCAGCGCTGAGGCAGCTGAGCGTAATCGCGCAACTTGCGATACTACCGCGGCAAACTTCAACTTCGACGTCGATCACTATGTCGACTTCGCGATCCGCCTCTCCAATGAATTCCCGTTTGCAATCCTGACCGAGCAAGCCGCGATCCTGCGTACCGAGTTCGGTGCGCAGGGTTTGGCGCAGGCGAAGGATTCCGTGAGCCGCGTGCTCGACGATATTGAGCTGCTGCGTACCGGGGGGCCCGAGATGAAGCCCTCGGTCATCGACGGTTGGCGGCCGGCCAATCCATGATTACTTGGTTGCGGGGAGAATTGTCTTTGAGGGGAATCGCGATGCGCCGCATCCGATCCGCGACGTTCGTCCTTGCCGTCGCCCTGACCCTATCCGGTTGCGCCAGTACGGGTTCGAATGACCTGTCGCCCAGCGGCTGGTCGCTGCCGGAGATGTTCGGCGGCGAGCCCGCGCAGCCGCTCACGCCGGCCGAGCAGCGGCTGCGCGAAGACAACCAGGTCTTCAATGAGACCGTCTTCGGCGGCATCGCCTACAATGCGCTGCTCGGTGCTGCGATCGCCGGGGCGTATGGCCTGCTCAGCACCAACGGTGATCTCGGTAAGGCCGCGGTCTACGCCGGGGTCGGCGCCGGTGCTGGCGGCATCTACGGCGCCATCGACGGATACCGGACCGCAACCAAGCAGGAGGCGGCACGCGCCCAGGTGCGCGAGATCGACGTCATGGTCGACAAGGTCGACGCCGAGAATACGCGGATTGAGCAGTCTCTGAAGACTACCGACACGGTGATCGCGGAAACCAAGGCCAAGCTGGCGGACGCCCAGGCGCGGCTGCGCAAGCAGGAGATCACGGCGGCCGAGTTCGAGAGCGACCTGCGCCACGCCCAGAGCAACGTGGCCGAGCTCAACGAGATGATCTCGGGCATCGAGAAGCGCCAGCGGGAATTCGGCGAGGTGGCCGATGCGATGCGCCAGGAGGGCCAGGATACGAGCCAGTTGCGGGCGCAGATCGCCGAGGGCCGGCAGAAGCTGGCCCAGCTCAAGAGCGAGCGCGATCTCCTGGCCCAGGATCTCGAGGTGAGTCGAATCGGATGACGCGAACCCTGACCTTGACGCGGACCCTGACCTTCATGTGCGCCAGCCTCCTGCTCCTCGGCGGCTGCTCCACCTATCTCGCGGAGAAGGCCGATCTCGAGGGCGGCGGTGCTGCCGGATCGCAGCGGGTCCTGGCGGCACAGCAGCGTCTGCAGGCGGCGCAGGACAAGCAGGCCGGCCTCAAGGAGGACGAGCTCAGCGCCCAGGAGGAGCGCGACGCGGCCGAGACCGAGCTGGCGACGGTGAACCGCAACCTTGCCATCCAGAACGCGAAGCTCGCCAAGGCGCAGGCCGCCGGCAAGATCACCAAGGCCCAGGAGCAGCAACGCCGTCGCGAACTCGAGGACCTGACAGCAAGCTTCCAGACCGCCAGCCTGAAGCTGCAGACGAAGCAGAATGCCGGCGACGCAGCCGGGGTGAGCCAGCAGCAGCAGGAGCTGGCCCGCCTGAAGGCGGAGATCGACGCCACCAACCAGGAGATCGGCATCCTGGCTAAATGATTCGGCGCGCGACTCCGGTGAGCGGGTTCGCATCCAGCGTCCACAGCATTTGCGGCCGGCCGACGCCGCGCAGCGCGTAGCGGCCGCGACCGACCAGCCGGGTTCAGTCTACGCTGCAGCCGGTGGCGAAGGCTTCGGAGACGAGCACGGTCTGATCGAGCGAGCGGCGCAGGGCGGCGATACGGCGGCTTCGTTCACGGCGGGGGCGTCGGGGCCGACCGGCTGGCGGAACGCCAAATCCTCGGTACCACCAACGCCGCTGATTTCCGCCAGGATCGGGAACTCCGCGATGCTGAGCGGATCGATGCGGCGGTGCAGGGTGCGCAGGTTCTATTGCGCCAAATGATAGAGCGGACTCGTCAGCCAGTCCGTGCTCTCCGCAGCGCCATCCGGCTCGCGCGGGGAAGTGTGGTCTTACGCACCGGTCCCGCGCACCTACCGTAGCTGCCGAACGTCATACGCCGGATGGAGAAACTCCGCACCCAGCGCTCCGCGCAGCAGCGGCAGACCGGCGGTTAACAACTCCTCGCAGAAGACCAGGCGCTCGACCAGGCCCCGCGGCTCGATCACGGCAGGCAAGCCGTCGCGAATTCCATCGCCGCTTCAGCATGGATCCGAGTCGTGTCGAAGACCGGCAGGTCGAGGTCATCCTGGCTGATCAGCATGGTGAGCTCGGTGCAGCCGAGGATGATGCCGTCGGCACCGTCCTGCCGCAACCGGTCGATCTCGCGCATGCAGGCCGCCTTCGACTCGTCGCGCACGACGCCCAGGCACAGCTCCTCGTAGATGATCTGGTGAACCAGCTCACGCCCCGCTTCTGCAGGGATGATCGCCTCCAGCCCGTGCCGGTCGCGCAACCTACCCTTGTAGAATTGCTGGTCCATGGTGAAGCGGGTGGCCAGCAGGGCCGGCCGCCGGCTATCGCTGCGCATGATCGCGGCGGCGGTCGCATCGGCGATGTGCAGGAGTGGGATGGCGACCGCGGCCTGGGTCTCGTCGGCCAACTTGTGCATGGTGTTGGTGCAGAGGACCAGCGCCTCGGCACCGCCGCGCTCGAGGCGGCTGGCCGCGTCGGCCAGAAGATCGGCGCAACCGGCCCAGTCGCCGGCATGCTGGAGCTTCGCGACCTCTGCGAAGTCGAACGACCACAGCAGCAGCCGGGCCGAGTGCAGCCCGCCTAGCCGCTCACGCGCCAGCTCGTTGAGATGGCGGTAATAGATCGCCGTGCTCTCCCAGCTCATTCCGCCGATCAGCCCGAGCGTGCGCATGGTCTCAGCCACGGCCCGAAATTGGAATCGCGGCGCCGTTGACGCCACTGCCGGCGTCGGCGAGCAGGAATGCCACCACCTCGGCGACCTGCGCCGGCGTCACCCATTTGCCGACATCGGCCTTGGGCATCGCGGCGCGATTTTGTGGCGTGTCGATCGTGCTGGGCAGGACGCTGTTGGCACGCACGCCATGCGACTTGAGCTCGTCGGCCAGGCTTTCGGTCAGGCGCAGCACGGCACTCTTCGAGGCAGCATAGGCCGACATGCCGGCGGAGGCCTTGAGCGCGGCGCCCGCGCCGACGTTGACGATGCTGCCGCGCCCGGCGCCGCGCATCGGTGGCACCGCCGCTCGGCACATGTTCAGCGTGGTGGAGAGATTGACCTTGAACAGGAATTCCCACTGCGCCGGGTTGGCCTCGTCGATACCGGCCATGGCGAAGGTGCCCACCGTGTTCACCAGCCCGTCGATCCGCCCGAACCGCTGCAGCACCTGCTCGACCAGAGCCGCGCAGGCCGTGCTCTCGGTCAGATCGACGCCCGCTACCGCCAAGTGCTTCCCAGGCTCGGCCATCTTGGCCAAAACCGCATCCAGGCTCGCCTCGGTCCGGTCCATCGCGGCCACACGGGCGCCGCGGCTGGTCAGGATCTCGACCACGGCGGCACCCAGATTGCCGGCAGCGCCGGTCACGATAACCACCTCGTCGGAAAACATGCCGCTCCTCCGGTGTCAGTTCTGCCTACGCGCGCTCGCGCTCAATGACCATGCCCGTCCCGACGCAGGACGGCGTCAACAACGAGGTCGCTCATACGCAGACAGGCTAGCACCGCGCCGAAGCCGACGAGCAAGCCGAGGTCGGCTAGGGCCGTCCCCGCAACGAGCGCCGGCGCCCACCACCATGCCATGACTGCCACTGCCGCGCAGGCCAGCGTCAGGCCGGGGCCGAGCCAGAGCGGACTCAAAGCCGTCTCGCCGTGTCGAGATCGACGCGGAACACCAGCAGATCGTCGAGCCGGTCGATCTGGCCATCGAGTTCGATGCCCTGCGCCACGAGATCGTGCACGCTCTCAGGCACGGGGCCGCCATCCAGTGCCGCCAGCAGCAGGAACGAAACTCCCTCGACCGGCCCGGCGCTGACAAACACCGGCGGCACGCCGCCGATCAGGCACAGATTGGCGCAGGCCTTGTGGGCGAGCCCGCGGCCGGGCCGCATGGCGCCCGCATAGCATTTGCCGTCGCAGATCTCGCCTGCCAGCCGCCAGCGGCCGAGCGGCACTGCGGCTGCCGGCGTGAAGGCGGCTGAGACCGCGTGCACGGACGCCTCGCCGTCGAGCTGCAGCATGTCGAGCGTGCCGCGTTTGATGATCACCCCGGTGGCTTCCACGAGCTGGCCCCCGAACTCGACAGCGACGTCTTGCGCGCCATGCTTGCCAGGGCTGGCCAGCATGATCGTGCGGGGCGCGCGATGGTCTGCGTCCGGACGCAGGCGGAGCACGGGATAGGGGCGGGGCTCGACGACCCCGGTCAGATGCTGCGGCCCGAGACTCCAAGCGAAGTCACCGTCGCCGGGATCGTCGCCAGCGATGCCCAAAGCCAAGCCCAATGCCGCGAAGCCGGCGATCAGAAGTGCCGCGGTGACGAAGAGGAACCGGCCCAGCGAGCGTGGGATGCGATCGAGATAGCCGATGAAGAATTCGTCGCGATCGCTCGGGTCGGTCATGAGCCGAACTCCGGCACGGATAAGGGCTCGACACGGGTGCCGGGCGGATTCGGTTGCGGGTCGAGCAGAATCCGCCGCCCGTGCAGGCGCAAGCGGTAGGTGGCGATCTTCTCCGTGAACGGCGCTGGGGCGCAGCCGTCCTCGGGCCGATACTGAAAGCCGTGCCACGGACAGGTGACGCAGCCGTCGACGATCCGTCCCTCGCCGAGCGGGCCGTTCTGGTGCGCACACAGATTCGAGACCGCCGAGAGCCGACCGCCATGGCGGAACACGGCGACGCTCTCCGCGTCTGACAACGGCACCACGAGCCCACGCCCCTCGGCCACGGCGTCGACACTGCCGGCGTCGACCCACGGCACCGGCCTCGCCGGGACTGCGGTGGCAAGGTCCGCAACGCGCTGCCGCCGCCCGGCGGTAACGTGCAGCGTCGTCAGCCCCAGCACCGACAGGCCGACCAGCACAGCCAGGAGGGGGTTCTCGCCCGTCTGCAGTCTGCCCAGCACCACGTGCAGGACGACGGCGGCGTAGGCACCATAGGCAGTCATATGGATCGCCTTCCACACCGGCGGGGTGAGGAAGCTGAGCCAGAAATCGTGGCTGGTCGCGGCCAGCACAGCGAGCACGCTCAGCGCCAGAATGCCGAACAGCTCGAACGGAAAGCCGTGCAGCTGTTCGTAGCTGGTGTTGGCGGCCAACAGCGCCACGTAGGGGTCGGCGACGCCGAATGCGAAGTACCAGCCCAGGACTTGGCTGGCATGGGCCAGGGCTACCAGGAACGTGAGCACGCCGAGATGGCGCCGGTTGTAGAGCAGCGGCAGGAACCGCGCATCCAGCCGCGCCAGAGGCCCGATCGCCAGCGCCAGACTGAGCAGGAGAAAGGCGCAGCTGCCGAATGCCTGCATGCGCAGTGTCGGTCCGTCGAGCGGGCGGGTAAGGCTCTGCAGCTTCGGCGCTACCTGGAGGAAGATCAGCACGTAGGAGGCGATACAGCCCACCAGAACGGCGTCGTAAACCAGCTTGTTGCGGTTCCAGCCGACAGGCGCGTAGCGCACGCTCACGGCGCCGCCTCCAGCCGCACCGCCGGCCGCTCGTCGGGGCCAGCTTGCCGGAGGGCCAGGCCAGCGATCAGCGCCACCGGCAGCAGCACCGCGAGCACGAGCCAGATGCGCGCATGGGCCGCCCGGTGGCGCCGTCGCATCGCCGGCTTAGGCCCGCTGCCGGGCGAGCGCCCACCAGCGGAGCAGCACCAGCGGCCACAGCAGGATCACCCCGGGCGCGACCAGGGTGCGGAACGCAAATGAACCCCGGGCGGACTGGTCGATCCGGTCGATGCCGTAGAGCAGGAACGCCGTGGCCACGACGCAGCCGATCGCAGCGTAGATCCGCGCCACGTGGAAGATCAGGTAGGCTGACTGCATGCGATCCCGTCACCTGATAGGCACGACGGCATGGTAGTGCTTCAGGCGGTTATGGGGTAGCGCTGGCCGATCGCCTCACGCGTGGGTGACTGGGAGCGCTCTTCCTACTCTGCCGCCTGCACCTCGTAACCCAGCTCTGTCGACAGCTTCACCAGCAGATCCGCCGCGGCCTCCGCGATGACGGTCCCCGGCGGGAAAATCGCCCTGGCCCCGGCGGCGTGGAGCGCGTCGTAGTCCTGCGGCGGGACGACGCCGCCGACCACGATCATGATGTCGCCACGGCCACGCGCTTCCAGCTCTCGCTTCAGCTCGGGTACCAGCGTGAGGTGGCCAGCGGCGAGGGACGAGGCGCCGATGATGTGGACGTCGTTATCCACCGCCTGCTGGGCGGCCTCGCCAGGCGTCTGGAAGAGCGGGCCGATATCGACGTCAAACCCGAGGTCGGCGAAGGCGGTGGCGATCACCTTCTGGCCGCGGTCGTGGCCGTCCTGGCCCATCTTGGCGATCAGGATGCGCGGCCGGCGGCCCTCGGCAGCGGCGAAGCTCAAGACCAGGTCGCGGGCTCGGCGGACGCTCACGGGCTCCCCCACTTCCTTGGCATAGACGCCGGAGATTGAGCGGATCTCGGCGACGTGCCGGCCCCAGACCTTCTCCAGCGCCGTGGTGATCTCACCGACCGTGGCCCGGACCCGCGCCGCGTGGACCGCGAGATCGAGCAGGTTGCCTTCGCCGGTCTCCGCGCAGCGGGTCAGTGCGTCGAGCCTACGACGGCAGGCGAGCTCGTCACGGTTCGCGCGCAGCCGCTGCAGCTTCTCGATCTGCCGGGCCCGCACCGCCGAGTTGTCGACCTTGAGGACCGGGATGTCCTCTTTCTCGTCCAACTTGTACTTGTTCACACCGACCACGACCTGCCGGCCGCCATCGATGCGTGCCTGGGTGCGGGCGGCCGCCTCCTCGATGCGCAGCTTGGGGATGCCGAGTTCGATCGCACGCGCCATCCCGCCCGAAGCCTCGACTTCCTCGATATGGCTCCAGGCCCGGGCCGCCAGATCGTGGGTCAGCCGCTCGACATAGTAGCTGCCGCCCCAGGGATCGATCGTGCGGGTGATCCCGGTCTCTTGCTGGATGAACAGCTGCGTGTTGCGCGCGATCCGGGCCGAGAAGTCGGTCGGCAGGGCCAGCGCCTCGTCGAGCGCGTTGGTGTGCAGCGACTGGGTGTGGCCGTGTGTGGCGGCCAGCGCCTCGATGCAGGTCCGGGTAACATTGTTGTAGACGTCCTGGGCGGTGAGCGACCAGCCGGAGGTCTGGCAGTGGGTGCGCAGGGCCAGCGACTTCGGGTCCTTGGGTTGGAACGGTTGGACCAGCCGCGACCAGAGCAGGCGGCCGGCGCGCAGCTTCGCGACCTCCATGAAGAAGTTCATGCCGATCGCCCAGAAAAACGACAGGCGCGGCGCGAATGCGTCGACCTCGAGGCCGACCGCCTGACCGCAACGCAGATACTCGACGCCGTCGGCCAGCGTGTAGGCGAGCTCCAGGTCGGCCGTCGCCCCGGCTTCCTGCATGTGATAGCCGGAAATGCTGATCGAGTTGAACTTGGGCATGTTCGCTGCGGTGTAGGCGAAGATGTCCGAGATGATCCGCATCGATGGTGCGGGCGGGAAGATGTAGGTGTTCCTGACCATGAACTCCTTGAGAATGTCGTTCTGGATCGTGCCGCTGAGCCTGGCGGCCGGCACGCCCTGCTCCTCTGCTGCGACGATGAACAGCGCCAGCACCGGCAGCACAGCGCCATTCATCGTCATCGACACGCTCATCTGGTCGAGCGGGATGTCATGGAACAGGGTCTGCATGTCGAGGATCGAGTTGATCGCGACCCCGGCCATGCCGACGTCGCCGGTTACCCGCGGGTGGTCGCTGTCGTAGCCGCGGTGGGTAGCGAGGTCGAACGCGACCGAGAGGCCCTTCTGCCCGGCGGCGAGGTTGCGGCGATAGAAGGCGTTGCTGTCCTCGGCCGTGGAGAAGCCGGCATATTGCCGGATCGTCCAGGGCTGGGTCGTGTACATGGTCGGGTAGGGACCGCGCACGAACGGCGGCAGACCGGGGTACGAGCCTAGAAAATCCAGGCCCGCGATATCCGCGGCCGTGTAGAGCGGCGGCACCGTGATGCCTTCGGGCGTCGCCCAGGCCACCTGCTCCGGCGTGTGGCCGGTCGCGGCGGTGAACGCCTCGGCCCAGGCGGCGGCACCATCGGCTGCGGCGGGCTCGCCCAGCGGCAGGTCGGCGAAGCTCGGGATCGTGGTCATGCGGCCTCACCTGCCTCGAGCGCGTGGGCGCGCTCGAGTGTCTCCAGCACGTTCGCGCCAGCATACACGAACGCATCGACGCCCAGCCGCCGCCCAGGCGGCCTGCGTCGCCTCGTCGGGCCGGCCCATCAGATGAACGCGGGCGCAGTGGGCATGTTTCAGCTCACGCGCCGCCGGCTCCGCTAGGGTTGCGTAGTTGGCGTCACTGGAGCAGATCGCGGCCTGACGCGCGCCGCTGGCCTTGAACAGGTGGCCGACAGCCTCCAGCGAGGCCAAGGGGTCGCTCGATACCACCGCGAACCCGCCCGCCTCGAACAGGTTGGTGGCGAAGGTCGCGCGGGCGCCGAACTCGTCGAGCCGGCCGAGATTGCACAGGAACATGCGTGGTCGCTCGCCGGTACGGGCGAGGATGGCATCGCTCCGGTCGCGCAGCTCCTCGAAGCCCTCGCCGAGGCGGTGTGCGGGAATGAGCACGATCGGGCCAGCGACCGTCGGCTCGGGCCTCACCGCCGCCGGCAGCTGCTCGGTCCGGTCCGGAAACTCCGAGACACCGGTGATCGGCGTGCGGCGAGTGGCGATGTCGATTTGCCTCTCGGTCCAGGTCGCGGCGACCAGCGCCTGCGGCCAGCCAGCCTGCAGCGCCGCCACCATGCCGCCCTGGCGCTCGATCGCCTGGACCAGCGCCCATGCCTTCTGCGCCAGCTGCTCGGTCAAGGTCTCGACATACCAGGAGCCGCCGGCCGGATCGATCACTCGGCCGAGATAGCTCTCCTCCTGAAGCACGAGTTGGGTGTTGCGGGCGATGCGCCGTGCCAATCCCGAGGGCGGCCCGATCGCGTGGTCGAACGGGAGCACCGTGATGCTGGCCGCTCCGCCGGCGGCGGCGGCGAAGGTGGCGACGGTGCCGCGTAGCACGTTCACGTAGGGGTCGCGTCGGCTCAGCATCCGCGTCGCGGTTTCGGCGTGCAGCCGCAGCCCGGCCATTGCGGCCTCGGCACCCGTTATCTCCAGCACCCGGCCCCACAGCCGCCGCAGCGCGCGGAGCTTGGCGACGCTTAGGAAGAAATCGGCGTCGACCGCGAGAGCGAGGCCGATCTGACGGGCGGCGTCACTGGCGGGCAGCCCGCTGTCGGCTAAGGCCCGCAGGTAGCAGATGCCGGTGGCCACGACACAGGCCAGCTCCTCCGCCTCGCTGGCGCCCCCAGCATGGTAGGGTCGCCCGTCGGCAAGCAGCGTCGTGACCGCAGGCCATGCAGCGGCGACATCACGAGCCAGGGCGATGGCGGCGGCGAGCCCCGCCTGCAAGTCGAGCGCGGCACCCGAGACCGCGGCCCCCAGCGGGTCGGCGCCGAGATCGGCACGCATCGCAGCTCGATCAACCTCGCGCTCCCGGCAAATCTTCAGCAGCGCGTGCGACGTCGGCGCGAAATCGCCGCCAGCCGCCAATCCGACCGGGGCCAGATCGAGGTGGACGCCGCTCAGGCTCTGCCCGAGGTCAACTGGCGCCACACCATCGAGCAGGATCGAGGTGACCCCACGTTCGAGGTCTTCCAGGATATGGGCGTTGAGGATGGCCGGGTCGGGATTCCCGTGACGCTGGCGGATATCCCAGGCGGTGGCCGCCGCAGCACCGCGCGTGAAAGGTGCCGATCCCGGCAGACCAGGCGCTAGCGGCGCGGCGGTGTAGAGCGGCTGAACGCGGATGCCGTCATAGGTCGCGTGAACCAGCCGCCGCTCGAAGTCAGCCCCCTTGAGCACCTTCTCGACTAGCCCGCGCCAGCGGGCCTCGATATCCGTCGACGCCGCCGCGGCGGCCGAGGGCGGACTCTGGCCCAAGATCGAAGACATGCTGCACCGCATCCAGGTTTGTCGGCCAGGACGATGCCATGTCCGCCCGAACCGCTCCAGGGGGCGTGGGGTCGCAAGCGGTACCGGGAATGGCAAGTACCCAGGCGATCAACTTATAGTAGAGTATTTTGCGAACTCGTCGCGGGACAATCGCACTCAGGCTCAACGTGACGAGAACCCTCACGCGCCTTGAGCGTGACCATCTGACGCATCGCCTCAAGCGAGTATCAACGCACAGTTGGCCCGGAAATGGCTGCATAGACCGAGCAGCGTTCACCTTGCTTAGTCATTTTCCTGCAATCGGCCATGGTGTATATCTGCTTCTGATTGAAGCGGCCTGTATGGCGTAGACCGCAGGTGGCCTACCGCTCCCAGCGCACTGGAACGTCATGACGACATCGCCCGCGGACTCTCCCCGACCGAGCCCCGAGTCGATCAACGCAACGGATGCCGGCCTCGACATCAAGGATCTGCTGGGAATTCTGCGCCGGCGCAAGAAGGTCATCCTCTCGACGGTGCTCCTGCTCACCTGCCTCGCCGTTCTGGTTGGCCTGCAGCTGACGCCGAAATACACGGCAACCGCGTTGGTCATGATCGACCCGCGCAAGAGCAACATCGTGGACGTGGAATCCGTGATCCAGGGTCTTGGCACCGACGCGTCGACCGTCGAGAGCCAGATCCGCGTTATCAATTCCAGGTTTCAGCTCGAGCGGCTGGCCGGGGATCTTGGCATCTTCGACGACCCGGAGTTCAATGTCGCGTTGCGCAACCCGGATCGCGACGTCCAGCTCGGTGTCGAAGGCCCCATGGAGAGCCTGCTCGCCTGGGTGCCCGAACTCGTGGCTGGTGGCCACCGGCCTCGCCTCGGAGTCGATCGACCTCACCGAGGACGAAGTCCCGATCCTGCAGCACGAGGCGACGATCGAGGCGTTCGGTAACCAGCTCAAGGTCACCCCCGAGGGCCGGTCCTACGTCATCAAGCTGAGCTTCACCTCGGAAAGCCCGAAAAAGGCGGCGCGCGTCGTGAACGGCGCTGCGGACCTCTACGTCACGATGCTGCGCGAGGAGAAGCTCGGCCAGACAGAGCGCGCGACAGGCTGGCTTTCGGAGCGGCTCGACGAGCTGCGTGCCGAGGTCGAGACGGCGGAAGGCGCGGTCGAGAGCTACCGCGCGAAGAACAACATCACGGACGTGAACGGCGTATCTCTGAACGATCAGCGTCTTTTCGACGTCAATCAGCGGCTGTCGCAATTGCGCGCGGACGATGCCGCGGCACAAGCCAAGATCCGCCAGATTAAGGAGATGCGCGTCAGAGGCTTCCAGGCGATGGAAGCGGTGCCCGAGGTGCTGGCCTCAGCGACCATCATCAACCTCCGGGAGCGCGAGAGCCAACTGCTGAAGGAGGAATCCGAGCTTCGCAGCACCTTCGGTGCGAAACATCCGATGATCGTGAGCGTCCAGCAGGAAAAGGCGACGCTGCAGCGCAAGATCCAGGCCGAGGTCGAGCGTATCGTCAAGACGATCGAGAACGATGCGGAGGTGATCGGCTCACGTATCGCCGCGTTGGAGGGCGAGATCCGCAATGTCTCGGGCGGCACCATCGAGGATCGCGAGGCTGCCGTGAAGCTGCATGAGCTGGAGCGTGACGCCGACGCCTCGCGCAACATCTACAATTCCTTCCTCGAGCGCTACAAGGAGACCGAGGAGCAGCGCCAGCTGATCGAGGCCGATGCCAAGGTCGTATCCACTGCGGCCCCGCCGAGCGCGCCAAGCACGCCCGGTCCGAAGCTGTTCGGCGCGGTCGGCTTCACCGCCTCCCTGATGCTCGGAACGCTGCTCGCGCTGCTGATGGAGCGGTTCGACAGCGGCCTGCGCAGCGCCCGGCAGGTCGAGCAGACCCTGGGGCTGCCGGCGCTCGGCCTAGTGCCGCGGCTTGCCCGGCTGAAGGGCAATCAGCGGCCACATCAATATCTGATGGCCAAGCCGCTCTCGGCCTACGCCGAATCGATCCGTGCGATCTATACGTCGCTGCAACTCTCCAACGTCGACGACCCGCCCCAGGTGATCCTGATCACGTCCTCCCTGCCGCAGGAAGGCAAGACGACCCTCGCCCTGAGCCTCGCCACTTTTGCCGCGAGCTCTGGCCAACGGGTTCTGCTGATGGACGTCGATCTGCGGCATCCCAACGTGCATCGCGATCTCGGTGTCAAGCCGACCCAGGGTCTCGTCGAGCACATGGCGGGGGAACTCGAGCTCGACGACGTGCTGGTTCACAGCGAGGAGGCGGCACTCTGGTATCTGCCGGTCAAGCGCCAGACCGCCAACCCGACCGATCTGCTCGGCAGCCAGAAAATGAAGCTGCTGTTCGGCCAGCTGCGCGAACGGTTCGACTTCATCGTGCTGGATTCGGCACCGCTGCTGGGCGTCACCGATACCAAGGTCGTGTCGCGGTTCGCCGACAAGGTTTTGTTCGTGATGCAGTGGGACCAGACCAGCAAGGACACCGCCATCAACGCCTTGGGCCATATGCGCGAGGCCAGGGGAAATGTCGCGGGTGTGGTGCTGACCCAGGTCGACGTCCGCAAGCATGCCCAGTACGGCTACGGTGACGTCGGCCAATATTACGGCAAGTACCAGAAATACTACATCAACTGAGCCCGAGCTCGGCAGCCGGCGTGGGCGATCGGCGCTCGGCAGCGGCCCGGAAAACCGCTATGGTCATGGCCTCCGGCAGGTGGCCGGACGACAGCGAGGGTTGGCATGATGCGTCTTTACGATTTCGGCGTCACTTTCATCCTCGTGGCCGCCGTGTGTGCCGCCATCGCGATGGTCGTGGCGGCCCAGGTCGGCTGATCCGGGCGCCCGCTCAAGGCCGCTGCCGGAGATGAAAGCTCTTCGGTCGGGTCAGTTGCCCATAGGAGAGCTCGGATAGAGCACAACCGCGCCCCGAGTCCTTGATCCCGGTCCAGGCCAGGGCTGGGTCGAGGTAGTCGCAGCGGTTCATGAACCAGGTCCCCGTCTCGACCTGCTGGCCCAGCCTCAGGGCCGCATCCTCGTCTCGGGTCCAGACCGAGGCGGTCAGGCCGAAGGCGCTGTCGTTCATCATCCGGACCGCCTCGTCGTCGCCCGCGACCCGCATGATGCCGACGATCGGCGCGAAACTCTCCTCCTGCATCACCCGCATCGCGTGCGTGACCCCGACCAGGCATTGCGGCGCCATGTAGGCCGAGCCTCGCTGCGCGCGCCCGAAGTGCCCCGGATCGATCAGCGCCCTGGCCCCCTGCGCCACCGCCTCGTCGGCTTGACCGCGGGCGAAGTCGGCGGCGGCCGCGCGGACCATAGGACCCAGCGTCGTGCCGGGCTCGGTCGGGTCGCCAAGAACATAGCTCGCGGCCAGCTCGACATAGCCGTGGACGAACTCGTCGAAGCGGCGCTCGTGAACGTAGATCCGCTCGATGCCGCAGCAGCTCTGACCGGAATTGAAGCACGCACCGTCGACCAGACTTTCGACCGCGTGGGCGAGGTCGGCATCCTCGCGGACATAGGCCGGGTCCTTGCCGCCAAGCTCGAGGTTGGTTGCGATGAACGCCTGTCCCGCCGCAGTCTGGACCGCGTGCCCCGCTGGCACCGAGCCCGTGAACGCGACCAGCGCCGCTGCCCCGCTGGCGACGATCCGCAAGGCTGAATCATGGCTCATGTGCAGATGCTGGAACACGCCCGGTGGTAGCCCCGCCGCATCAAATGCCGCCTGGAAGCGCTCCGCGCACAGCGGTGTCTGCGCCGAATGCTTCAGCAGGACGACGTTGCCCGCGGCGAGCGCCGGAATGATGCTGTTGACGGCGGTCAGGTAGGGATAGTTCCATGGCGCCACGACGAACACCAACCCCAGTGGCTGGTGGCGGATGAAACGCGTGAACCCGGGCTGTGCCTCGGGAAGAAAATCGGTGAGCGCGCGAGGGGCGGCTGCCAGCATGTAGCGGGCACGCTCGGCCAAGCCTCGAATCTCGCCCGGGCTCTGCGCGATTGGGCGCCCCATCTGCCAGGTGAGCTCGTTGGCGACCACGTCGCGCTCGGATTCCAGCACTTCGACCGCGCGGCCCAACACCGTGAGGCGGTGCTCCAGAGGTGTGCGCCGCCATTCCTGAAACGCATCGCGACCGCGCTCGAGGGTCGCGTCGATCGCAGCGTCGTCGGCCAACTCGCGCTCGACAAGCAATCGCCCGTCGACCGGGGAATAGGTGCGTTGCAAGGGCATGGTAGGAATTGTTGACTCAGTGGCCTGCGATGTAGGCTTCGCGGAGTACCACCGTCTCAAGCTCCATCTCGTCGAGACGGCTCTTGACCGCATCGCCGATGCTGATCAGGCCAGTGAGACGCCCACCCTCGACCACCGGCATGTGGCGAAAGCGCCGGCGCGTCATCTCAGCCATCACCGACTTGATCGCATCATCGGGAGCACAAGTCCGCACGCCGGTGGTCATCAGATCGACCACGCGTCGGTCCGCGTTCATGATCTCGCCCCCGTCCTGCGCAAGCCCACGCATCACGTCGCGCTCGGACAGGATGCCCGCGATCGATGCCCCGTCCTCGCTCACCACCAGGGCGCCGATCCGTTCCAGTGCCATGCGGTGCACCGCGGTCGAAATGGTGGCATCGGGGCGGATGGTGACAACACGCCGCCCTTTCTGCTCGAGGATCTCGCTGACCTTCATGCTCGTGCTTTCCTGATCGAGGGCGCTGTCACCGGCTACTATGCGGACAAAGCCGAGGCAGGCCAAGGCTAGAAACGTCGCGCTGCCGCCGCCTGGAGAGCCTCGCGTACCGCGGCGAAGGCAGCCGGATCGAGACCTGCGGTCCGGTCGCCGCCGCACAGGGCACCGCGAAACCCCAGATAGTCCGGCTGGAGCGCTGCCAGCGGCGTGATGTCGGGCACGCCTAGCGATCCGGCCAGACCGGTGATGAGGCCGCATGCACGCGCGCCGGCCACAAACCGGCCGAGCCGCGCGTCCGCGAAATGCTGCCGCAAGCCCCCGCCACGCTTGTCGGCCGTATCCAGCATCACGCCCCAAAAACCGGCTTCGGCCAGAGCCGGGGCCAGGTCGAGATCGGGTGTCTGGTCGGCCATCAGTACCGCGACCAGCCGGATGCCCTCTCTCGCTGCAGGAGCCAGCGCACGTACGATCGAGCGCTGGTCCCCGCCAGCGAAGAAGCCGAGCTTCACGATGTCGACCCCCGTCGCCGCCATTCGACACGTTGCGTCGAGCAGGCGCGCCGCCACCATCGGCAGGTCACCGACCGTGGCGCTGCACGGACATCGTCCGGCGATCGCCGCCACCGCGAGACGCACGTCCGCGATCTGCCACGCGCCGAGAGCGCCTTGCGTCGGATCCTTGAGGTCGATGATGTCGGCGCCGAATGCCATCGCCGCGACGACTTCCGCGGGATTGGCCGTGCTGGCCAGCAGGCGAACCCGGCAGGCGGCGGCGGTGCCCATCGGCACGGCATCGATCACGCTGCTCTCCATTGTCCAATCTGTGCGATCGATGAGTTAGGGTCGCTCCGGCTGCGGACAATGCGATGCGAGTCCGGCCGCCGGACGTCAGTCCTGTCTCGTACAGCCTGTGACGGTGGGGGCACAACGTGCGGTCGGCAAAACCGATTTACGCTTTGTTGTTGGCTCACGTGCGATCATGTCGCTACCATGTGCGAAACACGGCTAGACGGGCCATGGGCCAAATCATCGATCTCGACCAGCGTCGGCCTGCCACGCCACCGCAGAAGCCTACAGCCGCTACCACCAGCTGGGACTGGTCGGGTGCACACGCGGCCTATGTTGATGGCGTGTTGATGCCGTCAGTGGCGTTCTGGCGCGCCTCGCTGGCCACCTGGGCGCGCTTCTGGCTGGCGCCGATGGGCCTGGAGATCAGGGCGGTCGAGCTGCGTCGTAGCCGCGACGAAGCTGGGCGGATCGACGCCACCCGCTAGGCCAGTCCCGGCGTCGCGATGCCTGCTGCCGCCATTGCCTCCATCAGCCATCGCCATGCCTCCTGTTCCTGCTCGCCGGCCGTCTTGCCGATGGCGATCGCGAGATAGCTCAGCTCCTGCTCGACCTTCGTGCGTGGCAGCATCTGCAGCCGTGTAGCCAGGATCGCCGCCTCGAGCACGGCCGCTTGGGCGCGATTGAGGCCGTGGAACGGTGCGTGGCTGGCCTCGTGCAGTTCTCGACAGCGGAACCGCGGGCGCTGAGGGTCATCGACCACGTCTGCCACCGCGACCTCGGCGTGCGTCAGGGCATCCGCCAGGCGCCAGCCGTCGATCCGTTCCGCCGCCACGACGGGCCAGTCCCGCTGACGGCGCGTGACGCAGCCGGCAAAAATCCGCACGTCGGTAGCATAGTTGACGCAGGCGAATGGATGGCGGCGCAAATTGGTCAGCGTCGTCGACGGATGGAACGGCGCGATGATCAGGAATGGCGACTCGACGATGACGCCCAGCGGGGCCACGTGTGCGCTGCCGTCGGCGTTCATGGTGGTCACGATGCTCTCGCGGATGAGCGGCATCAGGGTTCCTGACGACGGGCCTTGCGCCGGGCTGGCAGCGTGCTGCCCGGGACGGCGAGCTGGTTCGCTTTAGCGGTCGGCGGGGGCACCGCATAGCCCCAGCGCAACTGGCTGTCCTGGGCATATCGCTTGCCGAGTTGATGGGCGATCTGCGCCCGCGCCAGCTCGACGCCCAGGTAGAACGCATGCCCGCCATCCTGCTCGACCGCGAGCTGCGGGTACAGGGCGAACGGATCGGTCGCCACCTGATGGCCATCCCGGTTGTAGACATGCACGCCGTCCTCGGCGACCTCGATCCGGAAATTGGGGTCGGTGACCTCGGCGGCGCTGGCCGCGATCTCGGCTGACGTGTTGGGATGGGGCCGGCGGTCGCGCAGGGCCAGCAGGCCGGCATCGTAGCCCTGCGGCAGGCTGCCGTCGTGCTTTGCCGCGTAGAGGATGCGCCGCGCCAGCTCGGCCTCACGCACCGCGCCGCGGCAATGCGGACTGACCTGGACCACGAGGATATTGCGGATCGCGAGCTCGGAGACCATGCCCATTAGCGTCATGGTGATCCCGGTCGTGTCCGCGTCGGTGAGCTCGGTGAGGTTGCCGACGCCCATCAGGATCTCGACCTCGGGCAGACGCCGACGCAGCTCGTGATAGCGGACGATCGAGTCCGTGAACCCGAAATGGATCGGGTCCAGGATCGGGTCGGCGAGGAACGGTCGGCCGGCCGTGAGCAGCCGCTCGCAGGTCGCCACGAGTCCGTCGAGATCGCCATGGCGGGACGGGATGATCACCGGCACCGCAGCGGTGCCGGCGGCGAGATCAAGCGTGTCCTCTGTAAGGCTGAGCAGGAAATCGGCACCCCCTTGCGCCGCGCGGCGCAGCTCGGCGGGATCGCCGGAATCGACACTGACCCGATGGCCGGCCGCCTGCAGGGCCTGCACCGCCTCCTCCAGGTGTGGAAAGGGCGTGTCCGGCAGGCAGCCGAGGTCGATCACGTCGGCGCCCTCGCCGCGCAGTGTCGCGGCCCTGCGCAGGATCTCGTCCACAGCCAGCGCCGAAGCCTCGACGATCTCGGCGAAGATCCGGCAATCGTGCGCGGTGAGATCGGAACCGTGGGCCTTGCCGCCGAACAGCTCCGGCAGATCCTTGACCTCCTCGGGGCCGAGCTGCACTGGCACGCCAAGGTCGTGACCTAGAGCGGCAAGATCTCCCTTGCAGCGCCCTGGCAGGACGATCCGGGTCGCGGCCCCGAGCGGCCCCAACCGGCGACGAATGATCTCGGGGGTCATCAGCGCCGCCACCTTGACCCCGATATTGCGCACCTCCCAGCTGAACGGGGTGGCGCCGATCGACGCCAGGACCTGCCGCAGGCGCGGCTCGGCCAGGTGCCCGGTCAGGAACAGGATGTGCTCGCTCACCGGCGTCAACGTCGGGGTCAGATCTCGGCCAGCCGCGCTGCGACCACGCGCTCGAGCTCGGCCATGTCCTCGACCACCGTCGTGCCCTCGAATTCCTTGAGCCGCGCCGTGTTCTCGAGATCGATCCGCCGCGGCCACAGGCGGACCATGCCACCCGGCGCCAGCGTGTCGTGCACCGGCTTGGTGTCGCAGGCATACACGATCGCCGGCACCCGGCACTTGCCGGCCTGCGCGAACACGTTGCTGACCAGCGTGTCGGAGATCCCGGCCACGCATTTGGCCACCGTGTTCGAGGTTGCCGGCGCCATCACCAGCGTGTGGTAGCAGCCCTGGTAGAATCGGCCGACCGGGGCCGCGCTGGCCGAGGTGTCCTTGATCAGCCGGATCGTCTCCGGAAACGGGTCCCGGTCCTTGGTGTAGAGATAGATCACCTCGGCCGCAGCCTTGGACAGAAACACGTCCATGGCGCCCAGGCGGCGCATGAGTTCCAGGCACTCCAGGAAATCGTGCCCAGAGCCCGTCAGTGCCCAAGCCAGCCGCCGCTGCGCCGGGCACTCCTCCTCCTCGCCGTCCGCCATGCTCCGGCCCCTCCTGACGCCGAACGTCGTGATCGACGCGGGAGGTGTCAAGCTGAGGCGGCGGCGCGCCGGGGTACGGCCGCAGTGATTTCCAAACGGCGCATTCGCCAGCGCGTGTCGCTGGCCCACTCAATTCGAATAAAACCTATGATGTAGATTTTGCGTATCCAAGAGCACATTTTCTAACCCGGAATACATTTTGTAACTTTCCTCCGCGCGTCCAGGTTAAAATTTCCATTTAACCTATAAAAGGTTTTCCTTTATTAGGCATATTGTTTCCACCAAATCCCTGCGATAGCGTCATGAACCGAGGCGCCTGGGTTCTCTCCAATCCGCATACCCGTATGTGCGAATTGCCGAGAATAACGGACTGGCCGAGAAAATTTTCACCTGAACCCGGCCATTTAGGTCAGGTGAACGATGCAGTGGGGCTCGGCTATATCATGCCAGGTGCAGTCGAGCGCGCGCTTAACTTCTGGCAGAGACGGAGGGCTTTGTGTGATGCTTGACTTGAGAGACGCAAACCTACGGCACCGGCGCGCGCTGCGCTGCAGCCTGCTGTCGGCGGCGAGCCTGCTGTGCCTCGCGGTGCCCCAGGCGCCGCTTTGGGCGCAGACCTACGAGGAGCCGCCGACGGTGGCCCCGGCCGCCCCGGCACCGGCGAACAGCGTCGACGGCGGGGCAATCGCGGTGCCGCCGAAGACACCGAACTATTTCCTGTCGACCTATCGCTCCTACATGTACGCCCCGTTGCCGGCCAAGATCTGGAAGCAGGGCGGCATCCCGACGGTGGTCAAGCAGAGTGAGCAGTTCGCCAACCCGCACGGCAAGGTCGGCAACTACAATGTGCCGGGCGCCACGATCACCGCGAACAACGCCTTCTTCCAGTCACTGGGCACGAACGGCCGCTCCTGCGTCACCTGCCACAACCCGCCGAGCGGGCTCGGCCTGAGCCTCAAGAACATCAAGGCGCGCTTCCGCTCGAACCTGAACGACCCGCTGTTCGCACCGGTCGACGGCGCGAACTGCCCGGACGCGGTGCCGGCGCAATACACTTCGGGCTCGCTCTACGGCGGCAACAAGGGCAAGGGCAAGAAGGCGCTCAAGGAAGCCTACTCGATGCTCCTCACCCGCGGCCTGATCCGGGTCGGCATCAAGGTGCCCGGCAAATGCCGAGTACACCGTCAAGGTGCTGAGCGACAAGCCGGGCTGCAATCTGAGCCCGGCCTTCAACAAGGATCCGGAGACCGGCGAGACGATCCTGTCGATGTACCGGCGTCCGATCCTGTCGGCGAACCTCCGCTTCAAGGATCAGAACGACGATCCGGGCATATCGGGCCAGACCAACGTGATGTGGGACGGGCGCGAGCAGAGCCTGCGCACGCAGGCAATCGACGCGACCCTGGGCCATGCGCAGGCGATCAACCCGCCGACCGCGGCGCAGGTCGACCAGATCGTCGACTTCGAGACCAAGTTCTTCACCGCGCAGATCCAAGACAAGCAGGCCGGCAAGCTGGACACAAACGGCGCCTTCGGCGGGCCCGTTGCATCTGTCGGGCCGGTCGACGGTCTGCCCGCCGGCTTCCCGCCGCCGCCGGCGTTCGACGAATACAACAGCTGGGCCAACCTCACCGGCAACCCGAAGCGCGGACGAGCAGGCCTCGATCCAGCGTGGACAGGACATCTTCCTCAACAAGCCGTTGACGGTCGCCAATGTCGGCGGGTTCAACGATCTCATCGGCCTCAACCCGCTCCTGCCCCCCGCGCAGGGCGGCTTCTTCCCGGTCAACTGCCAGACCTGCCATGGCATGCCGCACGCCGGCAGCGAGATCGTGTTCCCGCCGCAGCGCGACCTCGGCATCGGCGGCCAGGCGACCGCGGCGAGCCTCGAACGGCCCGCTGGCGGCGCAGGGGTCGGCACGGCGCCCGCGCCGGCGACCGACATGCCGATCTTCGAGTTCGACCTGCACAACGGCGCACCCACATCCCTTCTATGGGGCGAAGGTCGTCACCAATGACCCGGGCAAGGGGCTGATCACCGGCAAGTGCTCCGACCTCGGCCAGACCACGGTGCCCCAGCTCCGCGCGCTGGCGGCGCGGGCGCCGTACTTCCACGACGGCTCCGCCAAGGACCTGAACGGCGTCGTGGATTTCTACAACCAGCGTTTCGCGATCAACCTGACCGCGCAGGAGAAGACCGACCTGGTCAACTTCCTCAGCGCCCTCTAGCCGCGCCGGCGGCGACCCCAGCCGACCTCGTTCCCCGGCTCGGGTCGACACGCCGACCACTTGACAAAGCCCCGGCCCGGCATGCCCGCCGCGCCGGGGCTTGCCTTGTCGATGGCGGGCCAAGCGAGGCCTCGCAATGACGGCCACCGGCCCGAGTAGCCCGATAAAAATTCGAACCTTTTCGGATTATCTCCAAGTCTCGAATAATCTTTCAGGTATAGAATTCGGCGTACCATTTGGCGCTCTCTTTATTCAGCCGACATTTCCAATCAAAATTGTTCGCGTTGTACGTTATAAATCAAGGTTTGGAATAAATTGATCTCTCATGGTTTAAGGATCTTGTTTTGGGTCCAAGCTTACGATAGCGTCATGTACCGAAGCTCTCTCGGGTTATCCAAGAGAACGCATTAAGGTGCGCTCATCTCTGGACTCAATGGAGCATGACGCTGAATGTCGACTTACTATCTATGGTCGAATTCAGATAAATGGTGGGAACCTGCTCGGCTATCTCATGCCAAGGCTAGTCGAGTCCAATATAGAATATCGGCAGAGGCGGAGGACGTTGTGTCATGCTTGAAATGAAAGACGAGAACCTGCGGCAGCGGCGTATCCTGCGCTGCAGCCTGCTGTCCGCGGCGAGTCTGCTGTGCCTGGCGGTGCCGCTGGGTCCGCTGTCGGCGCAGACCTACGAGGAGCCGCCCACGACCGGCCCGACCAACCCGGCACCGCCCGACAGCGTCGACGCGGGCGATGTCAAGGTGCCGCCGAAGTCACCACCCTATCTGCTGTCGACCTATCGCTCGAACCTGTATGCGCCACTTCCGGCCAAGATCTGGAAGCAGGGCGGCATCCCGAAGATCATCAATCAGAACGAGACGTTCAGAAACCGGGACGGGCAGCTCGGCAATTACAACACGCAGGGCGTGACGATCACCGCCAACAATGCGTTCTTCCAGTCTTTGGGTCAGAATGGACGGTCCTGCGTCACCTGCCACAACCCGCCCAGCGGCATGGGCCTCGCCTTGACGAACATCAAGAAGAGGTTCCGCTCGAACCTGAACGACCCGCTGTTCGCCCCGGTCGACGGCGCCAACTGCCCGGACGCGGTGCCCCCCCAATACACGTCCGGTTCGCTCTATGGCGGCAACAAGGGCCGCGGCAAGAAGGGCTCTGAAGGATGCCTACTCGCTGCTGCTCAACAAGGGCCTGATCCGGATCCCGATCAAGGTGCCCGCCAATGCGGAATATACCGTCGAGGTCATCAGCGATCGACCGGGCTGCAACAACAACGCCACGTTCGGGAAGGATCCGGTGACGGGCGAGAAGATCCTGTCGGTGTACCGGCGGCCGATCCTGTCCGCGAACCTGCGGTTCAAGAATCCGAACGATGACCCCGGCCAAGGGGGGCAAACGCAAGTAATGTGGGACGGCCGTGAGCCGAACCTTTTCAGTCAAGCCGTTTCAGCTACCCTCGGCCACGCTCAGGCAACGAGCGTGCCGACCCAGACTCAACTGCAGCAAATCGTCGACTTCGAGACCAAGTTCTTCAGCGCCCAGATCGTCGACAAGAAGGCGCGTCGCCTGGACTCCAATGCCGAAGGCGGACCGAACTTTCTTTCGAACAGGCCGACGGCAGCCCCTCAGGCATTCCCACCGCCCCCGGCATTTACTGAATATAGCAACTGGGCCAATCTCACGGGCAATGCCAAGGCCGATGCGCAGGCGTCGATCGAGCGTGGCCAGGCGATCTTCCTCAACCGGCCGCTGACGGTCGCCAACGTGGGCGGGTTCAATGATCTGTTCGGCGGCGGCCCTGGCACCAACCCGGTCACGATCTTCCCGGTCAACTGCCAGACCTGCCATGGCATGCCGCACGCCGGCAACGATTTCGTTACGCCACCCCAGCGCGATCTCGGCGTTGGCGGTCATGCGACGGCGGCGAGCTTCAACGGCGACCAAGCGGCACAAGGCTTCGGCTCAAGCCCTTCACCGGCGAACGATCTGCCGATCTTCAAGTTCACCTGCATTAACGGCGCCAAGCATCCGTACTACGGCACGCAGATCATCACCAACGATCCGGGTAAGGGGCTGATCACCGGCAAGTGCGCCGATCTCGGGCAGCAGACAGTGCCACAGTTGCGGGCTCTGTCGGCGCGGGCACCGTACTTCCATGACGGCTCCGCGAAGGACCTCGGTGCCGTGGTGGACTTTTATAACCAGCGCTTCGTGATGAATTTGACGGTCCCGGAGAAGACCGATCTCGTGAACTTCCTGAGCGCCCTCTAGCGGCGATCTCGTCGCCCGGGCCATAGCCCTTGGCATCAACACGTTTGGCCCCGGTCGAGTTCGCATTCGCCCGGGGCCATTTCGTTCCATGGGCGGGGGGTGCAAGCCCGGCCGAGCCGTCGGAGGCAGATGGATGGACTACGAGGGTCATTTCCGGGCTTGCGTTGCGGGGGTTCGGGCGGAGGGCCGCTACCGGGTGTTCGCGGACCTGGCGCGCCGGGTGGGCAGCTGGCCGCGGGCGGTGTGGCGCGGTCCGGACGGGGCCGAGCGCGAGGTGGTGGTCTGGTGCTCGAACGACTATCTGGGCCTGGGGCATCACGCCGCGGTGCTGGACGGTGCGGCGGCGGCGGTGCGGCGCTACGGTGCCGGTGCCGGCGGCACGCGCAACATCGCGGGCACGACGCGGCTGCATGTCGAGCTCGAGGCCGCGCTGGCGCAGCTGCACGGCAAGCCCGCGGCCCTGCTGTTCACCTCGGGCTACGTCGCCAACGAGGCGGCGATCGGCACGCTGGCGCGGCTGCTGCCGGGCTGCCTGATCCTGTCGGACGCGAACAACCACGCCTCGATGATCGCGGGCGTGCGCGCGGCGGGCTGCGAGAAGCGGATCTTCCGCCACAACGATCTGGCGCAGCTCGAGCAGCTGCTGGCGGCGGCACCACGCGAGCGGCCGAAGCTGGTGGCGTTCGAGGGCGTGTACTCGATGGACGGCGATTTCGGCCCGGTGGCCGAGGTCTGCGCGCTGGCCCGGCGCTACGGGGCCCTGACCTATCTCGACGAGGTGCACGCGGTCGGCATGTACGGCGCGACGGGTGCCGGGGTCGCCCAGCGCGACGGGGTGATGGAAGAGGTCGACGTGGTGCAGGGCACGCTGGGCAAGGCGTTCGGCTGCATGGGCGGCTACATCGCGGGCGGCGCGGCGCTGGTCGACGCGGTGCGCAGCCACGCGCCGGGCTTCATCTTCACGACCTCGCTGCCGCCGGCGGTGGTCGGCGGCGCGCTGGCGGCGGTGCGGCTGCTGGCCGGCCCGGCCGGAGCCGCCTTGCGCGCGGCGCAGCAGGAGCGGGCGGCGACGCTGAAGCGGCGGCTGCTGGCGGCGGGCCTGCCGGTGATGACGAGCCCGTCGCACATCGTGCCGCTGCGGGTCGGCGATCCCGTGCGCTGCAAGGCCGCGTCCGACCTGCTGCTCGAGCGGCACGGCATCTACCTGCAGCCGATCAACTACCCGACCGTGCCGCGCGGCACCGAACGCCTGCGCATCACGCCCGGCCCGGCCCACGACGAGGCGCTGATGGACCAGCTGGTCGCCGCCCTGCAAGACGTCTGGGGAGCACTCGAGATTCCCCAGGCGGCGTGAGCCGGCTGCGGCGGATGATCGCAGCCGGGAAGGGTTGAGCGGCGGCTCGAACGCGGCTGCTTGCGTGCGGCTGCGAGGGAATTGCTAGGCGCGGCGCGACCCTGCGCATCGGGCCCTATCCGCAGGACCCTCGTTTCTCAGAGCGGCAAGCCACTTACGAACACGTAAGCGTGAAGAGACGAGTGGCCTCGCCCAACCATGACCTGCTTTCACGCCCGGGCGCACCAAACCTCTCACTGTCCAGGTCCACACCTCCAGATTATGTAAAGTCAATATTATTGCTCCTCTGCGTTCTTCGGGATTCGATTTCATTAGACCTAAAGCGCGTGTCGAGTACAGATTAAGTCATTTATACGTATGGATGGCATGACCCGGATAGTTTGTTCGACGATTTGAGTTTGGTTGCACCGCCATAGGGAATCGGCCATCAGTTCGATATTCGCGGAGCGCGCATAGTCGAGTGCTCGCGAACCTAACCGACTGTCGTTTGAGAGACGTCAGCAACGAGAGGAGATGCGACGGTAATTCAGTACCGATCATCTGGTAGAATATCGCGCTACTTGAAAACAAAAATCAAGACAGCCTTGAGTCTTGATCCAGATGGAGACGTTACGTCATGCGCATGCCAACAATGCGTCAACCTCGCTCACCGAGCCCGCTACGCCACATTGTGCTTTCTTCGGCGGTGAGCATTCTCTGCCTAGCGGCGGTCGAGCTGGTAATGCCGCAGCATGCAGGGGCCGCGGACTGGATCCCAAGCGGCCCGGACCCAACGCCGAGGACGCCCGAGCCGCCAAACTCCATCACGCAGGGCGAGATCCCGGCGTTGCCCAAAATGCCGGATTATTTTAAGCGCACCTTCCCCCTCTTCCTGAAAGCGCCACAGCCGGCGCAGATCTACGATCAGGGCGGCATCCCAGCGGTGATCCACAAGGAGGAGTTCGACCGCAACCCATTCGGCACGTTGGGCACCTACCTGACGGGCGAAGGGGACGTGAACACGGCGGACAACGCGTTCTTCGACACCTCGCTGACCAGCAACGGGCGTTCGTGCGCCACATGTCACCAGATCCCGAGCGGGATGAGCATCAGCGTCCGCAACATCAAGGCGCGCTTTCAGGCGACCAGGGGCAACGACCCGCTGTTCGATCCGGTGGACGGGGCCGACTGCCCGAGCAAGGTCGGGGCCCAGTACTCGTCGGGCGCCCAGTATGGCGGCCTGCGAGGCCGGGGCACGGGGCCGCGCCAGAATGCCCATTCACTGATGCTCAACAAGGGTCTGACGCGGATCTTCTTTCCGTTACCGGTCGGCGCCGAATTCACCATCAAGCTGCTGAGTGACCGTCCCGGCTGCAATATCGATCCCGTGTACGGATTGAAGCAGAACATCATCTCCGTCTACCGGCGGCCGCGGATCTCGGCGAACCTCAAGTTCGTAACAACATCGCTCGCCGATGCCGACCCCGTCGCCTTCGCCCGTGACCCGCTCACCGGCGTGGTTTTCGACGCCGATCACAAGGACCCCGCCACAGGCAATTTCCTGACCGGAAATATCATGTGGGAGGGCCGAGACCCGACCCTGAAGTTGCAGGCGCTCGGTGCTACGCTCGCCCATGGCGCAACGATCATCGTGCCAAACGACGACAAACTTAAGGAGATGGTCGACTTCGAGAACCGGGTATTCAGCGCCCAGATCGAGGACCGCTACGCCGGCCGGCTCGATGTTGTCGGCGGGGTCTCCGGCGGCCCGAGGAACCTATCCACTGCCCCGTTCAGCATCCACCCAGGCTCCGGCCCCGGGGGCACGGTTTTCGACGAGTTCAACAACTGGAGCGCCACGTCCGGGTCCGCGCTCCAGGCGGCGCGGCGCCAGTCGATATTCCGCGGCCAGGAGATCTTCACCAAGCGCAACTTCAAGATTGCCGACGTTGCCGGCTTGAACAATATCGGCGCCGTGGGCAACGGCGCTGACAACAAGGGCATCGTCGGTACCTGCACGACCTGCCACAACCAGGCCCACAACGGCAACGACGCGTTCCCCGAAGCGCAGCACGACATCGGCATCGGCGGATCGGCGTTCGGGTTCGGTGGCCCGCCGCCCTCGTTCGACCTGCCGATCTTTGAGCTGACCTGTCGCAACGGCGCCACAACCGTGTTTCCCAAGAATGCCGCCGGCGAGCAATACCGAACCAAGGTAGTGACCAACGACCCCGGCCTCGCGATCCTGACCGGGAGGTGCAGTGACATTGGCCGCCGCACGGTGCCGCCGATCCGCGCCCTCGCGGCGCGCGAGCCCCTGTTCAGCGACGGATCGGCACGCAGCACCAGCGAGGTTGTCGACTTCTACAACAAGCGCTTCAACATGGCCCTGACCCCCCAGCAGCGGACGGATTTGGTCAATTACCTGAACGCGCTTTAGCTTCAGCCGCGACGGAGCCCGCGGCGCTCGCGGGCTCCGTCGCGCCGCGTGCTGGCGCCCGTATTCGTCGACAGACCGACTCAGGCCGCGGCGCGGGAACCCTCCCGCGCCAGCGCCGCCAGCGTCTGGT
>CAWCSG010000015.1:0-105878 GCA_963798145.1 uncultured Alphaproteobacteria bacterium
CGCCTCGATGGCCGTCATCGACGCCGAGGAACCCGTTGCCGATCAAGAGGATGCAGCCATCGCCGAGGGTGAGCAGGCGGTCCGGATCTGGGCCGAGGCGAGGCTGCGGCGGCTGCGCCTGGAGCAGGCCGAGGCGGGCAGCGCCGCGCTGCTGCCTGCCCCCGCGCCAGCAGCGCCGCGCCGAGCCTGAGGGTCAGACCCCCATCTTGGCCTTGAGGTTCTGGTCCAGCTTGTCCAGGAACTGGTTGGTGTTCATCCACGGCTGGTCCGGGCCGATCAGCACGGCCAGGTCCTTGGTCATGTGCCCGGCCTCGACCGTGTCGATGCAGACCCGCTCCAGGTCCTGGGCGAACTGCTCGACCGCGGGCGTGCCGTCGAGCTTGCCGCGGTAGGAGAGGCCGCGGGTCCAGGCGAAGATCGAGGCGATCGGGTTGGTCGAGGTCTGCTTGCCCTGCTGGTGCTCGCGGTAGTGGCGGGTCACCGTGCCGTGCGCCGCCTCGGCCTCGACGGTCTTGCCGTCGGGCGTCAGCAGCACCGAGGTCATCAGGCCGAGCGAGCCGAAGCCCTGGGCCACCGTGTCGGACTGGACGTCGCCGTCGTAGTTCTTGCAGGCCCAGACGAAGGCGCCCGACCATTTCAGCGCCGAGGCCACCATGTCGTCGATCAGCCGGTGCTCGTAGGTCAGGCCGGCGGCCTTGAACTTGTCGGCGAACTCGGTGTCGTACACCTCCTGGAACAGGTCCTTGAAGCGGCCGTCATAGACCTTGAGGATGGTGTTCTTGGTCGAGAGATAGAGCGGGTAGCCGCAGTTCAGCGCGTAGTTCATCGAGGCGCGGGCGAAGTCGCGGATCGACTGGTCGAGATTGTACATCGCCATGCGCGACGCCGGCCTCGGGGAACTTGAACACCTCGAGGTCGATCGGCTGGCCGCCGCCCTCGGGCTCGAACAGCAGCCGCAGCTTGCCCTTGCCCGGGATCTTGACGTCGGTGGCGCGGTACTGGTCGCCGAACGCGTGGCGGCCGATCACGATCGGCTTGGTCCAGCCGGGCACCAGCCGCGGCACGTTCTTGCAGACGATCGGCTCGCGGAAGATGGTGCCGCCCAGGATGTTGCGGATCGTGCCGTTGGGCGACTTCCACATCGACTTCAGGCCGAACTCCTTCACCCGGGCCTCGTCGGGCGTGATCGTGGCGCACTTGACGCCGATATTGTGCTGCTTGATCGCCTCGGCGGCCTCGATCGTCACCTTGTCGTCGGTGGCGTCGCGGTGCTCGACCCCCAGATCGTAGTAGAGCAGGTTCACGTCGAGATAGGGCAGGATCAGCTTGTCCTTGATCATCTGCCAGATGATCCGGGTCATCTCGTCGCCGTCGAGCTCGACGATCGGGTTCTGCACCTTGATCTTCTGCATCGGGAGCCTCCGCGGGCGAGATGGGGTGGGAGGCTTGTAGCCCCGGCGTCACCATGCCGCAAAGCGGTGACGCGTCGCAGACAGCGGCTACATCAGCCAGATCGGCTCGTCGAGCTTGGCCACGAACGCGGCATGCGCCGCCAGCTCCTCGGGCGAGGGGGCGAAGGGCCGCGGCAGACGCACCGGTCGGGCGATGGCCGGCCCGAGCCTGCGCATGCCCGGCCGGTCCAGCCCCAGCATGGTCTGGCGCCCGCCGATCAGGTGCAGATAGACCTCGGCCAGCAGCTCGCAGTCCAGCAGGGCGCCGTGCAGCGTGCGCGCCGCGTTGTCGACCGCGAAGCGCCGGCACAGCGCGTCGAGGCTGTTGGAGGTGCCGGGGAAGCGCCGCTGCGCCAGCTGCAGCGTGTCGACCGCGCGCGCGAACGCCAGCGGCTCCAGCGCGTGCCGGGTCAGCTCGGCGCTGAGGAAGCGCATGTCGAACGCCGCGTTGTGGATGATCAGCGGGCTGTCCTCGAGGAACTCCACGCAGCGGCCCAGCGACCTCGGCGAACACGGGATAGTCGCGCAGGAACACGGCGCTCAGCCCATGCACCCGGAACGCCTCCTCGGGCATGTCGCGCTGCGGGTTGACGTAGCTGTGGAAGGTGCGGCCGGTCGGCAGATGGTTGACCAGCTCCAGCGCCGCCACCTCGACGATGCGATGGCCCTGGTCCGGGTCGAGCCCGGTGGTCTCGGTATCCAGCACGATCTCGCGCAGCATCCACGTCTCCCGCTCGGTGCAGGGATAGCGTCAACGGCCGCCGGCTGCCACCCGTCAGAGCACCGTCAGATGGTTGTCGTAGGCCACCGGCGCCCGCTCGCCGAGCGGTGCGGTGACCCCGGTGAGCGGGTCGAGCTCCAGGACCAGCCCGAGCCCGGTCGCGACCAGGAACCGGCCCGCCGCCGGCGCCGGGCCGATGGCGCAGGCATCGGCAAGCTCGACCGTGCGGAGGAACGCCCCGTCCGCCGCGCGCCAGAACGCGATGCGGCCGCCGCGCGGACAGCTCGCACCGATCACGGCCCCGGTACGGTCGAAGGCGACGCTGCCGATATAGGCCGCCATCGTCGCCAGCACCTCGTCGGGCGCCTGCAGCGGCACGAGGCCGGCGCCGCGCGACACGGCCACCAGCGGCACCGGCCGGCCGGCCGGCCCCTCCCACTGCATCCCAGCGGCGATCAGCCCGTCCGGCGCCTGCGCCAGATGGCGGATCGAGAGCTGGTGCAGCTCCGGCGCCAGCCGCTGCGCCTCGACCAGCCGCCCGCTCTCGGCCTCGATCAGGTTCAGGCTCGGCTGCATGCTGTCGACATTCAGCATCGCCCGCCCGGTTTCGGGCAGCGTCAGAATCCCGCCATTGGCCACGGCCAGCGTCCGTCCGTCCGGCAGCAGCGCGATGTCATGCGGGCCGATGCCGGCCGCATCCACCTCGCCGACCCGCCGATAGCCGTCGGCCGCGTCGTAGAGGCCCAGCACGCCCTCGCCGCGCGTGATGTCGTTCTCGGTCGCGAACAGGATCCGCCCGCTCGGCTCGAACACGCCGTGGCCGTAGAAATGCCGGTCGGCCGGGGTGTCGAAGCGGCGGTGGACCAGCCCGCTGCGCGGCTCGAACACAGCGGCGAAGGTGCCGGGCCGGCGCGCGAACACCACGGCTTCCTCGCTGCCCGGCCGCAGGCAGACACCGTGGCCGCGCCCCGGCAGGCTCGGCCCCGGCAGGCCGCGCCCGTCCTCCTCGACCAGCGCCACGCCGGCGCCCGCCACCGGGTGCACGCGACAGACCAGAAACAGCGGCCCGGCGCTGGCCCGCGCGGCGCAGGCGCGCAGGGCGAGGAAGGCGGCGGTACCGCCGAGGGCGCCGGTCAGCGCAGCACGGCGCGGCAGCAGTGGGCTGATATCCATGCTTCAGTCCCCATCCAGCGCGTTGAAGCCCGCGGCCAGCCCGAGCGCCGGCGCCAGGCGCTCCGCCAGGAGCCGGCGCACCGTGTGCAGCTCGTCCAGCAACCGCTGCACTTGCGGCCGTGCCGCCGGATCGCTCACGGCGATCTGCAGCGGCTCCTTGATCTCGGTCACGCCCGTCCGCGCCGCCTGCAACCCTTCGCGGAGCATCGCATCGAGCGCCGACAGCTCGACGCTGGCCTGGATCTGGGTCGAGAACCCGTCCGGTGCCGTGTAGACGCGCGCCACCGTGTCCATGGCGGCGCCGATCAGCGGCAGCGAGAGGTTGCCCCGCCAGGCGCGCGCCCGTTCCCCACGCGCCGTGGCGAGGTCGGCGCCGAACGGCCGCTCCAGGTCGAGCTGGATCACCGTGTCCAGCGTCGTGCGCATGCCGGTGAACATCGCCAGCGCGAACGTGGCTCCCGGGGTCGCATCGTGCGTGAAACCTGCCGCCATCTCCGCCGCCAGCTGCGCCTGAAAGCCCGCAACGGCGAGCCCAAACCGGCATGCAAAGGGGTTGGTGGGCGCTTCGCCGTACAGCAGCTGCTCGAGTGCGGCGAGGCTCTGCAGCCCGGCGCTCTGGCCCGCGAGGCCAGCGGAGGTCTCCAGGTCTGGCGGCTGATCCCTGAGCGCTGCCGCGAGCTGGCGGCCAGCGGTACCGTGCTTGTCCGGCCAGAAATAGACCCGCGACGCCGTCTCGGGCACCGCCGCCGGCCCGGCACCGGCCGCCTCCAGCCGCCGCCAGGCCAGCAGGCTGGTGACGAAAACCGGCCCGACCGTGGCGCGCCAGTCGCCGTCGCAATCGGGCGCGGTCGCCGCAAGCCGTTGTGCGGCCTGATCGTAGTCGGCGTAGAGCGGAGCCACCACCGCACGGCGCAACGTATCGCCGATCGAGGTCTGGTCGGCGAAGGCCGGCTGCATCGGGCCGAGCACGGCCAGCAAGGTCAGTATGGTCGCGCGGCGCACGCGGGATCTCCTAGAGGCCGGCCAGGAAGGTCAACAGCTGGTCGCGCGTCGCCGCGTCCAGTGCCCGGAAGCGCTCGCGCGCCGGTTCGGCCTCGCCACCATGCCACAGGATCGCCTCCTGCGGGTTTCGGGCGCGGCCGTCATGCAGTAGGGCCGGGGTCGATCCGAGCCCCCACAACGGCGCCGTGCGCCACAGACGCGCATTCGCGTCGGCCGCGGCACCCTGGTCGGCCAACTCGGGACCCAGATCGTGAAGCAGGAGATCCGTATAGGCCGCGGCGGTCGTCCCGGCGAGCGTGGGCGCATGGCAGGCCGAGCAACCGAGCGTGCCGAAGAGTTGGGCGCCGGCCGCGTCATGGCCGCCTGCCGGTGCGACCGGCGGTGGGAGGGCGGCGAGGTAGGCGACGATGCTGTCCAGAATTTCGTCGCCGACTTCGACGCCCGGCTGGCCAGCCTCGTCGCCTTGCGGCGCGGCGCGGCAGTCTGCTTGGCCCGCCGTGCAATCGCCCGCCGGCGCGGCGCGCAGCGTGGTGGCCAGACCCAGATCGACCAGCAGCGCGTCCGCGGCCTGTTCTCGCAGGCTCGGCTGCTCGGCGCGCAGACCAAACCGTCCGGCGCCGACCCGGCCGCGAATGCCATCGCCGTCGCGGTCATCCGGATCGGCGCGCGCGGCGATTACGTCGGCAGGGATCGCCGCCAACAGGCCGAGGCCGCGCAGCGACGGTGCCAAGCGGGGGGACAGGTGCGCCGGAACCGGCCCGAAACCCGCGTCGCCGACAGCGAAGGTCGGCCGTCGCAAGACGACGCTCGTCCCGTCGGCCAGCAGCAGCGGGACATCCACGTAGCGCACCTGGGGTTTGCCCTCGGGGGTCAGGCCGGGCACGGCATCCGTCTGCAGCTGGCGCCCATAGGGCGAGCCGGCCGGCAGGCGCACCACCAGCTCCCGCGGCAGGTCGGGGCCTTCGATCAAGGCCGTCGCCCCGCCGCCGCCCCGATGGCAGCCGGTGCAGCTGCGTGCGTTGAAGAGCGGTCCAAGCCCGTCCGTGCCGCGGGTCGATGCCGGCGCCGGCACCCAGTTGCGCGCGAACAGCGCCTTGCCGATGGCGACCGTGAGCCCGTCGGCAGCACCGGCAGGCGCCAACCCGACGAGCGCCGGCCACAGGACCGCTATGCCGGCGAGCCACCTCATGCGACGCGGTAGTACGCCATCATCCCGGTCTCCTGATGCTCGATGATATGGCAGTGGAGCATCCAATCGCCGGGATTGTCCGCGACGAAGGCAACCTCGGTCCGGTCCTTGGGGCCGAGCAGGACCGTGTCGGCCCAGAATGGTGGCACGCCTCGCTGCCCATGCAGCACTTTGAAGAACTGGCCATGGAGGTGGATCGGGTGCATCTGCGGCGTGGCGTTGACCAGCTCCAATATTTGCGTCTTGCCGCGCCCGATCTCGAACAGCGGCGGCGGCAGTTGCCGATGGTCGCTCTGCGGCCAGGATTGGCGGTTGATCGCCCAGAAGGTCCGGTCCGACAGGCACAACCCGTCGGAGTAGCGCAGCACCTGGCCATCGGGCAGCACGAGATCCTGCGCAATCCCGGTGGCGGAGAAGGTCAATCGCAGCCGCTCGGCGCCTTGCGGCACGGGCTCGGCCAGCCGATTGGCGGCCAGTGGCCAGGGATCGAAGGTCGGTCGCGCAAGGCCTTCACCTTGAGCGTCGAACCGGGCCAGCTGCACCGGCTCGGCCGCGAAATAGTCGAGCAGGCGAGCCGTCCGACCGGCCGCGGGTGCACGCAGCGCGACATCGATGCGCATGGCCGGACCCATGCGCCAGGACTTCAGCGGCATCGGTGCCACCGCATTGCCGTCGATCGCGAGCAGCGCCGCGTCGGCGCCCTCGAAACCGACTTCCATCACCCGGGTATTGTCGATGTTGAGCAGGCGCAGCCGGATGTCGCCGCCGGCCGGGACCGCGATCGTCGGCCGGGGGATGCCGTTGACCGTGCGCAGGCTGCCGAACGTGCCGCCACGGCTGGCGCCCGCGTCGGTCATGAATGGCAGAAACTTTCCGGCATCGTCGACCCGGTAGTCGCGCATGGCGACGACGAGGTCGGCATCGAACGAGAGCGGGCTATCGCCCTCGACCACCAGAATGCCGACCAGGCCGCGGCCGAGCTGCACGGCGGTGTCGCAGTGAGGGTGAAAGAAGTAGGTGCCGGTGTCGACCAACTCGAATTCATAGACGAACTGTTCGCCGGGCTGCACGGGCTGCTGCGTGATGTAGGGTACCCCGTCCTCAGAATTGGGCACGCGGATGCCGTGCCAGTGGATCGAGGTGTGCTCGGTCAGCTGGTTGACCAGGGTCGCCCGCAACCGGTCGCCTCGCTGGAAGCGCAGCACCGGCGTGCCGGTGCTGCCATAGGTCCAAAGCGGCAGCGGCGGCTCGGCCTTGCCGAGGATCGCGGTCGGTCGCTCGGCTGCCGTCAGCGTAACCTCATGGAGCATGGCCGCCCCGGAGCGCGCCCGGCCAGGGAGCGCCATCGCGACGGCCGAACCTGCGGCCGCCGTTAGCAGGCCGCGGCGGCAGAGCTGCATGGACGCGGCTACTGGCCGACGGCCGTGGGGTTGTCGAGGCTGTCGGAGCCCTCGACCTCGATCTTAAGGTCCAGCGCCGCGACCACGGCCTCGACGGCACGGGTCTGGGCCACCAGCGCATCGACCGCACCCTGGATCAACGCGTTGCCTTCCGGATTGTCGGAAGCCAGCATCTGGTCATAGGCCATCTTGCCGCTGTCGGCCGTGTCCTTGATCGCCTGCATCCGGGCCAGCGTCTCGGCCATCCGCGCGTCGACCGCGGCCTTGGCGTCGGGCGCCTTAACGGCAGCGATCGTGGCCACGCTCGGCCCCTCGACCACCTTGCCGTCCAGCCCGGTATAGCGGCCGTTCCAGATGGCCATCATGCCGACCTGGTCATAGTAGTGCGAGTTGTGGGTATTGTCGGAGAAGCAGTCATGCTCCTCCTCGGGATCGTGCAGCAGCAGACCCAGCTTCATCCGCTCGCCGCCGAGCTCGCCGTAGGACAGGCTGCCGATGCCGGTCAGGATCGCCGTCAGGCCGGCCGCGTCGTCGCGCTCCGCGACTGCAGTGCGCGCGGCGCCGTCGGGTCCCCAGTCGGCGACCATCTCGCCCAGATCGTCCACCAGAAGTTCGGTCGCGGCGACGAGATAGGCCCGCCGCCGGTCGCAGTTCTTGTTGGTGCAGGCATCGCCCTCAGCCAGATCGGTCCACGGCCGGTTGCCGGCACCTGGTCCGGTGCCATTGAGGTCCTGGCCCCAGAGCAGGAACTCGATCGCGTGGTAGCCGATGGCGACGTTCTTCTCGACGTCGAGCGCTTCCTGCAGCGTGCCGCCGATCAGCTCTTTGGTGATCGTGGTGGCGTCGACTACATCCGGCCCGATGCGCAGCTGCGTGTTGGCGATCACGTTCAGGGTGTAGAGCGGATTCTCATCCGAGCTGTCGCCGTAGGAGGAATCGACATAGTCGATCAGGCCCTCGTCGAGCGGCCAGGCGTTGACCCTGCCTTCCCAGTCGTCGACCACGGGATTGCCGAAGCGGAACACCTCGGTCTGCATGTAGGGCACCCGCGCCGCGCGCCACGCTTCCCGCGCAGCAGCCAGCGTCGCCTCGCCGGGCGACGCGAGCAGCGCCGCTACGGCGGCATCGAGCTGCTGCGCCGTCGTCAACGCATCCCCGTACATCGCCTGGGCCAGATCGCTATAGGCGTTCAGCACCGCGCGTGGCGCCGGGGCGTCGGTGGCGCGCGCTGCGATCGGGAACAGGGCGACCGTGGCGAGGAAGCAGATGGCAGAACGGCGTCGCATGGCACGGTCTCCGCAGCATATCGGTTGACCACGATGTACCGAGAGAACGTGCCGTTGGTGAAACGGGAAGTGCGCTGTCTGGATAAAGAAGAGTTCCAGGCTACAGCAGCTCTTCCAGCACCGGGATCAGCGGGCGGTCGGCTGCCGGCATCGGCAGCTCGCGCAGCGACGTCGGTCGCAACCAGCGCAGGGTCTGACCCTCGCGCGCGATGGGTTCGCCGCGCCAGACCCGGCAGACGTAGAGCGGCATCAAGAGATGGAAGCCGTCATAGCCGTGCGACGCGAAGGTCAGCGGTGCGAGGCAGCTGGTTTCGGTGTCGATGCCCAGCTCCTCGTGCAGCTCGCGGATCAGGCACTGCTCGGGCGTTTCGCCCGCCGCGAGCTTGCCGCCCGGGAACTCCCACAGGCCCGCCATCGGCTTGCCCGCTGGCCGTTGCGCCACCAGCACGCGGCCGTCACGGTCGACGAGCGCGCATGCCGCGACCAGAAGCAGGCGCAGTCCGCTGGCCGTCGCCTCAGGAGCGGTAGTCGGCATTGATGTCGATGTAGCCGTGCGTCAGGTCGCAGGTCCACACCGTGGCCGTGCCCGGCCCGTCACCGACCGTGACCTCGATCGCGATCTCGTGGCCGGCCAGATGGGCTGCCACCGGCTCCTCGTCGAGATCGGGCACGGCAGCCCCGGCGCGGGCGACTTTGTAGCCGCCGAACGCCACCCCGAGCAGGTCCATCTGGGTCGGCTCGCCGGACTTGCCGACGGCCATGATCACCCTGCCCCAATTGGCGTCGCCGCCGGCAATCGCGGTCTTGACCAGCGGCGAGTTCGCGATCGCGAGCCCGATCCGCCGGGCAGAGGCGTCACTGCGAGCACCGCTCACGGTGATCGCGATGAACTTTTGCGCACCCTCGCCGTCCTTCACGACCTGGTGTGCCAGGTCGAGCAGCACGGTCAGCAACGCCGAACGAAAGTCCGCCAACGCCGGATCGTCGACACTGCCGACCGGAGCGTTGCCGGCCTTCGCGGTCGCCAACAGCAGCAAAGTGTCCGAGGTCGAGGTGTCGCTGTCGACCGTGATCGCATTGAACGAGGCGTCGGACGTCTCGCGGAGCATGACCTGAAGCAGGTCGGCCGGGAGGGCGGCATCGGTGACCACGAAGGCCAGCATGGTTGCCATGTCGGGCGCCACCATGCCCGAGCCCTTGGCGATCCCGGCCAGCGTCACCGGCACGCCATGGATCGCCGTGGTCGCCATCGCGCCCTTGGCGAAGGTGTCGGTGGTCATGATCGCCTTGGCCGCCGCCTCGATACCGTCGGCCCGTAGTCCGGCGGCCAGCTCGTCGACCCGGGCGGTGATCTTCTCGACCGCCAGGCGCTCACCGATGACGCCGGTGGAGGCGATGAACACCTCGTCCGCCCGGCAGCCGAGCGCCGTTGCCATCGCCTCCGCCTCGGCCCGGACGGCGGCGTCGCCCTCGCCGCCCCGAAACACGTTGGCATTGCCGGCGTTGACCAGGACCGCCCGCACCCGACCATGGGCCAGGATCTCGCGGCACCACAGCACGGGATGGCCGGCCGTGGTCGAGCGCGTCAACACGCCGGCGACCGTGCTGCCGGAAGGCACCTCGATCAGGGTCAGGTCGTGACGGTTGCGGTAGCGGATTCCCGCCTCGAGTGTCGCATAGCGCACCCCGGCGACCGGCGGGATCGACGGGAATCGCTCGGGCGCCAGCGGCGAGCGCTGCGTGATCTTGGCCACGCGACCGCCCGAGCCGAGCCCCTACTGCGCCGGGGCCGCCGCGGGTGCCTCACCCGGTGCCGCCTCACCCGGTGCCGCCTCGGGCGGCGTCGCGGGCTTGGGGGTGCCGTCGAGGTTGAAGCGCTCGATGGTGGCGCCGGTGCGCACGTCGGTGAGCAGCGCGGTGACGATCTGCTGCGCCAGCTGCTCGCGCAGCTCGGGCTCCTTCTCGGCGAAGGTCGGCTCGGTCTGGCGCCGCTCGATCACCTTGATCACGTGCCAGCCGAACTGCGATTTTACCGGCTCGGTGCCGATCTTGCCGGGCTCGATCACGAACGCAGCTTCCGCAAACTCGGGCACCATGGCCTCCTTGCGGAAGAAGCCGAGATCGCCGCCATTGGTCTTGGCCGAGGGGTCGGTCGACTTCTCGCTGGCGAGTTTCGCGAAATCAGCCCCGCCCTGGAGCTGCTTGATGATCGCCTTGGCCTCGGCCTCGTCCGCGACGAGGATGTGCGCGGCGTGCGTCTCGGTGAACGCGAAGTCCGGCTGGCTCTTCATCGCCTCGAAGGCGGCCTGGAGCTTCTCCTGGGTGGTCCCCTTCTCGATCGCCTGCTTGATGTACGCATCGCGCACCACGTTGTCGCGCGCCTTGGCCAGCTGCGCCTTGACCTCGGGGCTGTCGGCCAGTCCCGCCTTATCGGCCGCAGTCAGCAGGAGCTGGCTGTCGATCACGCGGTCCAGCAGCGGGTCGTAGATCGATTCCAGCGGCATCTGGCGATACTGCTCGGGCAGGCTCTGAAACGCCGCCTCGATATCGCTCTTGTGAAGCTGGGTGCCGTTCACGACGGCCACGACCGGATCGGCGGGCGTCTGGGCCATGGCCGGCACGGCCAGCGTGAGCACGGCCAGGGCCGTGGTGGCGAGAACGATGCGGCGCATGCAGGAAAGCTCCGGGGTCGGTCAAAGACCGGGCGCATAAAACACAAACCACTCGGCCGGACAAGCGCGACGGGCGACGGGCTCAGCTGGTCGGAGTCAGCCCGCGCGGCAGCAGGATGAACAACCGGCCCGGGCTCTTCATGGCGCCCGCCAAGGCTGCGGCCTGTGGGCCAGCGCCCCAGAACACGTCGCCACGGACCGGACCCCTGATCGCACCGCCCGTGTCCTGCGCGATCACAATCCTGCGCAGCGGTCGCGCCCCTGCCGGCTCGGGCGCGGTGGTGTCGAGCCAGAGCGGCGCGCCCAGCGGCAGGAACTTGCGGTCGACCGCCAGCGAGCGCCCAGGCGTCAGCGGTACGCCCTGGGCGCCGACCGGGCCGGGCGCGCCGGCCTGGTCTTGCGTCTCGCGGAAGAACACGTAGGAGGCGTTTTTGGCCATCATCGCCGGCGCCTGTCCGGGATTGGCTTCGAGCCAGGCGCGGATCGCCTGCATCGAAACCTGCTCGCGCGGGATCGCGCCGATTTCGATCAGGTCCTTGCCGATCGCCCGATAGGGCCGGCCGTTCTGATCCGCGTAGCCGACGCGCGTGATCGCGCCGTCCGGGAGCTCGACCTGGCCCGAGCCCTGGATCTCCAAAAAGAACCGATCGACCGAATCGTCGACCCAGAGGAGCTCCAGATCGCGGCCGGCCAGGGCGCCACGGTCGATCGCAGCCCGATCCGCATAGGGGACCAGCCGCCCCCCCTCGACGCGACCCGCGACGCGGCGGCCCTGCAGCTCGGGATCGAACTGGCCGAGGTCGACACTGACGAGATCCGCCGGGCGCCGGTAGAGCGGATAGCGATAGCGGCCGTCGCGAACACGCGATCCTTGCAGCCGCGGCTCGTAGTAGCCGGTGAACAGGCCGTCGGCCTTGGTTCCGTCGCTGACCGCGAATGGGCTGAATGCCGTCTCGAAGAAGCTCCGGGCGGCCGCCGCCGTCGCCGGCGTGGCCGCTGCTTCGGCACAGGCAGGCTGCCAGTCGCCAATTGTGCCGGCGAGGCTACGCTCGCCGCCGACGCTCTTGTCCGCGGCCTGCTTGGCCCACCGCCCGCAGCTGCGCTGGAATGCCGAGAGGGCCTCGCTCGGGTCGTCGTCCGGCCAACCTGGCAGATCAGCGAAGCTCACCCGCGTCAGGCTCAGCTTCGGTCCCGGGGGTGGCGTTTCCTTGCGCTCGGCGCACGCAGCCGCCAGCGTCGCGGTCAGGACCGCCAGGGCCACCAGACGGAGACGGCGCACAGCACCAACTGCGTCAGCTCGACGCACCGGTCTCCACCAGCTGCCAGTTCGGATCGCGCGAGCGCGTGTCGCGCTCGAACGTCCACAAGTCGATCACGGTTTCGATCTGACGCGGATCGCCCTCGACCACGTCCCCGCCGGAATCACGGGTGACGTTGATCTGCTCGCTGGTGAAGCGCACGGTCACACGCGCCCGGCTGCCCAGCATCGAGGCGGACGCCAGCTCAGCGCTCCTGGTCGCCACCAGTTCGGTGGTCAGATTGCGACCCGCCGTCTCGCGTGCGTCGATGGCGCCTGCAAACTGCGCGTAGACCTCGTCGGCGAGCAGAGGCCGCAGGGATGCCTTGTCCCCCTTGGCATAGGCTTCGACGATCATCGCGAACGCCGCCCGGGCGCCATGCAGGAACTGGTCCGGGTCGAAGGAGGGATCGGCGCGCTTGATGTCGGCGACGCCGGCGCGGTTCGGGTCGAACGCCGCATCGGCCGGCTCGGCAGCGGGGCCTGCGGGCGCCCGCTCGGGCAACGGCACGACATTGTCGCCGCCGCGAGCCGCGGTGCGCTGGCTGATCGGGTCGATCCGCGGACGCTCGTTTCCGGTCTTGCGACCGAGCACGCCACGCAGACGGAAGGCGATGAACGCCGCGACCATCGCGAAGAACAGGATATCGAGGTAGGCAAATCCGTCAGACATACCGTTGTGTCACTGGCCGCCATCTGGCGAAGGGAAGAGGCTCTGTTCGATGATGCGCACCGAACCAAGCTGGTGGATAGCCTTCATGATATAATCTGCAACCCTCAAAAACAAACCGTCTGCCGCGCGGGCCCTGTCCCGTTGCCCCGCCGCCCTTGCTTCCGCGCCGTCGGCTTCTCTACAAGGCACTCCCACGGCGGCGCCACCCTGGAACCGGAACCGGTGAAGAACTGCCAGCATAACCTGCCTCGCGAGCGCCTTTCGCGATGACGTTGCTGATCCGGCACGCGGAATCGGCCTGGAACGAGCATTTCGGCGCGACTCGCGTTGATGTCGGCTGGCCCGATCCGCCGCTGACGACGCGCGGCGTCGCACAGGCCCACGCGGCTGCCGAACGCCTGCGGGGCGAGCCCCTGTGCCGCCTGATCACCAGCCCCTACCAGCGCACCCTGCAGACGGCGGCGATCCTTGCGGCCGAGCTGCGGCTGCCGATCGCCATCGACCCGACCGTGCGTGAGCGTTGCGCCTTCTCCTGCGATCAGGGCAGCTCGCCCGGGGAGCTCGCTCGGCGCTGGCCGGAGCTCGACTTCAGCCAGATCGGGGAGTTCTGGTGGGGCGGGGTCATCGAGAGCTGGACCAGCCTCGCCGCCCGCTGTGCCGACTTTCGCGCCCGGATCGGCGCCATGCCCGACCGGGACGGAGTTGCCGTGGTCAGCCATTGGGGCTTCATCCGCGGCCTGACCGGTGCCGAACTTCACAACACCGATTCCATCCGTCTCGAAATCGACGAGACGCCGTCATCAGCGACCTGAGGGAGCCTTTTCCATGACCGACACCCCGACCGGGCCCAACGGGGGCGGCGAACCGGACGCCGCCGCCCAGCAGGCGCCGCGCCTCTCGATCCTGACCCAGTACGTCAAGGATCTCTCCTTCGAGAACCCGCGTGCCCCCTACGGCCTGCAGCCTGGCCAGGCGAGGCCCGAGATCCAGATCCAGGTCGACGTGCGCGCCGCCCAGGTCAGCGAGGGGCAATACGAGGTCGTGCTCGACCTCAACGTCGACGCCAAGGCCGGCGAGAACCAGGTCTTCCTGGTCGAGCTCGCCTATGGCGGCCTGTTCACGCTGGCCAACATCCCGGGCGACAGCCTGCAGCCGCTGCTGCTGATCGAATGCCCGCGCTTGCTGTTCCCGTTCGCGCGCCGGGTGGTGGCCGATGCGACCCGGGACGGCGGCTTCCCCCCGCTGATGATCGATCCCATCGACTTCGCCGCCCTGTTCCGCCGCCGCGTAGAGCAGGGTGCCACGACCGCGCAGGTCTGAGCAGGGTGAGGCTGGTCAGGCCCGCCGCGCGCGAGCGGCTGCCGCCAGCCGCTCCACCACGGCGGGCACGTCCGGCACCAACTCGGGCAGCCGGGCGGCGGCCTGATCGGCGAAACCGGCCGTTACGAATTGGTCGAACACCACCCGGCAGGCCTGCCAGAAGCCGCCGAGATCAACCAGCAGTATCGGCTTGGCATGGTAGCCGAGCTGGCGCAGCGTCACCGCGTCCAGGATCTCGTCGAGCGTGCCGAGTCCGCCGGGTAGCGCCACGAACGCATCGGCCGCCTCGATCAGCTGCTCTTTGCGATCGAACATGGTGTCGGTGATGCGCAGCTCGCTGAGGTCGAGCTTGCCGGCCTCGCGGTCGAGCAGCCGCCGCGGGATGATGCCCAGGACCGGAGCACCGGCCGCCTGCGCGCTACGCGCGGTCACGCCCATCAGCCCGACATCGCCGCCGCCGTAGACCAGACGCCAGCCGCGGCGTCCGATCGCGGTGCCCAGCTCCCTGGCGGCACCGGCATGGGCAGGGTCGCTGCCGACCCGCGAGCCGCAAAATACGGCGACGCTGAAAGGTGTGCCGTCTATGCTGACGTCCGAAGAACCACCTGTAACCAACTAGGTCCTCCGGCTTCACTGAGACTGCGATTGGCTTAGCTCATCGCCGGGGCCACGGCAATCGCACGTCCATGTCAGCCGAGAAAGCCGGTCGAGATCCAAGGAATGGCGGCAACGATGATCAAGCCCACGACCAAAGCGACAATATAGCCCACAATCGGTCGCATGCCTTCGTCGGGGTTGATCCGGCTGATGGCGCAGGCTGCGTAGTAGCCCACGCCGAACGGGGGTGCGAACAGGCCGATCCCCATCGCCAGGACCACCACCATTGAATAGTGGACCTCGTGGATGCCGACCTGCCGGGCGATCGGGAACAGCAGCGGGCCGAACAGCACGATAGCCGGGATGCCCTCGAGCACGCTGCCGAGGATGATGAAGGCGACGATGGAAATCGCCATGAACATCGGCGCGCCGCCCGGCAGGTTAGCCATGGCGGTCGCCAGATCCGACGAGAAGCCCGACTGCGTGAGCGCCCAGGCCATGCCGGTCGCGGCACCGATGATGAGCAGGATGGCGCCGGACAGCGCGGCGGTATCGGCGAGCATCGCCCTGAGGCGTCGCCAGTCGAACTGCCGGTAGATCAGGAGCCCAGCCAGAACCGCATATACAATGCCGAGTGTGGATACCTCGGTAGCGGTAGCCACGCCCTCGATGACCGCGGCCCGGATCAGGAACGGCAATGCGATCGCCGGGACGGAGATGATGAAAGCCCGGCCGATCTCACGCGAGGTCGCCCGCCGCACGTGGGAAAGATCTTCATTCCGGTAGCGGCGCCACACCACAAAGCAGAGCGCTGCGCCGAGGACGGCGGCGGGCAGCATTCCCCCAGTGAACAGCGCGGCGATCGAGACGCCGGTGACGGCGCCGATGGTGATCAGGACGAGGCTGGGCGGAATGGTCTCGGTCTGCGCACCTGTGGCCGAGAGCAGGGCCACGAGATCGCCAGGCTTGGCGCCGCGATTGCGCATCTCGGGAAAGAGCACCGGAGCGACCGCCGCCATGTCTGCGGCTTTCGACCCAGAGATGCCGGACACCAGGTACATCGCTCCCACCAGGACGTAGGAGAGCCCGCCCCGGACATGGCCCAGAAGGCTGGCGAGGAAGGCCACCATCGCTTTGGCCATCCCGGTCATCTCGATCAGCTGGCCGAGAAAGACGAACAGCGGCACCGACAGCAGGATCAGATGCGACATGCCCTCGTCCATGCGGCCGACGACGACGAGCATCGGCGTCTCGGTGGTGAGCGCGATGTAGGCAGCCGTCGCCAGCCCGAACGCGAAGGCGATGGGCACGCCGGCGAATACGGCCGCCGCGACGCCGCCCACGAAGAAGATGAGCAGATTGAGATTTCCCAGTCCCTGCAGTACCGGCTCGAGCAGGACGAGAATCGCCGCTATGGCCGCGACCAAGCCCAATGCGCCGAGCACGAGGCGCCAGCTGCCGACCTCCAGAAGCCGCAGCACCGCTGCGACGATCATGAGACCCATTCCGACCGGCAGCGCCGCGGCGCGCCAGGAGTTCGGGATCTCCAAGGCCGGCGTGGTGATGAAGCTCTCCTCCGACGCGAATTCGAATGCCGGCTCGACGACGATGAGCAGAAAGGCGAGCGCGGCTGCGACCGCGACTACATCGAGAAAAGCCCGCGCACGCGGCGAGACCATGCCCAAAAAGGCGGTCATGCGCATGTGCTCGCCGCGCTGAAAGGCCACCACGGACCCGAGCATGGCGAGCCACAGGAACAGGATCGAGGCCAGCTCGTCGGACCAGACCAGTGGCTCGTGGAAGACGTAGCGCGCGGTCACCCCTGCGAGCAGCACCCCGATCTCGATCAGAACGAGGATCGCTGCCGGGATCTCGACCACGGGCCGGAGCACGGCGTCGACGGACGCGGCCCAGTTGCGCTTGGCGAAGACAAGCTCGTCGCTCGCGACGGCGGGTACGCTCTCGGGGTGGGTCACGGTGGCTACACCAGCTTGCCGGAATATTGCTCGAGGATGCTCCAGGCCTCGTCGCCGTACTTCTCCTTCCAGTCCTGGTAGAACGATGTCTTGCCCAGCTCCGCCCGAAAGGCACCTTGATCCACGTCGTTGAACTTCAGCCCTTTGGCAGTCAGATCCTCGCGCAGCGAGACGCTCAGCTTCTGGATATCGGCCCGCTCGTCCGTCGCGGAGCGGTCAAGCTCCTGCTCGGCGATCGCGCGGACGTCATCGGGCAGGCGGCTCCACGCCCGACGATTGGCCAGGATCCAGTAGCCGTCCCAGACATGGCTGGTCATGCTGCAATATTGCTGGACCTCGTAAAGCTTGGTCGTCGCGATGATCGGCAGCGGATTCTCCTGCGCTTCGACCACCTTGGTCTGCAGCGCAGAGTAGAGCTCGTTGAAGTTGATGGGCGTCGGACCGGCGTCGAGCGCCTTGAACAGCGATGTCAGGGCCGGTGCCGGCGGTACACGGATCTTGAGGCCGTGCAGATCTTCAGGCGCGTTGATCGGGCGGACCGAGGTCGTGACCTGGCGAAAGCCGTTATTCCAGACACGCGACGCCGTGAGCAGGCCGGCTTTGGCGATCTGCGCTCGGACATAGGTTCCGAGGTCGCCGTCCATCGCCTTCCACACGGCGTCGTAGTCGTGAAAGGCGAAGCCGGTGTTGACGATGCCCGCCGTCGGCACGAGCGTTGCGAGGACGGAGGAGGAAAGGTTGAAGAGCTCGACCCCGCCGCTCCGCACTTGCGAGAGCAGGTCGGTGTCGGAGCCGAGCTGGTTGGCCGGGAATAGCCGGATCTCCAGTCGTCCCCCGGTGGCTTCACGGATGCGGTCGATCGCTTCCTGGGCGCGCTGGTTAACCGGGTGGGTCGGGTCCTGGCCGGTAGCAAGCTTGAAATTGAACTCTGCCGCTGCCGCCCGACGGATGACGCCGGTGCAAAAGGGCAGCGCGGTACCCGTCGCCAACAGGGTCCGACGGGTGATTGGCCTCCCTTTGGCCGATTCGATGGTCATCTTCTGCCTCCTTGAGGTGCCGGACGCGCCAGATGCGCCGGGCGTGTTCGACCGACCGCAGCTTCGCGGTGGGGTAGACTGGGACTGGTCGCTCAGGTTTTGGCGCGGCCGCCGACGAGGCGGCCGCGGGGCGAGACTGCCCGCTACAGCCAGCTCTTGATGCTGGCGGCCATGGCTTCGGCCGAGATGCCGTAGCGGTCGTGCAGCGTCGGCAGGGCACCCGCATCGAGGAATTCGTCGGGTAGCGCCACCTGCCGGAACCTCGGTGTCACGCCGTTGCGCAGCAGCGCCGCGGCGGTAGCCTCGCCCAGGCCGCCGATGAGGGTGTGATTTTCCGCAACGATCACCAGCCGCCCGTTGCGGCGGGCCTCGTGCAGGATCGTCGCCTCGTCCAGCGGCTTGATAGTCGGCACGTGCAGGACCGCGAGGTTCACGCGATCCGCCTCCAGCAGCTTGGCCGCCTCCAGCGCGCGCATGGTCATGAAGCCGGAGGAGACCACGAGCGCGTCGGTGCCGTCGCGGATCAGCTTCGCCTTGCCGAGCTCGAACTCGTAGTCGTACTCGTCCAGCACCAGCGGCACGTTTCCGCGCAGGAGGCGCATGTAGACCGGCCCATCATGCGCCGCGATGGCGCGGGTGGCCTGCTCGGTGTCCAGAGCGTCGCAGGGATCGACGATCGTCAGATCCGGCATGCCGCGGAAGATCGCGATGTCCTCCGTCGCCTGGTGACTCGGGCCGTAGCCCGTGGTCAGGCCCGGTAGGGCGCAGCAGATCTTTACGTTCAGGCCTTCCTCGGCGATCCCCTGGCTGATGAAGTCGTAGGTTCGGCGCGAAGCGAACACCGCGTAGGTGGTGACGAACGGCATGAAGCCTTCATGCGCCATGCCCCCTGCGGCCAGCATCAGCAGCTGCTCGGCCATGCCCATCTGGTAGAAGCGGTCGGGGAACGCCTTCGAAAAGATGTGCAAGTCCGTGTACTTGCTGAGGTCGGCGGTCATGCCGACGATGTCGGGCCGGTCCTTCGCCAGCTCGACCAGCGCATGGCCGAACGGGGCGGACTGGGTCCGCTGCCCCTCGGCTGCCAGCGAAGCGATCATCGCCGAGGTGGTGAGCCGCGGCTTGGATGGGTCACCCGCATTTGCCGCCGCGGCGGCGCTTGCGCCACCCCGCCACGGTCCGCGCTTCGTCCGACTCATGGCTGCCTCCCGGCGTCGAGCGCTTCCAGCGCCTGCTTCCATTCGTGCTGCTCCACCCGCAGAAAGTGCGATTTCTCCCGGGCTTCGAGGAACGGCACGCCCCTGGCCATCTGGGTGTCGCAGATGATCACCCGCGGCTTGGGCTCATCGAGGTTGCGGGCCGTGTCGAAGGCTCGCACCACCGCGTCGATGTCGTTGCCGTTCACGCGCTGCGCATGCCAACCGAATGCCTCCCACTTCGGAACCAGCGGCTCGGAGTTGAGAACACCCTCCGGCCTGCCGTCGGCCTGCATCCGGTTCACGTCGACGAGGCAGATCAGGTTGGCGAGCTTCCAATGGCCCGCTGACATCGCCGCCTCCCAGGTCGGACCCTCGCCGAGCTCGCCGTCGGACATGAGATTGTAGACGAAGCGGTCGGACCCTTTGCGCCTAAGGCCCAGGCACATGCCCACGGCAATGCCGAGGCCGATGCCGAGCGAGCCGCCGCTGATCTCCATGCCCGGCGTGTAGGCGGCCATGCCCGACATCGGCAGGTGACTGTCGTCGCTGCCGTACGTCTCCAGCCATTCCTCGGGCAGCACGCCGGCCTCGATCAGGACCGCGTAATGGGCGATCGCATAGTGGCCGATGGAGAGCAGGAATCGATCACGCCCCTCCCACTCCGGATCCTCCGGGCGGTAGCGCAACGCGTGGAAATAGCTCACGGCCAAGACGTCGGCGATGTCGAGCGCTTGCGCGATGTATCCTTGACCCTGCACCTCGCCCATGCGCAACGCGTTGCGGCGGATGCGATAGGCCCGTTCGGCCAACGACACGTTGGACAGAGGCTGTACAGCCCCGCCGCTGGTCTCCATTTCTTCCTCCCATGGCGAACGGCTCAAGGGCCATTCGGCTTAGCCGTGGATCAGCATGCCGCCGTTGACGTCGATGACCGCGCCGGTGACGTAGGCGGACAGGTCGGAGGCGAGGAAAAGGTAGATGCCGGCGACGTCCTCGGCATTGCCGAGCCGTCCGAGCGGGATGCCCTTGACGATATCTTGCCGCATCTCGTCGGTGAGCTTGCCACCGGTGATGTCAGTTTGGATCAGGCCCGGTGTCACACAATTCACCCGAATGCCGTCCGGTCCGAGTTCGCGCGCCATCGCCTTGGCGAGACCGAGCACACCGGCCTTCGCGGCGGAATAGTGCGGGCCGCCGAAAATGCCACCGCCGCGCTGGGCGGATACCGACGACATGCAGGCTATGGAGCCCTGCTTACGCTCGCGCATGTGCGGGATGAAGGCTTGGCTGAGGTAGAGAATCCCGTCCAGGTTCACGGCCATGATGCGGTGCAAGTCCTCCGGCGTGATCTCCATGATCTTCACCGGCTGAGTGATGCCCGCGTTGTTGATCAGGATGTCGGTTTGGCCGAACGCGCCCAACACTTCGCGGGCCGCATTCTTGCAGGCAGTCGGGTCGGTCACATCACACGCGAAGCCGCGGTGATCGCTACCGAGTTCTGCCGCGGCGTTCTGTGCCGCCACTCCGTCGAGATCGAGAATGGCGACCTTGGCGCCATGCGCCGTGAACATTCGTGCAGTCGCGAACCCTATCCCACGCGGGTTGGCCGCGCCCGAAATGACAGCGACCTTGCCGGCCAGTAGCATCCCTACCTCCCTCACCTGAAAGCTTATGCTGGTGAACATCTTTCATTGTCCCAGCGGGAGCAAACGACCAATTTACACCTTTAGATGAATCTGCTTCACCACAATCATGCTGCATCAAGTCCCGCTGTCGATTCTCCGCGCGTTCGAGGCCGCCGGGCGCACGGGGTCCTTCCGGACTGCCGCGCTGGAACTCAACCTGACGCCGAGCGCGGTGAGCCATGCCGTGCGCAAGCTCGAGCAGACGCTCGGCGCGAGCCTGTTCGTGCGCGACAATCGGGCCGTGCGACTGAGCCCGGAGGGCGAGGCGCTGATGCGCCACGTCGGCCGCGCGTTCGACGAGCTACGTCGCGGCCTGGAGATGGTCTCGACGCGCGGTCCCCAGATGTTGCGGCTGCACAGCGCACCCAGCTTTGCCGCCCTATGGCTCAGCCCGCGCTTGTCCCGGTTTCTGCGCGACCATCCCGGCGTGGAAGTCCGGCTGGCAGCGGGCACCGACTACACGCGGTTTTTGAACGACGAGTTCGATGCGGACATCGTCTACGGCCTGCCGCGCGTGGAGGGGCTCGTGGTCGTGCCCTTGGGCGAGGAGACGGTCACGCCGCTGTGCACGCCAGATCTCGCGCGCACCATCAAGGCACCCATGGACCTGTTCAATCACGTCCTGATCGAGAGTGAGACGAAGCAGGTACGTTGGTCTGACTGGTTCGCCCGCAATGGCCTGCCCGCCCCCCGGCCACAGGGGGTGCGCTTCGATCGGAGCTTCCTTGCCATCGCCGCCGCTGTCGACGGCCTCGGCGTGACCTTGGAGTCGACCCGGCTCTCGGAGCGCGAGATCGCCAGCGGGCGGTTGGTGCGCCCCCTGGCGGGCCAGGCCGAGGACGTCCGCTATGTCGGGCACCACTTGGTCTTTCCACGCAGCACCCGGCAGCGTCACAGCCTGCGGCTGTTCACCAAGTGGCTGGGGACGGAGCTGGGCCTGAAGATCGAGTTCCGCATTCTAGGAGATCTCAGGCCGCCTTGGCGTGGCCGCGCGTCAGGCTGTGATAGTCGTCGACCAGTTGGCGCGTCACCGGCCCGAGCTGGTAGCTGATATCGTCGATCGCGCGCACCGGCGTCACCTCGGCGGCGGTGCCGGTGACGAAGATCTCCTGGGTCTCGCGCAGCTCTTCCGGGCTGATGTGCCGTTCGATCACCTTAAAGCCGCGCTTGTGCGCGAGGTCGATCACCGTCCGCCGCGTGATGCCGTTGAGGAAGCAGTCGGGCTTGGGGGTGTGGATCTCGCCGTTCATCACCAGGAACAGGTTGGCGCCGGTGGTCTCGGCGAGGTAGCCGCGATAATCCAGCATCAACGCGTCGCCGAAGCCCTTGGCCTCCGCCGCATGCTTGCAGATCGTGCAGATCATATAGAGCCCGGCGGCCTTGGCATGCACTGGTGCCGTGTTCGGGGCCGGCCGGTCGTAGATCGCCCGGGTCAGCCGCAGGTCGCTATAGTAGGCGCCCCACTCCCAGACCGCGATCGCCACGTTGATTTTCGACTGCTGCGCCGAGACGCCCATCTGCTCCGAGCCGCGCCAGGCTACCGGCCGGACATAGCAGTCCGGAAACCCGCTTCTGGCGACCATCGCCGCCTTCGCGGCATCGAGCTCCGCCACCGAATAGGGCACCTCGAAGCCCAGGATGCGGCCGCTGTCGATCAGGCGCTGGCTGTGCTCGGTGCTCTTGAAGATCCGGCCGGCATAGCAGCGCTCGCCCTCGAACACCGAGCTGCCATAATGCAACGCATGGGTCAGCACGTGCACTTTCGCATCCCGCCACGCCACGATCTCGCCGTTCAGCCAGATGTGGCCGTCACGGTTGTCGAATGGAATCAGCTGCGACATGGGGGATGCCTTGCACGTGAGACGGCACTAAGGGAGTGGCGGATTCGAGGATTGCGATCGCTATCACCGCCCCTCATATGTGTCAATCAACGGCACTGCCGCCGCCTGCACCGTGACCCATGGCATCACCCAACCCATTGTTTTTGCGAGAAGAAGAGCTCGAGCGCGGTCTCGATCTGCTCTATTTCGCGAGCCATCAGCTGAATCTGGACGCCGGCGCCGCACGTGCGCAGGGTGCAATCGACGAGACCGACCACCATACCCTGTTTCTGATCGACCGCCAGCCGGGAATCACCCTGGCCGAACTCTGCAGCGTCCTGGGCGCCAGCAAGCAGACCCTGTCGCGTCATCTGCGGCGGCTGGCCGATGATGGCCTGATCGACCAGGGAGCGACGCTGCAGGACCGACGCAAGCGGCCGCTCCGGCTGACCGCCAAGGCGGCTGGCCTTCTGGGCGAGATCAAGGCACAGCAGAAGCGGCGGTTGCGCCTCGCCTTCAAGAGTGCCGGCGCGACTGCGGTGGAGGGCTTCCAGCGCGTGCTGCTGGATCTCCTGGGTGAGCCGCGGCGAGAGCTGCTGCGGCGTCTGACGGCGGGGGTCAGGGCAGGATGAACGAGGCCGACGAGGAATCACCGCACATCCTGGTCGTGGACGACGATGCCAGGCTGCGCCAACTGCTGCACCGCTATCTGGTGCAGAACGGCTATCTCGTGACCATGGCCGGCGATGCCGTGGAGGCCAAGGCGCGCGCGCAAAGCATGGCGTTCGATCTCATGGTGCTGGACATCATGATGCCCGGGCAGGACGGCCTGTCGCTCACCGAGGAGTTGCGTGGCGAGAGCGAGGTGCCAATTCTCCTGCTGACCGCGCGCGGCGCGCCGGAGGATCGGATCAGGGGCCTGGAGGCCGGCGCCGACGACTACCTGCCCAAGCCGTTCGAGCCGCGCGAGCTGCTGCTGCGGATCGCCACCATCCTGCGTCGCGTGCAGGCCACCCGCACCGACGACCTGGTGCGCTTCGGCCCGTTCACCTTCAATCGCCGCTCGGCCGAGCTGCGGCGGGGCGACGAGGCGATCCACCTCACCACTGGCGAGATCTCGCTGTTGCAGGCGCTGGCGGCGAAGCCCGGCCGGGCGATCAGCCGGGCCGAACTCGGCGACAAGGGGGTCGTCGCCGGCTCGGACCGGGCCGTCGACGTGCAGATGGCGCGGCTGCGCCGCAAGATCGAGGACGATCCGCGCCAGCCGCGCCACATCCTCACCATGCGCGGTTCCGGCTATGTGCTCCGGCTCGGCGGCTGAGCGTGCTGGCGCGCCTGCGGCAATTCCTCAATCACAAGGTTATCCCGCGCGGCCTGTTCTGGCGCTCGCTGCTGATCGTCGTCGTGCCGCTGCTGATCCTGCAGCTGCTGCTCACGATCGTCTTCTACAATCGCCATTGGGACACGGTGACCCGCTCGCTGGCATTCGGTGTCGCCGGCGAAGTGTCGCTGTTGGCAGAAATGATCGAGCAGGCCCCCGACGACGACGCGCGCACCGCGCAGATCTGGCGCGCCAGCCGCAATACTGGGTTCTCTATCGAGCTCCAGTCCGGCCTGTCGCTGGCCGATTCCGTGGCGTCGGCGGCGATCGACACCAGCGTCGGCCATATCGACGGCAAGATCCTCGAAGGCTTCGACGAGCGCCTGCACTATCCGTTCGCCGTCGATCTCCAGACCGAGGACTCCGATCGCCTCGACGTCTACGTCCAGATCGCACAGGGCGTGCTGCTGATCGGCGTGCCGAGGAAACGGGTCACCAGCACGACGACGTGGCTCCTGCTGACCTGGATGGTCGGCGGGTCTCTCGTGCTGAGCGCGATCGCGGTCTATTTCCTGCGCCTGCAGGTCCGCCCGATCCGCCAGCTGGCCAGGGCCGCCGACAGCTTCGGCAAGGGCCGCGACGTCGGCGACTTCCGCCCGCGCGGCGCGCTCGAGATCCGCCAGGCAGCGCATGCCTTCAACCTGATGCGCCATCGCATCCTGCGCCACATCAGCCAGCGCACCGAGATGCTGGCGGCGGTCAGTCACGACCTGCGCACGCCGCTGACCCGGATGCGGCTGGAGCTGGAGCTGATCGGCCCCGAGCAGGACCCGGCGCTCTCCGGCCTGCGCCAGGACGTCGGCGAGATGTCCAAGCTGGTCGACGAATATCTGGGCTTTGCCCGCGGCGAGGGCCGCGAGAGCGTCGAGCCGACCGAGCTGCGGCCGATACTGGACAGCATGCGGCAGCGCGCCGAGCGCAGCGGCGTGGCGCTGGAGATTCGCATGGACCAGCCGGTCGTGCTGCCGTTGCGGCCGACCGCGTTTCACCGCTGCCTGGGCAACCTGGTCGACAATGCCTGCCGCTACGCGCACTGGATCGGGATCACGGTGAAGCAAAAGGACGAGGTGGTCGAGATCGCGGTCGACGATGACGGCCCCGGCATCCCCGAGATCTACCGCGAGAAGGTGTTCGAGCCGTTCGTGCGCCTGGACGAGCAGCCGGCCGGCGAGAACGGCGGCACCGGCCTCGGCCTGACCATCGCGCGCGACGTGGTGCTGTCCCACGGCGGCGAGCTGCGACTCGACGAGTCCAGGCGTGGTGGACTGCGCGCCGTGCTGCGGATGCCGGCCTAAGCCGATGCCCGAGCCTCCGGTGATCCTTGCCTCCCAGAGCGCCGCGCGGGCGCGCCTGCTGCGCGCGGCGGGCGTCACCTTCGCCACGGTCGCGGCGCTGGTCGACGAGGCCGGCGTGCGCGATTCGCTGCACGGCGCCGGCGTGCCGGTCGAGGACGCGGCGGTGGCGTTGGCCGAGCTCAAGGCCGGTAGCGTCGCGGCCAGGGCACCGGACGAGGCGATCGTCATCGGCGCCGATCAGCTGCTCGAGGTCGATGGCGCGTGGCTGGAGAAGCCGGGCGATGTCGCGGCGGCCCGCACCCAGCTGCTGCGACTGCGGGGGCGCGAGCATCGCCTGGTCAGCGGCGTGGTGGCGTTCCGTGGCGGCAGCCGCGTCTGGCACCAGGTGGATGTCGCGCGGCTGTGGCTGCGCCCGTTCTCCGACGAATTTTTGGATGACTATCTGGCGGCGGCCGGGCCGGGCATCCTGGCGAGCGTGGGCGCCTACGAGCTGGAGGGCCTCGGCGCACAGCTGATCGGCCGCATCGAGGGCGACTACTTCACCATCCTGGGCCTGCCGCTCCTGCCGCTGCTGCAGTTTCTGCGCGACCAGGGTGTGCTCGCGCCATGATCCTCGTCGCGCTGACCGGCTCGATCGCCATGGGCAAGAGCCGCGCCGCGATGATGTTTCGCGCCTACGGCGTCCCGGTGTTCGATGCGGATGCCGAGGTCCACGCACTATTTGCGTCGGGCGGCGCCGCGGTAGCCCAGGTCGCCGCAGCCTTCCCGGGCTGCCTTGGCCCGACCGGTGCGATCGATCGAGGTGCGCTGGGAAGTGCGGTGCTGAACGATCCCGGCGAGCTGCGGCGGCTCGAGGCCATCGTCCACCCGCTGGTCCGCGCCGGCGAGGGCCGGTTCCTGCGCCGCGCCTGCCGCGCCGGCGTGCCCATGGTGCTGCTGGACATCCCGCTCCTGTTCGAAACCGGTGGCGATAGTCGCGTGGATGCCGTGGCGGTCGTCTCTGCCAGCCCACTGCTGCAGGGCCAGCGCGCGCTGCGGCGACCGGGCATGTCGCCCGAGAAGCTGGCGCAGATCCGGGCCAAGCAGACCTCAGACTGGCGCAAACGGCGGCAGGCCGATTTCGTGATCCATTCGGGCTACGACCAGGGTTTTCTGGCGGCACAAGTCGGCGCGGTGATCCAGGCGTCGCTGGCCCGGCCGGCGAATGCCTGGCCCGCGCGCTGGCACGGGCATAGCAGCGGGTCGAAACGGTCCAGAGTATAGTTGGAACAGTTTCGATCCCGCGATCGATTATTGTGGGCGTACTACAAACGACATAGCTGACCGGTTTTCAGGTGAATTGAGCCAACCTGTCGGATCCTGTCGATGACGATCGACCTGCCAGCAGTCTTGACAGCGCCACGGCTCATCGGCACCTGCCTGACCCCGGCCACGGCGCGGCAGATGCTCAGGCGCGCCCGGGTCGAGGGAGGTCGAGGGCGGCGCCGAGGACTACCGCCTGCTGGAAGCAGCTCTGCCGCCGCCTGACAAGGCCTTCATCCTACTACGCACCGGCACCAACACCTGCTTTGTGCGCGCGGTCGACCGCTGGCGCGGCGCAGTAGCGCCGTAGCCATCCGCTCGCTGCCGCGAGCTCGCGCTTAGGCGGCGATGCTCTTGTCCACGACGGCGGTGGCAGGATCGCGATCGTCGACCACCTCGGAATCTGCCATGGCGCGAGCCAGAGCACAGATCGCTTCCTGATGCTTGCGGCTCGGGAGCTTGAGAAAGCTGCGCGCCAGCTCGAGCAACAGTCGTTGCTGCGGGCTCGACTTGATCGCCGGACCCTGGTCGGCCATGCCCTCGTAAAAGTAGCTGACTTCGACGCCCAGGGCCTGCGCGGTCTGATAGAGTCGGCCGCCGGCGATGCGGTTGATCCCCTTCTCGTATTTGTGCGCCTGCTGATAGGTGACGCCGATCAGGTCCGCGAAGTGTTGCTGGGTCAAGCCCAGCATGATCCGCCGTTGACGGATCCGGTTGCCGACATGACGGTCGATGTCCTGCGCCCGAGGGCGGGGTGCAGTGCGGCTTGGCTCTACTTCGGTCATCGCTGATTCCTCCGCATGGTTGCCACAACCAGCGCAAGAGCCATGCCACTAGACAGTACATTGAAAACACTGCGTATTTTTACGCGCCGTGGGCTACCATTCGCATTTTGCGACGCGAATTGGAACGCGGTTCGCAAGATCAGGATGTCAGCGCGGCCCCTGGCCGCGCACCGTCCTGCCGACTCAACGGGAGTTGGCGGTAATCGCACTTAAGAGAAATTGCGGCCTTCCAGGTCCGACTAGAGCATTTTCACGCTGAGCGTGGATAGCCGGAGTTGAGGAGGTAGTTGGCGCACTCGGCGGGCGGGAACAGGTCCAGGAGCTTGCCGATGGCCTTCCACAATCCGTCGACCGTGCGCTCGGCGGCCTTGCGCAAGAGCGCCTTGAGCTTGGCGAAGGCCTGCTCGATCGGGTTGAGATCCGGGGACCCTGTCAGCTGCGCTGACATCCCTGCGGGGGATCGGGCAGAGCCCGATGGCGGCAGGTAGCGCAGCTCGGCGCCGCGCGCCTCGATTGCCTCGCGCACACCGGCGACCTTGTGGGCGGCGAGATTGTCCATGATGACGATGTCGCCCGGCCGCAGCTCCGGCGCCAGCATCTGCTCGATCCAGGCCGTGAAGATGGTGCCGTTGATGGCGCCGTCGAGGACGTAGGGGGCGATGAAGCCACGGCTGGTGAGGCCGCCGACGAAAGTGGTGCTCTTCCAATGGCCGTGTGGCACCGGGCCATCCAGGCGCTTGCCGCGCGGGCTGCGGCCGTAGCGGCGCGCCATGTTGGTCGCGGCCCCGGTCTCGTCGACGAACACCAGCCGCGCCGGGCTCAGCGCGGTTTGCCCGGCCCGCCACTCGACCCGCCGCTCGGCAACGTCGGGGCGGTCCTGCTCCTCGGCCCGGCCCGACTTTTTTTGCGCGTCAGCCCGAGCCGGGCCAGCGTCTTGTGCATCAGGCCGAGACTGGCCTCGACTTGGTGCGTCGCCCGCAGCCAGGCCCGCAGCTCGTCCAGCGTCACGTCCGGCCGCAGCGCCACCTCGGCCGCGATCGCCGTGTGGTGCTCGGCCAGCTTGAGCGTCTGCCGGTTGCGCTGCGCCCGGGCCTCGGTCTCGCCGGTGGCGGCGCGCCGGCCCAACGCCTTGTAGATGTAGGACACGCTGACCTGGAACAGCTGCGCTGTCGCTTGCGCCGAACCGCCGCTGTCGATCGCCGCCAGGATCCGGCCGCGCAGGTCTCCCGAATAGCTCTGCCCGGATTTCCACGCCATCGCACCACCTCGGCTCGTTGCAACCGAGAAGTATAAATCACGTCCTGGCATTCCTGTGAATTGAGAAAAATTCCGGTCAGCGCGAAAGTGCTCTAGCCCTCGTCGCCAGCGGTCCAGGCCTGCTTCTTGCGGTAGATCGTGGACGGGCTGACGCTCAGGAAGGCGGCCGCGCGCGGGACGTTGCCACGGCAGAGTTCGATCGCCCGGTCGATCGCGGCCTTCTCGACGCGCCACAGGGCAACGATATCCGGTTCGGCGGCCCACCAGGCGAAATCGGGGCCCAGCTCGGTCCGTTCAGGTGTGGCGGGACGCGCCGAGGCCGGTAGCCGAGTGACCATGGGCGCGTCGGCACTGGGCAACGGCAACATGGCGGCGGTCAAGGCCTTGCCGTCCTGCATGACGACGGCCCGACGCAGCACATTCTGGAGTTCGCGCACGTTGCCGGGCCAGGCATGGGACACGAGTGCCGTCTCGGCGGATTCGTCGAGGCGAGCGAAGTGCCGCTGCTCCTCCTTGGCATATCGCTCGAGGAACGCGCTGGCGATAAGCAGCACGTCACCCTCTCGCTCTCGCAACGGCGGCAGATGTAGTGGAATGACGTGGAGGCGGTAGTAGAGGTCCTCGCGTAGCCTGCCCGCCCGGACCTCCTCCATCGGATCGCGATTGGTCGCGCACACGATGCGTACGTCGATCTTCTCCACCTTGCTGCCACCGACCGGCCGCACCGTACCGGTCTGCAGGAAACGCAGGAGCTTGCTTTGCAGATCGATCTGCATCTCGCAGATCTCGTCGAGAAACAGCGTTCCGCCTTCCGCCTGCCTGGCCGCGCCGATGCGGTCGCTGATCGCGCCGGTAAAGCTGCCCTTCACATGGCCGAAGATCTCGCTCTCGACCAGGTTCTCCGCCATGGCGCCACAATTGATGGCCACGAACGGCTTGCTGCGACGGGCGCTGAGCTGGTGGATCGCTTCTGCCGCCAGCTCCTTGCCCGTACCGCTCTCGCCGGTGATGAACACCGTGGCGTTGCTCGGCGCCGCGGACTCGATCATCCGGTAGACGCCCTGCATGACCAGCGAAGCGCCAATGAACCCGCAGAAGCGCTCGCGGGTGAACTCGTCGCGCAGCACGTCCACGCTTGATCGCAGTCGGCCCCGCTCGAGCGCATTGCGGACGGTCGTGTTCAGGCGCTCGCCCGGAAATGGCTTGACCAGGAAATCATAGGCACCGGTGCGCATGGCGGCGATGGCGGTCGACATCGCCCCATCCGCGGTCACGACGATCACCGCCGTCGGCAAGCCCAGGCGCTGCACCTCGGCCAGTATCTCGCGGCCGTGCAGGTCCGGCAGGTTGAGGTCGAGCACGATGACTTCAGGCGGGTCGTGCCGCAGCACGGCCAGTGCCTCGGCACCCGTGCCGGCGATGGCCACCTGGTAGCCGGCCTGCTCCAGAAACGCCTGGTAGAGCGCGGCCGTGGCGGGTTCGTCTTCAACGACCAGCACCTCGGCCACGGACGGTGAAGCGAAGGCCACCATACCTGCTGATCTCCGACGCTGGCGGTTAGCGCGCCCTCACCCTCGTCACCGGGCGAGCCGCTATCCTCCCCAATCGCAGGTTTACGGGAAAGAGACGGGAGTATCCCCCCGTTTTGTTCGCCTGTAAATATATGCGTCGCAAGCCGCCGGACGCACGGAGCAACTGCGGCTCGTCAGCCGGCGAGCGCGCGAACGTCCTGCGGCGACAGGCGGAGGCCGGCGGCCGCCACGTTCTCCTCGAGGTGGCCGAGCGACGTGGTCCCTGGGATCGGCACCATGGTCGGGCTGCGAGCCAGCAGCCACGCCAGCGCCAGCTGTGCCGGCGTGCAGCCACGCTCGCGCGCGGCAGCGCCGAGCTGCCCGTCGGTGGCGGCCAGCGGCGCATCGCGCTCGAACGGCTGTGCGTTGAGCGGTCCGTACGGGAAGAAGACAATGCCCGCTTCGGCGCAGCGATCGACCAGAACCTCATGCTTCCGATCGGCGAGGCTGAATCGGTTCTGCACAGATGCGATCGGGGCCGTGCCGCGTGCTCGCTCGAACTCGTCCAAGGTCACGTTGGAAATGCCGATATGGCGGACTTTGCCCGCCTGCACCAGATCCGCGATGGCACCGACGGACTCCTCGATCGGCGTGTCCTCGTCGACCCAATGCAGCTGCAGCAGGTCGATCGTGTCGCGGCGCAGCTGCTTGAGACTGGCCTCGCAGATGGTGCGGATCGCCTTCGGTCGACCGTCGCGGTACATGATCCCGGGGCCGACCTTGGCGATACCGCACTTGGTGGTGATCACCAGCCCGTCGGGATAGGGATGCAACGCCTCCGCCACCAGCGCCTCGTTGAAGCCCGGCCCGTAGGCATGCGCGGTGTCGATCAGCGTCACGCCGAGCTCGACCGCACGCCGAAGCACCTGGATGCCGGCAGCCGGATCGGGGTACGGCCCCCAGTTGCCCGGCTGACCGGTCAGCCGCATCGCACCGTAGGCGAGCCGCGCCACTTCCAGCTCGCCGCCGATCCTGATCGTGCCCGACGCATCCGCCCGAACCGTCATCCACACCACCTTTAGAGTTGGAACAGCTGCCGCAATAACGGCGCCGCATCGCCGGCCCGCGCCGTCAGCGCGTCCCAGTCGATCGACGACGGGTCGCTGAGGATTTCGGGCAGCGTGCGCTTGTCGAGCCGGATGTCCGCCGTCAGCTCATCGCGGGTCAGCGCGCCGTCGCGGTTGCCGTCGAAGCTCGCGAACACCTGCTTCGGGCCTACGCTCTGGAGCAGGAGCAGGCCGACGACCAGCTTGTCGTGCTCCGCCGGCGGCAGCTGACGCCCCTTGGTCTTGGCCCAGCCATTGAGCTCGCCCTGGATCGCCTGCACCTCGGCCAGCGACAGCGTGCCATCGCGATCGCGGTCCGCGAAGGCAAAGCCCTGGTCGATGCACTGCACGGCCGGCGCCTTCATGCAGAACGGGACGTTCTGGGTGAGGAACCGGTCCAGCGATGTTGCGTCTGGCGGCTCGGCTGCAGTCGCACCCGCCGAGATCGCCAGCGCACTGCTCAAGGCCCACGCCAATGCAAGAACACCGCAACGCCCAACACGCGACACGTCGTACCTCTCTGGTCCGTCAGCCTCCGATGTGCCCCCCTGGCATGCTCTCGACAAGGCATTTCTTGAGCCGGTAGAGCAGGTCCAGGGCTTGCTTGGCGGTCAGCTCGTCCGGGTTGACCTCGGCCAGCAGCCGCTCGGTCGGAGTCGGCCCCGTTGACTGGGGGGCGGGCTCGGGCTGGCGTTGCATGGCCGCGAACAGCGGCAGATCGTCCGCCAGCCGGCTCGGTGCCGAGCGCGCCTCGGTCTCCTCGAGCCGCTTGAGCACCGCCTCGGCGCGATGCAGCACAGTCTCGGGCAGCCCAGCCAGTCGCGCCACGTGAATCCCATAGGACCGGTCGGCCGTGCCGGCCGCGACCTCGTGCAGGAACACCACCTCGCCACGCCACTCCTTCACCCGCAGCGTGTGGCAGGCAAGTCGCGTCAGTTTCGCCGCCAGTGCCGTCAGCTCGTGGAAGTGGGTCGCGAACAGCCCACGGCAGCGATTGACCTCGTGCAGATGCTCGACCACGGCCCAGGCCAGCGACAGCCCGTCATAGGTGGCGGTGCCGCGGCCGATCTCGTCCAGGATCACGAGGCTGCGCGGGCCGGCGAGGTTCAGGATGCCGGCGGTCTCGACCATTTCGACCATGAAGGTCGACCGGCCCCGGGCGAGATCGTCGGCGGCACCCACGCGCGAGAACAGCCGGTCCACGACGCCGATCTGCGCCTTGGCTGCCGGCACGAAGCTGCCCATCTGGGCCAGGATCGCGATCAGCGCGTTCTGGCGCAGGAACGTGCTCTTGCCGGCCATGTTCGGGCCCGGTCAGCAGCCACAGCGAGCCCGTCCCGCCGAGGTCGCAATCGTTGGGGACGAAGCTCTGGCTGCCCTGCGCCAGCGCCTGCTCGACCACGGGATGACGACCACCCTGGATCAGGAAGGCGTCGCTGTCGTCGACCTGAGGTCGGCTGTAACGCTGCTCGGCGGCGAGGGTCGCGAGCCCGGCCAGCGAGATCGAGCTCGGCCAGCCCCGCCGCCGTCAGTGCTACCGCCTCGCCCTCCGCCAGCACCGCCTGGCGCAGCTCCTCGAACAGCGCCAGCTCCAGGGCCAGCGCCCGCTCGGCGGCGCTGGCGATCCTGCTCTCCAGCTCGGCGAGTTCGGCCGTGCTGTAGCGCGTGGCGCCCGCCATGCCCTGCCGCTGCACGTAGCCGGCGGGCACCCGGCCGGCATGGGTGGCCGTGACCTCGATGAAGTAGCCCAGCAGGTTGTTGTGGCGGATCTTGAGCGAGCCGATCCCGGTCTCACCGCGATAGCGCTCCTCGAGCGCCGCGACATGCCGCCGGCTCGCGTCGCGCAGCGCCCGCAGTCTCGTCCAGATCCGGCCGCAGCCCTGGCCGAATGAAGCCGCCGTCGCGCGCCAGCAGCGGCGGCGTTTCCGCGAGGCTGCGCAGCAGCTGCCCGGCCAGCGCATCCAACGGCACCAGCCGGCCGGCGATCCCGCCCAGCGCCGGCTCGCCCGCGATCAGCTCGCGCAACAGCCCCGCCTGCTCCAGCGCCGCCGCCACGGCCAGCAGATCGCGCGGTCCGCCGCGGTCCAGCGCCAGCCGCCCCAGCGCCCGACCGAGATCCGGGCAGCGGCGCAGCGCCGTGCGCACGTCCTCGCTACGTTCCGGCGCCGCGACAAACGCCTCGACCTCGTCCAGCCGCCGGCGGATCGCGTCCGGCACGGTCAGGGGTGCCGCCAGCCGCTCGGCCAGCAGCCGCCCGCCGGCATTGGTCACGGTCCGGTCGATCGCCGCCAGCAGCGAGCCCTCTCGGGTGGCTGCAAGGCTGCTGTGCAGCTCCAGATTGCGCCGCGTCGCGGGGTCGATCAGCATCACGCTGTCGGGCTCGATCCGGCGCGGCCGGTCGAGGCGAGGCAGCAGTCCCTTCTGGGTCAGTTCGAGATAGCCCAGCAGCGCGCCGGCCGCCGCCAGCTCGGCGCGGCCGAACGCGCCGAAGCCCTCCAGTGTCGCAACCTTGAACGCCGCGCATAGCCGCCGCTCGGCGCCGATGCTGTCGAAGCTCGCGTCGGCCAGCGGCGTGACCGCACCGGCAACCTCGCGCCATAGGCCGGCGAGCTCGCCCGACAGCCGTTGCGGCACCAGGATCTCGCCAGCGCCCAACCGGGCCAGCGCCGCCGGCAGCGCCGCCCGCGCCACGGGCTCGGTCGCGAACGCGCCGGTCGAGATATCGACCCGCGCGAGCCCAAGCTCCGCACCGCTGGCCGCCACCGCGACGAGGTAGTTGCTCTGCCGCGCCTCGAGCAGCCCGTCCTCGGTCAGCGTGCCGGGGGTCACGATCCGCACCACGTCGCGCCGCACCAGCGTCTTGCCGCGGCGCCGCCGCGCTTCCGCCGGATCCTCCAGCTGCTCGCAGATCGCGACCTTGAAGCCCTTGCGGATCAGCCGGTGCAGGTACAGCTCGGCGCTGTGCGCCGGCACCCCGCACATCGGGATGTCCTCCCCGCCATGCCGGCCACGCTTGGTGAGCGCGATGTCCAGCGCCGGTGCGGCCTGCTCCGCGTCCGCGAAGAACAGCTCGTAGAAATCGCCCATGCGGTAGAACAGCAGCGTATCCGGATGTGCGGCCTTGAGCGCCTGGAACTGAGCGATCATCGGGCTGGCGCGCGCGGGCTCGCCGTCTTCCGGCTGTGCGATTTTGTTGCTCATGAGTTGAAATATGGTATCATTGATATCGTATTGGTTGTGTGTACGACGGCGCCGGGGCCATCGTGATCGAGCAGGACCTGAAAGCCGTCCGCTATCTGCGTCGAGCGCTGCCAGGCGATTGGGAGCGCGCGGCGGCGACCGCGGCCACGCTCGTGGAAGCTATTCGCTATCTGCCCTGGAGCGACCGCGCGCGCCTGTTCGACGACTTTTTCTGGGCCGAGGTCAAAAGCCGGCTGAGCACCGAGGACGTCACGGCAATCGTCAATCGCATGGCCGGGCTGCTCACCGCCCCGGACCGCGTCGACGCCTACGACCGTTTCTGCGCTGCGGTGGTTGCAGCAACGCTGCTGCGACTGGCGGAGCCGGTCCGCGTCGACGATGAGGCCGGCGCTCTGATCCACTTTCTGTCGCTCGAGCCGGAACATCGCGAGGCCGCGCTCGACTGGATCGGCGCGGGCCACCATCTGGGCTTCGACCAGCTTCTCCCGTCCTGGCCCGGCTGCGCCTTCCTGCTGCTGATCCGCTCGCCCAGCGACAGCGCCGAGAGCTTCCTCGCCCGGGATGCGTTCTGGGCCGCGATGCTCGGCCGGCGGTGAGCGTCCGTCAGGCATCGACGGCCTCGGCCTCGGCCGCACACGGCAAGAGCCGCGCGCAGGGCGCGAAGCCGCGGCGGTGATGATGGTTGAGGCCGAGCCGGTCCAGGGCCGCCAGATGCTCAGCGGTCCCGTAGCCGGCATTGCGCTCCCAGCCATAGCCAGGATGGCGCAGGGCGAGGTTCGCCATCAGCCGGTCGCGCAGCACCTTCGCCATGATTGAGGCGGCACTGATCTCGGGCACGGTCGCGTCGCCGCCGATCACGCAGCGCACCGGCAGGTCGAGCGTGGGCGGCCGGTTGCCGTCGACCAGCACCAGACCGGGCCGCATGGTCAGCCGGCCGACCGCGCGCCGCATGGCGAGCAGGGTAGCACCCAGGATGTTCAGGCGCGCGATCTCCTCGACCGAGGCCGCTGCCACGGCGATGACCGCGTGCTCGCGGATCAACAGGCTCAACCGCAACCGCTCGGCCGCGCGGAGCTGCTTGGAGTCGGCCAAGCCCGGGATCGGCCGACGCAGGATCACCGCCGCCACCACGACCGGGCCGGCCAGCGGGCCACGCCCGACCTCGTCGACGCCGGCCGTCAGCACACCGTTCGCGGGCCTCAGCCGGGCCATCCGTCCGCCGCGCATGCCAGCACCCGTAGGCGGCGCGCGGCCCGGCCGCAGCACCACACCTCGACCGCGACCAGTGTCGTCGCCATGGCCTTGCCCCTTCGCGCCTGAGCGCGCATCAGCCACAAGCCCGCAAGGGGCGCAAGAGCGGGAGCCGGCGGCATGCAGGGTCGGAAATGGGTCGGCGTCGCGGCGGTGCTGGGGCTGGTGGCGGTCGCGGCCGGGGCGTTCGGTGCGCATGGCTTCACGGCCAGCGGCAACACCCACGCTGCCGGCCTGGTCGAGACTGGTGCCCGCTATCAGATGTGGCATGCGCTGGCGATGCTGGCCTATCTGGGCCAGGGCTTCCCCGGCCGCCTGCCGCTGCGGGCCTGGGCCGCGGGCGCCGTCCTGTTCCCGTGCAGCCTCTACGCGCTGGCATTGGGCGCGCCCGTCGCATTCGCGCTGGTGACGCCGATCGGCGGTCTGTGCCTGCTGCTGGGCTGGGCGGCGCTCGCCTGGTCCGCCGTCAGGGCGCCGCCGGCGTGACCAGCCGGTAGCGGCGTAACCCGTCCGCGGTCACCACCTGCTCGACCGAGCTGGCGCGTCGCGGTGGCACGGCCGGGTCTTTGTCGGGCGTGGCCGCCGCCAGATCCGGACCGGCGTCGGCGGTGCCGGAGGGCGCCTCGGCCAAGCGCAGCGGCGTTGTGGCCCAGGCGGCAGCAAGGCCTGGCGCGTCCAGCGCAACGCCTTCCCCCGGAGCTGCCGCCAACAGGCCCACGAGCCCGGTCAGGGACGGCTGCAGGCCGGCGTGTTCCCACACCGTCACGTCCGCGGCGACGACGAGATCGCCGCCTGGACTCTCCAGCAGTTGGCGATCCTTGGCGTTTCGACCGGCCGCGACGCTAAACCGGCGGGTCTCGCGCATCGGCCGTTCGAACGGCCAGGCGAGACCGAGCCGCCGATCGACCAGGGCGGCGCGCAGGACGCCGCTCCGTGCGGCTTCGATCGTCGACACCTCGTAGGTGTAGGGCTCCCACACGACCTGCTCGAGACTGGCCGGCGTCGCGGCCAGCGCCGCGCGGGTCTGTTTCTCCATGCTGCCGCGACGGAACCGGTCGATCCCGTCGAGCACGCCGCCCGCGAGCAGGCCGATCAGGTCGAGGCCCGGGTCACCGGTCGCCAGCACCTCGCCGCCGTCCGCGTCGTCCAGCTCGCGCAAAGATCGGCGCAGCTCCGCATATTCGGGGTTGGCGATGCCCCGGCTGCCGCGCCGATAGGTCGAACGGACCACATCATGCGCCAGAAGCCGCCGCGGCGCTGCCCGCGCGGTGGCCGTGCGGTCGACCAGAACGAGGCAGGGCGCGCCCTCGCGCCCGTCGGTCGCCACCGGCAGATCCCACTGCAGGACCGCGACGGCCGCGTCCGCGGGCAGCACGGCGCCACCGTCCACCGCCATGACCGCCAAGGGTGCCGCGGTGGGTTCCAGCCGCGCGCGCGCCGCCGGCGGCATCGCCGCAATGGCCGCCAAGGTGGCGCGGCAATCAGGCCCCGCTGGCCACGGCAGCGCCGGCGGCGGTGCTGCCGTAGGCGTCGGTGCCCCGACCGGCACGGTCGGCGCCGCCGCAGACGGCGTTGGCGGGGGCTCGCCGGCGCAGCCCGCCATGATCAGCGTGATCGCCAGCCAGCCAACCTTCGCATTCGGTCCAGGCACGCACTGCCTCGCAGTTAGCAATCTCAAGTAGATTATTCTAGCATAATTCAACCTATTGGCGAGACACTTCAACCATCGCTGTGGGCGCGCGAACCCTGGGACCATGGCGTTGCGATCCCAGCCTGCAGGTGCACCGGCAACCCGGCGCGCGCCGGCCGGGTCTGCGTTCGACACTGGACAACCGAGTAGATCGCAGCCCAGGTCGGCGGCGTCAGGACGGCGCGGGCTGGCAATAGCCCTGGGCTGTGCCTGGAGCAGCTCCGGCTGACGTGATCTCGTGTTGCCCGAAGAAGCCGGACGCAAGCGGCCAGAAGGCAGATGGGCGCCAGGACGGCCGGCGCGGTGGCGTGCTGTGTCCGTACCGCGGTGGGCCTGGGATCGAAAGGCTGTCCGATCAGCTCGATCAGGCTATGCCGATCAGGCGCTCAACATCGTCATGCGTATATCGGTGCCGGTCGTCGGCGCCGATAGTGTCCGGTCGGTGCCGCTTGCGGGCGCGATGGTCGCCCAGCCGTCGCGCATGCGGCCGAGCAGCGCGATCAGCTCGTCGCAGATCGCGGGATCGTTGCGCAGATTGATCGCGGTCAGCCGCTCCAGCAGGTGGCCGTAGAGACGGTCCAGCATCGGCGCGATCTCGCCGCCCTGGTCGAAATCGAGGCAGGATTGCAGCGCGCCGACGATGGCATGGGCCTTCATCACCAAGTTGAAGCGGGCCTCGATCCGCCGCTCGCCGATCGCGGCCCGCGCCTCCTCGAGCCGCCGGATCGCGCTCTCGTGCAGGAGCACGATCTGCCGGGCCGGCGGCTGGATATCGGCGCTGCGATAGGCCGCGGCGGCGCGCGTGTAGGTGGGCGAGTGCTGCATCTTGTCCGCCCCGTCAGTTGGCGCCGCTCATCGCGTCCATCTGGGCGCGCAGCTGCGACAGCATGGTGTTGGCGAGCCCGAGCGCCAATTCCATCGCCGCGAGGCGTTCGACCATGTGCTCGCGCGCTCGCGTCGCCCGCTCCTCGATGCGCTCGATCTGCTGCGTGTAGCTGGTGCTGGTCGCACCCAGCCGGTCGATCGCTTGTTGGACTGGGCCGTCGAACAGGTCGAGCGCCTGGTCGACGGCGTTGTAGAGCCGGTCGCCGACGCCCTGGCTGACACTGAGATCGATCGATGCGTCGCCGTGGCCGCTCCAGATCAGCTTGAGTCCCTCATAGGGCGTGCCGGCCAACCCCCTGATCGTGCCGCCGCTATACTCCGCCGGGACGCCGTCGATGGTCACGGCATCGGGCACCCCATCCGCATCGGGGTCGCTGATCGCGACCGTGAAGCTGAGGTCGGTCAGCTGCGTTGCTTCGGGCGTAGACCGCGAGTTCGCCCGAGGAGGCGGTGGCCGTGAACTCGAACAGTCCGCGCACCTCGTCCAGTCTCGTGAGTAGCCGCGCGTCGAGCGTGCGGTCGTCGATCTTGAGCCGGCCGCCCGCTTCGAGCGTGATCCCGACATCGCGCAGCGTGCTCAGCGCGCCCGCGGCCAGGCCGGGCGTCGCGCTGCCGACCATGGTGCTGAGAGTCTGCGCCACCGAGCGCAGCGTGCCATCGCCGAACAGGACGGCATCCGCGGCCAGCTCGCCGCCGGCGCCGACGCTGGCTTGGTCGGCCACGAAGTCGCGCAGCGCGTTGTAGGCGGAGACGAAGCCGGTGATCTGCTCCTTGGCCGCGGCCAGCGAAGGTTCCACCTGGACGCCGATCACGGCCCCGGGCTCGGCGCGGTACAGGTCGAACGTGACGCCCGGCATCACGTCGTCGATCCGATTGCCGTCCCGTTCCACCGCCACCCCGTCGACCAGCATCCGGGCGGTCTGGGGCAGCTGGAGGTCGCTGGTACCAAGCCGTGCCGTCACGCTGTCACCGCCGGCGTCGGCGAGCTCGACCGCCCTGCCGGTCTGCTGCGCGCTCAGCACCAGCCGCTGCTCGCCGCCGGACACGGCGATGACGTTGGCGACGACACCGGTCTGCGCGCTCACCGCGTTGATCGCGGCCCGCAGATCCTGCGCGGTCATGGTGCCGCTGACGGCGATGCTCGCCTTGGCGCCGCCGGCCAGGCCGACTTCCAGGGCGCCGGCGAAGGCGGCCCCGCCGTTCCAGGCGTCGGCCAGGGTCTGGCCGGCAGCGCCCAGCGGCCGTGCTGCCAGCTTGTGCGCGGTCGCTAGGCGCTCGACCTCGAGCGTGAAGCTCCCGGCGGCGGCCGTGTTCTCGAGACTGATCCCGACCAGATCGGCCGGCGCGGCGTCGCTGGTGCCGCCGGTCAGGAACGCCTGCTTGCGCTCGAACACGTTCTCGTTGACGCCCAGCAGGCCCGGCGGGTTGCGCAGCCCGGCGACCGCCGCCTTGACCGCGCCGAGCAGCGTCTGCAACTCCGCCAACGCCGCCACCTTGGCATCGTTGCGCGAGATCCGCTGCTCCAGCCGCACGGCGGGCTGCCGCTTCGCCGCGTAGGCGGCGGCGACGATCGCGTCGGTGTCGAGCTTCGAGCTCGTGCCGGTCAGGCGGGTCGAACCGCTCGAGACACTCAGATTGCCGACGCTCAGCCCGTCCGCCATCACGCTCTCCCGCCGCGCCGGCTCACGCGTCCACCGCGACCAGCGGCTCGGTCAGCATCGCGCGGGTACTGGCGAAGAACCGCAGCAGGGCGTCGGGCGGCGACTGCATCAGGACCTCGCCGCTGCGCCGGTCGGCCACCGTGCAGACGATCCGGCCGCTGGCGCGGTCGTGGAAGCTGGTGACCTCCACCTCGCGCTCGGGAAACATGGCGCGGCCGGCGGCGTGCGCCGCTCGATCCAGCGCCTGCGTCGGCGCGACCGCACGCCCCGACAGGGCATCCACAGGCGGAGCCGCGGCGGCGCTGGTGCCGAGTTTGCTTGTCGCCGGTGGTCGCAGCTCCGCGGTCGCCACGACCGGCGCCGGCGTAGAGGATAATGGAAGCTTCATGAGATCGTTGATCATGGCCGCCTCCTGGGTCAGCCGACGGTGGAGGGGCCGGGCGGCCTATGACGGCGCCCGGCCTGCGATCGTTTTCGCCCATCGTTCGGCGCAGGCGCTGCGCCCCGATCCGGCCTACGGCCACCGGCAGGCCCGGCAGGCGCCGCCCGGAGGCTGGCGAGTCCGTGCGCCGTTCGCGTTACCGAAGGGCATTGCGGGACGCCACCTACCCGCTAGCTCAGCAGGCGCAGCAGGTTTTGCGGCATCTGGTTGGCTTGGGCGAGCATGGCGACGCTGGCCTGCATGACGACCTGCTTGGACGAGTAGTTGGCCATCTCGGCGGCGACGTCGACATCCATCAGGGTCGAGCGGGCGGCGTCGATGTTCTCGACCGAGGTCGCGAGGTTGGCGCTGACGAAGTCGAACCGCGACATTTGCGCCCCCAGCGTCGCGCGCGTCGACAGCACGTCACCGATGGCCGTGTCGATCGCCGTGGCCGCCGTCTGGGCGCCGGCGATCGTGCCGACCGTGCTGGCGTTGAGCGACAGACCGGTCGAGCTGGTGTCCTGCCCGATCGCGACCGTGATCACGTCGTTCGTGGCGTCGGTGCCGACCGCGAAGTCCGCCGTGAAGGCGCCGTCCAGCAGCGCCGTGCCGTTGAACTTGGTCTGCGAGGAGATGCCGTCGAGCTGGGCCGCGAGCTCGGTGAACTCGGTGTCGAGATAGCCGCGCTCGGTGTCGCTGAGCGAGCCCGAGACCGCCTGGGTCGACAGCGCCTTCATCCGGATCAGGATATCGGAGACCTGCTGCAGCGCGCCGTCGGCGACTTGCAGCACGCTCTGCCCGTGGCTGGCGTTGACCTGCGCCTGCTTGAGCGTCGCGACATCCGCCTTGAGCTTGGTGCCGACGGCGAGCGAGGCCGCGTCGTCCGAGGCGCGCACGATCCGCGAGCCCGAGGATAGCTTGGCCAGCGAGCGCGACGCCTCCATGTCGTTGGTGCGCAGATAGCGGTGGGCGGTGGCGGCAGCCGTGTTGGTCGCGACGGAGAGAGCCATCTTGAAGATCCTTCTACCTGAAGACCCGGGCCGCCGCGGCGGCCCCGTTGCGGCCCGGCTACCTGCCGGCCGGCGACCCGGTTCCGGGTGCGCTCAAGGATCATGGCGGCAAAGGCTGAAGGTTCGGTAAAGGGCACCCGGGCGCGGCGCTGCCGCGACTTGCCGCATATCAGACTATGCCTGGGGACCGGCGGTCAGCTCAGCAGCTTGAGCAGGTTCTGCGGCATCTGGTTGGCCTGGGCGAGCATGGCGACGCTGGCCTGCATGACGACCTGCTTGGACGAGTAGTTGGCCATTTCGGCCGCGACGTCGACATCCATCAGGGTCGAGCGGGCGGCGTCGATGTTCTCGACCGAGGTCGCGAGGTTGGCGCTGACGAAGTCGAAGCGCGACATCTGCGCCCCCAGCGTCGCGCGCGTCGACAGCAGGCTGTCGATGGCGCCGTCCACGGCGGTGGCGGCGGCCTGGGCGCCGGCGATGGTCGCGACCGTGCTGGCGTTGAGCGCCAGGCCGGTGGCGCTCACGTCCTGGGCGATCGCGACATTGATCACGTCGTTCGTGGCGTCGGTGCCGACCGCGAAATCGACCGTGAAGGTGCCGTCCAGCAGCGGCGTGCCGTTGAACTTGGTCTGCGTCGAGATGTCGGTCAGCTGCGTCGCCAGCTCGGTGAACTCGGTGTCGAGATAGCCGCGCTCGGTGTCGCTGAGCGAGCCTGAGACCGCCTGGGTCGACAGCGCCTTCATCCGGATCAGGATGTCCGAAACCTGCTGCAGGGCACCATCGGCCACCTGCAGCACGCTGCTGCCGTGGCTGGCATTGACCTGCGCCTGGCGCAGCGCGTTGACGTCGGCCTTGAGCTTGGTGCCGACGGCGAGCGAGGCCGCGTCGTCCGAGGCGCGCACGATCCGCGAGCCCGAGGACAGCTTGGCCAGCGAGCGCGACGCCTCCATGTCGTTGCTCTTGAGGTAGCGATGGGCCGTCGCCGCCGAGGTATTGGTCGCAACCGAAAGCGCCATGATCGATACTCCACCTGGGGCGCGACCCGCCGCGGCCGGTCCGAACGCCTGCTCGGTGGACAGAGCTATCAAGGAATACGCTAGAAATGGTTAACGCGGCGTCCGGACGACGGTCGTCGTTGACCCGGCGTCAATCTTTGGCCGCGGCGTCAGTAGAGTCGGCCGCCATTGGGCACCGGGCGCTCGACGCTCACCAGCACCACCTCGCCGTCCGCATCCGGGAAGCCCAGCACCAGGATCTCCGAGATCGCCTTGGCGATCTGGCGCGGCGGGAAATTGACCACCGCCGCCACCTGGCGCCCGACCAGATCCTCCGGCCGATAATTGCGCACCAGCTGCGCCGAGCTGCGCTTGCGCCCGAGCTCGGGGCCGAGATCGACCAGCAGCCGGTAGGACGGCTTGCGCGCGCCTTCGTTCGGCCCGGCCTCGACGATCGTGCCGACCCGGATGTCGACCCGGTCGAAATCCTCGATCGAGATGGTCATGCGCGCGCCCACCGCTACGCCGCGGCCGCGTGCCGGGCGCAGCTGCTTAGGCGGGCGCCCGGGTGCCGGTCAAGCCGCCCGGTCGGACGCCTCGGGCTCGGCCGGCGCGTCGCCTGCCGCGGGCTGGGCCAGAAGATCGAGTATCTCGCGGGCCGGCTGGGCGACCAGGTCGAGCGAGGCGACGGCGCCGGCGAGGGTGTGGTCCAGGCTGTCGTGCAGATAGCTCCAGGCCAGTTCAGTCCGCGTCTCCCGGCCGGCGGCGGCGATGGCGCGACCGGACGCTATGGCCCGCTCGGTCGCGGCCCGAGCACGGGCCAGATGCGCCGCCGTGATGGCGCCGGTCGCTGCCCAGATGATCTCGGTAAGTCGGAACGACGCCGTGCACGAGCCATGCCAGAGCCGCAACGTGTCGGTGACGTTGGGCAGCTCGAGCAAGGGCAACGTCGGGTCTTGACCGTCGCCCGCCTTTGCCGTGGCCTCCGCAGTGCGATCGCGGGCAACAGATGCCCTCGACCCTGGGTCTTTTCGTATCGGTTTACGCTGTAACCCATGATCGAGCGGCATGCTGCCATTGACGAATGCCGGCTGTGGCTGCGATGCAGCACCATACGATGCCGTCTCGGTCATCTTGCCCCCGTTTATAAAGTCGTATTCGACTAAACCCTACGTTGACAAAATTCGAGGCGCTAGTTGAAAATCGTTATATTCGGAAAGTCGGTGGCGCCGCTCACGACGCTGCCGTCGCGCCGCTCGGCTCACCGCGACCGCGGCGCAGCCCGTGGACCCAGCCTGCCAGCCGTTCGGCCTGCTGCAGCCGGCGGTCAAGCTCGGCCAGCGTTCTTGCCAGGTCCGGCGTGTCGTCGCGGAGCCAGACGTTGAAGGCTCGCACGTAGATCACGGCCAGCACGCGCCGTGCCACCGCGTCCACCAGCCGGCCGTCCGTGGATCCAGTGGCATCGAGCAGCCAGCGGCCCAGACGGTGGAGGTTGCACAAGGCGACGGCCAGCAGGGCCGGATCCCGCCGCGCCTCGTCGGCCAGCGCCCGCAATCCCAGCTTGTACGGCGCCATCGCGTCGAGCCGGCGCATGACCAGTTCGAACACCCGCTCGCGCGGCGTCATTCCGTCCAGCTCGGTCGACGGCAGATCGAGCATCCGGGCGTCGAGCCGACGGCCGAGGCGACACAGCAGCGCCGCGCGATCGGGCAGCTCGGCGTAGACCTGCGCCATCGGCACGCCGGCGCGGCGCGCGAGCTCGGCCAGGCTCAGCCGCCGCCAGCCGCTCTCGGCCACCAGCTCGAATGCCAGCAGCACCAGATCGGGCTCGCTCTTCTTGGCCATGACGCCATCCTCGCGCGAAATTGGGGTTACCGACCGTCCGCTCGCGAGGCTTCAGGCCAGCTCACGTGATCGCCGGGCTGCAGCGGCCACCGCCCGCGCCAGCACGGCGCCGGCCCCGTCCGCTGCCGTCAGCACCTCCAGCGCCGCGGCCGTCGTGCCGCCGGGGCTGGTCACGTTGACGCGCAGCTGCGCCGCGGTCTCGCTCGACTTGTGGGCCAGCTCGCCCGCGCCGACCACGGTGCCACGGGCGAGCTCCATCGCCAGCGGCTCCGGCAGCCCTGCCTGCACGCCGGCCGCGGCCAGCGCCTCGATCAGGTGAAAGACATAGGCCGGGCCGCTGCCGGAAACAGCGGTCACCGCGTGCATCAGCTCCTCGTCCTCGACCCAGTGGACCGTGCCGACAGCCTCCATCAGCCGCCCGGCCAGATCGCGTTGGATCTCGGTCGCCTGCGCGTTCGCGCACAGGACGGTCACGCCACGGCCGACCGCCGCCGGGGTATTGGGCATGGCGCGGACCACGCCCAGCTGCGCCCCGAGTGTCTGCTCGAACTGCGCGATCGGCTTACCGGCCGCGATCGACAGCACCAGCGTGTCCGGGCCGAGCCGGCCGACGCAGGTCGCTAGCGCGTCGGCCATCATCTGCGGCTTGACCGCCAGCACCAGCGTCTCGGGCACAACGGCGCCGGACAGCTCGTTGGCGCGCGCCAGCGTGCGCACGTGATGGGTTTTGGCTACGAACTCGCGGCGAGCCGGATCGGGCTCGACCACGATCACCGCCTCGTGCGACAGGCCCTGGCGCAGCCAGCCCGCGAGCAGCGCCTCGCCCATCTTGCCGCCGCCAACCAGCAGCAGCGGTCGGGCCGCCCCCAGCATCAGGCCTCGCCTTCGGTCTCGAGCATGGCGGCCGTGATCGCCTCGGCGGCGCTCTTGCCACCCCAGATCACGAACTGGAACGCCGGGTAAAAGCGCTCGCATTCGGAGACGGCGATGTCGACGAGATCCTCGATCAGCTCCGAGCTGGCGCCGACGCCCTCGCGCAGCAGCACGGCATGGCGGAACACCGGCAGGCCCTCGTCGGACCACAGGTCGAAATGGCCGAGCCACAGCTTCTCGTTGGCCATCGCAAGCAGCGCGTAGATCGGTGTGCGCTTTTTGGCCGGTACCTTCATGTCGAGCGCGCACGACACGTGCATCACGCCCAGCTCGGGATGCCAGGCGAACCAGAGCTTGTACTGACACCATTGGCCGGCGATCTCGGCGGCCAGCTCCTCGTCGGTCTGGCGATGAAACGGCCAGTCATTGGCGATGGCCAGCTTCTCGACCAGATCGAGAGGGTTGGCCGCGGTCTCGTCGTCGTCGTGGATGTCGGGGTGCAACGAGGACACGCGTGGGCACTCCTTGCGAGTGGCAGGCCCGGACGCTGGCGGCCCGGACCCTGATGGTCCCCTGGCAACGCAGGCACTGACGCAGGCAGTCGCCATGCCCGCGAAACCTGCCAAAAGGCACGGGGGTTTACAAGTCCGTGGTCAACCCAGAGGCGCTCTAGCCTGGGTCGTCTTCGCCAGCCTTGCGCCGCGGCCGGGGCTTCGCGGTGGCGGGCTTGGTCGTGGGCGGCGCCGCCTTCGCCGCGGCCAGCTCGGCCTCGAGCTCGGTCAGCCGCGCCTCCAGCGCCTCCTGCCCGGCGCGTGCCTTCGCGGCCATCGTCCGCACCGCATCGAACTCCTCGCGGGTGACCAGGTCGAGATCGGCGGCCAAGCGCTCGACGCGCTCGCGCACGCGGGTCTCGATCTCCTCGCGCAGGCCGCTCAGGGTGGTGAAGGCCCCGCTCGCGACGCGGGCCAGATCGTCGAACAGGCGGTTGCTGGTCTGCATGGCATATCCTCGCGAGCGGCATCCGTATTTCCGCTCGGGATATGGGGCGACCATCGGCGCCCTGCAACCCGGCCGCCAGGGTTGCCGCAGCCGGTGGCGCCGCCTATGACCACGCTCGTCCGCGCCGTCCCGGCGCCAGAGGTAGACCGGCGTGCCCTTCCTCGCGATCCCGTTCCCGGCCATCGACCCGGTGCTCATCGCGTTCGGGCCGTTCATGATTCGCTGGTACGCCCTGGCCTATATTGCCGGCATCGTGCTCGGCTGGCGGCTGGTGCGGCGGCTGGTGCAGCGCCCGGGCTGGCAGGTCACGCCCGAGGCGATCGACGATTTGCTCTTCTATGTCACGCTGGGGATCATTCTGGGCGGCCGGATCGGCTACGTCCTGTTCTACCAGCCCGGGCACTACCTCACCCATCCGCTCGATATCCTGGCCGTGTGGCATGGCGGCATGTCGTTCCATGGCGGCCTGTTGGGCGTGCTGACCGCGACACTGCTGTTTGCGCACAAGAATGGGCTTGCCTTCTTCGAGCTCACCGACGCGATGGCCGTGGCCACCCCGATCGGCCTGTTCTTCGGCCGGCTCGCCAATTTCATCAATGGCGAGCTCTGGGGCCGCGTCACGGACGTCCCATGGGCGGTGATCTTTCCCAATGGCGGCCCGGAGCCGCGCCATCCGAGCCAACTTTACGAGGCCGGTCTCGAAGGCCTCGTTCTATTCGCGTTGATGCTCTGGTCTGCCCACCTGCCGCGCCGCCCCGGCTCGCGCGGCGTCCTCAGCGGGATCTTCCTGATCGGCTATGCCCTGGCCAGGATCCCGGTCGAGCTGGTGCGCGAGCCTGACGCCCAGCTGGGCTTCCTCGTGGGCGGACTGACCATGGGCCAGCTCCTCTCCCTGCCGATGCTGGCGTTCGGGATTTTCCTCGTGCTGCGCGGCCGGCGCCGGGTCGAGGCCCTGGGTTGAGCGATTTCGAGGACCGGCTGCGCCGGCTGATTCTCGATCACGGGCCCATTCCCGTCGCACGTTACATGGCGCTGGCGCTGGCGCACCCGACCGGCGGCTACTATCCGCGCCGCGACCCGCTGGGTGCGGCGGGCGATTTCGTCACCGCGCCCGAGATCAGCCAGCTGTTCGGCGAGCTGATCGGCCTTGCGCTGGTGCAGCACTGGCTCGACCTGGGCCGGCCGGCGCGCGTGGCGCTGGCCGAGCTCGGCCCGGGCCGCGGCACGCTGATGGCCGACGCTCTGCGCGCGGCGCGGGTGGTGCCGGCGTTTCTTGCGGCCGCGAGCGTGCATCTGGTCGAGACCAGCCCCGTCCTGCGTGAGCGGCAGGCGGCTGCCCTGCGCGATCTGCCGGTGCACTGGCACGACGAGCTGGCCGGCCTGCCCTCCGACCGCCCGCTGCTGCTGGTCGCCAACGAGTTCCTGGACGCGCTGCCGATCCGGCAGTTCGTCCGCAGGTCCGGCCGTTGGTACGAGCGCCTGGTCGCCGTCGCTCCCGACGGCGCGTTCGGCTTCGTGCTGGCGACACGCGCGACCCCGTTCCCAGAGGCGGTCGGCAAGGTGCCGGCCGAACTTCCCGACGGTACGCTGGTGGAACTGGCGCCGGCCCGCGAGGCGCTGGTCGAGGGTCTGGCGCTGCGGCTGTCGGCACAAGGCGGGTTGGCGCTGCTGATCGACTACGGCGCCGACTCCGACGCGATGACCGGCGACACGTTCCAGGCTGTCGCCCGCCATGCCCACGCCGACCCGCTGGTCGCTCCGGGCTCGGCCGATCTGTCCTCCCATGTCGACTTTCGCGCCCTTGGGCGCCGCGCGCTCGTCGCCGGTGCTGCCGTATACGGGCCAGTGAGCCAGGCGACGTTCCTCGGGCGTCTGGGCATCGAGTTGCGATTGCGCGCGCTGGTCGAGCGCGCGACACGCGAGCAAGCCAGGGACCTGACCGAAGGCTGCGCGCGCCTGATGGCCGCCAACCAGATGGGCGAATTGTTCCGGGTCATGGCGCTGGCGGCACCCGGTGCCCTGGTCCCGCCCGGGTTCGAGGCCGGGGAGAAACGGCGATGATGCTGCGCTCCGATGTGCTGGGCGCAGTGCCCAGGCTGCGCCACGCCTTCTTTACCCGGGCCGGCGGCGTGAGCGAGGGCGTTTGGGCCTCGCTCAACACGAGCCTGCGCAGCGCCGACGACCCCGCCCGAGTGGCCGTGAACCGGGGCCGCGCGGCGGCGGCACTGGAGATCGACGCCGGCCGACTGGTCACCGCCCGCCAGGTGCATGGCGTGACAACCCTCGTCGTGGCCGCACCCTGGGACAATGCCGCCGCACCCGAGGCCGACGCGCTGGTCACCGATCGGCCTGGCCTGCTACTGGGGGTACTCACCGCTGATTGCGGCCCGGTCCTGTTGGCCGACCCGGCCGCAGGCGTGATCGGTGCCGCCCATGCCGGCTGGAAGGGCGCGCTCGACGGCGTGCTGGAATCCGTCGTGGCCGCCATGATCGGCCTCGGCGCAACACCGACTGGGATCACGGCCGCCCTCGGCCCCTGCATCGGCCAGGCCTCCTACGAGGTCGGTCCGGAGTTCGTCGCACGGTTCGTCGGGCAGAGCGCGGCCAACGCCGCCTTCTTCACCACCGGTCCCGGCCGATCCCGGTTCGACCTCAAGGGTTTCATCGGCCATCGTCTGTGTCTTGCCGGGGTTGGGGCGGTCGACATATTGCCGCACGACACCTGCGCCGAGGCCGAGCGTTTCTTCAGCTTCCGGCGCACGACGCGGCGCGGCGAAAGTGGCTTCGGCCTGCAACTCTCAGCGATCGCGCTCGCGGAGTAGCGCTCCGGCGCCGGCGGTGCCAAGCTCGCCCGATTGCTGGGAGGAACCGCCATGAGCGGCAAACGCAAACAGGCTGTCCGGGCCGGCGCGCGCCCGCTGGAGCTCGATCCCGCCCGTGCGACCCGCGCCGATCGCCGCCCGTACGGTGTGATCGACATCGGCTCGAATTCGGTCCGCCTCGTCGTCTACGACGAACTCGGCCGCGCGCCCCTGCCGCGCTTCAACGAGAAATCCCTGTGCCGGCTCGGCGAGGGACTGGCGCAGACCGGCGAGATCGCCGCGGAGGGCTTCCGGCGCACGGTCGAGGCGGTGCGCCGGTTTCGCGCCATCGCCGACGCCATGGGTGTGGCCCGCCTCGACGCCACCGCGACCGAGGCGATCCGGCGGGCGACCAACGGCCCGGACCTCGTGGCCGCGATCGCGGCAGAATCTGGCGTGCAGCTGCGCGTGCTGAGCGGTGCGGAGGAGGCCCATTTTGCGGCCCAGGGCGTGATCTCCGGCTTCTTCCGCCCGATCGGCCTGGTCGGCGACATGGGCGGCGGCAGCCTCGAGGTGGCCGAGGCCCTGGACGACCAGGTCGGCGAGCGCTGGGTCAGCCTGCCGCTGGGTGCATTGCCGGTCGAGGCGCTGCTGGCCGAGGGCGCCGGCGAGGCCAAGCGCCGCATCGACGCGTTGCTCAAGGAAGGCCTACCGCCGGCGCTTACTGAGCCCGTCTTCTACCCCGTAGGCGGCGGCTGGCGCTCGCTCGCCAAAGCGCACATGGCCGCGGTAGGCGCGCCCGTGCAGGTGGTGCACGGCTACACGCTGGAGGCGGCCGAGGCGCGGGCGTTCGCCAAGAAGCTCTGGCACCTCTCGGAAGCCAAGATCGCGGCCCTGGCCGGGGTGCCCGCTCGCCGCGCGCGGACCCTGCCGGCGGCGGCACTGGTGCTGGATCGTGTGATCAAGCGCTTGGCGCCGGAGCGGGTCGTGTTCTCGGCGCTGGGCCTTCGGGAGGGCTGGCTCTACTCGCAGCTGCCTGAGACGCAACGCTATCTCGATCCGCTGGTCGAGGGCGCACAGCTTTTCGGTCTGCCGATGGCGCGCGTGCCAAGCTTCGCGCCGGCGCTGGTGCGCTGGACCGACGGCCTGTTCACCGGCGAGACCCCGGCCGACCGCCGGCTGCGGGTGGCGGTCTGCGCACTGTCCGACATCGCATGGCGCGATCACCCCGACGTGCGCGCGGAGGAGAGCTTCCGCCGCTTGTTGCAGTTCCCGCTCATCGGCCTCGACCATGCCGAGCGGGTGCTGATCGCGGCGGCGATTCACGCCCGCTATGCCGGCAAGCCCGAAGACCGGTGGCTGACGCCGGCGATCGGCCTGCTGCCGCCCAGCGGCCGCCGCCGCGCGCAGATCTTGGGTCGCGCCATCCTGCTCGGCTACCGGCTCTCCGGTGGCGTGCCGCAGATCCTCGACGACGCGCGCTTGCGCGTCCTCGCCGACGAGGTGCGCCTGGAGGTGGGTCATGCCGCGCGCGTGCCCGATAGCGAGGTGGTGGGCGACCGCCTCGCGCTCTTGGCGCAGGCGATCGGCGTGCGCCGCACCGAGGTGGTAGAAGTCAGCCTCAAGTAGGCCGAAGGCCGATAGGCGCCGAAAACGTCAGCCGACCGCGGCGGCCTCGATCTGCGCCGCGAGCGCATCCAGCCGGCGCGCCGCGGTGGCGATCGCCAGCGCCGCCCGGTCCTTGAGCACGCCCTCGGCCCGCGTCATGCCGTTGGTCAGGAGCTCGATCTCGCGCCGCGCCTCCTCCACATGATCGGCCAGGGTCAGGCTCGCCAGCAGCAGCAGCTTCTCCTCGCCCATCCCGGCCTGGCCCTGGATCAGCCCGGACGCGCACTGGTCGACCATGCGCGCCAGCTGCTGCACCCGATGGCCCTCACCCGCGCCGCATTGCAGCCTGAAGCGGCGGCCCCCGATGGCGATCTCGACCTGCTCCATGCCGTTCAGCCGCCCTGTCCCGGCAATGGGCCTGGCTGCTGAGCCAGTACCTGACCCAGCTGCCCGGACGCCGCACGTACCGCCTGCTCCAGGCGCTCGGCCCGCGTCCGCACCGCCATCAGCTCTCGCCCGAGCCGCTCACCCTCGCCCTTGAGCAGCAGCGACTCCCGCTCCAGCGTCTGCTTCGCCGCCGCGAGCTGGCTCGCCTGTTGCTGCACCTTCGCCTGCTCGGCCTGGGCCGCCCTGAGCTGCTGCTGCAGCGCTTCCAGACCCATGCGCAGCTCGCGCCCGTCACGCTCGGCCGCGGCCGAGCGCTGCGCCGCCTCGCCGGTGGCCTGGGCCAGCCGCGCCTGCACCTTCTCCAGTTCGCCGGCCAGCCGGTCGCGCTCGGTCTGCAATCCGTCACGCGCGCTCGACGCCGCGGCGGCCGCAGCGCGCGCCTGCTCGGCCTCGGCCAGCGCCTCCTCGACCAGCCGCAGTGCCTCGCTTTCGGCCTTGCCCGCCCGCGCCTCGGCATCTGCCTCGATCTTGCGCCACTCGCGCAGCCGCGCGACCAACCCCTCGAACCGGCCGAACGCCGCGTCGAGTTCCCGTTCCGCCGCGTCGAACGCTGCCATGCCGCCGGGACTTCCCTCGCTGTTTAGGATCCGCGGACTTGCCACGCGACCGCCGCCACGTCAACGCGACGCGGGTGCCATCCGGTGCCCCGCCGCAGGCCGATTCCACGCCGACGTGCGCCGCTTGGCCTCGCGGGCGCAGAGCGAGTTCGCGAACCTCGACGCCGCGCTGGAAGGCGCCTAAGCTGTTCACTGGCGGCCCCGTCACGGACGCGGATCATGGGGCAGGCAAGGGCTCACGCCCCGCGCCCGGCTCGGTCGGTGGACTTCCCCGGACGCCTTCTCTATGACCGCGACCGCGAAGCGACGGTCTGGTCGTGAGTGGAATTTGGACGGGGGAAATGTCCTGACCTATCTTACGGTAACCACGCCTTTCGACGTGGTCGCTCCTGGCGATGGCAAGCTGAGCTTGCGTGAGGCGGTGACCGCCGCCAACGGCTCGGCCAGCGCGGACACCATCGTCTTCGCCGCCACGATCGAGGGGAAGACGCTGACGCTCACCCACGGTGAATTGCTCGTCACTCAGGATCTCACGATCGACGGCGACCGGGATGACAACGGCGTTTCGGTGACCATCGACGGCAATTCTGCTGGCCGTCTCCTGCACATCACGGGCACGGGGACCGATGTCGCCCTGACTGACCTGACGCTCGCCCACGGACGCTCGCCAACCGACGACTTTGCCGAGCGAGGCGGCGCGGTTCTGCTCGAGGGCGGCAGTCTGGTCATGAACGCGGCCACGATTCGAGACAGTATATGCGGGGCCTCAGGCTATTCTAATGGGATGGGCGGCGGCATCTTCGCCGGAGGTGGCAGCCGCCTGACGATAAATAGCAGCACTATCAGCGGCAACCAAGCTCCAGTTGGAGCAGGCATCGCTGCTGATGGGAATGTCCGGTTGACCATACGCAACAGCCATATCACAGAAAATGGCAAAGGCTCACGGTATGCCGGCGGCGGAATTCAAGTATCTGGTAAAACTCGTCTACAGTTGGAGGATAGTGTTATCTCCGATAATGGCAGCGCAATCAGCAATGACTGCTGCGGTGATGGGGGGATATCTATTAATGGCAGCTTTGCAACGATCGAACGATCGACCATTGCCCGAAATGTTGCGCAAGTAGGAGCTGGTATCTATTCCTTTCGAAGTCATTTATCGATTGTTGATAGTACAATTTCTGATAATATTGACTCTGGTTCAGACTTGTCGGACATTGCTGGCGGTGCCGGCATCAGATCATACAGTAAATATGGTGAACTCTCCATCCAGAACACTACAGTTACTGGCAACATAGCTGGCAGTCGTCGTCATTCCGACCCCTTCGGCGGCATATTCGCACTGGGCCAATTCAGCGTTTCGAACAGCATCGTGGCCGGAAATTTCGAGTATAAGAATGCAGGTGTCCGTGCGCCGTCGGACATTGGTGGCACGATCACGTTGAGCAATGGCCACAATCTGTTCGGCAGCTCTGTCAAGGGCAGCATCCCCGGTGATCGTCAGAATGTTGCGTCCACGACCATCTTCGCCGCCGTCGACCCAAAGACCGGCGGGGGCAAGCTCGGCCCGAACGGGACCGTCGCGCTGCGCAACAGCGGGGCCAACCCGGCGCTCAGCGCCGGTGACCCCATACAGGCTAACGCGTTCGACCAGCGCGGTGCCGCCCGGCCCCAACCGGCTGGCACCCTGCCCGATCTCGGCGCGGTCGAGCTGAACCAGCCACGCTCGACCGCCGCTACCGCCAACAATGACGTGCTCACCGGCAGCAATGCGACGAACACGCTGACCGGCCTCGCCGGCGCCGACTACCTCAAGGGGCTGCTCGGCAACGACACGCTGGACGGCAGGAACGGTTCTGACTTGCTCGACGGCGGCCCCGGCAACGACACGCTCCAGGGCGGCGCCGGCCTCGATCTGGCCGCCTATCCAGGCGCTGCCGGCGTGGCCATCGACCTCAGCGGCCCCACCGGCACCGCCAGGCGCGGCGCCGAGAAGGACACGCTGATCGGCATCGAGGGAGCGCTGGGCTCGAACGCTGCCGATACGTTCAACGGCGATGCCGCCAACAATGAGTTCCAGGGCGGCGCTGGCAAGGACACGATGACCGGCGGCGGCGGCGGCGACACCTGGGACTTCAATGCCGTGACCGACAGCCCGGCCGGCGCCAATCGCGACGTTATCAAGGACTTCGTTCCCGGCCAGGACGTCATCGACCTTGTCGGCGTCGACGCGGACAGCACCGTGCCCGGCAACCAGGCGTTCCGCTGGGTCAACAAGGCCAATCTCACCGGGGCGGCACAGCTCGGCTATTTCGTCAGCGGCGGCATGACCATCGTCCGTGCCAGCACCGATGCCGATGCGGCGCCCGAACTCGAGATCCAGCTCACCGGCGTGAAGAACCTGACCGCGGGCGATTTTCGGCCCTGAGCCGTCTGGATCTGACGGTTGGGTGTGGCCGGGCGGCACGAGGGCCGTCCTGGCTGCCAAAGCGATTCGGGCCTTCTAGCCCGAAACGTCCAGTCAACATCGGCTCGCGACCGGCCGCATCGGCGATCGACGTCGCCTCGGGCGGCGTGCCGCCCAGTTGCTGAGCCTTAAGTAGGCGGAACTTGGCGCGACGGAGGGCGTCGCAGCGAATGTGGACTTTTCCCGCCGCAGGAGTTATGTTGCAACGCAGCATAATTGGCTCCGGGCGGCCAAGCGCTTCGGGCCGCATGGCGAGGGGCGGCCCAAGCTGCTTGCCGGATCCCACCCTCGACCACGAGATTTTGCCCAATGAAGTGAGTTGCCAAGCGTATGCCGACATTCTGCCCTTACTGCGAGGCGCCAAGCATCAGCGTGGCGGCGTCAACGACCAGAGGCCCCTATGTCGGCTGGAATTGCGGCACAACAGCCTTCAGGGAGCACACGATTCGCGGCGAGACCTGTGCCTTGCGGGCAAGGATCAGGGGATTGCTGGACGGAAACGCGAAAGTCCGCGCGACCGCGAGCGAGCAGTCGGACAAAGGCGATCTCTGGTTTCGGGCCGGGACAAAAGGCGAGACCGACCTGCAACATGAGTTGCGGCGGCTGCATGACGCGATCAACGACAATCTGTCGTAAGCACCGACGCACACCTGCAGCCTCCACGTACCATACTACGCCGGCTTAACCCTTCGGTTCGGCAAATCGCCTAATCCAACAGTTCGATGCACCGCCGCCGGGAACGGGCCGAGGATGGACATCTACCGAGCCGGGCGCTTGCCTGAGTCGATCGGGGCGTGGCTGCCGTCGCCGACGGTCGATCTCCCGCCATTCTCGGGCATGAGCGCCGAGGCGCTGCTGCTGCTCCCGGCGCTGGGCCTGATCGCGGCGGCGTGGCGGACCCAGCGGCCGTTGCTGCGCGGTGTGCTGGGCGAATGGCGCGTCCGGCGGCTGTTGCGGCGGCTCGAAGTGGAGGCCGCGCACGACTTCCTGCTGCCGCGAGCAAAGTGCGCCGGTTGGACCCAGCTCGATCATCTGGCGCGGCTGCCCGACCGCCTTCTGGTGATCGAAACCAAGTCGCTGGGCGGGCGTCTGTCCGGGTCCGCGGATGAGCGGACCTGGACGCAGCGTTTCGGCCCGTGCCAGATCAGTTTCCTCAATCCCTTGTGGCAGAACGCGCTGCATCTCGAGGCGGTGCGCGCTCTGACCGGACCGGGTGTGCGGGTGGAGGGCATGGTCGTGCTGGTCGGCCGCGGCTGGTTCGACGCTGGTCTGCCGGGCGGCTGCTACCGGCTGGAGGGTCTGCGTCGGCGGCTGGTCGAGTTGAGCGCCGTGGACTGCGCGGGCGGGACGCGGCGGCGCCGCCTGGACGCGGCCTGGCGCAGCATCCTCGACGCCGCGTCGCGGCGATGGCGCGACCGCCGCCGGCACGTGGCCGACATCGAGGGGGTCCATGGGCGCCAGGATTCGCTGACCGCGCGCGTCACCCGTGCTGTCGGCTATGGAATCGCGGCCGGCATCCTGCTCGGGCTTTACGTGACGGGCTGATGCAGGTCGGGCAAACACCCATGCTGATGGGCCGAGACCGGACCCCAATCCGGGGCCATCCGGCGGGACGTGCATTCCCTGTTCCGCTCGCCGGTGTCTTCGGCTAGTGAGCATACCAGTCAGGCCGCCGGCGAGAATGCGGCCCAGGGAGGCGGGTCGGCGGCATGGCCGTGCGATCGGATGGAGTTGCGGCGGCAGCTTCGTGTTCCCTGTTGTCGATCAGCTTCAGGGGGCGGCATGGCGAAGCGGACCTCGATCGGTACCTGGGCCTACAATGTCGGTCCCTACGGCGAGAATCCGATCCCGTTCGAGACGGTGTTGGCGACGCTGCAGGAGCTGAAGTTCGACGGGCTCGAACTCGGCGGCTTCAACGGCTACCCGAACCCGCAGAATCATCCGACCCGGGACGATCGCGAGCGGCTGAAGGGCGATCTCGCCCGCCACGGCCTCGGGTTCTCGGGTTTCGCGCAGGATCTGTGGAGCGAGCATCTGCTCGATACGCGCGACACCTCCCACTACGTCGAGAGCTTCAAGACCAATTGCGACTTCGCCGCCGATCTCGGCATCAAGGGGATCCGGGTCGACACGGTGCAGCCGCCGACGCTGCATCGAGAGGCCGACTATGGCGACCTGATGCGGCGCCTGGTGGCGACCTGGGACACCTGCATCGGCTATGCCGGCGATCAGGGGCTCTATGTCTGCTGGGAGTTCGAGCCGGGGTTCGCGTTCAACAAGCCGTCGGACATCCAGCGCGTGCTGGACAAGCTGCAGCACGACAATTTCGGCGTGCTCTACGATACCTGCCACGGGCAGATGATCTCGGTCGTCGGCGCGCGCCAGGAGGGTTCTAAGGAGACGCTGAAGGGCGGGCAGATCGAGCTGATCAGCCGCCTGTCGGGCCGGATCAACCACATCCATCTGATCGACAGCGACGATACCTGCCACAAGAACGCTGACGGCAGCGACGAGACCAGCGCGCACCCGCCGTTCGGCGAGGGCCACCTCGATTTCGATGCGCTGGTCCCGGCGCTGGCCAAGGAGAAGGTCGGCCACGACTGGTGGACGGTGGATCTGTGCTTCTGGCCCGATGCCTGGGAGGCCACCGCCAAGTGCAAGACCGCGCTGGACGGCCTGGTCGCGAAGTACGGGGGCTGAGACGATGCGGATCGGCTTCAATCTGCTGCTCTGGACGACGCACGTCACCGCGGAGCATTTCCCGATCCTGGAGGACCTGAAGCGCACCGGTTACGACGGCGTCGAGGTGCCGCTGTTCGAGGGCGACGTCGCGCACTTCAAGACCATCGGCAGCGTCTTGCGCGACCAGGGGCTGGCCGCGACCGGTGTGACCGTGCTGCCGGACGAGGCGCATTCGGCCGTGTCGCCGGACGCGGCGTCGCGGCAGGGCGCCCTCGACCACATCCGCTGGGCCATCGACTGTCTCGAGGCCTGCGGCGGCACCATGCTGGCCGGGCCGTTCCATCAGCCCTTGGGCGTGTTCACTGGCGACCCGCCGTCCGCGCCCGAATTGGACCGGCTGGTCGAGGTGCACATCCAGGCGGCCGACTACGCGGCGCAGGCCGGGATCGCGCTGTCGATCGAGCCGCTCAACCGGTTCGAGTGTTACGTGCTCAACACCGTGGCCGACGCGGCGGCGATCGTGACGCGGGTCGGCCGGCCGAATTATGGTCTGCTCTACGACACGTTCCACGCCAACATCGAGGAGAAGCACCCGATCGGCGTGATCCGGCCGCACCTCGCCCAGATCAACCACGTCCACATCTCCGAGAACGACCGCGGCACGCCGGGCAAGGGACACGTGCCGTTGGCGATGATCTTCGCGGCGCTGAAGGAGGGCGGCTATGACGGCTGGCTGACGATCGAGGCGTTCGGCCGCGCACTGCCGGCGCTGGCCGCCGCGACCCGCGTCTGGCGCGATTTCTTCCCCGAGCGCGAGGAGGTCTACCGGCACGGCTTTGGGGTGATCCAAGACGGTTGGGCGGCGGCCTGAGATAAGGAGCGGAGCGAGCATGAAGACGATCAAGGGGCCGGCACTGTTCTTGGCCCAGTTCGCCGGCGACGCGGCACCGTTCAACTCGCTGGACTCGATCTGCGAGTGGGCGGCATCGGTCGGTTATCTGGGGGTGCAGATCCCGACCTGGGACAGCCGGCTGTTCAATCTCGAGCGTGCGGCGGGCAGCAAGGACTATTGCGATCTCGTCCGGGGCACGGTCGAGGGCCACGGCCTGCAGATCACCGAGCTGAGCACGCACCTGCAGGGGCAGCTGGTCGCGGTCCATCCGGCCTATGACGAGGGGTTCGACGCCTTCGCGGCGCCCGAGGTGCGCGGCAATCCGAAGGCGCGCCAGGAATGGGCGGTGCAGCAGGTCCTGGCTGCGGCCAAGGCCTCCCGGCACCTGGGCCTCGACGCCAGCGTCACCTTCTCCGGCGCGCTGGCCTATCCCTACCTGTACCCCTGGCCGCCGCGGCCGAAGGGCCTGATCGACACCGCGTTCGGCGAACTCGCCAAGCGCTGGCGGCCGATCCTCGACGCCTATGACGAGGCGGGCGTGGACGTCTGCTACGAGATCCATCCTGGCGAGGACCTATTGGACGGCGCCTCGTTCGAGCGGTTCCTGGCCAAGGTCGACAACCATCCGCGCTGCTGCATCAACTACGACCCGTCGCATTTCGTGCTGCAAAGTCTGGACTATCTGCAGTTCATCGATTTCTACCACGAGCGGATCAAGGCGTTCCACGTCAAGGACGCCGAGCTCAATCCCGACGGACGGCAGGGCGTATTCTCCGGTTTCGAGGATTGGGCCGACCGCGCCGGCCGGTTCCGCTCGCTGGGCGACGGGCAGGTCGACCTGGGCGGCATCTTCAGCAAGCTCACCAAGTACGGCTATGGCTCCTGGGCCGTGTTGGAATGGGAGTGCTGCCTGAAAAACCCCGAGGACGGCGCGCGCGAGGGGGCCGAGCTGATCGCGGCCCACATCATCCGCGTCACCGAGAAGAGCTTCGAGGATTTCGCCGGCGGTGCGAGCGACGAAGCCGCCAATCGCCGTGCGCTCGGCCTCGATCGGTGAGCCGACGCCGCCGGCTCCGGCTGGGCATGGTCGGCGGCGGTGAGGGCGCCTTGATCGGCGCCGTGCACCGGCTGGCGGCGCGGATGGACGACCGCTACGAGCTGGTCGCGGGCTGCTTCTCCAGCACGCCCGAGCGGTCCCGCGCGTCGGCGGCCGAGCTCGGCGTGGCACCCGAGCGGGCCTACGGCACGTTCATGGAGATGGCCGAGCTGGAGCGCGGCCGGGCGGACGGCATCGATGTGGTCGCGATCGTCACGCCCAACCATCTGCACCTGCCGGCAGCGTGCGCGTTCCTGAAGGCCGGTATCCACGTGCTGTGCGACAAGCCGCTGACTACCAATGTCGCGGACGCGGAAGAGCTGGTCAGGCTGGTGGAGGATTCGGGTCGCGTGTTCGTGCTCACGCACAACTACCCGTCCTACCCGATGGTCCGCGCCGCCAGGGCGATGGTGGCTGCGGGACAGCTCGGCCGGCTGCGAGTTGTCCAGGTCGAGTATCCGCAGGAATGGCTCGCGAACCCGATCGAGCAGAGCGGCCAGAAGCAGGCCGAGTGGCGCACCGACCCAATCCGCTCCGGCCCGGGCGGGACCGTGGCCGACATCGGCACGCACGCGATCAACCTCGCCTGCTTCGTCACCTGCCTGGAGCTGCGTGAGCTGGCGGCCGACGTGAACATCTTCGTCGACGGCCGGCGGGTCGACGACAACATCCACGCCATGCTGCGCTTCGAGGATGGCGTCACCGGCATGTTGTGGGCGAGCCAGGTGGCCCCGGGCCATGGCAACAGCCTGAAGATCCGGGTCTATGGCGACCGGGCCAGTCTGTGCTGGGCGCAGGAGGATCCGGGCCATCTACACTTCACCGCGTTGGGCGAGGCGCCGCTCACGATCGCCCGCGGCAGCCCTGGAGCGGGGCCCGCGGCGGCACGGCTGACACGCATCCCCGATGGCTGTCCGGAAGGGTTCCTAGAGGGATTCGCCAACCTGTACGGCGACGCCGCGGAGCTGATCTGGGCCAGGAACGAGGGCCGCGAACCCGACCCGGCCGCGGCTCTGCTGCCGACGGTGCACGATGGGCTGGCGGGCATGCAATTCATCGAGGCGGTGCTTCAGTCGGGCCGAAACAACGGCGCCTGGACCAGGATCGCACCGTGACGCAACGCGAGGGGAACAACCGCCGTGGTGAGTGAGAGTTCGCAAGCCAAGTCCGGGCCGCGCCGCAAGCTGCGGCTCGGCATGGTCGGTGGTGGGCAGGGTGCGTTCATCGGCGGCGTACATCGCATCGCCGCCCGCCTCGATGGTCGCTACGAGCTGGTGGCCGGTGCGTTCTCGTCCACGGCGGAGAAATCGAACGCGTCCGGCGCGGAGCTCGGCCTCGCGGCGGAGCGCTGCTACGCCGATTTCGACGAGATGGCCAAGCGGGAGAAGCGGCGCAAGGACGGGATCGACGTGGTGGCGGTAGTCACCCCGAATCATGTCCACTTCGCGGCGTCCAAGGCGTTCCTGGACCGCGGCATCCACGTCATCTGCGACAAGCCGCTGACCACGACGCTGAAGGATGCCCGCAAGCTCGCCGAGCTGGTCGAGAAGTCGGGGTGCGTGTTCGCGTTGACCCACAATTACACCGGCTATCCGATGGTGCGGCAGGCGCGCCAGATGGTGGCCGACGGCGTGCTGGGCCGGATCAGGCTAGTGCAGGCCGAGTACGCCCAGGACTGGCTCACCACCAAGCTGGAGGATACGGGCCACAAGCAGGCCGAATGGCGCAACGACCCGGCCAGATCCGGGCCAGCCGGCTGCACCGGGGACATCGCGACCCATGCCATGAATCTGGCCGCGTTCATCACCGGGCTCGGTCTGGAAAGCGTTTCCGCCGACCTCACCAGTTTCGTGCCCGGGCGGCCGCTCGACGACAATGCGCACGTCATGCTGCGGTTCGCCGGTGGAGCGAAGGGACTGCTATGGGCGAGCCAAGTGGCGCCGGGGAACGAGAACGCGCTGCGGATCCGGGTCTACGGCGAGCGCGGCGGGCTCGACTGGGCGCAGGAGGACCCCAACTACCTGCACTTCACACCATTCGGCGAGCCTCCGCAGTTGATTCGGCGCGGCGGAGCCGGCTCCGATGCCGTCGCAGGACGGGTGACCCGCGTCCCCGCCGGGCATCCAGAAGGCTATCTGGAGGGTTTTGCCACGCTCTATAGCGACGCCGCCGAGTTAATCTCCGCCAAAATGGAAGGCCGCGACCCTGACCCGGCGGCGACACTGGTGCCGACAGTGCGCGATGGTGTGGCGGGCGTAAAGTTCATCGAGGCGGTGGTGGAATCGAGCCGCAAGAATGGCGCCTGGGTCGGGGCGAGCACCTAAATGCTCACCCCGGGTCCAGCATCAGTAGGTGGCCTTGGCAGTAGCCGGATTGGCGGCGTTCTCGATCACCACCTCGACGCGTCGATTCTGCTGGCGGCCCGCCGCGGTGGCATTGCTCGCCACCGGCGAGTCCGGGCCGTAGCCGATTGCGGTCACGCGCGAACGCGGGATGCCGGCAGAGACCAACGTGTCGGCCACAGCGTCGGCCCGGCGCTGCGAGAGGACCATGTTGGTTGCGGACGAGCCGGTGCTGTCGGTATGACCTTCGATACGCACCGCCCTGCCCGGATTGTCGCGCAGGAAGGTAGCCAGCCGCACGACCTCGTCGACCGCACCTGGATGAAGGGTCGCCTTGCCGGTGTCGAACAGCACGTCGCCGACCGTTACGATGATGCCGCGGTCGGTCTGGCGCGCCTTCAGGCTGGCCAGCTGCTGCTGCAGCGTCTGCACCTGCTGCTCGGCCGACTGCCGCATGACTTTCTCGCGCTGATCGCCAAGATCGGAGACCTGCGACTCACTCTTGCGCGCCTCGGCATGGGCACGGGCGATGTCGACCTGTTGGGTCGCGAGGAGTGCGCGATGCGAGGCCTCTTCGCGATCCCCACCGCCCTCCCAGGCGTCGTTCGCGCTCGCCAGCTGGGTTTGCGCGGCATCGAGGTCAGCGGCGGCGTAGGTGCTCACGTCGGGATCAGTGCGAGCGGACTGGATCGCCGCCTGAGCCGTGTCGAGCGACGCCGGCCGTTGCGCGCAAGCCGCGAGCGCCACGAAACTGGCCATGGTGACGAGCGCAGCCGGGCGGACGTACCGGTTCGTGGTCATCGTTCTGCTCTCCGTTCAGGGCGTCGCTGCTGGGCTCAGCGGCTTCGGCGCCGCCGTCTCGCGCAGATCGCCCACCGTGTCCTGCATCTGGTCGAGGGCCTTGGTGTCACCGGCAGCATCGGCGCGGGCCTCGGCCAACGTCGCGTTGCTCTCGGCCAGGTCGGCCAGGCGGCGAGCGTCGGTGTAGCGCTCCTCGTCGGACGCCTGCCGCGCCGCCCTCAGCTCACTCTGCGCCTTGGCCAACTCCGCCGGAGCGCGCTCGCCGGCTTTTGCCGCCACGGCCCGCTGCACCGCGAGATCAGCCCGCGAGAGCTGGGTTTCGGGAATGTTGGGACCGCCACCGCAGGCTGCGACCGTTGCCATCAGCAACAGCGGCGAAAGCCGGCGGGCAATGTTCGAATATGCCATCAGAAAGCCTCCATCGGTCTTCGTACTCCCAACCCGCGATTTACCGCCCGGTTCCACAATGTTGCCTGTCTGGTCGAGGAGCCGAGGTCATGACCAAGCCGTTGCGCATCGGCATGATCGGCTGCGGCTTCATGGGCCGCGCGCATTCCAACGCCTATCGCCGGGTCGGAAACTTCTTTCCAGAGCTGCAGTATCGCCCGGTGCTCCAGGCCGTCTGTGCACGTGATGCCGCCACTCGTGATTCCTTCGCGGCCAGCTGGGGCTATCAGGCGGTGGAATCGGACTGGCGCCAGCTGGTCGAGCGGTCCGACATCGACGCGGTCGACATTTGTGTGCCGAACAACCTGCACCAGGACATCGCGCTAGCCGCGGCTGCGGCGGGCAAGATGATCCTGTGCGAGAAGCCGCTCGCGATGAATGTCGCCGAGGGCGAGGCCATGGTGGCGGCGGTCGAGGCTGCGGGCCTGCCGACCATGGTCTGGTACAACTACCGGCGGGTTCCCGCGGTCAGCCTCGCGCGCCAGCTGGTCGACGAGGGCCGGATCGGCCGTCCCTATCACTACCGGGCGCAGTTCCTGCAGGACTGGACCATCGCCGAGGACGTGCCGCAGGGCGGGACGGCGCTCTGGCGGCTCGACGTTGGCGCTGCGGGCTCGGGCGTCACCGGCGACCTGCTGGCGCATAATATCGACACCGCGATGTGGCTGAACGGGCCGATCACGCGTGTGATGGCCGAGACCGAGACCTTCGTGAAGGAGCGACTGCATCAGGAGACCGGTAAGGTCGAGCCCGTGGGCATCGACGATGCCTGCATGTTCCTGTGCCGCTTCGCCAACGGCGCCATGGGCGTGTTCGAGAGCACCCGCTATGCCCGCGGCCACAAGGCGCTGAAAACCTTCGAGCTGAACGGCGCCGACGGCTCGGTCATGTTCGACCTGCACGAGCCGGAATATCTCGATTTCTTCGAGTACCGCGCCAAGGAGACCGGCGAGAAGATCCCGAGCCACACTTCGGGCTGGCGCCGGATTCACGTCACCAATGGCGAGCACCCGTATATGGACCACTGGTGGGTGCCGGGTCTGGTGATCGGGTACGAGCACAGCTTCGTCCATGCCGTGGCGGATTTCCTGAAAGGGCTGGAGACTGGTGTGCCGGCACAGCCCGATTTCCGCGCCGCGCTGGAGACGCAGAAGGTTTGTGAGGCGGTGCTGCGCTCGGCGAAGAGCGGGCACTGGGAAGACACGCACGTTGCAACTCATGGAGAGCAGTGATGGCAGGCAAGAAGATTCTGATGCTGACCGGCGAGTTCAGCGAGGAATATGAGATCTTCGTCTTTGAGCAGGCCATGCACGCGGTGGGACACACCGTGCACGTGGTCTGCCCGGACAAGAAGGCAGGCGACAACATCAAGACCTCGCTGCACGACTTCGAAGGTGACCAGACGTACACCGAGAAGCCGGGCCATCTGTACACGCTGAACAAGACCTTCAGTGAGGTCGACCCGTCCGCGTACGATGCCGTCTACTGTGCCGGTGGGCGTGGCCCTGAATACATCCGCATCGATCCGCGCGTGCAGCGGATCGTCCGCCACTTCCACGAGGCCGCCAAGCCGATCTTCACCATCTGCCACGGGGCGCAGATCCTGATCGCGGTCGACGGGGTCGTGCGCGGCAAGCGGGTGGCGGCACTGCACTATTGCGAGCCCGAGGTGACGCTGGCAGGCGGGATCTATGTCGACGTCGAGCCGACCGGCGCCTGCGTCGACGGCAATCTGGTGTCCGCCAAGGGCTGGCCGGGCCTAGCCGCCTTCATGCGCGAGTGCCTTAAGGTGCTGGGTACGGAAATCATTCATCGGTGAGACGGCGCAAGCCGGGGCTTGCGCGGCTGACGGTAGCCGCTAGCTTGGCGGCGGTCGCTGTTAAGACGACAGAATCAGGTGAGGCACCGTGACCGAACTGACGCTGACCGGTCTGGTCAAGCGCTATGGGCGCATCACGGCGCTGGATGGACTGTCGCTCGACGTGCGCGCAGGCGAGTTCTATTGCCTGCTGGGGCCCAGTGCTGCCGGCAAGACGACGACCTTGCGCGCGATCTCCGGCCTCGAACCGCTCGAGGCCGGCAAGGTCGAGTTCGCCGGACGTGACGTGACGACCGCACCGGTCCAGGGCCGGGGGATCGCCATGATCTTCCAGACCTTCGCCCTCTATCCGCATCTGACCGTGCGCGAGAACCTGGCCTACCCGTTGCGCGAGGCGAAGGTCGCAGCGGCTGAGGTCAAGCGCCGCGTGGGTGAGGTCGCCGAACTCCTCCGGATCACCCACACGCTCGACCGCAAGACGACGACCGCCTCGGGTGGCGAGCAGCAGCGGATCGCGATCGGCCGCGCCCTGGTGCGCCGGCCCAAGCTGCTGCTGCTCGACGAGCCGCTGACCAATCTCGACGCCAAGCTGCGCCACGACATGCGGGCCGAGTTCAAACGGCTGCACCGCGATCTCGGCACCACCATGCTGTACGCCACGCCGGACCAGCTCGAGGCCCTGACAATGGGGCAGCGGATCGCCGTGATGCGCGAGGGCCGCATCGTCGAGGTGGGCACGCCGCAGGAACTCTACGTCCGGCCGCGCGACGCGTATGCCGCGAGGATGGTCGGGGCGCCCTCCATCAATCTGATGCCCGGGCGCATCCAGCTGCGTGGTAACGCGCGGGTCCTGGAACTGCCCTTCGGCGAGATCGACCTGTCCGGTGATTGTGCGGAGTTGGCGGGCGGTGCCTCGGTCCTGGCCGGCATCAGACCGCACGACATCAACCTGGCGCCGGGCCAGGGTCCGGTATTTCAGGGAGCGGTGCGGCTGACCGAGCCGCTCGGCGACATCACGGTGCTGGATCTCGATCTGCGCGGCGCGATCGTCAAGATGGTGCTGCCGGAGGACCGGGCGCTGGCGATCAAGCCGGGACAGGCGGTCGAGGTGGTGATCGCCGCGCAGAATCTGCACCTGTTCGACCGGGATACCGGCCGGCGCATCGACTGATTTTTCGAGGGGTCGCGGCGGTTCGCGGCCACTCCGGTGGCGAGAGAAGACCGGCAAAGTCCGGCAAGGGAGGCAGGATGAAGCTCACGGTTAGTCGACGGCTGCTCAACGGCGTCGCCCTGGCGGCGCTGGCGCTGGGCACGGTGCTGGGCTCCGGTGCGGTCCGGGCGGAGGACATCACGATCAACATGGCGGTGCCGGACTGGCCGCCGACGCGTTTCATGAAGGAGGAGTTCGACCGCTCCTTCACGTCGCCGACCGGCAAGAACGTGAAGCTGGTCATGGATTTCATCCCGTGGCCGTCGTTCTACGAGCGGGTCGCCGCCTCGCTGACGTCCGGCGAGCAGAAATATCAGATGATCGTTACCGACAGCCAGTGGCTGGGGTCATTCGTCGAAGGCGGGTACTACAAGGACCTGACCGAGGACATGAAGAATGATCCGGAGCTGACCAAGATCATGAAGGACCTGCACCCGGTCCTGGTCTCGGCCTACTCGACCTACCCGCACATCACGCCCGACCAGATCAAGAAGATGGGCGAGTGGCCGCAGGAGGGCGCACACTACTACGGTTTCCCGCAGTTCCCCGATACCTACGTTACCTACTATCGCAAGGACCTGTTCTGCAACGAGAAGGAAGCCGCCAAGTTCAAGGAGACATTCAATCAGAAGCTGCCGTGCACCTATGAGGACTGGCAGCAGGTCGACTGGGGGGTCTGGCAGAACATCGGCAAGCACTTCCAGCGCAAGAAGGGCGAGCCGCTGGGCGACGGTGTCGCGGACGACGATTTCTACGGCATCTCCTTCCAGGCGGGCGTCGCCTACGACTTCTCGAGCATGCAGGTCAACGCCTTCATCTGGCAGAACGGCGGATCGATCTGGGACGAGACCAAGGCTCCCGAGGGCAAGGCCCTGGGCGTCGTGAACTCCGACATCGCCGTCAAGTCGTTCGACCAGTATCTCAGCATGTTGCCCTACATGCCGCCCGTGGCGAAGACCGGTCAGATGGACATCTTCGTCGTCCAGGATCTGTTCATGCAGGGCAAGGTTGCGGCCGCGATCGACTGGGTGGGTCTCGGTGAGCCCGTGCTCGATCCGAAAAGCTCCAAGGTCTCCGACAAGGCGGCGTTCGGCGTAGCGCCGGGCACCAAAAAGGCCGACGGCACCATCGACCGCACCGGCAATATCGGCGGCCAGCCCTTCGTGCTGACCACCTGGAACAGCCCCGAGGTCAACGAAGCCGCCCTCGAAGTGGTCAAGTGGTGGCTGAAGCCGGAGACACAGCTGAAGGCTGTCGCAAACGGTGGCCAGTCCGGTCTGCGCAGCGTCATGGCCGACCCGAATACGATTCGCTTCGGCCCTGGAACCGGGCGCACAAGGAGATGCTCGACTGGCAGCGTGACGTCTGGCACATCCCAGAGTTCTTCGAACTCCTGACCCAACAGCAGCAGGAGTTCGACAAGGCGATTACCGGGCAAGAGTTCGGCGAAGACGGCCCTGGACAATGTGGCGGAGTTCCAGGACAAAATCCTGCGCGACGCCGGCCGTATCGAATAGTCTCATCCGACCGGGGCCGGCACACAATGCCGGCCCCGGCACCTAGCTCAGCTTAAGGCGGTGCGGCGACGGCATGGCGACGAGCGACATCATTCGGGCGGAAGTGCGGCGCGAAGGGGGATTTCTACCCTGGCTGATCGCACCGGAGCGGCGTGGGCCGCTTCTGATAGCGCCGGCGATCATCGTTCTGTTTCTGATGAACATCTTTCCGCTCCTGTGGTCTTTCGGCCTCAGCTTCTTCAATTATCGCGCCAACCGTCAGACGGTGCCGACCTTCGAGGGGCTCGCCAATTACGGGCGCGTCCTGTCCGACCCGGTGATCTGGGAGCGCTTTCAGACCACCGCACTGATCGTCGGGTCCAGCGTATTTCTGCAGCTCGTGCTGGGGTTCTTGCTGGCGCTACTGTTCGAGCGGCAGTTTCCGCTGCGACGTCTTCTGCTGACCCTGGTCCTGACGCCGATGATGCTCTCGCCGGTTGCGGTCGGCGTGTTCTTCAAGCTTTACTATGAGCCCACCTTCGGTTTGGTCAGCCAGTTCATCAACGCCGTCTTCACCGGCGAGCCGTTCGCGCTTCTGGCGACGCCAACGGGTGCCATCATCGGCATCGTGGTGGCAGATGCCTGGATGTGGTCCCCGTTCGTCATGCTCCTCGTGCTCGCGGGCCTGGTGAGCGTGCCGAAATATCTCTACGAGGCGGCCGAGGTCGATCGAGCCTCCTGGTGGCGGCGATTTAGCACCATCACCTTTCCCTACATTCGCAGCCTGCTCCTGCTCGCGGTCCTGTTCCGCACGATCGAGACGTTCAAGCTGTTCGACATCGTCTACATCATCACCCAGGGCGGCCCCGGCGCCGCGACCGAGACGATCGGCGTCTATGTCTACCGTGTCGCGTTCCAGAACTTTCGCACCAGCCAATCCACGGCACTTGCGTACATCGTGCTGTTCGTCGTGATCGTGCTCACCAGTCTCTATCTCTACGCCGTCAACCGGCGCAATCGGGAGGCCGCCTGATGCAGGCCCGGCGCGAGATCGGCAAGGCCGGCTGGGGCTGGACCGCGTTGGCGGCGGTGATCAGTCTGGTCTACTTCTTCCCGGTGTTCTGGATCATCCTGACCGCGTTCAAGTCACGTGGCGACACGTTGGCGGTGCCGCCGGTCCTGTTCTTCCAGCCGATCTGGGACAATTTCGTCAGCGTGTTCTACCGCGCCAGCATCAGCGCCCAGGCGTCGCAGGAGACGCAGTTCCTGCGCTATTTCCTCAATTCCATGTTCATCTCGGGCACGAGCGTGCTGCTGGCCCTGATCATCGGCTGCCTTGCCGCCTACGGCTTTTCGCGCTTCCCGCTGAAGGGCAACGACACCTATCTGTTCATCATCCTGACCACCCGGATGATGCCGGCGATCGTCGTGATCATCCCGATCTTCCTGATGTTCCGCCTGGCCGGGCTCGCCGGCACCTATGTCGGGATCATCCTGCTCTACACGGCGTTCAACATCCCGTTCTCGGTCTGGATGATCAAAAGCTTCTTCGACGAGCTCAACCGCGAGGTCGAGGACGCGGCACGTATGGACGGCTCGTCGGAGTCCCGCGTCTTCTTCAAGATCTGCCTGCCCCAGGTCACCGCTGGCCTCGCCGCCACCTTCGTCTTCGGCCTGATCCTGACCTGGAACGAGTTCCTGTTCGCGTTGCTGCTGACTGGCGTCGAGACGCGCACGGTGCCGGTGGCGATGGCGCGCACGCTCGGCGGCGAGATCGGCGTGGACTATGGCCTGCTGGCCGCGATCGTCACCCTGTTCCTGATCCCGATCATCGTCGTGACGTTCCTGCTGCAGAACCAGCTCCTGCGCGGGGTGACGTTCGGCACGGTCCGGCGCTAGGAGCGCGCGCATGGCCAACGTCCAGCTCCGCCAGGTCACCAAGCTGTTCGGCCCGCTGAAGGCGGTCGACAACGCCGATCTCGAGATCGCTGACGGCGAGGTTCTGTGCCTCCTCGGCCCCTCGGGCTGCGGCAAGACGACGACGCTGCGGATGATCGCCGGCTTGGAAGCAGCATCCAGCGGCGACATCATGCTGGGCGGCCAGCGAGTCAACGACCTGCCGACGCGCGAGCGCAATATCGCGATGGCGTTCCAGTTCTACGCGCTCTACCCGAACCTTTCCGTCGCCGACAACCTTGCCTACCCGCTCCACGCCGAGCGGCTCGGGGCCGCGCGGATCCGTGACAAGGTCGCCGAGACCGCGCGCGTCCTGCAGCTCGACCGGGTCCTGGACCGCAAGCCGAGCCAGCTCGCCGAAGGCGAGAAGCAGCGGGTCGCGGTCGGGCGCTGCATCATCCGCGACCCGAGCTGTTTCCTGTTCGATGAGCCGCTGTCGCGCCTCGATGTCCAGCTCCGCGAGGAGATGCGCAGCGAGATCAAGCTGGTCCTGCAGGATCTGCAGCGGCCGACGATCATCGTCACGCACGACCAGCTCGAGGCCCTGACCATGGCCGACCGCATCGCCGTCATGCGCTCCGGCCTGATCGAGCAGGTGGCGACACCGCACGGGATCTTCGCCAAACCCGCCAACCTGTTCGTCGCGGGATTCATCGGCACGCCGCAGATGAACCTGATTTCCGCCGAGCTCGAGGGCTTTGGCGACGACGGCCGGGCTCGGTTCGGGATCGAGGGCGGCCAGCGTCTGGCCCTTGTGGTCGATCCCGGCGTGCGCCACCTGCCAGCCGGCGCCAAGGTGACGCTCGGCATCCGGCCGCGCAATCTCGAGGTCGTCCGGGATCCGGTCGATGACGGGCTTTCCTCCGTGGTCGACATCATCGAGCCCATGGGGGCCGAGACCCTGGCCCACCTGAACGACGGGTGCCACGACATCCGTGTCGTCACGGGCTGGCGCACGCCGATCGCCGAAGGCGAGCGCATCCACGTCCGCTGGCAGCCCGGCCAGACCCATGTCTTCGACGCGACGGGGGAGGCAGTACGCGCATGAGCACGGGCAAGGCAGCGGGCATGTCCGAGGCGCAGGCGCGGACCACCGAGGGCCTGATCATCGCATTGTGTCTGTTCGCCCTGTTCGCGATCTTCCAGCCATTTTCGCTGGGCCTGTTCTCGTTCGGCTGCGGCCTCGTGGTGTTCGGCGGGCTCGTCTTCAATCTGGTCCCGTTGTGCCAGCCGGGGCGCCCCGCGCGCGACCTGTGGAGGGCGGCGGTGGTCATCGCCATCATCTTCGTCGTCATCCTGCTGCTGGCGCTGGGGTCGGCCTATCTATACGGCGTCTATCTCGCCGCGCAGCGAGCAGGCTGAGACCGCACTTGCAACCAAAGCGCGCAAAGCGGATCCGGCGGGCCTTGCCACGACTGCCCATTTTTCAGGCTGTCGGGCGCAATAATTCAACCATTAAGAGACAGTGCGCCGCCTCCTGCCGCATCGCGCGACGAGCGGCTTTTCCACAGTTCTCGGGATAAGCGGGAGGATGTTCTTGTGGACGCCCCCACGACCACGAAGGAAGCCCTCGCCGGTTCACGCACTTAGTGCGGTTGGCGCCAAAACGGGCAGCGAGCGGCCGCGCCGGCTGTCGCCAGCCGTTTGTCGGGCGAGGTTTCTACCGGACCGTCGCTCCGACCTCAGGCGGGGGCGGCGACCACCTCGTCGGTCCAGACCCGAAAGCCCATCAGCATGTTCGGTCCGAAGGTGTGGGTGATCGGCACGTCGGCGGCGTCGCGCCCGCGCGCGATGAGGATCCGCCCCATCCGCGGCGCGTTGTTGCGCGGGTCGAACACGTGCCAGTGGCCGCCGAGATAGACCTCGATCCAGGCCGCGAAGTCCATCGTGCCATAGGGCGGCGGCAGCCCGATGTCGCTGATGTAGCCCGTGCAGTAGCGCGCCGGGATGTTCATGCAGCGGCAGAACGCCAGCGCCAGATGCGCGAAGTCCCTGCAGACGCCGCGTTGCTCTGCATAGCCTTCGGCAGCGGTCCGGGTCGGGCGCGAGTACTCATAGCCGAAGGTGATGTGGTTGTGGACGTAGTCGCAGATCGCCTGCACCCGGCCCCAGCCGGTCGGCCCGTTGCCGAACAGCTGCCAGGCCGTGTCCGACAGCTTGTCGGTTTCGCAGTAGCGGCTGCCCAGCAGGAACACCAGCGTGTCGCCGGGCAGATCCTCGACCGCGTGCTGCTCGGCAGAGTAGGCCTGCGGGTCCCACAGGCCCTTGTCGCGGATCACCGTGTCCGCCCACAGCCGCAGGCGACCGGCGGGTGCCACCAGCCGGTTGCACCAATTGCCGAACCCGTCGCGATAGGCCTCGACCTCGACCCCGGGGTCGGTCAACAGGCAGTCCGGTGCCTCGAGGTCCGAGACGCGCGAGTAGTGCACGTTCAGCATCAAGATCATCGGTGTCGGGTTGGGACACTCGTAGATCAGCTCGTAGCCGATTCGGATGCGCATCATCGATCTCCCGTGCCCCGGGTCGAGCAGTCTGCGCAGCGGGGTGAATGCGCGCTCGCGGCAACCGACGCGGCCGGATCAGCTCGGTCGCACCGACCCGCACGGTGCGTTCCAGCCGGGCCTGGTGCGCCCGCAACGATCTGTATGGGCCAAGGCGGGGCTGGCAGCAACAAAGCGAGGATCGTGCCATGACCGGACTGCCCTGGAATCCGCGCGCTCCAAGCCCCAGCTAGAACGAGGTGGCTGGAGGAGCGGGTGGATGGGGCGCGATATGCGGAACTGGATGTGGGCCGAGGCCCTCGCACTGCTCGACCAGGCCGAGCGGGAGCATCGCGGCACGTTCCGACCCAGCGCCGCCAGGCGCACCGCGTGCTGGGAACCGCCGGTCGACGTGCTCGAGACCGAAGGCGAGCTGTGGATCCAGGTGGCCCTGCCGGGGGTGACGCCCGAACAACTCCAGGTCGGCATCGAGGGCCATGCGCTGCTGGTGACCGGTGAGCGGACGCTGCCGGTGCCGCGCGGTGCGGGGGTGATCCGGCGCCTCGAGATGCCCTACGGCACCTTCGAGCGGCGCATCGAGCTGCCGCCCGGCCGCTACGAGCTGGTCCGGCGCGAGCTGACACTGGGCTGCCTTACCTTGACCTTGCGCAAGCTCGTCTGAGCCGGAGAGAGCGGATGGCCGACCAACCCAACATCGACGCCGTGCTCGCGGACACGAGCACGCTGCCGGCCGACGTGCTGCCGCTGGTGCCGGTGCGCAACCTCGTCCTGTTCCCGGGCACGGTGGTGCCGGTGACCATGGCGCGCCCGCGCTCGATCGCCGCCGCCCAGGCCGGCGTGCGCGGCGAGCGGCCGATCGGCATCGTCCTGCAGCGCGAGGCGGGGGTCGACGACCCGGCGCCGCTCGACCTGCATCGCATCGGCACCACGGCCAACGTGCTGCGCTATGTGACGGCGCCGGACGGCAACCATCATCTGATCTGCGGCGGCCAGCAGCGGTTCAAGATCCTGGAGTTCGTCGGCGGCCATCCGTTCCTGGCCGCGCGCTTCGAGCTGGTCGACGAGCCCGAGGGGCGCGGCACCGAGGTCGAGGCGCGCTTCATCCTGCTGCGCGAGCGGGCGCTGGAGGCGGTCGAGCTGCTGCCGCAGGCGCCGCGCGAGCTCGCCGACACGATCCGCGGCATGAGCTCGGCCGCCCAGCTGGCCGACCTCGTCGCCGGCACCATGGACATCGGCCCGGCCGAGAAGCAGGAGGTGCTGGAGACGTTCGACCTCTCCGCCCGGCTCGACCGGGTGCTGGCCTTCCTGAACGAGCGCCTGGGCGTGCTGCGCCTGTCGCGCGAACTGGGCGAGGCCACCCGCGGCACGCTGGAGAAGCGCCAGCGCGAGCATCTGCTGCGCGAGCAGCTGGCGACGATCAGGAAGGAGCTGGGCGAGGACGAGGGGACGGCGGCCGAGGTCGAGGACCTGAAGAAGGCGATCGCCGAGGCCGGCATGCCCGAGGAGGTGGAGCAGCAGGCCAACAAGGAGCTGCGCCGGCTGGAGCGGATGCCCGAGGCCGCGGCCGAGCACGGCATGCTGCGCGGCTATCTCGACACGCTGATCGAGCTGCCCTGGAGCAAGGAGACGCCGGACAGCATCGACGTCGCCGAGGCGCGCCGCGTGCTGGACGAGGACCATTTCGGCCTCGACAAGATCAAGCGGCGCATCGTCGAGTTTCTGGCCGTGCGCAAGCTGGCGCCGGAGGGCAGGAGCCCGATCCTGTGCTTCGTCGGCCCGCCGGGCGTCGGCAAGACCAGCCTCGGCCAGAGCATCGCCCGCGCGATGGGCCGCAAGTTCGCGCGCGTGGCCTTGGGCGGCGTGCACGACGAGAGCGAGATCCGCGGCCACCGGCGGACCTATGTCGGCGCGCTGCCCGGCAACATCATCCAGGCGATCAGGAAGGCCGGGGTGAAGAACCCGGTGATGATGCTGGACGAGATGGACAAGCTCGGCACGGGCTTCCACGGCGACCCGTCGGCGGCCCTGCTCGAGGTGCTCGACCCCGAGCAGAACTCGACCTTCCGCGACGCCTATCTCGCCGTGCCGTTCGACCTCAGCCACGTGCTGTTCATCGGCACCGCCAACCTGCTGGACACGATCCCCGGCCCGTTGCGCGACCGGATGGAGGTGATCGAGCTGCCGTCCTACACCGAGGACGAGAAGGTCGGCATCGCGCGGCGCTATCTGGTCACGCGGCAGCTCAAGGCGGCCGGGCTGACGCCCGAGCAGGTCGAGATCACCGACGCGGCGCTGCATGCGATCGCGCACGACTACACGCGCGAGGCCGGCGTGCGCAGCTTCGAGCGCACGATCGCGGCCGTGCTGCGCTCGGTCGCGGTGCAGGTCGCCGAAGGCCGCGCCGACAAGGTGGTGATCGGCGCGGACGAGCTGATCCCGATCCTGGGCCAGCACCGGTTCGAGAGCGAGGTGGCGCAGCGCACCAGCGTGCCCGGCGTGGCGACCGGCCTCGCCTGGACGCCCAATGGCGGCGACATCCTGTTCATCGAGGCGACCCGCATCCCGGGCAAGGGCGGGCTGATCCTGACCGGCCAGCTCGGCGACGTGATGCGCGAGAGCGCCCAGGCGGCGATGAGCCTGGTCAAGTCGCGCGCGGCCAGCCTCGGCATCGACGAGAAGCTGTTCGAGCGCTCGGACATCCACGTCCACGTCCCCGCCGGTGCCGTGCCCAAGGACGGCCCCTCGGCCGGCGTGGCGATGTTCACGGCCCTGGCCTCGCTGATGAGCGACCGCAAGGTCCGCCCCGACGTCGCGATGACCGGCGAGATCAGCCTGCGCGGCCTGGTGCTGCCGGTCGGCGGCATCAAGCAGAAGGTGGTGGCGGCGCACGCGGCCGGGATCAAGCGCGTGCTGCTGCCGGCCCGCAACAGGCGCGACTATGACGAGATCCCCGACGGCGCCAAGCAGGGGCTCGAGTTCGTCTGGTGCGAGCAGGTCGACGACGCGCTGCGGGGTGCGTTGGAGGAGGAGCCGGCAGTCGCACGGACGCCGGCCGCGGCCTGAGCCGGGCGGCGCTCGGGTTCCTTTCGCAGATTTGCCGATGGTGCCGGCGCTCGGGTTCGCTCGGGCGCCGGCACAATTCGTTTGTGCAAAATCGTAAGCTGATTTCGCGCGCCGGTTCAGTGGGCGCGCTTGGGTTCGCACGTGCACGCCGGAAATCGTTCGTGCGGTTTGCCGTCCTCGGGGCACTCGGGTTTGTTTCGCAGTTCCGGCAGCGAAGATCGGGTTCGTTCCGCGATCGGGGCTGCGCGGGCCGTTGGGTTCGCACGTGCACGCCGGCCATTCGATCGGGCGACGCCGGACGGCGCTCGGGTTCGGGCGTGTGCAGGGGAAATCGTTTGTGCGATTCATCGTTGGCTGCGCGCTCGGGTTTGTTCGGCAAGTTTTGGGCGCGCGGCGGGGTTGGTTTGGGCCGCGGATGGTGGGGTCGCGGAGCGGCATCGCGGGTACCTCGCTGCAGAGATCTAGGTAGACGATCCTAGCATATTTCGCGCCTGTTGTTGAGGGCGTTAATCGGGCGTGCACGATCTTCAGGTTATGGTCGGGATGGTGGACCAGGGGCCGCGCACGGACAGGAGCCCGAGCGGAGCGAGGGCGGGCAGGAATTGTGTGGGGCGGGGTTGGTGGGCGTGGGGGTGTTTACCGATTGGGTGACGGCTCACCAAGCGCCGCCGGTGCTGCCGGAGGCGGGGAAGGTCGGCGGGCTGTCGAGGTCGATGTCGGGGTAGGTCGCGGCGACCCAGGCGACCGTGGCGTCCAGCCCGGCCTCCTTGCCGGGTGCGCCCGGCACGCGCTCGTGCAGCACCTCCAGCAGCGCGTCCGTCGCGAGGGCCGACGGTGGTCGGCCATTTTGACAGTTCGACGACGGCCGGAGAAAAGGCCGTGGCCGAGTTGCGAGGATACCAGGTCCATATTTTGAAGCAATCAGCTTGCGCGACCGCCAGTCGGCATTGCAGGGTGGCTTGCCCAGCCTCGCGGTAACAGAGTTGGGGAGTAGTTCGGCATTCGGGACGGGCGATGCTTGCTTTCATTGATGGTCAGGCTGTCGGCGATTGGGCGGCAAGGCAGGGCGCTCACGCCGAGCTACCACGTCTCGTACGGCGGCTCATATGGGCAACAGCGGAGCCCAACGAAGTCTGAAGGATATCCTTCCCGGCCGGAGCCGACGTTACGCTCTCGGGCTTCGACGGTGAGCTTGAGGTAACGCGAAGATGCCCCTGGTTCCCAGACGGTCGCTCGGTCTGGGAGTTGAGCGTTCAAGGAAAGATGGGTGCAAAGGCCAAAAAGGACTACGCCAAGCGGCTGGCGGCCATGGATCCTACGGAGCTTGGGAAAACCGCTTACATCGCAGTTAGTGCCCGGCGGTGGCAGGAGGACAGGAAGCGGACATGGGTTGAGGAGAGAGCGAGGGACGGCCGGAGTGAGGTCCGCCTTAAGTCGACGCTGTTGAACTGGCGCATTGGCTGGATCGGTCTCCGGTCCTCGCGATTACCTGCGCCCAAGACATGGGCCGGCTACCCCCTGGCGTCACTCCGCTTGAACAAGCTTGGACGGAGTGGTCTGGCCGTAGCCGACCGACCACAACCCAATCGCTCGTCCTTGTCGGCCGGACGGAGGAGCAGACCCGTCTCATCGAGAGGCTCGCGTCCCAGCGGGAAGCCATCGATGTCGAGGCGGACTTGCCGAACGAGGCGTATGGCTTCTTTCTGGCCGCCCTGACGGCCGCCGACGATGAGCAAATTAGAGATCGCCTTCGCCGCTCGCTCGATAGTCGTTCAGGACGGTACGTGGGCCACGCAACTGGCCGCCTGTTCTGGACTGATTGTCATCCAAAGGGTCGCAAGCGTCGAGCTAACATCGGCGTTGTCGGGACGGCATCATGTGCTCGTGCCGTTGGGTCCAGACGCGATTGGCAGCCTCAATCCGATCTGGTCTAGAGCAGGCAAACCGCTACGACTTCGCTCAAGCACTCGAAACCATGGGTGTCCACGAGGCAGAGGCTGATCGGCTGGCGTACGAGTGTGGACGGAGCGTGACCATTTTTCACCGTCGCCGACGCGCCGCCCACATTCAGGCCCCGGCCTGGAGGCGCGAGCCCTACCTACTTCCAGCCATATTGGCAGGACGCTGGGACCGCAGCAATGATCAAGATAGGAGCGCCGTAGTCAAACTAGCCGGTCTTGAGACCTATGAGGAACTTGAAGCACGGCTAAAAGCTCTGGTACGAACAAGTGATCCGCCATTGCCTAGGGTTGGTGACATCTATACATTAGTCGCGCCTGCCGACGCATTTGAAATCTGTGGAGAGTTTATCAATCCACCCCACCTTGAGCGCTTTGCCGAAGTGGTACGCGAGGTATTCGCGGAAATCGACCCTGCACTCGATCTCTCTCCGGAACGACGACCCTACGCAGCTATGTACGGCCAGTCGCCACGACACTCTCGCTGGCTGCGGCACGGCTTAGCCGAAAGCCTCCTATTAATTGCAGTTCGCGGTACCGCGGCAGAACTCGACTGCAATGATCCGCAAGCCTTCGTGAATCGACTAATACGGGCATTACCGGGTCTGGCGACAGACAGGCGTCTCGCCATTAGCATCGAAAGTGAACTGCCGGTGCTGATGGAAGCAGCTCCAATGCCTTTTCTAGAGGCCCTCGAGCAAATGCTCGAGGGCCATTCTGAGGAGATGCGCGGGCTGCTCACAGAGGAAGCATACCCACTCTCCGGGACGAGCGCAAAGCATGTAACTTTGCTATGGGGTCTTGAAGCGTTAGCTTGGGATCCAGCTTTGCTGCCGCGGGTGGCGCTCATTCTCGCCAACATGGCCGAACTCGATCCTGGGGGCAAATGGGCGAACCGGCCAATCAATAGTCTACGGTCTATTTTACTGCCTTGGCTCCCTTGCACGCATGCGAGCCTCGATCAGCGCATAACCGTCCTTGACCTTATCCTTGACCGACATCCTAACGAAGGGTGGGCACTCCTCCTTAAGCTGCTACCAAAGCTGCACGACAGCAGTTCTCAATCCCATAGGCCGCGATGGCGGGATGCCGGCGAGGCTCACGCCACCGCCTTGACCCACGACGTGGAGCACAGTGCGCAAACCGCGGTCGTCACACGCACGCTAGCCCGTGTCGGTGCAAGCGTTGAACGTTGGCGGGACGTGTTGGAACATCTACCGGCTTTTCTCCCTAGTGAGCGCGGTCGCGCGCTAATCCTGCTGGACGAGGCGGGAACAACCCTTATGGACGCTACTGAGCGTGAGCGGCTCTGGGCTCTTGTATCAGAACTAGTGCGCCGGCATCGAGCCTTAAGGGAGGCGGACTGGACATTGAAAGGCCACGAACTTGACGACTGGGCAAAGCTAGCTGAGCGTTTGAGTCCAAGCGATTTGGTCAAGCGGCACCTCTGGGCGTTCGATAACGCTTGGGCCGATTTTGTTGCAGAGCCAGAACTGAGCCCAGGAGAAGCACGCGAAAGTGGCCAACGTGCAATTGTCGCTGATGTATTAGAGCAGTACGGTCTTGATGGTGTGAAGAAACTACTCGTGTCTGTAAAACAACCAGGCCTTGTGCTAAAACCATTGATACAGATAATCGATGACATCAATCAAGTAGTTAAATTGGCTGAGATGGCGGATAGCCTCTCAAATCCACCCCATTACCTCAGCATCCTCTCATACTCAGCGCTTCAGCATTTCGGTGATAACTGGCGTCGGGAGGTACGCTCGCTCTTCGGCCGAGCTGATTGGTCGACCGAAAATAGGGCGGCCCTCCTCGCCCATTGGCCATTCGAGCCGGCGACGTGGTCCCTGACCGTAAGCGGAGCTTTCTCCCCACGTTGCGCTCTGCCTGCCGAGCTGGTGAAGGTTGCTGGTTGGTGTCCGGCTTGCTGTTGCGAGCGTAGGAGGCGCCGCTAGCGGCGGGCTAGCTTGGTGGCTTACGAGCGGGTTGAGGTGATCACCTCGGTGGAGCGGCGCCGTCGGTGGTCGGCGCAGGAGAAGCTGCGTCTGGTGGCCGAGAGCTATCGGGCCGAGGGCGGGGTCGGCGTGGTTGCGGATCGGGCCGGGCTGCATCGGAGCCTGCTGCAACGCTGGCGACGCCAGGTCCGCGACGGGACGCTGGTGGCGGATCGGCTTGGCGCGCCGGGTTTCGTCCAGTCGCGATCCATGACAGCGAGGCCGTGGCCACTCCGGCCTTGGCGCCCGCGTTGGCTGGGCGGCCGCACGGCGCGGTGCGGGGGTTGGTGGAGATCGACCTGCCGAACGGCTGTCGCGTCCGGGTCGAGCAGGACATTCCGACGGCTGCCCTGCGCCGGATCATCGGGGCCCTGGTTCGGCGATGATCGGCATCCCGCCCGGGGTGCGGATCCTGATCGCGATGCAGCCGGTCGACTTCCGCCGTGGCGCCGACAGCCTGGCGGCGTTGGCGAAGGAGGCCCTGCAGCAGGACCCGTTCTCGGGCACGGTGCTGGTGTTTCGGGCGAAGCGCGCCGATCGGGTGAAGGTTGTCGCCTGGGACGGCAGCGGCCTGGTGATGCTGTGGAAGCGGCTCGACGAGGGGGCTTTCAAGTGGCCGCCCGTGAGCGACGGCGTCATGCGGCTGACCTCGGCCCAGCTCGCGGCCCTGCTGGAAGGGTTGGATTGGTCGCGGGTCCACGCACTCCGGCGACACCGCCCGACCGCCGTCCGCTGACCTGCGACAGGTTGAATCAGGGCTGCCGGATACGCACTCGGCAATGGCGGTTTTTGCTCTACTCGCGGCATGGAGCCGGCACCCGAAGCCCTGCCTGACGACATCGCGGCACTCCGCGCGCTCGTTGTCTTCGAGCGAACGGAGCGGCTGCGGGTCGACGCCGAAGCGGCACGCCTGCAGACCGAGGCGGCCCGGCTCCAGCACGAGGTGGCGCGGCTGACGGCGCTGACCGAGCGGCTCGACCACATCATCGCCCAGCTCCGGCGGCTGCAGTTCGGCAAGCGCTCCGAGGCGCTCGATCCCGATCAGCTCAAGCTTGGCCTCGAGGATCTGGAGAGCGCTGCGGCCGAGGTCGAGGCCGAGGAGGAGCAGGGCGACACGGCGCTGAAGGCCGAGCGGACACGGCGGCGGCGCCAGGGTCGGCCGTCGCTGCCCGATCATCTGCCGCTGGTCGAGGTGGTGATCGCGCCCGCGAGCACGACCTGCCCCTGCTGTGCGGGCCCGCTGCACCTGATCGGCGAGGATGTCGCGCGCCGGCTCGACGTCGTGCCGGCCCAGTACCGGATCCTGGTCACCCGCCGGCCCAAATATGCCTGCCGCGGCTGCGAGGGCGCGGTGGTGCAGGCGCCGGCACCGGCGCGGCTGATCGAGGGCGGGCTGCCGACCGAGCGGCTGGTGGCCCAGGTGCTGGTCGACAAGTATGCCGACCACTGCCCGCTGTACCGCCAGGTGCAGGGCTTCGCCCGACAGGGACATCGAGCTGGATCGCTCGACCCTGGCCTTCTGGACCGGCTACGCCGCCGCCGAGCTGAAGCCGCTGTGGCGCTGGATGCGCGAGGAGCTGCTGCGATCGGGCCGGCTGTTTGTCGACGAGACCCGCGCCCCGGTCCTCGATCCTGGTCGTGGGCGCACCAAGACCGGCTACTTCTGGGCCATCGCCCGCGACGATCGCGGCTGCAACGGCAGCGATCCGCCGGCGGTCGTCTATAGCTATGCGCCCGGTCGCGGCGCCGACCACGCCATCGCCCTGCTGAAGGGCTTCTCAGGGATCCTGCAGACCGACGGCTATGGCGCCTACAAGACGCTGGTCGCAGCCGATCGAGCACGCGGGGCCATCGCACTCGCCCATTGTTGGGCCCATGCCCGGCGCCGGTTCTTCGAGCTGGCCAAGGGCGGGGCGGCGCCGATCGCCGACGAGGCGCTGCGGCGCATCGCCAAGCTCTATGCCATCGAGGCCGAGATCCGCGGCCAGGATGCCGACACCCGCAAGGCCGCTCGCCAGGCGCGGAGCCGGCCGCTGGTCCCGGATCTGAAGCTGTGGCTCGAGGCGCGCCTGACGACCGTCGCGGGCCGCTCACCGATGGCCGAGGCGATCCGCTACACCCTCACCCGCTGGGAGGGTCTCACCCGCTTTCTCGACGATGGCCGCATCGAACTCGAACTCGAACCCGGTCGAGCGGTCCATTCGGCCGATCGCGCTGAACCGCAAGAACGCCCTGTTCGCCGGCTCCGACGAGGGTGCCGAGAACTGGGCCGTGCTCGCCACGCTGATCGAGTGCTGCAAGCTGCACGGCGTCAATCCGCATACCTATCTCACCGACGTGCTCACCCGTCTCGTCAACGGCCACCTCGAGAGCCGCCTCGGCGACCTCACGCCATGGGCGTGGCAAGCCGCGAACACTCAACAGTAGTCGTCAAGCTCCAGCCCAAGGGTGAAGGCGCTCCGCTTACCCCTGACCGCCGCTGCAGATCCTGGGATTCAGCAGGCGTATTGGCGGATTTGTTGGGCGGATTTCCGTCAGTTGGACGAAGACACGTCCGCTTATGCGGTGGACCACCTGATCACAGCAGGCCGAGTGCTTGACCTCCCATTTCTCCTCTACAACAAATGGTCGAAGGTCAGCTTCAATAAGTGGCTAGATGTGATCGATGCAAGCGGCCGGACTCTGAAAAATCATACCGACGCGAACGAAGCGTCTGTGGGCCTGTCGTGGCTTCGCTATGTGTTTCAGTATCTAGTGTCCTGATTCAGAAGTTCGTTGCTCACCTGGTTCGGGTGTGACGCGATGGCAAAAGCGCTCGATGCTGGCGAGGAGGTCGTCGGCGGACTTGGTCCAGCGGAAAGGTTTGGGGTCGGCATTGTGCTGGTCGATGAACGTGGTGATCGCGTCGTGCAGTGAGGCGACGCTGCGATGGACGCCGCGGCGGATCTGCCGATCGGTCAGCAGGGCGAAGAACCGTTCCACCTGGTTGAGCCAGGAGGCGCTGGTCGGCGTGTGGTGGACGTGCCAATGCGGCCGCTTCAGCAGCCAGTTGCGGACGGTCGGCGCTTTGTGGGTAGCGTAGTTGTCCATGACGAGATGAACCTCGACATCAGACGGGACGTGCGCTTCGACCTCGTCGAGGAAGCGACGGAACTCGGCGGCGCGATGCCGGGCAAAGCACTTGCCGATGACCCGGCCGGTGGCGACATCGAGCGCCGCGAACAGCGAGGTCGTGCCGTGACGTTTGTAGTCGTGCGATCGACGCTCGACCTGCCCCGGGCGCATGGGCAGCAGAGGTTGGGTGCGGTCGAGCGCCTGGATCTGACTTTTCTCGTCGACGCACAAGACCAGCGCTCGATCCGGCGGGGCCATGTACAGCCCGACCACATCACGAACCTTGGCGACGAAGTCGGGGTCGGTCGAGAGCTTGAAGGTCTCGATCCGGTGCGGCTGCAGGCCGAAGGCGCGCCAGATCCGCTGCACCGTGGCGGTGGACAGGCCGCTCGCCCTGGCCATGCCACGCGAGCTCCAATGCGTGCCGTCGGCCGGCAGGCTCTCGAGGGTCCGGCTGATCACCGCCTCGATCCGCTCGTCGCCGATCTTGCGCGGCGCGCCCGAGCGCGGCTCGTCGCGCAGCCCGTCCAATCGCTGCCGGGCAAAGCGGTGGCGCCATTTGCGCACCGTGTCGGGGTGGACATCGAGCTGTGCCCCGACCAGCCGCGGGCTGCCCGTCTCGGCGCAGGCCAGCACGATCCGCGCCCGCAACGCCAGCCCCTGCGCCGTCCGCCGCCGCACCGCCAGCGCCTCCAACGCGGCCCGCTCAGCCTCGCCCAACTCCAGCGCCTCCAGCCGCGGGCTGCCCATGCCACTCTCCCCAATCCAGTCGCGAGAAGTGTACGGCGAATTTCTAAATCACGATACTAGCGACGCTTCCGAACGTGGATCTAAACGAACTTGCTCGACGTGAATATGAGTGGCTGACGTTTGCAATTGATCGTAGCGACGGGGAGCGATCCGTTCCGGCTATCTACAGAGTGCTGACGCAGGATCCCGAACTATTCTTGCAACTTCTCCGGGATGCTTACCGCGCCGACGACGAAACGCCAGCGGTCGAACTGGACGAGATGCGAAAGTCGAGGGCACTTGCTGCCAATCGAATCTTTATGCATTGGCGCCGCGTGCCAGGCTTGCAAAAGGACGGGTTGGTAGACGCTATCGCTTTGATGGGCTGGACCCGCGAGGCTCGCCGGCTCGCGGCCGAGTTGGGCCGAGCTGAGATTGCAGACGTGATCATCGGGCAAGTCATGGCATACGCCCCGCTGGATCCGGACGACTGTGCTTGGCCTCATCGTGCTGTGCGCGATTTGTTGGAAGAGATAGGGCCTGAGGCTTCGGAACGGAATATCGTGTCGGAGCAACACGCAAAGCGTGGCGTATTCACGAAATCACCTAGCGATGGAGGTGATCAGGAAAGAAAATTAGCGGAGCAAGCGCTTAGTTGGGCAAAAATTGTTGGACCTCGCTGGCCCCGGACAAATCGTCTACTTTACCAAATAGCCGAAATGTGGGATCGATATGCTAGGCGAGAGGACGAAGATCTTGCCAGAAGTAAGATTGACAATTGACAGGGCAAGATATTGTCCGGCTGAAACAGATGTATCATCAGAAAGAAACTTGCGGTCTTCTCGGCCGCGCCCTGGCGGACGAGCCCGAGCTGGATCTCGCGGTGCTGCCAGCCGCCGATGCCGGCGGGGCCGAGCAGGACGACCAGGGCGCGGCAATGGCCGAGCGCCGTCTCCAGCTCCGGCTGCCAGGGCTTGCCGCCGGGGAGCGAGTAGCGGTCGAGGAAGGTCTTCAGGCCGGCTTCGGCGAGGCGGGTGCGCAGCTGGTCGGCGGCTGCGGCGTCGGCGCGGCTGTAGCTCAGGAAGACGTCGTAGGCGGCGGCGCCGGCCGGCATGGGCTAGGGAATCCTGCCGCTCTGGGCGTCGGCGACGAACATCTGGACCGGCTTTTCCTGCGCGTCCCTGGAGTATGGCGGTCGAGTAAATCCGTGGTTGTGGGGGGCGTCAATGGCCGGGGCGGAATGGGGCGCGGCGGGGGACCGACGAAATATTCCCGCCATCGCTCATATTTCCTATTGACCAGATAGGGTATTAACGGAAAGATGCGCGTCAAGCAGATGAGCTTCGTGAAGGGACGCAGGACATGACCGCAGCCACCGCCGCCTTCTCGTTCGCCGGCACCACCGATGTGGCCGTCGTGAAGCCCGTCAGCCAGCGGATGCGCGCACCCTGCCTCGGCCTGGCGCTGGTGGCCGGTGCCGCCTTGTGGGCCGGGATCGGTTCGACGGTCCTGTTGCTGCTGGTCGCCTGAAGCCGCACGGGCGCAATAAGGAACAAGAAGTGCTCCATCCGGTTGTCCGGCACGTACCACGCAGGGACGTGATGCTCTCCCGGCAACAGCGTGATGGACGAGATGACCAATCTGATCGCCTACGGCGCCACCGCGCTGGTGTTTTTCGGCCTGGATTTCCTGTGGCTCGGCACGGTCGCGAAGAGCTTCTATCGCGGCCAGCTCGGGCCGCTGATGGCCGACCAGGTGAACATCCCGGTCGCCGCCGGCTTCTATGCGCTCTACGTCGTGGGGCTGGTGATCTTCGCCGTGGCGCCGGCACTGGCGGCGGGCAGCTGGAAGACGGCGCTGATGTATGGCGCGCTGTTCGGCTTCTTCGCCTACGCCACCTACGATCTCACCAACCTCGCCACGCTGCGTGACTGGCCGGCGGCGCTGTCGGTGGTGGACCTGATCTGGGGCACGGTGCTTTCGGGCACGGCCGCGACGCTGGGCTACCTGATCACGCGCAAGTTCGGATGAAGGTCTTCAGGGCGCTTCGTCCGGCACCACCGGGCGTCGCGGGACGACCAGTTTCGAGGTGAGCAGCTGGACGACCTCGCCCTGCTGGTTGCGGGTCTCGCTGCGCATGGTCACGATGCCCCGGTCCGGCTTCGAGCGGGACGGCACGATCGCCACGACCTCGCTGACCACCTGCAGCACGTCGCCGGGACGCGTCGGCTTGGGCCAGGCGATCTCGACGCCGGCGCCGACGATCCCGCCGGCGATGGGCAGGCCGTCGACGATCAGGCGCATCGTCAAGGCTGCCGTGTGCCAGCCGCTGGCCGCGAGACCGGCGAAGATCGAGCTGGCGGCGGCAGCCTCGTCGAGATGGAACGGCTGCGGATCGAACTCGCCCGCGAACCGCTTGATCTGGCCGACATCGAGCGCGTGCGATGCGCTGGTGAAGGTCTGGCCGACGGACAGGTCGTCCAGGAACAGGCGTTCTGGCTGGTCAGCGCTCATGCGATCCCGCTCGGTCTGTTGTCATCTTCGGGACTCAATTGGCGCTCGCGGTGGACAGCCGTCTGCGGAGACCGTCGGACGCGGAGGCTAGGTGGCGTCCGTGATCTCGACGTGGCCGGGCTGGGCCGCCACCCGGTCGAGCCATGCCCGAACCGCCGGGAAGGGCACCAGGTCGAAGCCGCCCTCGCCTGCGACGTGGGTGTAGGCGTAGAGGGCGATGTCGGCGATCGTGTACTGGTCGGCGACCAGGAAGGTGTGGTCCGCGAGCCGTCGTTCCATCACGCCGAGAGCGGCGCGGCCGCCCTGCTCGAGCCGGGGCAGCTCGGCGCGGCGCGGGCTGTCCGGTGGCAGGAAATGGTGGATGAAGCGCGCCACGGCGATGAACGGCTCGTGGCTGTATTGCTCGAAGAACAGCCATTGCAGCATCTGGGCCCGCACCACCCGGCCATGCGGCACGAAATGCGTGCCGTCGGCGAGGTAGAACAGGATCGCGTTGGATTCCGTCAGCACGGTGCCGTCGTCGAGCTCGAGGGCGGGGATCTTGCCGTTCGGATTCTTGGCCAGGAACTCGGGCGTGCGGGTCTCGCCCTTGAGGATATCGAGCTCGACCCGCTCGTACGCGATGCCCAGATGGTGCAGCAGCAGCCGGCATTTGTAGCCGTTGCCGGAGGACAGGAAGTCGTAGAGCCTGGGCATGGTCGTCCTTTGCGCGCTAGGCGCCGATCCGCAGCAGCACGCCCTCGTGCTCCAGCAGCCAGCGCTTGCGTGGCAGCCCGCCACCATAGCCGGTGAGCGAGCCGTCCGTCCCGATGACCCGGTGGCACGGCACGACGATGCCGATCGGGTTGGCGCCATTGGCCAGACCCACGGCGCGCACCGCAGCCGGCCGGCCGATCGCTTGCGCCAGCCGCCTATAGCTCCAGGTGACGCCGCCAGGGATCGTGCGCAGCGCGCCCCACACTTCGCGCTGGAACGGCGTGCCCCCGGCATCGACCGGCAGCCCGTCCAGCGCGTCGAGCCGGCCGGCCAGATAGGCTCGCAGGGCGGAGACGGCGCCGACCGGATCGGCCGCCGGCACCGGCTCGACGACACCGAAGCGGTTATGCAGCATCTGCCACAGCCGGTCTTCGGGCTCGCCGAAATCGGCCGCGACCAGCGCCGTGGCATGCGCCACGACGACGATCGGGCCGGCTGGCGAACTGATCCGACCGACCCGGAGCTGGAGCGGGCTCAGGGGGTCTCCCACGTGCCGTTGGCGCCGGCGCGGAACACGGCGTCGATGACCCGCATGTTGGCGATGCTGTCCTCCAGCGGCACCGGCTGCGGTGTGCCGTCCTGGATGCTGGCGGCGAATGCGTCGCCCATGATGCCGTACTGGTCGCAGATCGCGAGCTCGATGGTCTCGACCGCCACGTCGCCGAGGCCGGGGCCTTCGTAGAGGGTCAGCAGGCAGGCCGTGTCGTTGGGGGCGTTGAACGGGACCTCGACCACGAGCCGGCCCTTGGTACCGTAGAACTGCATGGACTGGCGTGGCACGAGCTGGGTGCCGTACTGAAAGCAGCACTGGATGCTGCCGTAATCCAGCAGCGCCGAGCCGAGCCGGTCGATGCCGTTGCCCGGGTCGCGCTCGATCAGGGCCGCGACACGGGACGGCTCGAGGCCGGTGACGAAGCGGGAGGTGGTGATCGGGTAGCAGCCGATATCGAGCAGTCCGCCGCCGCCCCACTCGGCGACGTTGCGCACGTTGGCCGGATCGACGAGGTGGTAGCTGAACTGGCCGTGGATCGCCTTCAGCTCGCCGAGCCGGCCGCTCTGCACCAGCTCGCGCGCGCGCAGCCATTGCGGGTGGGTGCGCACCATGAACGCTTCCTGGATCCGCACGCCGGTCCGGTCGCGGACCTCGAGCAGCTGCGCCGCCTCGGCGGCGTCGAGCCCGATCGGCTTCTCGCACAAGACGTGCTTGCCGGCCTCGGCGGCCTTGATCGTCCACGGGCACGTGCAGATGGTTCGGCAGCGGGATTGTAGATCGCGTCGATCTCGGGATCGGCCAGCAGCTCCTCGTAGCTGCCATAGGCGCGGGCGATCCCGAGCTTGCCGGCCGTTTCCCGCCCACGCGCCAGATCACGCGATGCCAGCGCCACCACCTCGCAGCGCTCCGAGCGCTGCAGTGGCGGAATCACCTTCTCGCGCGCGATCTTGGCCGCACCCAGCACACCGAATCGCAGCTTGCCCATCTTGTCGCCTCCCGACCTTCGGCCCGGGCGGAATGTCGGCGCGGGGCGCCCGCCCTGTCAAACCCGGAGACGCTGCCGGCTACTCGACGGTCACGCTCTTCGCCAGGTTGCGTGGCTGGTCGACGTCGGTGCCCTTGAGCACCGCCGTATGGTAGGCGAGCAGCTGGACCGGAACCGCGTAGAGGATCGGTGCCACGAACGGATCGACGGTCGGCAGCGTCACCGAGCGCCAGGCATAGTCGCCGAGCTCGGCGACACCCTGGGCGTCGGAGAGCAGCACGACGCGGCCGCCGCGGGCCACGACCTCCTGCAGGTTCGAGGCGGTCTTCTCGAACAGATGGTCGCGCGGGGCGACCACGATCACCGGCACGCTCTCGTCGATCAGCGCGATCGGGCCGTGCTTCAGCTCGCCGGCGGCGTAGGCCTCGGCGTGGATGTAGCTGATCTCCTTGAGCTTCAGCGCCCCCTCGAGCGCCACCGCGAAGCTGGTGCCGCGGCCGAGATAGAGCACGTCGCGGGCGGTGGTCAGCTCGGTGGCGATGGCGCGGATCTCCTGGTCCTTCTCCAGCACCTGCAGCACCCGCGCCGGCAGCTCGTCGAGCGCGCGGGTCAGCTCCTCCTCGCGCTCGGGCGTGAGCCGGCCGCGTGCCCGGGCGGTGCCCACGGCGAGGCAGGCGAGGGTTGCCAGCTGGGTCGTGAACGCCTTGGTCGAGGCGACGCCGATCTCGGGGCCAGCGAGCGTGCGCAGCAGGCCGTCGGCCTCGCGCGCGACCGTGCTTTCCGGGACGTTCACCACCGCCAGCGCCTTGTGGCCGGCCGCACGCAGGTGGCGCATGGCCGCCAGCGTGTCGGCGGTCTCGCCCGATTGGGAAACGAACAGGCCGACCTGACCCGGCACCAGCGGCGCGTCGCGGTAGCGGAACTCGGATGCAATGTCCCAATCGACCGGGAGGCCGGCCAGGCTCTCGAACCAGTACTTCCCGACCAGGCAGGCGTAGGAGGCGGTGCCGCAGGCGACGGCCGCGATCCTGGTCACCTCGGCCATGTCGAACGGCAGCTCCGGCAGCACGATCCGGTGCGTGGCGGGGTCCGCGAACGAGCGCAGCGTGTCGCCCAGCACCGCCGGCTGCTCGAAGATCTCCTTCTCCATGAAGTGGCGGTAGTTGCCCTTGCCGATCAGCGCACCGCTCATCGCGGTCTGCCGGATCGGCCGCTGGGCCGGCTGGCCCTCTGCGTCGATCACCACCGCACCCTTGCGGTCGAGGAACCCGATGTCGCCTTCCTCGAGATACTGAATCCGCTCGGTCAGCGGCGCCAGGGCCAGGGCGTCGGAGCCGACGAACATCTCGTCCTCGCCATAGCCGATCGCCAGCGGGCAGCCCTTGCGCGCGACCACCAGCAGATCCTCATGGCCCTCGAACAGGATCGCCAGTGCGAACGCGCCCTCGAGCCGGCGCACCGCGGCGGCGGCGGCCTCGCGCGGCGCCATGCCCTGCATGAGGTGCGCGCTGATCAGGTGCGCCACCACCTCGGTGTCGGTCTGGGTGGTGAAGCCGTGGCCGTGCGCGACCAGTTCGGCACGCAGCGCCTGGAAGTTCTCGATGATGCCGTTGTGAACCAAAGCGACCCCGGCGCTGACATGCGGGTGGGCGTTGGTCTCGGTGGGGGCGCCGTGGGTAGCCCAGCGCGTGTGGCCGATCCCGGTGACGCCGCCGAGGGGCTCGGCCTCCAGCCGCTCGGCTAGAAAATGCAGCTTGCCCGGCGCCCGCCGCCGCTCGATCCGGCCCGCCACCAGCGTCGCGATCCCGGCGCTGTCGTAGCCGCGATATTCGAGGCGTCGCAGCGCATCCAGCAACAGCGGTGCCGCCGGTCGCTGGCCGATCACCCCGACAATGCCACACATGAGCCTAGGCCACCCTCAAGCCAGCAGCAGGAATCCGGGGCTCATTCTTACCAGCACTCGTGCCGCACCGCACCAGGAACCGGCACTTGATCGCCTCCCGAGTGCTGTACCGGGCGCTGCTGTGCCCATTGCAACAATTGAAACACGCGCGGTGCGCAGCCGGCATCAGACCGAAACGTGACGCACGCACAACGGCGCAGCAGCTGGTCGCAACCGGAAGGATCGTCGTCATGCCCCGCACCACCCATGAGTCCTGGCACCAGGCCGTCAGCTCGCTGCGCGGGGGGCTCGTGGCGGCCCTGGTGTTCAGCTTCGCGCTGAACCTGCTGATGCTGGCGGTGCCGCTCTACAGCATTCAGATCTACGACCGCGTGCTCGGCAGCGGGCGGGTCGAGACGCTGGTGCTGCTCACCCTGATCGCGGTCGTGGCCCTGGCGGCGCTGGGCGCGTTCGAGATGGTGCGCAGCAGCCTGCTCGCGCGCACCGCCTCGCGCTTCGAGCAGATCCTGGCGGAGCCCGTCGTCGCGGCCGCAGCCCGCCAGCCGGGAGCCGGCGCTTCGGGCCTGCGCGAGCTGGCGCAGCTGCGGCAGGCCCTCACCGGCCCCGCGATGGCAGCGCTGTTCGACGTGCCCTGGCTGCCCATGGCGCTGGTGGCTCTCTGGTTCGTGCATCCGGCACTGGGCGCCTTCGCGGCGGTCAGCGCCGTCGTGCTGGCGCTGCTGGCGGTGGCCAACGACCTGCTGACGCGCCGTGCGCAGCGGCTCGCCGGGCGCAGCCAGGCCGACGCGCAGACGCTGACCGAGGCCATGGCGCGCAAGCCCGAGCCGGTCCTGGCCATGGGCATGCTCGAGGCGATGGCGTCCCGGATCGGCCGGCTGCACACCACCTCGCTGATGGCGCAGCAGAGCGCCAGCGAGCGGAGCGGCGTGGTGATGGGCGTGACCCGGGCGCTGCGCCTGTGGGTGCAGATCGGCGTCATGGGCCTGGGTGCCTGGCTGGTGCTGCGCAGCGAGCTGACGCCGGGCTGCATGCTCGCCAGCTCGATCCTGCTCAGCAAGGCGCTGGCGCCGGTCGAGCAGATGGTCGGCACCTGGAAGACGGTCGGCGGTGCCCGGGACAGCTGGCGCCGGGTGCGCGAGCTGCTGACCGGCAGCACCGCCGATGCGGCACGGGTGAGCCTGCCGCGGGCGGCCGGCCGCCTCGCGGTCGAGGGCGCCACGGTGCATGGCAATGACGGCCGGATCCTGCTGCGCGACGTCGGGTTCGCGCTCGAGCCCGGCGAGTGCCTGGCCGTGGTCGGGCCGTCGGGCGCCGGCAAGAGCACGCTGGCCCGGCTGCTGACCGGCGTCACGAATGCGGCCGAGGGCTCGGTGCGGCTCGATGGCGCGCGGCTGGATCACTACCCGCAGGCCGAGCTTGGCGCCCAGGTCGGCTACCTGCCCCAGGAGGCGATGCTGTTCGCCGGCACCGTCGCCGAGAACATCGCCCGGATGGCCGAGGCGCCGGACACCGAGGCCGTGGTCGCGGCGGCCCGGCTGGCGGGTGCGCACGAGATGATCCTGCGCCTGAGCGACGGCTACGCCACCCGGCTGGCCGATGGCGGGGCGCCGCTTTCGGGTGGTCAGCGGCAGCGGCTGGGTCTGGCGCGGGCGGTGTTCGGCGAGCCGAAACTGATCGTGCTCGACGAGCCCAATGCGAACCTGGACGGGCCGGGCGAGGCAGCACTGACCTCGACCCTGGCCCGGCTGAAGCAGGCCGGCGCCACCACGGTGCTGATCACCCATCGGCCGCAGGCGCTGCAGCGTGCGGACAAGGTGCTGGTGCTCGAGGACGGTACCGTCAGCCGCTTCGGCCCGCGCGACACCGTGCTGCCGGCGCTGGTCCGCCCGGCGCGTGCGGCCTGAGCAGAACCTACGACCCGAACCCCACCGAAGGAACGCCCCGATGCCTCGCCCCGCACCCAGCATCTCGCTCCGCGTGCCGCTCCTGGCCGGTAGCGCCGTCGCCTTGTGCTTCTTCGCCGGCTTTGGCGGCTGGGCCGCGATGGCGCCGCTCGCGGGGGCCGCCATCGCCCCGGCGGTCGTGGCGCCGGATGGCAGCCGCAAGACCATCCAGCACCTGGAGGGCGGCATCGTGCGCCGGATCCTGGTCCAGGACGGCAGCAAAGTGACGGCCGGCCAGACGCTGATCGAGCTCGACGATACCGCGGCACGGGCCGAGCATGCGGCGCTACTGGCCCAGTCCCAGGCGTCTGATCGCCGCCGAGGCGCGGCTGATGGCCGAGCAGTCGGGTGCGGCGACGCCGACCTTCCCCGACGAGATCGTCCGAGCGGCGGCACGAGATCCAGCCCTGGCCCGCGTGCTGACGAGCGAGGTGGATCGGTTGGCGAGCCGGCGAGCGGCATTGGCCGACCAGCAGGCGGTGCTGACGGAGCGGAGCACGCAGGGCGAGGCCGAGATTCGCGGCCTCGAGGCCCAGATCGTAAGTGGCCAGCGTCAGCTGGAGCTGATCGCCGAGGAGGTCGTGGGGGTCAGGACCCTGCTCGACAAGGGGCTGGAGCGGAAGCCGCGCCTGCTGGCGCTCGAGCGCAACCAGGCCCAGATCGACGGCGCCGTCGCCGCCAGCCAGGCCGGGATCGCCCGGGCGCGGCAGGTGATCGCCGAAACCCAACAGCAGATGCGCAGCCTGGAAAGCGACCACGCAGAGCTGGTCGCCCGCGAGCTGGGCGAGACGCGCAAGGGGCGCGCGCCGATCGACGAGCAACTGCACGCCACCGCGGATCGCCTCACCCGCACGACGATCACGGCACCGGTGGCCGGTACCGTCATGGGCCTGCAGGTCACGACCCCTGGCGGCGTCGTCGAGGCCGGCAAGCCGTTGCTGGATATCGTGCCGATGGGCGCCGAGCTGCTGCTCGAAGCCCGCGTCGCCCCGATCGACATCGACGAGGTCCATGCGGGGCTCGTCGCACAGGTGCACCTGCTGGCCTACAAAAGCCGCAACCTGCCCAGGATCGAGGGCACCGTGCGTGAGGTTTCGGCCGATCGGCTGGAAGACCCGGCGACACGCCAGCCTTACTACCTGGCCCGAGTCGCCGTGACGCCCGAGGCGCTGCCGGCAGGCGTCGCCCTATCGGCGGGGATGCCCGCCGACGTGGCGATCGTCACGGCCGAGCGCACCCTGCTCGACTACCTGGTGCGGCCGCTCACCGACACGCTCCGGCGCGGCCTGCGCGAGAGCTGACCGCTCAGCCGACGCGCAGGCGCGCGCTCGAGCCCGGGCCGCTCATCGTCGACCTGGACCGGTTGCCACGTTGATCGGTTACGGTCAGGCTCATTTGGTCCCCGGCGCGCAGCACCGCCGTGCAGTCGGCGCGATCGCCGGGCAGCCCTAGCTGCAGCGGCCCGGCGCCATCCTGCACCACATTGCGAGGGACCCCGTCCCCGTTGACGACGCAGGCAATCGACCAGTGCGTCGACGGGTCGGCCTCGATACCGAGGATCAGGCCGGCCGCGAGCAGACCGAGGCGCCGGGCGTCCCTCATCCGCCGGTCTGCCGGATCGCCAGCGGCATCCCGTCGCCGACGTGCCGGACGCGGATACCCAAGCCGCTGCCGTCCTGCTCGACCTGCCACGCATTGTCATTGCCGCGCAGCCCGAGATCGGCGGTGTTGCCGTCGCCGCGCTGCGCGACACCCAGCTGGTTGCCGTCGCCGCGAACGGCGATCCCGGCACGTTGGCCGCGCCCTTGCTGCGTCAGACCGATCACGTTGCCGTCGCCCGCGCTGGCAATCGCCGCCACATGATCGACGCCGGTCTGGTCCAGCCGCAGCACACCCGCGCCGCCAACGACCTGCGTGAGCACTGCCCGATTGCCGGAGCCGTTCTGGCCGACCAGCGCGGTCTGGCGCTGGCCCGTCTGGACCAGGGCCGTGGCATTGCCGGTGCCGTCCTGGCCGATCGCCGCATGACCCATGTCGCCGGCCTGCGTCACCTCGGCGCGGTTCGCTTCGCCGACCTGCTCGATCAACGCGAAGTTGCCGTCGGCCCGGGCCGCTGCTGGCAAGAGGAGCAGGAGGGTCAGCAACAGGCGGCGGCTCACTGGTTCAGGCTCCGCTGCAGCTGGATCACGTTCCCGGCCTTGCTCGACGGCAGCGGTCCCGCCGGGCTGAGACCGGCCTCGGGCTGGCTTGGCCCGCTCGCGGCCGGCGCGGCCGGCGTTTCCAGCAGCTGCCGCTCGTCCTTGAGCAGGGCTGGTGCCGCCGGCCCGGTCGGCTGCGGTACCGCGGAGATCTCGGCCGTGCCGGCCGAAGCCATGACGGCGCCATCGCCGTCCCGCTCGGCGAGATAGCCCGCCACGAGCTTCCGGCTGGTCTGCGGTTCCGCGAACTGCCACAGCCCGGCGACCGTGCCCTCCATCACCATGCCGTACACGGCCTTCTCGATCGCCTGGCGGACGGCCAGCTGCGTCGGCTCGTTGCGCGTGAACCCGGCCTCGGCCTCGAGCAGGTTGTTGTTGCCGAAAATCTTGAAGACGCCGCTCTGCAGCAGGATCGAATAGATCGTCTTGCTCGCCGACACGGTCGAGAACACGCGGCCATTGCGGACACTGACGACACGCAGGTCGACGGTCACGCTGTCCAGCCGGTAATCGGTGTTGCCGCCGATGCCCATGTAGCGCAGGCCGGCGCCGGCAGTGGTGTTGTTCGACTCGTAGGCGGTGATGCCGCCCATCACCAGGACACCCGGATAGAGCAGCGGGTCCAGCACGTCGGGCAGCTTCTGGCCGGTCGGCTGCCGGTACTCGTCGCGTACGGCGCGGATGATCTGGCGCTCGCGCAGGAGTTGGTCGACGCTCTCCCGCTCGACGACGGTGAACCAACGCCCGCCGCCCGCCTCGTTGAGCGCGCGCACCAGCATCGGCAGGGCACCCTGTGTCACCGCCCGCGAATACTCGGCGAACGTCTCGTTCGGCTTGTTCTGGCCGGTCAGGTCGCCGAAACCGTACACCGCGATCGGCACCGGCCGCAGTGGCGGCGGCAGCGTGCGCAGGGTGCGGCTGATGCCGGTCGTCTCCAGCAGTTGCGGCGGCTGCTGGAGGGCGGCGTCGCTCACGGCGCAGCCGGCCAGGGCCGCCATGATCGGCATGGCGAGGATCAGGCGCATGGGCGGTCTCACGGGCGCGGAACCGGGACGTCGATCGTGGTCGTCTGCCCAGTGCCGGTGTCGGTGATGGTGAGGTTGATGGTGTCGGTGCCGCGCTGGAACTGAATCACCGTGCCGGCGACCTGGAAGCGACCCTCGTTAGCGGCATCCTCGCCGAAGATCGCGGTCACGATGTCGTCGGAGACCTGCCCCAGCAGTCGGGCCTGCAGGGATTCGGTGAAACTCTCCAGTGGCGTGTTGGAACGGCCGCCGAAGCCGCTGCCGCTCTGCTTGCCATTCGGGTCGGACTGCGCCCGCTCGGCGGTACCGAAGACATAGTCGGTATTGAACGGGCTGCCGCCGAAGCCGGGGCTGATCGGCCGGTACACCAGTTCGCCGGCCGCGGCCGGCATGGCGGTGCCGATCACGGCCAATATCGGAATGATCGTAACTCGAGCGCGCATGGGGCGTTACCTCGGGTTGGGAGGCCCGCCAGGGCGGGCCTCCTTGGTCCGGTCAGTTGTTCTGATTGATCTGCGCGAAGTTACCAACTCCCGAGGCATTCTGGACCGCGTAGTTGTCGCTGGCGCCCTGGGTTATGTACTGGGTGTTGAAGCTGCCGCCATTCACGTGATTGGCGGCGCTGTTCCAGCTGCCGGTCTGGCTGATCGTCTGGACATTGTAGCCGCCGAAGCTGGCGGTGTTGGTGGCGTCGTTGTCCTGACCGCCCTGGTGGATGGTCTGGCTGTTGCCATACCCGCCATAGGTGACTTCGTTGCTGGCGGTATTGTCCCGGCCGTCCTGCACGATGTACTGGCCGTTACCCGAGCCATAGGCGATATTGGCTGCGGAGTTGCCCTGCTTGACCTGGTCGATGGTCTGGACGTTCCCGTTGCCGTAGGCGGCGTTGAGCGCCTCGTTGCCGTAGCCGACCCCGTCCTGGGTGATGCGCTGCTTGTTGTAGCTGCCGACGGCCACGGTCGTGGCGATGTCGTTGCGGCCGGTCTGATCGATATCGGCAAGGTTGTAGCCGCCCGACTGGCTCGCATCGGACCAGTTGCCGGTGCCGGTCTGGTCGACATAGGCGAGGTTCCCGGCGCCGTATTGCGTGGTGGTGGCCGCATTGTCGCCGGCCGCCCAGGCGCTGACCGAGAAGCCGATGCCCGCGAGCGCGGTGACGGCCAGCAGCGATGAACGAAGTACGCGCATTGGTATCTCCCAAATTTTGGCCGCAGACATGGTTACCCCGACCTGCGGCCGGTTCGATCAGGGCGATGTGTCAACACAAGAGTTCGGCTATTCGCCGTCAGAGCATGTAAGATGCACCATGGGGCCCATCGTTTGGCTCATCGAGCTAACGTATCCTTTACCTATACGATTTGGTCACTCAAGCGATCTTCGTGAATAGATGGTTAAGTTGACCTGCTACTGACAAAGAGACATCGCCCGGTATGCACGTGGCGGTCTTCCAGCCCCGCCAGCGGCGCAATCGGGCCGTTGGCACCGAGCGTTGCCGAGCTGGCGATGGCGGGCTAGCGTCCGCGCCGGTCGGGATCGGGGGGATGATGACGGAGCGTTTCGACTACATCGTGGTGGGAGGCGGTGCCTCGGGTTGCGTCGTTGCGGCAAAGCTCGCCGACGCGGGCCGCGCGCGCGTGCTGCTGCTCGAGGCCGGCCACTCTCACCATCATCCGCTTTTGGACATGCCGCCGGGCATCTTCCGGATGATCAAGGGCAGCAAATACATGCGGTACCATCAGACGGTCCCGCAAGAACATCTGAACGGCCGCGTCCACGACATACCGCAAGGCAATGTCCTGGGCGGTGGCTCGTCGGTCAACGCGCAAGTCTACATGCGGGGCCGCCCGTCCGACTACGACGAGTGGCATGAGCAGTTGCGCGGCGATAACGACTATCCCGGCTGGTCGTGGACCGACGTCCTGCCGCATTTTCGAGCCATGGAAGGCAACGAACGTCTGAACGACGAGCGCCACAGCGGCGACGGGCCGCTGCTGGTCTCCGATCCGGGCCATATCGACGAGGTGTCGCGCTGGTTCGTCGAGAGTGTTCAGGCACTGGGTGTGCCGCTGACGGCGGACTTCAATGGGCCAAGCCAGCGTGGGGTCGGCTTCTACCAGTTCATGAATCGACGCGGGAAGCGCAGCAGTGCCGCCTATGCCTTCATCGCACCGCTGCGAGATCGCCCCAACCTTGTCGTCCGGCTGAACTCCCCGGTCGGCCGCATCGAGATCGAGCATGGCCGCGCGGTCGGCGTGACCTATCGCGACGCAGCGGGCGCCGAGCATCGGGTAAACGCCGAGCGGGAGGTGATTCTGGCGGCGGGGACGCTGGTCACGCCCCAGATCCTGATGCTGTCAGGCATCGGGCCGGCTGCGCAGCTCGCCGCCCACGATCTGCCGTGCGTGGTCGATCTGCCTGGCGTGGGCGAGAATTTGGTCGATCATCCGGAAGTGCCGATGGTCGCGATCGCGAACGGCCCCCACGGCTACTACCGTCAGGGCGTGGGCTGGCGCATGCTCCGCAACGGTATCCAGTTCAAGCTGCTGGGGACCGGCCGCATCCTCTCCTCGGGTGTCGAGGCCGGCGCCTTCATCAATCCGACCGACTCCGAAGCCGAGCCGTCGGTGCAGGCCTTTTGCGTGCCGATCGTCTATCTCGACCGCGACACCGCAGGCTCGATCGAGGACACCTACGGCTTCACCATCACGACGGTCGTGGCCAAGCCCAAGTCGCGTGGCTGGGTGCGGCTGCGCTCCGCCGACCCAGCGGCGATGCCGCTGGTCTCGCCCCATCTGCTGCAACACCCCGACGATGCGCGGACCATGGTCGCGGGCCAGCGCTTCTTCCTGCGCGCGCTGCAGTCCGGCCCGCTCGGCGAGCGCATGCAGCGGATCGCGATTCCCGATCCCGACGATCTGAGCGATGAGGCTCTGCTCGCGCATTGCCGGCGCAACGTGAAAACCAACTATCATCCGGCCGGCACCTGCCGGATGGGACCGGCCGGAGATGCGATGGCGGCACTCGATTCGCGCATGCGCGTGCGCGGCGTCGAGCGGCTGCGCGTCTGCGATCTGTCGGCCATGCCCAACATCAACGCCGGCAACACGGCGGCACCGGCCATGATGCTGGGAAGTCGTTGCGCCAGCTTCATTCTCGAAGGCGAGACCGCTCGTTGACTTGGCCGCTGCGCCGGCCTACCGAGCCGTCGCGTTGCGACAAGCAAGAAGAGGCAGGCATCAGGCCCGTCTCGCTGGGGGCAATCGAGAGTCATGCCGCGGATCGAGTCGCTCTCGAACGGTTTTTACCGTGTGCCACTGCCGGAGACGCTGACCGACAGCACGCACGGTGAGATGCGGGCCTTCGAGCTGAACACCGTCAGCGTCCGCGACACGGATGGCGCGGTGGGCGTCGGCTACACCTTCACGGTCGGCCGCAATGGCGGCGCGATCGATTCGGTCCTGGCCCGCGAGCTGCCCGAGCTCGTGGTCGGCGAGGATCCGGGCCTGATCGAGCAGCTGTGGCAGAAGCTCTGGTGGGCGCTGCACTATGGTGGCCGCGGCGGACCCACCGTGCTCGCGATCTCGGCCTTCGACATGGCCCTGTGGGACCTCAAGGCCAAGCGGGCCGACTTGTCGCTGTGGCGGCTGCTCGGCGGCTACGATCCGCGCGTGCCGTGCTATGCCGGCGGCATCGACCTGCTGCTGCCACTGGATGCGCTGCTGCGCCAGACCGACCGGAACCTCGAGCGCGGCTTTCGCGCGATCAAGATGAAGGTCGGCCGGCCGGTCCTCGCCGAGGACGTCGAGCGGGTCGCGGCGATGCGCCGGCACCTGGGCGACGGCTTCCCGCTGATGCTCGACGCGAACATGCGATGGACGGCCGACCAGGCGCTGCGCGCGGCCCGGGCGTTCGCCGCGTTCGATCCGGTCTGGCTCGAAGAACCAGTAGTGCCCGAGGATCTGATCGGCCATGCGCGCGTGGCCAGGGAGGGCGGCGTCGCCGTCGCGTCGGGCGAGAACCTGCGCAGCCTGTGGGACTTTCGCGAGCTGATCACACAGGGCAAGGTCGGCTACCCCGAACCCGACGTGACCAATTGCGGCGGCGTGAGCTCCTTCATGAAGATCGCCCGGCTCGCCGAGGCGTTCAACCTGCCGGTAACGTCCCATGGCGCCCACGACATCACGGTGCAGCTCCTGGCCGCCTGTCCCAACCGCAGCTGGCTCGAGGCGCACGGGTTCGGTCTCGAGCGCTATGTCGACGAGCCGCTAGCGATCGCCGACGGCTGCGCCGTCGCCCCCGATCGTCCAGGGCATGGCGTGGCGTTCGATTGGCAGGCGCTCGAGGCGATCCGTGCCTGAATATGTCGTCTGCGCGGCTCGAGCCGTTTCACGTCAACAGCTTATTCCCCCCGCCGCATCGAGCCGCCTATGCTCCGCGCGCAAACTTGAGCTGATCGAAACTGGGAGGCATGAAAGTGCTCAGAAGGACTTTGTTGACCCTGGCCGGCAGCGTTGCCGTGGTGGCCCTGCTGGCCCCGGGCGCCGGCGCGCAGGGACTGCCACCGCTCGCGGAGAAGCCCACCTACAAGGTCGGGTTCGCCCAGACCGAGAGCAACAACCCCTGGCGTTTGGCGCAGACCGCCAGCATGAAGGCAGAGGCCGAGAAGCGAGGCTGGACGCTGGTCTACACCGACGCCGCCGGCTCGGCCGCCAAGCAGGTTTCCGACGTCAACTCGATGATCGCCCAGCAGGTCGACGCGATCCTGCTGGCGCCGCGCGAGGAGAAGCCGCTGATCCCGGCCGTGATGGCCGCGAAGAAGGCCGGCATCCCGGTGTTCCTGATCGACCGTAGCGTCGACGCCAAGCTCGCCAAGCCCGGCGTCGACTACGTCACCTTCATCGGCTCGGACTTCACCAAGGAAGGTGAGATGGCCGGCGAATGGCTGGTCAAGGCCGTGGGCGGCAACGCCAAGATCATCGAGCTGCAGGGCACCACCGGCAGCTCGCCGGCGAACGACCGCAAGACCGGCTTCGCCAATGCGATCAAGGACCATCCCGGGATGGAGATCGTGGCCAGCCAGTCCGGCGATTTCGCGCGCGACAAGGGCCGGCAGGTGGCCGAGACGCTGCTGCAGGCGCATCCCGAGGCGACCGTGATCTACGCCCACAACGACGAGATGGCGATGGGCGCCATCTCGGCGCTCGAGGCCGCCGGCAAGGTCCCCGGCAAGGACGTGCTGATCATCTCGATCGACGGCACCAAGGACGCGATCAACGCGATCCTCGAGGGCAAGATGGGCGCCACCGTCGAGTGCAACCCGAAGTTCGGCCCCAAGGCGTTCGACGCGGTCGAGCGCTACGGCAAGGGCGAGAAGCTGGCACCCTGGGTAGTGAACACCGACCGGTTCTTCGACAAGGACACGGCGGCCGCCTACCTCCCCGAAGCCTACTGAGCGGAGCGGGCGCCGTGCGGACCCTTATACCGGCGGCGCCCGTCCGCATTCGGTTGGCCGCGGCCATGAGTGAGCCGCGTCCGCTCCTGTCGATGCGCGGCATGGACAAGAAGTTCGCCGGCAACCCGGCGCTCGTCGATGCCTCGCTCGAGGTGCTGCCGGCCGAGGTGCATGCGCTGATCGGCCAGAACGGCGCCGGCAAATCGACGATGATCAAGATCCTGACCGGCGCCCACGCCAAGGATGCCGGCGACGTGACCTTCGACGGGCAGCCTTTCGCCGTGGCTTCGCCGCAGGAGGCGCAGCGGCACGGAATCAGCACGATCTATCAGGAGATCAACCTGATCCCGTATCGCTCGGTGACCGAGAACATCTTTCTCGGCCGCGAGCATCGCCGATTCGGCCTGCTCGACTGGGGCCGCATGCATCGCGAGGCCGGCCAGGTGCTGCAGCGTTTCGACGTCAACGTCGACGTGCGCCGGCCGCTGATGAGCTACAACACCGCGATCCAGCAGATGGTGGCGATCGCGCGCGCGGTATCGTTCAGCGCCAAGCTGGTGATCATGGACGAGCCGACCAGCTCGCTCGACGAGCACGAAGTGGCCGTGCTGTTCGACGTGATCCGCCAGCTGAAGCGCGAAGGCGTGGCGGTGGTATTCGTCAGCCACAAGCTCGACGAGCTCTACGCCGTCTGCGACCGGGTGACGATCATGCGCGACGGCCGCACCGTCGCCGTAGCACCCATGGCGCAGATGACCAAGCTGCAGCTGGTGGCAGCCATGCTCGGGCGCGATCTGGCGACCGTGCGGGCCGAAGGCGCCACTGCCTTTCGCGGGCATGCCCAGGCGATCGGCAGCGAGTTGCTGCGGGCGGACCATCTTCAGGTCGGCAGGCGCGTCCGCGACGTTTCGGTCGAGGTGCATGCGGGCGAGATCGTCGGGCTGGCCGGCCTGCTCGGTTCCGGGCGCACCGAGACGGCTCGGGCGGTGTTCGCCGCCGACCGGACCGATGGCGGCACGATCCGTTTTGGCGGCAAGGAGGAGCGGTTCGCGACACCGGCCGCCGCCATCGCCGCCGGGATGGGTTTCTGCTCGGAGGACCGCAAGGTCGAGGGCATCATGCCGGACATGTCGGTGCGCGAGAACCTGACCCTGGCGCTGTTGCCGCAACTTTCCCGGTCGGGTGTGGTGGACGAGGCGAGGCAACGCGAGATCGTCGAGCGGTTCATCGCCCGACTCGGCGTGAAATGCTCGGGCCCCGACCAGAAGATCCGCGAGCTGTCCGGCGGCAACCAGCAGAAGGTGCTGCTCGCCCGCTGGATGTGCATGGGCCCGAAACTGCTGATCCTCGACGAGCCCACGCGCGGCATCGATGTCGGGGCCAAGGCCGAGATCCAGTCGCTGATCCGCGAGCTCGCCGACCAGGGGCTGGGGGTGCTGATGATCTCGTCCGAGCTCGAGGAGGTGATCGAGGGTTCCGACCGCGTGTTCGTGCTGCGCGACGGCCGCACCGTGGCCGAACTCGGCAAGGCCGAGATCACCGAGCCCGCGGTGATGGCCGCCATGGCGCATGGCGAAGGCGACTCATGCCGTTTGAGCGTCGGCCCATTTCTCAAGCGCTACGGGACCGTCGTGGCGCTGGTCGCGCTGATCGCGTTCAATTTCGCGTTCACGCCGCATTTCGCGTCGCTGCAGACCCTCAACGTCAATCTCACCCAGGTCTGCACCATCGTCATCGTCGGCGTCGGCATGACGCTGGTGATCGCCACGGGCGGCATCGATCTGTCGGTCGGCTCGCTGATGGCGATTGCCGGCGCGGTGGCGCCGCTGATCTTCCTCGGCAAGCTGTTCCCGCTGCCCAGTCTCGAGGTCGGCGTCGGCGCTGGCCTTCGTGCTGCCGGTTCTGGTCGCCGGCATGTTCGGCCTGTTCAATGGCTGGTTGATCACCCGTTTTCGTATCCAGCCGATCATCGCGACCCTGGTCCTGTTCATCGCCGGCCGCGGCATCGCGCAGGTGCATGACCAACGGCGACCTGCAGGTGTTCAAGACGCCCGAGTTCCAGTTCATCGGCCTCGGCCGGGTGCTGGGCATTCCGTTCCAGGTCTGGATCATGGCGGTGGTCGTGATCGTCGCCGCCTGGGCGCTGCGGCGCACCGTGTTCGGGCGGCAGGTGCTGGCCACCGGCGGCAACGAGGCCGCGGCGCGGCTGTCCGGGGTGCCGACGGCGCGCATCAAGCTGCTGGTCTACGGCATCAGCGGGCTGCTCTCGGGCATCGCGGGCCTGATCGTGATCGCGATCAACTCGTCGAGCGACGCGAACCTGGTCGGGCTCGGCATGGAGCTGGACGCGATCGCCGCCGTGGCGGTCGGCGGCACCCTGCTGTCCGGCGGCCGGGCCACGGTGGTCGGCACCCTGATGGGCGCGCTGATCATCCAGCTGGTCCGCTACACCCTGCTCGCCAACGGCGTGCCCGACGCGGCAGCACTGGTGGTCAAGGCGCTGATCATCGTCGTTGCGGTCTGGCTGCAGCGCCGGGGGCCGGCATGAACGCCCCGTCGCCGCTCGCCCGCGTGTATAGCGGCCTCGCCCGCCAGGGAGTGCTGGTGGCGCTGGTGCTGCTGCTCCTGTTCGGCTGGCTGCGCTACGATTATTTCCTGGGCGCCTTCAACGTCCTCTCGGTGCTGCGCTACAATTCCATGTTCGCGCTGATAGCACTCGGCATGTGCTTCGTGATCATGACCGGAGGGATCGATCTTTCGGTCGGCTCGACGGCCGCGATGGCCAGCGTGGTCTCGGCGCTGCTGAGCCCGTATGGCCTGCTCCCCGGCCTGCTCGGTGGTGTCGCCGCCGGTGCCGTGGTCGGCACCCTCAACGGCCTGATCGTGACCCGCCTGGGCATCCTGCCGTTCATCGCCACGCTGGCCACCATGCTGGCGGCCAGCGGCACCGGCCTCCTGCTGGCCGACAACCAGTCGGTCTCCGCGTCCTACGACACGGCGTTCACCGAGCTCGGCCAGGGCGACCTGTTCGGCCTGCCGGTCCCGGCCCTGATGGCCGCCGTGGCGTACATCGCCGGCTGGGTCCTGCTCAACTTCACCGGCTTCGGCCGCTACGTGCTCGCGGTCGGCGGCGGCGAGGACGCGGCCCGGCTGATGGGCCTGCCCGTCGATCGCGTGAAGTTCCTGGTCTACGTCATGAGCGGCACGCTGGCCGGCCTCGCCGGCGTCGTGCTGGCCGCCCAGTTCGGCGCCGGCCAGCCCACCGAGGGGGTGGGCTGGGAGCTGTTCGCCATCGCCTCGGTCGTGGTCGGCGGCACCCTGCTCACCGGTGGCGTCGGCTCGGTCGGCGCCACCCTGGCCGGCACCTTGCTGCTCGGCCTGATCTTCAACATCCTCAACTTCGAGAACGGCCTGGGCTGGATCAGCCTCTCCGCCTACTGGCAGTCGGTGATCCGCGGCGGCTTCCTGCTGCTGGTCGTCATGCTGCAGAGTCGCCTGACGGCAAAATCGACCTGAGCAGGCGCTGGTTGCGCCGAAGCCGGGTGGCCGCTAAGGCCAGCGCCATGAGTTTACAGCCCGAAACAAGCTCGGCCGGTCTCCGCGCGGTCGTCGCGCTGGGCGCCAATCTGGGCGACCGCCGCGCGACCCTGGAGCAGGCGGTCGCGCTCATGGAGGCCGAGATCGGCGTCGTCGCTGCGCGCTCGGCCTGGCATGGGACGCCAGCGCTGATTCACCCCGACGACCCGGCACAGTCCTATCCGGAGTTCCTCAACGGCGCGGTTCTCGTGCGGACGATGCTGGGGGCCGGCGCGATCCTCGCCGCACTGCATCGGATCGAGGCCAGGCTCGGCCGCGATCGCAGCCTGGAGACCGCGCGCTGGCGTCCGCGCGTGATCGATCTCGATCTGATCGCGCTGGAGGATCAGGTCGTCGACGACGGCTCGCTGCGGCTGCCGCATCCCGAGATGCACAAGCGCGATTTCGTGCTGGCACCGTTCTGCGAGGTCTGGCCGGACTGGCGTCATCCCGTCCTCGGCCGGACCGCAGCTGCGCTGCTGGCCGAGCTGCGCGCCGCTCAGCGATAGGCGAGCGTCGCCGGCAATGGCAGCCGCATCCGTGCGGCGGCATCGAGGAACTGCGCCGCCATCCTGACCTCGTGGGTGCGGATGAGGGCCGCGCCCTTCTCGGCGGCCACGAGGCTGGTCAGCTGCGAGAGTGGGTCGCGCTCCGCCATCGGCACGCCGAAGAAGCCCTTGCGCGAGATCCCGATCAGCACGGGGATCGGCGCCAGCCGAGTCACCAGCTCGTCGAACCGGGCCAGCAGCTCCCAGGTATGGGCCGGGTCGAGGCTGAGGAACTTGCCCCAGCCGGGGTCGAGCACGAGCTGGCCTTCCTCGATCCCGGCGGCCAGCGCCACGTCGACACGCGCCGCCAGCCAGTCGCCGACCTCGCGCACCACGTCGCGGTAGTGGACCGGCCGGTCGGTCGCGTGCGGCAGCGGGCCATCCTTGGCGTGCATCATCACCAGCACGGGCCGCAGATCGCGGACCACCGCCGCCATCTCCGGATCGGCGCGCAGGGCCGAGACGTCGTTGACGATGGCGGCGCCCAGCTCCAGGCAACGGGCGGCGGTGGCCGCGTGGTAGGTGTCGATCGAGAGGATTGCCGCAGGCGCCAGCGCACGCACCACGGGCTCCAGCCGGCGCAGCTCTTCCTCGCCGGTGATCGGCCGGCTGCCGGGTGCCGTCGATTCGCCGCCCAGGTCGAGCAGATGCGCCCCATCGGCCAGCAGCTGGCGGCCGTGTGCCGCGGCGGCGTCCGGCGTCAGGAAGCGGCCGCCGTCGGTGAACGAGTTCGGGCGTGACGTTGACCACGCCCATCAGCCACGGGGCGGGAGCGCCGAGAAGCTTGACGAGACGATGCTGCATCGGCTGCCTGCGCACGGGGTGAGCGCGCTTTTTGGGAGCCGGTGATGTGGGTCGTCAAGCTCGGCGGCAGCCTGCACGACGCGCCGGCGCTGCGCGGCTGGCTGCGGGCGCTGGCGGCCGGGCCGGGACCCGCCCGGATCGTCGTGCCGGGCGGCGGGCCGTTCGCGGATAGCGGTGCGGCGGCTACAGCCGGTCCTGGGGTTCGACGAGCTCGCCGCGCATCGCATGGCGATCCTGGCCATGCAGCAGCTGGGGCTGGCGCTGCAGTCGCTGGAGCCCCGGCTGGCGCTGGCCGAGTCCGATGCCGAGCTGCGGGCGGCCCGGGCTGCGGTCTGGCTGCCCTGGCGGCTCGCCGGCCGCGCGGAGGATATCCCAGCCAGCTGGGACGTCACCTCGGACAGCCTCGCCTGCTGGCTGGCGATCCGGCTGGGTGCGGCAACCCTGGTCCTGGTCAAGTCGGCGGCGGTGCCCAAGGGTGAGCGCGCCGCCGCCCGGCTCGTGACGACGGGCCTGCTCGACGCGGCCTTCCCGGCCATGGCCCGTCGGTTCCGCGGCCGCATCTTCCTGCAGCACCGCGACGCCGATCCGGCGGCAGCGATGGATCACCAGCCGGATGCCTGCCGCGTCACCGTCTGAGCTCAACGCCGCGGGCCGGCGCCGACCTCGCGCTCGAGCGCCTCGATGTCGACGGCCTCGACGACCTTGCGCGCCGCCTGGTAGCCGAACCCCGCCCGGCCCAACGCCGCCAGGTCCTTGGCCTTGTGGTCGGCCCGCGTGGCCATCGGCCCCCATGGCCCGAGGCGCCGGCGTCTGGCATAGGCCGCCGCTGCGGCCAGCTCGGGATCGGCCAGCTCGTCGGTGAGATCGCGCAGGGCGGCCGCGATCGCCGGCCCGTCCAGCCCCTTGGCGGCGAGGCTGGCCCGGATCCGCGCCGGCGAGCGGCCGGCCGCGAGCAGACGGCGGGCGCGGACCGCCGCGAACTGGCGGTCGTCGACCAGGCCGGCCGCGACCACGCGCGCCACCACGCCCTCCACATCGCTGCGGACCTGCGCCTGGTCCAGGCCGAGGGCGTCCGCGTCACGCGCGGCGCGCCGCAGCAGGACGCGGCGCAGATGCGCCGCCGTGGTCGCGAACCGGTCGAGATAGTGCAGTGCGCGCGCATGCAGGCGGGCCGCGGTCGGTGCGCGCGGCGGGCGACGCTGGCGGCCTGCCGGGGTCGCGCATGACTGCCGGTCGGGAATATCGCGCACCTCGGGCAAGTCCTACCTCCAGGGCCGACAGCATACCGACGGATGCCGATGCACCAAGCTTCAGCCATCGGCAAGGTATCGGCAACCTTGAGCTGGCACACTCACCGTCATCGAGGTCCGTCCAACGCCACGACAACGGGGGAAAGCACCATGATGACTCCAGTCCAGATCCTGCTGGTCCAGACCAGCTTCGAGATGGCCGGCGCCGACGGCACGGCGCTGGCGGCGCGGCTGGGGACGCGCCTGACCGTGCGCGCAACAGCCGAGCAGGTGGCGCAGCTCGCAGCCGTGCTGGTGCTGGCGGTGCGCGGGCTCGGCCGTCGGCGCCTGCTGCAGCCGGCCCTGCGCCGGTTGGGCGGCGCGGCACGCCCTCTGCCGCGCGATGGCCCAGGACGCCGCGTTCCCGCGGGCGCTGGTCGACGCATTGGAGGACGCGCTCGGCGCCGGCATGCCGGCCGCCGTCCGCGAGGCGTGGGGCGCCTGTC
>CAWCSG010000016.1:0-142580 GCA_963798145.1 uncultured Alphaproteobacteria bacterium
GGGCAAGGGCGGCGGCTTTCGGCTGCGAGCGACCGGCCGGTGCCTAACACAAAGGTCGCGGCGAGGCGAGAACGTGCCGCATGAAGTCGGCCGAAGGCGGTCCCAGGCGCGCCGCGGCGTGCGGCCGACGGTAGAGGCCTTGCCCTATCACGCTCGATTTCCGTGCTCGTGATTTGCCGGTTCGGCCGGCGACGACTACCCACGTTGAGCGTGAGATTGCCGTTCGTTGTCGGCGGCAGCGGCCAATACGCGTGTAACCATGGGAGACAGCGATGACCGGCGTCAGACGCTTTTGGAACGAGCGGCGGTCGGCCACCTGGCCCGTGCTATGGGGCGCCGCTGCCCTGCTCACGGTGGGTCTGTCGCTCGGACAGATGGGCACCAGCTCGGCTGAAGCGCCGGTGGCGGTGCCGCCGCCAGCCAGGATGGAAGCGGTCGCAGCGGCGGCCACGAGCGAAACGGCGGTGCTCGCCGGCGGCTGCTTCTGGGGCGTCCAGGCGGTGTTCCAGCACGTGAACGGGGTCACCAACGTCCTCTCCGGCTATGCCGGCGGCAAGCAGGCAACGGCCAGCTATCCGCTGGTGAGCACGGGCCAGACCGGCCATGCCGAATCGGTCGAGATCGTCTTCGATCCGCGCGTCGTCAATTACGGCACCATTCTCCAGGTCTATTTCTCGGTCGCCCACGACCCGACCCAGCTCGACCGTCAGGGTCCTGACTCGGGCACCCAGTACCGCTCGGCCATCTTTGCCGCCGACGATGCCCAGGCCGAGGTCGCGCGGGCCTACATCGCGCAACTCGATCAGGCGCGCGTGTTCCACGACCCGATCGCGACCAGCGTCACGCCGCTGGAAGGTTTCTACGCCGCGGAAGCGTATCACCAGGACTACGCGACACAGCATCCCGACAATCCGTACATCGCCTACAACGATCTGCCGAAGGTCGAGAATCTCAGCCGGCTGTTCCCCGAACTCTATCAGGCCAAGCCGCGACTGGTGGCCGAGGCCCCGTCAGGCAGCTGAGGGTCACGCGAAGCCGACGACCGCATGCGGCACGTAAGGCTCCTCCAGGGATGCGATCTGCTCGGCTGAAAGCTTGATGCCGATCGCGGCCACGGCGTCCTCGAGATGCTGCAGCTTGGTGGCGCCGACGATAGGCGCCGTGACGGGCTGCTTCGCCAGCACCCAGGCCAGCGCCACTTGCGCCATCGGCACACCGCACTCGGCCGCGACCTCGGCCACACGCTCGACCACCTTGCGGTCGCTTTCCAGCGTCTTCGCGTAGAGCCCCTTGCCGAATTCGTCGGTTTCGGCGCGGGCGCTCTGCGCGTCCCACGCGCGCGTGAGCCGGCCCCTGGCCAGCGGGCTCCACGGGATCACCCCGATGCCCTCGGCCGCACACAGCGGCAGCATCTCGCGCTCCTCCTCGCGATAGAGCAGATTGAGGTAGTCCTGCATGCTGACGAAGCGGGTCCAGCCGTGCCGCTCGGCCACCGCCAGCGCCTGCGCGAATTGCCAGGCGAACATCGACGACGCGCCGATATAGCGAGCCTTGCCTGCCCGCACGACGTCGTGCAACGCCTCCAGCGTCTCCTCGATCGGCGTGTGATAGTCCCAGCGATGGATCTGGTAGAGGTCGACGTGGTCGGTGCCGAGCCGCGCGAGGCTCGCGTCGATCTCGCCCATGATCGCCCGCCGCGACAGGCCGGCGCCATTCGGGCCGGGGCGCATCCGGCCATGAACCTTGGTCGCGATCACCACCTCGTCGCGCCGCGCGAAATCCTTCAGCGCCCGGCCGACGATCTCCTCGCTCGTCCCGTCAGAATAGACGTTGGCGGTATCGAAGAAGTTGATGCCGCTCTCCAGGGCGCGCTTGATGAAGGGGCGGCTCTGTTCCTCGTCGAGGGTCCAGGCGTGATTGCCACGCTCGGGGACGCCATAGCTCATGCAGCCGAGGCAGATCCGCGACACGTCGAGGCCCGTCCGGCCAAGCTTCACGTATTCCATGCCATGCTCCAGGGCCGGATCCGGCCCGCATCGATCCATCCACACCCTCGACTACGTAGAGTGCGGGTTCGACTTGTCGATTAGGTTGCGATCAATCCTGCCGAGCAAACTCCGATAGGCTGATCGAGGTTTATGGGTTCGCTCGGGGAGGGGTGTTACGACGCCCCGGTTCGGCTAATCTCTAGCCGTCTGACGGGGGGACAGTGAGCGACGTTGCAGCACTCGCGGTCGATGCGATCGCCCGGATCGAAGCCGTTCCGAGCATTCTGGAGGTCGTCGCGCGCACGACCGGGATGCGGTTCGCCGCGGTGGCCAGGGTCACGGCCGACCGTTGGATCGCCTGCGGGGTTCGCGACGAGATCGCTTTCGGCCTGGTTCCGGGGGGCGAGCTGGCCATCGAAAGCACGATCTGCCACGAGATCGAGGCGCACGGTCAGCCGGTGGTCATCGACCATGTCGCCGAGGATCCCGCCTTCTGCGGGCATCCCACCCCCGCGATGTACGGCTTCCAAAGCTACATCTCGGTGCCGATCCGTCGCGCCGACGGTTCGTTCTTCGGGACGCTGTGCGCGATCGATCCGCTGCCGGTCAAGCTGAGCGCACCCGAGACGCTCAGCATGTTCAGGCTGTACGCCGACCTGATCGGCTTCCACCTCGATGCCAAGGAGCGGCTGGCGCAGAGCGAGGCCGCTCTCCTCACCGAGCGGCAGGCCGCCGAGTTGCGCGAGCAGTTCATCGCCGTGCTCGGGCACGACCTGCGCAATCCCCTGGCCTCGATCGACGCCGGGGTCCGGCTGCTGCGCAAGACACCGCTGAACGAGGAGGCGGAACGGGTGTCGTCGCTGGTGCAGGGCGCCGTGCGACGCATGGCGGGGCTGATCGACAATGTGCTCGACCTCACGCGCGGCCGGCTGGGCGGCGGCATCCTGGTCGAACGTGATGCACACGAACTGCTGGCGCCCACGCTGGAGCAGGTGGTCGCCGAGTTGCGTTCCGCCTGGCCCGATCGGGCCATGGAGGTCGACATCGACCTGGCCGGGCCGGTGCGCTGCGACCGCACCCGGATCGGACAGGTTCTGTCCAACCTCATGCACAACGCCCTGCGGCATGGTAGCCCCGAGCAACCGGTTCGGGTGGCGGCGGCGACGGTGGCCGGTCGGATGACGCTCTCGGTGACCAGCCACGGCGAGCCGATCCCGCCAGAAAATCTCGGCCGCCTGTTCCAGCCGTTCTTCCGTGGCGCCGGCAAATCCAACCCGGAAGGGCTTGGCCTGGGCCTCTACATCGCCGCCGAGATCGCGCGCGCCCATGGCGGAAAACTCGACGTCTCGTCCACTCCGGAGGCGACGCGTTTCACATTCAGCATGCCGATGGGGTGATTTTACCGCGCTGAATAGTGCTGCAACATCACGAGGACATCATGAGTGAGCTGCAAATCTCTGATCAGGACTTGGAGCGTTTGGTCAGCGAGACAGCAGGCCTCGCGACGAGCTACTGGCGATCGCTCAACGATCGGCCGGCATATCCGAATACCAGCGGCGAGCAAACCGTGGAGTTGTTCGCACGCACCTGGGCCGAGGAGGGAATCGGTCGCGAGGTATTGCGGGATTTCGAGACGATCGCGGAGCATTCCCGACCTTCCGGCGGAGCATTCTTCGGCTACGTGTTCGGCTCGGGCGAACCCGTCGGGGCGCTGGCAGAACTGCTCGCGGCCGCGCTGAACCAGAACGTCACTTCCTGGCGTTCTGCACCGGCTGCCGCGACGATCGAGCAGGCGGTGGTCGGCTGGCTGGCGGACGCGGTCGGCTGCGCGGATTTCAAAGGCAGCCTGTGCGGCGGCGGCTCGACCGCAAACCTGATGGCGCTGGCGATGGCCCGCGAGGCGAAGATTCCGGCGAATGAGGCGGGCGCTCGGCCGGGCATCATCTACGCTTCGGAACAGGTGCATTTCTCGATTCCGAAGGCCGTCGCACTCCTGGGTATTGGCAGCAATAATCTCCGCCTCATCCCGGTCGATGCCGCCTTCCGGATGCGAGTGGATGCGCTCGAGGCCGCCATTGCGACCGATCGCGCGGCTGGCCGCCTGCCGATCGCCATCGTCGCCTCCGGCGGCACGGTGGTCAGCGGCGCGATCGACCCTCTGCACGAGATCGCCGGCCTTGCCCGCAAGGAGGACCTGTGGCTCCACGTCGACGGCGCCTATGGCGGTCTGGCCGCGCTGGCGGCACCTGAGAAGTTTGCCGGCTTGGAAAAGGCGGATTCCTTGTCGTTGGACGCGCATAAGTGGCTTTATCAGCCCGTGGACTGTGGCTGCCTGCTCTACCGCGATCCGGATGCCGCCCGCACTGCCTTCATGTACGACGCCGACTATGTCAGGGTGTTGAGTGAAGATCCGGTCGAATCATTCGTATTCTTTCAGGAGTTGATCGAGCTATCGCGGCGTTTCCGTGCGCTGAAGCTGTGGATGTCGCTGCAGTACCACGGCCGCCGAGCCTATCGCGCAGCCATTGCTCAAGATTTGCATCATGCGCAACTGCTGGCTCAGGCCATCGAGGCGCATCCCGAACTGGAGCTGCTGGCGCCGGTCTCGCTCAGCGCCGTCTGCTTCCGTCACGTCGCGAAAGACAATGCGGCCATTCTAAGGCGGGTGACCGCCCGCGGCCGCGTCTATCTCTCGAACGCGACCATCCACGGCCAGTTTGCTTTGCGTGCCTGCTTCGTCAACCATCGGACCAAAGAAGAAGACGTGCGGGCGGTCTTATCCGAGGTTATCGCCGCTGCGAGTGAACTGAATCGGTGACTTTCGGTTGCTCCGAACGCGCCCTCAGCGCTGGCCCTTGAGGTACGGGCGCATCAGGGCCTGCGGGTAGCTGGCGTGGCGCGCGACCAGCACCAGGGCCAGGATGCTGAGCAGATAGGGCAGCATCAGGAACAGCTGGTAGGGCACGGCGCCGCCGACCAGCTGCTGCAGCCGGATCTGGAAGGCGTCGAAGGCGCCGAACAGGATCGCACCCAGCAGCGCCTTGCCGGGGCGCCAGGACGCGAACACGACCAGCGCGATGCAGATCCAACCGCGGCCGTTGACCATGCCGAAGAAGAATGCGTTGAAGGCCGAAAGCGTCAGGAACGCGCCGCCGACCGCCATCAGCGCGCTGCCGGCCATCACCGCACCCAGACGGATCGCGTAGACGCTCAGGCCTTGCGCTTCCACCGCCGCGGGGTTCTCGCCCACCGCCCGCACGGCGAGGCCGAGGGGCGTCCGGTAGAGCAGCCAGGCCAGCACCGGTACGATGGCCAAGGCCAGCAGCGTCAGCACGGTCTGTTGCGCCAGCACCGGCCCCACCACCGGCAAGTCGGCGAGCCAGGTACCGGCGAGCGTGGGGAAGGGCTCGATGCGCGGCGGCGTGTTGACGTTGGGCAGCAGCACCCGATAGGTGAAGTAGGCGAGGCTGGTGCAGAGCAGGGTCACGCCGATGCCGGTGACGTGCTGCGACAGGCCCAGCGGGATGGTGAACAGGCCGAGCAGCAGGCCCATCGCCATGCCGGCCACCGCCGCCAGCGCCACGCCGGTCCACAAGTCGGCGCCCTCGTACACGGCAAGCCAGCCGACCATGGCGCCCAGGGTCATGATCCCCTCGATGCCGAGATTGAGCACGCCGGCGCGCTCGCAGATCAGCTCGCCCAGGGTCGCGAAGATCAACGGCGTGGCGATGCGCAGGGTTGCGGCCCAGAAGCTCGCCTGCAGGACGATATCGAGGGCGTCGGTCATCGGCGCAGCCGATAGCGGGTGACCAAGCCCGCCAACAGCATGGTGAGCAGCGAGAGCGCCACCACCAGATCGGCGATGTAGCTTGGCACGCCCGCGGTCCGGCTCATGCTGTCCGCACCGACGAACACGGCCGCGACGAAGATCGCGGCCAGCACGACGCCCAGCGGATTGAGCTGGGCCAGCATGGCGACGACGATGCCGGTGTAGCCGAAGCCAGGGGAGAGGTCCGAGGTGAGGTAGCCCTTGAGGCCGGCCACCTCGCCGGCGCCGGCGAGGCCGGCGAGCGCGCCCGAAATGAGCCCGGCGCGCAGCAGAATCCGGCCGACCGGCATGCCGGCATAGGCGGCGGCCTGCGCGTTGTGGCCGACTGCGCGGGTCTCGAAGCCCCAGACGGTCCGCTCCAGGTAGAGCCAGACCAGAAACGCGGCGACGAGTGCCATGATCAGTCCGGCATGCACACGGGTCTTCGCCACCAGTCGCGGCAGTGTCGCGTCGGCGACGATCGAGGCGGATTGCGGCCAGCCCAGGCTCATCGGGTCCTGCATCGGACCCTCCAGCAGCATGCCGACGATCAGCAGTGCCACGAAGTTGAGCAGCAGCGTGGTCACCACCTCGTCGACGCCCAGCCGCAGCTTGAGCCAGGTCGGGCCGAGCATGAACAGCGCACCGGCGAGCGCGCTGCCGGCGAGCAGCAGCGGAACCAGCAGCAAAGCCGGCGCCGCCACCGCACCGGTGCCCAGCGCCACGGCCGTCACCGCTCCCATGTAGAGCTGACCCTCGGCGCCGATGTTCCAGAGCCGCGCGCGAAACGCCACGGCGACCGCCAACCCGGTCAGGATCAAGGGCGTGGCGCGGGTCAGGGTCTCGCTCAGTGCGAACCACGAGCCGAAGCTCGCCACGAGCATTTGCCGATAGGCGGCCGCGATGTCGGCTCCAGCCAGCGCCAGCGGGATCGCCGCCATTGCCATCGCCAGCGCCACGGCGGCGACCGGAGCCGCACCCACCAGCCAGCGTGGCGGATGGGCGCGCGGCTCAAGCCGCATGGCGCGCCTGCCCGGTCATCAGGAGCCCGAGCTCGCGCACGGTGACGCCGGAGGTCGGCATGGTCTGGCTCAGCTCGCCCCGGTGCATCACCGCGACCCGGTCGGATAGTCGGAGCAGCTCCTCCAGGTCTTCCGAAATCAGCACGACGCCCGCACCGCGACGGCGCGCGTCGAGCAGGCGGGCGTGGACGAATGCCACGGCGCCGATGTCGAGACCGCGGGTCGGCTGGTCGGCCAGCAATAGGCGCGGCGTCAGCTCGAGCACGCGGCCGAGCAGCAGCTTCTGCATGTTGCCGCCGGAGAGCAGGCCGATCCGCTGGCCCGGCCCCTCGCAACGGACATCGTAGGCGGCGATCAGCTGCCGCGCATGCTCGGCCAAGGCGCCCCGTCGTTGCAGGCCCAGGCGCTGGAACGCGGTGCGGCGGTAGGTCTCCAGGGCCAGATTCTCGGCGATCGACAGCTCGCCGACGACACCATCGCTGACCCGGTCCTCCGGGATGCGGCCGACCCCTGCGGCCGTCGCGGCGCGGGCGCCGCCGGCGGGCCAGGGGCCACCGTCCAGGCGGACCTCGCCCGCGGCCGGCGGCATCAGGCCAGCAAGCAGCGCTGCCAATGCCCGCTGCCCGTTGCCCGACACCCCGGCGATACCGACGATCTCGTGCGCGTGTACGGACAGTGTCACCCCGGACATCCGGCGTCCGCTGCCGCCGGCGACCGCGACGTCGCTCAGCTCGAGCACCGGGCGCCCCGGCCGCTGCGCATCGCGGCGCGGCAAGGTCACCGGGCGGCCGACCATCGCTTCGGCGATGGCGCCGGGGCTGGTCGCGGCGATATCGAGCTCGGCGACCTTGCGCCCGGCGCGCAGCACCGCGACTCGCCGGCACAGCCGCATCACCTCGTCGAGCTTGTGGCTGATGAACAGGATCGCGAGCCCGGCTTGGGCCAGCCGCGCCAGGGTCGTGAACAGCCGCTCGGCCTCTTGCGGCGTCAGCACGGCGGTCGGCTCGTCGAGGATCAGCACCCGCACGTCGCGGTAGAGCGCCTTGAGGATCTCGACGCGCTGCCGCTCGCCGACCGAGAGGCTGGCCACGGCGGCGTCCAGCGGCACCTCGAGACCGGCGGTGGCGATCAGCTCCGCCAGCTTCCGCCGCGCGGCGCCGCGATGGCGCCGCCAGCGCCAGAGCGGCTCGGTGCCGAGCACGATATTGTCGAGCACCGACAGGTTCGCCGCCAGGGCGAAATGCTGGTGCACCATGCCGATGCCCGCCGCCAGCGCCGCGTGCGGCGAGCCCGGCGGCAGGATCCGCAGCGCCCCGGCACCGTCTGCGACGCGCACCCGGCCCGAGTCGGCGACATAGTGGCCGAACAGGATGCTCATCAGCGTGGTCTTGCCGGCGCCATTCTCCCCGAGCAGCGCCAGGATCTCGCCTGGGCGGAGCTCGAGGTCGATGCCGTCATTGGCCAGCAGGTCGCCGAACCGCTTGCTGATGCCCTCCAGACTGAGGACGGGCGGCGTGCCCGCCGTCGGGCTCACTTGGTCGACTTGGGCTCGGTATCGTCCACGACGACCTTCAGCTCGCCGGAGCGGATCGCCGCCTCCTTCGCCTGCACCTTGTCGACGACGGCCGTCGGCACCAACTCGGCGTCGAGCGGCGCCAGCGAGCAGCCGCCGGCGGCGAGGTTGCTGAGCGGGCCGTAATCCTCGGCCGTGAACGTGCCGCCCTGGACGGCTTTCAGCGCCTTGTCGATCGACGGGGTCATGTTCCAGAGCGCGCTGGCGACGACCGTGCCCGGATATTGGTCCTGGGTGTCGATCACGTTGCCGACCGCCTTCACCCCGCGCTCCTTGGCGGCGTCCGACACGCCGAAGCGCTCGGCATAGAGCACGTCGGCACCCTGGTCGATCATCGCGAACGCCGCCTCCTTGGCCTTGGGCGGGTCGTACCAGGAGCCGATGAACGAGACCGTGAACTTGATGTCCGGGTTGGCCTCCGTCGCCCCCGCCATGAAGGCGTGCATCAGCCGGTTGACCTCCGGGATCGGGAAGCCGCCGACCATGCCGATCAGGTTGGACTTGGTCTGCGCACCGGCAACCAGTCCGGTCAGATATGAGCATTCCTGGATGTAGTTGTCGAACACGGCGAAGTTGGGCGCCTCGGGTCCGAAGCTCGAGCCCATGAGGAAGGCGGTATCGGGATAGTCCTTGGCTACCTGCCGGGCCGCCTTCTCGACCCCGAACGCCTCGCCGACGATCAGGTCGTAGCCGGCCTCGGCATACTCGCGCATCACCCGCTCGTAGTCGGTGTTGGCGACGTTCTCCGACCAGTCGTAGGTGATCTCGCCGGCGAGGTTGCGGTCCTTCAGCGGCTCGTGGATGCGGCTGACCCACTGCTGCTCGACCGGCACGGTGAACACCGCGGCGACCTTGACCTTCTTGTCCTGGGCCTGCGCCGCGCCGGTGAGCCAGGCCACGCCGAGTGCCACGGCCGCGACCAGCGTGCGGCGCGCGAGTGGATGTGCCATCCGTGTTCCCTCCATGCAGTTGCCGCGATGTTGGCGCGACCGAGCCGCCGTGGAAAGCGGCAAACGACGGTCAGCGAGCCGCTGTCGCCCGGGCTCGCGCGGCGCCCCATTCCTGCAGCACGATGAACAGGCCGGAGCCCATGATCAGCGCGGCGCCGCCCAGCATCTGCAGGCTCGGCCGGTCGCCCCAGACGATGAAACCCAGCGCCATCGCCATCGGGATGCCGCTGTAGCGAAACGTGGCGACGAAGGAGAGCTCGCCGGTGCGCAGCGCCAGCACGAATGCGGTATAGCCCCCGGTCACGCCGAGCGCCGCGAGCGCGCACATGCCGACATCGCGCCAAGCCATTACCACCCAGCTGCCGCTCACGACCGTGGCAGCACCGGACAGGGTGACGCACACGGCCGTGAGCATGGCTACCGTGCCCGAGCCGACCGCGGCCGGGATCTTGCGGGTGGCGAGGTCGCGGGTCACGCTCAGGAAGGCGGCGCCCAAGGCCAGCAGCGAGGCCAGCTGCCAGCCGGAGGGCGCGCCCAGCACGATCAGCACCCCCATGAAGCCCACGACCACGGCAGCCCACCGGCTGGCCCCGACCCGCTCGCCGAAGAACAGCGCGGCGCCCGCGGTCAGCAGCAGCGGCCCGGCGAAGTAGAGCGTGTAGACGTCGCCCAGCGGCAGCATGGTCAGCGCCGCCAGAAAGGCGAAGGTGACCGCGACCTCGCCGCCCGCGCGCAGCCAGGTGAACCGCTCCGGCCGGCCGATGCGCAGGCCGATCCACGGCAGCAGCACGAGCATCAGCGCGATCGCGAACAAGCCGCGCACCGCCATCAGCTCGCCGATCGGCGTGCGCGTGCTGAGATCCTTGATGAACGCGTCGTTGACGCAGAAGGACGCCATGGCGATCACGACCAGCAGCGCCGCGCGAAGGTTCGAAGCGGCCATGGTCATCCGCCGGGCTGTTCGCCGTTCTTGAGCGAGCCTGTCGCCGCTCGCCTTACTGGACCGGCACCGCCTCGACCACACTCGATTCTGGTCCCCGCAGGCAGAACCCCCCGTCACGCGAGTCCCGGCCGCATCGAAAATGGCGGCCAACTCTTCGCGCGGGTCCGTTCCTGGCCGCCGGGCGCCACCCCCCGGTACGCATCGTACCCACGTGGCACCGGGATACGGTTCCCGCCGCTAGCGGAACGGTTTAGATCCCGCGGCTCGCGGTGCGGATTTGGCACTGCATGTCGGACGATGGAGCTGACCATGCGCCCCGATTCGTTTGCCGTCCGGGCACGCGAGCTGGCGATCGCCGCCGGGCTGGACCCGGACGCGCGCGTCGAGCGGGCAGGGGCCAAGCCGATGCCGGCCTGGTGCGGCTTCCTCGACGCCGCCCGCGCCGAGCACGCGGCCCGGGAGGCGGCAAAACGCGAGCCGGCGCCGCAGCCGCCGGCCTACCGCGACAGCCCGCTGCGCGTGTTCGGCGAGCACGCGGAGGGGACGCTGGCGCAGATGCGAACCTGCATGGGCGTCGGCAATGCCGTGGCCGGGGTGATCTGCGCCGATGGTCATCTCGGCTACGCTCAGCCGGTCGGCGGCGTGATCGCCTACGAGGGCCAGATCAGCATCAGCGGCGTCGGCTTCGACATCGCCTGCGGCAACATGGCGGTGCGGCTGGACACGCCCTTCGCCGCGATCGCCGACCGGGTCGGCACGCTTTTGGCCGACATCCGCGCCAACGTCTCGTTCGGCGTCGGCCAGGTCAACGACGCCCGGCCCGACCATGCGTTGTTCGACGATACCGACGCCTGGCGCGCCTCGGGCATGGAGGACTATCGCGAGAAGGCCCGCACGCAGCTGGGCACGGTCGGGTCGGGCAACCACTATGTCGACCTGATGACCGACGAGGCGGGGCTGGTCTGGATCGGCGTCCATTTCGGCAGCCGCGGGCTCGGCCACACCAGCGCCACCCGCTACCTGAAGCTCGCCGGCGGCAAGGACGGCATGCACGTGCCGCCGGCCGTGGTGGCCGAGGACGGCGAGATCGGCCATCGCTACCTCGCGGCCATGGAGCTGGCCGGCCGCTACGCCTATGCCGGCCGCGAGTGGGTGGTCGAGCGCGTGCGCCAGATGATCGGCGGCAAGGTGCAGGACACGATCCACAATCACCACAACTACGCGTGGCGCGAGACGCATGGCGGGAGGGAGCTGTGGGTGGTCCGCAAGGGCGCCACCCCGGCCTTCCCCGGCCAGCGCGGCTTCGTCGGCGGCTCGATGGGTGACGACGCAGTGATCGTCGAGGGCGTGGAGACTCAGGATTCCGTAGCCGCGCTCTACTCGACGGTCCACGGCGCCGGCCGGCTGTTCGGCCGGAGGGAGGCGAAGAGCCGGTTCACCAAGTCCGAGATGGACGCTTGGCTGCAGCGCCGCAACGTCAAGCTGGCGGGCGGCGACCTGGACGAGAGCCCGATGGCGTATCGCCGGCTGCCCGAGGTGCTGGCACACCATGCCGGCACGATTCGGGTCCTGCACACCTTGCGGCCGTTCGCGGTCGCCATGGCCGGCGAGGGCGAGTTCGATCCGTTCCGCGACTAGGAGGACTACTTACCCCGCAGCCAAACTACGCCGATTTCTGCGGATAGATCGTGAACTGGTTGCGCGGATTGGGTGCCGTGATCTCGGCCGCGACCTCGCGCAGCAATCCACGCAGCCACGCCACCGCGGGGTGGCTGCCATGGCCACGATCCCACAGGACCGTGACGTCGTAGGGCGGTGACGGGTAGGGCGGCTCGACCAGCTTGAGCCGATAGCGCTCGGCATAGGCGATCGCCAGCCGCCGCGGCACCAGCGCCGCCATGTCGGAGCGGGCGACGATGCGCGGGGTGGCCAGCACGTGCGGCACGGTCAGCCCGATCCGGCGCCGCAGGCCGCGCGCCGCGAGCGCTTCCTGGAAGGCGCCGGCGTCGTCTCGCATGACGCGCCATTCCAGGCCATGGTCGACGAGCACGCCATCGACCGCGCGCGCGTCCTCGCCGGTCAGCGCGATGATCAGGTGCGGCAGCTCGGCCAGCCGTTCCAGCGTCATCGGCGCGCGAGCCGCGGGATTGTCGACGCTGAGCACCCAGACCAGCGATTCCTGGAACAGATTCTCCGTCGCGAAGCGGTCCGGGATGTGGCCGAAGGCGCCGATCGCGAGATCGACCCGGCCAGACTGGAGCGCGTCCGCCGCTCCGACCTGGTTCGGCACCACGCGCAGGTTGGCCATCGGTGCGGTATCGCGCAGCCTGGCCATCAGGCCGGGCACGATCGCAGCGCACGCATAGTCGTTGCAGGCGATCACGAACTGGCGATCCGTGGCCGCCGGCCTGAATTCCGTGTCCATCACGGCGACCTGCAGTTGCAACAGGCCCGGCCTGACTTGGGCCGCGATCTGAGCCGCCCTCGGAGTTGGTTCCAACCCATCGGAGCTGCGGACGAACAGCTCGTCCTTCAGCGCATACCGCAAGCGATTCAGCGCGTGGCTGACCGCCGACTGGCTCAACCCCAGTCGCTCGCCGGCGCGTGTGGCGCTCCGCTCCTCGACGAGCGCGTCCAGCACCCGCAGGAGATTCAGGTCCAGAGCGTTGAAGTGCACGTCATGCGTCTCGGTTGATCCAGGCTACGGCCACAACATCCCACTTCCAGCGACAACGGCCGCATCACAACCGCGCATGGCTGTTGCGCGGCCAGATCGCATCGGTCGGCATCGCCGATCGCGCCACATCGCCGAACACGGCGCTGATCCTAGAAAGTCCACAATATGGGATGCTATATGAGCGGTCCTCATATGGATCATGCAAACTATTCATTGGAACAGCGTAGCATCTGTACACAAAATGAATCGGCTGAACATGAAGGGAATGTAACGTAATTTCGAGGTGACCCTGTGTGGTTCCCAGCGAGATGTCTTGTGGATCTATTCCCTACTTGACGGCTTCGCCTAGTGCTTGCGCGGCAAGCGCGTCGTCCCCTCTGACAGGAGCAGACCATGCCCAGGATCTTCATCGTGCTCTTCACAGCGATCATCGCCCTTTCGAGCCTGACGGCATGCAGCGGTGGCAAGATGGATCCCCTCGCGACCGGCGGGGACGGCCCGGGCGATATCAGGAACTAACATCAGGCTGCCTGACGGTTCATGCAGGCCGAAGGGCCGGTTCGCCTTGCCCGATGCATCGCATCGGTGCAGGGCGGCCGGCCCGTGCCCAAAGCATATTTTTCTGTTCACGAATCGTGAATCACCCTTCGCCCAGCTTGCAATCACCGGGTGAAAACGGCTATCGCAACATCGACCGAAGTTGAACCGCCTGGAACTGGCGAACGCCCTGCGCATGCGTAACCACACTCTGCGACCCGGCCGATGACTGGCTGGATTGTTGTGGCGGACCGCCTCTCAGATCTACCGGCTCCCGTCGCCAGTTACCCGTGCATGACCACTCGCGACTACATCATGCAGCCGCGCGAGACGCGGCGCTCGGTGCCCAAGGTGCTGAACCTGTCGCGCAGCTACGGCTACCAGACGCTGGGCTATTACTGCTCGCTGTTGGCCGAGGCGCGCGGGCACAAGGTTGTCCCGACGGTGACGACGGTCCTCGAGCTCACGCGTCGCACTTCCTACGTCTACGCCCTGGCCGAACTCGAGGACACGCTCAACCGCACCATCCGGCGCCTGGCCGATCCGCCGACAGCGTCGTTCCGTCTGATCGTGTGCCTGGGCCATCCGGACGACGCGCGCTTCGTGCGGTTGGGTCGGCAGCTGTTCGACTGGTTCCGCTGTCCGATCCTCGAGGTGTACGTGAAGGCGGGCGAGCTGTGGCGCATCCGCAAGCTGGCTTCGCTGGCGATCAGCGATCTCGGCGAGGCAGGCAAGGCGCAGCTGGCATCCGCGATCGAGGCGCATTTCCGCCAGCCCTGGAAGACGCCGCGCGCCAAGGCGACGCCTCGCTTCAACCTCGCGGTCCTGTTCGACCCGAAGGCGGCGATGCCGCCTTCCGACCTGGGCACCATCCGGCACTTCGAGCGCATCGCCGAAGGGATGGGTCTGGGCGTCGAGGTGATCACCAGGAAGGATTTCGAGCGGCTCCCGGAGTTCGACGCGCTATGGATCCGGGAGACCACCAACATCGATCACCACACTTTCCGCTTCGCCAAGCGCGCCGAGCAGGAGGGCCTGCCGGTGATCGACGATTCCAACTCGATCATCCGCTGCACCAACAAGGTCTATCTGGCCGAGCTGCTGCACGCGAATGGGGTGGCGACCCCGAAGACCGTGATCATCTCCTCGGTCAAGGACCTGCCCGGTCTCGAGGCCCAGCTCAGCTACCCGATGGTGCTGAAGATCCCCGACGGCTCGTTCTCGCGCGGTGTGGCCAAGGTCGCCGATCGGACCGAGCTGGAGCGCATGGTGCGCGGCATGCTCGAGGACAGCGACCTGATCCTGGCCCAGGAGTTCATGTACACCGAGTATGACTGGCGGATCGGCGTCCTGGACGGCGAGCCGCTGTTCGTGTCGCAGTACATGATGGCCCGCAAGCACTGGCAGATCATCCGCCACACCGAGGGCGGCCGGCCAATCGAGGGGGCCTTCAAGACCATGGCCGTGGCGGCGGCGCCGCGCGAGATCGTCGATACCGCGGTCCGGGCGGCACGCCTGATCGGCCGCGGCCTGTATGGCGTCGACATCAAGAGCAACGAGCGCGGCGTGTTCGTCATCGAGGTCAACGACAACCCCAACTTGGTCCACGAGGTCGAGGATGCGGCCGAGCGAGACGAGGTCTGGCGCCGGCTTGCCGGATGGTTCCTGAAGCGCCTGCAGGGCGAGGAGTTGGGCTCAGTCGGCCTGCCGCTCATGGCGGCCAAGGCGGGGTGAGCGGACGGCCAGCGCCGCCGCCAGCGCCACCAGCGGCAGCGTGGCCAGCAGCAACGCCGCCACCGCCGCGACGCGCCGGTCGCCACCCAGTGCGAGTGCCAGGGCCTCGGTGGTCAGCGTCGGCAGCCGGCCGGCGCCGATGACCACGGTCGGGAGATATTGCGCAACGCTGACGCTGAAGCCCACTGCCAGCGCGATCAGGATCGGCCGCCGCAGCAATGGCACGCGTACCCGCCAGAAGCTGCGTGCAGCCGTGCTGCCCAGCATCCGGCTGGCCGCGAGATAGCGTGGGTCGAGAGCGAGGTAGGGCTCGCGCAGCATCAGCACGACGTATGGGAGCACGAACAAGAGATGCGACCAGATCAGCCCCGTCATGGTGGCATCCAGCCCGAGACTGACGAACAGCACCTGTAGCCCGAACAGGAAGCTGATCTGCGGCGCCAGCAGGGGCAGATAGGCCAGCGCCAGGACGCGTGTCTGAGGTCCGGTGCCGGTGCGCGTCTCCTGCTCCAGACAGGCGATCACGGCGACCAGTGCGACCACGGCGGTGATGATGCCGACCGCCAGTGTGTTGAGGATCGGCGCTGCTAGGCCGTGCCCGGCCCAGGCCCAACTCGCCAGAGTGAAGTCGCCCGGCAAAGCGTCCGGGAAGCGCCAGGAGCCGGCTACCGACCACGCGGCCACGACCGCTAGGCCGGCGAGTCCCAGTCCGGGCACGCCGGCGTTGGCGAGGGGGCCGGCCACAGTCAGAGCCCGTTCGAAGCGCTCGCTCGGCCCGCCCACCAGCCATGGCCGCGCGATCCGCCAGACCACGATCTCACCCACGCGCCATCCGGCGATCGCCAGCACGATCAGGCCGACTTGCAGGATGGCGCCTGCGGCACCGACCGCACGCCGGGCAGCTTCGGGATCGCCGAGCCAGCGCAGGAGCTGCACCGCCAGGACCGGTGGCGTCGAAGGCCCCAGGACCAGCGCCATGTCGACCACCGACAGCGCGAACGCGAGCACGGCGTAGAGCGGCAGGCGGATCTGCCGGTAGAGTACGGGCAGCACCAGCTTGAGCCAGGCCTCGCCGCTGCCGTAGCCGACGGTGCGGGCGATCGCGACCGTTCGCCCGGCTTCGAGCTGGCTCTGGGCGGCCAGTATCGCCAGCAGCAGGAACGGGCATTCGCGGATGGCGAGCCCGACCGTGAGCGCGATGGCCCACGGGTCATTGACGGTGAGCAGGTCGGGCGGGCGCTGCCAGCCGGTGAGCCAGGGCGAGGCCAGCCTCGCAAACCAGCCCGAAGGCGCCAGCAGGAACGCGGTGCCGATGGCGCTGGCGAGGTGCGGCACCGCCAGCAGTAACGGCAGCAACAGAAGCTGCCGCCGCGCCGCGCGCTTGCCGTGGGTCGTGGCCGCGATCGCGACAGCGCCGGCCAGCGCCAAGACGGTGGCGCCGATCCCGCTGACGAGCGTCAGCGCGATGCTGCGCCCGAGGCCCGGCATGCGCAGCAGCTCCAGCCAGGGCTGCCGGCTCATCGCCGGCAGGGCGGTGCCGATCAGGCCGGCGAGCACAGGCCCCAGGAACAGGGCGATGGTGAGCGGCGGCGCCGCGCGTAGCAAGCGGCTCAGCGGGTCACCGCGCGTAGCGCTCGGCCCAGCGGCGCTCGATCAGCACCTTCCAGGACGGGTGCGGTTCGGCCAGAGCCGGGCCCAGCAGGTCGGGCGGCAGCGTGGCCGGCCCCAGCGTCAGGGCGGCGAAGCGGTCGCGATCCGCGGGCGTGAGCGCCGCGAGGTCGAGCACGGTCGGGTCGCCCCAGATCGTCTCGTCCTGCTTCCTCGCCTGCGCTTCCGGCGACAGCAGGAAGTCCGCCACGACCATGGCACCCTCCTTGTGCGCCGCGTTGAACGGGATCGCCACGAAATGGGTGTTGGCGATGGTGCCGCCCGCGAGCACGAAGCTGCGCACCGTCGCCGGCAGCCGGCCGGCGAGGATCAGGCTCGATGCCTCGGCCGGGTTGAACGCCATCGAGAAGTCGACCTCGCCGTCGTCGAGCAGCTGGTGCAGCGCAGGCCCGGTGCTGGGGTACGTGGCGCCACCGCGCCACAGATTCGGCCGCAGCATGTCCAGCCTCGCCCACATGTCGGCGGTGAGCGCGTCGAACTCGGCCGCGTCCACCGGCTGCTGCAGCCGCTCCGGGTCGGCCATGCTGGCATAGAGCAGCTGCTCGAGGAAGGTCGAGCCGATGAAGTCCGGCGGTGCGGGGTAGGTGAACCGGCCGGGATGGGCCGCCGCCCAGTCGAGCAGCGCGTCGATCGTCCCGGGCGGCTCGGGCAGGCGTGCCTGATCGTAGAACAGAACGAACTTCGCCATGCCCCAAGGGCTCTCATAGCCGTCGGTCGGCACGGTAAAATCGACCAGCGTGGTCGGCTGACCCACCGTATCCACGAGCGCGAAGTTCGGCAGGACCGGCGTGATCGGGCCGAACAGCAGGCCTTCGTCCTTCATCGTCCGGAAGTTCTCGCCGTTGAGCCAGATCAGGTCGACCGTCCCGCCCTCGCTCCGGCCGGCAGCCTTCTCCGCACGCACCCGGGCTACGGCCTCGCCGGTGTCGGTGAGCTTGACCTGCACCAGCTCGATCCCGAACCGCTGGCGCAGCTCGGTGCCGGCCCAGGTGAGGTAGTCGTTGATCTGCCGCGAGCCGCCCCAAGCGTTGAAGTAGACGGTCTGCCCGCGCGCCCGGGCGACGATGTCGGCGAATTCGTCGGCCGCCACCGGACCGGCGAGCCCGACCAGCGCGGCCAGAAGGAGGAGGGCGAGACGCATGATGCCATTTCCCGACGGTGCCGGTCTGGACCGTAGTACCGGCGAAACGGCCCAGCGTCACATGAGCGTGAGCGGCCGGAGTGATTCGTTCAGGCCGCCAGCCCGACCGCGAGGCACGCCAGGACCGCCGTGGTCAGCACCGCCCGCAGGCTCGCGAACCAGGGCGGCGCCGCGCCGTCCCGGGTCAGGCGCAGGTCGAGCACCAGCACGCCGACGAAACCGACCATCAACAGCGCGATGCCGGCCCGGCCCCCGACAAGCAGCGCGGTCCAACCTGCAAGCGACGGCAGCACGCCCAGGCCGAGCTGCGCAGGGCGCGGATGCGCGCGCTCGAGTGCCAGCCCCCAGTGGATACCGCCGAGGAAGGAGAGGATCACCGCACCATAGGCCAGCAGCGCCGTTACGGCGAAGGCGCCGACGGGATCCGGCCGCCACGCCGCCAGCGCCCCGGCGGCGAACGGCAGCACGCCAGCGAGGCCGAGCCACGTCGCGGGCTCGGGGACGTCGGGATGCAGCAGCTTGGCGGTCGGCATGGTGCTTCGACATCCTGGTGATCGACGCTATTTCTACGGTGGTGCCGGCAGCATGGTTCTGTCGCTCCGCCATAGGAGGTTGATGGTGCGTAGGATGGACGTGGCGGCAGTCGCACTGGTGGCACTGGCCCACCTGCAGGCCGGCGACGCCTCGTCCCAGGAGCTGCCGGTCGATCTCGAGCTGATCCTCGCGGTCGACGTCTCCGGCAGCATCGACATGGAGGAGGCGCGCCAGCAGCGCGAAGGCTATGTCGCGGCTTTGGCCGATCCGGCGGTGGTCCAGGCGATCCGCTCCGGCTTCCACCGGCGGATCGCGCTCGCCTATCTCGAATGGGCCAGCGGCGACTATCAGCGGCTGGTGCTGGACTGGACCCTGGTCGAGGATGACGCCAGCGCGCGGGCCTTTGCCGGGCGGCTGGCGCTGGAGCCGGCGCGGACGGCGCGCTGGACCTCGATCAGCGCCGCGATCGACGCCGCTGTGCCGCTGTTCGACGCGAACGGCTATGCCGGCGACCGGCGCGTGATCGACATCTCCGGCGATGGCCCCAACAATCGCGGCCGCCCGGTCACGGCCGCCCGGGACGCGGCGGTGGCGCGTGGCATCGTCATCAACGGTCTGCCGATCCTCAACGACCGGCAGCAGCCGTTCGGCCTGCCGACGCCGATGGAGATTGGCCTGGACAGCTACTATTTCGACAACGTCATCGGCGGGCCGGGCTCGTTCATCGTGCCGGCCGAGGATTTCACCGCCTTCAAGGCGGCGATCCTGAGCAAGCTGATCCGCGAGATTGCCGCCGATGACCGCTCCACCGTCCTGTCGTCGCGTTAGATCGCTGCCTTGACCCTGACCGCTGTGGAGTTCGAGGCGCTGGCGGCCGAGGGCGTGCCCTATGTCGGCCAGCTGGGCTGTCGGGTCGAGCGGTTCGAGCCCGGCTGCGTCGACGTGCGCCTGCCCGCCAACGGGCTGCTGCTGCGGCCGGGCGGCACCATCTGCGGCCCGGCGCTGATGGCGCTGGCCGACATCACCCTCTACGGCGTCGTGCTGTCGCTGATCGGCCGCGTCGAGCTCGCCGTCACCACCGACCTCAACATCCATTTTCTCGCCAAGCCGCGGCCGGGCGACCTCGTGGCCCGCGGGCGGATCCTGCGGCTGGGCCGGGTTCTGGCGGTGGGCGAGGTCACCATCGTGGGCGCGGCATCCGACCGGCCGGTGGCGCACGCGACCGGCACCTACGCCATCCCCGGAGCGTTGACAGCGCCGCTCGGACCGCCTAGACCTCCGCGCCACGAGCGAAGGCAGCCACCTTCGCGGCGGTATTCTATTGTCGGCTGAATCCACCCCGGGCAGCAGCGCAAGGCGGGTTGCCGGCAGAACGATCGGGCAGTTATCTGCATGAAGACGTACAGCGCGCGCCCCAGCGAGATCGAGCGGGGCTGGTTCCTGGTCGACGCCGAGGGCCTGGTTCTCGGCCGGCTGGCCACCATCCTGGCCAATCGCCTGCGCGGCAAGCACAAGCCGACCTTCACCCCGCACATGGATTGCGGTGACCACATCGTGGTCATCAACGCGGAGAAGGTGGCGCTGACCGGCAAGAAGCGCCACGACAAGATCTACTACCACCACACCGGCCATCCGGGCGGCATCAAGGAGCGTCGCGCCGAGACGGTGCTCGACGGCCGCTTCCCGGAGCGGATCATCGAGCTCGCCGTCAAGCGGATGGTCCCCAAGGGCCCGCTCGGCCGCGACGTGCTCAGGAAGCTCCACGTCTACAAGGGCGGCGAGCACCCGCATGCCGGCCAGGCGCCGGCAGCCTTGGACATCGCCGAGATGAACCGCAAGAACTCGATCCAGACGCAGGAGGCCGCCCGTGGCTGAGCTTCGTGACGCCCCCACCGGCTTCGCCCGTCTCCGCCCGGCGGTCCCCGTCGAGCCGCAGGTCGAGGCCAAGAAGCCCAAGATGGACGCCCAGGGCCGCGCCTACGCCACCGGCCGCCGCAAGGATGCCGTGGCCCGCGTCTGGCTCAAGCAGGGCTCCGGCAAGTTCCTGGTCAACGGCAAGATCATGGGCGACTACTTCGCCCGCCCGACCCTGCAGATGATCATCGGCCAGGCGTTCGACGTCATCAACCGCATCGGCCAGTACGACGTCATGTGCACCGTCGCCGGCGGCGGTCTCAGCGGCCAGGCCGGTGCCGTCCGCCATGGTGTCAGCCGCGCGCTGATCACCTACGAGCCCGCGCTGCGTCCCGTGCTCAAGGCCGGCGGCTTCCTGACCCGCGACGACCGCGAGGTCGAGCGCAAGAAATACGGCAAGGCCAAGGCCCGCCGCAGCTTCCAGTTCAGCAAGCGCTGATCTGTCCGTTCGGACGTTCGGGAAAGGGCCGGCATCTGCCGGCCCTTTTCCGTTTCAGCAGCCCGCGGACGAGCTTGCCCGGCTCAATGCCGCGTGAAAGCCGCAAGCTGCGCGTCGAGCGCCCGCCGGAAAGCCGGTCGCCCCAGGCAGCGCGCGAGATAGGCCTTGAGCGTGGGCTCGGCGTCCAGGAGGTCGGTGTGCTCGAGGTTGCGCAGCACCGTCGCCATCATCAGGTCGCCGGCGGTGAAGCCGCCATCCAGATACTCGCGGTCGCCTAGCCAGGCGCTGAGCTCCGCCAGCCGGCGTTTCACCGCCGTCTCGGCGTCGGGGCGCCGCAGCTTGGCCCATTCCTGGTCGGCATAGAAAACATCGATCTCGGCCAGCGGCTGCACGACAGGCTCGATCGTGTTGAGCGCCGCGAGAAGCCAGGTCACCGCGCGCGACCGCGCCGGGTCCTGGGCCGGCAGCAGCGCCTCGCTGCGCGCCGCGATGTGGAGCACGATCGCACCCGATTCGAACATGACCAGGCCGTCCTCCTCCAAGGCCGGCACCTGCCCGAATGGCTGGAGCGCGCGATAGGCGGCGGAGCCCTGGTCGTCGCGGTCGATCAGCCGTTCGCGATAGGGAAGGCCTGCTTCCTCCAGCGCCCACCGCGCCCGCAGATCGCGTACATGCCCCTGTGCGAACGGCGGCACCCATTTGAAGGCCGAGATCGTGATCACGGCAGCTCTCCCCTGTAATTAACTCAATGGTTAACTACAGGCAGCAGCACCGGCAGTCAATCGGGGGTGACCGCGTACACCTCGATATACGCGATGAACTCCAGCAGCGACCCGTCCGGATCCCGGAAATAGACGCTGCGCCCCTTGCCCCGTGCCCCGAAGCGCTCGACCGGCCCCAGTTCCACCGCGACCCCATAGCGCACGAGATGCGCTGCCGCCTCCTCCGCCGTTCCCGGCCAGGCGAAGCACAGATCGCTCCCGCCCGGCGGCACGGGCAGCCGCGCCACCGGTGTCGGTGTCATGCCCGGACCATGCAGGTTGAGCTGCGACGCACCGAACCGATAGGCGAACCCGGTCCCGACCGGCACCACTTCCGCCCCCAGCACGGTCGCGTAAAAGGCATTCGAGCGCGCCCAGTCGGAGACGTGGACGACGCAGTGATCGAGGGTGACGCGTGGGGGGTCGGATGCCATGGGTGCTTTCTCACGTTCGCTGGATAAGGGTCTCCGCGTCGCCACCTGCCTGACGGCCTGCAACGCCCCATTGCGTTGTATTGTGGGGCACAACCAAACCGGAATAGCGGGCGAGGTCGATAAACCGATATCACCATGCCAGTAAGGGAATTTGCCGCCAGGCGGCGGAACCGGCCGACTTGCGCGATGTTCTCTCAATCTCGGCTCTCAAGAGCGCGAGAGTTCAGGTGCTCGGGGAGAGCTGGATTATGAATGGTATCATCTACCTGGTCGGCTTGGTCGTCGTGGTTCTCTTCATTCTCTCGTTTCTCGGTCTGCGCTGAATGCGGGTGGGCGTCCTGACGCAGGCACCAACAGATTCATGCACGAGAGGAAGATAAGACCATGGCCACTGTTGCACCAGTATCCACTGTGAAGGGGTCGGGGATGGCCGAGACCGCGGGTCATGCATTGCCATCATCCGTCGATTGGGCGGCGATCCTCGCCGGCGGCCTGCTGGCCGTCGCGATCTCGTTCATTCTGCTCACCTTCGGTTCGGCGATCGGGCTGAGCCTGACATCGCCGTATGGCGAAGGACACTCCTTGAGTTTCCTCGCCGCGGCAAGCGGCCTCTGGGTGATCTGGGTAGAGGTTTCGAGCTTCATGGCCGGAGCCTATCTGGCCGGGCGCCTCAGGCGGCGGATGACGGACGCGACCGCGCACGAGGTAGAGGTGCGGGACGGCTCGCACGGTTTGCTGGTGTGGGCGTTGGGCGTCCTGGTCGGCGCCATGGTTGCGGCCTCGGTAGCCAGCGGCGTGGCCAACACAGCCGCGAGCGCGGTTTCGACCGCGGCGCAGTCTGTTGGGTCCGGAGCCATGCAACTCGCTGGCGGCGCCAATTCGATGGGTTATTCAGTCGACAGCCTGTTCCGCACCGACAATCCGCAAGAAGGCCAGAGTGCTGCCGACAGTGAAGCGCAAGCCGCCCGCATCCTGGCTACAAGTGCGGCGCAAGGCAGCATCTCGGGCGACGACAAGACCTATCTGGCGCAGCTGATCACGCGGCGCACCGGGCTGTCTCAGCCTGAGGCGGAGCAGCGGATCGATCGCGTCATGGCATCTATCCAGAACGCTGCCGACCAAGCCAAGGCAGCCGCCGACAAGGCACGGCGCGCGGCGGTGCTGGTGGCCTTCGTCACGGCCGCGTCGTTGGTAATCGGTGCCGCGGCCGCTTGGTGGGCGGCCGGCATGGGCGGCCGCCATCGCGACGAAGGCACCGATTTCAGCCACCTGGTAAGTTGGCGCTGAGGTCTGGAACAAACACCGTGCATCGCTGCCGGAATCGATTTGTCCGTCAGCGATGCAAAACATCTGGGGAGATGGTCTATGCCAGCAATCATCATGTGGCTCATGGGCGTACCGTTGGTCGTGATTGTACTTCTTTATCTAGTCTTCTGATCTGGTTGTAGCGATCCCTACCTATCAGGTAGGCTACCGCAAAAGGTGCGCTGGAATGTCGAGCCTTTAACCGTGCCGAGGGTCTCGATGCTCAGATAGCGGCGGGTGGTGATCCACTCGCCGCTATTATCAATTAGGATCGCACCAACCATGCGACGGCGGCTTGATCAGGCGCGAGCAGATTGGCTACGGAATGGCCGATGCGCGCGGCCAGCTTCGGCGGTAGGTCGCGGAGGAGTTCTGGTCGAGGATGTCGGCGCTGCGGGTGGAGATGTCCTGGAAATAGGCCTGCTGACTGACCGCCGTCAGCGCGTTCTCCACGGGATAGCAGCTACCCAGCATCCCACGCTCAGTCCGTCTCCAGCTCCATCAGGCGCTGTTCCGCAAAGCCGATCATCTCGGGCAGGAACTTCGTGACCGAGCCATTCTCCAGCAGCTTTGACCTGGGTCCCGACGGTTCGACGCGCGCCCTTCGTTTTGAGCTTAGGCGCATCGCACAACTCTTGTGTCGACCCAGCCTGCCCGCCTGCGCAACTCGCTGAGGTCTTGCTGGTCGGTCTGGAAACCCAGCGCCAGCCGCTGAAGTGGCGAGGAAGGCACGAAAATGTTCTACGGCTTCAGGCGCATTTTCAGCCATGCGGTGCCGGCAGTCGACCGGGCTGCCGCGCAGATCGGCAGCCCATGGCCGCCAACCCGCAAGCCCATCGCCGTAACGGCCGCCGGGAACATCGTGCGCTGCCCAACTGGTACGGTGTCGAGTACCGCCAGACGCGAGATGGAGTTCGTGGTGATCGAGCGCAGCCCAAGAAGCCACGTCGACACTACCTCCGGCCTTGGCGCGTTTGGACGAGCCAGGGTGACCGCTAGTGTCAGGCAGCCTGGATGACTGCCCGACGCCGCGCAGACCCGGGCAAAACACCGTGTGGCCGCTGGCCAGTAGCAGGTCCACTCGCCACCAAGTAGTGTGTGTATATGAGGATGGCCGTCAAGTAGAAGAACTGGTGTTTCGGCGCGACGATATTGGAAGCGTAACTTTGCCGCCGAGACGACCCTCGCATCGGCCTATTCGGTCTGGCAACGCAGAGTCGGCCGGGCGCTAAGCGCCCGGCCGATCCACACAACGGCGGAACGCCCTGAGATCAGGCAGCCTTCCGGTTCACTTGGCTCTCTGCCATCGAGGTCAGCTTCTTATCGGCGGCCTTTTCCTCATCGAGATTCTGCTGCAACACAGAAGCACAATCCGAGCGACCGAGCTGCTTCGCCCAGGCGATCAAAGTGCCATAGCGGGTGATCTCATAGTGCTCGACGGCCTGCGCGGAGGCAATGAGGGCTGCATCCAGGACTTCTTTGTCGGCCACGTCGCCGGCGACCTCATCGGCCTCCTTGAGAATGCCGTCGATTGCCGGGCAATCGACGCCCTTCGGCGACTTGCCGTGCATCTTGAACACCTGCTCCAGACGTTTGATGTGATTTTGCGTCTCCGCCAGATGTGCCTCGAAGCCCTGACGCAACCGAGGTTCACTCGCCTTCTCGATCATGGTCGGCAGTGCTTTGGTAATCTGGTTCTCGGCGTAGTAGATGTCCTGCAAGGTGTGGACGAAGAGATCGTCGAGTGTCGCGATGTCCTTCGTAAACAGGCCCATGGTTTGAAACTCCTTACTGTGATGACGGGGTCAGATCTGCGTTTCCGAAGGATTGGTGCCGGCTGGCTTATCCGCCAACATTGGGGGCAAGTACCTGCCCGCCTTGACCATGTGATCGCGTGCCCGTGTCAAGTCCATTGCGGCGAATAACAGTGGCACACCCAAGAGACAGCCGGCGAAGACAAGACCCATGACTTCTCTCCCAGACAGCCCGCATCTCCGATGTGCCGTGGCCCGGTACGGGCTGTTGACTCCGGGGCTGGCGACCAAAAGAGTGGTCCTGCCGATCCATTCGAAGGAGCGGCAGGCATTCCGACAGGGCGTAGGTTCGGAAAGCAGTATAAATCAAACAGGAACATGCGCATTCGGTTCCAGGCGTCCACCCGAGGGCGTGCCATCCGCCTCGGACCCATCGACCAGGTTCTCGGTTCGCGAACTGGTGGTGACCCGGATGGTCGAGACCGGCCAGACGCCGATGCCCGTCGGCGGGGCACACGCACCGAATGTGCACAGGTGCCGCACAAGGTGAGCTTGGCCGCGGAATCGAATAGGAAATAATGCCGAAAACGAGTATATTCCGGTGGCCACAGCTGGACACCTGAGATGCCCGTCACCGCCCCACGCCCCCGCTCGCCCGCCCAGATCGAAGCCGCCCGCCGCAACGGCGCCCGCTCGCGCGGCCCCGTCACCCCCGAAGGCAAGGCCCGCAGCTCCCGCAACGCGCTCAAGCACGGCCTCGCCGCCCTGCAGCATTTCGTGTTGGAGGACGAGGCTCCTTCCGAACTCGAGGAGCTGACCACTCGCCTCATGGCCGAGGTCGAACCCGAGAGCGAGATCGAGGCCCGGCTCGTCAAGCGCATGGCGATCGCGTTCTGGAAGAGCGAGCGCGCCGAGCGGATCGAGGTCGCCCTGTTCGACGCCGCACCCAAGCTACGCCCGCCTCAGGCCGGCTTCGAGTGGGAGCAGGCCGACCCGCTCACCACCTTCGACCTCAAGCGCTTCAACGCCGTCCGAGGCTACCAGGCCCAGCAGGGCAGGGAGCTGTCGCGTTGCCTCAAGGAGCTGCGCCTGCTGCGCCGCGAATCGCTCACGGATTGCATGGGCGAACCCGAGCGCATGTCGCAGAAGGAACCCGAGCGCCCGCCCGAACCGGCCAACGACGATGCGTCGCTCCAGCACGCGCCGGCCCGTTCCTCGAACCCACATGGGTCGCAGAACCAACCCGAGCCCGTGCCTGCGGACGAGCTGCCCGAGGCCGCCAGCGCCGAGCTCGACCGCCTGCTCGCCGCCGACGACTGGCCCGGCCTCGCCCGCTTCGCCGCCACCGGCGCGCTGCTGCCGCTGGGCCTCGGCCCGGCCGACCTCGCCTCGCCGGAAGCGCTCGGCCGCGCCTTGTACCGTCCGGAGGCGGCCAGCGGCCGGGACGGGGCTGCGGAAGGCCGTACGCGGGCGGGCTGATCGCCGGCCGTTCGCCGCCGGCCATGGACGCCGGTCCCCGCTTGGCGCTAACACATGGCGGCGCGCCAGGGTGCCAAGCCGGGGAGGTTCCATGATCATCGTGCCGGGGTCGGTCAATGCCGATCTGTTGTTCAAGGTCGCGAGCCTGCCGCGGCCGGGCGAGACCGTGCTCTGCCCGGGCTACGTCATGGCCCCGGGCGGCAAGGGCGCCAACCAGGCCGCCGCCGCCGCCAAGGCCGGGGCCGAGGTCCGCTTCGTCGGCCATGTCGGTGCGGACGCCTACGGCCCGACCGTGCGCAACCTGCTGCTCGAGGCCGGGATCGACTGCGAGCTGCTGGCCGTCTCGTCGCGGCCCACGGCCATCGCCGTGATCGGCGTCGACGAGGGCGGCGAGAACTCGATCATCGTCGCCAGCGGCGCCAATCTCGACACCGCCTCGGCGCAGGTGCCGGACGCCCTGCTCGGCCCGGGCGTCACCGTGCTGTGCCAGAACGAGATCCGCATCCAGGAGACCTTCGCCGCCCTGATCCGGGCGAAGCGGCTGGGGGCACGCACCGTGCTCAACATGGCGCCTGCGGCATCCGTGCCGCCCGAGGTGCTGGGTGCGCTCGACGTGCTGGTGGTCAACGAGATCGAGGCCGAGGTGGTCGCCGGCCGGAGCGGGCTGCCGCCGCTGGAGCTCGCCCGCTCGCTCGCCACCGCCCATGGCTTCACCTGCGTCGTCACGCTGGGCGGCGCCGGCTGCGTCGCGGTCACCGCCGCCGAGGCCTGGCGCGTGCCGGTGCTGCCGATCACCCCGGTCGACACCACCGGCGCCGGCGACACGTTCGTCGGCGTGCTGACCGCCTGGCTCGATGGTGGCGCGCCTTTGGTCGACGCCCTGCGCGCCGCCTCGGTCGCCGGCGCCTGCAATTGCGAGCAGGTCGGCGCCCAGACCGCCCAGCCGAGCCGGGCCAAGATCCTGGCCCGGCTGCCCGAGCTGCCGCCGGTCACCCCGCTGTGAAGCCGCCCGCATGATCGCTGCCGCGATCTCGCCCGTAACCAGCACGGGACCAACCTTGCTGGGGCGATCATGCTCGACCGGCGGACACTGTTCTGGGGTGCGCTCGCCATGCCCGCCATCGGCCTCGCCCGGCCCGCCGCCGCCACGAGCTGGGGCCAGGACTTCGCCGTCAGCCGTGACGGCTCGCCGATCGGCCGGCACGGGCTCCGCTTCACCCAGGACGGGGCGCGGACCACGGCCGAGATCACCATCGAGCTGCAGGTCAAGGTCGCGTTCATCACCGTCTACCGGTACCGGCACGTCAACCGTGAGCTCTGGGACGGCCACGATCTGCTCAGCTTCGCGAGCCGCACCGACGACAACGGCACCGCCCATCGCGTCCAGGCGCGCCGCTCGGGCGACCGCATCCTGATCGAGGGCGACCAGGGCACGGTCGAGGCGCCCGGCGACGCATTGCCCACCACCTACTGGCACCGCCGCTTCCTCGACCGGCCGCGATGGATCGACACCCAGAACGGCCGGCTGCTGAGCTGCAGCGTCAGCTCGCGCGGGGTCGAGCGGATCGCCGCACTCGATCGCGAGGTCGCGGCCGACCGGTTCGCGGTGGCGGGCGATCTGCAGCTCGACCTCTGGTATGTCGGGGAGCAGTGGGTCAAGCTCGCGTTCCCCGGCCCCGACGGCACGCCGATCGACTACCGCCTCCAGCGCAGCGACCCGCCGCCGGCCGCTACCGCCTCGTGACCGGCACCTTGCGCTTCGTCCTGGGCGATCAGCTAGATCGGCAGATCGCCGCCCTGCAGGATCTCGACCCGAGGCAGGACACCGTGCTGATGGTCGAGGTGATGGCCGAGGCTACCTACGTCCCGCACCACCGGAAGAAGATCGCCTTCATCCTGGCCGCGATGCGCCACTTCGCGGCCGAGCTGCGCGCGGACGGCATCCAGGTCCGCTACGTCGCGCTGGACGACCCCGCCAACACCCAGTCCTTCCGCGCCGAGCTGGTGCGGGCGGTGGCGGAGCTGGCCGTCGACCGCATCGTGGTCACCGAGCCCGGCGAGTGGCGCGTGCTCGACGACATGCAGGGCTGGGCCACGGCGACCGGGCTGCCGGTCGACATCCGCTCCGACGACCGGTTCTTCTGCTCGACCGCCGAGTTCGCCCGCTGGGCGGACGGGCGCAAGCAGCTCCGTATGGAGCTGTTCTACCGCGACATGCGCCGCCGCAACGGCCTGCTGATGCGCGACGACGGCGAGCCCGAGGGTGAGCGTTGGAACTACGACGCCGACAACCGCAAGCCGCTGCCGAAGGGCATGCCGCTGCCCGAGCCGGCGCGCTTCACGCCGGATTCAGCCACACGCGACGTGCTGGGACTGGTGGCCGCTCGCTTCCCCGACAATTTCGGCGCGCTCGAGCCGTTCTGGTTCGCGGTCAGCCGAGCCCAGGCGCTGGCGGCGCTGGACCATTTCGTCGCTACCGCCCTGCCGGGCTTCGGCGACTACCAGGATGCCATGCGGCAGGGCGAGGACTGGCTGTTCCACAGCGCGCTGTCGCAGTACCTGAATTGCGGTCTGCTGTGCCCGCGCGAGGTCTGCACGGCCGTCGAGCGGGCATGGCGCGACGGCCATGCGCCGCTCAACAGCGCCGAGGGGTTCATCCGCCAGATCCTGGGCTGGCGCGAGTATGTGCGCGGCATCTACTGGCTCAAGATGCCAGGCTATGCGGGCCTGAACGCGCTGGGCAACAGCCGGCCGTTGCCCTGGTTCTATTGGACCGGCGCGACCGACCTGAACTGCCTGTATCAGGCGCTCGACCAGACCATGCGCGAGGCGCTCTCGCACCACATCCAACGCCTGATGGTGACCGGCAATTTCGCGCTGCTGGCCGGCGTGGTGCCGGCAGAGATCTGCGCCTGGTATCTGGCGGTCTACGCCGACGCCTACGAGTGGGTGGAGCTGCCCAACGTGCTGGGCATGGTCATGCACGCGGACGGCGGCTACCTGGGCTCCAAGCCCTACGCCGCCAGCGGCAACTACATCAACAGGATGTCGGACTTCTGCGGCAGCTGCCGCTACGACGTGGCGCAGAAGACCGGCCCGGATGCCTGCCCGCTCAACTATCTCTACTGGAACTTCATGATCGAGAACCGCGAGCTGCTCGGGCGCAATCCACGCCTGGCCCAGCCCTACCGCACGCTGGACCGGCTGGCGCCGGAACGCGTGGCCGCGATCCGACAGGACAGCGCGCGCTTCCTCGACGGTCTGCAATCCCATGCCGGCTGAGCGCGTCTGGATCACCGGCGCCAGCATGGGCATCGGCGAGGCGCTGACGCTGCGATTGGCCCGGGATGGCGCCGAGGTCGTGGCCAGCGCCCGCTCGGCCGATCGGCTGGCGGCAATCGCGGCTGGGGGAAACGGGCGGATCGTGCCCTGGCCGCTCGACATCACCGATGCCGCGGCGGTCGCGGCGGCGGTCGCCGGCATCGAGGCCGAGCGCGGGCCGATCGACGTGGCGGTGCTCAATGCCGGCACGCATCAGCCGGTGTCGGCCGCCGAGTTCACCGCCGACGGTCTCCGCCAGCTGATCGAGCTCAACCTGTTCGGTACCGCCGCCTGCCTCGAGGCGCTGATGCCCAGGATGATCGCGCGCGGGCGCGGCCGGATCGCCGTGGTGGCCTCGGTCGCCGGCTATCGCGGCCTGCCGACCAGCGCCTATTACGGCGCCAGCAAGGCGGCGCTGATCAACCTGACCGAGTCGCTGAAGTTCGATCTCGACCGGGCCGGAGTGACGCTGCAGCTGATCGAGCCCGGATTCGTCAAGACGCCGCTGACTGACAGGAACGACTTCCCGATGCCGTTCCTGATCAGCGCCGAACTGGCGGCCGACCGTATCGCCCGCGGCCTGAAGGGCAGCGGCTTCGAGATCGCCTTCCCGACCGCGTTTGTGCTGATCATGAAGCTGCTGCGGCTGCTGCCGTACCGGCTCTATTTCCCGCTGGTCGGGCGAAGCACGCGGCGTTGAAGCGTGGCTATTGCGGTGCGGGTGTTGGTGCCGGTGGAGTTGCCGCTGCTGCGGCGGCCGCTTTCGCCTTCTTCTTCTGGCAGACATAGGCGGCAAGCTCGTTGCGATCGAGCTGCCCGTCCGGGGTGACCTGGTCCATCAATTCGTCGAACGCCGAATTGAACTCGTCGGAGTTGAGGCGATTGTCGTTATTGGCGTCGGCCGCCTCGAGGAAATCGTCTAGGCCGGGCACATCCGGGCACTCGAAGCCGATATAGGTTTCCTTCACCGGCTCGTTCTGGCAGCCGGCGGCCAGCACGCAGACGGTGGCGAGGGCTAGCAGGGCCGGGAGGCGCATCCGGAAACTCCGCGAGGGTTCATGCGCTGCACCATGCGCGCGGCAGCAGCGACAGGCAAGCCGCCGCGCCCACCCGGTCGCCTTTCGAACCTAGGGCCCAGCGTCCCCGGACGGCTTGGCCGATAGACGGCGAAAGGAGATGAACACCTGGCCGAGCTCAATGCCGAACTTGGTGATCGTGCTCTTGTTGAGCATCACGCCGTCGTCCTGCAGCAGCATCCAGTCGTCGAAATGGACCCGCCACGTGCTGCCATTGATCGGCAGGTCGAGGTCGTAGGCCCAGCGCATGGCGTTGCCGACGGTGCGACCGCGGGCGGTACCGACCACGTCGCCGGCGGTGCCCTCGTAGTCGCCGTTGCCCAGCGGCTTGATCTGCCAGACCCGCTTCGCATGCTCGCCGTCGGCGTAGACGAAGCTCTCGTCGAGGACGAGCACGCCGTCTTGCAGCGTGCCGTCGATGTCGACCACGAACTGGCGCCGGATGTTGCCGAAGCGATCCTGGAACATGCCCCAGGCGCGACTGTGGCCCTGGAAGAATTCTTCCGGCTTGAATACCGGCTTCGTCTCGGCAAAGTCCTCGATCTGCATCCCGCTACATCCCCCGAGCGCGAAGACGCCGATCACGGCGAACAGCAGGCGTCGCATCATGTCATACGGCTCCGGTCGCGGTTTCGATCTGTGCCTGCAGGGTTTTCTGGCGCGTGGCGTCGAGCTCGAAGCGCCAGACCAGCGCCGTGGCCGCGAGCTTGAACACGACCGGCAGCAGCGCGTAGAGCAGCACCAGCCCGAGCAGTGCTCCCGGCGGGTTGGCGCCTGTGGTGACGAAGCCCAGCGCGTCCAGAACCGGGAACGCGATGCCGACGGCGCAGGCCAGCGCCAGCTTGCCGGCCATGCTCCAGAGCGCGAAGAAGAACGCGGTCCGCCGCCGGCCGCTGCGCACGCGGTCGAAATCGATCACATCGGCCTGCATCGAAGCCGGCAGTGCCAGGTCGGCGCCGAGGCTGGCGCCCGAGAGCACGCAGATCACGGCGAAGGCTACCACGTCGCCCCGACCCAGGAACGGCACCCAGGCGAAGACGACACAGGCCCAGAGCATCGCCAGCGACCAGGTGCGGTGCTTGCCGAGTCGGTAGCTCAGCCAGAGCCAGAACGGTACCGCCAGCATGCCACTGACGAAGTAGAGGAGGAGCAGCGGCCCGGCATTCACTTCCGGCCCGAGAATGTGCTGCACGAACAGGATGAACAGCGTCGCCGGCAGACCATTGGCGATGCCGTTCAGGAAGAAGGCGGCGATCAGGCGGCGGAACGGGCGATTGGCCAGCGCCAGCCGCAGACCCTGGCGAAAGGGCAGGGCCGCCTGCCGCCCGGCCGGGCGCTCGCGCACGCTGACCAACAGGAGCACCAGCGTGATCGGCACCAGGACCACCATCAGCCGGAACACCAGCGCCAACGCCTCGCGGCTCTCGGGCTTGACGCCGGCCGCCGCCGGCAGGGTCGCCGCCAGTAGGATGCCGGCGATCACGCACCCCTCGCGCACGGCGGTGATCCGCGAGCGCTCGGCGTAGTGCGTCGAGAGCTCCGCCCCCCACGCGGCATAGGTGAGCAGCATTGCGGTCCACGCGATGTAGCCGATGCAGCTCCAGGTCAGCAGATAGCGCGCGTCGACCTCACCTTGCGGCACGAACAGCTTCCAGCTGGCGAACAGCAACAGCGGGGTTGCCAGGACCAGCCACGGACGGCGCTGGCCAAACGGCGTCGTCAACCGGTCGCTCAGCTCGCCCATCATCGGGTCGATCACGGTGTCGAACAGGCGTGCCAGCAGCAGCACCCCGCCGACCGCGGCGAGATCGAGACCGAGCTCGGCCGAGTAGAAAGTGGGCAGGTAGACGTAGAGCGGCAGGTTCAGGGCAGCCAGCGGCAATGCCAGACCGCCATAGCCGAGGAGGGTGCGCCAGCTCAGGGGGCCGTCTGCTGCTGTTGCCCCCGATGTCACCGCTCAGGCCGGCCGCAGGACCGTTTGCACAACGTCGATCGAGCCAGTGCGGAAGCCCGCCTCGCAATAGGCTAGGTAGTAGGTCCAGATCCGCCGGAACCGCTCGTCGAAGCCGAGTTCGCGCATGCGCGGCCAGGCATCCTGAAACCGTTCGTTCCACAAACCCAGCGTGCGCGCGTAGCAGCCGCCGAAAGTGCGCTCGCTCTCGCGCAGGAGGCCCGCGCCGCGCGCCTGCTGGTCGAGCACGGTCGGCGATGGCAGCATGCCGCCGGGAAAGACGTAGGTCTGAATGAAATCGGCGTTGCGGCGGTAATCGTCGAAATACTGATCGGCGATGGTGATCAGCTGCAGCCCCGCCAGCCCGCCCGGCCGCAGCCGGTCGCGCACGCCCTGGAAGAAGGCCGGCCAGAACCGCTCGCCCACCGCCTCGAACATCTCGATCGAGGCGATCCGGTCATACTGACCCTTCACGTCGCGATAGTCCTGCAGCACGATTTCGACCCGATCGCCCAGGCCCTCGCGAAAGACACGCGCCCGCGCATGCTCGGCCTGCGCCCGCGAGACCGTGATCGAGGTCACCTTCGCGCCGAACTCCTTGGCCGCCGTGATCGCGAAGCCGCCCCAACCGCTGCCGATCTCGAGCAATCGCTCACCCGGGGCCACGGCGATCCGCTCGGCCAGCGCCCGGTATTTGGCCTGCTGCGCCGTCTCCAGATCGTCGGCGCCGTCCGCGAACAGCGCGGACGAGTAGGTCATCGACGGGTCGAGCCATGCGGCGAAGAACTCGTTGCCCAGATCGTAGTGGGCATGAATGTTGCGCCGGCTGCCCTGCCGCGTGTTCGCGCGCAGCAAATGCTGGGCGCGCCGCAGCCAGCGCTGCCAGAGCCCGCCGAAATATCCGTCGCCCCAGGCATGATCGTTTGCGTTGAGCAGGGCCAGCAGCGTGGCGAGGTCGGGCGTATCCCAGTCGCCCTCGATGTAGCCCTCAGCAAAGCCGACGCTGCCGCCGGTGAAAAAACGGCGGGCAACTCGTCCATTGCGAAGCTGGATCACGGCCTGCGGGCCGTCCTGCGCGCCGCGGAACAACCGGGTGGTGCCGTCCGGCAGATGGATCTCGAGGCTGCCGCAATAGAGGCGGCTCGCGAGACCCAGGGCCAGGGCGAGGCCCGGCGCATCGGCGTAGGAACCACGATGCCCGCCGGCAGCGGGCACTGGGGCCAATTCTGTCGTACCGTCCTGTGGTGTTCCCGTCATTGCGCTATCTCGTTCCGCCAGCATCGGCCGGAGCCGTAATGGGCTCCCGGGTGAACAGGGGCGCGCCCTTCAGCCATAGCCGCAGGGCCTCGACATGGATGCCAACGACGACCTTGAAAGTCATCAACAGATCGGCGGCGAGGCAGCGCAAGATAACCGCGTCGGTCAGTGGCAGCCGCTCGCCGACCTGGCTCGCGATCAGCAGTGGATCGCCGTGCTCGCTCTCGCGGATCACCAGCGTCAGTCGTTCACCCGGCTCGGCGAGATGAAAATCGTAGCGCGCCACCATGTCGATGAATGGTGAGACATAGAACTCCTTGGCGCACGAATGCACCGCGAGGCGATCGCCAACGCCGTCACGATTGACACCGAAAGCATAGGCATGCTGGCCGCCGAAGGTATTCTTGACCTCATAGACCACGGCTGCGAGCCGATCGCCTTCGTAGCAGAAATAGACACTGATCGGGTTGAACGCGAAGCCCAGAACCCGCGGGAAGCATAACAACCGGATGCGTGGCTCAGTCAGGACGATACCGGCCTCGGCCAGTCGCGCCAACACCCAGGGCTTGAGCGGCGAACCATCGCGCGCGCCGTGATCGATCGCACGAAAGCTCAGCAGATTGGGGTGCTCGAACGACAGCAAGCGCAGCCTGCAGGCCAGCTCCGGCAGCTCGTCAAGGTCCAGAAACAGCGAGAAAACCCGATAGGTGAATCGGTGCCGCACCGGTCGCAGCCGATGGTGCATCACCCGGCCCTGGTAGAGGCAGGAGTGGGAAGCCCGGGCGCTCATGCGGGCAGCGCCGCCGCCCCTTCGGGCAGGCCCATGGCGCCGCGCCGCGTTTCCTGACCTGGTGCCTCCCAGGGCGGGGTGACGCCCAGGGCACGGGCCGCGGCCAGACCTGAGCGCAGACCGTCCTCGTGGAACCCATGACCGAGCCATGCCCCGGCGTACGACACACCGCCATGCCCCTGAATCTCATTCATCCGCCCCTGCGCGGTGACGGCCGCCTGATCGAACACCGGGTGCGCGTAGGCGAACTCGGCATGGACGAGACTTGGATCGGGCTCGCGCAACGGGTTCAGGGAGACAAACACGTCCTTGCGGGTAGGCAGGTTCTGCAGGCGGTTCATCCAATAGGTCACCGAGACGCGCGATGACCTGTCGTCGAATTGTCCCGCCAGGTAGTTCCAGGCCGACCAGACGGCACGGCGGCGGGGCATCAGCGAGGCGTCGCGATGCAGAATGGCACGGTTCGGCTGGTAGCGAAATGCGCCCAGGAGCGAACGCTCGAGCGGGCTCGCATCCTCCAGCATCCCCAGGCTCTGGTCCGCATGGCAGGCGAGCACGACCTGATCGTAGCGGCTGCGCTCACCCCTGCCGTCGATGATCTCGACGCCGGTGGCACCACGGCGCACGCCGGTGATCGGCGTGGCCAGCCGGATCCGAGGCCGGAACTCGGCCACCAGCCGCTCGACATATTCCCGGCCGCCGCCGGTCACGGTGCGCCACGCATGATGGCCCGTGACGCTGAGCAGACCGTGATTGGCGAAGAAGCTGAGGAAGCTGCGCGCCGGGTAGTCCAGCATGCTGGCAACCGGGGCCGACCAGATCGCCGCCGCCATCGGCAGCAGATACCAGTCGGCGAGTCCGCGACCGAAACCGTGTCGCGTGAGAAACCCGCCGATCGTCTCGTCGCGGTCGGGCGCCGCCTGGAGATAGAGCAGACCGGCTCGGTTGAACCGGCGAATGTCGAGCAACATGCGCAGAAACGCGGGCCGCAGCAGATTGCGGCGCTGGCCCAGCAGTGCTGCGACCGAGCCGCCACCATACTCCAGAGCGCCGTCGGCGATGCTGGCCGAGAACGACATCGAGCTGCCCTCGGTCGGCACGCCCAGATGGGCGAACAGCCGAGACAGGAGCGGGTAGGTGGGCTCGTTGTAGACCAGAAAGCCGGTATCGACCGGCACGTCGACGCCGTCGATGGGGATCGACACGGTGTTGGTGTGCCCTCCCAGACGGGGCTCGGCCTCGAAGACCGTGACGGAATGTCGGCGATTCAGCAGCCAAGCTGTGGCGAGGCCGGCAATGCCGGTGCCGACGATAGCGATCCGCACGAAATGTCTCTCCTGGCCTCCCCGCGAAGGGCGCCGTCGGCCTCGGGGAGGATATGACGGCGACGCCCCGCCGGCGGGTTTGGACCCACATCGGCTCGTTTGTGCTACGGGCGATGCCTCTGGTTGGATCAATAGCGCGGTTCGACAGTACGTTCACCCGTCGTTAGCTCCGGGTCGGATACGCTTCGGCAGTTGATCCGGATGCGGGAGCGCCGGCAATTGGTCTACTGGGTGATCGCGAGAGTTCACGTCCGGGGCGGGGGCGCACCCGCGCGCACGGTCGAGCGCTTGGGCCCATTTGAGAGCCGCGGCCTGGCCCAGAAGGCGCGCGACCTCGTCGCATCCCGCTACCGCGCGCGGCCGGAGGCGCGAATCGACGTCGTCTGCGACTTCAGCTGAGGGCTGCGTTCCTGCGCAGCCTGAGGACTTGGCGTCGCCCACGATGTCGCGGCCTTGTCGCACGGTGCATCATCGTCGAGACAGGACGTGCGGCCGTCGTGGTTCGCAGGGAGGGCCAACGTGCCATTCGACACGACATCAGGGCCGATAGGGGTCGTCGGGGCCGGCTCCTGGGGTACCGCACTCGCCATCGTCGCCGCGCGCGCCGGGCGCCCGGTCGTGCTGTGGGGACGTGACGCAGCACAGATCGGGGCGATGGCGGCGCTGCGCGAGAATGTCCGCTATCTGCCGGGCATGCCGCTGCCGGACGAGGTGCAGCCCATAGCGGCGCTGACCGGTCTGGCCGATGCCGAGGCCTTGTTGCTGGCGGTCCCGGCGCAACGACTGCGCGAGGTCTGCCGCGGCCTGCCGGCGAACGGGCCGCTGGTGATCTGCGCCAAGGGCCTGGAGCAGGCGACCGGGCTGCGTCTGAGCGAGGTCGTTGCGGCCGAGCGGCCCGGTGCCGCGATCGCGGTCCTGTCGGGTCCCTCCTTCGCGATGGAGGTAGCGCGGGGCCTGCCGACGGCGGTGACCATCGCCGCGGCCGACCAGACGCTGGCGCAGTCGCTCGCACTGCTGCTGGCCAGCCCAGGTTTCCGGCCTTATCCGAGCGATGATCTCTTAGGCGTCGAGCTCGCCGGTGCTTTGAAGAACGTGGTGGCGATCGCTGCCGGGGTGACCATGGGCAAGGGTTTGGGCGAGAACGCCCGCGCCTCGCTGATCACCCGCGGTCTCGCCGAGCTGACTCGTCTCGCGCTGGCACTGGGGGCACGGCGCGAGACGTTGATGGGCCTTGCGGGCCTGGGCGACCTGCTGCTGACTGCAACCAGCCTGACCTCGCGCAACACGAGCTTCGGCTACGCCCTGGCGCAGGGCCGCACCGCGTCCGACCTGATGGCCTCGGGCCACAAGCTCAGCGAAGGGGCGTTCACGGCCGAGGCCGCCTGCCATCTCGGCCGGCGCTTCGGCGTCGAGCTGCCGATCGCTGAGGCGGTCCGCGCGATCGTCGCCGGCGAGACCAGCGTCGATGCCGCGATCGAGGCCCTGCTGGCGCGGCCGCTGCCGCCGACGGAGTAGCCGTGCGCCCAACGTAGGCGCCGGTCCAGGTAGCGACGGCCCGTCATGCCGCGATGACCAGAACGGGTTCGGCAGCCAGCTCCTTCGTTCGCTCGGCCAGATCGTCGAGGTCGCGGCGGAGCTGGTCGAGGGCGAAGCCGGTCCCGAGCAACTGCCCGACCTCCTCCACCGGTAGCGACCGCGTCAGGCCTTGCCGCCGAAGCGCGTCCAGCGCTGCCTTGTAGGACGCGACGGCTACCGCGTCCGAGCGGCCAGGGCTACGCGCCTTGGCTAGTGCACTGCCGAGATCCTTCAATTGCGCCGCTGCGCCCTGCACGGCGTCCGCCCAGGGCTGCGCCAGGTGATCACGCACCGCTTCGTTCCAGACAGCGGCCTCTGCGCGACGCAAGGTGACGACGTCGTGGCGCAGGCGCAGCAATGTCCGCAGCAGGGGGGCTGGATCGGGACCGCGCGCCAGCCAGCTGCGCCGCTCCCGAGCCGCCTCACCGATCAGGGTCTCCAGCAGGCTCAAACTCTTGCGGGTGTCCACGACCAGCGTGCCGAGATTGCGCGGGATCTGCACGTCGGGGTGAGCCAGCAGTTCGAGCTGCCGGGCGAGCAGCCGGGCGACTTCGGCGGCGGTGATCAGGAGCGAGCGGGAGGCCCGGGCCGGAATGACCAGCACCGAGGCCAGAAGTCCGACAGCGCAGCCCAACCCGACCTCCAGAATCCGGTCGAGAGCGAAGCCGACCGGCCCCAGGGTGGCGCCGGCCGTACCAAGCAGCACGATGATGGCCGTGATCGGCGCGATGCGAAAGCCGACCGAGGACGCCGCCAGCACCGACAGCGGGCCGACCGCCACGACCAGAGCCAGCGCGCTCGACGCGACGTTGCCGTGCGGGATGCCGAAGGCGACGGCAGCGCCGTATACCGCGCCACATACCGACCCGGCGAAGCGGTCGAATGCCGCCTTGAGGGAGCCGCCGACATTGCCTTGGACCACGATCAGGGCGGTGATGACCGCCCAGAATCCCTGGGGGAGGCCGAACGCGGACGCGAGGCTGAATGCGACGAGGCTGGAGGTGGTCATGCGCAGCGCCTGCACCACCACCGGCCGGTGCCGAGAGACCGCACGCTTCAATCGCATCGGCCGGCCCTTTCGGGATGCGCCCAGCAGGCCAGGGCTCGGTTGCCGAACCTGGCCAGAGCCGAGCGTGGGCGACGATCCTCAGCGTCGATTCACGAGGATCCGCCCGCCAGGGTGCGGGCCTGCTCGATCCAATGCTCCCGCTCGACCCGGCCGGGGAAGTCGATGGCCACGTTGATGCGATCGGCGTCCGCGGGGGACAGCTCGGCGAGCTGGCGGAAGCTGGTGATTCCCAGCTCGTGCAGCTTGCGCGCGAGCACCTTGCCGATGCCCTTGATCAGGGTGAGGTCGTCCGCGGCTTTGGCTCCGGCGGCGGCGACGACCGGTGCCGAAGCCTCGGGTGACTCCTGCCGCACGGCGACTTCCTTCAACTGCGCCAGCTCGCGCTCCAGCGCGTCGCACCGGTGGCGTAACCTCGTCTCCTGCTCCAGCGCCTGCTCGGCGGCGCGCTTGGCCTGGGCCAGCTCGGCCTCGTGCGGCTTGGCACGCGCTTCGGTGGCGCGATGCTCCATCTGCAGGGCGATCAGCCGGTCTCTGGTCTCCGCCAGCGCCGAATCCGATTCCCGGACCTCGTGCTGCATCGCCGCGAGCCGCGTCTGGAAGTTGGCCTCGCGCTCCAGCGCGTCGTCCTTGCGGTAGCGGTCCTGCAGGTACCAGGTGAGGCCGATGCCGATCAGGACGCCGAGCACGATCAGACCGACTTCCATCATCATTCCCCTGATGCCCGGTCAGCCGCCCGCCAAGATGCGCCAGCAACACGTCATGACCATGATTTCCCGGCTTTTTGGCGCGTCGGCGACCGCTTGACAACGAATCCTTCAGCCCGCCTGCCGGTTGCGGCGGTCGGCCCGGATCAGATCGGCCGCCTTCTCGGCGATCATGATCACCGGCGCGTTTGTGTTGCCCGAGGTGATCGTCGGCATGATCGAGGCGTCGGCCACCCGCAACGCTTCGATGCCGCGCACCCGTAGCTGGTCGTCGACCACCGCCCGAGCATCGCCGCCATGTCCCATGCGGCAGGTGCCGACCGGATGGAAGATGGTCGTGCCGATGTCGCCCGCGGCGTGCACCAGCTCGGCCTCGCTCTGCGCCGCGGGGCCGGGGCGGAACTCCTCCGGCTCGAAGCGCGCCAGCGCGCGGGCGGCGGCGATCCGCCGGGTGACGCGGATCGCGTCGGCGGCCACCAAACGGTCCTCGTCGGTGCTCAGATAGTTCGGCTGGATCGCGGGCTGCACCAAGGGATCCGCGCTCCTGAGCCGGACTTCGCCACGGCTGGTCGGGCGCAGGTTGCAGACCGAGGCGGTGAAGGCTGCGAAGGAGTGCAGCGGCTCGTTGAAGCGGTCCAGGCTCAATGGCTGGATATGGTACTCGAGGTTGGGGGTGGCGCGATCGGGGTCGCTCCGCGTGAAGGCGCCGAGCTGCGAGGGTGCGGCCGTGAGCGGGCCGCGGCGGGCCAGCGCGTACTGGCCGGCCATCACTGCTCGCCCCAGCAGCGTGCCGGCGCGCTGGTTGAGCGTGACGGTGTTCCTGACCTTGTAGACCAGACGCAGCTGCAGATGGTCCTGCAGGTTGCGGCCGACACCCGGCAGGTCGTGGCACGGCTCGATCCCGTGCTCGCGGAGCAGCGCGGCCGGCCCGACGCCGGACAGGAGCAGCAGGTGGGGGGAGCCGATGGCGCCGGTGGCGAGAATGACCTCGCCGCGCGCCGTCGCCGTCCTGGATTCGCCGCCGACCCGGAACTCCACGCCGACGCAGCGCCGTCCGTCAAATCGCAACCGGCTCGCCTGCGCGCCGGTGAGCACCTTCAGGTTGGTGCGGCCCATGGCTGGCCTCAGGAATGCTTTGGCCGTGGTCCAGCGCACCCCGCGCCGCTGCGTGACCTCGAAATAGCCGCAGCCTTCGTTGTCGCCGCGATTGAAGTCGTCGGTGCTCGGGATTCCGACCTCGGCCGCGGCCTCGCGGAACGCGTCGAGGATCTCCCAGGAGACGCGTCGCGGCTCGATGCGCCATTCGCCACCGGCACCATGGAACTCGTCGCCGCCCCGGTAGTGGTCCTCAGACCGCTTGAAGTACGGCAGCACATCCTCCCACGACCAGCCCGCATTGCCGAGCTGGCGCCAATGGTCGTAGTCGGCCGCCTGGCCGCGCATGTAGATCATGCCGTTGATCGCCGAGCAGCCGCCCAGCACCTTGCCGCGCGGATAGTTCAGCGCCCGGCCGTTCAGGCCGGGCTCCGGCTCGGTCTTCAGGCACCAGTCGGTGCGCGGATTGCCCATCGTGTAGAGATAGCCGACCGGGATGTGGATCCACAGATAGCTGTCACGACCACCGGCCTCGAGCAGCAGCACGCGGCTCGTCGCATCGGCTGACAGGCGATTGGCCAGCACGCAGCCGGCCGTGCCCGCGCCGACGACGATGTAGTCGAATTCCTCTGCCGTCTGCGCCATCGCGATGCCCACTGGTATCCCGCCCGCCGGGGAGCCTCTATGGTCTGGAGCTGTTCCAGAGTCGACGGTGGAGTAGCGGATTGAGCGGGCAGAACGATATTGGCTGGCGGGGACTGTTGCGGCTGGTCGGCCCGCATCTGTGGCCCCGTGATTCGCTCGAGCTGCGGCTGCGCGTGGTGCTGGCGCTGGTCCTGCTCATCGCGTCGAAGCTCGTGAACATCACGGTGCCGTTCTTCCTGAAGGCCGTGGTCGACGAGGTCAGCCGGCCGACCCTGGCCGCGGTCCCGGTCGCCGTGCTGATTGCCTACGGTGCTGCCCGGCTCGGGTCCAGCCTGTTCGGCGAACTGCAGGACGCCGTGTTCGCCAAGGTCGGCCAGCGCGCCGGCCGGCGCATGGCCTTGCGCGTCTACGACCATTTGTTCCAGCTCTCGCTCGGCTATCACTTGCAGCGCCGTACCGGCGAGCTCAGCCGGGCGATCGAGCGCGGGGTCAAGTCGATCGCGTTCCTCCTGCAGACCGCGCTGTTCAGCATGGCGCCGGTGCTGTTCGAGTTCGTCCTGGTGATCGGCATCCTGCTCTGGCGCTATCCGCTCTCGTTCGCCGCGATCACCTTCGTCACCGTGGCGGCCTACGCCCTGTTCACGATCGTCACCACCAACTGGCGCACGCGCTTTCGGCGCGAGATGAACGAGCGCGACAACGAGTTCAGCGGCGCCGCGGTCGACGGGCTGATCAACTACGAGGTGGTCAAGGCCTTCGCCAACGAGGGCTACGAGAGCCGGCGCCTCGACGGTGCGCTCGCCGCCTACGAGCGAGCCGCGGTGCAGTCGGAGAAGACGCTGGCCTACCTCAACGCGGGCCAGGCCGCGATCATCGCGATCGGCGTCGCCGCGATCATGATCGTCGCCGCCTCGCACGTCGTCGCTGGCACGCTCAGCGTCGGCGACATCGTGCTGGTCAACGCCTTCATCCTGCAGCTCTACCAGCCGCTCAATTTTCTGGGCGTGTTCTATCGCGAGCTGCGCCAGTCGCTGACCGACCTCGAGAACATGCACGGCCTGTTCGCGCTGCAGCCCGAGATCGAGGACCGGCCCGATGCACGGCCGCTCGTGGTCAGCGGCGGAACCGTTCGCTTCGAGAATGTCGTGTTCGACTACGATCCGAGGCGGGCGATCCTCGAGGGGGTGAGCTTCGAGATCCCGGCGGGTCACAAGGTGGCGGTGGTGGGGCCGTCCGGTTCGGGCAAGTCGACTCTCGTGCGCCTTCTGTTCCGGTTCTACGAGGTCGGCGGCGGCGCCGTCAGCATCGACGGCCAGGACGTGCGCGACGTGACCCAGCTCAGCCTGCGCCGGGCCATCGGCGTCGTGCCGCAGGATACGGTGCTGTTCAACGACACGGTGGCGGCGAACATCGCCTATGGCCGCCCAGGTGCCAGCCAGGAGGAGATCGAAGCGGCCGCGCGCGTCGCGCAGATCCACGACTTCATCCAGAGCCTGCCCGATGGCTATGCCACCAAGGTCGGCGAGCGCGGCCTGAAACTCTCGGGCGGCGAGAAGCAGCGGGTCGCGATCGCCCGGGTGATGCTCAAGAACCCGCCCGTGCTGGTGCTCGACGAAGCCACCTCGGCATTGGACAGCCGCACCGAGCAGGCGCTACAGGAGGCGCTCGAGCGCATCGCGGTCGGCCGCACCACGCTGGTGATCGCCCATCGCCTGTCGACCGTGATCGACGCCGACACGATCATCGTGCTCGAGCATGGCCGCGTGCTGGAACGCGGCACGCATCTGGGGCTGCTGGCACGGCGCGGACTCTACGCCGAGATGTGGCGGCGGCAGCAGGAAGCGCCTGAGGTCGAGGCGGCAGAGTGAGGTATCGTTGATCGCGCCATCCTCCGCCGACACCGCACCCGCGGATGCCGACGCCCGCCGCGCGGTCCGCCCTGTGATCTGCTACCCGGTCCAGACGCTGCCGGTGGTGGACCTCGGCCTCTACGGTGCGGCGCGGGCAGGGCTCACGTGCGAGGCGGAGGTCATCGTACCCCCACGCGATGCGCGATGCTTTCGCGTGCCGGCCGGGCATTTCTTCCGGATCCACAGCATCCAAGGCGCCCAAGTGGGCGACCTCAACTTGTGGAGTGCGGCCGACCTCTCCGAGCGGTTCTATTCCGGCAAGACCCGCGCGCTGCATGGCACGCACCTTTCGACCGGCGACCGGCTGTGGTCCTCTCTGCCCTACCTGCGTCCGATGGCGACGATCACCCACGACACGCTGGACTGGTACGGCTTCGACGCGTTCGGCGGCTCGGTGCACGACGTGATCGGCACGCGCTGCGATCCCTACACCCACCGGCTGCTGTCCGGCGGCACCTATCACCATTGCTGCCACTCGAACCTGACCCGAGCGCTCGCGGCCGAGACCGGCCTCGCCCTCGCCGAGGCGGAGGCGCACGTCCACGATGTGCTCAACGTCTTCATGTGCACGGGTTTCACCCGCGATACCGGGCAATATTTCATGAAGGCAAGCCCGGTCCGACCCGGCGACTTTCTCGAGTTCTTCGCCGAGATCGATCTTCTGGGCGCGCTCTCGGCCTGCCCGGGCGGTGACTGCTCCGCGGAGCATTCCTCAGACGTCGCCGTCTGCTACCCGTTGCGGATCGAGATCCTGCGGCCCACGGACGGCGGGCTCGCGGGCTGGGTGCCGCCCGAGCCTAATGGCTACGATGGCAGCCACGGGCAACCGTGAGGCTTCTCATTGGTCGAAGTGCGTCAGCTCGGCGCCGTCGTCGGCGATGAAGATCGCGAGCAGGCTGGCGGGCTCGGTCGCACTGGCATTCTCGCTGATCAGATGCGCGCTGCCGGGCGGCTCGAAGAAGCTCTCGCCGGCCTGATAGACCTGGGCGGGACCGGTGGCCGAGTTTTCCGATCGGACGGCGCCGGACAGCACGTAGGCGAGCACACTGCCGGCGTGGTGATGGGAACCCGACTTCCCGCCCGGGGCGTAGCTGACGAGGATCGCCGTCACGCTCTTGCCCGGCACGTTGGGCAGCTGCTCGCTGCGGACGACCCTGACCTGGTCGCCCGGGGCATCGCCGGCGGCACGAGACGCGGGGGCAGCAAGCATGGTGCCCATGGCCAGCAGGACGGCCCCAGCGATCGATGGCGCTCTCATCACAAATCCTTTCAGGCTTGGTTCACGCTGCGTGGGCGGGCTTGACCGGGTGCACGGCGCGAAAGCCGATGGCGATCCGATTCCAGGCGTTGATCGCGCCTACCAGCAGCGTGAGATTGACCAGCTCGCGCTCATCGAACTGCGCACGCGCCACTTCGTAGACGTCATCGGGGATGTGCGTCTGCGCGACCAGGGTCGCGGCTTCCGTCCAGGCGAGAGCCGCCCGCTCGCGCTCCGAATAGAGCGGCGATTCGCGCCAGGCATCGAGCAGATATAGCCGCTCTTCCGTCTCGCCACGTGCGCGGGCGTCGCGGGTATGCATGTGGATGCAGAAGGCGCAGCCGTTGATCTGCGACGCGCGGGTCTTGACCAGCTCGATCAGCGCCGGCTCCAGGCCGCTGCCCTCAACGTATCCCTCCAGGGCCCCCATCGCCTTCATCGCATCGGGGGCCGCCTGATAGGGGTTCAGCCTCGGCTTCATGCTCGTCTCCTCGTCGGATCGGTGGCGCTCGGTGTCCAGAAGATGCGACGGGTCAAAGAACCTGATAATGCCGGCGGAAGTGAAATGATCATCCCGCGAGAGCGGATAATCGGCAGGCACCATGGATCGGCTGACCAGCTTGACGGTCTTCGCCCGGGTCGTCGAGTGCGGCGGGTTCTCGGCAGCGGCGCGGCGGCTCGACATGTCCGCCACGATGGTGAGCAATCACATTCAGTCGCTCGAGGATCGCCTCGGTGCCCGGCTGCTGAACCGGACGACCAGGAAGACCGGCCTGACCGAGATCGGGCAGGCATATTACGAACGCTGCACGCAGATTCTGGCCGAGCTCGAGGAGGCAGACCGGGTCGCCGGAGCGCTGCAGTCGACGCCGCGCGGCACGCTGCGCCTTTATGTCGGCACGCATATCGTCCGCTTCGTGGCGCCAGCCGTCGCCGAGTTCCTGGCTCTCTATCCCGAGGCATCGGTCGACCTGAGCATGGGCGAGCGGATGGTCGACCTCCTGGGCGAGGGCGTCGATCTGGCGATCCGTCCGACACCTCCGCCCGACTCGGCTCTGATCGTGCGCAGCCTCGCCCGGTGGCGTCATGTCCTCTGCGGCTCGCGGGACTATCTGGCGCGGCACGGCACACCGATGCGTCCCGAGGAACTCGCAGGCCACAATTGTCTGCGTTACGCGTTCTATCCGTTTGGCGACGAGTGGCGGTTCACCTCGCCTGCGGGGCGGTCGGTATCGGTGCGCATTGCCGGCAACCTGCACACGAGCAGTGCCGAGACAATGCGAATCGTCGCCCTCGACGGACAGGGTCTGTTCCTGGCCCCGAGCTTCGTTGTCGAGGAAGATCTACGCGCAGGGGATCTGGTCGAGATCCTCGCTGATCACTCGCCGGTCGAGTTTGCGATCTACGCCATCTATCCGCATCGGCATCATCTTTCGGCGAAGGTGCGTTGCTTCATCGATCTGGCGGTCACGCACTTCGCACGCCAGCCGAACTGGCTGAATTCGGGCGCGGCGATGGCGGGGGGCTCAAGCGGTGCATCAAGCTAGCGGCCCCACAACTCCTTGTACTCTTCGTACAGCCGGCCCGACGCATCGTAGAGCAGGTCGAGGTGCACCGAATCGGCATTCGGCCAAGTCTGATACTCTTCCCGCTCCTGTGGATAGCGCGGCAGGTGGGCAAGATCATCAGGTGCGAGAAGGTCGCGCCGCAGAAAGGCCGCGCGCCGGTGCGAATACTGGCGAATTTGATAGACCGGCACGAGTGCCTGCGGGGTCTGGACAGATTTGATGTGGCCCAGGACGTCCTCCAGCACCCAGAGACCGTTACCGCTGGGCACGAAGTACGGCCGGCACTCTTCCGGTACCGACACCAGATCCTGGACGCTGCACGGCGGGCTGCCCTTGGGCCACATCTCTCGATCCCTTTCCCAATCAAACTACGGTCGATAGCGACCCGCCAGCACCTGCGCTGCCACGGCCTCGATCGCCTCGCCCAGCGGCCGGTCGTCGCTGAGGAACGGGCAGACCTCGCGCACCGTGGCGACGGCCTGCTCCAGCCGCTGGCTCGACTGCAAGGGTCGGCGCAGTTCGATGCCCTGGGCGGCGGCCATCAGCTCGATCGCGAGCAGCCGGGCGAGGTTCTCGGCCATCAGATGAAGGCGACGCGCGGCGTAGGTGGCGAGGCTGACATGGTCTTCCTGGTTGGCGCAGGTCGGTACCGTGTCGGTGGCGACCGCGTTGGCCAGGTGCTTGTTCTCGGTTGCCAACGCCGCCGCGACGACCTGCGGGATCATGAAGCCGGAGTTAAGGCCGGGGCTGGGGGTGAGGAAAGCCGGCAGGCCGCTTTGGCTGGAGTTGGTCAGCAGCGCCATGCGCCGCTCGGCGATGTTGCCGATCTCGGCCATCGCCACGGCGATGCGGTCGGCGGCAAAGGCCACCGGCTCGGCGTGGAAGTTGCCGCCGGAGAGGATCTCGCCCTCCTCCACGAACACCAGCGGGTTGTCGGACACGCCGTTGGCTTCGCGCTCGAGCGTGGCCGTGGATTCGCGCAGGAGATCCAGCACCGCGCCCATCACCTGCGGCTGGCAGCGCACCGAGTAGGGGTCCTGAACCCGATCGCACTCGAGGTGGGATGCGCGGATCTGGCTGCCGCCCAGCAGACCGGCCAGGGCCGCCGCCACCTCGACCTGGCCCGGCTGGTTGCGCGCCTGCTGGATACGCGGGTCGAACGGCGTGTCGCTGCCGAGGGTGGCGTCGGTGCACATGGCGCCCGAGACCAGCGCCGCGTCGAATAGCAGCTGTGCCTTGCGCCGGCCGGTGATCGCCAGGGCGGTCGAGACCTGGGTGCCGTTGAGCAGCGCCAGCCCTTCCTTCGGCCCGAGCGTCAGCGGTGCCAAGCCGATCTGGGTCAGAGCCTCGGCCGCCGGCAGGTCGCGGCCGGCGAGCCGGATGCGGCCGACGCCGATCAGCGCCGCGGCGACATGGGCCAGCGGCGCAAGATCGCCCGAGGCGCCGACCGAGCCCTGGCCAGGGATTATCGGCAAGGCGTCATGGGCAAGGAGATGGAGCAGGGCCGCGATGGTGGCCGGCTGCACGCCCGAGCGCCCGAGGCCCAGGCTTGCCGCCTTGAGCAGCAGCACCAGCCGGGTGGTCGGCGCGTCGAGCGGCGCGCCTACGCCGCACATGTGCGACAGCACGAGGCGGCGTTGCAGCTCGGCGATATCGGCCGCCGCGATGCGTACGCGGGCGAGCTTGCCGAAGCCGGTATTGACGCCGTAGACGGCGGCCTCGCCAGCCGCGGCCCTGGCCACCAGCGCCGCGGCGGCGGCGACACGCTCGAGACAGTCCGGGTGGAGCTCCAGCCGGATCGACGGCGTGTCGACCCAACCTTCGAGGACGGGCAGAGCAAGCCTCCCGGGGATCAGAATTTGCCGATCGGCCATCGCGGTGCCTCCCGTTGGATCGCCTATTCTAAGTCCGCGAGGCGGTCGCGTCATTGTCGAGGCTAGGCCACCATCAGCACGGCGACCCACGCGACCATCGCGACCCGTGCGAGGGCCGCGGTGTCACCACCAACCTCGGGGCGCCCGGCGCTGCGCCAGACGCCGACCAGCAGCAGCACGTTGACCGGCAGATGAGCCGCGAACAGCACCGCCGCAATCCAGGCAGGGGCCCCGGCCGTCAGCAGGAACACGATCAGCAGGGTGGCAAACAGGTTGACGACCGCCCCGCCTAGCAAACCCCAGAGCCAGAACGCCTGCCCGAGTGGCACTCCGCCGCGCCAGAACTCCAGAATCGAGCTCATCGACGTTGCAGCTCCGCGCCGTTGCGGAGCCGCGCTGGCTCAGCGCTTGATGCCGTAGAGCTTGGTGATGTTGTCGAGTCCGGCCTGGTAGACCTCCTGCACGGTCTTGACCACGTCGGTCTCGTTGCCGGTGTTGACGTCGAAGTCGCTCGACCACTCGACCAGGCTGGTGCCGTCGCCGTTGTCCTTGACCCGGATTTCGGAGAAGTAGTTGCTGATCGGCAGCGGGCTCTCGATGATCGAGTAGCGGTAGAGCCGCTCGGTGGGACTCACCTCCTCCAGGCGCTCGACCAGCTTGGCCCCGCCGATCAGTTGCAGCGTGCGCATCGAGCCCTTCTTCTCGCCCTCGGCCTCGACCTTCTCCATCATCGGGTGCCAGTTGCCGATCGCGGCGAACGAGCCCATCGCCTGCCAGAGCGCATCGGCGTTCATCGCCACGGGCGTGGACATCGTGACCTTGGGCATCCTCTAACCTCCCCTGGTGGCTGGCCTATGGCCGGCAGTCTGCCGGCATAGGGCTAGGGCGACGGACCGCCGATGGCAAGCAGCCACTTGGCGACCTCTGGTACGGCCGTTCCAGTGCCGTGCTTGATGCGCTAGCATGCAGTAACAGTCGATCTGCCGAAAAGAGCCACGCATGCCCGAGACCACGGTTGCACTCGCCGCCGATCATGCCGGCTACGAACTCAAGGACGCGTTGAAGGCCGTGCTGACCGAGCGCGGCGTCCCGGTGCTCGATCTTGGCACCAATGACGGCGGCTCGGTCGACTACCCCGAGAAGGCCGGAGCATTGGCTGCCGCATTGGCCGACGGTCGGGCGAATCGGGGCGTCCTGGTTTGCGGCACCGGCATCGGGATCAGCATCGCCGCCAACCGGCATCCGCATGTCCGCGCCGCGCTCTGCCACGACGTCACGACCGCCCGGATGGCGCGACAGCACAACGACGCCAATGTCCTGGCCCTGGGTGCGCGGGTGGTCGGGGCGAATGTGGCCATCGACTGTCTCGTCGCATTCCTCGAGACGGGGTTCGAGGGCGGTCGGCACCAGCGCCGGGTCGACCAGCTGGGCTGACCGCCTACTGTGCTAAATCGTTGCCGCTGCTATAGTCCGGCGCCCCGGCGGGGCCTGCCAGGCGGTCGGAGCGTTGCATGCGGTGCCCATTTTGCGGCTCGGAAGATACCCAGGTAAAGGATTCGCGGCCCGTCGACGAAGCGTCGGCGATCCGCCGCCGTCGGCAATGCCCGGGTTGCGGCGCGCGCTTCACCACCTTCGAGCGTGTGCAGTTGCGAGATCTCTCCGTGGTGAAGAAGGACGGCAGGCGGGCGCCGTTCGATCGCGACAAGCTCGGGCGCTCGATCAGCATCGCGACCCGCAAGCGCGGCATCGGCGAGGAGCAGATCGAGCGGCTGATCAACGGCATCGTGCGGCGGATCGAGACCAGCGGCGAGACCGAGGTGCCCTCGACGCGCATCGGTGAGCTCGCGATGGAGGGCCTCGCCAAGCTCGACGAGGTGGCCTATGTCCGCTTCGCCTCGGTCTACCGCGACTTCGCGACCGTGCGCGACTTCGAGGAATTCATCCGTCAGCTGCCCGAGGACCATGACGCCTAGTATGACTGCCCGCCCGGAGGCGGTGCTGCGGCAATCATGACCGCGGCGGACGATCGGCGATTTATGGCCATGGCGCTGGCTCTGGCGGAACGGGGGCTGGGCAATGTCTGGCCGAATCCGGCGGTCGGCTGCGTGCTGGTGAAGGACGGCCGCGTCGTCGGGCGCGGGTGGACCCAGCCCAGCGGGCGCCCGCATGCCGAGAGCGAGGCGATCGCCCGTGCGGGCGCTGCTGCCCGCGGCAGCACGGCCTATGTGACACTCGAGCCCTGCGCACACCACGGCCGCACGCCGCCCTGCGTCGACGCCATGCTGGCGGCCGGGATCGCCCGTGCCGTCGTCGCCGCCGTCGATCCCGACCCGCGGGTTAACGGCCAGGGCATCGCGCGGCTGCGGGCTGCCGGGATGCCTGTCGACGTTGGATGCCTCGAAGAGGCGGCGCGCGAGCAGAACGCGGGCTTCTTCCTGCGCATGTGCCGGCGCCGCCCGTTCGTGGCGCTCAAGCTTGCCACCAGCGCGGATGGTCGGATCGCCACCGTCACCGGCGAGAGCCAGTGGATCACCGGCCCAGCTGCCCGAGCCGAAGGCCATCGCCTGCGCCTGCGTCACGACGCGATCCTGGTCGGCAGCGGCACTGCGCTCGCCGACGATCCCATGCTCACCTGCCGCCTGCCCGGGCTGGAGGAGCGCTCGCCCGTTCGCGTGGTGGTCGACCGGCGGCTGCGGCTCGGGGCCGGGAGCCGGCTCGCGCGCAGCGCCACCAACCTGCCGGTCTGGCTGTTCACCCAGGCCACCGAGGGGACCACTGCCTCGGCGTTGCGCTCCGCAGGCGTCACACTGTTGCCGGTGGCGGAGCCGCGGCTGGACGCCGAGTTGCACGAGGTCCTGGCGGCGCTGGCCGATCAGGGTATCACCCGCGTGCTGGTCGAGGGCGGCGCGACGCTCGCCTCGGCATTCCTGCGCGAGAACCTCGTCGACCGGCTGTACCAGTTCGAGGCGCCGGTCCTGATCGGTGGCGATGGGTTGCCCGCGGTGCACTCGTTGGCGGTGCGCGGCCTGGCCGGTGCCAGACGCTGGCGGCGGCTCGAGGAACGGCGGCTGGGTGCGGATCGGTTGAGCGTACTGGAGCCCCTGGCCGAGGAAAGGTGAGACCCGGATGTTCACTGGCATCGTGACTCATGCCGGCATGGTGGCAGCCGCTCGGGAGATCGCGGGCGGCCGCGAGCTCGTGGTCGCCAGCGATCTGCCGCTGGCCGAGATCGCGCTCGGCGCATCGGTGTCGCACAGCGGCGTCTGCCTGACCGTCGTCGCCACGGAAGGGCGGACCCATACCGTGCAGGTCTCCGCCGAGACCCTGGCGCGGACCACGCTCGCGAGGTGGCGCGAGGGGCAGCGGCTGAACCTCGAGCGGTCGCTGCGGCTGGGCGACGAGCTGGGCGGCCATCTGGTCTTCGGACATGTCGACGCGGTCGGCGAGATTGCGCGCATCGCGCCCGACGGCGATTGCCATCGGTTCGAGATCGCGGTCCCGGCGCTGTTGGCGCCGATGCTGGCGGTCAAGGGCTCGATCGCGGTCGACGGGATCTCGCTGACGGTCAACGAGGCCGGCCACGACCGCTTCGCCGTCACCATCATTCCGCATACCTGGACGCACACGACTCTGGCCGAGCGACGGGTGGGCGATCCCGTCAATCTCGAAGCCGACATGCTGGCGCGGTATGTGGCAAGGCAGCTCGCGTTCGCCCGGCAGCCTTGAGCGGACGTCGGGATCGCCTACCTACGGGACGTCCGCTGCGCCTTGAGGAGATTGCTGGATGGCCGGAGCCGGGGCCGATGCCGAAGTGCCCCACCTGCCGGGTGCACGCGTGCTCGTGGTCGAGGCGCGCTTCTATGCGGCGATCAATGATCTGCTGGTGGCCGGCGCGCGGGCCGTCCTCGCGACCGCTGGCGTCGAGACCACGCATCTCGTCGTTCCCGGTGCGCTCGAGATCCCGCCGGCGATCGCGCTCGCCTGCGGCCGCTTCGACGCGTTCGTGGCGCTTGGCTGCGTGATCCGCGGCGAGACCACGCACTACGAGCTGGTGGCGGGCGAGAGCTGCCGTGGTCTCATGGAGCTGGGTGTGCGCGAGCGGGTGGCCATCGGCAACGGCATCCTCACCGTTGAGAATGAGGGCCAGGCCATGGAGCGCGCCGACCCCGGCAGGCAGGACAAGGGCGGGGGCGCCGCCCGCGCTGCGCTGGCCTTGCTGCTGTGGCAACGCCGGCTGGGGGGCGTCGCCCGATGACCCGACCCAGCACCAAGCCGGTTCTCAACAAGCGCCGGGCCGCACGGTTCGCGGCCGTGCAGGCGCTCTACCAGATCGAGCAGCTGGGCGAGCAGCCCGATGCCGTGTGCCGTGAGTTCGCCGACCATCGCCTCGGGCGCCTGTTCGAGATGGTCGAGAGCGACGAGCCATCGCCGGCGGTCGACCGCGAATGGTTCGAGATCGTGGTCAAGGGCGCCTCGGCCGCGCAGGATCGCCTCGACGCCGAGCTGGCGCTGTGCCTCGCCGAGGGCTGGACGTTGATTCGCTGCGGGTACCTGCTGCGTGCCTGCCTTCGCGCTGGGGCGTTCGAGCTCGCCGATCGGACCGACGTGCCCGTCAAGGTCGTGATCAACGAGTATGTCGAGCTGGCTCACCTGTTCTTCGACGCCAGCGAGCCGGCCTTCGTCAACGCGGTGCTGGACCGGGTGGCGCCGCAGCTGCGCCCGACCGCCACCGTCGCATGACCATGGGCGAGTTCGAGTTCATCGACCGCCTGCTGAAGCCGCTGGCGCGTGGCTATTCCGGCGCCCTGCGACTGGGAGACGACGCGGCGCTGGTCGATCTGCCGGCGGGGCAGGAGCTGGTCGTCGCCAAGGACGTGATGGTGGCCGACGTCCATTTCCTGGCGGACGACCCGGCCGAGCTGGTCGCCGGCAAGCTGCTGCGGGTCAATCTCTCCGACCTCGCCGCCATGGGTGCCGAGCCGCTGGGCTATCTGACAGCGCTCGCCCGCTCGCCGGCCATCGACGATGCTTGGCTCTACCGGTTCGCGGCTGGTCTGATGGCCGACCAGCAGCGCTTCGGCTGCAACCTCCTGGGCGGCGACACGGTGGCGACCCCCGGCCCGCTGATGCTGTCGCTGACGATCCTCGGCACCGTGCCCAAGGGCCAGGCCCTGCTGCGGTCCGGGGCGCGCGCCGGCGACGACATCTGGGTTTCGGGCACGCTCGGCGACGCCGCGCTTGGCCTGCGCACACTGCGAGGGCTGGCGGTCGCCGAGGACGAGGCCATGGCCCTGGTCGACCGCTACCGCACGCCGCGCCCGCGTCTGGCGCTGGGCAAGGCGCTGCGCGGTCTCGCCACGGCGGCCATCGACGTTTCGGACGGCCTGGTCGCCGACCTCGGCCACGTGCTGAAGGCGTCGGGTGTCGGAGCCGTCCTCGACGCATCGCTGCTGCCGCTCTCCGCCGTAGCACATGGCATCCCGGGCGCCCGGGATGCGGCGCTCACCGGCGGCGACGATTACGAGCTGCTGTTCACGGCACCGGCCGACCGGCGTGGTGCCGTAGAGGGGCTGGCCGGTCGGTTCGGCCATGGCTTGAGCCGCGTTGGCGCGATTCAAGCCGAGCCGGGGTGCGTGGTCCTGGATGAATGCGGGCGCGCCCTGAAGGTCGACCGTGCCGGCTGGCGCCACTTCTGATCGCACCGATCCGTCGAGTCGCCGTTGGTCCTGGCTCAGCCGCCGATGCGAGGCAGCTTCCCCGCCCGGCTTTCATCGAGATAGCGAGCGCTGATCGGGCGGAGCGAGTCGTCCAGCTCGATCAGGATCGGGTTGCCGGTCGGGATCTCCAGACCGATGATGTCCTGGTCACCGATCTGGAACAGATGCTTGGCCAGGGCGCGCAGGCTGTTGCCGTGCGCTGCCACGATCACGTTCTTGCCGGCGCTCAGCTGCGGCGCGATCGCCTCGCCCCAGTAGGGCATGACGCGATCGAGCGTGATCTTCAGGGACTCGGTTGCAGGTAGGAGATCGGCCGCGAGCCCGGCATAGCGCGGGTCGTGGCTGGGGTGCATCGGGTCGTCGAGTGCCAGCGGCGGCGGCGTGATGTCGAAGCTGCGGCGCCAGATCTTGACCTGGGCATCACCGTGCTTGGCCGCCGTCTCGGCCTTGTTCAGCCCCTGCAGGGCGCCGTAATGGCGCTCGTTGAGCCTCCAGCTGGTGACCTGGGGCAGCCACATCCGGTCCAGCTCGTCGAGCACGATCCACAGCGTGCGGATCGCGCGCTTGAGCACCGAGGTGTAGGCGAGATCGAAATCGATGCCCTCCGCACGCAGCAACTCTCCCGAACGACGCGCCTGCGCGAGGCCGGTTTCCGAGAGGTCGACATCGACCCAACCTGTGAATCGGTTCTGCAGGTTCCAGTCGCTCTCGCCGTGGCGGATCATCGCGAGATAAGGCACGTCCGTCTCCGTCCTGTCAGATGCTGGCCGGCTCGTTGCCCGGCAGCAGCTCGCACACTGATCTGGCCAAGCGCTCGGTGTCGACCCGGCTGCACAATTCCGTGCCGTGGGTCATTGCCGTAGCTGCACCAGCAGCCAAGCCGTAGCCAAAAGCCTCGGTTACCGGCCGACCTTGCGCCAGCGCCCAAATCATCGCACCCACGAAGCTGTCGCCAGCTCCCACAGCGCTTTTCGCCTGCACCCGCGGGCTCGCCAATCGTAAGGTCAGCTCGCGCGTGGCCAATACCGCACCGTCCGCGCCCAGCGTCAACGCTACGATCTCCGCCCGACCGCTGTCGACCAGCTCGCGCGCGAGAGACTCCTCCTCGGCGGGGGTGGTCGCCTTGCGCCCGAGCAGGTTCTCCAGTTCGCGCCGGCTCGGCTTGACGAGGTGGACGCCCTCGGCCAGCGCGTGGTGGAGAGCGACGCCGGAGCTGTCCAGGACCATCTTACCGCCGCGTGCCTTAACCAGCCGCGCCACGCTAGCGTAGAAATCGCCCGGCATGCCACGGGCGAGGCTGCCGCTGGCGACGAACCACTCGGCGTCGACGATCGAAAGCACCTCCAGGCAATTGTGGCATTCAGCGGCGGTGACCGCCGGACCCTCTGGCGTGAACCGGAACTCGTGTCCGGTGCTGGTCTCGTACACCGTGTGGCTGACCCGGGTCAGGTCGGCGATCGGCACCCGCACCGCGGCCAAGCCGCTGCGCTCGATCATCTGCTCGAGCGCCTGGCCGGTGATTCCGCCGGCCAGGTAGAACGCCACGACCTCGGCGCCGAGCTCCCGAACCACCCGGGCCACGTTGAGGCCGCCGCCGCCCGGTCCGTAGCGCTCGTCGCGCGTGCGCACCTTGCGCATCGGCACGACTTCGTCCGCGATGCAGGCAGCGTCGATCGCCGGGTTTACGGTGAGCGTGACAATGGGTTTCATCGCCGGCGGCCGCCGGTCGCGGCCGGCAGCGTCGAGAGCCACAGATTGCGAAACGGATCGTGGAGCTGCGACCAGACCGCGGCTGCCATTTTCTGCCTCCCCGACGAAGCGTCCGATCGCCTTCTGCCACCGACAGCGAACACCTATACCTCACCCGGCGGGCGAGCGGCGAGCCGTTCGGGGCGATCCGTCGCCGGTCGCGTGCGGGACCGTAGAGATCGACCGTCAGCCCTTGGCCGGTGGCTCGAACTCGACCACCGGCAAGGAGGCCGGCTCCACGGGAAGGTCTTCGATCTCGCGGCAGTTCGCCGCGGCGCAGTTTTTGAGCTCCGCCAGTCGATTAGCCATGGCATCCAGCAGCATGGGGTCGGCGGTTCGCGCGAGGTTGGTGAGCTGGTACGGATCGGCCGCGAGGTCGTAAAGCTCGCGTTCGCCGGTGCCATATTCAATGTAGGTGTGGCGGGCGGTGCGGATGGCGTCGAGGATCGCGTTGCCAGTCAGCTCGTGGGTCTCCATCTGCCGCCGCTCCAGCAGAAAGCTCTTGCGCCATGGCGTCGCCGGCTTCGTCAGCAGGGGCAGGAACGAGCGCCCGTCGACGAACCCGGGCGGCGTGACCCCGGCGATGGCAGCGAAAGTGGGGGCCAGATCGTTGTTGAGCACCAGCTGATCGTTCTGTTGCCCCGCCGGCACCCCTGGGCCGCGCATGACGAACGGCACGCGGATGTCCTCCTCGTAGGCCGTGGTCTTGCCGACGAACAGCCGGTGCTGGCCCATGTGGAACCCATTGTCGGAGCTGTAGACGACATAGGTGTCGTCGAGCCGGCCGGTGTCCTTCAGGGCGGTCACGATCGTCGCCACCAGGTCATCCACGGCCCGCAGCGCGCGCAGGCGCTCGCGATTGTGCCTGGTGACTGCCTCGATCTGCCACGCCGCGAGCCGCGGCTGCGATGCCACGTAGGAGGCCTTGTCGGTGACGTCCGGCTCGTCGAACGAGGGTGATTGCGGGAGCGGCTCGTCCGCATAAAGACCGGCAAAGCGCGCTGTCGGTTCCGCCGGGCTGTGCGGATCATAGGGTGCAACGTAGAGGAACAGGGGTGCCGCTGGGTCTGCCCGCCGGATCACGTTGGCGGCCTTGGCCGCGAGCACATCGGTAAGATGATCCTGGGGCCGATGGCCGTAGGCGATCAGGTCGCCATTCTGGTTGAGGGTGTAGTCGAAGTTCGAGAATTTACCGCCCACTCCGTACCACTCGTTCCAGCCGGGCGGCGCTGCATGTTTCGCTGGTTCATAGCCGTTCATCAGCTTGCCGAAGAAGGCTGTATGATACCCTGCTGACTGCAGCCACGTCGCCAGCGTCGAGTCGCCAAGCCCAAGCGCGCGGAATTTCTCGTAGCCGCCGGCCGGCCACTCGTTGCCTTCGATCCGATGGTTGTGCGGATACTGGCCGCGCAGAATCGTGGTCCGCGAGGGGCAGCAGAACGAGTAGCTGACGAAAAAGTTATTGAAGGTAACACCCTGGTCCGCGATGAGCGCGGTTGTCTGCGCCATCACCCAGTGCGACGCCACATCCTCATCGTCGCTGAGGATGAAGACGATGCTGGGCCGCGGTGGCGAGGCCGGTTCCGCCACCGCCTTCGGGACGGTCGCCCACAAGGACAAGGCCATCAGCGCCAGCCCCGCCCCGATCCCAAGCTCACGCTTCAATGCGGACCTCATCATCGTGCATTACCAAGCTCCATCGTGCTCGCACCTCAACTAGCTTGCCCAAAGCGGTCGCGGCGGTCCAGTGTAGGCGCGCCAAGCCGATAAACGGGCGAGCTGAAGTGGCACTGGGGTCACGCCGCACACGCTTCGCCGCCTCGCTGCGGCATCACGGATCCCGCTGCTGCGGACGAAAACGCTATAAATCCGATAGAATTTATTATAATCTGCTGCCCTGCGATTTCTGCATGTGTCGTCTGATGGACTATGTGGAACTTGTCGTGCGTCAGTCAGTTATGATTGCGAGAGTTAATGCCTACAAAGCTCCTGCGCGACAACGTTACTGATCACATCTTGGATGTTTCGATGAACGGCTCGATCGGGGAACTGGGGCGATCCGCTTATATCGCAAGCTGCATCGCGGCGGTCGCCACGCTGAGCTTCGTCGCTGGCAGCGTGACGACATTGACCGACGTTGGGCCTGCGCGCATCGTCGAGCACGCCTACCGCGCCGGCACCGCTCTCTACAGCAAGCTTACGCAATATAACGATCCGCTCCAGTTTGATCTTTGGCGTCCAGCCCGGACCGATCGGCGTGGGGTCACCGTCTACGATCCGGCCAAGGCGCAGAACGGCCTGACACTCTACACTTCCGGCCATGACCAGAAGGCCCGGCTGATCGACATGCATGGCCAAGTGGTGCGTGAATGGGGCATCCCGTTCAGCCAGATCTGGGACAAGACCGCGGCGGTGAAGGCACCGCAGCCCGATTCCCATGTCTACATCGAGAAGACTCACCTCTACCCCAATGGCGATCTGCTGGCCCTCTACGTTGCCGTGGGTGACACGCCCTGGGGCTACGGTCTGGTCAAGTTCGACAAGGACTCGAACGTCCTGTGGAAGTATCTGGCACATGTACACCATGACCTGAGCGTCGCTGCCGATGGCAAGATCTACGTCTGACCCAGGAGATCGGCCAGGACGACATCGCGCAATACCCGCATCTCAAGGCGCCGCGCATCGATGATTATGTGGCGATACTGTCGCCCGACGGCAAAGAGCTGAAGAAGATCCGGATGCTCGACGTGATGCTGCGATCGCCGTACGCGCGGCTGCTCGATACGGTGCCTTGGTACATCCAAAAGGGTGCCGGCGACTACCTGCACACGAACTCGATCGAAGTCCTCGACGGCACCACCGCGGCGAAGCTGCCCGCAGCGACGGCCGGCCGCCTGCTGCTGTCGTTCCGCGAGATCGGCACCATCGCCATCCTGGATCCGGCCACGGAGGAGATCGTCTGGGCCACCCGGGGTCCGTGGCTGCGCCAGCACGACCCGGACCTGCTGGCGAACGGCAATATCCTGCTGTTCGACAACCAGGGCAATGTCGGTCCCGGCGGCATCACGCGCGTGATCGAGATCGATCCTAAGACGCAGGAGATCGTCTGGACCTACGCCGGCACGCCGGAGGAGCCGTTCGAGAGCGAGGTCCGCTCGTCGGAAGTCCGCCTGCGGAACGGCAACACGCTGATCACCGAGTCCGACGGCGGCCGCATCTTCGAGGTCACCAAGCCCGGCCAGATCGTCTGGAATTACATCAACCCAATCCGCGGGCAGCGCGCGCAGGACGGTCAGCAGGTCATTCCGATCGTCTCCTGGGCGGAGCGGATCGATCCGGCTTTCCTGGACACGCGGGTCGTCGCCAGCGCGGCGCCTAACTAGCAGTTGATCTTCTCCCGTCTACTCGGCACTCTGTGTCGGCTCGAGGTCGAGGACGTCGTAAGCGGGAGGAACGAGAATGCGCGGAAGGCGGCTGGCGGCTGTCGTTCTGCTGCTTGGGACGGTCGGCGTGTGGAGCGAGGCGCGGGCCGAATTCAACCGCGGTCCCGATAATACAACCGTGGCCGACCTGCCCAATCCGCCTGAGATACGCAGCCACAACGGCGTGCTCGACGCCATCTTCGTCACAGAGCCCGGCAAGGTTACGGTCGCCACCGAGCGCGTTACCAGCAACGTCTACAACGACCGTTACATTCCGCCGACGCTGCGGGTTCGTCGTGGCGACACGATGTTGTTGCGTCTGGTCAATCGCATCGGCCCGGCCGACGTGGAGATCACCGGCAAGCAGCCGACCAACATTCATTTCCATGGCATGGACGTGAGCCCGAAGCCGCCGGGCGACAACGTGTTCATCAATGTCGGTCCGGGCAAGAGCTTCCAGTATCGCGTGAACATCCCAGACGACCATCCACAGGGCCTGCATTGGTATCACTCGCACCTGCACGAGTTCGTCGATCCCCAGATCCTCTCCGGCCTCTCTGGCATGCTGATCGTCGATGGCGGTGTCGAGAGTCACTACCCTGAGCTCGCCAAGCTGCGTGAGCGGGTGATGGTGCTCAAGGACATCAACCTGCCTGGCGGCACCTCGCCGACCCGGACCGTCAATGGACTCTCCAACCCGCCGATCCGTAGCCGGCCGGGCGAGCTCCAGATCTGGGCGATCGGCAATCTTGGCGCCGACAGCTTTTTCAACCTGAGGCTCGAGGGGCACCAGTTCTGGGTGCTGGAGCGTGACGGTAACTTTCTCCGCAAGCCTATTCGGCAGGATACGCTGTTCCTGCCCCCTGGTGCCCGTACGCTGGTGGTTGTCGAAGCAGGCGCGCCCGGCCGCTACTATTTCCAGACCACCAATGTCGACACCGGTCCGACCGGTCTGCCGAGTCCGCGCGCGCGGCTCGGCACCTTCGTGGTCGAGGGGGCTCACGTCGAAGGCGGCGCTTTGGCACGGCGCCTGGAGCGGGCCGGCGCCAACATCGAATCGATCGGCCTGACCGGCGAGGAGCTGAAAACCAAGCCGATCACGAAGCGGCGGACGTTCACCTTCTCCGACGCGCCGGATTTTTCCGCCTTCTATATCAACGGCAAGACCTACGATGCGAACCGGATCGACACCACGGTCCAGCTCGGCCATGTCGAAGAGTGGACGATCCGCAACACCTCCGGCGAGCTGCACGTTTTCCATCTGCACCAGACCTCATTCCTGGTGAAGGAGGTCAACGGCGTGCAACAGGACTATCCGGGCCTGCGCGACGTGATCAACGTGCCCTGGCAGATCGGCAACACGCCCGGCGAGGTGAAGCTGATCATTCCGTTCCTGAACCCGCTGATGGTCGGCAAGTTCGTCTATCACTGCCACATTGTCGGCCACGAGGATGCCGGCATGATGCAGAACATCGAAGTGGTCCGCCCACGCTCGACCGTAGCCGAGCTGTGGGATGGGCTGCGCAATCTGGCCGGCAATCAGTTGCCGCGGCTGTGGGGCGGCTCGCCAGTCCTGGCCAGCAGCGCGGAGCAGCTGCCTTGGCCGGTCGACGAGTCCGCCATCTGCCGCAGCCCTACCGCGCGTCAGCGGCCCCAGGTCGCGACACGCTGAGCGCGGCCAGGACGCCCGCGAGCGAGACCACGGCGCAGAGCAGCATGGCGCCCTGAAAGGCGGAGTCGAACACGGCTGCCGTGACTCCATCGATCTCACCACGCAGGGCGGGCGCCAAGCTGGCGAGGGTGGTTCGTGCCGCGGCCGAGCCCGAGAACAGTCCACGCACCAGTGCAACCTGCTCGGTGCCGAGGTCGGCATGGCCGTGCAGGGCCGTCATCAGGCCCCGGCTCTCGATGGTCTGGAACACGGCGCCAGCGATGGCGATGCCCAATGTGGAGCCGAGCTGGCGGGCCGCATTGAGCACGCCGGAGGCGGCACCGGATTTCGCGACCGGCACCGCGTCCATCGCGGCGGTCGTCGAGGTGTTGAAGGCGAAGCCTTGGCCGATGCCGGCGACGGCGAGACCGAGTACGAGCCAGCTCAAGCGGCCGGGCAGGAACAGCAAGCAGGCGGCCGTCATCAACGCCATCCCAATGAGCATCAGCAGGCGCGGCCCCGCCCGTCGCAGCAACCCGCCCGCCAGCGGTAGCGTGACGACGAAGCAGGCGGAAAACGCGATCATCACCAGACCCGCCTGCAGCGGGGCGAGGTCGAGCTGGTCCTGCAGGTAAAGTGCGGTGAAGAAGATCAGCGCGCTGAAGCCGAAATTGCCGGCGATCGCCACGCCCAGGACGGGCAGGTAGCCGGGGCGACGGAAGAGGTCCGGCTCGATCAGCGGCTGGGCGCAGCGGGCTTCGATCCGGGCGGCGAGGAGCAACAGGGCAAGCCCGCCCACTGTCGTGGTCAGGACGACCGGCGACAGCCAGCCGCTGTCGTCGCCGGCCTGCAGTCCGAACACCAGGGTGGCGAGGCCCAGGGTGATCGTCGCGAACCCCAGCCGGTCCAACGGGCCGCGCGCGGTCTCGTCGCGCGATTCGGGTACGATCGCGAGCACGAGTAGGATGGTCAGCGCCGCCACGGGCAGGTTGACGAAGAAGAACCAGCGCCAACCCAGGAGGTCGGTGAGCGCCCCGCCGACCAGTGGGCCGACGGCCGAGCCGGCCGCACCAATCGCGGCCCAGATCGCGAAAGCGAGGCCGCGGCGGCCTTCCGGGAAAACGTCGCCGACGATCGAGAGCGGACTGGTCGAGAACAGCGCCACCGCCAGGCCCTGCACGCAGCGACCCGCGATGAGCATGCCGATCCCGGGGGCGAGACCACACATGGCGGAGCCGAGCGCGAACAGCAGGACCCCGACGAGCAGCACCTTGCGCCGCCCGACGAGATCGCCCAGGCGGCCGAAGGCGACCAGCGGTGCAATCAGCGCGAGGTTGAACCCATTGACGGTCCATTGTAGCGCCGTCGTCCCGGCGCCGAACGCCTCACCGATCGAGGGCAGGGCGACCGTGATGCCGTAGAAGTCGATGTTGAGCAGGAACGCCGGCAGCGCCATCGTCGCCAGAATCCACCACCGGCCTGGATGGTCGGCCATCCCAGCCTGCGGCTGTGTCAGGATGTTGCGCCGCGCCTAGGCCAACGCGTCCAGCACCGCGCCAACGCGCGTCATGATCTCGTCGATCTGCTCCCTGGTCACGATCAGCGGCGGCGACATCGCCAGCGTGTCGCCGGTGATCCGCAGCATCACCCCATGGTCGCAGCCCGTGGTCATCGCGTCATAGGCGCGCTCGCCGGGCTTGCCCGGCCTTGGCTCGAGATCAATGGCGCCCATCAGGCCGATATTGCGGATGTCGATCACGTGCGGCCGGCCGCGCAGGGAATGGAGCTTCTCCTCCCAGTAGGGTGCCAGCTCCCTGGCGCGCTCGAACAGGCCCTCCTCCTGGTAGGTCTCCAACGTCGCCAGGGCCGCGGCGCAGGCCAGCGGATGGGCCGAGTAGGTGTAGCCGTGGAACAGCTCGATCGCCTTCTCGCCGCCCGCGCCGGGGCCATGGACGATCGCGTCGTGGATGTGTTTCCTCGCCATCACCGCACCCATGGGCACCGTGCCCGAGGTCAGGCCCTTGGCGGTGGTGACCAGGTCCGGGATGACGCCGAAATACTCGGCTGCCGAGCCGGTGCCGAGCCGCCCATAGGCGGTGATCACCTCGTCGAAGATCAGCAGGATGCCGTGCTTCTCGGTGATCGCCCGCAGCCGTTCCAGATAGCCCACCGGCGGCGGGTAGACCCCGATCGAGCCCGCCACCGGCTCGACGATCACGGCGGCGATGGTAGACGCGTCGTGCAGCGCCACCAGCTTCTCCAGTGCGTCCGCGAGCTCCGCGCCGTGCTCGGGCTGGCCCCGGCTGAACCGGTTGCGTTCGAGGTCCAGCGTGTGCGGCAGGTGGTCGACGCCGGTGAGCAGCGAGCCGAAGAACATCCGGTTCTTGACCATGCCGCCGACCGAGATGCCGCCGAAGCCGACGCCGTGATAGCCGCGCTCGCGGCCGATCAGCCGGGTGCGCGTGCCCTGGCCGATCGCGCGCTGGTAGGCCAGCGCGATCTTGAGCGCGGTGTCGACCAACTCCGAGCCCGAATTGGTGAAGAATGCGTGGTCGAGATCGCCTGGGAATAGGTGCGCCAATCGCGAGGCGAGCGCGAACGCCTTCGGGTGGCCCCAATGGAAGCTGGGCGCGAAATCGAGCTCGGCAGCCTGCTGCCGGATCGCCTCCACGATGCGTGGCGCCGCATGGCCGGCGTTGCAGCACCACAGCCCGGCGGTGGCGTCGATCAGCTGGCGCCCGTCCGTCAGCGTATAGTGCATCCCCTCCGCCCGGGCGATCAGGCGCGGGTTCGCCTTGAAGTGCCGGTTCGCCGTGAACGGCATCCAGAACGCCTCGAGATCGTTCGGCGCCACCAGCTCTCGCGTCAACATGCCCAAGCCTCCAGGTTCGTGCCGCATTGTCGTCGCCCGCTCGGCCGCCTGTCAACGCGAGGTCGTGTGACGCGGCCACCTCCCCAGCGCTCGCGGATCGGTCTAGTCTTCGCCGAGCGCATTGCCCTGGAACTTACCGATGTACACCGAGACCACTCGATCGATCCGCATCGCCGTCGAGCCGTTCTACGTCGCGGACCAGTCCGCGCCGGCCAAGGAACGATGGGTGTTCGGCTATCGGGTGCGAATCGAGAATGTCGGACGGGAGACGGTCCAGTTGCTCACCCGCCACTGGAAGATCACCGACGGCGTCGGGCGGGTGGTCGAGGTCCGCGGCGATGGCGTGGTCGGCGAGCAGCCGCTGCTCGCACCCGGCGAGAGCTTCCAGTACACCAGCGGCACTCCCCTACCCACGCCGTCCGGGATCATGGCCGGCAGCTACCAGATGGTCACCGACCAAGGCGAGCGCTTCGATGTCACCATCCCCGCGTTCTCGTTGGATGCGCCAGGGGCGAAGCGTGCGCTGAACTGAGCCGATTTAAGCCTGCGCCGCCGGGCGCCCCATGCGGAACGGGGCCAGGGCGTCGTAGACCTCGCGGCTCGCGGGTGTCGCGACACCCGCGGCCTCGCCCAGCCGCACCACCGCCCCGGTCAGCCAGTCCAGCTCGAGCCGCCGGCCGGCTTCCAGGTCCTGCAGCATCGACGAGCGCATCTCGGCCGGCAGGCCATGGGCGAAGGCCACCCGCTCCGCCACGATGTCCTCGGGCAGCTCGACGCCCTCGGCCCGCGCTACCGCGGCAGCCTCGGCTACCAATGACCTGAACTGCGTCCACCGCGCCGGGTCCTCGCGAACCGCCCCGATCGGGGCTCGGGCCACGCAGGTGCTGCCGGCGTAGGGGGCCAGGAACAGGAACTTGCGCCAGATCTCCACCGTGATCGCCGGCGACAGCACGGCGTCGATCCCGGCCCCCTGGCACGCAGCCTGCAGCGTGTCGAGCCGCCAGGAATCGTTGGCCTGCAGCTCACCGAAGATGAGGCGCGCCATGCTGCCGGTGTGGCGGATCACGCCCGGCGCCTCGATCCCGGCGCCGATATAGGCGACTCCGCCGCATACATAGCGGCGGCCGAGATTGCGCTCGAGAATGGCCCCGGCCTCGACACCGTTCTGGAACGGCACGACGGCGGTATCGACGTTCAGCAGCGGCTTGATGATCGCGGCCGCGGCGTCGAGATCGTACATCTTGACCGCCACCAGTACGATGTCGACCAGTCCCGTCTGCAGCGTGTCCTCATGCAGCTGCACCGGCTGGAGGTGGAGGTCGCCTGCGCCGGAGAGGACGCGCAGCCCAGTGGCGCGCATGGCCGCGGCGTGCGCGCCCCGGGCGATGAAGGTGACGTCGTTGCCATGGGCGGCGAGCCTCGCGCCGAAATAGCCGCCGACGCCGCCCGCACCCAGGATCGCGATCTTCATGCTGTGTCCCCTGGCCTGGCGAGGTCACGCCGCCCGGCATCCATCACCTCGCGCATCCGCCGCACGGCTTCCGGCAGGCCGATCGCGACCGCCTCTCCGACCAGGAAGTGTCCGATGTTCAGCTCGACGATGTTGGCAATGCCCGCCACCGGCCGCGCGTTGCCATAGTCGAGACCATGTCCGGCATGACACTCCAGGCCGATCTCGGCTGCATGCCGGGCGGCGCGCCGCAACCGATCCAGCTCGCGGGTGCGACCCTCGCCCGGCGTCGTCCCGCAATAGGTGCCGGTGTGCAGCTCGACCACGGGCGCGCCGGCCGCGCGCGCCGCGTCGAGCTGGGCCGGCTCGGGATCGATGAACAGCGAAACGCGGCAGCCGGCATCCGTCAGCGCCGCCACGGCTTCGGCCAGCGCCGCCCCGCCGCCAACGGCATCGAGCCCTCCCTCGGTGGTCACTTCCTGCCGCTTCTCGGGCACGAGGCAGACGGCGTGCGGCCGCAGCTGGCGGGCGATCGCCACCATCTCCGCGGTCACCGCCATCTCCAGGTTCAACGGCGCCGTCAGCTCGGCCATCAGCCGCTCGACGTCGGCGTCGCGGATGTGGCGGCGGTCCTCGCGCAGATGGACAGTGATCGCATCGGCCCCGGCCTCGAGCGCCAGATGGGCGAAGCGGACGGGGTCGGGATGCACCCCGCCGCGCGCGTTGCGCAGGGTCGCGACATGGTCGAGATTCAGGCCCAGCCGCAAGGGTGCGGGCGTGGTCGTCATGGTCCCTGCTCCCTGGCGTCGCGCCGCCTGCGGGCAATCGCTGCCGCCATCTCGATCGCCGCGATCAGGCTGTCGGGCCGTGCCACGCCCCGGCCGGCGATGTCCAGCGCCGTGCCATGGTCGGGCGAGGTGCGCACGAAGGGCAGGCCCAAAGTCACGTTCACCGCCTCATCGAAATCCAGCGTCTTCACCGGGATCAGCGCCTGGTCATGGTACATGCACAGCGCCACGTCGTAGCCGGCGCGGGCGCGTGCATGGAACATGGTGTCCGCGGGGAATGGACCAAGGACGTCCAGACCCTCTGCACGCAAAGTAGCCAGCGCGGGGGCGATGATCCGCGCCTCCTCGTCCCCCATGGCGCCGCCTTCGCCGGCGTGCGGGTTGAGCCCGGCCACCGCCAGCCGTGGCCGGGCGATACCGAAGTCACGCCGCATGGCATCGGCGACGACTTGCACGCGGCGCACAATACCCTCGGTATCGAGCACCCTTGGCACCTCGGCCAGCGGTATATGCACCGTAAGCGGCACGACCTTGACGGACGGCCCGGCCAGCATCATCACCGGCATGGCGACCCCGGCGAGCTCGGCCAGGAACTCGGTGTGGCCGGGGAAGGCAAAGCCGGTTTTGTAGAGCGTCGCCTTGTGGATCGGGTTGGTGACCACGGCAGCGGTGGCCCCGGCGCGAGTAAGCGACACGGCGCGGGCGATGCTGGCGATCACCGCCGCCCCGTGGCGAGTGTCAAGCCGACCGGGCGTGGCTTCGACCCGTTGCTCCAGCGCCAGCACGGGCAGCGCGTAAGGAAAGATGGCCGCGGCCTCCGTGGGGTCGGCCACGTCGCGGATCGGCGTGCCGCCGGGAAGGGCGCGCAGGCGCTCAGGGTCGTCGAGCGCCAGGAACGCCGGCCCGGTCGCCGCCAGCCGCCGCCAGGCCGCGAGCAGGATCTCGCCGCCGATGCCGGCGGGCTCGCCCATGGTCACCGCCAATGGCGGCAGCGTGGCATTAGCGGCCATGGCTCAGACGGCGAGCTCGACCGTCACCGGCACATGATCGCTCGGTCCCTCCCAGCTGCGCGCGGCGCGCGCCACCTCGGCGGTCACCAGGCTCGGCGCCAGCGCCGGCGACAGCCAGATGTGATCCAGCCTGCGGCCACGGTCGGAAACCTCCCAGTCGCGGTTGCGGTACGACCACCACGTGTAGAGCTTCTCGCTCGCCGGCACCACCGCCCGGACCGCGTCGACGAACCCGTAGGCCGCCTGCCACCCCAGCAGCGCCTCAGTCTCCACCGGCGTGTGCGAGACGACGTTCAGCAGCTGGCGGTGACTCCAGACGTCGTTTTCCAAGGGCGCGATGTTCAGGTCGCCGACCAGGACCACGCGCGCGCCGTCGCCGCGCCGCGCGCCGAAATCCGTGGTCAGCTCGGCCAGCATGTCGAGCTTGTGCTTGAACTTCGCATTCAGCTCGGGGTCGGGCACGTCGCCGCCGGCCGGGATGTAGAAATTGTGCAGCTCGACCCCGCCCGGCAGCGTGCAGATCGCGTGGCGCGAATGCTCGATCCCGCACCAGTGGCGGGTATGGCATGCCTCGAGCGGCAACTTCGAGAGCACCGCCACCCCGTGGTAGGCCTTCTGGCCGTGGATGTGCAGGTGCTCGAAGCCGAGCTCGCGGCACAGCTGCGCCGGGAATTGATCGTCCTCGACCTTGATCTCCTGCAGACATAGTACATCAGGCCGGATCTCGGCGACGATACGTCGGAGGGCAGACTTCCCGTAGCCGGACTGAGTTCGCGTTCCAGGTCGTGATTCGCAGGCTCAAGAGCTTCTCCCTAGCGTCGCCCGCGCGATCTGGCGCGGATCCGCGGGCCGCGCAAGGGGACGGCGTCGCGGGCTAGGGCGCGTAGCAGGCTATGGTGGTCACGGTGCAGCTGCGATTGCCATTGATGGTGGTCATGATCTTCTGCTTGGGATTTGGCGGAGGCGTGCAGCCGCAGGTCTGCGCCTGGACGGGTATCACTCGGATTTGGGCGTCTGGGCTCGGCGATGGCAGTGTCGGCAGAGCGGCAAGTTGGACTTGCTTGCCAGCAGTTTCGCCGGCGTTGGCGGGCATCGAGATCGGCATGACCAATGCAAGAGCGATCGCCGTAACGGTAGTCCAATGAATATCGTGCATGTTCCTACCCCTAGAAATTCAGGTTCAGTCGTGCCATCGCCGACCGCTCCGGGACAAAGCGGCGGCTCTGCTGCTCTGAACTGCGGAACGTATCATCCTGCCAGTGAATATTCTGGTCGAGCAGATTGTTGAGCTCGAGGCTCACGATGCCTCGCCGATTCGGCAGGCGGAAGCCGATTGAGGCGTCGACCAGCCAGGAATCGCCCCACTGATTGCTCTCCTGGCCGGCGCCGTCATCGGTGGTCACGGATTGGCCGACATACTGGATGCCGGCCACGGCGAAGAAGCCGCTCGGGTCGAAATAGCGCACCGAAAGGGGTGCGAGGATCGAATCGATGTCCTGAGGCACGAACTCGGCATCGTTGGCGTGCGCCTTGTAGTGGTCTCCTCGCAGCGCGAAGCTCACCGCGATGCGGTCGGTGGGCGTCCAGTAGAGATAGGCTTGCCCCAAACCCTCCGACGCGTCGTCCACGACGATGTCGGTGTCCTCGGCGTCGTTGTTGATCTCGGGCGCCGAAATGTCCCGGTAGATGGCCTCGATGCCGATAGTCAAGTCCGGCCGGAACTTGAAATCGAGACCGACCGAGCCCTGGTCGGCCTTGGTCCCATTGAAATCGTCGTAGAGCTGATTGAACCCGGCCACCAGCGTAGGCTGAATCGTCTGCTGCGCCACGACGTTGGCCTTGACCGTGCGGAAGGCGGCGCCCCGCACGGTTAGACGGTCGGTGGCCCGATACTCGACGCCGAACTTAGGCGTCAGCTCGGTCTCCCGCCGCCTCGGAACGTCCGTCTGCTCAAGCCCCGCGCCCAGCGTCCAGATCACCGGCTCCGGCCAGTTGGTATATGTGTAGGCGTAGATGTTCTCGGATTCGGTGTTCTGGTGCTGGTCGATCAGCAGGTCGTCGGTCGTGCTCGAGCCGTCGGGGCCGGTGACCGTCAGAATGATCCGCGAATCTTCGTCGACGCGATAGATGCCCGCGCCGGCGACGAGTTCGGGTCGCACCATGGCTGCTGAGCAGTTGGGTCTCAACTTGGTCGCCGTCTAGGTCGCCGGGATTGCGAACGGTCAGCCCGAGCTGAAAGCCGGGCGCGAGGTCGAGGGTTTGGAAGGTCTGGTCGTGCTCGTTGCGGCTGCCATGCACGGCCGACACCAGCATCGAGGTTGACGGCGACAGGTCCAGCTTGCCGCCGACTCGAAAAACATCCTGATCGATGCTCTCGTCGAAATTGCGCCGGAAGTCGTCCGGATCGAAGTTCAGGCTGCGGTCGCCCTGATTGGTCTCGCGCCGTCGATACTCGGCCTGCAGGCTGAGATTGTCCGTCGCCTGAACCTGCCCGAAGAGTGTGTAGATCTTGTGCTGCAGGTTGTCGTTGGAGCGAAAGCCGTCCGTGTCGAAGTAGTACTGGCCGACGCTGACCGAGGTGCGGCCCCACAGCGCCGTCGCGGCCAGCTCGTTGCCGATCGTCTGCTGGGTGCCGGCGACGCCGGTGCCGTTGATCTGCCAGCCGTCCTTCTGGAAGAGCGGCGTGAACTCGTTGAAGCCGACATGCGCCGGCCCCGCGTTGGCGATCACGTTGAGGTCGGCGAAGCCGAGGCTCGGCTGGACGGGATTCATCCCGACCGGCTGCAGGAGCTGCGACTGCAGCAGCTCGCTGACGCGGGCCGCCTCCAGCCGGGGTTCGCCCTGATAGACTTCGGAGAGGAAGCGGTGCGCGGCGCTGCTCGACGGGTCGAGCATGAGCGAGCGCCCGGCCTCGTTGATCCCGAGCTGGGCAAAGCCGAGGTCCTGGTAGATCTGGGCGAGGCTGGCGCCGCGCGCGGCCTGGTCCTGGTCGAGCAGGAGCCGAGAGCGAAAGGGCGCCCGGTTATCGTTGAGCGCGATCGACTGGTCGAGCTCGCGCAGTGCCGCCACCGGTTGGTTGGCGAGCTGCAGGCGGATGGCGTTGTAGAACAGGGGCGTCGGGTCGCTGGGGTCGAGCGCCTTGGCGATGGCGTACTGCTTGGCGGCGCCGGCGTCGTTGCGGTCGGTGAAGAACGCCTTGCCGAGATAGGAGCGAAGCAGCGAGCTGGCGGGGTCGGCTGCGGCCGCATTCTGCAGTTGCACCGTGCCGGCGGCGAGGTCGCCCCGTCTGATCTGGGCCAGCCCCAGACCGAGCAGCGCCGTCGGATTTTGGCTGTCCTGCTGCAGCGCTCGGCGGAACGCGGCCTCGGCGGCGGCGGCGCGGTAGGTGGCGAGTGTCGGCGAAGCCTTGCGCGATGTCGGTCAACGGCGTTGCGCCGAGGCCGCGCCGCCTCTTCCGCCGCCCGGCGCGAGCGCGCGTATCTCGCCCTGCATCAGGTACAGCTCGGCCAGGCGCGCCTGCGGTAGCGCCTCAGTTGGCGCCAGCCTGAGCCGCCTCGGTCGGCCGCGGCGACCGCAGCGTCGAGGTCGAGCGCCAGCTGGCGGGCGTAGGACTGCGCCAGATGCGGCGCCGCGGCCTCGGGGGCGAGCGCGATCGCGCGCGCAGCCTGTGCATCGGCCGTGGAGGGGTCGCGACGGGCCACGGCGATCGAGGTGCGCAAGGCAGCGGCGAGCCCGCCCGCGCGACCCGACGTCCGGCACCTGGGCCAGCAACGCCTCGGCCTGGTCGCGCTGGCCCGCCACCAGAAGCCGGGCGGCCTCGGCGATCCGCGGCTCGGCATCCGTCTCGTCGCCGACCAGGACTTCTGGATAGAAGAGCGTCCAGGACAGCGCGCCGACCGTCACCCGGCGCAGTGCCCCGAACACCGCGCCATCGTCCGGCAGATCGGAAAGGGCCGGCACTGCACCTTGCGCCACGGTGAGCTGCTGCCCGGTCGTGACGGTAGAGGGCGCAAACGGCACACCGCCGGACGTTCCTGGCGTCGCCGCCACCCGGCCCTCCAGCACGAGCATCTCGGTGCGCGCGTCGGCGACGCGCAGATAGACCTCGGTCCCCTCCACGCCAGCGTTCACGTAGGGCGTGCGCACGGTGAGCGTCCGGCGAACCTCGCTCAAAAAGTAAAGCCCGCCCATCACTAGGTCAACGAGGCCACCCCCGGGCTCCGGCGGCGGCTCGAACCGGCTGACCGTGTTCTCGTCCAGCCGCAGAGGTGTGTCGGCGCCGATCAGGTAGACCGCCGCCCTGCTGCCGGCGCCGACGCTGAGCCCGTCACCGGCGCAGATGACGCCGTTCGGCAGGGCACCCACCGGCGGTCTGCCGTTGACCCGCACGTCTCCGACCATCGAGACGAGATACGCCACCGGCGGGGCAGGGCCGCCACCCGGGCCGCGGCAAGGCTCATCCGCGCTGGCCGAGGCGACCTCGGCGAGGCAGGCGATCACCAAGGCCGGCAGGACCCATCTAGCCATATCGTGCCGCCAGCGAAGCGGGCCGCCCGGGCCGCACCGAGGACGCCGGCCTCGAGGTGTCGAGACGGAAGATCGGCACGGGCTCCTGCCGGCCCTTGACCGGATGGGCGCCGGCATCGTCGAACGTCAACCCGCCGCCGGCCTGGGCGCGGGTCCGCGCGCTGACCAGGACCGTCACCGTCGCGTCATCGGTGCAGATCTGCTTGGCCAGCTGCTCGATCCGCTGGGTCGTGTTCACAGTATCGCCGACGATGCCGTAATTGCTGCGGCCGGGCGCTCCGACATTGCCGACCGTCACCAGCCCCGTGTTGATGCCGATGCGCAGGCGGGTCGGTAGCCGCGCATTTGGCCGCGCGTTCGCGTCCTCGATCGACGCGGCGATCGCCAGCGCCGCCCGGCAGGCCCGGGCGGCATGGTCGGGCTGCGGGTCGGGCGCGCCCCAGAATGCCATCATGCCGTCGCCGATGAACTGCGCGGCGGTCCCGCCCTCGGCCTCGACGCATCGGTTGAGCAGGGTGAAATGCCCGGTCACGAACTCGGTCACCGCCTCCGGCGTGCTGTGCTCGGCCAAGGATGTGAAGTCGGCGATGTCGGTGATCATCACCGTCACCTCTAGGCGCCGCGGCCGGCTCGCTTCGCGTTCGTGACCCTGGAGTAGCTGCCGGGTGACCTGTCGTGGCGCATAGACGCCCAGCCAGCGGGCAGCGCCGAGATAGTGCACGACCTGCCCGGCCAAGACGGCCAGTGGCAGCACGAGCAGCAGCGGCACCGCGATCGGGAGCCAGAAGTTCCAGAGCACGAAGCTAGCGGCCACGCCGGCGGCATACGTCGCCGCCAGCGTGAGAGTCGCTGCCACACCGCGCCATACGGTTCCAAAGCAGCTGGCGAGCGTGAGGGTAAAGCCCAGGAGCGCGACCATGGCCAATCGCGCCCATTCCGGCGGACCGCGCAGAGTCTCACCGTGGAGCAGGTTGCCAAAAGCCGTGGCTGCGATTTCGACCCCGCTCAGGTCGACACCTTCCCTGCTGCGAAATGCGGTCGGGTAGCTGTCCGGAGCCTGCGGCACGGTCAGCTCTTGCCAGCCGACGAACACCGCCCGCCCGTTCAGGTCGACGGGCGACGTTGCATGGCCCGGCTCGGGGATCAACAGGTCGGCGGCGGACAGCGACGGAAAGGTGCCAGATGGGCCATAGAAATTCAGGTAGTAGCCGTTGGCACCGCGATAGACGTGCTGCAGCGCCGCCAGCGTCCGCGCGTCGTCGGCGGTCAGGCCGGCGAGTTCGAATTCGCTGATTCCACCGTCGTGGGCGGCAGCCTGGGCGCGAAACCATCCCGTGCGACGCGCCAGCATCTCGGCTGGCGTACCGGCCGCCGCCAAGGGCTGGCCGGTGGAAGCGGCGAGCCGCCCGAGCGCCGGGAGCGCCAGGACCTCGAGTGCCCGCGCCGGCAGCTGGACGGGGCTGGGCAGCGCGGGGTTGAAGGCCCAAAACTGATGCACCTGCTCCGAGCCGCGCGGCAGCACCCATGGCGCAGTCGCGATCGCCGCTTGCGCGAGGGCCTCATGTGGCCCCTCCAACACCTCGGTCTGCAGGGCGTTTGTCGTCGACTGGCCCCGCGTAGCGGGTAGCCACTCGCGCACCGCGCGCTCGAGCAGGATCACCGCGCCATGACGGCCGACCGCTTCGGCAAAAGCCGGGACGCCCGTCTCGCGGCTGGGGTCCGGGCGGAACGCGATATCGAACGCGATCACCGCCGCGCCCCGTCGGGTCAGCTCCTCGACCAGGCACGCCTGCACCACGCGCGGTAGCCGCTCGAGGGAAGTGGCATCGCCGAGCCGCTCGACCCCGCCGTGACGTGCGGCGCAGGCGCGCAGCGGCTCCGGCCAGTCGTCCGGGTCCGCAGGCAGCGCGCGCAGCCTGGCCAGCGTGTCGCGATCGAACCGCACCACGAGGGCCTCGTTCGGCGCCGGACGGATCCCGCGCAGGGCGAACAAGCCTGGCAAGCCCCACTCCTCCTCCAGACCGAAGCCGATTGGGCTACCCGACACGGCCAGGCCAAGCCCGCCGACGAGCCCCGCGAGTGCGAACAGGCGCAAGCCACGGCGCAATTTATGGTCCTCGGCGATTGTCTTGGCGGCGTCCCCTGGTCAAACCTATTCAAGGATTTTTTTTAGCGCACGTGGGAATTCTCACGATGGCGGCATGGTTCATGTCGATTTTGCATACACCATCGCGGTGGTGCCACATGCCCGCGAGGCCCTGACTAAGCAAAACGATCTAGGACGGTATCTGGCTCGCGGCCCGCCAGGAACATCCCGATGACCCGGCGTGCCTCCGGCGGCTTAGCCCGTCCCTCGCTCATTCGCCCTTGCTCGAGATGAATGAACCGCAGCGTGGCGTCGCGCACGGCGTTGCCGGGCGCATTCATTCGCTTAGAACGTGGGCGCATGGACGCCATGCAGCGGACTCCATTGCCACGCTCCTCGGTTGCAGGAACAGTCCTGCTGCGTTGCGGTACCCCTCCACTTGGACCTGCGGGGGTAGGGCTCGTTCGACTGGTAATGTGGCCCGGTCGCCGAAGGCGCCGGGCCACTTTGCTCATCAGATGATGGCAACGATTCCTTAACCATGATGCGCCATGGTGCGGTTCGCCGGCGGCCTTTGCGCCGCCTCGTCCGGGAATGGAGAACCGGCCATGCCGATGCACCAGCAACTCGCCGCAACGATGGGCGCGCTTCTGCTCGCTGCCGTGGCCCAGGCCAGTGCCGCCGAGCAAGTACGGTCGAGTGTCCCGCCGTTGCTGGCCGCCAACGATACCAACCGGGACGGCAAGCTGACCCTGGACGAGCTGGATGCTGCCCGTGAGCGGCAGGTTGCCCGCTTCGACGCCGATGCGAATGGCAGTCTCGACGTCGAGGAATATGGCGCGTTGTGGCTCGACTCGTTGCGCGAGCGCATGCTCAGGCAGTTTCACGTCGACGATCGCGACCATGACGGTGCAGTCACGATCGACGAGCTGAAGCAGCGCGCGGCAGATCTCGTCCGTCGCCGCGATCTCGACCGGGACGGCGCCCTCACCGCAGAGGAGCTGCGGCCGCGCGCTCGCACGCGTCAGGCTTCGGCCACACCCGCTCGTGCCGCGAATATTGGCGCCAGCTCAACCGCGGTCGAATGACCCATTAACTGCAGGCCAAGCTGGGCTGGGCCGATCGCGGTGTTCAGGACCGCGTGCTATTCGCACCGGCGATCGTAGGCAGGGTCAGCGAAACCTGGAGTCCGCCCGCCGGACGATTGCGGAGGACAATGTCCCCCCCGTGGCCGCGCGCGATCGAGCGCGCGATCGCCAAACCCAGGCCGATGCCGCCGGTCTCCTGTGAGCGCGAGCCCTCCAGCCGCACGAACGGTTCGAAGACACGCTCGAACATGTCCGTCGGGATGCCCGGGCCGTCGTCCTCGATGACGATTTCGATCGCCTCTTGGTTGCAACTAAGACTGACCCGGGCGCGCCGCCCGTAGCGGACGGCGTTCTCGATCAGGTTGCGCAGCGCACGGCGCAGAGCCAGCGGCCGGCAGGCGTAGGGCAGCCGGTCCACGCCGGCAAAGCGAACATCCGCGCCGAGATCGGCCAGGTCCACGACGGTGCTCTCGATCAGCGCCGCGAGGTCCACCACCCGGGTCGGCTCGGCGGTGGCGTCCTCGCGGGCGAATGCCAGCGTGCCTTCCACCATCTTCTGCATCTCGTCCAACGTCGCCAGCATCCGGTCCCTGGTCTCGTCGTCCTCGACGAGCTCCGCTCGCAGGCGCAACGAGGTGATCGGGGTGCGCAGGTCGTGGCTGATCGCCGCCAGCATCTGCGTCCGGTCGTCGACATAGCGGCGCAGCCGGCCCTGCATCCGGTTGAACGCCGCCACTGTGCGCCTGACGTCGCTCGGCCCCTGGAGTTCCAGGGAGGGCGAGGCCTCGCCCCGGCCCAACGCATCGGCCGCCGATGCGAGCCGTGTCAGCGGCCGGGTGATCCGGCGGACCGCGAGCACAACCGCCACGCCGACGAGGCTGGCGGACAATGCCAGCGAGACGAGGCTGGGCAGCGCCCAGGCCGGCGCCGGACCCGGTGCCAGCGTCTCGGCGTTCAACCAGCTGCCGTCTGCCAGCTGCACCGCCAGCTGGAGCGCCATGGGCGGCCGGTGTGGGGGCCAGTGCCGCGGCCGGCCGGTCGCGTCGTCGAGCGGCTCGAAGCCGATCAGGTTGGCGATCCGCCGCTCGTCGCCGAAGTCGGCCAGCACCGCCCGGCCGCCATTGCCGTCGAGCAGCCCGGCAAGCTGGCGCGCGACGCGGTTGCGGCCGTGCCACGCCGTCGCTGGCGTCACCTCGCTCGTCGGCGCGAGCCGAAAGCGCACGAGGGCGCCGCTGCTGGCATCGAGAATGCGCTGATGCAGTGCTTCGGGAGTCTCTTCGAGCAGGCGTACCAGGCCTGCGGTACGCGCCAGCACCTGCTCACGGTTGGCCGCCCGCAGGGCGACACGGCGCTCGTCGGCGAAGATCAGGGCGCTCACGCTCTGGCCAGCGATCAGCGCCGCCAGCACGATCAGCACCAGCTGCCCGGCGAGGTTGCTCGGCCACCAGCGTTTCAAGGCGAGGTCACGTCGGCCGTGAAGCTGTACCCGCCGCCCCAATGTGTCTTGATCAACTGCGGCTGGCGCGGCTCGGCCTCGATCTTCTTGCGCAGCCGGCTGACCTGGTTGTCGATGCTGCGGTCGAACATGGCGGCATCGCGGCCACGCGTCAGATCCAAGAGCTGATCGCGGGTGAGCACCATCCCAGGCCGCTGCAGGAACACGCTCAACAGCAGGAACTCACCGGTGCTCAGCGGCACGGCCACCCCGTCCGCGCCGATCAGCTCGCGGCGCGCCGCATCGAAGATCCAGCGATCGAAGCGGAGCTTGGCAGCCGTGGGCCGTTCCGGCTGCGGGGGCAGGCTGTTGGTCCGTCGTAGCACCGCCCTGATCCGCGCCAGCAGCTCGCGCGGGTTGAACGGTTTGGTGACGTAGTCGTCCGCACCCATCTCGAGGCCCACCACCCGGTCGGTCTCCTCGGCCATCGCGGTGAGCAGGATGATCGGCAGGTCGCGCGTGGCCCGCAGATGGCGGCACAAGGAAAGGCCGTCCTCGCGCGGCATCATCACGTCGAGCACGACCAGGTCGATCCGGCTGGTTTCGAGCATCCGCCGGGCAGCGGCAGCGCTGTCGGCGACGCTGACGCGGTAATCGTGCCTGGCCAGATATTTGGCCAGCGCCTCGCGGATCTCGCGGTGATCATCGACGACCAGGAGGTGGGGGGCTTCGCTCATGCTGCCATTCGCGCCGGGGCCTGGGTCCCAGTATGCGCGGCTGAGGGGATGGGCGCAGCGCGGATTTGTAACGGTCCGTCGCAAAGCGGGCCATCGCCGCACCCTGCGACACAACCGGCTGCCTGGCGGCACAGTTCGGCCAGGATTTTCGGCTCTAGTTCGGCCGTCACCAACGACGAGGTTGATCATGCGACTGACACGCAAGACATGGCTGGGTGCTGCGGCGCTCGGCGTTACCGTTCTCACCACCGGCGCCGTATTGGCCCATGGCTGGGGTGGTCCCGGCAGGCATGGTGGCCCACGCGAGATGCTCCTGATCGAGACCTTCGACACCAATGGCGACGGCAAGGTCACCCAGGTCGAGATCGACACCGCGCGCAAGGAGCGCCTCACCCGCTTTGACAAAGACGGCAACGGCGAGCTCAATCTGGAGGAATATGCGGCGCTGTGGGCCGACGCGATGCGGCAGTCGATGATCCGGCAGTTCCAGGCGAATGATCGCGACGGCAATGCCAGTGTCACCGTCGCGGAATTCGCCTTCCGCTACCAGGACGTAGTGCGCGACCTCGACCGCAACGGTGACGGTGAGCTGAACTCGAGACGAACTGCGGCCGCGCGGCCACGGGCCGCGCCCTGGACCCGGCGAACCCCCGCCGCCCGACGCACCCCCGCCGCCCGACGCGCCGAACTGACCCGCACGGCTGACCTCGGCAGCGACCCGTGCTAGACCCTCGCCTTGAAGCCTGGAGGGTCGGCCGGGATGCGGTTTCAAGGCAAGACCATCATTGTCGCCGGCGGTGCTCACGGTATCGGCCGGGCCTGCGCCTTGGCGTTCGCCGCCGAGGGCGGTGCCGTCGTGATCGCCGATCTCGACGTCGATGCCGGGCAGGCGCTGGCGGCCGAGATCGGCAGTCGCGGTGGCAAAGCACTGTATGTGCGCGCCGACGTCGGCGATGCGCGTGAGGCCGGCTGCCTCGTCGACGCGGCCTTGGAATGGGCTTGCGGGGTCGATGTGCTGGTCAGCGGCATCGACCCTGCGGGGGCACCTGACCTCGCGGGCAGCGTGCCGATCGGCGAGGCCGCCGCGCTGGCCATGGCGGCCCGCGGCCGCGGCGCGATCGTCATCCTGGCGCCGGCCGACGCGACCGGCAGCGGCGTACTGGTCGAGCGTGTCGGTGCGCTGGCGCATGCGGTCGCGGACAGGAACATCCGGATCAACCTCGTGCGTCCACTCCCGATCGATGGTGACCCGGCGAAGCTGGTCGACCTCGTCCTCTTCGCCGCCAGCGACGCGGCCGGCACCCTGACCGGCCAATGTCTCGACGCGGGTGACGCGCCGCTGGCGGTGACGCGCGTCGACGCCTAAACGACAAAGTTGTCAGGTAGCCGCGACAGATTTCGAAACATTCCAGTATCGAGCGTAAGTATTCGATCTACTCCAAAGTGATCCTAAAATAGAACAGGTTCTCGGACTCGATCCTGTCCGGTATCGATCTCTTTATCATGGCATATCGATGGGACACCGACGTGACCGGACTTTCCAGTGTCGTTGTAGGTCAGCTCGGCATCGGCGAGCAGCTGCTGCTCTGGGCACTGCGCCAGCGGCGTGCCGACCAGGGCGCCACCAGCCCGCAGCTCGTGCAGGGCTTCCTGCTCGCCTGCGGCCTCGCCGGAGTCGAGCCGGCGCTGCAATGTTTCGAGCGCCTGTTCGATACCCTTCACGGCGAGGGTCCACGCGGCGTCGGCCCGCTGCGTTGTGCGGTGGTCAGCGACGACGAGATGAACTGCCTGGCGCTGATGGCCGCGGCGCAGCGCGCCGAGGGCTGGCGCGTCGAGCGCCTCGCGACCGATCTGGTGGGCTGCGGACGCTGCGGCGAGCTGGCCCAGGCCGCGGGCAGGTTGGCGGAGGCGCTGGCGCGGGCGGGCTACCGGCTGGAGCCGCCGCTCAAGCCGCGCCCACTGCCCCGGCACGTGCACTGACGCCGGCAGACGAGCAACGGCGCAGATCGCGGCGGATCTGCGGGCTCGAGGGCTTGCACTCCAGCCTGTGGGCGAGCAACTCGCCGGCCAACGTGTGTTGCCGGTCGCGCAACGCCGCCTCGATCAGCGTCAGCTCCAGTACGTCGCGTTGGGCCCCGCTGCCGGTCATGAAGCGCGCGTGCGGGCGCAAGGCGAGCAGCTCCGCCACCGCCGCCGCATAGGCGCCGTGGCTGAAAGCGGCCATGGCGCGTGCCGCCGGCAGTCCAACCAGTCTCGTCATCCTGGCCTGGTCGCCGTCGCCCGCCGCCTGTTCCTCGAGCGAGCGCAGCAGGGCGGTCAGCGCGAAGCAGCGCCCGGCGCCGGCCAGCGCGATCGCCAGGTGCACATCGTCGAACACGTGCACCCGGGCCAGAGTGTGCGGCGTCATCAGGTCGGCCAGCTCGGCCCAACGCTCGCCGACCGGCACGCCGGTCAGGTGCAGCCGCCACAGCAGCGCCGCGGCGTCGCACAGATTGAGGAGGATGCTGCGGCGGCCCGGGCGCAGGAGCCGGTCGTAGACGGCCAGTGCTCCATCCCAGTCCTCGCGATCGACGTGGTAGAGCGCAAGATGCCAAGCGTTGTGCACGGCGAAATAGCAGCCCGGCGCCCAGTCGGCCTCGCGCTCGCTGTACCAGGCGATGCCTTCGTCGTCGCGGCCCTGCATCTCCAGCACGTGGCCGACCGCATGGATGCCCCAAACGTCCTTCGGGTTGCGGGCAACCGCCTCCCGGCCCAGGGCCTCGGCCTCGGCATAGGCACCGGCCTCCTCGAGACCGAACGCGAGCATCGACTGGACATGGCCGTAGCCCGGCAGCTCGTGGCTCCAAGCGGCCAGCGCGCGCGCCGGGCGGGCTTCCAGGGCGGCCGTACCGCCGCTGAAGAAATCGGCCTGGTGGGCGAACATGAGTGCCATCAGGTCGCGCGGGTGCTTGGCGAGGATGGTGTCATAGACCGAGCAGGCGGCGGTCAGCTCGCCGGCGGCCCAGGCTCTCGCGGCGGCGAGATGCAGCCGTTCGCGCTCCGTGGCGTACCCGGCCAGGGCGGTGGCGGCTTCCAGGCTCGGCAGCGCCTTGGCGCCGAAGCCAGGCTGCAGGGCATACAGGAACACGTTGGCGCGGAGCAGATGCCCCAGCATCAGCGCGGGATCGGCCGTGACGGCCGCATCGAGCCTGCCGACGGGATCGCCGCTGTAGCCCAGCACGTCGGCCAGCGCCGCCTCGAAGCGCTCGAGGGAGCCGGCTTCGCCGACGCTCATGGGCTCGTCACGTGGATCGCGCATCAACATCGTTCGACTCCGGCATGCTCGTCGCGATTGAAAGGTTGCAGACCGTGCCGCCACGCCCAATCCACAAGGCCGTGACGCGGCCGTGATGCTCGGGCCGTTGGCGGATTGACAAGCTCAGGTACTTGGCGCAGTTCCTTGATGGGTGGTCGTGGTGCAGCACACGATCGCGAGGCATGTTGGGGCGAAGTCCTCAGCATTTGCCGACGCACCAGCCCAGGCAAATCAAACGTCGGCGAGCGCGGCCGCGAGAATGCCAAAAGATGAATTACTTCCTTCAGCAATTGATCAACGGTGTCACGCTTGGATCCATGTATGGCCTGATCGCCATCGGCTACAGCATGGTCTACGGCATCATCGGGATGATCAATTTCGCTCACGGCGAAGTCTATATGATTGGCGCGTTCCTGACGATCATCGTCTTCACGCTACTGGGCATGATCGGCTTGACCTGGGTGCCGCTTGCACTGCTGACCGTGCTGATCGTGGCGATGCTGATCACCGCGATGTATGGCTGGACCATCGAGCGGCTTGCCTACCGTCCGCTGCGCGGCTCGTTCCGTCTGGCACCGCTGATCTCGGCCATCGGCATGTCGATCTTCCTGCAGAACTTTGTCCAGATCACCCAGGGCGCCAACGTCAAGCCGCTTCCGCCCAAGATCTCCGGCGGGTTCGTGTTCGGCGAAGGCAGCGGCTTCACGGTCCAGATCGCCTACACCCAGATCTTCGTGATCGTGCTGACGCTGGTCCTGATGGTCGGCTTCTCGCTGCTGATCAACCGGACCCCGCTCGGCCGCTCGCAGCGGGCCTGCGAGCAGGACCTGAAAATGGCGGGCCTGTGCGGCGTCAATGTCGACCGCACGATCTCGCAGACCTTCATCATGGGCGCCGCGCTGGCGGCGGTGGCCGGGATGATGGCCGCCCTCTATTACGGCGTGGTCGATTTCTTCATCGGCTTTCTCGCCGGCACCAAGGCGTTCACGGCGGCGGTGCTGGGCGGCATCGGCTCGATCCCAGGGGCGATGCTGGGGGGTATGGTCCTGGGCCTCGTCGAGGCGTTCTGGTCCGGCTACTTCAGCATCCAATACAAGGACGTGGCCGCCTTCGGCATCCTGGTCGTGGTTTTGATCTTCCTGCCGACGGGCCTGCTCGGCCGTCCCGAGATCGAGAAGGTCTGACGCGATGGCCAGCACCGCCACCGCCACCCCGGCTGCGACCTTCGGCTCGGCTGCGACGCTGAAGGAGGCCTTGCTCGCCGCCTTGGTCACGTTCGTTCTGCTGGGGCCGCTGGTCGGCCTGCGGACCACCAGCGGTCAGGACGGGATGACCCTGGAGTTCCACTTCGGCTGGGTATTCCTCGCCTGCGCGCTGGTGTTCGCCGGCCGTCTGCTGATGGTCGCCTGGCGTGGCAGGCCCGGCGGCATGACGCTGCCCGGTGGTGCCGCGCTCGCCAGGGTCGGCGGCGCGATCGCGGCACAATCCTGGTGGCTGGCGGCGGCCGGGCTGGTGTTCGCCTTCGTGATGCCGTTCCTGCCGTTCGCCAACCGCTACGTCGTCGACATCGGCACCACGGTGCTGATCTACGTCATGCTCGGCTGGGGGCTGAACATCGTCGTGGGCCTCGCCGGGCTGCTCGACCTCGGCTACGTCGCCTTCTACGCGGTCGGCGCCTACTCCTACGCGCTGTTCGCGCAGACCTTCGGCCTTGGTTTTTGGACCTGCCTGCCGATGGCCGGACTGCTGGCCGCCAGCTTCGGCGTCATGCTGGGCTTCCCCGTCCTGCGCTTGCGTGGCGATTACCTCGCCATCGTCACGCTGGGGTTCGGTGAGATCATCCGCATCGTGCTGCTGAACTGGTACGAGGTCACTGGCGGACCGAACGGCATCTCCGACATCCCGCGCCCGAGCTTCTTCGGGATGGCGTTCGAGCGCAATTCGTCGGAGGGGGCGACCGCGTTCCACGAGTTCCTCGGGATCGCGTACTCGAGCCAGCACCGGATCGTCTTCCTCTACTTCCTGATCCTGCTGCTGGCGCTGCTGACCAATTATGTCGTGATCCGCCTGCGCCGGCTGCCGATCGGCCGCGCCTGGGAGGCGCTGCGCGAGGACGAGATCGCCTGCAAGGCCCTGGGCATCAACCCGACCAACACCAAACTTACCGCGTTCGCGCTGGGCGCGATGTTCGGCGGCTTCGCCGGCTCGTTCTTCGCGACCCGCCAGGGCTTCATCAGCCCTGAGAGCTTCACCTTCATCGAGAGCGCCACGATCCTGGCAATCGTCGTGCTGGGCGGCATGGGCAGCCAAATCGGGGTCGTGCTCGCGGCGACCCTGCTCGTGGTGCTGCCGGAGATGGCGCGCGGCTTCGCGGAGTACCGCATGCTGGCTTTCGGGGCGGCCATGGTGGCGATCATGGTCTGGCGTCCGGGCGGGCTGCTCGGCCGGCGCGATCCGACCATCCTGCTGCATCCCTCGGGGAGCGGGAGGAAGCCGGCATGACCGCTGCCCCGATTCTCGGCGTCCAGCACCTGACCATGCGATTCGGCGGCCTGGTCGCGATCGACGACCTCAATTTCGTTGCCGCCGAGCGCGAGATCACCGCGGTGATCGGACCCAACGGGGCCGGCAAGACCACGGTGTTCAACTGCCTGACCGGTTTCTACCGGCCGACCGTGGGCCAGCTGACCTTTCACGGCAAGAACGGCCCGGCCCTGCTCGAGCAGATCGACGGCTTCCGGATCCCGCGCGAGGGCCTCGCGCGCACCTTCCAGAACATCCGCCTGTTCGCCGCCATGACCGCGCTCGAAAATCTGATCGTGGCGCAGCACAACCGATTGATGAAGGCGTCGGGCTACAGCGTGATGGGGCTGCTCGGTCTCGGCGGCTATCGTGCTGCCGAGCGCGAGGCGATCGACCTCGCCCGGTTCTGGCTCGACCGCACCGCGCTCACCGACAAGGCGGACTGGACCGCCGGCTCGTTACCCTACGGTGACCAGCGCAAGCTGGAGATCGCGCGCGCAATGTGCACTCAGCCCAAGCTTTTGTGCCTCGACGAGCCCGCCGCCGGCCTGAACCCGCGCGAGACCGCGGACCTTTCCCAGCTGCTGCTCAGCATCCGCCAAGAGCAAGGCGTGTCGATCATGCTGATCGAGCACGACATGGGCATGGTGATGCAGGTCTCCGACCACATCGTGGTGCTCGACTACGGCCGCAAGATTGCCGACGGCGCGCCCGCCGCGATCCGCAGCGATGCGGCGGTGATCAAGGCCTATCTGGGCGAAGCCGACGAGGAGGAGTTGCCGCCCGAGGTCGCCGCCGATCTGGTCGGTGAGGGAATTCGCTGATGCTGCTGCAGCTGGAGAACGTGCACACCTTCTACGGCAACATCGAGGCGTTGAAAGGCGTCAGCGTCGACGTCGAGCAGGGCCAGATCGTCACGATCATCGGCTCGAACGGTGCCGGCAAGTCCACCCTGTTGATGACCATTTGCGGCAGCCCCAGAGCCTCTAAAGGCCGGGTCATTTATGACGGCCAGGACATCACGCGGCTGGCCACGTACGACATCGTCAATCTCGGCATCAGCCAGTCGCCTGAGGGCCGGCGGATTTTCGGCCGGATGACGGTGTTCGAGAATCTGCAGATGGGCTCGGTCCCCAGCCAGGGCCGCTGGTTCGATCAGGACGTCGAGAAGGTCTTCACCCTGTTCCCGCGGCTGAAGGAGCGCATCCACCAGCGCGGCGGCACCCTCTCCGGCGGCGAGCAGCAGATGCTCGCGATTGGCCGCGCCCTGCTCGCCCGGCCGAAGGTGCTGCTGCTCGACGAGCCGTCGCTCGGCATCGCACCGATCCTGGTGCAGCAGATCTTCAAGGCGATTGTCGAGATCAACCGCACCGAGGGCCTGACCATCCTGCTGGTCGAGCAGAATGCCTATCAGGCGCTCAAGATCGCCCACCGCGGCTACGTGCTGGCTACGGGGCGGATGCTGATGTCGGGCACGGGACGGGAGCTTCTGGCGAACCCGGAGATCCGCGCTGCCTATCTGGAGGGCGGGCATTGAGCCTGGAAACCCTTCTCGGCGCCACGCCCGCGGTTTTCATTGGCCTGACCGTCGTGCTGGTCGGCGGCGCCGCGATCCTCACCGGACGCGCCGTGGCCGGCAATTGGAAGCCCGCCTGGCACGTGGTGCTGGCCTGCGTCGGGCTCGCGCTCGGCGACCGGTTCCTGATTTTCGCACTGTTCGAGGGCCGCCTGCTCGATCCTTGGGGCATCCTCGTCCACTTCGTGGTGCTCTCGGCCATGGGCCTCGCAGCCTGGCAGATCGCTCGGGTCAGCAAGCTGGTGGGCCAGTATCCGTGGCGCTATCGGCGGACCTCGCCATTCGCGTACGCCGAGGTGAACGACGTCTAGCCGGCTGGCAGCCGATCCGAATGAAGCTTGTCAAGCCACCGTCCGTCCACGAATAATCCACCGCGAGCGGAGACTTCGAGCGTGATGCACGCCCGTCCTCGGCAAATCTGACGTCAGTTGAAGGAAAAATCGTCATGCGTCGTATGACCAACGTTCTTTTGGGCGCCTCGGCGCTCGCCCTGCTGGGTGGCGGGGCCGCCTGGGCCGACGTGACCATCGCGACCGCGGGTCCGATGACCGGCCAGTACGCCGTGTTCGGCGAGCAGATGAAGCACGGCGCCGAACTCGCGGTGAAGGACATCAACGCCAAGGGCGGCGTCAACGGCGAGATGCTCGTGCTCGAGGTCGGCGACGATGCGTGCGACCCGAAGCAGGCGGTCGCGGTCGCCAACCAGTTCGTCAACAAGGGCGTCAAGTTCGTTGCCGGGCATTTCTGCTCGGGCTCGTCGATCCCAGCCTCGAAGGTCTACAACGAGGAAGGCATCCTGCAGATCTCGCCCGCCTCGACCAACCCGACCCTGACCGAGCAGGGCTTCGACAACGTCTTTCGCACCTGCGGTCGCGACGACATCCAGGGCACGTTCGCCGCTAACTACGTCGTCGACAACAAGACCGGCACGAAGATCGCGGTGCTGCACGACAAGACCGCCTACGGTAAGGGCCTCGCCGACGAGTTCAAGAAGCAGCTGAATGCGCGTGGCGTCGAGGAGGTGATGTACGAGGCGATCACCGCCGGCGACAAGGACTTCACCGCGCTGATCACCAAGCTCAAGCAGGCCGGCGTCGACCTGATCTATCTCGGTGGCTACCACACCGAAGCCGGTCTGATCACCCGTCAGGCGCACGAGCAGGGCTTGGCGGCCAAGCTGATGTCGGGCGACGCCCTGGTCGACAAGCAGTATTGGGACATCACCGGCGCCACCGGCGAGGGCACGCTGATGACCTTCGCCCCCGACCCGCGCAAGTTGGCGACGGCGACCGATGTCGTCGCCGAATTCAAGGCCAGCGGCTACGATCCCGAGGGTTACACCCTCTACACCTATGCCGCGATCCAGGCCTATGCCGACGCCGTCAAGAAGGCGGGCTCCACCGACACCGAGGAGGTGGCCAAGGCATTGCGCGACGGCAGCTACGAGACCGTCCTGGGCACGCTCGCGTTCAACGCGAAGGGCGATGTCACCGATCCCAAGTATGCGATGTACATCTGGAAGGACGGCAATTACGGCGAGATCGGCGGCTGAGCTGCCATTAGCCATCGGGAACCAGGCCCTTGGGCCTGGTTTCTCGTTGATCGAGCCTGGCCGGGGAGCGCCGACGTGCCGATCGTCAATCGCATTGCCGAGTATCAGGACGAGCTGACCGCTTGGCGGCGTCATCTGCACGAGCGGCCAGAATTGGGCTTCGAGGAACACGAGACAGCGGCGTTCGTGGCTGAGAAGCTGCGCGGCTTCGGGGTCGACGAGGTTCATACCGGTGTCGGGCGGACCGGGGTCGTGGCGGTGGTCCACGGTGGCCTGCCCGGGCGCCGGATCGGCCTGCGCGCCGACATGGACGCCCTGCCGATCCACGAGGAGACCGGGCTCGCCTGGTCGTCGAAGGCCGCCGGCCGGATGCATGCCTGCGGCCATGACGGCCACACCACCATGCTGCTAGGTGCCGCGCGCTATCTGGCCGAGACCCGCAACTTCGCCGGCACGGTCTACCTGATCTTCCAGCCGGCCGAGGAAGGTGGCGGTGGCGGGCGGGTGATGGTTGGTGACGGCCTGTTCGAGCGTTTCCCGGCCGAGCAGGTGTTCGGCCTGCATAATTGGCCGTTCGCCCCGACCGGCGAGTTCGCCATGTGCAAGGGTCCGGCGATGGCTGCCTCGGACGAGTTCACGATCGAGCTTACCGGCGCTGGCTGCCATGCGGCGGCGCCCCATCTGGGCCGCGACCCGATAGTGGCGGCGGCCGTCCTGGTGCAGGCCCTGCAGACGCTGGTGGCCCGCGAGGTCGATCCGGTCGACAAGGCCGTCCTCTCGGTGACCCGGATCGCCGGCGGCGATGCCTACAACATCGTGCCGGAGCGCGTCGAGATCTGGGGTACGATCCGGACCTTCCGCGACGAGACCCGGGTGCGGCTGATCCGGCGCGTCGAGGAGATGGTGGGCGGCATCGCCCTGGCGCACGGCATGACCCATCGGGTCCGGATCACCGAAGGCTACCCCGCCACGGTCAACTCGGCGCACGAGGCACGGCTCGGCGCCGATGCGGCCACCGAGATCGTCGGCGAGGCTAATGTCGACCGCGACCCGCCGCCGTTCATGGGCTCGGAGGATTTCGCCTTCATGCTGCAGCATCGCCCCGGCAGCTACATCTGGATGGGCACGGGCGCCGCGGGGACGAGCTGGCCGCTGCACAGCCCCTACTACGACTTCAACGACGAGGCCCTGCCGCTGGGGGTCAGCTACTGGGTCCGGCTGGTCGAGCGGCTGCTGCCGAAGGCCGCGTGAGCGAATCGGCGGCGCCACCCCAGGCTGGCGGCTACCGGGCGATCTACGCCGATCCGCCCTGGCGCTTCTCGACCTATTCGGAGAAGGGCAAGGGGCGCAGCGCCGAGGCGCACTACGACTGCATGACGCTGCCCGAGATCAAGGCGATGCCGGTGGCGGGCTGGGCGGCCCCCGACGCCGCCCTGTTCCTCTGGACCACCGATCCGATGCTGCGGCATGCGCTGGACGTGATGGAGGCGTGGGGCTTCAAGTACAAGACGGTGGCGTTCTACTGGGTCAAGCTCAACAAGGGCCGGGACGGCATGTTCCTGACCCCCAAGGACTTCTTCACCGGCATGGGCTTCTGGACCCGCGCCAACCCGGAGATGTGCCTCCTGGGCAGCCGGGGCCACCCCAAGCGCCGCAGCACCGACGTCGCCAAGCTGCTCCTGGCCTCCAGGCGGGAGCACTCGCGCAAGCCCGAGGAGGCCTATCAGCGCATCGAGCGGCTGGTCGACGGGCCCTATCTCGAGCTGTTCGCGCGGGCGAGCCAGCCGGGCTGGGACCGGCTCGGCAACCAGGCGCAGCTGTTCGACCAGGGGCCGGTGCGCACCCGCCGGCGCCCTTCGCGCGGGGCGCCACCCGCGGTCGAGGCCTGAGCGCGGCGGATCGCCATCCCGGAGGGCGCAGCCGCGGGTCGATGCCTGGTTTACCTGGCGCGGAGAGGCGTTAGGATCGCGGTAAGCAACGTCGGACGTGGACGGCAGTCGATCATGGCCAGCGAGCGGTATCCGGGCGAGCGGCGCGGGCTGGGCCTGTTCCTTGAGGACCTGCGCGAGGCCGCGGTCCAGGTCTGCGGCCCGGATGCGCTGGTGGTGCATGCGATCCGCCGGGCGCTGCGCAGCCACGATCTGCATCACCTGCGCCACGCCCGCACCCTGTTCAACCACCTGCCGCGCGAGCAGCGGCTGCTGCTGTCGGCGGCCTGCGTCGTGCGCGGAGCCGAGCCGGCGCCGCGCAAGGACGAGCTGCTGGAGCGCTACAGCGCCCGCGAGCCAGCACCGTTCGTCGCCTTCGAGAGCACCGGCGAGCCGGCCCCGGAGCGGGCACCCGTGGTCCGCCTGACCCACGAGCTGCTGCCGGCCGGCGCAGTCCAGGTTCTGGTCAGCCCGGGCACGCTGCCAACCAGCGCCGCCGGCGAGCTGCGCCGGATCGCGGACCTGATCGAGGGCGACCGGCGGCTGCTGTCGGCCCGCTATTGGCGCGAGCGCGGCCAGCAGCCGACCGACGATGACGCGGCTCAGACGCCGAAATCGTCCTCGTAGAGCGGCATGGCCGGTGTCGGCGGCTGCGGGCCCGTTCCGGGCGGCTGGTTGCTGGCCGCGGCTCCGCCCGGACCCTTGCCCTGCTCGATCCGTGCGCGCAGCACGGCATCGTCGAGCTCGATCTGCTGGCACAGGCCCAGCAGCACCGGGTCGCGCGGGCGGATGTCCTGACTCTTCCAGTGGGTCCGGTCGCGCACCGCCTGCACCGTGTTCTTGGTGGTGCCCAGCAGCTTGCAGATCACCTGCTCGCCGAGCTCGGGATGGTTGCGCAACAGCCAGGCGATCGCGTCCGGCCGGTCCTGGCGCTTCGACAACGGCGTGTAGCGCGGCTCCTTGCGCTTGGGCGGCTTGATGTCGCTGGCGATCGACTTGGCCAGCTTCATGCGCGCCTTGGGGTCGGCCTCGGCGCGCTGGATCTCGGTGCGCACCAGCATGCCGGCGCCGATCGGGTCGAGCCCGCGCACACCGGTCGCCACCTCGCCGTCGGCGATGCCCTTGACCTCCAGCGGATGCAGGCCGCAGAAGTCGGCGATCTGGTCGAAGGTCAGGCCGGTATTGTCGACCAGCCAGACGGCCGTGGCTTTCGGCATCAGCGGATGGTCCATGCGATACTCCAGGTGACAGCGCGGCGCAGGCGGCGATGGTGAGCCACGGGAGTTAGGCTTGGCCGCGGATTCCGTCAAGGCAAGCTGGGCCGCGCGCCGCTCCAGAGCCGCCAGCGGGCGCCGCTCATGGCGGTTGAGTGACGCGGCGGGGACGGTGGCCCGGCAGTCCGGCGGCGGCAGTACCGGGTGCCTCGGTTCGTTGATTTTTTGGTGAATCCCTGGGTCGGCAGTCCTTGGGTTCGCCCGTGCCTGTGCCGGCACCTCGCCGGCGCCGCTGGCCTGGATCGGCGGTTTTTGGGTTCGTTTTGTAATGTTGACATGCGGTATCGTCGGGTCCGTTCGATTTCCGGACAGCAGCGATTTCCGGACGGATCGGGTTCGGACGTGCGCGAACGCAAATTCGTGCGTGCAATTTGTCGTGGCGGCGATAGCTGCGGGCCGACGGAGCTCGGGTTGGTTCTGCGGCGGGTTCGAGAGGGCGGAATTGTCCGCCGGAGGCAGAATCCAGACGTCGTCATTGGCGGTTTCGGCTGCGCCGGTTGCCGTGGGCTCAGCAACCGTTGTAAATCCGCGTTTCACGCTGCGGCCTTGAGCGGCTGCTCGCGCCAGGGGGTGTTGTTCTTGGCGATGGCGTTGAGGGTGACCAGCAGCTTGCGCATGGTGGCGACCAGCGCGAGCTTCTTGGCTTTGCCCTTTTCGACCAGGGCGCGATAGGCGAGCGCGAAGCGGGAGGCCCGGCGGCTGAGGGCGAGGACGGCCATGTAGAGGGCGCCCCGGACCTCCTTGCGGCCGCCGTGGATGACCCTGCGGCCGCGCATCAGGCCGCTGTCGCGGGCGACCGGGGCCAAGCCGACCAGGCTCGCGATCTGGCGGCGGTCGAGCTGGCCCAGCTCCGGCAGCTCGGCCAGGGGCGTGGCGGCCAGCTCCTCGAGCTCGGAGGGGGCCTCGTCCTTGAGGACGAAATGCTGCAGGGCGGCGAGGCCGTGCTTGAGGGCGTTGCGGGAGCTGCGGGCCTTGCCTTCGGCGGTGACCGGGCCGCGCGAGCGGGCGCCGTTGCGGCGGGCGGCCTCGATCTGGGCGGGGCTGCGGGGGCGCGGGGTGGTGGCGGGCATGGCGGGTGTCCGGCTGGTGGTTGCCTGGAGCATAACATGATCAGGTGGATATTCCTAGTTTGTGACCCTAGGTGTCGCCGGCACGCGAAGTGTACCAGCGGCAAGACAGTCGCTGGTACGGAGGACGAACGGTGCACAGCCTCACCGCCCCCTTTTGCCCTGCGTCACCTGTCGGAGGGCGGAGCAATGGCGGAGAGGGCCTCGGCCCAGATCGGGCCGACCCGCTGACCGATCCGATCCAGTCTCGGCGGCCGGGTGCATGGGGATCGGCGCAAAAGGAGGCAGGAAAGCCAAGCGCTCGGCGGCTCGCACGGCGGGTTGGGCTCCAAGTTGCACCTGCGCCGTTGATAGCCGCCGGTGCCGCCATGCGTGACCTTCAGCTACCGCCGCTGGCGGGCGCGATTTTGCCGCCGGTGGCGACGATCGTGTCGTCGATCGCGTAGATCCGACAGCTGCTCGGGTCGGCGTAGAGCTTCTCGCTGGCATACGCCCGACACCGAGCCATGGCCGCGGTCTCGGCGGATTCCGCCGACGCTTGATTGCCGACGAACACGGCCGTGTAGGAACCGTTCACCGCGCGAGCGAGGGCATAGGCCCGGTGCAGCGGCTGCTGCTTGAAGGCCTGGAAGTGGTCATAGGTCCCGGCCGGCAGGCCCGGTGACTCGGTGCAGCCGGCAAGCAACAGTAACGCGGCAGAACCATGGGCCGCCAAAATCATGCACCGCATCGAACATTCCCTGCGAACAATAGCGAGGAGCCCTAGTCTTCCGCGGAGCGCACCGACGACAGTGACAATTCCGTCGATGTCGGCGCGCCGATAACAGCCGGAAGATTACCCGGTCTGCTCGACCCGGGCAAGGAGGTCCGCCGGCAACGGAATGAGTGGCCCGACCTGCCGGCGTCAGCTCAGGCCCGCCGTCGCCGCGACTTCGCGAACGTGTCGAACGCCACCGCCAGCACGATGATCACGCCGATGATGATCTGCTGGATGTAGCTCGACACGTTGTTGAGCACCAAGCCGTTCAGCAGCACGCCGATCAGCAGCGTGCCGACGACGGTGCCGAAGATCGTGCCGATGCCGCCGAACAGCGACGTGCCGCCGATGACCACCGAGGCGATCACGGTCAGCTCGTAGGTCAGGCCGGCGACGGCCTCGGCGGAGTTGAGGCGGGCGGAGAGGACGAAGCCGCCGAGGCCGGCCATGAAGCCGATGATGACATAGACGGAGGTGGTGATGCGGTCGACGTCGAGGCCGGACAGGCGGGCGGCCTCGGGGTTGCCGCCGACGCAGTAGACGCTGCGGCCGTAGCGGGTCGAGGACAGGATGAAGTGGGCGAGCACCGCGAAGGCCAGGAAGATGATCACCGGCACCGGCACCGGGCCGACATAGCCCTGGCCCCACCAGCGATAGGCCTCGTCGAAGCCGCTGATCGGGCCGCCACCGGCCATGTAGAGGGCGAGGCCGCGAAAGGCCGACATGCCGCCCAGCGTGACCACGAACGGCGGCACTTTCAGCTTGGTGATCGCGATCCCCTGCAGCCAGCCGCAGGCGGTGCCGATGGCGCAGGCGGCGAGCAGCGCCAGGGGCCAGCCCCAGCCATGCGCCTCGGCCTCGGTGCCGACGGCAAAGCGGCTCTCCAGCCCGCCCTTGGCGACGATCGCGGCCCCCAGCCCGGCCAGCGCCACCACCGAGCCCACCGACAGGTCGATGCCGCGGGTCAGGATGACGAAGGTCATGCCGATCGCGAGCAGGCCGTAGATCGAGACCTGGCGCATCACGTTGAACAGGTTGAGCGGCTTGAGGAAGCGCGGCTCGACCACGGCGAACACCGCCATCAGCACGAGCAGGAAGATCAGCGGCGCGAATTTCGCGAGCAGGCCGAACCAGTCGACCTCGCGCGGCGCCATTGCGGCGTCCGCCGTGACGGCCCGATCGCCGCTCATGCCGTGCTCCCTGTGCTTGCTCGTAACGCGCTCGATGGAGCCCGGAACTCGGCGCCGGTCAAGCGCCGATGCGATTGCCGCCCGGCCGGCGTGGCCCTAGGTTCCGGCTGCCGCGCGGGCAGCGGCAACCGAAGATGGGACCCTGATGCTCTGGCTGATCGGCACCTCCGTCGTGGTCGTGGGCGCGCTGCTGGCGATCCAGCCGCTGCTCAATGCGCGCATCGCCGGAGCGGCGGGGCATCCGATCTACGGCACCCTGTTCTCGGTCACCGTCAGCACGCTGACCATGCTGGTCATGGCGACGCTGCTGCGGCTGCCATTGCCGGACCTGCGCGGAATCGCGGCGAGCCCGCCCTGGAGCTGGACCGGTGGCATCATCGGCGCCTGCGTCGTCCTCTGCGCGCTGATCGCGACGCCCCGCCTGGGGGCGGCCACCACGGTGATGCTGTTCATCAGCGGCCAGCTCGCGGCCTCGCTGCTGGTCGACCACCATGGCTGGCTGGGCGTGCCGGTCCACCCGATCGACCTGCCGCGCGCGCTGGGGGTGATCTGCCTGATCGCGGGCGTGGTGCTGATCCGCTGGTCGTGAACGGTCATGTCCACGAGTTCATGCCGGGAGGCCAATCGCGTCGGCTAAGGAACGGGTGAACAGTCAAAGGAGGGTGGCCGATGGGTCGCCGTGGCTTCATCCTGAACGGGACGATCTCGCTGGGCGCGATCGGCCTGGGGTTCCTGTCCCGGAGCTGGACGGACGCCGCTGCCGCGGCCGATGCCGATCTCGCCACGGCGGATAGGCGGCTGACGCCGGCGCAGCGTCGGGTCCTGCTCGGCCATCGCGACGAGCCGGCCCACAGCAGCCCGCTCGAGACGGAGGCGCGGCTCGGGATCTATGGTTGCGCGGGCTGCGGCCAGAGCCTGTTCGCCTCGGCGGCGAAGTTCGACAGCGCCGCCGGCTGGCCGAGCTTCTGGGCGCCGCTCGACGGGGCCGTGGAGACCACCACCGATGAGAGCTTCTTCCTGACGCTCACCGAGGTGCATTGCCGCCGCTGCGGCGGGCATCTCGGGCAAGTGTTCGAGGACGGGCCGCCGCCGACCGGCCTGCGCTACCGCATCAACGGGCTGGCGCTCTCCTTCAGGCCGGCCGGGACCCTGGATTCGTAAGCGTCAACGCCGCTACTTGGTCCCGCCGGCGGTCGGCGACGGCTTCTTGGTGACCGAGGCCACGGTGGCGGCGGGGCCTGCCTTGGGCTTGTTCTTGTCCGCCTTGGGCTTCTTCACTTCCTTGTTGCTGCGCTTTTGACCCTTGGCCATGGCTGGTCCCCCTGGTGGCGCACGTCGTGCCGGCAAACGCCCGCGTGCTCATGCGACGATAGTGTCAGCGGGACGCGTCCAGGACAAGATCGGAGCGGTCTCATGCGGGCTCAGGCCGCCTGCGGCTGCTCCAGCGCCATCAGCTGCATCAGGCGCTCCTCGGTCGCCTCCGACCGGGCCAGCTCGCCGGTGATCCGGCCCGCGCGCATGGTCAGGATCCGGTCGCTGATGGTGAGGATCTCCGGCAGCTCCGAGGAGATGGCGAGGATCGCGATGCCGGTGCCGGCGAGGTCGTAGAGCAGCGAATGCACCTCCGCCTTGGCGGCGACGTCGATGCCGCGGGTCGGTTCGTCGACGATCAGCACCTTGGGCTGCAGCGCCAGCCAGCGCGCCAGCACGACCTTCTGCTGGTTGCCGCCCGACAGGTTGCCGACCGCCTGATCCGGGCTCGCCATGCGGATGCCCAGCTTCTGGCGGAAGCTCTCGACCAGCGTCTCCTCCTGGCCACGCCGCAGCAGGCCCAGACGGTTGACCAGCCGGTCCATGCTGGTGACCGAGAGGTTGACGCGGATCGCCAGCGACAGGAACAGCGCCTGCAGCTTGCGGTCCTCGGGCACCAGGCCGATGCCGGCCCGGATCGCGTCGATCGGCGAGCGGATCCTGACCTCCTGCCCGTCGAGCAGCACCCGGCCGCGCTGGAACGGGTCGGCGCCGAAGATCGCACGGGCGAGCTCGGTGCGCCCGGCGCCGACCAGCCCGGCTAGGCCCACGATCTCGCCGCGGCGCACCTGCAGACCGACCTCGTGCAGCATCACCGCGTGCGGGTCGCGCGCGTCGCGGCCGCGGGTGATGCCTTCCACCGTGAGCGCGACCCCGCCGGCGCCGGAATCGGTGCGGTGCGCGAACAGCCGCTCGACCTCGCGGCCGACCATCAGGCGGATGATCGCGTCGATGGAGAGATCCCCGACCGCGGCCTTGCCGGCCAAGGCGCCGTCGCGCAGCACCGTCACCCGATCGCAGATGCGCATCACCTCCTCGAGCCGGTGGGTGACGAACACGACCGAGATGCCGCGGCCCTTGAGCCCGCGCACGATCGCGAACAGGCGCTGCACCTCCTTGTCGGACAGGGCCGAGGTCGGCTCGTCCATCACGACGAGCTTGGCATCCATCGACAGCGCGCGCGCGATCTCGACCATCTGCTGCTCGGCGACCGACAGGTCGGAGACCAGCCGCCTGGGGTCCACCGTCAGCCCGACCTCGGCGGCGAGGGCCGCCGTGCGCCGCTGCAGCTCACCCCAGTCGATACGGCCGCCGCGCGTCGGCAGCCGGCCGATGAACACGTTCTCGGCCACCGACAAGGTCGGGATGAGGTTGAATTCCTGATAGATCGTGACGATGCCCAAGAGCTGCGCCGCGTGCGGGCTGGCCAGCCGGATGTCGGCGCCGTCGAAGGTGATCGTCCCCGCGTCGGGCGTCTGCGCGCCGGCCAGGATCTTGAGCAGCGTGCTCTTGCCGGCCCCGTTCTCGCCGAGCAGCGCGTGCACCTCGCCGCGGCCGACCTCGAAGTCGACCGCGCGCAGCGCCTGCACGCCCGGGAAGCCCTTGGCGATTCCGGCCATGCGCAGCAGGGGCTCGCCGCCCATCGCCGCGAGCCCCGCTCCGGCTACTTGAGCTCGCCGAGCCGCTCGGACTTGTCGAGATTCTCCTTGGTGATCATGATCGGCGTCAGCAGGACGAGGTCGCTCTCCGGCGCCTTCTTGTCCTTCAGGAACTCGACCATGATCTGCATCGCCTTGCGGCTCTGGCCACCCGGGAACTGTTCGACCGTGCCGGCGAGGGCACCGTCGCGGACCGCGCCCAGCGCCTCGGGCAAGGCGTCGAAGCCGATGATCTTGACCTTGTCGGCGATGCCCTTGGCCTTGATCGCCTCGATCGCACCCAGCGCCATGTCGTCGTTGGCGGCGACGATCACATCAGGCGGCGTGGTCATGCCGGCGAGCAGGCCCTCGGTCACCGACAGGCCCTGGTCACGGGCGAAGTTCGCGGTCTGCTCGGCCACGATCTTGTACTTGTCCTGGTGCTGGTCGAGGACGTTGTGCAGGCCCTTGTTGCGGTCGATCGCCGGCGACGCGCCGGGCTGACCCTGCAGGTTGATGATGTTGGCCCCGTTCGGATAGTTCGCCAGCACCCATTGGCCCTGGGCCTCGCCGCCCTTGACATTGTCGGCGCCGACATGGGCCGTGATCCCCTCGACCCCGGCCACGCGCCGGTCGATCGTCACCACCGGCACGCCATTGTCGATCGCGGTCTTGATCGCCGGCGCCATGGCGTTGACGTCGATCGGGCTGATCACGATGCCGCTGAGCCCCTGCACCACGGCCGCCTCGACGTCGGCGGTCTGCTTGGGCGCGGAGTTTTGCCCATCGGACTCCACCGTCTTGACGCCAAGGTTCTTACCCTCGGCCTGCATCTCCGCCATCATGTGGACGAAGAACGGGAAATTCAGCCCTGGCACCGACGTCATCACGGTGAGATCGTCCGCGCGCGCCGTACCGCCGAATGCCACCAACCCAGCCACAGCGACGCCGGCCAGCATCGCCTTCCAAGATCTCGTCATGTGGAAACCTCCCTGCAACGGCCGCCTCGCTCGTCTCGGCTCGGCCGGCGGGACGGACGGTGTTGCGCGCCAGGGGGACTGTCAACCGGTTTCGATCCGCGTGTCCGGGCCTTAGAGCCGTCACCGAAGCGTGAGCCGGCGCGACCGGCCGCGATGCATGTTTCCGCGTCCCGTGAACGGGCGAGTGCGAGCTCGGCGGGTATCAAGGCCTCGCGGGCGGAAACCGCTGGACCGAGGGAGGGGAATTCATGACTTGGATCGTTCGACTGCGCCGAAGTGCGCTGGTGATGGCATTGCTGGCGGGCTCGACCGCCGCTTGGGCGGGCTCCGTGAATTTGTCGAACGGCGTCGCCATCTCCGGCTATGACCCAGTCGCCTACTTTACGGCGAACAAGGCGGTGCGCGGCGATCCTGCCTTCACCGCACAGTATGCCGGTGCGACCTATCGGTTCGCCTCGGCGGCGGATCGCGATCTGTTCACCGCCGACCCGGCCCGGTACGTGCCGCAATTCGGCGGCTTTTGCGCCTACGGCACGGCCGAGGGCCACAAGGCGCCGATCGATCCGGAGGCTTTCACCATCGTCGACGGCAAGCTGTACCTGAACTACAACAAGGAAGTGTGGGCCACGTTCAGGCAGGATACCGCCGGCTACATCAGCAAGGCCGGCGCGAACTGGCCCACGGTCGAGCAGCAACCGGATCCTGCCAATTGATCGGCTTCCATGGCTGTCGTCTGATGAAGTCCTGCCCACCGGTTTCCCGACTGGTCAGCGCAGGATGGATCGACGATACCGGCGGCAGCCAGGGAGGATGATCATGGACAAGCGCCAGCTCGGCCGCTCGGACCTGCGGGTGGCCCCGCTCTGCTTCGGCGGCAACGTGTTCGGCTGGACCGCCGACGAGGCGACCTCGTTCCGTCTGCTCGACCGGTTCGTCGAGGCCGGCCTGGACTTCATCGACACGGCCGACGTCTACTCGATCTGGGTCCCCGGCCATGCCGGTGGCGAATCCGAGACGATCATCGGCAACTGGCTGAAACGGCGCGGCGGCCGCGACAAGGTGGTAATCGCGACCAAGGTCGGCTCCGAGATGGCGCCGGATCGCAAGGGCCTGTCCAAGGAGTGGATCACGCGCGCCGTCGAGGACTCGCTGCGGCGGCTGCAGACCGATCACATCGATCTCTACCAGTCGCACTACGACGATCCGGCGACACCGATCGAGGAGACGCTCGGCACCTATGCCGGGCTGATCGCGGCCGGCAAGGTGCGCGTGATCGGCGCCTCCAACTTCACGGCGGCGCGGCTGGCCGAGTCGCTGGCGATCAGCGCCCGGGACGGCCTGCCCCGCTACGAGAGCATGCAGCCGGAGTACAATCTCTACGACCGCGCCGGATACGAGGCCGAGCTCGAGCCGCTCTGCCGTGAGCATGGGGTTGGCGTGATCACCTATTTCTCCCTGGCGCGCGGCTTCCTCAGCGGCAAGTACCGCTCCGAGCAGGATCTCGGCCAAAGCCCACGCGGCGAGGGGATCGCGAAGTATCTCGACGCGCGCGGCAAGCGCATTCTGGCGGCGCTGGACGAGGTTGCAGCCCAGCTCGGGTCGACACCGGCCCAGGTCGCCCTGGCCTGGCTGATCGCGCGGCCCGGCATCACGGCGCCGATCGCGAGTGCCACCAGCCTTGCTCAGCTGGAGGATCTGATCGCGGCGGCGCGGCTGCAGCTTGACGCACCGGCGATCGCGCGGCTGGACGAAGCGAGCCGGTGAGCGCCTGATCGTCGAATGTTTCGCGCGGCCCGACGCGGTCATCCGTCGCCTGCCGCATCGGCGCCGAAGAACGCGACTTCCAGCCCGAGTGCCTCTGCCGCCCGACGCTGCACCGTATCGGCGGTGGCAAGGACCTCGGCCCCGGCCGCCTGGGCAGCAGCCAGATGCAGTGCGTCGAGCGTGCGCAGCGGCATATCGGACAGTTGCTCGATTAACCGCAGCGCGTCGAGCAACCGATCATCCGGCAGTGGCTCGACGCGGAGGTGGCCGGCCACGACCTGCTCGTTGAAGCGTCGATACACGAGCGTCTCGATCGCGCTGGAGATGAGCCCGGCACGGCGTCGGCGCGCCAGCAGGCAGCGCAGCTCGACGACCGCCAGCCGGGAAATGACCGCGTCCGGGACCTCTACGACGAACGCCGCGAACGCGTCCGATCCCGCCTCGGCGACATACCATTTGGCCAGCGCGCTGGTGTCCAGATAGACGATCACCCGCGCGAGTCCCGATCCTCCCGGATCAGCACCTCGCTTGGTACCGTCTGCAGCGGCATCATCGCTCGCAGGTCGGCATTGGACAGCCGCGTTGGCTGCTCGGGGTTCAGCGCCACCAGTCGGGCGATCGGCCGGCCGCGTCTAGTCAGGACAATCTCGCCATCGGCTTTGAGCGCAGCCTCGATCGTCGGCAGCAGCTCGCGCATCTCGCGCACGGTTACTTGTCGCATCCGTTCGCCCTGTGACACATGAAATCTCTGTGTGACACTAATATCGAGCAAGGGGTGCGCGCGCAAGCGCGGAACCGCCTGGCGGCATTGCCGTTCGGACCCCGGACCGCTATCGCATAAGCCGGGCTTCCGGAGGGTCAGTTGAGCAAAGATACTCGTGGAGCGAAGGCGTCGCGGGCGCTCGACCGTCGGCTCGATCGTGCCGAGCGGCATCTGCCCCGCGTCCTCAGCGACTGGCTGGCGCATCTGCGCAAGCCGTCAGCGAGCTGGCTGCGTGTTCCGCTCGGCTTTCTGCTGATCGTCGGCGGCTTGCTGGGTTTCTTGCCGGTGCTCGGCTTCTGGATGCTGCCGCTCGGCCTCGTGCTGCTCTCGCTGGACTTCGCCCTGCTGCGCCGGCCGACGGCGGTGACGCTCGTCTCCGGCGAGCGACACTGGCGCCGCTTCCGTCGCCGTAACCGCAGCTGAACTTGCCGCGATTGGAACCAATACAGCGGCTGCTCGTTCAGGCACCGCTCCACCACGCACGGATTTGCCATGAAGCTCTTCAACTGCCAACACTGCCGGCAGCTGCTCTATTTCGAGAATACGCGCTGCGAGCGCTGCGGCCATACGCTGGGCTACCTGCCCGATGTCGGCACACTGAGCGCACTCGAGCCCGAAGGCGACGCCTGGCGCGCGCTCGCCAAGGCTCCTTCGACCTACCAGCCCTGCGCGAACGCCCAGCACGGCGTCTGCAACTGGATGGTGCCGGTAGACTCGCCGACGCCGTTCTGCATCGCGTGCCGGCACAACCACACGATCCCCGACCTTTCGATCGCGGGCAATCTGGAGCGCTGGCACAAACTGGAGACCGCGAAGCGGCGCGTGTTCTACACGCTCCTCAAGTTGGGTCTGCCGATGCCAACCGAGGGTGAAGATCCGGCCAAGGCGCTGACCTTCGCCTTCATGGGCGACCCGATCGGCGGCGCGCCAGATGCGCCCAAGGTGATGACCGGCCATGATGCCGGGCTGATCACGATCAATCTCGCCGAAGCCGACGACGCCGAGCGCGAGCGCCGCCGCAGCATGCTGGGCGAGCCGTACCGGACCCTCCTCGGGCATCTTCGCCACGAGGTGGGGCACTATTACTGGGATCGGCTGGTCGACGATGGCGGCAGGCTGGAGGCGTATCGCGCCGTTTTCGGCGACGAGCGGGCGGACTATGGCGAGGCCCTGAAGGCGCATTACGCGAAGCCGCCGTCGGACGACTGGCAGGGCAGCTACGTCAGCAATTACGCTGCCTCCCATCCTTGGGAGGATTTCGCGGAAACCTGGGCGCACTACCTGCACATCATCGACACGCTGGAGACCGCGCGCGCATTTCGCGTCAGGGTCGACCCGGATGCCGCGCGGGGCGACGAGCTGACCGCCGAGGTCGATTTCGACGTCTACCGGGTCCCTGGCATCGAGCCCATCATCGAGGCGTGGCTGCCCTTGTCGTTCGCCGTCAACAGCCTAAACCGCAGCATGGGCCAACCCGATCTCTACCCATTTGTGCTGAGCACGCCCGTCATCGAGAAGCTCGGCTACATGCACAGGCTGCTGCGCGAGAGCCGGCAGTCCTAGGGTATCGAGCGCGGCCGCGGGCGGAGGGCTGAACCAGCACGCTACCCGTAGCCGCGACAGTAGTGGATACTGCGAGCCCAAGACCCACTCGAAGGATCCGCCGATGCCAAGGTTCAATCCGCGACAGACCGGCCCAGCGCAGGCACCCCGTCCGACCGCCGCCGAGGCCAAGGCCGAGAACGATCGCTACCAGACCTTCCAGGACCGGATGGCTCGGATCTCCGCCGCGGCCACCAAGGCCGGCCGCGAGGAACTGGCCGATGAATTGGTCGACCTGACCCAGCGGGTCGAGGATCGCGAGATCACGCTGGAGGAAGGTCTGGAGGAATTGCGTGGCCACGAGGTCGAGCTGCGCGCGATGCTGAAGCGCTAGCCCGACAGGGCGGGCCCGTCGCGGTAGTACGGGCTCGCGCGCCAGCGATCGATCCCGAAGCGCACGAGCACGGCGATCACCGCGGCGGCGGGGGTGGCAAAGAAGGTGCCGGCGAGGCCGAACAGGGCGGTGCCGGCCAGCACTGCGAAGATCACCCACACTGGATGCAGCTGGATGCGCTCGCCCACGACGCGGGGGGTGAGGAAATTGCCCTCGACGAACTGGCCGATCGCGAACACGGCCGCCACCAGCCCGACCTGCCAGAACGTGTCGAACTGGAACATGGCAACGGTCAGGCCGACGGCGACGCCGGTCAGCATCCCGACATAGGGGATGAATGAGAACAGCCCGGTCAGCAGGCCGATAACCACGCCATAATTGAGCCCGGCCAGGGCGAGGCCGGCCGAGTAGAAGCAGGCGAGGAACATGCATACCAAGCCCTGGCCCCGGATGAATCCCGCCAACACCTCGTCGATCTCGGCGGCCAGATGCTGCGCCAGCGGCCGGTCGCGGGGCGGCACCAGACCGAGCATGGCCGCCACCATCCGGTCCCAGTCGCGCAGCAGGTAGAAGGTGACGATCGGGGTGATGAACACCAGCGACATCAGGTTGAGCACCGCCAGGCTCGACTGCAGCAGGTTGGAGAAGGCGTCGCCCGCGAAGCCCAGCACACGCTGGCCGAACTGGCTTACCAGTCCTTGGACGGAGAGCTGCTGGATCAGTTCATGACGGCCCAGCTGCTCGGCGATGTGAACGACCTTGCTGCGCAGGTCCTCCATGTAGCCGGGTAGCTGGCTCGCGAGTTCGGCCGCCTGGGTCAGGATGACCGGCAGCAGCACCACGGCCAGAGGCACCAACGCGGTGAAGCACAGGACGGTCAGGGTCAGCGTCGCCGTGCCGCGGCCAAGACCGCGTCGCTGCAGCCGGTCGGCGAGCGGGTCCAGCATGTAGGCCGCGGCCATGCCGACCAGGAATGGCAGCAGGATCCCGCCGAGCAGATAGAGGACGGTCAGCAGGGCGAGGGCGAGGCCGGACCAGAACAATGCGAGACGCCAGCCTGGGCTCAAGGTCGATGCACTCCATCCTCGGTCTGCGAGCCCGAACTCTCCGGGCATGAGGTTGCCGGGTCAACCCATGGCGGCCGACACTGCTTCAATCCGCGCCGCTCCACGGGTAGAAGCGCAGCCGACAGGTGCGAACGTAGCGGGAGGGTGCGCGATGCGGGTCGTCAAGGTGTTGCTGTGGATCCTGGCCTTCGTGGCCGTGGGTGCCATCGGCTTCTTCATGGGCGGCGCCGGCGGCGTCGCGGTCGGCGCCCTGGGCGGCGGGATCGGCGGAACGTTGATGGGCGCGTGTACGGCGGCCCAGGTCGGCGCCGAGAAGGGCATCCTGACGGCGGAGCAGCAGACGGCGTTGATCGACGCCACCGCGGAAAGCCTGCGTGGCACCTATGCCGAACTTCTGGCGCAGCTGAAGCTGCCGGACGACGAGCGTCTCACGGCCGCCAACTGTCCGCGGCTGATCGAACGCTTCAAGCCGAAGCCCGAGTAGAAACGACGATTTGCTCCATGCCGATGGATCTGTCCGCTCTTCTGGCGTTCTGGGCCGCATTCGCATTGGCGCTGGTCAGCCCGGGCCCCAATTTCGCGCTGATGCTGCGCATCGGGCTTGGTTCCGGCCGGCCAGCGGCCTTGCGCACGGTGCTGGGCATCGCCGCCGGCGAGGCCATCTGGGGCTGCGCCGCCGTCTTTGGCGTCGCAGCGCTGGCACTGCGCTATCCGGTGCTGGGCATGGCGATCCGCTGGTGCGGCGGACTGTTCCTGCTGTGGCTTGCGCTTGGCTCCCTGCGCTCGGCATGTTGTGCGCACTCGGCGGCGGAGGCCGACCCAGCGGTTGGCGGTGGCTTCGGTGCGGGGCTGGCCATCATGCTGCTCAACCCAAAGGCGGGCTTCTTCTGGGTATCGATCACGGGCGTGCTGCTCGGTGCCGACGTGGCGCCGACGACCGGCACGCTTGCGGTTCTGGTGGCCGTTCTGCTGTCTCTGGCGTGGCATACCACACTGGCGCTGGCGTTCACCGGCACCGCGATCACCAGCCTGTATGCCAAGACGCGGCGCGGGATCGAGGCGGTGCTTGGCGCAGCCCTGGCGGGCCTGGGCCTGAAGCTGCTCGCCACGAATTGACCGGCGCGCTACGCGTCGGAGGGCTTGCGCTCCTGACCGAGTGCCGCCTCCAGCGCCGGCAGACCGGCCAGCATCCCGCAACGAGTTCGCGTCGTCGTGCGCGCGCTCGAGCGCTTCCACCGTGTCCGGCGTGCCCGGCCGTTTGCCGTGGGCTGCAAGCGCCCGGCCCCTGGCTGTCCAGACGTCCGACCAGGGTAGCGGTTCGGCCGCAGTATAGGCTTCCAGCGCCGACGCATACCGCTCGACCTCGTCCCAGCCACCGGTCTTCAGTGAGGCCTCGATCGCCCAATGGTAGGCCCAGAAATGATTATGGCTGATCGAGCCGAGCGCGAGCAGCGCCTCGCATTCGGCCAGGGCCGCGGTCCGTCGGATCGGATCGGCCGTCGTCGCGGCGATCTGCGCCAGGATCTGCGGGCCGACGAACTGCAGGCCGCTTGCGCGCGCCAATGCCAGGGCTTCCTCCAGCAAGCGCTCGGCGGCGGCCGGGCGACCACGGCCTTGGTCAATCGACGCCAGGAACATCTGGCCCATGGCCTCGAAGCGTTGCGACCCGATCTGGCGTGCGAGGGCCAACGCCCTGGTCGCCGATCGCCCGCACAGATCGAGGTCGCCCGTCGCCAGACCGAGGAAGCTGTACGCGTTCTGCGCGATGATCTCGGCGCGCGGGTGGCCAATCCTTGTAGCGAGATCGACCGCCTCGGCGGAGTATGCCAGCGCCTGATCGGCCTCTGCGGTGTAAAGATAGCAATGCCCGACCATCGGTAGATTGGCGACCTCGATCCGCGCGAGGCCGAGCTTGCGAGCCAGGTCGACGCAGTCGGTGAAATGTCCGCGCGCCGTACGCATGCGGCCACGCAGATAAGCGGCGTCGCCGAGGCCGCCCAACGCGCTGGCCTCCAGCTCGGCCGAGCTGGACGCCCTGGCGAGCGTCAGTGCGGCTGCATGCTCGGCAGCGCAGCGCTCGATCTGACCGAGGGGGAAGCACAGATTGCCGCGCAGATGGTGGATCCGGGCGAGGTCGGCCTCGAGGCCGTCCGCCGCAGCGATGGCCTCGGCTTCGTCGAGGAGACGGAAGCCGTCATCGTAGCGGTCGACCAGCCGCAGGCAGGCGGCGAGCCCGATCAGGGCACGGCAGCGGTCGTTGGCCGACACCGCGACTTCGCTCGCCTGTTGATAGGCGGTCACTGCCTCGCTCACCGCGCCGAGCTCACGCAGGACCGCGCCGTGCTGGCAGGCCAGCGCAAATTGCTCGGCTGGCACGTGGGCGAGGTTGCGGCCACGTTCCAGAAGCTGGCGCGCGCGATCGTGGCGATAGCTGGCGGCTTCCGCTTCGGCGGCGGCGAGGTAGGCGGCGGGTGCGCGCGGATCGGCTGCCTGGTCCAGATGCTCCGCGCGCAGTGAGGCGTCGCGCGAGGTGAACCAGTCCGCCGCCCGTGCGTGCAGCTCGCGGCGTCGGCTCTGCAGCAACGACGCGTAGACGCCGTCACGCACCAAGGCATGCGCGAACAAGAAACCGTCCCCGTCCGGTCGCAGCAGGGACCGGCGGACCAACTCGTTCTCCGCGGAGCTGACGGTGCCGAGAACGGCTTGCAGCGCCTCGAGGTCGAACCGCTGCCCGAGCACGGAGGCTGCCTGCAGCGTCTCGCGATCGCGCGGCGCCAGGAGGTCGATGCGGGCCAGCACGACGCTCTGGATCGAGCCTGGGACGGCGCTGCCGGTGGCGTCCTCGGCGGAGCGCAGCAGCTGCTCGAGGAACAGCGGGTTGCCATCCGCACGCGCGACGCAGGCCTGCGCGAATCGCGTCGTGGCGTCGACCAGCGCCGAAGCCAGATCGAGCGCCTCGTCCTGGCGCAGCGGGGCGAGGTCGATGATGGTCGGTGCCGCCGACAGAGTTTGTGCGCGCCATGCCGCGTCGAGCGGATCGCCCTCGATACGTGAGGTCAGCACCAGCAGCACCGGGCACTTGTCGATGGCCGAGGCCATGCCGGCGAGCTGGTCGAGCGTTTCGGAATCGGCCCAATGGACGTCCTCGACGACCAGTAGCAGCGGTGCGCGCCGGCTATGCCGCCGGATCAGGGTCGCCAGCGTTCGCCGGGCGCCATCCTGACGCCCGGCGCGGTTCATGGCGTCATAGATGCCCCGAAGCTCCGGCGGTGGCGGCAGATCGAGGAGGCCGTGCAGATGGACCAGCTGTTGCGGATCGATCATACCGCCGCCGACGGCGCGCTCGGCGGCGTTCAGCCGGCTGGCGACATCGGCACCCGCGGGCAGGTCAAGCAGGCTTCGCGCGAGCGCGCGCACGGCGTCCTGGCCCTTGCTGGCGCCGAAATCCAGTACGAGCGCCCGATGCACCGCGATGCCGTCAGCCGCCGCCAACCGCGCCAGCTCCTCGACCAGCCGCGTTTTGCCGATCCCGGCATCACCGCGCAGGTGAACAACTTGCCCAGCATTGTTGCCCCGGCAGGCCTGCAGCAGCGTCTCGAGCTGCGCGAGTTCCAACTTCCTGCCGATCAGCGGCCGGCCGCCGTCCGCCACGGTCGCGGCGACGCCGGTGATTCGCCAGACCCGGACCGGCCGATCCAGGCCCGCCAGGGTCATTTCCGCGAGCGGAGTGGCGCCGACGCGAAGCCCGACCGCCCGATGGACAGCCTCGGAGATCAGCGTCGCACCAGCTGGCGCGCGATCGGCCAACCTGGCGGCGAGGTTCACCGTCGCGCCGGTCACCGTATATTCCTGGTGTGGGCCGCTGCCGGTACCTCCGGCGACGACCTCGCCGCAGGCGATGCCGATATGCACGCCAAGCTGCTGCCCGAGTTCCTTGGTGAGCGCCGGCATCGCCGCCTGCGTCGCTATCGCGGCGCGGACGGCGCGCTCAGGATCGTCGCCGTGGGCGCGCGGCGCGCCGAACACCGCCATGACACAATCGCCGATATGCTTGTCGATGGCGCCGCCATGGTCGAGCACGATCCCGTCGACCGTGGCGAAGAACCGGTCGAGCAGAAGGTGGACCTCCTCGGGATCGAGACGGGCGGCGAGACGGGTGAATCCTGCCAGATCGGCGAACATCACCGTGACCTGTCGCCGCTCGGCCGATACGGCCACGGCCGGCCGCGGACCGGCATGGCGGAGATCGTCGATCGCCTTGAGCAGCCGGAGCCGATGACCGAGTGGGAGCCCGAGCTCCTTCAAATGGGATTCGGTCAACTCCGGAAGCAATTGCACATCGATCGAATGCGCCCTGAAGGTTTCCGTATGCTCAGCCAAGCCGAGCCGCGCAAGCCAATCGGCGATATCCATGACATGCCCCCTATCCGTGGCAAGCCGGGCTCACATTTACCATAGCAGGACAATGCCCTCGGGCCGACTAATTCTGTCGCGTGCGCGCGCTTCGCGTTGGCTCGCCGTCGCCAGCTTGCATCCGCTGAACCTTGCCACCGGGCTCAACCTGCGGCGGTTCAGCGCCGCAGGTTGAGCCCCCGTCGCGACGAAGGACCGCAGGACCAGGCTCGGCCGTTGGCGGGGATGACGCCGGCGCAGATACTAGGGTCCGATAATCGGCAGCATGAGGGTATAGGAGCGCGCGGATGATACTCGGCATGCATTCGACGACGAGGTTTTTGGGCGGCGCGGCGCTGATCGCGCTGGCGGTGAGCGCGGCCCGCGCCGCCGATGGCCCGCTGGTGCAAGCGGCGGACCCGTATTTCATCGAGGCGCACGAAATTCTAACGCAGACCCTGGCGGCCCAGCCCAACACCAACCGTGCCAAGAACGTGATCCTGTTCGTCGGTGACGGGATGGGCATCTCCACGGTCACGGCGGCACGGATCTTCGAGGGCCAGCAGCGCGGCGTGGACGGCGTGTCCAATCATCTGGCGTTCGACGCCTTCCCGCACGTGGCGCTGTCGAAGACCTATTCCAGCGATGCGCAGGTCACCGAACTCGGCGCCCAGCGCGACCGCCATGATGACCGGCGTCAAGCTCAAGAACGACATGCTCGGCGTCAATGCCGAGGCCATCTACAATGAATGCGCCAGTGCCGTGGCCAACAAGGTGACCACGCTGGTCGAGCTGGCCGAGCTGGCAGGCATGTCGACCGGTGCGATCACCACGACGCGCATCACCCACGCCACCCCAGCCGCCACCTACGCCCACTCTCCGAACCGCGATTGGGAATCCGACGCGGACATGAAGCCCGATGGCATCGCCGCCGGCTGCACCGACATCGCGCGGCAATTGGTCGAGATGCCCTATGGCGACGGGCTCGAGGTGGCGATGGGCGGCGGCCGCGACCGCTTCCTGCCGGCGACGACCGACGACCCGGAGGATGCGGGCAAGAAGGGCAAGCGCAAGGATGGCAAGGACCTCACGCAGGCTTGGCTGGCCCGCTACGGCAATTCGGGCGCCTATGTCTGGAACGAGAAGCAGTTCCGCGAGCTCAAGCCCGAGAATGTCGACCATCTCCTCGGCCTCTTCGAGCGCTCGCACATGAAGTACGAGTTCGACCGCGAGAAGGATGCCGGCGGCGAGCCGTCCCTGGCCGAGATGACCGGCAAGGCCATCGACATCCTGTCGCGCAATCCGCAAGGCTTCTTTTTGATGGTCGAGGGCGGCCGAATCGACCACGCCCATCATGAGGGCAACGCATTCCGCGCGCTCAGCGACGTCGTGGCCTTCAACGAGGCGGTCAAGGCGGCGATGGCGAAGGTCAGCACCGACGACACGTTGGTGGTGGTTACCGCCGACCACAGCCACGCCTTAACCATCAATGGCTACCCGAAGCGGGACAATCCGCTGCTGGGGATCGTGGTCGGCGTCGACGGCAAGCCGGTCCTGGGCCTCGACGGCAAGCCCTATACTACGCTCAGCTACGCCAACGGCCCCGGCGGCAGCAATGAGCCGAAGGAGCGCGCCACGCTGACGATGGAGCAGGCGACCGACCCGGACTTCATCCAGCAGGCGCTGGTGCCGATGGAGAGCGAGACCCACGGCGGCGAGGACGTCGGCATCTACGCGATCGGCCCGTGGTCGCACCTGTTCCAGCAGACCGTGCCGCAGCCCTATATTTTTCACGTCATGGACTACGCCACCAAGATCAGCGAGCGGGCCCAGGCCTCGGCCGCCGGCCAGCCGGTCAAGAAGGCTTCGGCGAACTGAACCGCCCGCTTCCAGCCCGTCCACCCGCCGCGGCCTGCTCACCGCAGCCGCGGCGGTGATGATGTTGGCGTGGGATCGCGCTTGCAACCATACCGGCGGCGCTGAGCTATCGCGGCTCGGTGTCAGCCGGGCTGCGTGCCTGACCGTACCGGCGCATTCAGCCCAGCCTCTTCTCGGTGATCACGATCTCCGAGGCGTCCGGGTCGCGTCGGCGGGTGAAGCCCAGGCGGTCGGCGAGCCCCAGCATCCCCTCGTTCTCGGCCAGCACGCTGCCCCAGATTTCCTCGATGCCGCGGGAGCGGGCATAGTCCAGCACGCGCTCGAAGCAGATGCGGCCGAGCCCCAGCCCCTGCTTGTCGGAGCGGATCGTCACCGAATACTCCGCCCGCCGGTTGTCCGCGTCGGCGGCGATGCGCGCGCCGCCCCAGAACCGATTCGGGTTGTCGGGGTCCAAAGCCACCAGAACCATCTCGCGATCGTAGTCGATCTGGCTAAGGCGCGCCGCCAACTCTTCGGAGAGCTCGCGCATCGAGGAGAACATGCGCATCCGGCGGTCGTCCGGCGTGAGTTCGTCGAACAGCTGCTTCAGCGCCGGCGCGTCTTCGGGCCGGATCGGCCGCAGGCGAATCGCGCGGCCGTCGCGGAGCGTGGCGGTCTGCTCCAACTCGCGCGGGTAGGGCCGGATGGCGAGGCGTGCGCCGGGATCGCGATCGGGCCGGCCCAACTCGACATGGCCGTCGAGCACGATCAGGCGCTGGTGGCTGATCAGCAGCGGGTCGATCGCGAGCCGGCGCACGGCCGGCAGCTCGACGACCAGCTCGGAGAGCCGGACCAGAACGTCGACGACGCCGTCGCGCAGTGTGGGGCCGTCATGCTGCTGTACCAGGAAGCGGCCGATCGGTGTCTCGTCCAGCATGGCGTGGGTCAGGGTCGCATCGAGCGGCGGCAGCAAATAGGTCAGCTCGGCGCCCCCGAACTCGCGCTGCGTAGCCTGCCCGAGCATCAGGATCGGGCCAAAGGTCGGGTCGACCTCCATCGCGAGCTGAAGCTCGAGCGGGAACAGCGACCGCTCCATGCCCTGGACCAACAGGCCCTCGATCGTCGCGTTCGGGGCCTTGGCCGCGACCCGCTCGAGCATTTGCCGCCCAAGCCGAAGGAGTGCTGCCTCGTCGGCGATGTCCAGCGCCACACCGCCGACCGAACTCTTTTGCGGCAGCTGCCGGCTGACGATCTTCAGCGCCACCGGATAGCCGATCTCGCGGGCGGCGCCTGCCGCCTGCTCCAGATCGCCGGCGAGACGCGTGGCGACCACCGGGATACCGTAGCTTCCGAGCAGGGCCATCGACTCGGCTTCGGTGAGCGAGCGCCGGCCGGCCGCGCTGGCGGAAGCGATGATCCCGTCGGCGGCGGCGTGCCGGTCGCCGTGCTCTTCGGGGCGGGAGGCCGGCGTCTGGCGTAGCAGGAACTGGCTGCGGTCGTATTGGACGCGATGCAGGAAGGCCCGCACTGCGGCCTCGGGCGTCGTGAATACCGGGATGGCCGCCGCCTCGAACGGCTCACGCGCCCGCTGGATATTCTTCCCGCCGAGCCAGGCTGCCAGTACGGGGCGCTGCGCGCTGCGCGGCTTGCGGCGATCGGTGGCGGTAGCCACCGCCCGTGCTACCTCGCCCGGATCGATGCCGGCGGCAGGTGCGTGGATGACCAGCACGGCATCGAGGTCGGGGGTGTCGAGCAGGACGTCGAGGGCTGCGGCGTAGGCGTCGCCGTCGGCATCCGGGCCGAGATCGAACGAGCTCGCGAGCGAGGCGGTGTGCCCAACCACGCGGGCGATCTCGCCGTAGATCCGGGCGGTCGGGCGGACGACGGCACCACCACCGGCCAGCACCATGTCGGCGGCGAGCTCGGCCGGGGCATGGCCGTTGGTGAGCAGCGCCAGCCGGCCGTTGCGCAGCCCCGGGCCGCGGCGCGCGGCGTTGGCGCCAAGGCTGGCCGCTGCGGCGAACAGCTCCTCGATCGTATCGACCCGGACGATGCCGGCCCGGCTGAACGCTGCGTCGTAAACCTGGTCGCGCTTGAGCTGCAGGTGGCGCGACTGCCCGCGAGACGGCAGCGCGCCGAGCTGGCGACCGGCCTTGAGCACGATGACTGGCTTGACACGGGCGGCGGTGCGCGCGGCGGACATGAAGCGGCGCGCGTCGGCGATCCCCTCGAGATGCACCAGGATCGCGCGCGTCGCCAGATCCAGGGCCAGATAGTCGAGGATATCGCCGAGCTCGACGTCGGCGCTCTCGCCCAAGGAGACGATGCGCGAGAAGCCGATCCGCTGGTCGGAGGCCCAGTCGAGCATCGCGGTCGCGATCGAATCCGACTGGGTGACGAAGGCGAGGTCGCCATCGGGCGGAAGCTGCGCGGCGGAGCCGGCATTGAGCTTCTTTCGTGGCACGATCACGCCGACCCGATCGGGGCCGATCACGCGGATCCCGTGCCGGCGCGCCGCCGCGCGCATCGTCCGCGCCTGCCCGATATCCAGCGCACCCGGGCCCACTCCACCGCCGATCATCACGATGGCCCGGCTGCCGATGGTGGCGAGCTCGTCGACCAGGGTGGGCAGGTCCGCCTGCGGCAGGCACACGATCGCCAGGCAGGGAGCCTCAGCCAGCGGTGCGAGCTCCTCGATCCGCGCGGCCTCGGGCGCGCGGCCGGTGCTGCGCAGGGAGTGGATCGTCCCCACGAACCCGGCATCCCACAGATTGGCTTCCGCGATGGGGACCCAGCGGGCGGGCGGGCCGTGCGGTCCGACCCAAAGGATCCGCTCCGGCTCGAACAGGTGACGGAGGCTGCGCAGGCTCATGGCGGCTCAGCCGACCGCTACGACGTCCACCGACACGGACACGTCGTGCTCGCCGCCGCCGAACATCACGCCGCTGACCGGGCTGACGTCGCCGTAGTCGCGGCCCCAGCCGACGGTGATGTGCTCGCGGCCGGGGATCACGTCGTTGGTCGGGTCGAGGTCGACCCAGTCATGGCCGGGGACCCATACCGCGAGCCAGGCGTGCGAGGCGTCGGCACCGACCAGCCGCTCCTTGCCCTCAGGTGGCCGGGTCAACAGGTAGCCGCTGACATAGCGCGCCGGCAGTCCCAGCGCGCGCAGGCAGGCGATCTGGATGTGGGCGAAATCCTGGCAGACGCCACGCCGCATCGCGAACAATTCGGCGACGCCGGTGCGCACCGTGGTGGCCTTCGGGTCGTACTTGAAGTCCGTGAAGATGCGATGGGTCAGCTCGCGCGCCGCCGCCAGGACCGGCCGGCCCGGCGTGAACGAGGCCAAGGCATAGGTGCGCAGCTCGGGCGGCATGGCGACGTAGGGCGAGGCGAAGCTGAACTCCAGCGCCTGCAACGCCTCCCCGGAGCGATCCTCCACGGCGCGGTCGCGCACCGCCTCCCAGGCCGGCGTGGCATCAGGATCGGGCACGTCGCGCTGGGTGACCTCGATGATGCTGAGCGCGTGCAATACCAGCTCGTGGTGCGACTGCTGGATGGTCACGAACGTGGTCGGGTTCCCGAAATAGTCGACGCCAGGCGCCCGCACCGATGGCGGCGGCGAGATCTCGACCGCGGTGTCGCGGCAGCTCTGGAAGGCGGAATCTCGGGGCGCCAGATGCAGCAGGTGATGGGAGATCGAGACGGGCGCGCTGTAGTCGTACACCGTGCGATGGCTGACCTCATAGATCATGGCTCGTCCCGCCGTCGCATCGCCAGGGTCAGGATCGGGGTCTCGGCGTGGGCGAAGTAGCTGCGGCTGATCACCTCGGACAGCTCCGGCAGGCCGCTGGAAATCTCGGCCAGGAGCGTTTCCAGACGCGTCATCCGCCCCTCCTCGTCAGCGACGCACAGCTCGCTCACCTCGACCAGCCTGATCCCGGTCAAGAGCTTCAAGATCACCCGCTGTCCGGGGCTGCGATGCGGACCCTCGCTCGGCAGCAGCGCGAAATGGCTGTCGAGCTCGCGCAGCTGGAACGCGACGCCGCGTGGGTTGGTCTCGTCCAGCAGCAGGAGGTCCAGCACCGGTGCGGTCAACGGTGTCATCAGATAGCGCGAGCGGTAGGTCATGTAGCTATCGCCCAGCTCGAGCAGCAGGCGCAGGCTGCCGTCGCTCTCCGGGCTCGGCGTGTCCAGGATCAGCTCGCGGGTCAGCTCGGACAGATGGCGCGCGCGCTCGATGCGCCGGCCGATCTGCAGGAACCGCCAGGCGAAGTTGCGGGTCATGTTCTCGGCCTCGGTGCCACTGAACGCGTTCAGCGACCTGATCCCGTCGTCGAGCAGTTCCAGCATCGGCCAGGCGAGCCCGCCGCGCTTCGGCTGCCGCCAGCGCCGGTCGGTGTGAAGCGCGCTTAGCATCCGCCACGCATCGTGGCTGATCTGGTCGCGCACCAGGGTGGCGGTGCGGTGCAGCTGATCGAGGCTGTCGCGCAGGCCAAAGGAGCGCTGCTGGTGCATCAGGATGCCGACCAGCTCCTCGACGCCTTCCCAGCCCGGCTCCTCGGGGATCTTCGGCTTGGCCGGCCCCTTGCGCAGGAACAGGCGGAGCAGGCGTTGGAGCACCTCCGGATTGCTGTTCGGCCTGCCATCCTCGAGAAACCGCGCCAGCACGCTGCGCAGCAGGCGCATGATCCCTTCGGCGCGTTCGGCGTAGCGGCCGAGCCAGAACAGGTTGTCGGTGGTCCGGCTGAGCAGGTCGCGGCCGGTGCGCCGCAGATGCACTTCCTGCATCGTCGTGCGCAGTATGCTGGCCTGCTGTCGTTCGGGGACGGCGGAGGTGATCCAGAGGTCCATGCTGCCGAAGCCGTTCGGCAGCATGGCGGCCGTCGGCTCGCCGGCTAGGCGGACCAGGCCGCCGGGCAGCACGCGGTAGCCGTCCGGCCCGGCCACGACGTAGGCGCGCAGCGCGTAGGGGGCCGGCACCAGCCGGTCGCCGTCGAACGTCGGCGTGGTGGCCAGCGGTACCGGCTCCACGGCCACCCAGCGATGCGCCGCCGTGGCCAGCCGGGCCTCTAACGCCGAGCGGGCGGCATCGCTGAACGGGCCGGTGAGCAGGCTCGCGGGCTCGCCCGGATCGTTGCGCTCGGTCGCCTCCAGGAACGCCCAGCGCTCCGGTTCCGCCAGGGCCGCCGCGCGCGCCTGCGGATCGCCCAGCCAAAGCGTGCGCACATCCGGCAGCAGGGCGTCCTCGCCCAGGACGCGGCGGAACAGCGTGGACGTGAACGGCGCCAGTGCATGGTTCTGCACCACGCCGCTGCCGAGCCGGTTGACCATCACTACGTTACCGCTGCGCGCGGCCTCCACCAGCCCGGGGATCCCGGCGAGACCGCTGCCCGGCAGGCTGAGCGGATCCATCCGATGGCCGGGCTGCTTGCAGACCACGAGATAGACCCGCTGCAGGCCGTCCAACGTCTTCAGGTAGAGATGGTTGTCGCGGACGGTGAGGTCGCCGCTCTGGACGACGGTGTAGCCGAGATAGCGCGCCAGATAGGAGTGGCTGAAATAGGACGGCGATTCCGGTCCCGGGCTAAGGATCACGATCCGGCCGTCGTCGCGCCGGCAGAGCGCCTGGAAGCTCTCCTGCACGCCGAGGAAATAGCTGGCGAGACGCTGCGTGTGGCAGTCGCGGAACAACTCGGCCAAGCCGTGGCTCAAAGCCACGCGGCTGGCGAGGACATAACCATTGCCGATCGCGGTGTCGGTCTGGTCGCCCAGCACCACCCAATTGCCCGAAGCGGTTCGGGCGATGTCGCAGGCATAGGTTGAAAGAAACCGACGTTCCGGTGCGGTCCGATCCACGCTCGCACGGACGAATGCGGGATTGCCTAACAGCAGCGAGGCGGGAAGGCTGCCGTCGTGCAGAAGCTCCTGGGTACCATGGAGATCGGCCAGAACCGCATCGATCAACCGGGCGCGTTGGGCAATGCCAGCCGTCAGACGGCTCCATTCCTCGTCCGGCAGCACCACGGGTGCGAGATCCAGCCGCCAAGCGTGCGCCCGGTCATCTGGATCGGCGTAGACGTTGAAGGCGATGCCGCTCTCGCGCAGCAGCCGGCGCGTGCTCTCGCCCGCGGCGGCTCGGCCCTCCGGGCCGAGTGCTGCGAAGCCATCGACGAAGGTGCGCCAATGCGGGCGGACCGTGCCGTCCGCGGCGAGCATCTCGTCGTAGGGCGCCGCGGCGGCGGCATAGCCCGCCAGCAGGCGGTCGTGCTCGGACGGGTGGCTCAGCGCAAGCGGCACGTGCTTGGCCAGAGTACGGGCCTGCAATTCCGATGGCGCAAGCCCTGTCACCTGCCCACCACCTATCCGAAGCGCCGCAGATCGAGCGTGTGCGGGAACTCAGGGTGTGGATCGGCCGGCTCGATGCGCATTGAGCCCGGCGTATGGCCATGCGGCTCGAACCGCGCGAGACGCCTACCCTCGGCCTCCAGCTCGTTGACCGGGAAGAACTCGTAGTTCCGGCCGGCCGGGTGCATCACGTGGTAGGTGCAGCCGCCCATCGAGCGGCCGCTCCAGCGATCGACCAGATCGAACCGCAGCGGCGAGTGGACGCCGATGGTCGGGTGCAGGCAGGCCGGCGGCTGCCAGGCGCGAAAGCGCACCCCGGCCACACGGCTGCCGCGCTCGCCGGTCGGCTGCATGGGCAGGGCGCGGCCGTTGCAGGTGACCGCGAAGCGCTCGTCCTCGAGGTTCATGGCCTTGACCTGGAGGCGCTCCAGCGAGCTGTCGACGTAGCGGATCGTGCCGCCGATGGCCCCTTCCTCACCCATCACGTGCCACGGCTCCAGGGCCGCGCGCAGCTCGATGGTGACGTCGCGGTAGGTGACGTCGCCATAATACGGGAAGCGGAACTCGAAATGGGTCTTGAACCACTCGGGCTTGATCGGCAGGCCGCGTGCCGCGAGCTCGCCGCAAATGTCCTCGAAGTCGCGCCAGACATAGTGCGGCAGCATGAACCGGTCGTGCAGGTCGGTGCCGAAGCGGATCAGCGGGCGGCGATAGGGCTCCTCCCAGAACCAGGCGATCAGCGCCCGCAGCACCAGCTGCTGTGCCAGGCTCATGCGGGCATGCGGCGGCATCTCGAAGGCGCGGAACTCGACCAAGCCCAGGCGGCCGGTCGGGCCGTCCGGCGAGTAGAGCTTGTCGATGCAGATCTCGGCCCGGTGGGTGTTGCCGGTAACGTCGATCAAAAGGTTGCGGAAGATCCGGTCGACCAGCCAGGGCGGGCAGGTGCCGACGGCCGGATCGGGGATCTGCTTGAGCGCGATCTCCAGCTCGTAGAGCTGGTCGTCGCGCGCCTCGTCGAGCCGCGGCGCCTGGCTGGTCGGGCCGATGAACAGGCCCGAGAACAGGAAGCTGAGGCTCGGATGGTTCTGCCAGTAGGTGACCAGCGATGCCAGGAGATCGGGCCGGCGCAGGAACGGGCTGTCCGCCGGGGTGGCGCCGCCGACCACGACATGGTTGCCGCCGCCGGTGCCGACCTGCCGGCCGTCGATCATGAACTTGCAGGTGTCGAGCCGGGCCTGCCGCGCCTCCTCGTAGACCGCCTCGGTGATCGCGACCTGCTCCTCCCAGCTGTGGGACGGCTGGATGTTGACCTCGATCACGCCCGGATCGGGCGTCACCTTGATCACGTTCAGCCGCGCGTCGGATGGCGGCGAGTAGCCCTCGAGATGGACCGGCAGCTCCAGTGCCGCCGCGGTGTCCTCGATCGCCTCGACCAGCAGGGTATATTCCTCCGCACTCTCCAAAGGCGGCATGAAGATGCAGATCCGGCCGTCGCGCGGCTCGACGGCCAGCGCCGTGCGAACCGTCCCGGCGACGCCGGTGTCCGCGGGCGGTGTCGCTGCTGCTGGCGCCGCCGGCTGCCGCCGCGGCTGATGCTGCGGCGCCGGTGCCGGCAGTGCCGCATGGGCGGCGAATGGGTCCAGGGAGACCACGTGCGGGTAGTCTTCCGGCTTGACCCAGGGGAGCGCCGTCGAGCGGTAGCCGGTAGCCGACCGGGGAGTCGCCGGGCGTGAGGAACAGCCGGCCGCGCCGGGTCTTCCAGCGCTCGCTGCGCCAGCGGCCGCCGTCGCGCGCCTGCCAGCGCTGGATCGGCAGCGCGTAGCCCGAGGCCACGTCGAGGCCGCGGTCGAACACCCGGGCCAGCCGCTGCCGCTCCATCGGGTCGTCGAGCTTGTTGTCGACCGGGTCGAGATTGGCCGGGAGCATGTGCTCCTTGAGCACGAAATAGGCCGGGTCCTCATAGGCCGGCATGGCGTTGTCGGGCTCGAGCCCGAGCCGCTCGGTCAGGCCGAGCATGAACCGCTCGACATGGGCCATGGTGGCGCCGCCCGCCGGCTTCTCGTCGGCGACCAGGGCCGGGTTGCGCCACAGCGGCTGACCGTCGCCGCGCCAGTAGAGCGCGAACGCCCAGCGCGGCAGCTGCTCGCCCGGGTACCATTTGCCCTGCCCATAGTGGATCAGCCCGCCCGGTGCGAACCGCGCCTGCAGCCGCTTGATCAGGTCGTCGGCCCGGCCGCGCTTGAGCGGACCCACCGCCTCGGTGTTCCACTCGGCCCCTTCGCGGTCGTCGATCGAGACGAAGGTCGGCTCGCCGCCGACCGTCAGCCGGACGTCGCCCTTGACCAGACGCTCGTCGATCTGATGGCCCGCCGCCAGGATCTCCTGCCACTCCTCCTCGCTGTAGGGCTTGGTCACCCGCGGCTGCTCGAGGATGCGGCGCACGCTCATCGCCACGTCGAACTCGACCTCGCAGGGATCGACGGCCCCGGAGATCGGTGCCGCGGTCTGCGGGTCGGGGGTGCAGGCGAGGGGAATGTGGCCCTCGTCGGCGAGCAGCCCCGAGGTCGGATCGAAGCCGATCCAGCCGGCACCCGGCAGGTAGACCTCGGTCCAGGCGTGAAGATCGGTGAAGTCCTGCTCGGCGCCGGACGGGCCGTCGAGCGACTTCACGTCGGGCTTGAGCTGGATCAGGTAGCCGGAGACGAAGCGGGCGGCCAAGCCCAGGTGGCGCAGGATCTGCACCAGCAGCCAAGCCGAATCGCGGCACGAGCCCGAGCGCAGGCCAAGCGTCTCCTCGCAGGCCTGGATGCCGGGTTCCATGCGGATCACGTAGCCGATGTCGCCCTGCAGGCGCTGGTTGAGGCCGACCAGGAAGTCGACGATCGGCGTGCTCGTCCGTCGAACCTCCGCCAGCCAGGCACGGAGGTTCGGCCCTACCGGCTCGCACTCGAGGTAGGCGGCAAGGTCCTTCGCCAGCGCCGGCTCGTAGACGAACGGGAACGCTTCCGCTTCCGGCTCGACGAAGAAGTCGAACGGGTTGAGCGCCGCCATTTCGGCCACGAGATCGACCTCGACCCGCAGCGCCTTGGTCTTCTCGGGGAACACGAGGCGGGCAAGGTAGTTGCCGAACGGATCCTGCTGCCAGTTGAGGAAATGCTCGGTCGGCTCGATCTTGAGCGAGTAGCTGAGAATCTTGGTCCGGCAATGGGGCGCCGGGCGCAGGCGAACGATCTGGGGTGCCAGGCCGACCAGCCGATCGTACCGGTAAATGGTCCGATGGTTCAGCGCGACGTGCATGACCATGGTTTAAGCGCACCTCGCTGCTCGTGTGCATGACTGCCGACCCAGCAGCCACCATCCTGCCCATCGGCTGGGCAGCAGGGCGGTCGCGAGGCAGCAGGATCCCCGGGCCAGAGGCCAGAACCAATAGTGCAGCACAAAACGGGCCAGAGCCATAGCGACGGCGAGTCGCTGCGGGCAGGTGATCGATACGGTTTTGACACCCCGGTGGCAGGCTCCTATCGTTTCGGTTCAGCGGATCAGGAGGGGTTGGCGCCGCGCGCGCCCAGATGTCGCTCAGGCCGGGGCAAAGGTCGCAGGCAAACAGGCGGCGATCTGCGATAACCCGACCTTTAGGAGGACTCAAATTGCCCGTCCGGGTTGCGACGAGGTGCTCCGACGGAGAGGGAACCGAGGCATGACCAAGCAAAATCGGCAGGACGGGCGGGTTCATCCGCTCGTCGATCTGGCCCGCCAGCAGCTGGCTGATCGCAAGAGCGACCGTCGCGAGTTCCTGCGCACGGTGACCCTACTGGGCGTCTCCGCCGGTGCCGCCTATGCGATGGCCGGAGATATTCTGGGCGAAGCGCTGGTAGCGCCGGCCCGGGCCGCTGAGGGCGATCCGGTCTCGGGCGGCATCCTGCGCGTCTCGATGGGCGTGCAGGAGATGGCCGACCCGGCGCTGTTCGATTGGGTCGAGAAATCCAACCAGGCCCGGCACATCGTCGAGTATCTGGCCTACACCGGGCCGGACAACATCACGCGCCCCTACCTCGCCGAGAGCTGGGAGCCGTCCGACGATCTGAAGACCTGGACCTTCCATCTCCGCAAGGGCGTGAAATTCAACAACGGCGACGATTTCACCGCCGACGACGTCATCTTCAACTTCAAGCGCTGGCTCGATCCTGCGACGGGCTCGTCGAACATCGGCCTGTTCAGCGGCCTGGCTGAAGACTACGACACCGGTGAGAAGGACGCGGACGGCAAGGCGAAGATGGGCCAGCGCGAGCGGCCAGGCGCCATCGAAAAGGTGGATGACTACACGGTCAGGTTGAATTTCGCCAAGCCTATCCTCTCGGTACCGGAGAATCTCTACAACTACCCGACCGCGATGCTGCACCGCAATTTCGAGAAGGACGGCAAGGACCTATCCAAGACTCCGATCGGTACCGGCCCGTACACATTGGGCGAGTTCGCCGTCGGTCAGAAATGCATCCTGAAGCGGACCGGGCAGCCATACTGGGGTAAGGACATCAACGACCCCTACATGATGGGGCCGATCTACCTCGACGAGATCCACTACTACGATCACGGCTCGGCTTCGGCCGCGCAGCTCGCGGCATTCGCCTCGGGCCAGGTCGATTCGATCTACGAGTTCGACATCGCCTCTTACGCCATGGCCGCGTCGATCCCGAACTCGATGATCTACGAAGCGGCGACCGCCCAGACCGGCACGTTGCGCATGCAGGTTACGCAAAAACCATTCGACGATATCCGCGTGCGTCGGGCGATCCAGATCTGTTGCGATGCCGCCGCCTACCCCGAGCTGGTCTACCAGGGGCGCGGGACCGCCGGCGAGCATCACCACGTGTCGCCGGTGCACCCAGAGTATTTCGCCCTCCCCGTGATGAAACCCGACATCGAGCAGGCGAAGAAGCTGCTGGCCGAGGCCGGTCATGCCGACGGGCTCGAGATCAGCATCGACTGCGGCAACACCAATGGGCCGTGGCAGCAGCAGGTCTGCGAGATCCTGCAGGGCCAGCTGGCGCCGGCGGGGATCAAGCTCAACATCAACCTGATGCCGGCCGAGCAGTACTGGGCGATCTGGGACCAGACGCCGTTCGGTTTCACGGCCTGGACGCACCGGCCGCTGGGCACCATGGTCCTCTCGGTGGGTTATCGAACCGGCGTGCCGTGGAACGAGACCCATCTGGCCAGCAAGGAGTTCGACGACGCGCTGGATGTCGCCGAGGGGCTGGTCGATGTCGACCAGCGGCGCGCCGCCATGGAAAAGGTCGAGAAGATCCTCCAGGACTCGGCCGTCCTCGTGCAGCCGCTCTGGCAGCCGAAATTCTTCATCGCTTCGGAGAAGGTCAAGGAGATCAAGGCGCATCCGACGCAGTATCACCAGTTCCATCGCGTCTGGATGAGCGCCTGATCGACCTCATGGGCCCGGCCGCCGGCCGGGCCCAACCGCTCATGTAGGCTGGAGCCCCGATGCTGCTGCTCGCCGCGCGCCGCCTCGCCTCGATGCTGCTGATCATGGCAGTGGTGTCGTTCATGCTGTTCTCGATTTTCGAGTCCGACAAGCTGGGCGTCGCCGGCAAGGTGCTCGGCCCGTATTCATCGACCGAGCAGCGCGAGCTGTGGCTGGAACAGAAAGGCTACAACCGTCCGTTCCTGGTGCGTTACGCCGAGTGGGTCGGCAACGCGATGCGCGGCGATTTCGGCAACTCGATCCGGTTCAAGACGCCGGTCGGGCCGTTGCTCTGGGATCGCCTCGGCAGCACCGGCATATTGGCACTGTGCGTGTTCGGGATCATGATCCCGCTCTCTCTGGTGCTGGGCGTGCTCTCCGGAATGCGGGAGGGCTCGGGGCTGGACCGCACCATCTCCTTCATCTCGATCCTGACCACCTCGGTGCCGGAGTTCGCTTCTGCCACGCTGCTGGTGGCGTTGTTCGTGTTCAAACTCGGCTGGCTGCCGGGGACGTCGGCGATGACCGGCGGCTTCAACCCGGTCGAGCTGATCCTGCCGGTCGCGGTGCTGATCCTCTACGATTTCGGCTACATCGCCCGAATGACGCGCGCCTCGATGGCCGAGGTGATGACCTCGCAGTACATCCGCACAGCCATCCTGAAGGGGTTGCCGCGCCGGCGGGTGATCGTCACCCACGCTCTGCGCAACGCGCTGATAGCGCCGTTCACGGTGATCGTGCTGCAGCTGAACTGGCTGCTGTCCGGGGTGATCGTGGTCGAGGTGTTCTTTGCCTATAAAGGCTTCGGCAAGCTGATCTTCGATGCCGCCACCTTCGGCGACATCTACCTGATCGAGGCCTGCACCCTGGTCGCGGTGTTCGTGGCCGTCTTGTCCCAGTTCATCTCCGACATCGGCTACACGCTCCTCAACCCGCGCATCAGGTTCAGCTGAGGCCATGGCAACGATTACCCCCGATCGCGCGCCGGCCCCGCCATCCAAGCTCAGCGGCTTCTTCAGCGCGCTGGGGCTCTTGCGGGAAAGCCCGCTCGGCATGCTGGGTGTGGCGCTGATCCTGTTCTGGGTCGTCATGGCGCTGCTGGCGCCGCTGCTACCGCTGCTCGACCCCAACCAGGCGATCGCGCCGTTCAAGGGGCCGGGTGCGTCCGGTCCGGCCGGGCAGATCTTCTGGCTCGGCACCGACCACAAGGGCCGGGACGTGCTGTCCCGGCTGATCTGGGGCTCGCGCCGAGTTCTGGTGTGGGCGACGCTCGCCACCTCGGTCGCCTATGTGGTCGGGATGCTGATGGGTGTGGCCGCCGGCTATCTCGGCGGCTGGTGGGACGAGGTGATCTCGTTCTTCTCCAACGTGCTGCTCTCGTTCCCGGTGATGGTGCTTTACATCATCATCATCAGCCGCCTGGGCTCGTCCGGCCTCAATATCGTGCTGGCGGTGACGTTCGCTTCCGCACCAGGGATCATGCGCATCGTGCGCGGGCTCGTGCTCGACCTGAAAACGCGGGACTATATTTTCGCCGCCCAGACGAGGGGCGAATCGCCCTGGCGCATCATGTTGGTCGAGCTGCTCCCCAATGCGCGCGGCCCGCTGATCGTCGATGGTTGCCTGCGGCTCGGCTACACCACGATCACCATCGCCACCTTGGGTTTCCTCGGGCTGGGCCTGCCGCCGCCTGACCCCGACTGGGGGCAGATGATCGCCGAGGCCGTGCCAGTCGGCATCTTCGCTGCGCACGCCATGATCGTCCCGGCGGTTGCGGTCTCCTCGCTCGTGCTCGGATTCAACCTGCTGGCCGACGGGCTGCGGGAGATCTCGCTGAAGGACTAACGCCATGGCCGACACGCAGCCGATCCTGGAGTGCGAGAACCTCTCGATCTCCTACTTCACGCGCCAGGGCGAGATCCCGGCCGTGGTCGACTTCAACCTTAGGGTCATGCCTGGCGAGGCCGTGGGCGTAGTCGGCGAGTCCGGCTGCGGCAAGTCGACCGTGGCGCTCGCGATCATGTGCTACCTCGGCAAGAACGGCCGGATCGTGAAGGGCTCGCTGCGCTTCATGGGCCGCGACATGACCAAGATGAGCGAGGAGGAGTTGCGCCAGCTGCGCGGCTCCAAGATCGCCATGGTCTACCAGGAGCCGATGGCGTCGCTGAACCCGGCGCTGCTGATCGGCAAGCAGCTGATGGAAGTCCCGCTCTACCACGAGCAGGTGACCGAGGCCGAGGCCTACGAGCGGGCGAAGAATATCCTAGGTGCCGTGAAGCTGCCCGACCCGGCTCGGATCATGAATTCCTACCCCCACCAGATCTCCGGCGGCCAGCAGCAGCGTGTGGTCATCGCCATGGCGCTGCTCTCCAATCCCGCTCTCTTGATCCTGGACGAGCCGACGACCGCGCTGGACGTCACCGTCGAGGCCGGCATCGTGGCGTTGATCAGGGAGATCGCCGGCAAGTTCGGCACCTCGATGGTCTACATCTCGCACAATCTCGGCCTCATCCTCGAAACCTGCGACCGGATCACCGTGATGTATTCCGGCGAGGCGGTCGAGACCGGGACGGTGGCCGAGGTCTTCGACCAGATGCGCCACCCCTACACGCGGGGCCTGTTCAATTCGATCCCGCTGCCGGGTGCGGATAAGAACGCACGGCCGCTAGTGCCGATCCCTGGCCAGCTGCCTCTGCCCCACCAGCGGCCCCAGGGATGCTGGTTCGGCCCGCGCTGCGCCTACTTCGACCAGACGATCTGTGGTCATGGCCGCCCGGCCATGGAGACCGTCGATTCGGACAGTGGCCATGGTGCGCGCTGCCGGCGATTTCGTGAAATCGACTGGGAAGCGGCCAAGCCAACACGCAAGCCCGTCGAGTCCGCGCCACTGGGGCCGGTCGTGCTCGAGGTCGACCGGCTGAAGAAATATTACGAGCTGACCGACGCCTCGCTGATGTCATTGATTCGCGGCACCAAGGCCCGCACGGTCAAGGCCAACGAGCAGCTCGATTTCGACGCCCGCGAGGCGCAGACGGTGGCCATCGTCGGCGAGTCCGGTTGCGGCAAGTCGACCTTCGCCAAGGTGATGATGGGCCTGGAGACCGCGACCGAGGGCGAGATCCGCCTCAACGGCAAGGACATCTCGCGCACCCGGGTCCAGGACCGTGGCGAGTCGACCGTCGGCTACATGCAGATGGTGTTCCAGAACCCGTTCGACACGCTGAACCCGAGCCACTCGGTCGGCAGCCAGATCGCCCGCGTCGTGCAGAAGTTCGGCGACGAGAACAAGCCGGGCGAGATCCGTCAGCGCGTGTTCGAGCTGCTCGACCTCGTGAAGCTGCCGCGCGCCTTTTATTACCGGCGCCCACGACAACTTTCCGGCGGGCAGAAGCAGCGCGTGGGCATCGCGCGCGCCTTCGCCGGCAACCCCAAGGTGGTGATCGCCGACGAGCCGGTCTCGGCGCTCGACGTCTCGGTGCAGGCGGCGGTCACCCAGCTCTTGATGGAGATCCAGCGCAAGAACCGCACGACGCTGCTGTTCATCAGCCACGATCTGTCGCTGGTGCGCTACCTAGCGGATCGCGTCGTCGTCATGTATCTCGGCCGAATCGTCGAGCAGGGCAGCACCGACGAGGTCTTCTCGCCACCCTACCACCCCTACACCGAGGCACTGCTCTCGGCGGTACCGATCGCCGACACGCGGGTGCGCAAGAAGCATATCGTGCTCGAGGGCGAGATCCCCTCGGCGCTCAATCTTCCCAGCGGCTGCGCCTTCCATACTCGCTGCCATCGCAAGATCGGGACGATCTGCGAGACCGAGGCGCCGCCGCTGCGCGAGTTCGGCGGCGGCCACCAGGTCCTGTGCCACCTGCCGCCTGCCGAACTGCTGGCGATGGAGCCGGTGATCGCGCTGGCCGATGCGGCGCCGAAGGCGGCCGAGTAGCTGCGCCGTTGACCGGGGTGGGCGACCGTCCCTAGTTTTGTGCAGCACCGGCCCGGCTGGGGACCGGATGGAGGATCCATGGACGACCTGCCGCTAGCCCGCCTCATCGACGCCATGCACGAGACGGTCCAGAGCCACGCGGCCCAGCTCGACGCGCTCGACGAAGCGATCGGCGACGGCGATCACGGCACCAACCTCGCACGCGGCCTTGCAGCCGTGGCCGCCGAACGCGACCGGATCGCGGCCCTGCCATTGGGTCATGCGCTGCAGGAGATGGGCGTGATCGTCGACCGCGAGGCAGGAGGCGCTGGCGGCACCTACTATGGCTTGCTGTTCAAGGCGATGGGTGGCGCGGCACCGCAGGCCGACCCGACCCCGGCGGACCTGTCCGCGATGCTGCAGGCCGGTGTCGAGGCGATCCAGGCCAAGGGCGGTGCGCGCAAGGGCGAGAAGACGTTGCTCGACGTGCTGATCCCGGTGGCGCAGAGCGTTCGCAGCCTGGTCGCCGCCGGCAACACCGGCCAGCTGGGCGGCCGAATCATCGCCGCGGCGGCGCACGGCCTGCATCAGACCACACAGATGGAGGCCAAGCACGGCCTCGCCGCCGATCTGGGTGCCGCCAGCATCAACCGGCTGGACGCCGGCGCCTGCTCGTGCGCGCTCCTGTTCGGTGCGGCCGTGGGCGCACTCGAGGCCAAGCCGCAGGCTGCCTGAGGCTGCGGCGGGATGCGTCCGCCGCGTGCTGGTCCTGTCGATGTGAGAAAGACGCATGCCGCGCCTGTCGATGCAACCTCTGCGTCCATGGTGCTAGATGCAGGAAATAGTCGCGGCACTGTCAATCTATCGACCTGAGCGACTCACCAATCGGGAGGACGTCCATGCAAGCCGCACAGCCGTCTGATAGAGGGATCACGCACCCGGAATACACGATTGGGCAGCAAAACGTTCAGATGTTTGGGCTTGATGTCCATAATCCGGTATTCTTTGTTTCTGGTCTGGTGGTCGTCGTTTTCATTCTGCTCGTGCTGATGTTCCAGACCGAATCGGCGAGCTTCTTCGGTTGGCTCCGACCCTGGCTGACGTCGACGTTCGACTGGATGTTCATGGGTGCCGCCAACATTTTTGTGCTGTTCTGCCTGTTCCTGATCGTCTCACCCTTCGGCCGCATCCGCCTGGGCGGCAAGGACGCCACGCCCGACTACAGCTATTTTAGCTGGTTCTCCATGCTGTTCGCAGCCGGGATGGGCATCGGCCTGATGTTCTTCGGGGTGCTCGAGCCGGTGAACCATTTCCTCACCCCGCCGTTGGGCGTGGATCCGGCCGATATCGCCGCCGCGCGCGAGATGGGCCTGGCCGCCACGATCTTTCATTGGGGCCTGCACCCGTGGGCGATCTACGCCGTGGTGGCGCTGAGCCTCGCCTTCTTCTCCTTCAACCGCGGCTTGCCGCTGACGATCCGCTCCGCCTTCTACCCGATCCTCGGCGAGCGGATCTGGGGCTGGCCCGGGCATACCGTCGACATCCTGGCGGTGTTCGCCACCCTGTTCGGGCTCGCCACCTCCCTGGGCTTCGGCGCCGAGCAGGCGCTCGCGGGTGCGAACTATCTGTGGGGCGTGCCGATCACCGACTTCACCAAGGTGGTGCTGATCGCCGCCATCACCGGCGTGGCGCTCTGGTCCGTGGTCGCCGGGCTCGACGCCGGCGTCAAGCGCCTGAGCGAGATCAACATGGCGCTGGCCGGCGCCCTCCTGCTGTTCGTGATCGTGTTCGGCCCGACCACGGCCATCTTCACCGACCTGTTCGCCAGCACCGTCGCCTACCTCAAGGATCTCGTGCCGCTGAGCAACTGGGTCGGGCGCGAGGACACCGACTTCGTGCATGGCTGGACGACGTTCTACTGGGCCTGGTGGATCTCCTGGTCGCCCTTCGTCGGCATGTTCATCGCGCGGGTCTCGCGCGGCCGGACCGTGCGCGAGTTCCTGACCTGCGTGCTGATCGTGCCGATGCTGGTCTGTGTCCTCTGGATGGCGGCCTTCGGCGGCACCGCCATCGACCAGTATGTCAGCGGCGGGCACACCGGCGTCGTGGACACGGTCAAGAACTGGACGCCCGAGCTGTCGCTGTTCAAGATGCTGGAGGTGCTGCCCTTGCCAGCGGTGTCGTCGTTCCTCGGCATCGTCCTGGTGATCGTGTTCTTCGTCACCTCCTCGGATTCCGGCTCGCTGGTGATCGACACCATCACCGCCGGCGGCAAGACCGATGCGCCGGTGGCGCAACGGGTGTTCTGGGCCTCGGCCGAGGGCATCGTCGCCATTGCACTTCTGCTGGGCGGTGGGCTGGCCTCGCTGCAGGCCGCGGCCATCGCCACCGGGTTCCCGTTTGCCCTGGTCCTGCTGGTAATGTGCGTCGGCACCCTCAAGGGCCTGCAGCAGGAACGAGCGATGGGGTGAGGGTCCAGAGCGGGCCCGGCACACCAACCTGACGGAACAGTCATCTGCCGGCGGCTTGTTCGGGCCGGCGAATGCGGCTAACCCCTCGCGCGTCGGGTCGCAGCGCGGCCCCGTCGAGGATGCTGCATGACCGAACCCGTCCTGAGCCGCGTCGCGACCGCGCGCAACTTTCTGGGCCAGCTGTGGAGACTGGCCGCACCCTACTGGTGGTGCGACGATGTTGGCATCGAGCGCACCTTGCTCGGGGTCAAGCTGCGGATCCCGGAGCGCTGGCTGGCGCGCGGGCTGCTCGGTGTCATTATCGGCATGGCGGTGTTTCTGGTCTACCTGTCCAAGGAGCTCAACGACTGGAACCGGCGCTTCTTCGACGCGCTCCAGGAAAAGAACAGCGAGGCCTTCTGGAAGGCGCTGATCTCGTTCGACAGCTTCAGTGACTTCTTTTTCTCGTTCACCGGGCTGGTGTTCATCTTCATCGTCGTGGCCGTCTACCGGCTGTGGCTACGTCAGTACCTGACGATCCGCTGGCGCCGCTGGCTGACAAATGTCTACTTCCTCAATTGGCTCGGCGAGCGCAGCTACTATCGCATGGAGCTGGTCAACCACGGCGCCGACAATCCGGAGCAGCGGATCGAGCAGGACGTCAACTCGTTCACCACCCAGACGCTGACCATCGGCCTGGGCCTGCTCAGCGAGATCATGACGCTGGGAACCTTCACCTACGTGCTGTGGAGCCTGTCGGGCAGTCTGACGCTGGGGTTCCTGGGTGGGCTGGAGGTTCCGGGCTACATGGTCTGGGTGGCGCTGCTCTACGCCATTCTGGGCTCCTGGGCGACCTGGGCGATCGGCCGCCGCCTGGTCAAGGTCAACTTCGATCTCGAGCGCTACAACGCGGATTTCCGCTACCGCATGACCCGGATCCGCGAGAACGCCGAGAGCATCGCGCTCTACAATGGCGAGCCCGACGAGGCACGCCGCCTCGGGGGTTCGTTCCAGCGCATCTACGACCAGTTCTGGCAGTACATGCTGTTGAACAAGCGGCTGAACTGGCTAGGCGTCTTCTATGGCCAGGTCGCCGGCATCTTCCCGCTCGTCGTTCAGGCGCCGCGCTATTTCGGCGGCGAGATCACGCTGGGTGTGCTGACGCAGACCGCCGGCGCGTTCGCGCAGGTCCAAGGCTCGCTCTCGTGGTTCGTCAACTCGTTCTCGACCCTGGCCGACTGGAAGGCGGTCGTCGACCGGCTGACCACGTTCGCGGACGCGATGGCCGCTACCAAGGTCGACCAGGTACAAGGTCTGACGGTCAGGACGACCGATCAGCCGGGGCTCGAGCTCGACAAGGTGAGCGTCGCCCTCCCCAATGGCGATCTCCTGCTCGAGGATGTCGACGTCGTGGTCCGGCCGGGTGATCGCGTGGTGATCCAGGGGCCGTCGGGCAGTGGCAAGACCACGCTGTTTCGCGTGCTCGCCGGCCTTTGGCCGTTCGGCAAGGGTGCGGTCCGCATCCCGGCCGGTGCCCGCAGCCTGTTCCTGCCGCAAAAGCCCTATCTGCCGATCGGGACCCTGCGCGAGGCGCTCTGCTACCCGGACAAGCCCGCTACCCACAGCGACGCCGAGATCGCCGAGGTCGTGAGCGCCTGCGCGCTGACCCACCTCGCGGACCGGCTGGACGAGAGCGGCAACTGGTCGATGGTGCTGTCGCCGGGTGAGCAGCAGCGACTGGCCTTCGCCCGCGCCCTGCTGGTCAAGCCGGATTGGCTGTTCCTCGACGAGGCCAGCTCGGCGCTTGACGAGACCACCGAGAAGGCGATGTACCGCCTCCTGGCGCAGCGCCTGCCGAGCCTGACCATGGTGAGCATCGCGCACAAGCCGAGTGTGGTGCAGTTCCACAACCGTCGCCTAGAGCTGGATCCTGCTGGCCGCCGCGTTTCCGTCGGGACGGTCGAGGCGGCAGCCCCGGCGTGATTAGGGCTCGCACGCGCTCAGCGTGACCGTGCCCTCGCGCGGCCGCCCCGGCAGATAGTCGGCGATCTCGCGACAGCGGCCGGCGGTGCAAAGCTGCCAGTCGGGCACGACCCCGCTGCGGGCGAGATCGATCCGGGCAAGAGGCCCGAGCCGGGGCCGGTAGTGCCAGGAGCCGTCGACGAGGACGGCATCGTCGGGCGGCTCCATGCCGGCGCCGCTGCCCAGGATGCGTGCCTCGTCGAGAACGAGGGCTGGTCCATCGACCCGCCAGTCCTCCTCCCAGCGCACCTTCTCGACCGAGTGCAGCCAGGCTAGCGTGAACGAGGTTATGGTCAGCCGCGTCACGAGCCCGCCCGCGGCGAGACACAAGGGCATCAGGCGGAGCGCGCCGCCGCTCGGCCTGCCTGCCGCCAGTGCCAGCCGATGGCGACAGCCGCGAGCACGAAGCCGAGCTCATCCGTGAGCGGCAGGGCCACCACCAGCGCGAACGCCGCGGCCGTCGCCAACATCCGTTCCGGCCAATTGAGCGGCCGCAGGCCAAAGCCGATGGCGGCCGCACCCCACAACGTGATCGACAGCACCGCCTTGAACACGATGTAGGCGACGGCCAGGGGGTAGCCGATGGACGCTGCCATCGGTCCACCGTCCTGCAACATCAGCGCCGGTGTATAGACAGCCATGAACGGGATCACGAAGCCGGCGATCGCGATGCGCATGCACTGCAGGCCGATCTGCAGGCCCGGCGCGCGGGCGATCGGTGACGCCGCGAATGCGGCCAGCGCCACCGGCGGGGTCAGGTCGGCCATGATGCCGAAATAGAACACGAACATGTGCCCGACGAGCAGCGGCACGCCGAGTTCGAGCAATGCCGGGCCGGCGATCGAGGAGGTGATGATGTAGTTGGGAATGGTCGGAATGCCCATGCCGAGCAGGAGGCAGGTGAGCATGGTCAGCAGTAGGGACAAGAACAGGCTGCTGGCACCGACCGAGACGATGAACTGGGCGAAGTTGCTGGCGGCGCCGGTGAGCGTGAGGGTGCCGATGATCACCCCGACCAGCGCGCACGCGATGCCGACAGGCAGGGCGTTGCGCGCGCCCTCGGCCAAGCTGTCCCGACACAGCGCCAGCGTCGCGCGGCCGCCGCGCCAGAACGCGTTGACGGCGACCAGCGCCAGTATCAGCCATAGCACCGCCTGGATGCCGAAGCGCAGGAAGGTGGCCGCGGCGAGGCCGAGCACGACCCACAGCACGACCCGCAACGTCAGCGGGCCGATCGCCTGGGCGATGCCGGTGCCGAGGATCAGCACGGCGGTCAGCGCCAGCCCGATCGTGCCGGCAAACAGTGGCGTGTAGCCAGAGAACAGAAGAAAGACCAACGCCAGCAAGGGCAGCAGCAGGTACCAGCCCTCGCGGATCGCGCGCAGCGCGCTCGGGCACTCGGATGCAGGCAATCCCTCCAACCCGAGGCGGCCCGCCTCGAAATGCACCATGAGGAACACGGTCAGGAAATAGAGGATCGCGGGGATGATCGCGGCGGTCACGACCTCGACGTAGGGGATGCCCAGGGTCTCCGCCATGATGAAGGCGACGGCACCCATGACCGGCGGCATGATCTGGCCGCCCATGCTGGCGGTGGCCTCGACGGCGCCGGCGAAGGCCGGCCGGTAGCCGAACCGCTTCATCAGCGGGATCGTGAACTGTCCGGTGGTGACGACGTTGGCGATGCCGCTGCCACTGATCGTGCCCATCAGTGCCGAGGACGCGACCGCGACCTTTGCCGGCCCGCCGCGGGTGTGCCCGACGGTGCCAAGTGCGAGGTCGGTGAACAGCTTGATCATGCCGGCGCGCTCGAGGAACGAGCCGAACACGATGAACAGGAAGATGTAGCTCGAGGACACATAGGTGGGCACGCCGTAGATGCCCTCGGTGCCGAGGAACATCTGGTCGACCACCTGGCTGAGATCATAGCCCCGGTGGTTGAGCGGCGATGGCAGGTGCTGGCCAAACATCGCATAGGCCAAGAACAGCGCGGCGATCACCGGCAGCGCCAGGCCCATGATCCGCCACGCGCCGAGGAAGACGAGCCCAAGTCCGATGATCCCCACGGTCACGTCGATATCGCTGGGATCGCCGGCGCGCAGGATCAGCGCCTCGTATTCTTGCCAATGGTAAAGACCGATCGCGAACGACGCGATGCCCAGTCCCCAGTAGATCCAGAACGCTGGTCGCGCGGCGCCGGTCTGATTGCCGAACAGGCCGAAGCAGACCAGCAGCAGGAAGCCCACATGCACCGCCCGCACGATCTGGCTGGGCAGCGGGCTGAAGGCCGCGGTCCAGAGCTGGAACGCCGAGAACGCCAAGGCGATCGCGAACAGCACATGGCCGGGAAGACCGTCGCCCCAGCCGAGCCCATGGCTGCGGTCGTCCGAAACCCCGTCCGGCTCCCGTGCCGCAGCCATGTCAGCGCGTCACAGCATACCCTTCTCGCGGTAGTATCGCTCGGCGCCCGGATGCAACGGCACCGGCATGCCGGCGAGCGCCTGATCCTGCCGGATCGCCTTCGCGGCGGCATGCGCCGACTGCAGCTCGCCAAGATTTTCCCACAGGCCTTTGGTCATGCCGTAAGCCAACTCGTCCGAGATCCCGGCATGGGTGACCAGGAAGTTGACGACGGCGGCGGTCGGCACGTCCTGATCCTGGCCGGGATAGGTCCCGGCCGGAATGGTCGCCGGCAGGTAGGGCGAGCCGACTGCGGTCACCAGCTCGGCAGGCACGGAGACCACGGTGATCGGTACGCTGGCGGCGAGATCGCGGATCGAGGCGACGCCGAGGCCAGCGGACTGCAACGTGGCGTCGAGCTGGCGATTCTTCATCAGCTCGACCGATTCCGCGAACGGCAGGTACTCCACCTTGCCCAGATCCTCATACTTGATGCCCGCCGCACCGAGAATGGCGCGGGCGTTCAGCTCGGTACCGGACTTGGGCGCGCCGACCGACAGACGCTTGCCCTTGAGGTCGGCCAGGGTCTTGATGCCGGAGTCCGCCGTGGCGACGACCTGAACATAGTTCGGATAGATGGCGGCGATGCCGCGCAGCTTGTCCAGCGGCTTGGTGAAGCCTGCCTCCTGGTCGCCTGCAAATCCCAATGCCAGTGAATCGCCGAGCGTGAAGCCGATCTCGCCCTTGCCCTGCTGGAGCAGGTTGAGGTTCTCGACCGACGCCTTGGTGGACTGCACCGAGGTTCGGGCGCCGGGAATGTCCTGGCCGTAGATCTTGGCGAGGGCCACGCCTAACGGATAGTAGACTCCAGCTGTCCCGCCGGTGAGGATGGTGACGAATTCCTCAGCGCGGGCTGCTGATGGACGCAGAAGTGACCCCGCTGCTCCAACCGCGATTACCAGCGCCGAGCGTCGCTGCATTGATTGCATCCGCTTCCTCCCGTCGTCGCGGCGGCCGCTTCATGGTCCAGCCGGTCCGTCATGATTAGCCAACGGCCGCCAAGGAGTCGAGCGTGGGCGACGCTCTGGCTAGAGCGGAAAGAAGAATGGAATCAGGAAGCTGGCCGCCAACCAGATGATGATGTTGAGCGGCAGGCCGATTTTGACGAAATCGATGAACTTGTAGCCGCCCGCATTGTAGACGAACGTGTTCGTCTGGTAGCCGATCGGGGTCGAGAAGGCGTTGCTCGCGGCCAGCATCACCGCCACCACGAACGGTCGTGGGTCGACCCCCAGCCCATGGGCGAGCCCGATGGCGATCGGCGTGAGCAGAATTGCCGTCGCGTTGTTGCTGAGGAACTCGGTCAGGGTCATCGTCAGGAGATAGAGGATCGACAGGATGATCACCGGGCTCATCCCGGTGATCACATGCATCACGCCGTCCACGACCAGCTGCGCTGCACCGCTCGTTTCCATCGCCTTGCCGAGCGCGAGGCTGCCGAAGATCAACATCAGCATCGGCCAGCGCAGCGAGGCGTAGGCCTCGTCGGCGTCGAGGCAGCCGCCGACGATCACGACCGCCGACGCGATCAGGGCGAGGGCGCTGATCGGCAGCACCTCGAAGGTGGCGAGCACGATCACCGCCACCAGGGCGGAGATCGCGAGCCAGCCGAGATTGCGCCGCAAGGGCTGCTCGGTCGGCTCGGAGAGGCTGACCAGCGCTCCTTGCTCGAACAGGCGCTTGAGCCCGTCCGGCGGACCCTCCAGCAGGATCGTGTCGCCGAAAGCCAGCCGCACCTGATCGAAATTGCCGCCCAGATTCTCACCCTGGCGGTGCACGGCCAGAATGTAGACGCTGTACTGGCGCCGCAGATTGAGGTCGGCCAGTCGGTAGCCCACGAAGCGCGAGTGCGGGCCGACGATGCCCTCCATCACGGCGCTGTTCTGGGTCGCGATCGGCTCGATCGCGTGCTGGCCGGTGGCGCCGAATACGACGTCGCTCTTGTCGCGCAGGCCCAGCACGTCGCCGACATTGGTCCGCAGCACCACGCGGTCGCCAGCCTGGAGCAGTACCTTCTCCATCTCGCTGGCAAGGGAGATCCGGTCCCGAATGACATCGATCACTCGGGCATTGAGTTTCTTGGCGACTCCGGACTCGTCCGCGGTCTTGCCGACCAGCGGGGACCCCAAAGGCACCAGAACCTCGGTCAGGAACTGACGCTGGCGCGCTCCCGCCATGATCCCGGAAAAGGTCTCGCGCGACGGCAGAAGGCGTAGGCCGAACGTGCAGAGATAGATTACCCCGATCACCGTGAGCGGGACGCCGACCGGCGAGATCTCGAACAGCGTGAACGGCCGCATTCCCTGCTGGATCGCAGCGCCGTTGGCCACGATGTTGGTGGAGGTGCCGATCAGGCTGCAGGTGCCGCCCAACACCGTGGCGTAGGATAGCGGGATCAGGAACTTGGACGCGCTGAGCCCCAGCGTGTGGGCCAGCGCGATGGTGACCGGGGTGAGGATGACCACCACCGGCGTGTTGTTCATGAACGCCGACACGGCCGCGGCACTCGCGGTCAGCGTCAGCATGGCGATCATCGGTGATCCCGAAGCATAGCGCGATAGCAGCTGGCCCGCGCGCTCGACCACGCCGGTGCGCTCGAGCGCCGCGCTCAGCACGAACATGGCGGCCACCGTGATCGGCGCCTCGTTGCTGAAGACCGCGAGTACCTCCTTGGTCGACAGCACACCGGTGACCAGCAGCAGCGACACGCCGATCATCGCGACGACATCGACACGGAGTCGCTCGGTGACCATGGTCGCGAACACGACCACGAGGAGCACGAGGACGAAGTAGGGCTCCACCAGTGCCCAGGTCATGCAGACCTCGCGGCGTGCCGCGGGGCCGGCGCGGGAAGTTCGGCGCTCCGGGTCAACGCATCACCGGCACAACGCCGGCAACATGGACAAGGCGGCGGCGTTGGTCGGCGATAAGCATCCGAATCCCCAGTCCATCACGGTCGCGTGCGGCGGAGGCCCAGCCCATAATCGACGATTCGCGGTCACGCAAGCACACCGGGCGGCCGAAATCGCTGGCCTGCGGAGCCGGGCCAGCTACGTATGGGCGTGGCAAAAGGCGAGGTGGTCATGCTGATCGGGGTCGATCCGTTGTTGAGCGGCGATGCGCTGGCGATCCTGCGCGACATGGGTCATGGCGACAGCATCGCCTTGGTCGATGCCAATTTTCCGGCCCACTATCTGGGGCCGCCGTCGGTCCGGATCGACACCGATCTGGTGCGTGCCGGCCGGGCGGTGCTGTCGGTGATGCCGCTCGACGGCTATGTCGACGCTGCCGTGCAACGGATGGAGATCGACGGCCGGCCCAAGGAGCTGGGCGAGGCGCACCAGGAGTTCGCCGACATGGTCAAGGAGGTCGCCGGATCCTGGCCGATGGGCTCGATCGAGCGGTTCCGCTTCTACGAGGAGGCGCGCGCCTGTGTCGCGATCTTCGCGACCCAGGAGCGGCGCCCGTACGCCAACATGATCCTGGTCAAGGGTGTGCTGGCCCCGGACGGCACGGTGGTCCGGGCGGAGCGGCCGATCCGCAAGCCGCGCGGCCTGCGGCCGTAGACCGCCTCAGCCCAACGTTCGGCTGACGGCCAGCACCAGGGGCAGGGTCAGCAGCGCGGCCACCGTGGTCGTGGTCACCAGGGCGGCCATCAGTTCGGCGTCGCCGCCGAGGAGCCGGGCCAGAATGTAGGAGGAGGTGGCGGTCGGCACCGCGCAGGCCAGCGCCACGACCTCCAGCGCCGTTCCGCCCAGGCCCAGCAGCAACGCCAGGGTCACGCCCACGGCCGGGCGAAGCAGCAGATGCGCAGCGGTCGTGGCCAGGATCAGCAATGGGCGATCGGCGACCATGGCCGGCCGCAGTCCCGCGCCGACGGTGAGCAGACCGAGCGCCAGCGTTGCCCGGCCCAGGATCGTCAGCGATTCCGCCGCCAGGGCCGGCAGGCCAAGCCCCGACAGGTTGATGGCGATCCCGACTGCGCAGGCCACGATCAGCGGGTTGGTCGCGATTGCACGGGCGAAGGCGAGCGACCCTGTGCGCCCGGCGCTACCATGGCGGGCCAGGGCAGCCACGCTCATCACGTTGGCCGCTGGCACCATCACCGCCACCGCCAGGGCCACCAGCGGCATGGCGGCGGGACCGAACAGGGCCGGCGCCAGGGCCAGCGCGACGTAGGTGTTCCAGCGTACCACGCACTGGAGCACGCTGGTGTAGGCGGGGCCTCCCAGCTGCCAGCGCACGCGCGCCGCCCGGGCCAGCACGGCCATGACCAGCTGGGTCGCAAGCAGCCCTACCGCCATCCGCGCGACCGGGACGCCGGCGAGGTTGGCCCCGGCCAGTTCGTTGAGCAGCAATGCTGGGAACAGGACGAAGTAAACCAGCCGGTCGATCGGCGCCCAGGCCGCCTCCGGCAGGAAGCCTGTCGCGCGCAACAGGTAGCCGAGCCCGATCAGTACGGCCACGGGCAGCAGGGCATGAACCACGGCTTGGCCGGCCTACCGGGCGAGGAACGCCTGCACCGGCGCCAGCGAGACGGCGGGCGCTTCCTCCTGCGGCACATGGCCGAGGCCGGGCAGGGGCGACCAGCGTGGCATGGGGCAGGGTGCGCAGATAATCCGCGGCGTTGCTGATCGGGATCATCGCGTCCTTCTCGCCCCACAGCAGCAGGGTCGGCGCCTGGATGCCGCGCAGCAGGGGTTCGGGATCCTCGAGCATGACCTGCTCCATGCGCGCGATCATGGCATCGCGGGTGCCCGGCGCCAGCATCAAGTCGCGGTAGCGGGTCACCAGGTCCTCGGTCAGGACGGCGGGATCGCCGTAGGCGGGGGCGAGGCTCTGGCGGACCATGAAGGTCGGCAGCGAGTAGCGCATCAGCTTCACCATCGCCGGAACCTCGGCTTTTTTCCCGTACGCGAAGCCCGGGCTGGCGAAGCCGTCCGGCGAGACCAGCACCAGCTTGTCCACGCGGTCAGGATAGAGGGCCGCGAAATTCCAGGCGATCTTGCCGCCGATCGAGTTGCCGATCAGGCTGGCGCGCTCGACGCCCAACCGGTCCATCAGGGCCGCCAGCACCTGCACGCTGCGCTGGTCCGAGTAGTCCCCGCCCGGGTCGGCGCCGCTCAGTCCGAAACCGGGCAGGTCGAACCGGATCACGCGATGGTCGACGCCCAGGGCCTGCGCCCAGGGCTCCCAGGTGTGCAGGCTAGCGCCGAAGCCGTGCAGCATGATCACGGTCGGCGCGTCGCGCGGGCCGCTGTCGCGAACGTGCAGCCGCAGCCCGGCGACCTCCAGATAGTCGCCAGGCCCGTTCAGGTACTTGGCTTCCAGCTCGGCACGGGGCTTGTCCGGTGTGTAGAGCCAGAAGCCCGCGGCGATAGCTGCAACCAGGAGAAGCGCGAGCACCAGAATCGCGGCAAGTTTCATGCGGGCTACCTTCGCGGTCCGGAGACGATGTGCGGGTTACCTGCCGCCGCCGCTAGGGAAAGTCGACGACATCGAGCGTCAGCGGCATCTCGCCCGGACGCCCGGCAGCGCCGGCGGTGGCCTCGATGGTCACCGGGCGCCCGGCGAGGGTGGCCTGGTCCATGGCCTGGAACGTGCCGGCGAGCCGGCCGCGCAGGGTCATGGTGTCGAACACGAACGGCAGGCCGTTGCTGCCCAGGGCCGACGGGCGGTCCATGAGCTGGAAGTGGAGGTGGGGGCTGTCCGTATTGCCGGAGTTGCCCAGGCGGCCCAGGACCTGGCCGCGCGCGACCATGTCGCCGGCCTTAACCGCGACACTGCCGGGGAGCAGGTGGGCGTAAAGCGCGAACCGGCCATGGCCGAGGTCCATGATGACGTGGTTGCCGGCTGCCATGTCGGCGGTCGCGTCCGGCGGCAGCTGACCGGGAGGCTGGTCAGGGAGGCCGTCGACCGCGGCGACGACGGTACCCGAGGCCGCGGCCACCACATCGACGCCGTAATACGACCAATCAGCGACGCGCTTGCCGTCGCCGGTGAACAGGCGACCACTGGAATCCAGCTGAACGAAGTCGATGGCGAAGTGCTCGGGCGCGCGCGACCGGCCGTCGACCGGCAGCATCGCGAAGCGGTGAGGGCCGATGAGCTCGCAGCAGCCGCTGCCGTCGAGCCAGCGTTCGCCGCGCAGGGGCGGGCCGATCGCGATCGCGGGTTCGGGGCCGACCAGGACGAAGCCGGCGAGCGTGGTGAGCTGCGGCGCCCCCTGTTGATCGGGTTGGGACACCGTCACGCGATGCGCGATCATGCAGGGTATCGCCGCATCAGGGCCGAGCGTGACGTCAATATAGATGTAGCCGCCTTGCGCGGCCGGCACGTCCGCCGAGTAGGCGGCGCCGGTCATCGTGCCGGGCAGTGAGAACAGCCTGATCTTGCCGGTGACGTCCGTGCCGTCGACGGCGGTGACGCGGTCGGCACCTAACAGGTGCCCCCCGACGGCAACGTCCGGGTCGACGACCTCCAGTTTCTCCAGCCGCGCCACTGCGTTGCTCACGTTGGCGATCTGCAGCTCGTAGGCCAGATGCACGCTGCCGTCGGTTCCCCGGACCGGGACGACCGGGTCGGCGATCACCGAAAAGACCAGCGGCGTCAGCACGACGGAGCCGTCGGTGGCGAGCCCGCCCACAGCGCCAAGATCGCAAGCGGCCTGCGCCTCCGTGATGCCAGCCGAGCAGGCCCAATAGTCCGATCACGGCCAGAGCAAATGGTCCGCAGCCTCGGATCACGCCCTGTTCCCCGGAGCGTGTTGGAACCGGTTGTCCCCGCTCATGGCTGCGTAGCTGGAGGCGGGGCGAACGCGCCATCGGGGCGGGCGGATTCGCTCTTGCTCGGCGCGATGGTGCCCATGCCGGTCCCCAGGGCGCCACCGGAGGAGTTCGCCTTGTCGGCCGCGGCCGCATCCTGGCCGAACCACCCGGAACAGCCGCCAAGGGTGAGCACGCAACCAAGGGCCGCGACAGCCATCAGCCGTCGACAGCAGAAGCCTTGCTGGATGGTCATTGTCGCCTCCCGGCGTGCGCACCGCAGCATGCGGGGCCATCTGCACCTAAGCTCAATCCGGTTGCAGATGCTACGTTCCCGCCGTGCTCAGCTCACCAGCTTCGCGTCAAATCCCGCCTCGGTGACGCTCATCAGGGTCTTCTTGCCGCGCACGCTGGTCTGCAGGAAGGTATCCTTGCCCCAGAGCGTGCGCAGATGGTTCAGCGTCTTGTCGGCGTGGGTCATGTCGAGGTCGCGGCCGTCATGATCGTGGACCAGGTAGAGCCCGCGCCGGCCCTTGTGGTTGGCATCGTGGATCTTGATGCTGGGCATCGAGCCGGTGCCGATCTGCCTGAGCAGCGCGTTCTTGACGTCGTTCCAGTGGTCGCGATCGGAGACCTCTGCGACGACGAGATGCTCGCCGCGCGGCTTCCACGTGAACAGGTCGAGCTCGCGGGCGAGATCCTCGGTCAAAAAGCGGCGCAGGAACGAGACGTCGCGCTCGCTCTCGCGCACCTCGAACAGCTTGGCGCGGCCCTCCTTGGTGTCGGCGCCGCCGAAGCGCTGCTCGATGTCGCGCCAGACCATGAATCCCACATGATACGGGTTGAGGCCGCCGGGGTTTGGACAAATCACCTGGTTGTGGCGGACCATGAACTCGAGGAAGATCTCCTGCGGCAGGTCGAGCGAGGTCATCAGCCGGTGGTGCCAGTGGCTGGCCCAGCCCTCGTTCATGATCTTGGTCTCGATCTGGGGCAGGAAGTAGCAGGTCTCCTCGTCGACGATGGTCAGCAGGTCCTTCTGCCAGTCGGCCAGATCGCGGTTGTGGTCGCGGATGAACAGCAGGATGTCGGCTTCGGGCTCGAGCGGCTCTTTCGACAGGTCGACCGGCGCCGGCTCGACGCGGCGGTGGAGTTTGGCGAACGGGTCGTGGGGCGGCTGGGCCGCGTCCAACAGGCGCTGGCGCTGCTCGGCCGGCTTCAGCTTCTTGATCGCGAGGTTGCGCGAGCGGTTGAACGAGATCGCGTGCGCCGCGTCCAGGAACTCCTCGACCGCGTCGCCGCCGATCGACGGGTCCTCGATATAGCCGCGCACCCGGTCGGCGCGGGCCTTGAACGAGGCCAGGGTCTCACTGGCGTTGGTGGCCGAGCTGAAGGTGAAATTGTTCTTGAAGAAATCGTTGTGCCCATAGACGTGCGCGATGGTCAGGATCTGCAGGCAGAGCGAGTTGTCGCGCATCAGGTAGGCGAGGCGCGGGGTTGGAGTTGATCACCATCTCGTAGGGCAGGCCGGAGACGCCATGGTCGTACATGGTCTTGGTCTGCTCGAACGCCTTGCCGAAGCTCCAATGCGGGTAGTGCGAGGGCATGCCGTGATAGGCCATGTAGCCCAGCATCGAGTTCTGATCGCAGATCTCGAACTCCTGCGGGTAGCAGCTGAGCCCGATCTCCGCGACCCGCTCGCGCACCCGCTCGTCCCAATATTCCAGATCCCGCACGGTCCAGTTGGTCATGGTCCCCGATCGTCGGTCGCCGCCACGGCCGCGACGCAGGATGCGCCCGGCCTTCCATGGAATATGGCGCAACCACCGCCGCGCGTCGACTCCTACCGGACGCGCCGCGCCGCCGCGAGCGTCGTCCGGACGCTCGCTGTTGCGCAAAGTACCACCCTCTTCGTCGACGAGCAGACCGCCGCTAAGGCGCGCCGCGTGGCCCAGGCGATGGATGAGAGCCTGAGGCGCCGCACCGCCAAGGGCATCGGCCGGCCACCGCTTCGCCCCCCTGATCCAGCAGGCTGTCCTCACCCCGCCTGCCGACGGCAGCCATCACCCACCGCCACCCAGCCCGAGCGTCGCCGAGCGGCAGAAATAATGGTCAGTCCGCGTGGCCGCGCACTTTATCGGTTATATCAAAGAACTCATAGATACTCGAAGTATCAGGAAAGCCGAATATTCTATCGGGCAGCCGCTCCAGATTTGTATTGAAATACTTATTGAATAATACGCGAAAGGAATTCACCGGTGTGATATCCTGGTAGAGCTGTGCATAATCTTCGTCGGGAAAATAGTAGGCGTTCATGATCCCCATCTTGATCTGCAGCTCGTCGTTATCGGCCTCGCGCCAGGAGCGGGTCAGGCCGATGCCGGTCTCCGGGAAAGGCCCCTCATCCCCCTGGATGATGATGATCGGTCGCTTGCCATTTCGACCTCGAAGGGTCGTCACCAGGTCTCTGATCACCTTGTTCGCATAGCGAACCTGCTCGACATAACCTAGTCTCAAGCCGCGCTTGTTCGAATCGTCCACCGACAGGCATTTGCCTTCCTCATCGAATACGAAGGGGTCGTGCGGCAGCAGGAAGTGGCCGAAGACAAAGGTCGGCCCCGATCCGACCGCCGCGTTCTTGATCTGCTCGATCTGCCAGCGCACCCGCTGGCATTGCCCATAATCCCAATGCAGGCTCTGGGCATAGCGGCTGTCGGGTGCCACCAAATTCAGCAGCGGATAGAGGGCGAGGCCCCGCGCATAGTTCGACGTGAACTCCCCCAAGCCAAACTGAGGATTCCAGTCGGCATACGGGGTAGCCTGTGTCGGGCTCCACCATGAGCCGATCTGCGCGTAGCGATAGCCCGCCGATTTCAGGAGCCGGGCCACGCGATGGTCGCGCAAGATCCGATAGATCGGATCCCAATCGCTCGACCGGCGGCCTTGCGCGTCGGTCAGGAAATCCAGGTAGTCCATCTGAAGACTGGACGCCAGGGAATGACCGGTCTTGAGGTAGTTCGCATGACTGCCGGCCGCAACGTAGAAGCCTTGCTCCTCGAGGAACCCGATGAGTGGCGCGTTGCTGAAATCGAAATAGCGCTGGAGCGTCGCCGCCGACGCATAGCGATCGAAGATCAAATAGTAGATGTCTGGCCGGTCCCCCGCCGCTACCGCAGCTTCCTCCGGCATCTTCGCGTCCAGTCCGGGTCGCGCGTGCTGCCACTTGTACCAGGCCGCCTGTGTCATGGGCGTGACCAGCAGGACGAGTCCGATGCCGTTGAGGATGCTGTGGGTCAGCCGGAGGTCCGTGCGCGTCCGTGCCACCAGGACGAGTGCCGCCCCCAGCACGAGCACAAACACGAAGAACTCGGCGCGGCCGTCGCCGCCCGCCTTCGGGTCCGCCCACAAGAACAGGCGAGCATAGAACAGGCAGCCAATCACGACGATGCTCGCGAGCACGGCAGCACGCGCGCTGAAGCGTCGACACAGCAACGCCATCATCAGGAGCACGAGGAGTGCGAAGCTGAGAACGGCTGCCAGCGCGGGTAGGATCTCCAGGAGCGACGCCTGCTTCACATTGTTCGCATAGAGCGCCAGCACGGATGCGGCCGCCAGCAGGAAGGGATGGAACGGATAGACCCGCGCCGCCGCATCGCTCTCGGCCGGCGATCGCCTCGCAGCTGCCGCAGCCACCGAATCCGTGGCTTCCCGGCCGGTGGCCTTGTCTGACTGCTCGTCGTTCATCGTTCCGAGATGCCGAGCCATCCGATCTCCTTTGGGGAGGACGGGAAGTGCCTCTTGGGTTCACCCCGACCGGCTTTCCCCTTGTTGGCTGCCCTTCCCTGTGACAGCTTCATGACACGAGTGGATCGGCGGTAACAGCAGCGTCTTGGCCGCCGCGCCGCAATGAGAATAGTCAAGACCTCTTATGGCCTCGGGGAGCAGGCAGCCTTGCACAGCATAAGGACGCACGGTTTTGTCATCGCGATCGCCATTCTGATGATCGGGATGTCGACCTCGCCCGCTTGGGCCTACTTGGACCCCGGAACGGGAAGCATCATCCTTCAGGTGTTGCTGGGCGGCGTTGCCGGTCTGATGTTGGCCGGAAAATTGTTTTGGCACAGGATTTTGACTACTTTGGGTCTACGTCGCGACGATGCCGAACCCGATGCGAGCCGAGCGCAGCAGGCGGTCGATGCGCCGACCCGGGAATGAGGCACTGGAACCACCGGCACCGGCGTTTCCTCTCCCGCCACGCGGCAGCCTAGACCTAGCGACGACTGCTGACCCGGGCTCGTTCCGGGACCGCAACGGCACCGTCTATCATCGCAATGGTGAGATCCTGCGCGGCATCAGTGCCGCGGCGCTCGCCAACTGGGAGCGGCTGAGCGCCGCGCCGTTTCTTCGTGAAGGCATGGAGCGGGGCAGCGTCATCCGGACCGAGCGGCTGGATGATGCCGAGACGCGTAGCCTCGGCGGCGACTGGGCAGCCGTGCTGCGCCACGAAGCGGTGCCGTTCATCTCCTATCCGTATGAATGGACCTTCGGCATGCTGCAGGATGCGGCCCTGCTGCATCTCGACCTCATGCTGGCTGCCCTTCCGGCCGGGCTCATCCTCAAGGACGCTTCCGCCTACAATATCCAGTGGCGGGGTGCCGAGCCGGTCTTCATCGATATTCCATCGTTCGAAACCCTGTCCGACGGCGAGCCCTGGATCGGCTACCGGCAATTCTGCGAGCTGTTCCTCTACCCCTTGTTTCTGCAGGCCTATAAGGGCATCGACTTCCGCCCCTGGCTGCGCGGCCAGATCGACGGCATCCCCGCCTCGGCCTTGCGTCGGCTGCTCTCTGCCCGGGACCTCGTCCGGCCCGGCGTGCTCCTGCATGTGGTGGCGCAGGACGCGCTGCAGCGCCGCTATGCCGGCCGCCCGCGCGGGGTCCGGAACTCGATCGCCAAGGCCGGCTTCGACCGGCAGCTCATCGTGCGCAACGTGGCGGGGCTGCGCAGGATCGTGAGCGGCCTGCGCCCCGCCGGCTCCAAGACCACCTGGGCCGACTACGACCGGACCCACAGCTACGATCCCGCCGAGTTCGCGGCCAAATGCGCGTTCGTGCGCGAGGCGGCCGGGCAGCGCCGCTGGCGGCGCGCCTGGGATCTCGGCTGCAACACCGGCAGCTTCTCGCGGATCGTCGCCGAGCATGCCGATCACGTGGTGGCGATGGATGGCGATTGGATGGCCATCGAGCATCTCTACCAGGCACAGAAGGCCCGCCCCGACCGCGGGCAGATCCTGCCGCTGGTGGTCAACCTGTCCGACCCGTCGCCCAATCAGGGCTGGCGCGGCGTGGAGCGCCGATCCCTGCCCGAGCGCGGGCGGCCGGAACTCACTCTATGCCTGGCGCTGATTCATCACATCGTCATCAGCGCCAACATCCCGATGCAGGACTTCATCGGCTGGCTGGCGGGTCTCGGCTCCGCGCTGATCATCGAGTTCGTCGGCCGTGCCGACGAGATGGTGCAGACGTTGCTGGTCAACAAGGATGACCAGTACGGTGACTACGATCAGGCCAGCTTCGAGGCCTGCCTGGCCGAGCATTACGAGATCCGCGCCAGCCGGCCGCTCAAGGACGGCAAGCGCTGCATCTACTTCGCGATACCGAA
>CAWCSG010000017.1:0-409043 GCA_963798145.1 uncultured Alphaproteobacteria bacterium
CGCAGGCCTAAGGGAGATATTCCTCGACGGCGAGATTGCGATCGCCGCGGTGGCATTGCCCGATTTCCACAGAGACCCCGCTGATCGCCTCATCGTCGCCACGGCGCTCGACGAGGGCGCCCGTCTGGTGACGTCCGACGCCAAGATCCTCGCCTGGCCCGGGCCGCTCGCACGGATCGACGCCCGGCAATAGCGCCGTCACAGCAGTACCAGATCGTCCCGATGCAGCATCTCCGCCCGGCCCCGGTAGCCCAGGATCGCCTCGATCTCGTCCGTCCGTCTGCCGACCAGCGCCTTGGCGTCCGAGGCGTCGAAGGCGGCGAGGCCCTTGGCGACGGGCGTGCCGTCCGGCGCGCGGACCAGGACGGCGTCGCCGCGCTCGAAGCCGCCCTCGACCGCGGTCACGCCGGCAGGGAGCAGGCTGGAGCCGCGCTTCAGGGCGGCCACCGCACCCAGGTCGATCCTCAGCGTGCCCATGACGCCGAGGCTGGCGGCGATCCAGTCCTTGCGGGCGCGGCGGGGGGAGGTGGTGGGCGTGAACAGCGTGCAGCGGGCGCCGGCCTCGACGGCGGCGAGCGGCTGCTCGGTCTGGCCGTGGGCGAGGACGACGGCACAGCCGGAGGATGTGGCCATCTTGGCCGCGATCAGCTTGCTGACCATGCCGCCAGTGCCGACCAGGCTGCCGGAGCCGCCGGCCATGGCCTCGATCGCGGGCGTGATCGCCTCGACCACGGGCAGGTGCGCGGCGCCCGGGTTCTTGCGGGGGTCGCCTGAGTAGAGGCCGTCGACGTCGGACAGCAGCACGAGCGTCTCGGCCAGCGCCATGACGGCGACGCGCGCGGAGAGGCGGTCATTGTCGCCGAAGCGGATCTCGGTGGTGGCGACGGTATCGTTCTCGTTGACCACCGGCACGACGCCGAGCTTGAGCAGCGTGTCGGCCGTGGCGCGCGCGTTGAGGTAGCGGCGGCGCGCCTCGGTATCCTCGAGCGTGATCAGGATCTGCGCCGCCTCGAGGCCGACCCGGCCCAGGCTCTCCTGCCAGGCGCGGGCGAGCAGGATCTGGCCGCTGGCGGCGGCGGCCTGCTTCTGCTCGAGCCGCAGCGCACGGCGGGGCAGTCCGAGGCGGGCGCGGCCGAGGGCGATCGCACCGGAGGTGACGATCACCACCTGCTGCTCGCGGCCACGCAGGCGGGCGACGTCGCGGGCGAGACCGTCGAGCCAGGCCTGGCGGACGCCGCCCTCGGCGTCGACCAGCAGCGACGAGCCGACCTTGACCACCAGCCGGCGCGCGCGCAGCGCCTGGTGCAGCCGGTCCATCAGACGGCGGCGTGAGCGGCCGCGGCCTCGTCCCTGGCGGCGGTCCGCCGCTCGGTGACCAGGCCCAAAACGGCGTAGAGGATCGGCTCGAGCCCGCGCTGGGCCACGGCGGAGATGGCGTGCACCTCGGCCTTGGCGGCGCGTTTCAGCTTCTTGCGCTTGGCCGCGACCTCCTCGGGCGTCAGCGCGTCGATCTTGGACAGGCAGAGGATCTCGATCTTGTCGGCGAGGCCGTTGCCGTAGCCGTCGAGCTCGGCGCGGATCGTGCGGTACGCGCCGACCACGTCGTCCTGGGTCGCGTCGACCAGGTGGATCAGGGCGGCGCAGCGCTCGATGTGGCCCAGGAACCGGTCGCCGAGGCCGCGGCCTTCCGAGGCGCCCTCGATCAGGCCCGGGATGTCGGCGATGATGTAGCTGTCGTGGCCCAGCACCACGGTGCCCAGCATCGGCTCCAGCGTGGTGAAGGGGTAGTCGGCGATCTTCGGCCGGGCGCGGCTGACCGACGCCAGGAAGGTGGACTTGCCGGCATTGGGCAGGCCGACCAGGCCGGCATCGGCCAGCAGCTTGAGCTTGAGCCAGATCCAGCGCTCCTCGCCCGGGAAGCCGGGGTCGGCGCGGCGCGGGGCGCGGTTGGTCGAGCTCTTGAAGTGGACGTTGCCGCGGCCGCCGTCGCCGGCACGGCAGATCAGCACCTCCTCGCCCGGGACCACGAGATCGGCCAGCAGCGTCTCGCCGTCCTCGGCATAGATCTGGGTGCCGATCGGCAGGCGCAGGCGGATGTCCTCGCCGCTCTTGCCGGTGCGCTCCTGGCCCATGCCGTTCTGGCCGCGGTCGGCCTTGAAATGCTGGCGGTAGCGAAAGTCGACCAGGGTGTTGAGATCGGGGTCGGCGACCGCGATGACGTGGCCGCCGCGGCCGCCATCGCCGCCGTTCGGGCCGCCGAACTCGATGTATTTCTCACGGCGGAAGCTGGCGCAACCGCCGCCGCCGTCACCGCTTTTCACGTAGATCTTGGCCGAATCGAGAAAGCGCATGACGGGACAGGGCCGGAGGCCTGCGCTCCCGTGCCCACAGTTCGGTTGGAGGGTGGGTTACTCGGCTGCCTGGGCCACGGGCTCGGCCGCGACGACCTTGGGCTCGACCGAGATGAAGGTGCGCTCGCCGCGCTCGTGGAACTTCACCCGGCCCTCGATCATCGCATAGATCGTGTAGTCGCGCCCCATGCCGACATTCTTGCCGGGGTGCCACTTGGTGCCGCGCTGGCGGATCAGGATGTTGCCCGGGATCACCGGCTCGCCGCCGAACTTCTTGACGCCCAGGCGCTTGCCCGCGGTGTCGCGGCCGTTGCGCGAGGAGCCGCCTGCCTTCTTGTGTGCCATGGTCTATCTCCTGCTCAGGCGACGGCGATGTCGGCGATGCGCACGACCGTCAGCAGCTGGCGGTGGCCATTGCGGCGGCGGTAGTTCTTGCGCCGGCGCTTCTTGAAGATGATCACCTTGTCGCCCTTGGCCTGCTCGAGCACCGTGCCGGTGACCGTGGCACCGGCGACGCGCGGCGCGCCGACGACCGGGTTGTCGCCGCCCAGCATCAGGACCTCGGAGAACACGATCTCCGCGCCGGCCTCGCCGTCGAGGCGCTCGATCTTGATGACGTCATTCTTGGCGACACGGTACTGCTTGCCGCCGGTTTTGATCACTGCGTACATGGTCTTCCCGAGACGGGCTCTTGGAAACAGGGCGAAAGGCACTGGCCGCCGGAGGCTGTCGCCTGACGTGGCGGCGGACTATAGCCAGGAAGCCGGCGGTGTCAACGTGGAGGTGGGCCGCTCTCGGCCGGTTCGGGCGCCAAGGGCAGATCGGCGTAAAGCGTGTCGATCTCGATCGAGATGGCGAAGGATCTCAACTCGATCCGCTCACCCGGACCACGGGTCGTGACCAGCCACGCGTCGCCCTGCCGATGCCAATGCTCGACCTGAACCCGCATGCTGGACACGAACAGGATATCCGCGATCGACGGGATCAGACGGTAGTCGTCGAGCTTGAGGAGGCGGTCGGTGGCCTCGGTCGACGGCGACAGGACCTCGACCACCAGCATCGGCTCGCGCAGATAGACCTCGCCACGCTCCAGCGGGCGGCATGTCACCGCCAGATCGGCCTGATAGTAGGTGTCGGCGCGATGTAGCGGCTTGATCCCTGCTTCGGTCGAAGGTTCGCATCGCGGCGGCAGTTTGGCGCCGAGCAGGCGGTCGAGCCGCGAGACAAGGCGACCATGGACCGCCTGTGGCGGCGCCATCATGGTGACCAGCCCGCGCAGCAACTGGTAGCGCTGGTCCGTGCCGGCGTCCCAAGCCAGGAACTCGTCGACGGAAAGCAGACGCTCGGCGGTCTCGCCCATCATCACCTCCGCCGACATCCTAGCGCGCGACACCCAGCTTCGCCATCACGCGCAACCGGGCCTCGCCGTTGGCGCGGTCGCTGACGTACAGGAGGCCGGCGACGCGGCGCAGCAGCGAAGCTTCGTAGTCGTGCAGGGCGCCGTCGGCGTAGGCGACTTCCCACAGCAGCTCGAGCACGCCAATCCGCTCGTCCTCGTCCATCGCCTCCTTGATCGTATGGGTGAAGCCCTGCCAGGCGACGCTCTCGGTGGCGGTGCGCTCGGCGCGGGCGACCAGATCGGCCGCGACCCAGGGCGTCAGGCCGAAGTGGCGTGCCAGCAGGTCCTGGACGCGATCGCGCTCGGCGGCGGTGACCTCGCCGTCCAGCCGTGCCGCCTCGACCATCAGCACGGCGACGGCGACCTGCTCGGGGGCGAAGCCGGGCGCCTGGTCGGTCTGCCCGCCACTGTCGCCGAACAGGATCGAGAGCAGCTGTCGCATCGCGTAGACCCTTCCAGCGCCGCGTCCGGCGCGGCTCTGGGATCGAGATAGGCGCGCCGGTGCCGTGGAGCAACGCATCCGGGCCGACATCCTGGCCGCTATCCGGCGCGCCGTCCGGGTCGATGGCAGGCTTGCCGGGCGCTGGCCCGGTTTCCGGCAAGGCCAGCAGCACGAGCACGAACCCGGCCGCCGCCACGGCCGCCAGGACCGCGAAGGACACCGCATAGCCCGCGCCGACGACCAGCAGGCCCGCCACCACGTTGCTGCTCGAGCCGCCGATGCCCTGGACGGTGCCGACCACGCCGCGCGCGGCATTATAGCGGCCGGTGCCGCGCATGATGTCGGCCAGGACCAGCGCCAGGAGAGCGTCGAGTGTGCCGAGGCTGATGCCGTCGAGCAGCTGGCCGGCCACGATCCAGGCCGGGTGGTCGGTGGCCGCGTAGAGCAGCGCGCGCAGCGGCAGGGCGGAAAAGCCGAGCAGCAGCAGCGGCTTGCGGCCCCATCGGTCGGCACGGGCACCGACGAGCAGCGCCACCGGGATCGAGACCAGCTGCGCGGTGACCACCGCGGCCGACATGAACAGGGTCACCGTCGCGGGATGCTGCCGCTCCAGCTCCAGGCCGAGCAGCAGCAGGATCGGCGCGTTGGCGAAGTGGAACAGCGCCATGGCGCCGGCGAGCACGAGCAATGGGCGGTGCCGCAGCATGGCCCGCCAGCTCTCGGCGTGCGGGCGATCTTCAGCCTGCGCGCCGTCGAGGCCGCGTGCCCGCTCATGGTCGATCGCGGCGGCCGGAACGGACAGGACGGCGGCGGCGCTCAGCACGGCAAACAGCGGGATCAGGTAGAACACGGCTTCGAGCGAAAGCGCCCAGCCGGCGAGACCGGCGACGGCGGCGGCGAAGATGTTGCCCGCGCGGTCGCAGGCGGCGTTGCGGGCGAGGCGTGCTGCCAGCAGCTCCCGCGCGACGATGCCCACGGTGATCGCGGCCACGGTCGGGGCGAACACCGCGCCCAGCACCGCCATGACGATGTCGGCCGTGAGCACCACCGGCAGCGTCGGGGCCTCGACGATGGCGATCGCAGCGGCCGCCAGTGCCGCGACGCCCGTAATTAGCAGCGCGCGTTTGTGTCGGGTGGCGTCGATAAAGGCGCCGATCGGCGCGTGCAGCGAGATGCCGATCAGGCCGCTGACGGTGAGCACGAGGCCGATCGTGGCCTGATCCCAGTGCGCGTGCCCGAGCAGGAAGATGCCGACATAGGGTCCGAGCCCGCCGCGCACGTCGGCGAGCAGGAAGTTGATCAGGTCGAGGCGGCGGCCGATGGGCATGCATGCTGCCGGGACGGAGGGCTCCAGCCTAACCGGCAAGCGGCCGACAAGCTCCAATGGGCAGTTGGCCTCCGACCGCGCCGATCCAGGCCAGAAATGCCAGGGCACGTCCGATGAGTCGCGCGGGTGATCTCGTCGAGGAGCAGAAGCATCGACGCCGTCACCTTCTCGCAGCGTGATGGGCGCGGTGCCCCGGTAAACCTATGTAGAGGGGAAGGTACGGGGCCGGGCCGGGAAGGTCGGCGGCGGATCGATCTGATGATGGAGAGCTGGCATGGCCGAGAAGCCGACCCCTGGGGTGAAACCCTATACCGGACCCGCGGCGGGCTGGGGGGCCTTGGCGGCGGTCGCCCGGGCGGTCCGGCACGAGATGGGGGCGAGCCCGAAGACACGGGCGCTCTTGCGGATGAACCAGCCCAGCGGCTTCGACTGCCCAGGCTGCGCCTGGCCCGATCCGAAGCACACCTCCTCGTTCGAGTTCTGCGAGAACGGGGCCAAGGCCGTGACCTGGGAGGCGACGGTCAATCGCGCCGGTCCGGAACTCTTCGCCAAGCATAGCGTAGCCGAGCTGTGGGATTGGTCCGACCATGCGCTGGAGGATGCCGGCCGCCTGACCCATCCCATGCGCTACGATGCGGACAGCGACCATTTCGTGCCGGTGTCGTGGGACGAGGCGCTGCAGGCCATCGGAGCCCGGCTGCGCGCGTTGGAGCATCCGGACCAGGCCGAGTTCTACACCTCCGGCCGCGCCTCGAACGAGGCGGCCTTCCTCTACCAGCTGTTCGCGCGCGCCTTCGGCACCAACAATTTCCCCGACTGCTCGAACATGTGCCACGAGGCGACCAGCGTCGGCCTGCCGCAGTCGATCGGCGTCGGCAAGGGCACGGTGACGCTCGAGGATTTCGATCTCGCCGACGCCATCTTCTGCATCGGCCACAACCCCGGCACCAACCATCCGCGCATGCTGACCACGCTGCGCGCCGCGGCCAAGCGCGGCGCGCCGATCATCGTGGCCAACCCCTTGCGGGAGCGGGGACTCGAGCGGTTCGCGGCACCGCAGGACCCGGTCGAGATGCTGACGCTGACCTCGACGCCGCTGGCCTCGGCCTACTATCAGCTCAAGGTCGGCGGCGACGCGGCCATGCTGAAGGGCATGATGAAGGCGCTGCTGGCGGCCGATGCGACCAGCCGGGCCGCGGGCGGCGACGGCCTGCTCGACCGGGCGTTCATCGCCGAGCACACGACCGGGTTCGAGACGCTGGTGGCCGATCTCGCCGCGACCTCCTGGCCTGCCATCGAGACGCGCTCCGGACTGGCGCGGGCGCAGATCGAGACGATGGCCGAGGTCTACTGGAGCTCGGAGCGGGTGATCCTGTGCTACGGCATGGGCGTGACGCAGCACCGCCACGGCACGGAGAACGTGCAGCAGATCGCCAACCTGCTCATGCTGCGCGGGAACATCGGCAAGCCGGGTGCCGGCATCTGCCCGCTGCGCGGTCACAGCAACGTGCAGGGCGACCGCACCGTCGGCATCACCGAGATCCCGACCGAGGCGTTCCTGGGACGGCTCGACCGGGCGTTCGGCATCGAAGCACCGCGCAAGCACGGGCACAGCGCGGTCGAGGCGGTAGCCGCGATGGCGGACGGCACGGCCCGCGCCTTCGTCGGGCTGGGCGGCAACCTCGCGGTCGCGATGTCGGACCCGCAGACCTGCTTTGCCGCGTTCCGGCAGCTCGACCTCTCGGTGCAGATCATCACCAAGCTCAACCGCACGGCGCTCCTGACCGCGGCGCACAGCTACATCCTGCCCTGCCTCGGGCGGACCGAGGCCGACGAGCAGGCGGGCGGGCCGCAATCGGTCACGGTCGAGGACTCGATGTCGATGGTGCACGCCTCGCGCGGCAGCCTGAAGCCGGCCTCGGAACTGCTGCGCTCGGAGCCCGCGATCGTCGCGGGCCTGGCGCGCGCGACCCTGCCGGACAGCGCCATCGACTGGGAGGGCATGGTCGCCGACTACGACCGCATCCGCGACAAGATCGAGCAGGTGTTCCCGGACTTCGCCGACTTCAACGTCCGCGTCCGGGAGCCCGGCGGCTTCCGGCTGCCGGTCGCGGCCTCGGAACGCCAATGGGCGACGCCCGACGGCAAGGCGCATTTTTTGGTCCAGTCCGGCGTCGACGAGGATGACGGGCTCGACGAGCACGGCCTGATCCTGACCACCATCCGCAGCCACGACCAGTACAACACCACGATCTACGGCCTGGACGACCGCTACCGCGGCATCACCGGCCGCCGCGACATCGTCTTCGTGCACGAGCAGGATCTCGAACGGCTGGACTTGGCCGAAGGCGACCGGATCGACGTCGTCGCCGGCGCCCGGGTGCTGGCGGGCCAGACGGCGGTGGCCTACCCGATCGCCAAGGGCTCGGTCGCCGCCTACTACCCGGAGGCCAATGTTCTCCTGGGCCTCGCCGACTACGACCGGCGCAGCGGGACGCCGAGCTACAAGTCGATCCCGGTAACGTTGCGGCGGGCCGAGGCGACGGTGGGGGCGTAGCGGTAGCTGCGCCGGGCACCCGCTATCGGCCTATAGCCTTCCCGCCTCGATGATCCTCTTGAGGAACCCCCGCGTGCGCTCGCTGGTCGGGTCGTCGAAGATCCGCTCCGGCGGACCCTCCTCGTGGACGACGCCGCTCTCCAGGAAGCAGACCTTGCTCGAGACCTCCTTGGCGAAGCCCATCTCGTGGGTGGCCATGAGGATGGTCATGCCATCGCGGGCGAGGTCGCGGACGATGTTGAGGACCTCGGCGACCAGCTCGGGGTCCAGTGCCGAGGTGATCTCGTCGAGCAGCAGGACCATCGGGTCCATGGCCAGCGCCCGGACGATGGCGACGCGCTGCTGCTGGCCGCCGGACAGGCGGTCCGGGTAGTCCTTGGCCTTGGCGTCGAGGCCGATCCGGGCAAGCAGGGTCATGGCGCGGGCCTCGGCGTCGGCGCGCGGCAGGCCCAGGACCCGGACCGGAGCCAGGGTGATGTTCTCCAGCACGGTCATGTGCGGGAAGAGATTGAAGCTCTGGAACACGATGCCGACGTCGCGGCGCAGCGCGTCGAGGTCGACGCCGGGGCCGCTGACGCGGTCGTCGTGCAAGCGGATCTCGCCGCCCTGGATCGGCTCCAGGCCGTTGATGCAGCGCAGCAGCGTGGACTTGCCGCAACCGGACGGGCCGATCAGGCAGACCACCTGGTGCCGCTCGACGTCGAGCGAGAGGCCCTTGAGCACCTCGAAAGCGCCGTAGCGCTTGTGGACGTCCTTGATCTCGACCAGGGCCATCAGCCGCCTCGCGTCCGCCGCTGGTCGCGCTCGATCAGCCGGTCGACGAAGCGCGCCTGGGGAATGGTGATCAGCACGAACAGGAAGGCGACCGTGGTCACCGAGGACAGGTTGAAGTGGTTGCTGGCGACGATCTTGGACTGGTTGAAGGCGTCGATCGCGCCGATCACGTTGACCAGGGCGGTGTCCTTCTGCAGCGAGATGAAGTCGTTGAGCAGCGGCGGGATGATCCGGCGCACCGCCTGCGGCACCACGACGTAGCGCAGGGTCTGGAAGAAGGAGAGGCCAAGCGAGCGGGCGGCCGCGACCTGGCTCCAATGCACGCTCTCGATGCCGGCGCGGTAGACCTCGGCGACATAGGCGCCGTAGGTCAGGGTGAGCGCCAGGATCGCGTACCATTCGGGCGGCCAGTTGCCGAGCAGCGGCAGGTTGGTCAGCGGCAGGCCGAAGCCGATCAGGTAGATGCAGATGATCGCCGGCAGGCCGCGGAAGACGTCGGTGTAGATGGTGGCGATCATCCGGATCGGCCGGCCGGGCGGGCCGGGGATCAGCCGCGCGATCGCGACCACGAGACCCCAGATCAGCACCAGGACCTCGGCGATGACGAAGATGTAGACGTTGACCCAGAACGCCTTGAGGATCAGCCAGAAGGATTCCTTGATCAGCGGCAGGTAGAAGAAGGTGCGCGCCACCGCGCTGTCGTTGGCGATCATGAACACCGCGCCGACCAGCACGATGCCGACCGCGACCGCGTAGCCGAGGGCGACCCAGGCGGACGAGGTGGCGGCGGCGGTCTCGACGCGCGCCGCCACGAGGTCGCTGGCCACCGCCCGCTGCGCGCGGCGCGCGGCCAGGACCGCCTGCACGGCCGGGACCAGCAGCAGCAGGGTCGCGGCGGCGAAGGCGTAGAGCGCCAGATCGGCTGAAAGCGAACCGATCCCGCCGGCGCCCATGACCTGCCGCACCACTGCCACGATCCAGAGCGTGGCGGCGATCGTGCCCAGCGCGCAAGCGAGCGAGACGAGCGACAGCCCGCTCGGCGGGGTTGGAACGGCGGGTGGCCGGGCGCGCGCGCCGGCCGAGCCCGCGCCGTCGCCGTTCACGGCTTGAAGTAGGGGATCGACGTGGGATCGATGCCCCACACCTCGGCCAGGTACTTGGCGGAGAGCTTCGCCACCGTGCCGTCATCGATCAAGGCCTGGATCACCTTGTCCAGCGTGCCGGCATTGGGCGAGCCCTTGGGGTAGATCGCCCCGTACACCTCGCCGGTGGCGTACTGGCCGATCACCTCCATGCGGCCGCCCGACATGGTGGCCTGCTGCAGCACGATCGACGTGTCGGTCAGCGCCGCGTCGACCTGATTCGCCTGCAGGCCGGTGAACATCGAAGGCGTGTCCGGGAACACCTTGATCGGCTCGGCCGGCTTGAGCTGGGTTTCGACGAAGGTCTGCCCGGTGGTCGCCTGCTGCACGCCGAGCTGCGCCGCCTTGATCGAGGTTGCGTCGAGCGTCTTGCCCTTCTTCACCAGCACGCCGATGTCGGACGAGAAATAGGGGACCGAGAAGTCGACCACCTTCTTGCGCTCGTCGGTGATCGAGGCCTGCGAGAGAGCCAGATCGTAGTCCCGGGTCTGGCCGGCGACCAGCGCATCCCAGGCGACGTTGACGACGCCGATCTTGTCCACGCCGATGCGGTGGGCGATGTTCGCCGCGAGACAGTACTCGAACCCATCCTTGATGGTGTCGGGGGAATCGCCGTTCCACCAGCCGGGTGCCGGCAAGTTGACCTCGACGGTGAGCTGACCGGCGATCGCCGGGGTCATCGTGAACTGGCCCTTCTGCCCCGAGACCTCGCAGTTGCCGATCATGTCGGCGGCGCTGGCGGACTGGCTTGCGGCCACGACCAGCGACGCCGCAAGCATCGAGCTCAGTAAGCACTTGGTTGGGCCGGGCATTTCGAAAGGTCCTTTTGCGTTGCTGACGGCTGCGCCGGCTTGGCAGCGCGGCGCTGCCGCCACTTTGGCACTGCCACCGGCGCCTCGCCAGCGCGATGAGCTGGACCATGCAACGACCGTGCCTGACCGCCCGCAAGCACCTCCCCGTTCGGCAGCACGATCGATCGGACTTCGAATGTCCGCCCCGGACGGTCGATGCACAGACCATGGTGTGCGCGCCTCCAGCCGAGCCGCCCGACAGGGTGAGGGCGGCGACGCCGGTGTCCGAAAAGCCACCGGGCAGGCGAGCAGCGCACGGAACATCCTGACGCCGCGCGCTGGCCAAGGCCAGCGCCAGCAGTCGGCTCAGAACATGGTCAGGACGCGCCGCCGCCGCCGGTCTGCAGGACCGGAATGGCCGCCGGATCCTGGCCCCAGACACCGCTGAGCCAGGTGGCGCTCAACGCCGCGACCGTGCCGTCGTCGATCAGGGACTGGATCACCTCGTCGAGCACGGCGCGGTTGGGCGAGTTCTTCGGGTAGAGCGCCCCGTACATCTCGGCGGTCGCGAACTGCCCGATGACCTCGAACCTGCCGCCGGAGGCCGCCGCCTGGCTGAGGAGGATCGCCGTGTCGGTCATCGCCAGGTCGATGGCGCCGCTTTGCAGCGCCAGGAACATGGACGGCGCGTCGCCGAACTGCCTGACCGCAAATTTCTGCTGCAGCTTCGCCAGCGCGAACGCGGCACCCGTGGTGCCGGCCTGCACGCCCACGCGCAGGCCGTCGAGCGCCTGCACGTCGATCGCGGACTCTGTTCTTGGCCATCAGGCCGATATCCGAGCGATAATAGGGCACCGAGAAATCGACCTGCTGCGCCCGCTCCGGGGTGATCGAGATCTCCGCCAAGGCGAGGTCGAACGGGCGGTTCTGGGCCGCGAGCATCGCCTGCCAGAAGGAGGCGCCGCCGGCGGTCCCTGGCCAGGCGACATCGACCACGTCGAGACCGGCGAGCCCCAGTCGATGGGCGATGTTGGCCGCGAGGCAATATTCGAATCCGTCCGCGATCTCTTCCGCCCGCGCGCCGTTCCACCAGCCTGGTGCCGGCAGATGGGCCTGCACCGTCAGCCGGCCCGGCATCGCCGGATTGATCGCGTGGGTACCGCCCGCCCCCGAAATCTCGCACTTGCCGAAGCCCTCGGCAGCGGATGCCGAGCCTGTTGCCGCCAGAGCGGCCGTCACGGTCAAGGCCAGGATCAAATCGCGGACGGGGTGCATCTTGAGCCTCCGAGCTGTTCTTCTGCAGCGCTATCGTTGCCCAATATACGCGTGGTCGATGTGCGATTCATCACACTTCGTGGCGGAGGCGCGGCGCGCTGGATCATCGATCGGCGGCGTTGCACCCTACGGCTTTGCGATCATCGACAATGGCCAGCGCGCCTTCGGCAGTATCGAGGGTCTATAAAATATAGAACGCTTACTCAGTTAATCGATTTCTTAAGAAGAATCGAGAAATGTAAGAGAAGGCCTGTCGATGACGAGCCCCGGTTAAGAAGCCGCGTGAGCCCGCACGCCGCCTTGCGGCTCACCCTCGCCGAGCACCGGCTCCAGCCACACCGCCGTATCGTGGATCACTGCACCGCCGTTCGGGGGTGCCGGGTCGGCGCTGAGCAGGAGGTTGACGCCGATGCCGTCGGCCCAGTAGCGGTTCGGCCAGATGCCCTCGACGACGATCGTGGTCGCGTGCTGGCCGGCCCTTGCCTTGACGTGGAGTTGGACCGCGCCGCGCTCGTTGCCGATCCGGATGAGGTCGCCGGCGGACAGACCCAGCTGGTCCATCGTGTCGGGGTTCAACAGCGCGGTCGGGCGCTGCTCGCGTTTGACCGAGGTCGGCATCTCGGTGAAGGTCGAGTTGAGGAACTGGCGCGAGGGTGCTGCGACGAGCCGGTAGGGCTTGCGTGACGTCGGCTCGTCGCCCGGCGGCATATGATCGGGCAGCTTCGGCATCTGATGGCCCTGTGGCCCCAGGCCCGCCCAGTCGGGCTTGAAGCGGAACCGGCCGTCGGCGGTCGGGAAGCCGTCCAGATGATGGGCGGTACGGAAGTCCGGGAGGATGTCCCAGCCGCCGGCGGCGTGGATCGACCCGGGGTCAGGCCAGCCAGAGCGGCGGCAGAGGTCTTCGATCAGCTCCCATTCGGACATGGCGAAGCCTGGATGCGCCGCGCCCACCCGGCTCGCCAGCCCGCTGATCACAGCGTGGTTGGTGCGGCATTCGGCGTAGGCGTCGAGGATCGGCTTGTGGACCTGGATCGTGGCGTGGGCGGCGGCCGAGTAGATGTCGGCGTGCTCCAGGAACATCGTCGCCGGCAGGACGATGTCGGCCATGCGCGCGGTCTCGGTCAGGAACTGCTCGTGGACGGCGACGAACAGATCGTCCCGCGCGAAGCCCCGATGCACCTTGCCCAGGTCGGGCGCGATGCTCATCGGGTTGGTGTTCTGGATCAGCAGCGCATGCACCGGCCCGCCGCCGGCCAGGGCGTCGGGCTCCCCGACGAGAACCGGGCCGATCCGCGACTGGTCGAGCAGGCGAACCGAGGTGTCGCAGGCGTCGAGACCCTCGATCGTCGTTTTGTCCCAGTGATACAGGTCGCCCATGTTGTACAGAGCCCCGCCGCCCGCGTGCTGCCACGCGCCGGTCACCACCGGCAGGCAGGAGGCGGCATGCATGGCGGCAGCGCCGTTGCGCGAGCGGGTGAAGCCGTAGCCAAGGCGCAGGTAGGAGCGCCTGGTCGAGCCGTAGAGACGGGCGAAGGCTACGATCTCCTCTTCCGTCAGGCCGGTGATCGCCGCCGCCCAGGCCGGCGTGCGGGCGCGCAGATGACGCTCCAATTCATCGGGCACGTCGCTGCGGCGCGCGAGATAGTCACGGTCGGCGAAGCCCTCCTTGAACAGCACGTGCATCACGCCGCAGGCGAGGGCGCCGTCGGTACCCGGGCGGAGAGCCAGATGAAGGTCGGCCTGCTCGACCGTGCCAGAACGGTAGGGGTCGATCACGACCAGTTTCGCACCGCGCTCCTTACGGGCCTGGGCGATGTGGCTCATCAGGTTGACGTGGGTGTGCACCGGGTTGGTGCCCCAGACCACGACCAGATCGGAATGCGGCCCGATCTCGGTCGCGGGCACACCCCAGCGCCTGCCATGTCCCGCCCGGAACCCGGTATCGGCAAGCATGACGCAGATCGTGCTCTTGAAGCGCGAGTAGCGCTTGGTATGGGTCAGGCGCTGGATGCCGTCGCGTTGCACCAGCCCCATGGTGCCGGCGTAGAAATAGGGCCAGACGGCCTCTGCGCCGTGATCGCGCTCGACCCGCAGCAGGTTCGCCGCGATCTCGTCCAGCGCGTCGTCCCAGCCGATCCGCGTGAATTCGCCAGAGCCCTTGGGGCCTTTGCGGCGCAAAGGGAATGCCAGACGGTTCGGATGGTGATAGCGCTCGTGGTAGCGCGCGACCTTCGCGCAGATCACGCCCGCGGTGTAGCTGTTGCGGTCGGAGCCGCGCACCTTGCCGAGGCGACCGTCGGCGAGACGCTCGACCTCGAGTGCGCAGACCGAGGGGCAGTCGTGCGGGCAGACGGACGGATGAAAGGTCATCGACGGGTCCGGCGAAGGGGCTGCGACGGCTGCGGTTGTAGCGTTACTGACCGGCGCCGGCCAGCCGCCCGCAACTCGCCAGCCACTCACCGGTTGTCGCTGGGAAGGGGAGGACAGGGTAATCATGCGTCGAACCATCGCACGAATCATGTGCATCGCCTGGATCGCCGGAAGCGGCGTCGGGCCGCTCGCCGCCCAGTCATCGCCGGACAGCATCGTCGACGAGGCCCTGAAGGGGGTCCAACAGGATCAGGCGCGCGACGCCGAGCGCATGCGCCGGATGGTCGACGAGGCGGTCAAGGGCGCCGAGCAGGCGCCCTCCGGGCGCGAGCTGGTCAATCCGACGGCACCGCCGATCCTCCGGCCGGTCGGCGACGATGCCGCGGCCGTGCTGCCGGTCGGCCACCGCGCCGAAGATCTGATCGGAGCGCCGGTACGTGACGGCGCCGGCGCGGAGATCGGCCGCATCCGCGCCCTTGGCGTCGACGACGCGAGCGGCGCGGCCCGGGCCATCGTCGAGCTGGCCGCGCTGCTCGGCCGGCCCGCCAAGGTCGCGGCCGTTCCGGTCGAGACGCTGGCGCCGGCGCCAGCGGAGCACGGCGGCTATCTGATGGACCTATCCGCGGTCGCGCTCGAGCAACTGCCGGCCTATGCCTGGAGCGATGGGGTATGGCGGCGGATCGACCCCTGAGCGGCGGCTACTGCACGGTCACGGTGATCTTTGGTGAGAGCACCGGCGGCTCGTGCGGGATGTGGTTCAAGTCGCCGAGCAGGAGCTGAAGCGTGTGCTCGCCCGGCGGCAGATCCAGCGTGACCTCGGTCTGGCCGCCGCCGAAATGGCGATGCTGGTCATCCATCGGGATCGGCTCGTCCAATGGCGGCAACGCCGCCACGTCGATCAGCAGATGGTGGTGGCCGGTCTTGTCCTTCTCGGTTCCGGCCGGGGCGACGCCCATGCCCTTGAGGCCGAAGCGGATCGTCACCGGATTGCTGACCGTGGCGCCGTCGCTGGGGCTGATGAAGTAGACGACGGCACCAGGTGGCGACGGTGTCCGGTCGGCGGCGAGCGCCGGCGCCGCGAGGCCGAGCGCGAATGCGACGGCGATGGCCTTGAACATGGCGAACCCTCCCAGTTGCTGCCGCGAGAGGTAGTGCGCGAGATCACCGCGACGATACCCGCTCGCGGGGAGCCGTGGCCAGAGGCGGTAGCGGCTGATATGGACGCGGGCGCGGGCTGTCGGCGTGGCCATTGCCAGCCAAGCAGGAGACGCAGTCGTCGCATGGGTCCGGTTCCGAACGACATCCTGGCGGTGCTGCGCCGTGCGGGGCTGCTCGACTTCACGGCGGAACCGGCCGGCGAGCCGCTCACGGGCGGTGTGTCCTCGGACATCTGGCGGGTGGACCTGCCCGCAGGCCCGGTGTGCGTGAAGCGGGCGTTGGCCCAGCTCAAGGTGCAGGCCGACTGGCGCGCGCCGCGCGAGCGCAGCGGCTACGAGGCGGCCTGGCTCGAGATCGCACGCGGCATCGTGCCGACCGCGGCCCCGACGCTCCTGTTCATGGACGTGGCGGCCGGTGCTCTGGTGATGAGCTACTTCCCGCCGGAGCGCTACCGGCTGTGGAAACAGGTGCTGCGCGATGGCGAGGCCGATCCCGCCACGGCCGCCAGCGTCGGCGCCCGACTGTGCCGGATCCATGCCGCGACCGCCCGCCGCCCGGAGATCGCGGCCCGCTTCCCGACCGACGCCATTTTCCACGATATCCGGCTGGAGCCCTATCTGCTCGCCACGGGGCGTGCTCACCCGGCGCTGGCGCCGGCGTTGGGCCGGCTGGCGCGGCGCACCGCCACCACCAAGCTGGCCCTGGTGCACGGCGACGTGAGCCCGAAAAACATCCTGCTCGGGCCCGCCGGTCCCGTGTTCCTCGATGCCGAGTGTGCCTGGTACGGCGACCCGGCGTTCGACCTCGCCTTCTGCCTCAACCACCTGCTGTTGAAATGCCTGTGGGTTCCCGACGCGGCGCCGGGGTTCCTCGCCTGCTTCGATGCGCTGCTGGAGAGCTACCTCGCGGGCGCCGCCTGGGAGCCGCGCGGCGAGCTCGAGGCGCGGGCGGCGGCACTGCTGCCGGCGCTGTTCCTCGCCCGCGTCGACGGCAAGTCGCCCGTGGAGTACGTGACCGCCGCGGCCGACAAGGAACGGGTGCGGCGGATAGCGACGTCGTTTCTGCAGGCGGCGTCGGAGACGGTCACACCGATCCGGGAGGCATGGGCCGTGGAGCTGGGACTGTGAGTGCCACGACGATCCGGGCGGTGCAGGGGCGCCGCGTCTGGGACAGCCGCGGCCGACCGACGGTCGAGGCGGAGGTCCATCTGTCCGGCGGTGCGGTCGGCAGGGCCATCGCACCGGCGGGCGCCTCGACCGGCAGCGGCGAGGCGGTCGACCTGCGTGACGGCGGCGCGGCGTTCGGCGGCCACGATGTCACGCGGGCGGTCGCGAACGTGCAGGGAGAAATCGCGGCGGCGCTGGTCGATCAGGATGGCTCGGATCAGGCGGCGGTGGATGCGCGGCTGATCGAGCTGGACGGCACCCCGGGCAAGCATCGTCTGGGCGCCAATGCTACCATCGCGGTGTCGATGGCCGCGGCCCATGCCGCCGCTGCGGCGGCCGGGCAGCCACTCTGGCGCCATCTCGGCGGCCCGGATGCCTGCACGCTGCCCTTGCCGGAGATCCAGATCTTCGGCGGCGGCGCCCATGCCGCAGGCCGGCTCGACATCCAGGACTTCCTCGTGGTCTGCCCCGGCGCCGGGAGCTTCGCGCAGGCCCTGGACTGGACCGCCGAGGTCTACCGAGCCGCCGGCGGTTTGCTCGCGGAGGAGGGATTGCTCAAGGGCGTCGCCGACGAGGGCGGCTTCTGGCCGGAATTCACCGGCAACGAGGAGGCGCTGGCGATGCTCACCCGCGCCATCGAGCGGGCAGGCTTCCGGCCGCACAAAGAGGTGGCGATCGCCCTCGACGTCGCGGCCTCCCAGTTTGGCAGCAATGGTCGCTACCGACTGGCGCGCGAGGGTCGCGAGCTCGACACCGGCGCGATGATCGAGCTGCTGCTGGGCTGGCTCGCGCGCTACCCGATCGTCTCGATCGAGGACCCGCTCGCCGAGGACGATCCGCAGGGCTTCGTCGCCTTCACCCGCCAGGTCCGCGGTCGCTGCCTCGTCGTCGGTGACGACTTCCTGGTGTCCGACGCCGGCCGGGTCCGCGCCGCGGCCCAGACCGGTGCCTGCAGCGCGGTCCTGCTCAAGCCCAACCAGCGCGGCACGCTCACCGAGACCAAGGCCGCCTGGGACGCGGCTCAGGCCTATGGCCTGACCGGCATCGTCTCCGCGCGCTCGGGCGAGAGCGAGGACACCACCATCGTCCATCTCGCGGTCGGCTGGGGCGCGCCGCAGCTCAAGGTCGGCTCGTTCAGCCGCTCGGAGCGGATGGCCAAGTGGAACGAGGGCTTGCGGATCGAGGAAGCGTTGGGCCAACGCGCCCGGTTCCGCGGGCGCGAGGCGCTGGCCGTCGTGAAGCAGCCTGACGCTCGACCGGCCGTCTACTCGAACTGAATGCAGTACACGTGATGGCTGGCGGAACAACTGTCCTGGCTGCCTAAAGTCCAGCCATAGCTGGTCTGGCCCGTATTGCCGCCATCGCCGTTGTCGCTCGCCGAATCCGAGGTCCAGGCATTGCAATCCTGGGCCTCGCCGCCGCCCGTGGTGCCGTCAGGGAACGTGCCCGTCCAGGCGAAGTTGTCGTCCGTCACCAGATTGCCCTGGACGTCCTTGTTGATCGGCGATTGCAAACATGAGTCGCCGGACTGGTCGCAGGATGAGAGGGTGGAGATGTTGGCAGCGACCACCGTGCCGTCCGCCGTCTGGATCGGCCCGAAGAACGGGTCACCGTAGTTCGAGGGCTGGCTGTGGGCGTTGGACAGCCAGGCGTGGATGCCGCTCGTGTTGGTGATTCCCGCGTTTGCGGCCTGCTGCTGGCAGGTGGCGTCCGCGACGTTGATCGCCACGATGCTGCTGGGACCGATCGCACCGGTGAACGAGTAGGAACTGACGAAGGCGAGGCCCGTCACGCCAACCCGCGCCTGTACCAGCGTCTCGGTGGTCGCCCGCGGATGCTCGCAGCCGTCACCCGCTTCGCTGTTCGGGGCGCGGTCGATCGTGTCGCCGAGCGTGCTCGTCGCCCAGATCGGGATCAGGGGCACATTCTTGGGCTTGCCGACGTGCAGCTTCGCCAGCGGTATGACGAAGCGGACCGTGTCGCCCTTGATCCGGCTCGTGCCCACGCCCCGGTGGCCGCCGGGGGTATGAGCCACAACGCTGTCCGCGGTCGTGACGCAGCTAGCCGATGCGGCCGCCTTGCCGACGAACGGAGCGGCATGGTCGAGGTACACGCGGTAGGTGGCCTTGGGCCGCGCGGCACTGCACAGCCGCAAGGTCACCACCATCTCATCGCGCTTCGGATCATAGCGGCTCTGCAACGAGTGGATGTCGTTCCCGCCGCCGCCCACCTCGCAGCCGTCGAGGATCAAGCGATCGAAGCCAGTGGCATCGGCTCGGCTTGCGAGCAGGGCACTGACGGCCAGCGCCAGGATGCCGCCGACCACGATCCGTGAAACTGTCATGCTGCCTCCTCACGACTGTTCGTCGAATGTCGCCGTCCCGCGCGATCCGTGACCAAATTTCTGGTCGGCAGCTGAAACCATGGCAAGTGCTTCCTGCGAGGCGACCGCCGCGCAGTTCACCAACCGCGAATCCCGCACTGCCAGTCTTGCGCGATGCCAGGTCGATCACCAAGATACGTGCATGACCGCGACTGATCTTATCCCGCTTGCGCCCCGCTGGCAGCCGTCCGACGAGCCGCGCCTCTGGCGCAAGCTGTTGCGCGTCGCGGCGCGCATCTCGTTCGCCGACCAGATCGTGGCCGCATGGTACTGCGCCATGGACACGGCGACCCCGCAGCACGTCCGGGGCATCCTGCTGGCGGCGCTCGCCTATTTCATCCTGCCGGTGGACGCTATCCCGGACATCATCGCCGGCATCGGCTTCACCGACGACGCGGCGGTGATTGCGGCCGTAGTTGGCGCCTTCGCGCGCTATATCACCCCTGAGCATCGTGACCGCGCACGCACGCGCCTCGACCAGCTCCTGCGCTGATTTCCGTTCCAGGCTCGCGGCTATCGGCCCGGCTGTGAGTTTTCGCACAGACATCCCCGACCATCGTTGCGAAGACATGTCATTCGTCGGGCGATAGGGGGCCGAACTGGCGATGTTGATTCCGCCAGGCGCCGCACAATGCGCGCTGCCATCGCTTGGCATCCGCTTGCGCCCGGAGCTGCGTGCGCTGCTACGCCTCGCTATTCCCGTGATGACCTCGCGCGCGGGGCTCCTGGTCATGACGACCGTGGACACGGTGATGACTGGCTGGGTCAGCGGAGAGGAGCTGGCCTTTCTGGCAATCGGCTTGGCGCCGTTCATCTTCACGATGCTGATCGGTACCGGCCTGCTCACGGGCACGGTCGTTCTGGTGGCACAGACGCACGGTGCGAAGCAGGTGGCCGATTGCGGCCGGATCTGGCACGCCGCCTTGGTCGAGGCCGCGCTGTTCGGTCTGATGGCGATCTTGCTGCTGCGACACGTGGAGGCCTTCCTGCTGGCGTTCGGGCAAAGCCCGGCGATCGCCGCCGGTGGGGCTGAGGTCGCCTGGATGCTGGTTCTCGGCATGCCGGCGATGCTGGGGTACATCGCCACCACCTTGTTCCTGGAGGGGATCGGGCGGCCCGAGGTCGGAGTCGCGGTGATCGCCCTGGGTAATCTGCTCAATATCGGCCTCAACTGGCTGCTGATCCATGGCGGGCTGGGCATCGCCCCGGGTGGCGCCTCCGGCGCGGCGCTGGCGACGAGCCTGGCCCGGTGGGCGATGTTGGCCTTGATCGCAGGATACGCGTTCCTCGCGCCGTCGGTACGGGCGTTCGGGTCAGCCGACCGGTTTGCCCCCGATTGGCGGCTGCAAACCAAGTTGCTGCGGCTGGGTGGTCCGTTCGCCGTGTCGCAGGGGCTGGAGAGCGGCGCGTTCCAGAGCCTCACCCTGTTCTGTGGCTGGCTGGGGGCGACAGCCCTGGCGGCCTACCAGATCGCCCTCAATCTCACCGCGCTCGTATTCATGGCGACGGTGGGGCTGGCGACCGCGACCGCGATCCGGGTCGGCAGCGGCATCGGTGCCGGTGCGCCGGAGCGGGCGCGAATCGCCGCCTGGCTCGGGGTCGGCGTCACGTTGACCGTGATGTTGAGCCTGGCCCCGCTGATTGGCCTGGGTGCAAAAGACATCGCGCGCCTCTACACGACGGACCCGGCCGTATTGGAGCTGGCCAGCCGAACGCTCTGGCTCGTGTCACTGGTGATCGTCGCCGACGGGGCGCAGGGCGTGCTGACCGGCGCCCTGCGCGGTGCCGCCGACCTCTGGCCACCGATGGCGATCCACGTCACCAGCTTCTGGCTGGTCCTGGTGCCGGTAGCCTGGCTGCTGGCGTTTCCGCTGGGAAAAGGTGTCGCGGGTCTGCTGGGCGGCGTCTTGACCGGGCTGCTGGTTGCCACATTGCTGCTCGGCTGCCGCCTCGCGTGGCTACCGCAGCAGCAGCTGGAGCGCTTCTGAGCGGCACCGCAGATCTTGGCGGCAGCCTGCATGCGTCCCATAAACTACCCATGACCGAACGCATGCGCATCTTCGACCGGCAGCTGGTGCGATACCGCCGGGAACGCTTCGCCCGCGAGTTCGCGAGCGCCGGCTTTCTGGTCGAGGAGGTTGCCGACCGGTTGCTCGAGCGGCTGGGTGACATCCGCCGCGCCTTTCCGCGTGTGCTCGTGCTCGGCGCGCCCCGTGGCTTGCTGGAAACGGCACTGGTGAATCGTGCCGGCACCGAGCTCGTGGTGGCCGCCGACGATGCGCGCGGGATGCTTGCCGGCGACCATGGCCTGCAAGTGGTGGCCGATGCCGAGGCCCTGCCGTTCGGCCCGGCGCGGTTCGACGCCGTGCTCAGTCTGATGCGTCTGCACTGGGTCAACGACTTGCCCGGCACGTTGGTCCAGCTTCGCTCGTGTCTGGTCGAGGACGGGCTGCTGCTGGTGGCCATGCCCGGCGGCGAGACGCTGATCGAGCTGCGTCAGGCGCTGATGCAGGCCGAGCTGGAGTGCGAGGGCGGCGCCAGCCCGCGCGTTTCGCCTTTCGCCGACGCACGTGACGCCGGCTCGCTGCTGCAGCGGGCGGGCTTCGCCCTGCCGGTGGTCGACGTCGACCGGATCACGGTCAGCTATGCCGAGCCATTGCGGTTGCTGCGTGAGCTAGGGCGGATGGGGGAGAGCAATGCCCTGCTGCAGCGTCGCCAAGGTCCGCTGCGCCGTCATACGCTGGTCCGCGCCTGCGAGCTGTACCGCGAGCTGTTCGCCGACCCGGACGGCCGGGTGCCAGCGACTTTCGACATCCTGTTCATGACCGGCTGGAAGCCGCATGCGAGCCAGCCCAAGCCGCTGGCGCCGGGCTCGGCCCAACGGCGGCTGGCGGACGCGCTTCGGGTGCCAGGAGCCGGCGGCAGCTGAGGTCAGGACGCCTCGGTGACGGGGAGCTGGCCGTCGTCGGGCTCGATCCGGCGCGGTGCCACCGGCTCGCCCCGCAGCAGCGCCGCCAGATCGCCGCACATCGCGGCCTCGCTCAACGAGGCGTAGCCGGACGGCCGCACGTCCAGATAGATCACGCGTGACTGGGCACCGGCTGGCTCCGCGTAGAGAAACAGATCGAGCTGGCACTCGCCCAGGCTGTAGCGCCAGTACTGCGCCTGCCGCTCGCTGCGCACCAGCGTTGGCCGACCAAGCAGGCCTTCGAGCGCGCCGCCGTCGAGGCCGATGAGACGCGCTCCGCTGGGCAGGGCCGGCAGCCCGTCCAGCGTCGGTTCCGCCGCCGCCCCGACGTCACCGGGCGCTCGACCGCCCATGGCGGCGCAGCCGGTCAAGAGGCCAAGACAGAAGACGACACTGCCAACGCGGGACATCGTGCCTCGGGTCGATTTGGGCCTGCTCTACGGCCGGACCTAGCCTTCGCCGGACTCGAGCATCGAGATCGAGCCGCTGATGCGGCCGCCACGCTCGACCTCGATCTCGCCGTACCGCACCGTGCCTTTGACCTGGCCGGTGCTGCGAATCAGCAGGCGATTGCGCACGGTGAGATCGCCCTCGTAGACGCCGCTGATCTCGGCTTCCTCGACCTCGGCCTTGCCGTTGGTGAAGCGGCCGGATTCGGTGATCTCGATCGCGCGGGTCTGATTCAGGGTGACCTGGACGCTGCCGTCGACGACCAGGCGGTCGCAGGCGGTGATCTCGCCCGAGAGGCTGATGCCATGACCGACGATCAGCCGCTTGCCGGGCTCGTCGCCGGCCGCCGTGCCAGGCTTGGCTGCGGCAGGGCCCCCGATCGAGGCGACGGCCAGCCGCTGCGTCTCCGGCGCCGGCCGCAGCTCGAGCGGCGAGGAGCGAACCGCCGAGTTCTCGGACGACTTGTCGCCGCTGGCCGGACGGATCGGATCGCTGTCTTTCTTGCGGAACATTACAGGCTATCCTGAAGCTCGCGGTGAGTGACGGCAACGGGCGTCGCCGAGCTGCAACCCGGCGGAATCTTCATGGAATCCACGGAGCATTAGGCGCGCGGCAGACGCGAGTCAAACCGAACCGCGTGCACGCATAGGGTGATTCATCGTTGAGATAATTCTCTCGCTGCGTTTGTGACATTCCCGCCATGGCGCAGGAAGCGCTGGGTCATGAAGGCGGCGCCGACGACGGGCGCGATCAGGTTGACCACGGGCACGGCGAGGAGGAAGGCGACCAGCGTGCCGGCGAGCCAGAATGAGATGCGATGCTCGCGCCGCAGCGTCGCAACCATGGCGTGGGGCAGACGGCGCAGGCCCACCAGCTCGACATACTCGCGTGCCACCAGATAGCCGTTCAGGGCCAGCCAGACAGGCAGATTGATCAGCGGCACGAAGTAGAGCGGTAGGGCCAGGACGTTCAGCAGCACGGTGATCCCGAGCAAACGCAGCGCGGCCGGCACCGCCGTGGCGACCGGGACCGCACGGGCCGTGGGCAGCTGGGGAAAGTACCGCTCCTCGGTCGCATCGACGACACGATCGAGGAACACGCTCGACACGGCGACCACGACCCCAGGGAACAGGAACCAGGCAACCACCACCGTGCCCAGGACGCCCAGCACCTGAACCGCCGCGTCAAGCCAGCCATAGCCGGTGTGGGACACCCAGCGCAGCAGCCCCTCGACGCCGAGCACGAGGGCGGCCAGCGTCAGCAGCGACAGGCCGATGCCGAGCCACAGCACCGTGCGGACCCGTGGATCGCCCAGCATGCTGAAGGCGCGCAGAAGGTCGGCGAGCATGAATGATCCATTTCCGCGTCGATCCGGCACGCCGCCGGCTCGGTTGTGAGGCGAGACCACGCCGCTATAGTCGGCCACGCCGCCAGGACAAAGAGGTCAGGAACCACATGCATCTCGCTGACAGCTCGAGCGATCGCCACGACGTGTTGGGGATCGGCAACGCGATCGTCGACATCCTGGCCTATGCCGAGGACGAGCTCGTCGAGGAGCTGGGGCTCGCCAGGGGTGCCATGACCCTGATCGACGCCGAGCGCAGCGAATTCCTGTATCGTCGACTGGGCCCCGCCCGCGAGGTTTCCGGCGGCTCCTGCGCCAACACGATCGCCGCGGTCGCGTCACTCGGTGGCCGCGGCGCCTATATCGGGCGCGTCAGGGACGACCAGCTGGGCCGGGTCTTCGCCCATGACATTCGCGCCGCCGGTGTGACCTTCCGCAGCCCGCCCAGCTCCGAAGGCCCTGCCACGGCGACCTCGATGATCTTCGTTGCCCCCGATGGCCAGCGCACCATGAACACCTATCTCGGCGCCTGCGTCGAGCTTGGCCCCGACGATGTCGACCCGGATCTCGTGGCCGGCGCCTCGATCACCTATCTCGAAGGCTATCTGTGGGACCGGCCGGAGGCCAAGGCCGCCTGCCGCAAGGCTGCCACCGTCTGCCACGGCGCCGGCCGGCAGCTGGCGCTGACGCTGTCGGATTCGTTCTGCGTCGATCGCTGGCGGGCCGAGTTCCGCGAGCTGGTCGAGCACGAGGTCGACATCCTGTTCGCGAACGAAAGCGAGATCACCAGTCTGTACGAGGAGCCCGATTTCGATCGGGCGCTGCAGCAGGTCCGTCAGCATGTCCGCTTCGCCGCGCTCACCCGCGGCGCCAAAGGCTCGGTCGTGGTGCGCGGCGACGAACTGCACGTGGTCGACGCGGCGCGGCCGGCGCGCGTGCTGGACACGACGGGTGCCGGTGATCTGTACGCAGCGGGCTTCCTGCACGGCCTGACGAAGGGCCTCGACCTCGCCGCCTGCGGCCGTCTCGGCAGCGCGTGCGCGGCGGAGATCATCGCCCAGTACGGCGCCAGAGCCGAGCGCCCGCTGCAGTCTCTACTTCAAGGTGTCAAATTGAAGTAGCCAGTAGTCAGAAATATTTAATGAACACATGCTTGATTGGCCGCACTAACGCGGCTATTGTTTCTTTGATCCGGTGAGCGCATTGGTCGCAGTTGTTGTCCGGCATGGAGTTTGATCCGTGCTGGTAGCATCGAATCGCAAATCGACGCGAGAAGGCGATGTTGCCCGTTTCTCGATCTGTTGATCTGTGATGCCGAAAGCCGCGACTGCAAGCGCTGCGGGTGATTTGGCGATCGTCGAAACTGGTTTCGACCAGTATCGCCGGACGCCTTTAAGGAATGGCTGCCTTGAATCTGGTACAACCAGATTACCCCATGCAGAACTCGAGCCGGATTCGGCCCGATCTGGTCGAAGCGACGCCGATTGAACTCACGGTTGTTCTACCGACCTACAACGAGGCCGAGAATGTATTTGTCCTGATCGACCGGGTCTCGCGTGTCCTGCGCGGTGTCGGCTGGGAGATGGTGTTTGTCGACGACGACTCGCCGGACGGCACATCCGCAGTCGCGCGGGCCGTCGCCTGTGTCGATCGTCGGGTACGGCTCATCACGCGCGTCGGTCGGCGTGGGCTGGCCTCAGCCTGCATCGAGGGCTTTCTCTCGAGTCCGGCCCGTTTCATCGCCGTGATGGATGCCGATCTGCAGCATGACGAGACGCTGCTGCCGAAGATGCTCGACGTCATGCGCGGCGGGCAGGCGGATTGCGTCGTCGGCAGTCGCTATCTCAGTTCGACCGAGGTCGCTGGTTGGGACCGGCAGCGCCTCCAGGCCAGCCGCTTCGCGACCATGGCTGCGAAGCTGTTCACCAGGACGGCGCTGACCGACCCGATGAGCGGATTTTTCATGGTCCGTCACGACTCCGTGCTGCCGTTGATCCCAAACCTGTCGGGCGTCGGCTTCAAGATCCTGCTCGATATCGTGCTGACCGCGCCGCCCTCATATCGGGTGGTCGAGATGCCGTTCGACTTTCGGCCGCGCGAGCATGGCGAGAGCAAGCTCGACGCGCGCGCTGCGCATGATTTTCTATTCCTGATCCTCGACAAGACCACGGGTCGGTGGATTCCGACCCGTTTCCTGATTTTCGCCCTGATTGGCAGTATCGGGGTGGTCGTGCACCTGACGCGTGGTCTGGCTTCTGTTCGCCGTCCTGAAGGTAGATTTCGCCGCGGCGCAACTGACGGCCACGCTGGTCGCCATGACCACCAATTTCATTTCCAACAACGAGCTGACCTTCCGTGACCGACGGTTGCGCGGCAGCGCCCTGCTGCGCGGCTGGCTGACCTTCGCCTTCGCCTGCTCGGTTGGCGCGATCGCGAATGTCGGGATCGCCGTCCAGCTGTTCAGCAGCGAACGATCCTGGTGGATTGCGGCGCTGGGCGGCATCGCCGTCGGTGCGGTCTGGAACTACGCTGTCACCAGCTTTTACACCTGGGGTCAGCGTTGAGCTCAACGTCGGTGGGGGTGGCGGCGGCCTTCACTCGCGGCGCGGCTGTCGCGCTCGCGGCCGTGATGTGCCTCGCGCTGGCGGTACGGCTGCTGAATTTGGGGCAGGAATTGCTCTGGGCCGATGAGGCCTTCACATGGTGGTGGACCCGACAACCCCTGGCAGGACAGTGGGGCTCCAACGCCACGTTGGAGCCGAACCCGCCACTATACTACACGATCGAATGGTTCAGCACCCGGCTGCTCGGCAACGACGAGCGGGCGCTCCGACTTCCGTCCGCCCTTCTGGGTACGCTGGGTGTCGCTGCTGTGTTTCTGGTCGGCCGCACCGCCGGCGGTACGCGCGTCGGCTTGCTGGCGGCGCTCCTGACCGCGATCGCCGCCCCGCACGTCTACTACAGCCAGGAGGCCCGCACCTACGCGCTGCTCAGCCTGCTCGGCACGCTGGCGGTTTGGGGGTGCCTCGTCTTCTTTCGCGCCGCGACACAATCAGGCCTCGAGCGACGAGCGGCGCTATCCGGTCTTGCGCTCTACGTCGCGGCCACCGCCGGCGCCCTCTACGCGCACAATACCGCGGCCCTGCTGCCGGCCTTGGCCAACCTGGTCGCGCTGGGCTGGTGGCTGGCGGGCCCACGCCGTTGGGATGTGGCCGGGTTCTGGATCGGAGCCAATCTCGTCGTGCTCGCGGCCTGGTCGTGGTGGCTGCCCACGCTGTTCCACCAGCTCGGAGGCGTCGACAGCCTGCATTGGCTCGAGCAGCCTTCCCTCAGTTGGGCGACGCGGGATTGGATCCGGCTGTATGGCCTGCGCTATCTGCCCGACAGCAAGCTCGGCCAGATGGCGCCCGGCATACTTGTGTTCGGCATGGCGCTCCTCGCCTGCATCCGCCGCCCCGGCGTGGCTACACTGCTGCTCGTTGCGATCGTGCTCGGCGTTCCGGCGGCTCTGTTCCTGGCTGGCCTCGTCGGCAAGCCGATGTGGGTCGAGCGCGCCGTCTTCTGGCCTCTGCCCCTCGGCCTGACCCTGGTCGCCATGCTGATCTTCGATCTGCGACCCGCTTGGCTGCGCGGCGCTGCGCTGGCGGTCGTGCTGGCGATCACCGTGGCCGATCTCGGGCTGCTGCTCGCCTTGCGGCAGAAGGAGCCCTACCGCGACGCAATGGCGGCGATCGACGCCGGCCGAAAGCCGCATGACGCGATCCTTTTCGTGCAAAGCGCGACGGTGCTGGGCCTCAGCTATTACCAGGCCCAGCGTGGCTCCGCGATCGACGGCTACGCCATCGATCCCAGCGGCGATCGGCGCTCGATGGGCATGCCATACGATTCCCTGCCCATGCAGCCGCCCACCGTGCGCCTGCCGACTTTCCTGTCTGTCCCCGAGCTCGCGCGCATCGCCGACGCGCATGATCGGGTCTGGGTGCTGTACAGGCGGCGTGAGCTGGCCGATCCCGAGGAGATTGTCCGATCACGCCTCGAGGCACTGGGGCGGGAGCTGAGCGTCGTGGAGCTGCCGCCCTACCTCGAGCTGGTCCTGTACGAGTTCGCAGCGGCTCCAGGAGGCCCGCAGCGCGACGCGAAGCCGCCGCCGGCAGCATCATAAGCACAGTCGCAGGGTTCAAGGGGCCGCGGCAACCGGTTTACGGCCCCCGCACAGTCGTATATGACGTAAATAGCATACAAAAATATCGATAAGGTTTCTCGGGGCCAACGCCATGCATGCTTCTTCCAAAACGACCACACGCGCTCGTGTCGCGCGGTGGTGCCCTGGGCCATGCTCGACGCGGCTGGCTCGGCTCGGGCTGAGACTGGCCATAGCCGCCTGGTTGGCCGCCCCCGGGGTCGCCGCCGCGGACAACAAGGTCGGCGGCTGGTCCGCGCTGATGCCCTGGCCTCTGGTTCCTCTGCATGCCGTGCTGCTGCCGGACGGTCGTGTGCTCACCTACGGCACCAAGCCCGATGGTACCCAGACCGGCTACTTCAATTACGATCTCTGGAAGCCGAGCGAAGGCCCCAAGGGCTTCCATCTCACGCTGCCGAACAAGACCAAAACGGACCTCTTCTGCAGCGCGCAGCTGGTCCTGCCGCAGAGCAACGACGTGCTCCTGCTCGGCGGCGACAATTGGACGGGCAAGGCGACCACCAACACCGGCAACAACAATTCGGTCATCCTGCGCGCAACGACGGGCGCGCTCAGCCGGGGCGCCAACATGACGCGGCCGCGCTGGTACGCGACCGCGACCACGTTGCCCAACGGCGAGATCTACATCCAGGGCGGCAAGAACGGAACCGAGCGGCCGGAGATCCGCAACCCGGCGACCGGCGCGTTCCGCGCGTTGAAAGGCGTCGACACCTCGCGGCTGGGCTGGTGGTACCCGCGCAACTTCGTGGCGCCCAACGGGCTGATCTTCGGAGTTTCCGATCAGACGATGTACTTTGTCGATCCGAAGGGCGCCGGCAAGCTGACGGCTCTCGGCAATATGAAGGGGCCGGGCGGCGTGACCTCCAGTGAGGTCATGTACGGACCGGGCAAGATCCTGCGCACGGGCGGGGGTGCGAACATCAGCACCAGCGCCGTGTATGGTCGCAGTGCTGCGGTCGTGATCGATATCAATGGCGCCAAGCCGAAGGTTACCGCCATCGACCCGATGCCGTTCGGTTTGCACTGGCACACCGCGACGGTCGGCGCCGATGGCCGCGTGTTCGTGACCGGCGGCTCGCAGCGCAACAATCTGCCAGCCGCGCAGAACCAGTTCAACTTCACACCCCTGATCTGGGACCCCAGGCAGAAGAATGGCCGGGGCGCGTGGTCACGCGGAGCTGCGACCAAGTCCGGCAAGGCGCGGATGTATCATTCGACCGCATTGCTGTTGCCGGACGCGTCGATCCTGGTGGGCGGTGGCGGTTCCCCCGGCCCGCAGACCAACACCAATGCCGAGATCTACTATCCGCCCTACCTTTACACCCCAGCCGGACAGTTTGCGGCGCGGCCCAGGATCACCGCGGCACCAACCGCCATCGTGCTCGGCCAGCAGTTCCTGATCGACGTGCCCGGGGCAGCCGCGATCACCCGCGTCACCATGGTCAAGACCGGCTCGGTGACGCACAGCTTCAACATGGATCAGCGTTTCCTGGAGCCGGACTTCGAGCGCGTCGGCAACCGGCTGAAGATCTTTGCGCCGGTCAACCTGAACCGGGCACCGCCCGGCAAATACCTCCTGTTCGTCATCGACGCGCAGGGCGTGCCGTCCATCGGTCGGATCCTCTCGTTTACCGCCAACTAGTGGGTTCCAGCAGGGCGGCTTCCGACCGGTAGCTCGCCGGCGCACGAAAAATGTGTCGCTCGGCGCACCACGGTATCGCGGCGAGTTGCGGTGTCGAGACGAATCGAGCGGTGTGCGCCATGCATCGATCTATCCGGCGAAGTGACCTCCGGATATGATGGGAGTTGAGTTTGCGCTCGGTTTGCGACTTCGGAGGCGTCCAAGACATGCGTCGTTCATCCTCGATCACCGGCCGCCATATGGGGCCGCCGGGCGGTTCCGGTCGTGCTTCGGCCTCATGGGGCCGCGGCCTGCGACGCGCCGCGCTGGGCGCCGCGGCCCTGCTTGCGGTCTCCGATCTGGCCGCCGCCGACAATATCGGCGGCGGCTGGTCGCCGTTGATGGATTGGACCCTGGTACCGCTGCATGAGGTGCTGCTGCCTGACGGCCGGCTCTTGAGCTACGGCACCAAGACGGACGGTACGCAGACCGGCTTGTTCAACTATGAGATCTGGGATCCGCGCGAAGGGCCGACCGGCTTTCATCTGCAGCTGCCCAACAGCACCAACACCGACACGTTCTGCAGCGCGCAGTTGGTGCTGCCGAAAAGCGGCGACGTCGCGCTGCTCGGCGGCGACAACTGGACCGGAACGGCGACCACCAACACCGGCAACAATCGATCGCTGATCCTACACGGCGACACCTTGACGGCTAGCTCCAGCAATATGAATCGAGCGCGGTGGTACGCAACCGCCACGACCTTGCCGAACGGTGAGACGTACATCCAGGGAGGCAAGAACGGCACCGACCGGCCCGAGATCCGCGGTGTCGACGGCACGTTCCGGCTCTTGAAGAACGTGAACACCTCGTCCCTCTTTTGGTGGTACCCACGAAACTTCGTGGCCCCGGACGGCCGGATCTTCGGGATCTCCGATCAGACGATGTATTACGTGACCACCGCAGGAAATGGCACGTTGACGACGGTGGGCACGATGGCCGGACCGAGCGGCGTGACGTCGAGCGAGGCCATGTATGCGCCGGGCAAGATCCTGCGGGTCGGCGGCGGGTCCAACAACAGCTCGAGCGGCGGCGCCGGGCGCGCCGACGCCGCGATCATCGACATCAACGGCACCAATCCGACGGTGACCGCCATCGATCCGATGCCGTTCGGCCTGCACTGGCCGACGGCCACGATTGGCGCGGATGGCCGCGTGTTCGTGACCGGTGGCGCACAGAAGAACAACAAGCCGGCATTGTCGAACAAGTTTAATTTCACGCCGCTGATCTGGGACCCGACGAAGAATGGCGGGAAAGGGGTATGGACCAAGGGCACCCCGACCACGTCCGGAATGGCCCGCATGTACCATTCGACCGCGATCCTGTTGACCGATGGGTCGATCCTCGTCGGCGGCGGCGGAGCACCCGGGCCGCAGACCAACCTCAATGCCGAGATCTACTATCCACCGTACATGTACACGCCAACCGGCGAGCTCGCGACGTCGACGCGACCGAAGATCACGAGCGGTCCCACCAGCCTGACCGTCGGCCAGCCGTTCACCATCACCGTCAACCCGGCCTGGACCATCAAACACGTCACGTTGGTCAAGACCGGCTCGGTGACGCACAGCTTCAACATGGATCAGCGCTTCCTGGAGCTGCCCTTCACCCGTGTGGTCGGCAAGCTGAACATGACCGCTCCCAGCAGCCTGAACCTCGCGACACCGGGCAAGTACCTGTTGTTCGTCATCGACAACAAGGGCGTGGCGTCGTTGGGCAAGATGGTCTCGTTCGGCGGCTAGGCCGCGGCAGCGGCCAGCGCCTGCTCCAGGTCCGCGACGATATCCGCGGCGCTCTCGATCCCGATCGAGAGCCGCACCACGTCCGGGCCGGCGCCGGCCGCCACCAGCTGACCCTCGTCCAACTGGCGGTGCGTCGTCGAGGCCGGATGGATGATCAGGGAGCGGGTGTCGCCGATGTTGGCGACGTGGCTGAGCAGCTGGCAGTTGTCGACCAGCCGCACGCCCATCTCGTAGCCGCCCTTGACGCCGATGGTGAACACCGATCCCAGGCCGCGCGGGCAATATTTCTCCAGCAGCGGCGTGCGGTTCTGCGGCAGGCGGGGGTAGGAGACCCAGCTGATGTGCGGGTTGGTGGTGAGCCAGCCGGCCACATGGTCGGCGTTGGCGACATGGCGGTCCATGCGCAGCGGCAGGGTCTCGACGCCCTGGAGGATCAGGAACGCGTTGAACGGCGACAAAGCAGGGCCCATGTCGCGCAGGCCGATCGCCTTGTTGCGGACGGTTAGCGCCAGATTGCCGAAGGTCTCGTAGAAGCGCAGGCCGTGATAGGCCTCGGTAGGCTCGCTCATCAGCGGGAATTTGCCGCTGGCCCAGTCGAACCGGCCGCCCTCGACGATCACGCCGCCGACCGAGTTGCCCTGGCCGCCCAGATACTTGGTCATGGAATGCACGACGATGTCGGCACCCCATTTCAGCGGCTGGCAGAGGTAGGGCGTGGGCAGGGTGTTGTCGACGACCAGCGGCACGCCGTGGGCGTGGGCGATGGCGGCGATCGCCTCGAGGTCGGCGACGATCCCGTCGGGGTTGGACACGCTCTCGACGAACACGGCGCGGGTCTGGTCGTCGATCGCGGCGGCGAAATTCTGCGGATCGCGCGGATCGACGAACTTCGCCTGCCAGCCGAACTGCGGGAAGGTGTGGGTCATCTGGGCGATCGAGCCGCCATACAGCCTGGAGCTCGAGACCACGTTGTTCCCGGGCTGCATCAGGTTGAGGAAGGTCAGGAACTGCGCCGCGTGGCCAGAGGCGGTGCAGCAGGCGGCGGTACCGCCCTCGAGTGCCGCGATCCGCGATTCCAGGACCGAGACCGTGGGGTTGGTCAGGCGGCTGTAGATGTTGCCGAACTTCTGCAGATTGAACAAAGCTGCCGCATGGTCGACGTCGTCGAACACGTAGGACGTGGTCTGGTAGATCGGGACCGCCCGCGCGCCGGTGGTCGGATCGGGCTCCGCACCGGCATGGATCGCCAGCGTCTCGAAGCCGTACGTGCGGTCGCTCATGTCCGAAGATCCCTGCTGCAGCCGGATGGCGGGCCCGTCTAGCGCAGGGGCGCTGTCGGGTCCAGCCGGCGTTCAGCCGCCGTGGGCGGCACGGGAATCCCTGGGCGCCTGCTCGCGCTCGTGCAGGCCATAGTCGCGCTGCACCTCGGTCACGCGGAGCCGATATCCCTGACCATGCGGCCTCGGCCCAGCGCCTGTGCCGCGCGGTGCTCACCGAGCCGCCGCCAGCTCGCGAGCGCCGCCTCGTCGCGCCAGATCGACAGGGACCGTTAGTCAGGCTTGCGCCAGACCAGCGCAAAGCTCACCGGATGGCTTCGGTAGCGTTCCCACTTCGGCTTCTTTCGGATCCAGGCATCGTCGACGACTCCCTCCTCCATCTCGGCCAGCGCCCAGCCCACTTCATAAGCGGCCTTCACGTGGTCGCTGAACAGATGGACATGGCTCTCGATCGTTGCCTGCTCGCCATTGTCCCGCGCGAAATGCGTGGGCACGCCGTTCATCAGGAAATGCGGATGAAAGCCGACCAGGACGAAGGAGCCGCCTGGGCGAATGAGCCGGGCGGCCTCGCGGTAGAACGGTAGCAGGTCCGGCAGGTGCTCGTCGGCCAGCGACTCGACAATCAGGCCATACGATGAGTCCGGCAGCCCCGTCTGGCGCAGGTCGGCCAGAAACAGACGGTCGTAGCAGCCGCGGGTGCGGGCCTGGGTCAGCATCTCGGGGGTGAGATCCAGCCCGTCGAGCCTTGGGACGCCCTGCGAGCGAAGCCAGGCGCCGATCCGCCCGGTGCCGCAGGCGAGATCGAGCACGGCCGTGCAGGTTGCCCATCCGACCCTCGTGAGACGCTCCAAGAGGCGCAGGTCCATCTCGTCCTGCACCACGCCGTCATAGGTCCGTGCCCATTCGCCATAGCCCGCCCGCACCGGCAGGACCGGATAGTGGCGCTGGTCGAACAAACGATGGTCCATCAAGCGATCCGTCGTCACTGGGCCGATGCCGGCCGTCAGAACAGGCCGCCCTTCTTGCGCTTGAGCTGCGTCGCCTGGCCGCGCTTGGCCGAGACGATGCCGCGATTGACGCCGAGCCAGCCGATCTCGCCGAACAGCCGGCCGTACTCGATTTTGGGGCAGCGATCCATGATCACTTCGGCCCCCTGCGCGCGGGCACGCTCGGCCGCCGCGTCGTCCCGTACGCCGAGCTGCATCCAGACCACCGGGATGCCCAGGCGCACCGCCTCGTCGGCGACTGCACCCGCCTCGGACGAGCGGCGGAAGATCGACACCATGTCGGGGATGAGAGGCAGGCTCGCGAGATCGGGGTAGACGGTCTCGCCGAGCAGGGTCTCGCCGGCGCTGCGCGGGTTGACGGGCAGGACGCGGTAGCCCTTGCCCTGCAGGTAGAGCATGGCGAAGTAGGATGGCCGCATCTCGCTGGTCGAGGCGCCGACCATGGCGATAGTCTTGACCTGCAGGAGGATGCGGCGGAGGTCGTCGTCGGCGAAGCTGAGGGGCGCAACGGTCATGAGAATCGCAGTGATGGAGGCACCGAGCCTGGAGCCTCCATCTAGGCCAAGCCAGAGGAGACGCCAAGTGACGCTCGATGAAGCCCAGGTCACGACCCTCCAAGGTGTCTCGACCGCATCGATCACGACGATCCTGCTCAAGAAGGGTCTGCGCAACGTCTGGCTGCGTGGCGCGCGCCCGTTGCGGCCTGGCCAGGCGCGGCTGGTCGGGCCGGCCTTCACCTTGCGTTTCGTACCGGCGCGTGAGGATCTGGCGACGCCGGAGTCGTGGTCGTCGCCAACCTCGAGCCGTGCCGCCATCGAGGCCATGCCGGAAGGTTGCATCGCGGTCGTGGACGCGGTGGGGGTCACCGACGCCGGGATCTTCGGCGACATTCTTTGCGCCCGGATGCGGCAGCGAGGCGTTGCAGCATTGGTGACCGATGGCGCGGTGCGCGATGTTGCCGGCGTCACGGGTGTGGGCCTACCGGTCTGGTGCGGCGGCGTGGCGGCATCGCCTTCGGTGGCCGGCCTGACCTTCGTCGGCTGGCAGGAGCCGATCGGATGTGGCGGGGTTGCGGTGTTCCCGGACGACGTGATCGTCGCCGACGACGATGGTGCGGTGGTGATCCCCGCCGCACTGCTGGACCATGTCCTGGCAGCTGGCCCCGAGCAGGAACGCCTGGAGGCGTGGATCATGCGCGAGGTCGAGCACGGCGCGGCGCTGCCCGGGCTGTATCCGCCCAATGCCGCGACGCGGGCGCGCTACGAGGCTGATGGTGGCGCCAACTAGGTCGCGGCACTCCGTCGGGCCAGCAGGTAGAGCGCAATCCCGGCCGCCACGGAGACATTGAGACTTTCCATGCGCGGGTCGATCTCGAGCCGGGCGAGATAATCGCAGCTCTCGGCCACGAGCCGGCGCAGGCCCTCGCCCTCGCTGCCCAGCACCAGGACGACCCGCTGCGGCAGGTCGAGCGCTTCCAGCGCCGCCGGTGCCGTGGCGTCCAGTCCGACGATCCACCAGCCGCGCTGCTTGAGGTCGGCCAGCGTCCGGGCAAGGTTGACCACCTCGACCAGCGGCAGGACATCGAGCGCACCCGAGGCGGCCTTGGCGCAGGCGCCGTTCAGCTCGGCACTGCGGCGATCGGGCAGCAGGACGCCCGACACGCCGAGCGCCGCGGCGGTGCGCAGGATGGCGCCGAGATTGCGCGGATCGCTGACCTGGTCCAGGGCCAGGATCAGCGAGCGCTCGCCGTCATCCAGCTCGGCGACATCGCGTTCGGGCAGCGGGCCAACGCCGAGGACCAGGCCCTGGTGCGGTGCATCGCCGGTCAGCAGCTGGCCCAGGCGCTCGGCCGGCACCGTCTCGACCGCGAGTCCGCGCGCTCGGGCCGCCGCTGCGACGCCCGGTAGAGCCGCCTCGGTAGCGAGCAGGCGGTAGCAGGGGCGGTCCGGATTGGCCAGGGCGGCCGCGACCGGGTGCTGCCCATAGAGCCAGATGCGCCCCGCCGGGACCGCGGCAGCACGGGCGCCGCCGCGCTCGGGGCGACGTTCCGGGGACGATTTTGGACGTCGTGACAAGGAGTTGGCGCCTTCGGGTTGGATTGGTTGACAAGTGCCGCGAAACGACCATATTCCGCCGGCGTTTCGCTCCGGCGCCCTGGGCACGGAGGGGTGGCCGAGCGGTCAATGGCAGCAGACTGTAAATCTGCCGACTTACGTCTACGTAGGTTCGAATCCTACCCCCTCCACCACCAGTTGCAAGCTGGGTGAAACGAGTATTCGACCACCTGCGGGTGTAGCTCAATGGTAGAGCACCAGCCTTCCAAGCTGGCTATGAGGGTTCGATTCCCTTCACCCGCTCCAAGGCCACCGCATCCGACCACGACATCGCCCCGATCGCCAAGGGCCGCGCAGGAGCCGTAGATGGGCAAGGAAAAGTTTTCGCGGACGAAGCCGCACTGCAACATTGGGACGATCGGCCATGTCGATCATGGCAAGACGACGCTGACGGCGGCGATCACCAAGGTGCTGGCGGAGAGCGGCGGGGCGAACTTCACCGCGTACGACCAGATCGACAAGGCGCCGGAAGAGAAGGCGCGCGGGATCACGATCAACACGGCGCATGTCGAGTACGAGACGGCGAACCGGCACTACGCGCATGTCGACTGCCCGGGCCACGCCGACTACGTGAAGAACATGATCACCGGCGCCGCCCAGATGGACGGTGCGATCCTGGTGGTCTCGGCGGCCGACGGCCCGATGCCGCAGACGCGCGAGCACATCCTGCTGGCGCGCCAGGTCGGCGTGCCGGCGATCGTGGTCTACCTCAACAAGGTCGACATGGTCGACGACGAGGAACTGCTCGAGCTGGTCGAGCTCGAGGTGCGCGAGCTGTTGACCAAGTACGGCTTCCCGGGCGACGACATCCCGATCGTCAAGGGCAGCGCACTGGCGGCGCTGGAAGGCCGTGACGAGGCGGTCGGCAAGACGCAGATCATGAACCTGATGGCGGCGGTGGACAGCTACATCCCGCAGCCGGAACGCGCGGTCGACCTGCCGTTCCTGATGCCGATCGAGGACGTGTTCTCGATCTCGGGCCGCGGCACGGTGGTCACGGGCCGGATCGAGCGCGGCATCGTCAAGGTCGGCGAGGAGGTCGAGATCGTCGGCATCAAGAACACGGTCAAGACCACCTGCACCGGGGTGGAGATGTTCAGGAAGCTGCTCGACCAGGGCCAGGCCGGGGACAATGTCGGCATCCTGCTGCGCGGCACCAAGCGCGACGATGTCGAGCGCGGCCAGGTGCTGTGCAAGCCGGGCTCGATCACGCCGCACACCAAGTTCAAGGGCGAGGTCTACATCCTGACCAAGGAGGAGGGCGGCCGGCACACGCCGTTCTTCTCCAACTACCGGCCGCAGTTCTATTTCCGCACCACGGACGTGACCGGCTCGATCAAGCTGCCCGAGGGTACCGAGATGGTGATGCCGGGCGACAACGTGGCGATGGAGGTCGATCTGATCGCGCCGATCGCGATGGAGAAGGGCCTGCGCTTCGCGATCCGCGAGGGCGGCCGCACCGTCGGCGCCGGCGTCGTCGCCGACGTCATCGCCTGAGCGGGCGAGCCGCCGGGCGGAGGCTTGCACCGAATGCCCGACTGCTCTATGCACGGCGTCCCGGCGGTGGCCTCGCGCCACGAGCCCTATTGTCGTGCGAGCGGCGTGGGTCGGGGTGCCGGAACGGTCGTCTAGGAGTGTAGCTCAACTGGTAGAGCACCGGTCTCCAAAACCGGGGGTTGGGGGTTCGAGCCCCTCCACTCCTGCCAGCCGCCAGTGCGGCGTCCCTGCCGGCATGTGGCGGATCTGATCAGCGGAAAGTAGAACGATCGATGATGGCGAAGATTTCGCCCGCCCAGTTCATTCGCGAGGTGCGGCAGGAGCTGGCCAAGGTCACCTGGCCCAGCCGCAAGGAACTGGTCGCGACCACGCTGAGCGTCCTTGCGATGTCGGCGCTGGCAGCCGTGTTTTTCTTTGTGGTCGATCAGCTGATCGCCAGCGGGATCCAACTCGTGCTCGGATTGGGGGCGTGATGGCGGATCCCCGCTGGTTCATCATCCACGTCTACTCCGGCTTCGAGAAGAAGGTGAAAGAATCGGTCAAGGAGCAGGCCGACCAGAAAGGGCTCGGCCATCTGTTCGAGGACATCCTCGTGCCGATGGAAGAGGTGATCGAGGTCCGGCGCGGCAAGAAGGTCAGCGCCGAGCGCAAGTTTTTCCCGGGCTACGTGCTGGTCCGCATGGTGCTCAACGACGAGACCTGGTCGCTGGTGCGCAATACCGCCAAGGTAACCGGCTTTTTGGGCCCGGGCGGCAAGCCATCGCCGATCCCGGACCACGAGGCCGAGCGTATCCGCAACCAGATGGCCGAGGGTACGGAGCACGCGAAGCCGCTGTTCGCGTTCATGTCGGGCGACAGCGTGCGCGTCAGCGACGGCCCGTTCGCGTCGTTCAGCGGCGTGGTCGAGGAAGTCGACGAGGGCAAGGGCCGGCTCAAGGTGTCGGTCTCGATTTTCGGCCGGGCCACGCCGGTCGAGCTGGAATACTCGCAGGTCGAGAAGATCTAGCCACACATCGTGAAGCAGTCGTGCGGGAGCGCCTATGGGCGCGTTTGGACCGCTAAGCCGGGAAGGTAGGCAGGAAGCCGATGGCGAAGAAGATCACAGGTTACATCAAGCTGCAGGTGCCGGCCGGCAAGGCCAACCCGTCGCCGCCGATCGGGCCGGCGCTGGGTCAGCGCGGCCTGAACATCATGCAGTTCGTGAAGGAGTTCAACGCGGCGACCCAGGGCATGGAGCCCGGGATGCCGGTGCCGGTGGTGATCACCGCGTTCGGCGATCGCACCTTCTCCTTCGTCACCAAGACTCCTCCGGTCTCCTACTTCCTGAAGAAGGCGGCGGGCGTGAGCAAAGGCAGCACCACGACGGGCCGTGGTGCCGTTGCCGGCAAGGTCACGATCGAGCAATGCCGTGAGATCGCGGCGGCGAAGATGAAGGACCTGAACGCCCACGACATCGACGGTGCCGTGCAGATGATCATCGGTTCCGCCCGCTCGATGGGCCTCGAGGTGGCGGAGTAGGACGATGGCAGACAAGGGCAAGAGGCTGACGGCGGTGATGGCGGCGGTCGATCGCGACAAGCTGCATCCGCTGCCGGAGGCGGTGCAGCTGATCAAGGACCACGCGAAGGCGAAGTTCGACGAGACGATCGAGCTGTCGCTCAATCTGGGCGTCGATCCGCGTCACGCCGATCAGATGGTGCGCGGCACGGTCAACCTGCCGCACGGCACCGGCAAGACCCTGCGTGTGGGCGTGTTCGCCCGCGGCGACAAGGCGGCCGAGGCGCTGGCGGCCGGCGCCGACGTGGTCGGTGCCGAGGACCTGGCCGAGCAGATCCAGGGCGGCAAGATCGATTTCGACCGCTGCATCGCCACGCCGGACATGATGCCGCTGGTCGGGCGGCTGGGTAAGATCCTGGGTCCGCGCGGGCTGATGCCGAACCCCAAGCTCGGGACGGTGACGCCCAACGTGCGCGAGGCGGTCGAGGCGGCCAAGGGCGGCCAGGTGCAGTTCCGGGTCGAGAAGGCGGGCATCGTCCATGCGGGCGTCGGCAAGGCCAGCTTCGAGCCGGATCACCTCGTCGCCAACGTGAAGGCGTTCGTGGACGCCATCAACCGGGCCAAGCCGACCGGCGCCAAGGGCACCTATCTGAAGCGGGCCAATCTCAGCTCGACCATGGGCACCGGGCTCAAGATCGACATCCCGACGCTGTTGGGCTGACATTCGCGTAACCAAGTTGATTTTGGCTCTTGCACTCGGCCACCGCGTCGCTATGTTCCCGGGCTCCGAGGAACGTCAGTGCCGTGCCATCCGGGTCGCGTTTTGACCTGAGGTGGTGTTTGCCGTGAGCGCGGCAGTGCGACGAGTCCGAGGGCTCGGGCACCGTGCTGGCGGTCGGGGCCGAGGCGAGAGCCGGATCCGTTAGTGGTCGGAGACTAGAGTGCTGCGAGCCGAAAAAGCTCAGGTGATCGACGATCTGAACGAGGTCTTCGCAAAGACCGGCGTTGTCGTCCTCACCCACTATAAGGGCCTGACCGTGGCCGAGATCACCGATCTGCGTGGTCGGATCCGGGCGGCCGGGGCGTCGTTCCGGGTGACCAAGAACAAGCTGGCCCAGCGTGCGGTCGATGGTACGCCGTTCGCGGTCATGGCGCCGCTGTTCACCGGTCCGACGGCGATCGCGTTCTCGAACGATCCGACGGCGGCGCCGCGGATCGTCGCCGAGTTCGGCAAGAAGAACGACAAGCTGCAGATCATCGGCGGCGGCCTCAGTGGCTCGCTGCTCGATGCGGCTTCGGTGCGGGCATTGGCCGAGCTGCCCTCGCTGGACGAGCTGCGCGCCAAGCTGATCGGGTTGCTCAATACGCCGGCGAGCCGGCTGGTCGGCCTGTTGCAGGCGCCGGGTGGCCAGATCGCGCGGGTTCTGGCGGCACGGGCGGAGCAGGACGCCTAGGCGTCAGGCAAAGAGTTTCGGCGCCCGGACGGGCGGGCGTCATGGCATGAGTTCGATGCGGGAGTGGTAGTAATGGCGAATTTGGATCAGCTGGTCGACGACCTCTCGGGCCTGACCGTCCTCGAGGCGGCGCAGCTCTCGAAGATGCTCGAGGAGAAGTGGGGCGTTTCGGCGGCCGCCCCGGCGGCCGTGGCCGCTGTCGGCGGCGGCGCTGCCGCGGCCGAGGCGGTCGAGGAGCAGACCGAGTTTGACGTGATCCTGACCGCCGTCGGCGCGCAGAAGATCAACGTCATCAAGGAGGTCCGCGCGCTGACCAGCCTGGGCCTGAAGGAGGCCAAGGATCTGGTCGAGGCGGCGCCGAAGGCGGTCAAGGAGGCGATCTCCAAGGACGAGGCCGCCAAGGTTAAGGCGCAGCTCGAGGCGGCCGGCGCCACCGTGGAGATCAAGTAGATCGTTCTCGATCTCGGCACCGCTCTGGCTTCGGCGTCGTCGGTATTCCTGCCGACTGCGCCGGTAGCTGTGGCGGCAGCATACCGCTACTCGATTGTCTGAACCGACTAGGCCGGCTGCGCCTCGCGCAGCCCGGCCTTTTCGCCGTCGTCTCGACGTCCTGACCAAGTTCGGTCGCGTCCGGTTGACGGTTTAACCGAAGCAGGTCAGCCATGTCCGATCTTCCCACGGCCAAGAAGCGGATTCGCAAGAGCTTCGGCCGTATCCCCGAAGTCACGGAGATGCCGAACCTCATCGAGGTGCAGCGGCAGTCCTATGACAACTTCCTGCAGATGCACATCGGCGCGCCCGAGCGCGAGCTGATGGGCCTGGAGGAGGTGTTCCGGTCGGTGTTCCCGATCCGCGACTTCGCCGACCGTGCCGCGCTCGACTTCGTCAAGTACGAGCTCGAGGAGCCCAAGTACGACGTCGAGGAGTGCCATCAGCGCGGCATGACCTTCGCCGCTCCTTTGCGCGTGACCTTGCGGCTGATCGTCTGGGACGTCGACGAGGAGACCGGCTCGAAGAGCGTTCGCGACATCAAGGAGCAGGATGTCTACATGGGCGACATGCCGCTCATGACCGACAACGGCACCTTTGTCGTCAACGGCACCGAGCGCGTCATCGTCTCGCAGATGCACCGCAGCCCGGGCGTGTTCTTCGACCACGACCGCGGCAAGACGCACAGCTCCGGCAAGTTCCTCTACTCGGCCCGGATCATCCCGTACCGCGGCAGCTGGCTCGACTTCGAGTTCGATTCGAAGGACCAGGTGCACGTTCGCATCGACCGCCGCCGCAAGCTGCCGGTGACCACGCTGCTGCTGGCCCTGGGTCTCGACCAGGAGACGATTCTCAACACCTTCTACCACGAGATCTTCTTCCAGGTGGCTGGTCAGGGCTGGAAGACCGGGTTCCGCCCGGACCGTCTGCGCGGCCAGAAGCTCACCGCCGATCTGGTGGATGCCGCGACCGGCCAGACGCTCGCCGAAGCCGGCACCAAGATGACCCCGCGCCTGCTCAAGAAGATCGAAGAGCAGGGGATGTCGGAAGTTTACAACTCGGCCGAGGAACTGGTCGGGCGTTACCTGAGCCGCGACCTGATCGACGAGACCACTGGCCTGATCCTGGCCGAGGCGGGCGATGAGCTCACCGGCGAGTCGATCCGCAAGCTCACCGAGGCCGGCATCACCGAGATCCCGGTGCTCGACATCGACCATCTCACGGTCGGCCCCTACATCCGCAACACGCTGACGCTCGATCGCTGCCAAAACCGCGAAGAGGCGTTGCTCGACATCTATCGCGTGCTGCGCCCGGGCGAGCCGCCGACGCTGGATACCGCCGAGGCACTGTTCGGCAGCCTGATCTTCGACAATGAGCGCTACGATCTCTCGCCCGTCGGCCGGGTGAAGATGAACATGCGGCTGGGTCTGGAGACCGAGGACACGGTGCGCGTGCTGCGCAACGAGGACATCGTCGAAGTCGTCCGGATGCTGGTCGAGATCAAGGACGGCCGGGGCGAGATCGACGACATCGATCACCTGGGCAACCGGCGCGTGCGCTCGGTCGGCGAGCTGATGGAAAATCAGTTCCGCGTCGGCCTGCTGCGCATGGAGCGCGCGGTCCGCGAGCGCATGAGCTCGGTCGAGATCGACGCGGCGATGCCGCACGACCTGATCAACGCGAAGCCGGTGGCGGCTGCGGTGCGCGAGTTCTTCGGCAGCTCGCAGCTATCGCAGTTCATGGATCAGACCAACCCGCTGTCTGAGATCACCCACAAGCGCCGCCTGTCGGCGCTTGGCCCAGGCGGGCTGACCCGCGAGCGCGCCGGTTTCGAGGTGCGCGACGTGCATCCGACCCACTATGGCCGGATCTGCCCGATCGAGACGCCGGAAGGCCCGAACATCGGCCTGATCAACAGCCTCGCCACCTACGCCCGGATCAACAAGTACGGCTTCATCGAGAGCCCGTACCGCCGGGTGGTCGACGGCAAGGTCACCGGCGAGGTGCTCTACCTCTCCGCCATGGAGGAAGGCCGCTACACGATCGCGCAGGCCAATTCCGAGCTGAACCCGGATCGCAGCTTCGCGGGCGAGCTGGTGAGCTGCCGCGAGAACGGCGAGTTCGTGCTGGCCAAGCCCGACTCGATCAGCATGATCGACGTCTCGCCCAAGCAGCTGGTCTCGGTCGCGGCGGCGCTGATCCCGTTCCTGGAGAACGACGACGCCAACCGCGCGCTGATGGGCTCCAACATGCAGCGCCAGGCGGTGCCGTTGCTGCAGGCTGCGGCGCCGTTCGTCGGCACCGGCATGGAAGGCGTGGTCGCCCGTGACAGCGGTGCCGCCATTGCCGCCAAGCGGGCCGGTGTGGTCGACCAGATCGACGGCTCGCGCATCGTCGTGCGGATCACCGACGACACGGCGCGCGCCGATAGCGTGGTCGACATCTACCGGCTGAAGAAGTTCCAGCGCTCCAACCAGAACACCTGCATCAACCAGCGTCCGCTGGTGAAGGTGGGTGACAAGGTCCGCGCCGGCGACATCATCGCCGACGGCCCGTCGACGCAGCTGGGCGATCTGGCGCTGGGCCGCAACGCGCTGGTCGCGTTCATGCCCTGGAACGGCTACAACTTCGAGGATTCGATCCTCATCTCGGAGCGCATCGTCCGCGACGACGTGTTCACGTCCATCCACATCGACGAGTTCGAGGTGATGGCGCGCGACACCAAGCTCGGGCCGGAGGCGATCACCCGCGACATCCCGAACGTCAGCGAGGAATCGCTGCGCAACCTGGACGAGGCGGGCATCGTCTATATCGGTGCCGAGGTGAAGGCCGCGGACATCCTGGTCGGCAAGGTCACGCCCAAGGGCGAGACGCCGATGACGCCGGAAGAGAAGCTGCTGCGCGCCATCTTCGGCGAGAAGGCGGCCGACGTTCGCGACACCTCGCTCAAGGTGCCGCCGGGCGTCCAGGGCACGGTCGTCGAGGTGCGCGTCTTCAACCGCCGCGGCGTCGAGAAGGACGAGCGCGCGATCGCCATCGAGCGCGCCGAGATCGAGCGTCTGGCCAAGGACCGTGACGACGAGAAGGCGATCCTCGAGCGCAACATCTACAGCCGCCTGCACGACGTGCTCGTGGGACAGATGGCGACCACCGGGCCGCGTGGCCTGAAGGTCGGCGTGCCGCTGACGACCGAGGTACTGGAAGGTCTCCAGCGCCGGCTGTCCTGGGAGATCGGGGTCGACGATGCCGATCGGATGAACGAGATCCAGGCGCTCAAGCGCCAGCTCGACGACGGCTACAAGACCTTCCAGGACCGGTTCGAGAACAAGGTCGAGAAGCTGCAGCGCGGCGACGAGCTGCCGCCCGGCGTGCTCAAGATGGTCAAGGTGTTCGTCGCGGTGAAGCGCAAGCTGCAGCCGGGCGACAAGATGGCGGGCCGGCACGGCAACAAGGGCGTGATCTCGCGCATCGCCCCGATCGAGGATATGCCGCATCTCGAGGACGGCACGCATGTCGACCTCGTGCTCAACCCGCTGGGCGTGCCGTCGCGGATGAACGTTGGCCAGATCCTGGAGACGCATCTGGGCTGGGCCTGCGCCAATCTCGGCCGCCAGATCGGCCAGCTGGTCGATCAGTGGCAGGACGGCGTCGGCCGCAAGGCTCTGGAGGATCGGCTGGAGCATGTCTACGGCGAGGAGATCGGCGAGGAAGTCCGGCGCTACACCGACGGCGAGCTCCTGGAGCTGGGCGACAATCTGCGACCGGGCGTGCCGATCGCGACGCCCGTGTTCGACGGCGCCCATGAATCCGACATCGTGCGGATGCTCGAGGATGCGGGCTGCGCCAGCTCGGGTCAGGTGACCCTGGTCGACGGGCGCACGGGCGAGCCGTTCGATCGCCAGGTGACCGTCGGCTACATCTACATGCTGAAGCTGGGCCATCTCGTCGACGACAAGATCCACGCCCGTTCGGTCGGCCCCTACAGCCTGGTCACCCAGCAGCCGCTGGGCGGCAAGGCGCAGTTCGGCGGCCAGCGCTTCGGCGAGATGGAGTGCTGGGCGCTGCAGGCCTACGGCGCCTCCTACACGCTGCAGGAGATGCTGACGGTGAAGTCCGACGACGTGTCGGGCCGCACTAAGATCTACGAGGCGATCGTCCGCGGCGAGGACACGTTCGAGGCGGGCATCCCCGAGAGCTTCAACGTGCTGGTCAAGGAGCTGCAGGCCTTGGCGCTCGACGTTGAGCTGCAGCAGGAGCTGACCGGCGAGTGACCCTCGCCGGCCTCAGCGCCGCCACGACGAACCATGTGGGTGCCTCGCACCCCAGGCCCGGTCGCGCACATGCCGGTGCGGCCGGGCCTGATCGGCCTTTCACGGCGATGATCGAGAGCAGGGTCCGATGAACGACTTGATGTACCTCTTCGGCCAGCCCGCAGCCGGCCAGAAGTTCGACCAGATCCGTATTTCCATCGCGAGCCCGGACGAGATTCGCGAGTGGTCCTACGGCGAGGTCAGGAAGCCCGAGACGATCAACTACCGGACCTTCAAGCCGGAGCGCGACGGGCTGTTCTGCGCCAAGATTTTCGGCCCGATCAAGGACTACGAGTGCTTGTGCGGCAAGTACAAGCGCATGAAGTACAAGGGCATCGTCTGCGAGAAGTGCGGCGTCGAGGTCATCCAGTCCAAGGTCCGCCGCGAGCGCATGGGCCACATCGAGCTGGCCTCGCCGGTGGCGCACATCTGGTTCCTGAAGTCGGTGCCGACCCGCATCGGCGTGCTGCTCGACATGACGCTGCGCGACCTCGAGCGTGTGCTCTACTTCGACAACTGGGTCGTGATCGAGCCCGGCCTGACCACGCTCAAGCCCAACGAGCTGCTCAACGAGGAGCAGGTACTGCGCTACCGCGAGGAGTTCGGCGACGACTCCTTCACCTGCGGCATCGGCGCCGAGGCCGTCCGTGACATGCTCAAGAAGCTCGACCTGCCGGTCGAGCGCGAGACCATGCGCGGCGAGTTGCTGGAGACCAGCTCCGAGGCGAAGCGCAAGAAGCTCGTCAAGCGCCTGAAGATGGTCGAGACCTTCCTGGAATCGGGCAACAAGCCCGAGTGGATGGTGCTCGAGGTGGTGCCGGTGATCCCGCCCGAGCTGCGTCCACTGGTGCCGCTCGACGGCGGCCGGTTCGCGACCTCGGACCTGAACGATCTCTATCGCCGCGTGATCAACCGCAACAACCGCCTGAAGCGCCTGATCGAGCTCAAGGCGCCGGACATCATCGTCCGCAACGAGAAGCGGATGCTGCAGGAGGCCGTCGACGCGCTGTTCGACAATGGCCGCCGCGGTCGCGTCATCACGGGCGCCAACAAGCGCCCGCTGAAGTCGCTGTCCGACATGCTCAAGGGCAAGCAGGGCCGGTTCCGCCAGAACCTGCTCGGCAAGCGCGTCGACTATTCCGGCCGCTCGGTGATCGTCGTCGGCCCGGAGCTGAAGCTGCACCAGTGCGGGCTGCCGAAGAAGATGGCGCTCGAGCTGTTCAAGCCGTTCGTCTACGCGAAGCTCGAGCTTTACGGCAAGGCACAGACCATCAAGGCCGCGAAGCGGATGGTCGAGAAGGAGCGTCCCGAAGTCTGGGACATCCTGGAGCAGGTGATCCGCGAGCATCCCGTCCTGCTCAACCGTGCGCCGACCCTGCATCGCCTAGGGATTCAGGCGTTCGAGCCGGTGCTGATCGAGGGTAAGGCAATCCAGCTGCACCCGCTGGTCTGCACCGCCTTCAACGCGGACTTCGACGGCGACCAGATGGCGGTCCACGTCCCGCTGTCGCTCGAGGCGCAGCTCGAGGCGCGCGTGCTCATGATGTCGACCAACAACATCCTGAGCCCGGCCAACGGCAAGCCGATCATCGTGCCGACCCAGGACATCGTGCTGGGGCTCTACTATCTGAGCCTGATCGCCGACGACGAGCCTGGCCAGGGCATGGTGTTCAGCGACGTCGCCGAGGTGCAGCACGCGTTGACCGCTGGCGTCGTCTCGTTGCACGCCAAGGTCAAGTGCCGGATCTTCACCATGGAGCCGGACGGCGAGATCCGCCCGCGCATCGCCGAGACCACGCCGGGTCGCCTGCTGCTTTACGAGATCCTGCCGCATCACCCGAACATCACCTTCCAGGCCCTGATCAACCGGATCTTGACCAAGAAGGAGGTCAGCCAGGTCATCGACGAGGTTTACCGGCATTGCGGTCAGAAGGAGACCGTGATCTTCGCCGATCGTCTGATGAACCTGGGCTTCACGCATGCCTGTAAGGCCGGCATCTCGTTCGGCAAGGACGACATGATCATCCCCGAGGGCAAGTGGGGTCACGTCCACGGCACGCAGGATCTGGTGAAGCAGTACGAGCAGCAGTACTCGGACGGCCTGATCACCAAGGGTGAGAAGTACAACAAGGTCGTCGATGCCTGGCAGCAGTGCTCGGACAAGGTCGCCGAGGAGATGATGCAGGCGATCCAGGCCGTGCAGCAGACCAAGCGGCCGGACGGACGCTACCACCAGCCGAACGCGATCTGGATGATGGCGCACTCCGGTGCGCGTGGCTCGGCGGCGCAGATCAAGCAGCTGGCGGGTATGCGCGGCCTGATGGCGAAGCCTTCGGGCGAGATCATCGAGAACCCGATCATCTCGAACTTCAAGGAAGGCCTGACCGTGCTCGAGTACTTCAACTCGACGCACGGCGCCCGCAAGGGTCTGGCCGACACCGCGCTCAAGACGGCGAACTCGGGCTATCTCACCCGCCGTCTGGTCGATGTCGCCCAGGACTGCATCATCATGGACGACGATTGTGGCTCGGAGCGGTCGATCACCATCTCGACCGCCGGCGGCAGCGAGGATCTGGGCGAGCGGATCCTGGGCCGGACCGTGGCCGAGGACATCGTCCACCCGCGCAGCGGCGAGGTGCTGGCACCGCGCAACACGCTCCTCGACGAGGAGCTGTGCCTGCGGATCGACGCGTCGGGTGTGGACAGCGTCCGCGTGCGCTCGGTCTTGACCTGCGACACCAAGACCGGGGTCTGCGGCCGCTGCTATGGCCGTGACCTGTCGCGCGGCACGACGGTCAATAGCGGCGAGGCGGTGGGTGTCATCGCCGCGCAGTCGATCGGCGAGCCGGGCACGCAGCTCACCATGCGCACCTTCCACATCGGCGGCGCCGCGCAGTCCTCGGCCGAGCAGTCGACCATCGAGAGCCCGTGTGTCGGCGTGTTCCGGCTGGTCAATCCGCGCCTCGTCTACGACAGCCAGGAGCGGCCCGTCATCCTGGGCCGCAACACCGAGGTCGTGGTCTACGACGAGGTCGGCCGCGAGAAGCTGCGCAGCAAGCTGCCGAACGGCACCCGGCTGCGCGCCGAGCCGGACGCGCAGGTCGAGAAGGGGCAGGTGCTGGCCGAGTGGGATCCGCACACCCTCCCGGTGATCACCGAGGCCTCCGGCACGATCGTGTTCCAGGACCTGATCGACGGCACCTCGTTCCGCGAGGTGATCGACGAGGCCACCGGCAAGGCCAGCAAGGAGCTGATCGACTGGCGGCAGAACGCCCGCTCGGGCAATCTGCGTCCGTCGATCGTGCTGCAGGACGAGAAGGGCAACCCGATCACCCTGCCGTCGGGCAGCGAGGCGCGCTACTACCTGCCGGTCGGTGCGATCATGTCGGTCGAGAACGCGACCAAGGCGCATGCCGGCGACGTGCTGGCGCGTCTCCCGCGCGAGGCCAACAAGACCCGCGACATCACCGGCGGTCTGCCGCGGGTGGCGGAGCTGTTCGAGGCGCGCCGGCCCAAGGACCCGGCGATCATCGCCGAGATCGAGGGGCGGATCGAGTTCGGCAAGGACTACAAGAACAAGCGGCGCCTGAAGATCCTGGCCGCGAACGAGGATGTCGAGCCGGTCGAGTATCTGATTCCCAAGGGCCGCCACGTGGTGGTGCAGGAAGGCGATCACGTCAATCCGGGCGACCTGATCGTCGACGGCAACCCGGTCCCGCACGACTTGTTGCGGGTGCTGGGCGTCGAGGCCCTGGCGCAGTTCCTGGTGAACGAGATCCAGGAGGTCTACAAACTCCAGGGTGTGAAGATCAACGACAAGCACATCGAGGTGATCGTCCGCCAGATGCTGCAGAAGATCGAGATCATCGACCCGGGCGACACGACCTATCTGGTCGGCGAGCAGGTCGACCGGCTCGAGTTCGACGCGATCAACGAGCGGATGCTGGCCGAGGACCGCAGGCCGGCGACCTTCCATCCGGTGCTGCAGGGCATCACCAAGGCGAGCCTGCAGACGCAGTCGTTCATCTCGGCGGCGTCGTTCCAGGAGACCACGCGCGTGCTGACCGATGCGGCGTTCGCCGGCAAGGTCGACAAGCTGCAGGGGCTCAAGGAGAACGTCATCGTCGGCCGGCTGATCCCGGCCGGTACTGGCGGCGTGCTGCAACGGTTCAAGAAGGTGGCCGCGACCGACGAGTTCCTACGCGGCACCGCCGCCCGAGTTGCCGGGCGACGACATGCCGCTGCGGCTGCCCGAGATGAGCGGGTACCCGTCGGAGTAGCTGCAGCATCGTGAATCGAGGAGAATAGGGGCTCGGTCTGGTCGGACCGGGCCCTTTCTTCGTTTTTGCCCCGATATCGGGCTTGGGGTATCAACGCCTATGCTCCTGGCTCGGCACGTGCGCCGCCATCGCGCCACCTGGCTTTCGGGCAAGCTGTGGCGCGGACGACTGGTGTTCACCTCCGGTGCGATCGCCATCGGCGTTGCCGCCGTGCTGTTCGCCCAGGCCGCCGACCTCGCTGCGGAGCTTTTCGGCTGGCTGCGTGGCCACTGGCCGTACTTGCCGCTCTTGGTGACCCCGGCAGGGTTTGGATTCTGCGCCTGGGCCGCCAAGCGCTGGTTCGACGGTGCACAGGGCAGTGGCATCCCGCAGGCGATCGCCGCCAGGCGGTCACGTGATCCGGCGCACCGCGAACGCTTGCTGGGCGCCAGGGTCACCATGGGCAAGGTCGCGCTGACCGTGGCGGGACTCGCCGTCGGGGCCTCGATCGGTCGCGAGGGCCCGACGGTCCAGGTCGGCGCTGCGATCATGCTGGCCGTGGCCGGCTTCGCCGGCGTCGGACGGGTGCGGGGGCTGGTGCTGGCCGGTGCGGCCGCCGGGGTCGCAGCCGCCTTCAACACGCCGCTGGCCGGTGTCGTGTTCGCGATCGAGGAAATGGCCAAGGAGTTCGAACACCGGATCAGTGGCCCGATCATCGGCGCGGTCGTCCTGGCCGGCATCACCGGCCTGGCCCTGGTCGGCGACTATCGTTACTTCGGCCAGACCACCGCAGTGCTCGACAGTGCCCAGGATTGGCTGGCCGTACCGATATGCGGCATCGTCGGCGGCCTGCTGGGCGGCCTGTTCAGCCTCGGGGTCGTGACGATGGCGACGCGGCGCCATGGACTGGTCGCCGCATTGAAGTCTTGGCCGGTCTGCTTCGCCGCAGCTTGCGGCCTCGTTGTCGCCATATTGGGCCTGCTCACGGACGGGTATGCCACTGGCACGGCGTACGAGCATGCACGCGAATTGCTGGAGCACGGCACGGCCATGCCGTGGTGGGATGCGCCGCTGAAGCTGGTAGCGACACTGCTTTCCTCGGTCAGCGGCATTCCCGGCGGTCTGTTCGCGCCGTCGCTCTCGGTCGGAGCCGGCCTCGGCCCCGCTCTTGCCACGATTCTGCCGACGCTCGATCTGCGGGCGCTGAGCCTGTTGGCCATGGTGGCCTATTTCGCGGGCGTGGTGCAGGCGCCACTGACGGCCTTCGTCATCGTCTTGGAGATGAGCGAAGGCAGTCGGATGGTGGTACCGCTCATGGCGACGGCGCTGCTGGCTACCGGAGCCTCGCGCCTTGTCTGCCCCCATCCCCTCTACCATGTGTTGTCGCGCAACTTTGCGCCGCGGGTGAGCTGATCCTGGGCTGGTGGGTTTCGGCGTCGGTGGCCGAAGCGCTTGACGCAAGCGGTTCGTGAGGCTAGAAGGCCGGACGCTTTATCCATGGTGCTGGCGGTGACCCTCGCGGATCAGACGCAGCATCGGATTGACGGCGACTGATGACGGAGCGCGAGCAACCGCACTAGGCGGGTCGCGCCCCTTTGTGTCGAGATAGTGCTCTCGGTGCGTTCGGTCGCGCTGGCAGTAACAGGAAGCTTTTGCGAATGCCGACGATCAATCAGCTGGTGGCCCAGGGCCGCACCCCCAAGCCGACCCGGAACAAGGTTCCGGCGCTGGAGGAGTGCCCGCAAAAGCGCGGCGTGTGCACGCGCGTCTACACGACCACGCCGAAGAAGCCGAATTCGGCGCTGCGCAAGGTCGCCCGTATTCGGCTGACCAATGGCTTCGAGGTCACGAGCTACATCCCGGGCGAGGGCCACAATCTTCAGGAGCACTCGGTGGTCCTGATCCGCGGTGGCCGCGTCAAGGATCTGCCGGGCGTCCGCTATCACATCATCCGTGGCAAGCTCGACACCCAGGGCATCGCCAAGCGGCGCCAGGGTCGGTCGAAGTACGGCGCGAAGCGCCCGAAGTAAGCGGTAAAGAGGAACTCTGCCATGCGTCGCCGCGCTGCGGAAAAGCGAGAGGTTCTGCCGGACCCGAAGTTCGGGGACCTCGTCGTCACCAAGTTTGTCAACTCGCTGATGTACGACGGGAAGAAGTCGATCGCCGAGAGCATGCTGTACGCCGCCTTCGACCGCATGAAGGCGCGCACCGGCAAGAACCCGGTCGATACCTTCCATGAGGCGCTGGAGAACGTGAAGCCGGCCCTCGAGGTGCGCTCGCGCCGCGTCGGTGGCGCCACCTACCAGGTGCCGGTCGAGGTGCGGCCGGAGCGGCGTCAGGCGCTGGCGATCCGCTGGATCATCCAGATCGCGCAGAAGCGGTCGGAGAAGACCATGACCGAACGGCTGGCCGGGGAGATCCTCGACGCCGCCAATGGGCGTGGAGCTGCTTTCAAGAAGCGCGAAGACACGCTGCGGATGGCTGAGGCCAATCGCGCGTTCTCGCACTACCGCTGGTAATCGCGTTGTCGTTGTTGGTGATCTGTCATGTCGCGTGAAATTCCCATCGAGCGATACCGCAATATCGGCATCATGGCCCACATTGATGCCGGGAAGACCACGACCACCGAGCGAATCCTCTACTACACCGGCAAGTCGTACAAGATCGGCGAAGTGCACGACGGCACCGCCACGATGGACTGGATGGAGCAGGAGCAGGAGCGCGGCATCACCATCACCTCGGCCGCGACGACCACTTTCTGGAACGACCATCGCGTCAACATCATCGACACGCCGGGTCACGTCGACTTCACGATCGAGGTCGAGCGCTCGTTGCGCGTGCTCGACGGTGCGGTCGCGGTGTTCGACGGTGTCGCCGGTGTCGAGCCGCAGTCGGAGACCGTATGGCGTCAGGCGGACAAGTACCGCGTGCCGCGCATCTGCTTCTGCAACAAGATGGACCGGACCGGCGCCAGCTTCGATCGCTGCGTGTCGATGATCAAGGACCGCCTCGGCGCCAACGCCGTCGTCGTGAACTTCCCGATCGGGCTCGAGGCGGATTTCCGCGGCGTGGTCGATGTCATCCGCAACCAGGCGATCGTCTGGCACGAGGAGACGCTGGGCGCGAAGTTCTCGCACGAGCCGATCCCGGACGAGCTGGCCGATGAGGCCGCCGCCTACCGCTCGGCGCTGATCGAGGCGGCGGTCGAGTTCGACGACGCGGCTATGGAAGCCTATCTCGACGGCCAGGAGCCGGACGAGGCCACCATCGTCGCCTGCCTGCGCAAGGGCACGGTTGCGGGTAAGCTGGTGCCGGTGATCTGCGGCTCTGCGTTCAAGAACAAGGGCGTGCAGCCGCTGCTCGACGCGGTGGTGGACTTCCTGCCGTCGCCGCTGGAGGTCCCGCCGACTGAAGGCCTGGTGCCGGGCACCGACGAGATGGTGGTGCGCGAGCCCAAGGACACGGCGCCGATGTCCGGCCTCGCGTTCAAGATCATGAACGATCCGTTCGTCGGCTCGCTGACCTTCGTGCGCATCTACTCCGGCAAGATCGAGAGCGGCTCGCACCTGCAGAACACGGTCAAGGACCAGCGCGAGCGGGTCGGCCGGATCCTGCTGATGCACGCGAACAATCGCGAGGAAATCAAGGAGGCCTTCGCCGGCGACATCGTGGCGCTGGTCGGCCTCAAGAACACGACCACCGGCGATACGCTGTGCGACGGGGCAAAGCCGGTCATCCTCGAGCGGATGGAGTTCCCCGATCCCGTGATCGAGGTCGCGGTCGAGCCGCGTTCCAAGGCCGACCAGGAGAAGATGGGCGTGGCCCTTTGGCGCCTCGCCGCCGAGGATCCCTCGTTCCGCGTCGGCAGCGATCCGGAGTCGGGTCAGACCGTCATCAAGGGGATGGGCGAACTCCATCTCGAGATCATCGTCGATCGGATGAAGCGCGAGTTCAAGGTCGAGGCCAATGTCGGCGCGCCGCAGGTCGCCTATCGCGAGACGATCACCAAGCGCGCCGAGGTCGACTACACCCACAAGAAGCAGAGCGGCGGCTCCGGCCAGTTCGCGCGGGTGAAGCTGGTCTTCACCCCGGGCGAGAAGGGCTCCGGCTTCAAGTTCGACGCCAAGGTGGTCGGCGGCACGGTCCCGAAGGAATATATCCCGGGCGTCGAGAAGGGTCTCAATTCGGCCGTCCAGACCGGCGTCATCGCCGGCTTCCCGATGGTCGATCTGGTGGCCCAGCTGGTCGACGGTGGCTACCACGAGGTCGACAGCTCGGCGCTCGCGTTCGAGATCGCGTCGCGCGCCGCCTTCAAGGAAGGCATCGTCAAGGCGGGGCCGCAGCTCCTGGAGCCGGTGATGCGGGTCGAGGTGGTGACGCCCGAGGACTACATGGGCGACATCATCGGCGACCTGAACAGCCGCCGTGGCCAGATCACCGGCATGGAGCCGCGTGGCAACGGCCAGGTGATCAACGCCATGGTCCCGCTGGCGACGATGTTCGGTTACGTCAACACGCTGCGCTCGCTCAGCCAGGGCCGTGCGCAGTTCACGATGCACTTCGACCACTACGAGCCTGTGCCGCAGATGGTCGCCGAAGAAATCCGCGCAAAGTACGCCTGAGCCTGCACGCCGGGTCAGCAATCGGAGCTTGAGAGATGGGCAAGGAAAAGTTTTCGCGGACGAAGCCGCACTGCAACATTGGCACGATCGGCCATGTCGATCATGGCAAGACGACGCTGACGGCGGCGATCACCAAGGTGCTGGCGGAGAGCGGCGGGGCGAACTTCACCGCGTACGACCAGATCGACAAGGCGCCGGAAGAGAAGGCGCGCGGGATCACGATCAACACGGCGCATGTCGAGTACGAGACGGCGAACCGGCACTACGCGCATGTCGACTGCCCGGGCCACGCCGACTACGTGAAGAACATGATCACCGGCGCCGCCCAGATGGACGGTGCGATCCTGGTGGTCTCGGCGGCCGACGGCCCGATGCCGCAGACGCGCGAGCACATCCTGCTGGCGCGCCAGGTCGGCGTGCCGGCGATCGTGGTCTACCTCAACAAGGTCGACATGGTCGACGACGAGGAGCTGCTGGAGCTGGTCGAGCTCGAGGTGCGCGAGCTGCTGACCAAGTACGGCTTCCCGGGCGACGACATCCCGATCGTCAAGGGCAGCGCACTGGCGGCGCTGGAAGGCCGTGACGAGGCGGTCGGCAAGACGCAGATCATGAACCTGATGGCGGCGGTGGACAGCTACATCCCGCAGCCGGAACGCGCGGTCGACCTGCCGTTCCTGATGCCGATCGAGGACGTGTTCTCGATCTCGGGCCGCGGCACGGTGGTGACGGGCCGGATCGAGCGCGGCATCGTCAAGGTCGGCGAGGAGGTCGAGATCGTCGGCATCAAGAACACGGTCAAGACCACCTGCACCGGCGTGGAGATGTTCCGGAAGCTGCTCGACCAGGGCCAGGCCGGCGACAATGTCGGCATCCTGCTGCGCGGCACCAAGCGCGACGATGTCGAGCGCGGCCAGGTGCTGTGCAAGCCGGGCTCGATCACGCCGCACACCAAGTTCAAGGGCGAGGTCTACATCCTGACCAAGGAGGAGGGCGGCCGGCACACGCCGTTCTTCTCCAACTACCGGCCGCAGTTCTATTTCCGCACCACGGACGTGACCGGCTCGATCAAGCTGCCCGAGGGCACGGAGATGGTGATGCCGGGCGACAACGTGGCGATGGAGGTCGATCTGATCGCGCCGATCGCGATGGAGAAGGGCCTGCGCTTCGCGATCCGCGAGGGCGGCCGCACCGTCGGCGCCGGCGTCGTCGCCGACGTCATCGCCTGAGGCCGGCTGATCCCATGGACACGCAGAACATCCGCATCCGGCTCAAGGCCTTCGATCACCGCGTGCTCGACCAGTCGGTGCGCGAGATCGTCGGCACGGCCAAGCGCACCGGCGCACGCGTGCGCGGCCCGATCCCGCTGCCGAACCGAATCGAGCGCTTCACCGTGAATCGCTCGCCGCACATCGACAAGAAGAGCCGCGAGCAGTTCGAGATCCGGACGCACAAGCGGCTCCTCGACATCGTCGACCCGACGCCCCAGACCGTGGACGCGCTGATGAAGCTCGACCTCGCTGCCGGCGTCGACGTCGAGATCAAGCTCTAAGGGTAAGGCCATGCTGCGTACCGGGCTGATTGCCCAGAAGATGGGCATGACTCGCCTGTTCGGCGATGACGGGAGCCATGTCCCCGTCACCGTCCTGCGGGTCGAGAAGTGCGAGGTCGTGGCCGTGCGGACCGCGGCGAAGGACGGCTACACGGCGGTCCAGATCGGCGTCGGCACCCGCAAGGCCAAGAACGTCACCCAGCCGATGCGCGGCCACTTCGCGAAGGCGAAGGTCGAGCCGAAGGCGGTGGTGGGCGAGTTCCGGGTCGATACCGAGGAGGCGCTGCTCGAGATCGGGGCGGAGATCCATGTCGGGCATTTCGTCGCCGGCCAGTATGTCGACGTCTCCGGCGTCTCGATCGGCAAAGGCTTCGCCGGTGCCATGAAGCGGCACAATTTCGGCGGCCTGCGCGCCTCGCACGGCGTGTCGGTCTCGCATCGCAGCCATGGCTCGACCGGCAACCGGCAGGATCCGGGCCGGGTGTTCAAGGGCAAGAAGATGGCGGGCCACATGGGCCACCGTCAGGTCACCGTGCAGAACCTCGAAGTGTTCGGCGTCGATCCGGACCGCGGTCTGATCCTGCTCAAGGGCGGCGTGCCCGGTCCGCGCGGCAGCTATCTGCGCGTGTTCGACGCGGTGAAGAGCGCCCTGCCGCAGCAGGCGCCGTTCCCGGCCGCCATCGTGCACCGCGGCGAGGCCCTCGAGGCCATCGTCGTCGAAGAGGGCGGGGCGTAAGCCATGCAGGTCCAGATCAGAAATCTCGCCGCCGAGGAATTGGGCTCCCTGGAGCTCGCCGACGCCATATTCGGTGTCGAGGTGCGCGCCGACATCCTGCACCGGGTCGTGCTCTGGCAGCTGGCGAAGCGCCGCGCCGGCACGCACAAGGTCAAGACGCGCGCCGAGATCGCCCGTACCGGCGCCAAGCTCTACAAGCAGAAGGGCACCGGCCGCGCCCGTCACGGCTCGCGCCGCGTCAACCTGTTCCGCGGCGGCGGCGTGACCTTCGGGCCGGTGGTGCGCGACCATGCGGTCGACCTGCCGAAGAAGGTCCGGGCCCTTGGGCTGAAGTGCGCGCTGTCGAGCAAGGTCGCCGAAGGCAAGCTGATGGTGCTGGACGAGGCGAGCCTCGCCGAGCCCAAGACCAAGATGCTGCTGGGCGCGCTCGGCAAGCTCGGGCTCGAATCGACGCTGGTGATCACCGGTGCCGAGGTCGAGCGCAATTTCGGCCTGGCTTCGCGCAACCTGCCGCAGATCGACGTGCTGCCGGCGCAGGGCCTCAACGTGTACGACATCCTGCGCCGCGACATGCTGGTGCTGACCCAGGATGCCGTGCGTCAGATCGAGGAGCGCCTCGCATGATCCGGCTGGCAATGTACGACGTGATCGTGGCGCCGGTGGTGACCGAGAAGTCGACCCGGGTGTCCGAGCACAACCAGGTCGTGTTCAAGGTCAGGAACGACGCCACCAAGCCGCAGATCAAGGCGGCGGTGGAAGGCCTGTTCGGCGTCAAGGTGACGGCGGTCAACACGCTGATCCAGAAGGGCAAGATGAAGCGCTTCAAGGGTCGCGTCGGCTTCCGCTCCGACGTCAAGAAGGCGATCGTGACGCTGGCCGAAGGCCAGAACATCGACGTGACGACGGGGATCTGAGCGGATGGCACTCAAGACTTACAACCCCACCAGCCCGTCGATGCGTCAGCTCGTGACCATCGACCGGAGCGAGCTGCACAAGGGCAAGCCGGTCAAGACGCTGACCGAGGGCCTGTCGAGCTCGGGTGGGCGCAACAATCACGGCCGGATCACCAGCCGCTTTCGCGGCGGTGGCCACAAGCGCACCTATCGCCTCGTCGACTTCAAGCGGCGCGGCAATTGGGGCGTGGCGGCGACCGTCGAGCGGCTGGAGTACGACCCGAACCGCACGGCATTCATTGCGCTGGTCAAGTACGAGGGCGGGGAGCTCGCCTACATCCTGGCGCCGCAGCGGTTGCAGGTCGGCGACAAGGTGCTGGCCGCCGACCGCGTCGACGTGAAGCCCGGCAATGCGGCGCCGCTGAAGGCGATCCCGGTCGGCACGATCATCCACAATGTCGAGCTGAAGCCCGGCGCCGGTGGCCAGATGGCCCGCTCGGCCGGCTCGTTCGCGCAGCTGATCGGCCGCGACGGCGACTGGAGCCAGATCCGTCTGGCCTCGGGCGAGATCCGCCGGGTCCGGTCCGAGTGCATGGCGTCGATCGGTGCCGTCTCCAACCCCGACCACCAGAACATCAACTACGGCAAGGCCGGGCGGATGCGCTGGAAGGGCAGGAAGCCGCACAATCGCGGTGTCACCATGAACCCGGTCGATCATCCGCACGGCGGCGGCGAAGGCCGTACCTCGGGTGGCCGGCATCCGGTGAGCCCGTGGGGCCAGCCGACCAAGGGCCACAAGACCAGGCGCAACAAGAAGACCGATGGCATGATCATTCGCAGCCGCCACCTCGCCAAGACGAGAGGAGCCTAAGATGCCCCGCTCGGTCTGGAAGGGTCCGTTCGTCGACGGCTACATCTTCGGCAAGGTCGAGGCCGCGCGCGCCTCGACCCGTAACGAGATCATCAAGACGTGGTCGCGGCGCTCGACGATCATGCCGGATTTCATCGGCCTGACGTTCGCCGTCTACAACGGCAAGAAGTTCGTGCCGGTCTACGTCACGGAGAACATGGTCGGCCACAAGCTCGGCGAGTTCTCGCCGACCAGGACCTATCACGGTCACGGCGCCGACAAGAAGGCGAAGAGGAAGTAGGCGATGGGCAAGCCGAAGCGTGAGCGGTCGCTTGCCGACAACGAGGCGTTGGCGGTGGCCACCTTGTTGCGGACGAGCTGTCAGAAGCTCGATCTGGTCGCCGGCCTGATCCGGGGCCTCGATGCTGGCCGTGCCGTCACCGCGCTGACGTTCTCGCGCAAGCGGATCGCCCACGACGTCAAGAAGACGTTGGAGTCGGCGATCGCGAATGCCGAGAACAACCATAATCTCGACGTCGACCGGCTGTTCGTGGCCGAGGCCAGCGTCGGCAAGCGCATGGTGATGAAGCGGTTGCACGCTCGCGCCCGTGGCCGCGCCGGCAAGGTCGAGAAGCATGTCAGCCAGCTGCGGATCGTGGTCCGCGAGCGGGTCGACGCGGTCGAGCCCGAGACCGAGAGGGAGGCCGCCTGATGGGCCAGAAAGTCAATCCGATCGGGCTGCGGCTCGGCATCAACCGGACCTGGGACTCGCGCTGGTACGACGAGCGCAACTACGCGAAGTTGTTGGCCGAGGATCTCAAGATCCGCGCGTTCATCGACAAGCGCCTGGCGCAGGCCGGCGTCAGCCGCGTGGTCATCGAGCGCCCGGCGAAGCGCGCCCGGATCACGATCCACACCGCCCGTCCGGGCGTGGTGATCGGCAAGAAGGGCCAGGAGATCGAGGTGCTCCGCAAGGAGCTCGCGGCCCTGACCTCGGGTGACGTGCATCTCAACATCAACGAGATCCGCAAGCCCGAGCTCGACGCCAAGCTGATCGCCGAGAACATCGCGCAGCAGCTCAACCGGCGCGTCACCTTCCGCCGTGCCATGAAGCGCGCGGTCCAGTCGGCGATGCGCCTGGGCGCCCAGGGCATCAAGGTCGCCTGCGGCGGTCGGCTCGGCGGGGCCGAGATCGCCCGCAGCGAGTGGTACCGCGAGGGCCGCGTGCCGTTGCACACGCTGCGCGCCCATGTCGACTTCGCGCGCGCCACGGCGCACACGCCTTACGGCACGTGCGGCGTGAAGGTCTGGGTGTTCCGTGGCGAGATCATGGAGCACGACCCGATGGCCTACGACAAGCGGCAGGCCGAGAGCGGGCCGTCGCATGGCCACGGTCATGGCCGGGGTGACCGGTCATGATGCAGCCGAAGAAGACCAAGTTCCGCAAGGCCTTCAAGGGCCGGATTCATGGCCTCGCCAAGGGTGGCACCGATCTCAATTTCGGCGCCTACGGCATGAAGGTGGTGGAGCCGGGCCGGATCACCGCGCGGCAGATCGAGGCGGCGCGGCGTGCGATCACCCGGCACCTGAAGCGCGTCGGCCGCGTCTGGATCCGGATCTTTCCGGACCTGCCGGTGTCGAAGAAGCCGGCCGAGGTGCGGATGGGCAAGGGCAAGGGCTCGGTCGAGCTCTGGGTCTGCCGTGTCAAGCCGGGCCGGATCATGTTCGAGATCGACGGCGTCGCCGAGGATCTGGCGGTCGAGGCGATCCGCCTCGGCGCCGCCAAGCTGCCGCTGGACACGCGCTTCGTGAAGCGCGTGCAGCAGGCCGTCGAGGAGGCGGCGTGATGAAAGCGTCCGATCTGCGTGCGCAGACCAAAGACCAGCTGAACGACCAGCTCGTGCAGTTGAAGAAAGAGCAGTTCAACCTGCGCTTCCAGAAGGCCACCGGCCAGCTCGAGAGCACGGCGCGGGTGCGGCAGGTGCGGCGCGATATCGCCCGCATCCTGACCGTGCTCGACGACGCGCCCCGTGCCGCGGCGCAGGGTTGAGGAGAGAGAGCGGCGATGCCGAAGCGTATCCTGCAGGGCACCGTGGTGAGCGACAAGGGTGACAAGACCGTCATCGTGTCGGTCGAACGCCGCGTCATGCACCCGATCTACAAGAAGTTCATCCGCCGCTCGAAGCGGTACGCGGCGCACGATGCCGACAACGCCCACAAGGTGGGTGATGTGGTGCGTATCGCCGAGTGCCGGCCGATCTCGCGTACCAAGCGGTTCGAGGTGCTGGCGGAAGCCGCGCAGCCGGTGGGGGCTGAGTCGTGATCCAGCCCGAATCCAATCTCGAGGTCGCGGACAATTCCGGCGCGCGCCGGGTGCAGTGCATCCGGGTGCTCGGTGGCTCACATCGCCGCTATGGCGGCGTCGGCGACGTGATCGTGGTCTCGGTCAAGGAAGCGATCCCGCGCGGCAAGGTGAAGAAGGGTGACGTCCACATGGCCGTCATCGTCCGCACCGCCAAGGAGATCCACCGTGCCGACGGCAGCGCCATCCGCTTCGACAAGAACGCGGCGGTGCTGATCAACAAGCAGGGTGAGCCGATCGGCACGCGCATCTTCGGGCCGGTGACGCGCGAGCTGCGCGCCAAGCGGTTCATGAAGATCATCAGCCTGGCCCCGGAGGTGCTGTGATGGCCGCCAAGGTCAAGAAGGGCGACCGGGTCGTGGTGCTGGCCGGCCGCGACAAGGGCAAGGAAGGCGAGGTCCTCAAGGTCCTGCCGACCGAGAACCGCGTCGTCGTCCAGGGCGTGATGATGGTCAAGCGCCACCAGAAAGCCGGCCCCCGCAATCCCGAAGGTGGGATCGTGTCGAAGGAGGCGCCGCTGGCGGTCTCCAACGTGGCACATCTCGACCCGAAGGACGGCAAGGCGACGCGGGTGGGTTTCAAGTTCCTCGAGGATGGCCGCAAGGTGCGCTTCGCCAAGCGCTCCGGCGAGATCATCGATCGCTGAGTGACCAGACATGACACGGTTGTTGGAGCATTACCGCGAGGTCGTGGTACCCAAGCTGCAGGAGGAGTTCAGCTACAAGAACCCTATGCAGGTGCCGCGGATCGAGAAGATCGTCATCAACATGGCGGTCGGGAAGGCGGTAGCGGATTCGAAGAAGCTGACCAATGCGACGGCCGAGCTGACCAAGCTCAGTGGCCAGAAGCCGGCCATGTGCCGGGCGCGCCGGTCGGTTGCGAACTTCAAGCTGCGCGAGGGCATGCCGATCGGCTGCAAGGTCACCTTGCGCCGGCAGCGCATGTACGAGTTCCTCGATCGGCTGGTGAACATCGCCCTGCCGCGCGTGCGCGACTTCCGGGGCGTGTCGCCGAAGAGCTTCGACGGCCGCGGCAACTACGCGTTCGGGGTCAAGGAGCAGATCATCTTCCCGGAGATCAGCTTCGACGACGTCGAGGAGACGCGGGGCATGGACATCATCATCTGCACGACGGCGAGGACCGACGAGGAGGCCAAGGCGCTTCTCGCGGGCTTCAACATGCCGTTCAGGAAGTGACGGGGCGGGAATAGCACATGGCAAAGAAGAGCGCCGTCGAGAAGAACAACCGCCGTCGCAGGATGGTGGAGCAGTATGCCGCCAAGCGTTTGGCGCTGAAGACCATCTGCATGGATCGCGAGCGCGATCCCGAGGAGCGGTTCGAGGCGACGATCAAGCTGGCCGAGCTGCCGCGCAACAGCGCCAAGGTGCGGATCCGCAACCGTTGCCTGCTCACCGGGCGCCCGCGCGCCTACTATCGTAAATTCGGTCTCTCGCGCATCGCGCTGCGGGATCTGGCCTCGCAAGGTCAGATTCCCGGCGTGGTGAAGTCGAGCTGGTAAGGCGGGGATAGCCAAGATGGCGATGAGTGACCCGCTCGGGGACATGCTGACCCGGATCCGCAACGGCCAGATGGCGAACAAGAGCGCCATCAAGGCCCCTGCGTCCAAGCTGCGGTCGAACGTGCTCGAGGTGCTGCGGCGCGAAGGCTACATCCGCAACTACGAGATGACGGATCTCGGTGGCGGCAAGAGCGAGCTCAGCATCGAGCTGAAGTATCATAATGGCGAGCCCGTGATCCGCGAGCTGCGCCGGGTGTCGAAGCCTGGCCGCCGCGTCTATGCCGGCTTCAACGATCTGCCGCGGGTCTATAATGGCCTGGGCATCGCGATCGTCTCGACGCCGCGCGGGGTCCTGTCCGACGCCGAGGCCCGCGATGCGCGGGTCGGCGGCGAAGTCCTGTGCACGGTGTTCTGACATGTCGAGAATCGGTAAGCATCCCGTCCAGGTGCCGAGTGGCGTCACGGTCGGCATCGAGGGCCAGACGGTCTCGGCCAAGGGTAAGCTCGGCGCGCTGGTCGCGACCCTGCCGCCCGAGGTCGTGATCACCTTCGAAGACGGCAAGTTGACGGTCACCCCGCGCGACGAGGAGAAGCGGTCGCGGGCGATGTGGGGCATGTCCCGCTCGCTGGTGCAGAACCTTGTCAAGGGCGTCGCGGACGGCTACACGCGCCGTCTCGAGATCTCCGGCGTCGGCTATCGTGCCGCGGTCGACGGCAAGGTGCTCAATCTGCAGCTCGGCTACAGCCACGACATCAAGTTCGCGGTGCCCGAGGACATCAAGATCGTCTGTGAGACCCCGACGGTGGTGATCATCAGCGGGGCCGACAAGCAGCGGGTCGGGCAGATCGCCGCCGAGATCCGTGGGTTCCGTCCCCCCGAGCCCTACAAGGGCAAGGGTGTGAAATATGCCGAGGAACGTATCCTCCGCAAGGAAGGCAAGAAGAAGTAGGCCATGGTCCAGGCTGCTGATCGGTTTCTGCGGCGTCGGCGCCGGGTGCGCTACGCCCTCAAGGAGAACGGCAAGGGTCGGCTGCGGCTGTCCGTGTTCCGTTCGGGTCGCCACATCTATGGTCAGGTGATCGACGACGGGCAGGGGGCAACCCTGGCCACGGCGTCGAGCCTCGACAAGGCTCTGCGCGCGGACCTGAAGACCGGCGCCGACCGCGAGGCTGCGCGCCAGGTCGGCTTGCTGCTCGCGAGCCGGGCCAAGGAAGCCGGCATCGAGGCCGTGATGTTCGATCGTGGCGGCTACAAATATCATGGTCGGGTCAAGGCCCTGGCCGAGGGCGCCCGCGAGGGCGGCCTGCAGTTTTAGGGCGAGGAGTTCCCATGGCACGGCAAGGCGGTCGCGACAGCAGGGGCCCCGAGGATCGTCAGGACGGCGAGCTGGTCGATCGGCTGGTGAGCGTCAATCGCGTGGCGAAGGTGGTCAAGGGTGGCCGGCGCTTCGGCTTCTCGGCGCTGGTGGTGGTCGGCGACGGCAAGGGCCGGGTCGGCTACGGCAGCGGTAAGGCGCGTGAGGTGCCGGAGGCCGTGCGCAAGGCCACCGAGCAGGCCAAGCGTGGCATGATCCGCGTGCCGCTGCGCCAGGGACGGACGCTGCATCACGACATCATCGGTCATTTCGGTGCCGGCCGCGTGCTGCTGCGCACCGCGCCTCCAGGCACCGGGATCATCGCCGGCGGCCCGATGCGCGCGGTCTGCGAGGCGCTGGGCATTCACGACGTCGTCGGCAAGTCGCTGGGCTCGACCAACCCGCACAACATGGTCAAGGCCACGTTCGACGCGTTGGTCCATGTGGTCAGCCCGCGTCTGATCGCCGCCAAGCGCGGCCGGAAGGTCGCCGACATTCTGGGGCGGCGCGACACCGGCGACACCGCGGCCAAGGCGGAGTAGAGTGATGGTGCCGAACGTCAAGATCACCCAGATCAAGAGCCCGATCGCGCGCCCGCCCGACCAGGAGGCCACGCTCGTGGCTCTGGGTCTGAACAAGCTGCATCGCAGCCGCGTCGTGGCGGACACGCCGTCGATGCGCGGGCGTATCGACAAGGTCAAGCACCTGCTCCGCATCGAGCCGGTCGAGAGCGAATGAGTAGTCACCGATGAAGCTGAACGAGCTACGCGACAATCCGGGCGCGCGTACCAGCCGCAAGCGGCTCGGGCGCGGCATCGGTTCCGGCCTGGGCAAGACCTCGGGCAAGGGCCACAAGGGCGCCAAGGCGCGTACCAGCAACATCAAGCCGCCTTATTTCGAAGGCGGGCAGATGCCGATCTATCGTCGGGTGCCCAAGCGCGGTTTCACCAACCACATGCGTGTCGACTACGCCGAGGTCAATCTCGGCCGTCTGCAGGCGGCGATCGACGCCGGCCGGATCGACGCCGGCAAGCCGATCGACGCCGAGGCGTTGATGGCGTCGGGCTTGGTGCGCCGCTCGCTGGCGGGTATCCGGCTGCTGGGTCATGGCGAGCTGAAAGCGGCCGTGACGATCGAGGTGACCGGTGCCTCGAAGGGCGCCGTGGCTGCCGTCGAGCAGGCAGGCGGCAAGGTCGTCGTGCTGGGCGCTCCGGCGGAAGCTTGAGCTTGTCCGCCCGGCGCAGGAGAGACCCATGGCCTCGGTAGCCGAGCAACTCGCGGCGAACATCAATTTCGGCGTCTTCAGCAAGGCCACCGAGCTCAAGCGGCGGTTGTGGTTCACGCTGGGCTGCCTGATCGTCTACCGCCTCGGCACCTACGTGCCGTTGCCGGGCATCGATCCGCTGGTGATGGAGCAGATCTTCCATCAGCAGAGCGGCGGCATCCTGGGCATGTTCAACATGTTCTCGGGCGGCGCCTTGGCCCGCATGTCGATCTTCGCGCTGGGCATCCTGCCCTACATCTCTGCGTCGATCATCATGCAGCTGATGAGTGCGATCTCGCCGACGCTGGAGGCCCTCAAGAAGGAGGGCGAGAGCGGCCGCAAGAAGATCAACCAGTATACCCGCTATCTGACGGTGGCCCTAGGCGCGTTTCAGGCGTGGGGCCTGGCCGTCGGCCTGGAGGCGATGACCGGGCCGGCCGGCTCGGCGGTGATCGATCCGGGCATGTTCTTCCGCCTGACGGCGGTGATCACGATCGTCGGCGGCACACTGTTCTTGATGTGGCTGGGCGAGCAGATCACGGCCCGCGGCATCGGCAACGGCATCTCGCTGATCATCTTCATCGGCATCATCGCGCAGCTGCCGCATGCGATCGCCAGCCTGCTCGAGCTCGGGCGGACCGGCGCCATGTCGCCGGTCTTCATCATCTTCTTCCTGGTGCTGGCGCTGGCCGTGATCGCGTTCATCGTGTTCATGGAGCGGGCACAGCGGCGGATCCTGGTGCAGTACCCGAAGCGGCAGCAGGGTAACCGGGTGTTCGGCGGCGAGAGCTCGCATCTGCCGCTCAAGCTCAACACGGCAGGCGTGATCCCGGCGATCTTCGCCAGCTCGCTGCTGCTGCTGCCGGCGACCGTGGGCGGCTTTGCCGGGTCCGGCGGACCGGAATGGTTCATCGCGATCAGCGCTGCGCTGGGCTATGGCCAGCCGCTGCACGTCGCCTTCTACGTCGCGATGATCGTGTTCTTCAGCTTCTTCTACACCTCGATCGTCTTCAATCCGCAGGAGACCGCCGACAACCTGCGCAAGAATGGCGGTTTCGTTCCGGGATACCGGCCGGGCCAGCGCACCGCTGAATATCTCGACTACGTGCTGACCCGGCTCACGGCGGTGGGCGCACTCTACCTGGCGGCCGTTTGCGTCCTGCCGGAGGTGCTGATCTCGCGCTACTCGGTGCCGTTCTACTTCGGCGGGACCAGCCTGCTGATCGTGGTCTCGGTGACGATGGACACTGTGGCGCAGATACAATCGCATCTGATCGCGCATCAATATGAAGGGCTGATCAAGAAGGCCCGTTTGCGCGGGAGACGAGGGTGAGGCTGATACTTCTGGGGCCGCCGGGGGCGGGCAAGGGCACGCAGGCGGCATGGCTGAAGGATACGTACGGCATTCCGCAGCTCTCCACCGGAGAGATGCTGCGCGAGGCGGTGGCCAAAGGCACCGAGGTCGGGCGTGAGGCGAAGTCGGTCATGGAAGCGGGCAAGCTGGTCTCCGACGAGATCATCAACCGCATCGTGGCCGAGCGGATCGACGAGCCCGACTGCGCCAACGGCTTCATCCTGGACGGCTTCCCACGGACGATCCCGCAGGCGGAGGCCCTGGACAGGATGCTGGCGGAGCGCGGCCTGAAGCTGGATGCGGTGGTGGAGATCAAGGTCGACAACGACGCCCTGGTCGCACGGATCGCCGGCCGGTTCTCGTGCGCCAAGTGCGGGACCGGCTACCACGACAGCTTCAAGCCGACGAAGGTGGCGGATGTGTGCGACGTATGCGGCTCCTCGGAGTTCGTGCGCCGCAAGGATGACAATGCCGAGACCGTGAAGGCGAGGCTGGTCGGCTACGAGGCGCAGACGGCTCCGCTGCTGCCCTTCTATGCCGCCAAGGGCCTGGTGCGGACGGTGGACGGCATGGCGCCGATCGACGAGGTGACTGCGGCGATTCGGCGTGCGTTAGACGGGCGGGCCTGATTGACACTAGGGGTTTCCTGCCTATAATCCCGGCGCTTCTCGACCCGGCTGGCTGCCTGCGCCTGCCGGGCGCGCCATGTGGTGGGCGGAAGTTTAGGAGAACGACGTGGCGCGTATTGCGGGTGTGAACATCCCGAGCCAGAAGCAGGTATGGGTGGCGCTCACCTATATCTTTGGCATCGGGCCGCACAGCTCGAGGAAGCTGCTGGCCGACATCGGCGTTCCGTTGGAGCGTCGCGTCAGCGAGCTGACCGATGCCGAGATCGGCCGGATCCGCGAGAAGATCGATCGCGAGCACAAGGTCGAGGGCGACCTGCGGCGCGAGGTCGCGATGAGCATCAAGCGGCTCATGGATCTGGGCTGCTACCGCGGTCTGCGTCATCGCAAGGGCCTGCCCGTGCGCGGCCAGCGAACCCATACCAACGCGCGGACGCGCAAGGGTCCTGCCCGGGCGATCGCCGGGAAGAAGAAGGCGACGAAGAAGTAATGGCCAACGACACCTCGCAGCGCCTCAAAAAGCGCGAGCGGAAGAACATCACGTCGGGCGTGGCGCATGTGAACGCCACGTTCAACAATACGATGATCACCATCGCCGATGCGCAGGGCAACGTGATCGCATGGGCGAGCTCGGGCTCGCAGGGCTTCAAGGGCTCGCGCAAGAGCACCCCGTTCGCGGCGCAGATCGCCGGCGAGCAGGCCGGCAAGAAGGCCGCCGAGCACGGCATGAAGGTGCTCGAGGTCCAGGTGCGCGGCCCCGGTTCGGGGCGCGAATCGGCTCTGCGCGCGCTGCAGTCGGTCGGCTTCACGATCACCTCGATCCGGGACGTGACTCCGATCCCGCACAATGGCTGCCGCCCGCGCAAGCGGCGCCGCGTCTAGCGCCGGGATATCCCGGCGCCCCAATCCGTTCGGGGCGAGGCCTCGGGTGCGCCGGCATCCGTGGGCCTCGTTCGTTTTAGTGTCGCTGAGCTTGGTTTCGTCGTCGCTGGCGATAGTGAGGTAGTTCCATGATCCAGAAGAATTGGCAGGACCTGATCAAGCCGCAGCGTCTGGACGTGCAGCCCGGACGCCGGCCCGACCGCGAGGCCACGATCATCGTCGAGCCGCTCGAGCGCGGATTCGGCATCACGCTGGGCAACGCCCTGCGGCGCGTGCTGCTGTCGTCGCTCCAGGGTGCCGCGATCACCACCATCCAGATCGACGGCGTCCTGCACGAGTTCTCGTCGATCGCCGGCGTGCGCGAGGACGTGACCGACATCGTCCTGAATCTGAAGGCTCTGGGCCTGCGGATGCACAGCGATTCGGCCAAGCGGATGCACCTGAAGGTCGAGGGGCCGTGCATCGTCACCGCGGGCATGATCGACGTCCCGCACGACATCGAGGTAATGGATCCCGATCACGTCATCTGCCACGTCGACAAGGGTGGCAAGCTGTCGATCGAGATGACGGTCCAGTCCGGCAAGGGCTACATTCCGGCCTCGCTGAACAAGGCCGAGGACGCGCCGATCGGCCTGATCGCGATCGACGCGATCTACAGCCCGGTGCGCAAGGTCGCCTACAAGATCGACAATGCCCGCGTCGGCCAGCAGACCGACTACGACCGTCTGACCATGCAGGTCGAGACCGACGGCTCGGTGATCCCGGACGACGCGGTGGGCCTGGCCGCCCGCATCCTGCAGGATCAGCTGCAGCTGTTCGTGAACTTCGAGGAGCCGCACCACGCGGTGGCGATGGAGCGGCGGCCGGAGCTGCCGTTCAATCCCAACCTGCTGCGCAAGGTCGACGAGCTCGAGCTGTCGGTGCGCTCGGCCAACTGCCTCAAGAACGACAACATCGTCTATATCGGCGACCTCGTGCAGAAGACCGAGGGCGAGATGCTGCGGACCCCGAATTTCGGCCGCAAGTCCTTGAACGAGATCAAGGAAGTGCTGACCCAGATGGGCCTGCATCTCGGCATGGAGGTCACGGGCTGGCCGCCGGAGAACATCGAGGAGCTCGCCCGCAAGGTCGAGGAGCCCTACTGAGGCAAAGTGATTGCCGCGCCGCCGCCGTGATGGGCGCCGGCCGGCTCTGGGAGTAGCACCATGCGTCACGCCAATCGCGGCCGGAAGTTCAACCGGACCGCATCCCACCGTAAGGCCATGTTTGCGAACATGGCGCAGGCCCTGGTCAAGCACGAGCAGATCGTGACCACGCTGCCCAAGGCCAAGGATCTGCGGCCGGTGGTCGAGCGGCTGATCACGCTGGGCAAGCGCGGCGACCTGCACGCCCGTCGTCTGCTGATCGCGCGCACGCGCGACGAGGGCACGGCAGCCAAGCTGATCGACGTGCTGGGCGTTCGCTACAAGGAGCGCCTGGGCGGGTACGTTCGGATCATGAAGGCCGGCTTCCGCTACGGCGACAACGCGCCGATGGCGGTCATCGAGTTCGTGGATCGCGACGTCTCCGCCAAGGGCAAGGACAGCGGCCCGGTCCAGGTGCATGACGACGATGAGACGCAGCTCGCGGCCTGATCCGGCCTGACCAATGTGCCGACAGACGATGGGGGCGCTTCGGCGCCCCCGTTTGCGTTCCAAGGCGTGAGCGTTGCGCGAACGGCGCTGGCGGGCGCTGACCGCATCCCGTAACACCCGCCAAACAAGCGCGGGGAGGGGAGCGCATGCCGGACTGGAACGACTTCTATGCGCCACGCGCCCGACGCATCACCGCCTCCGAGATCCGAGAGCTTTTGAAGCTACTGGACCAGCCCGGCATCATATCGTTCGCCGGCGGCATCCCGGACTCGGCATTGTTCCCGCTGGAGACCATTGCGACGGCATTCGCCGAGATTCTCGGCGATCCAGCGACTGCGAGAGTGGCGCTGCAATACGCGGTCAGCGAGGGCTATCTGCCGCTCCGCCGCTGGCTGGTCGGCCACATGGCCAGCATGGGCGTCGCGTGCGAGCCCGAGCACATCCTGATCACCAACGGGTCGCAGCAGGGGCTGGACTTCCTGGGGAAGCTGCTCATTGCGCCGGGCGATACGGTGTTGGCCGCGAAGCCGACCTATCTCGGCGCCCTGCAGGCGTTCAGCGCCTACGAGGCGGCGTACGGCGCCTATCCCGGTCTGGGCGGCGTTGCGGGGTCCGGCGCCGGGGCCAAGCTCGCCTACCTGATGCCGGACTTCGCCAACCCGAGCGGCCGCACCTTGAGCCTGGACGAGCGCCGTGCCGTGCTCGCTGTGGCTGGCAACCTGGGCATTCCGCTGATCGAGGACGCTGCCTACACGCAGCTCTACTTCGACCACGAGCCCTTGCCGTCACTGCTGGCACTGGATACGGCCGACAAGGGTATCGATGCCAGTCGCGTGATCTATTGCGGCACGTTCTCGAAGACGGTGGTCCCTGGTCTGCGGATCGGCTGGATCGTCGCGCCCAGGCCGGTGATCGAGCGGCTGGTGCTGATCAAGCAGGCGAGCGACCTGCACACGAGTGCTCTCAACCAGATGGCCATGCTTGCGGTCGCCGAGGCGATCATCCCGCACCATGCAGACCGGATCCGCGCCGCCTACCGCGCTCGCCGCGATGCCATGTTGCGCGCGCTCGAAACCTCGATGCCGGCGGGCGTGACCTGGACTCGCCCGGAAGGCGGGATGTTCTTGTGGGTGAACCTGCCCGAGAATCTCGACTCGGCAGAGCTCCTCAGGCGTGCGATTACGGATGCTGGTGTCGCCTTCGTCCCCGGTGCGGCGTTCTATCCTGACCGCTCGGTGCGCAACGCGCTGCGGCTCAGCTATTCGTTGAACCCCATCGCCGAGATCGAGGATGGAATCGCTCGGCTGGCGGAGGTGATCCGGGGCTTCACCGCTTAGGCCGGGCTGATGCGGCGATGGATGGGAGAAGCGTCGTGGTCGGCTCTTTCACCTTCACGGCGCTTCCTGTCCGGGTGCTGTTCGGGGCCGGGCGCGTCGCGGACTTGCCGCGGGAACTACCTAACCTCGACTGCCGGCGGCTGTTGCTGCTGAGCACGCCGGGTCAGCGCCGGATGGCCGAGCGGGTTGCAGCACCGCTCGGCGCCACGGTGAGTGCCATCTTCGCCGAGGCCACGATGCACACGCCCGTGTCGGTGACCGAGCGGGCACTGGCAATGGTGGCCGAACATCGCTGCGATGGCGTGCTGGCCGTCGGCGGCGGCTCGACCATCGGCCTCGGCAAGGCGATCGCGTTGCGGACCGACTTGCCACAGATCGTCGTACCCACGACCTACGCCGGCTCGGAGGTCACGCCCGTGCTGGGTGAGACCCGGGACGGCGTGAAGACCACACAGCGCTCGCCGAGGATCTTGCCCGAGCTCGTGATCTACGATGCCGATCTGACCTTGTCCCTGCCGCCCAGGGTCTCGGCCACCAGCGGCATGAACGCGATCGCGCACGCGGTCGAGGCGCTCTACGCGCAGGACGCCAATCCGGTGATTTCATTGATGGCCGAGGAAGGCATCCGGGCCCTTGCCCGGAGCCTGCCGCGAATCGTCGAGCACCCTCAGGACCGCGACACTCGAGCCGAGGCCCAGTATGGAGCCTGGCTCTGCGGTACCTGCTTGGGTGCGGTGGGGATGGGGCTGCATCACAAGATCTGCCACGCGCTGGGTGGCGCCTTCGACCTGCCGCATGCCGACATGCACACCGTGGTGTTGCCCCACGTGGCGGCCTTCAACGCCGTCGCGGTACCCGAAGCCCTCGGCCGCGTGGCGCGGGCGCTGGGCACCGCCGAAGCGGGGCAGGGGCTCTATGACCTGGAGGGGCGGCTACGTGCGCCGCGGTCCCTGCGCGAGATCGGCATGCCGGCCGACGGTATCGAGCATGCCGTGGCGCTCATCACCAAGGCACCCTACTGGAACCCGCGACCAGCCGATCCGGCGGCGTTGCGCGGTCTGCTGCAGCGCGCGTTCAGCGGTGAGCCACCGATAGCCGGCTGAGGCGATGTCCAATCGGACCTGCCGACGCTCGTGGGCATGCCGACGCTGACCCCTATGCTCACCGCGCCAAACTAACCAGCCGGAATGAACGAGGTTGAGGCGTTTGCCAAAATCAAATCGCAGAAAGAATTACGATTCTCATCATCGACATGAATTATCTCGATGCCGATCATATCGTCATTTCGCTCTATCCATCGAACGATACCTTGTCCAATTAGCGCACAGTGTTCGGCCACGAATTCAATGTGAAGCCCGATTATTTCATCGACACAAGCGGAGAACCTGAGGCGCATATAGAAGCCACCGCGCCCAAACTCGAGCTTCTTTTCCTCCAACGCAGCCGGCACACTGTCAAATCTGGCGGTCAGGGTATGCTCTGGGGCATTGGGTATGGGATCGTGCCACCGCTCGTCTGGGCTGATCAGACACCGCTCGACGACTGTCAGAAGATCCAAGCGGCGCAGCGGCTTCTGCAACATGGATTCGACACCGAGATCATAATATTCGCGTTCGGGAAGATCGTTGAAACCACTGACGAAGATGATCTTTGGAAGATAGCCTTCATAGGTTTGAAGCTGTCTCAGCATCTCGAGGCCGTCCATGACCGGCATACGGACATCGGACACAATCACGTCGATATGGTTCGATCTGGCAATCTCAAGCCCCTTCGCCCCATTCTCAGCAGTGAGAACCCGACAACCCGCCAGTTCCAGCCACCGCCGGAATATTTTGAGAAGACCAGGCTCGTCGTCGACGATCAGAATGACGGCGTCACTCAGCTGCATTTGGTCACCTCGACGGATGAAACGGGACGCACAAACGAAAGCAGGTATGACCTGTGCTATCGTCAAGCGTCAGCGTGCCGCCATGCTCCTCGGCGATTTGCCTCGAGAGACTGAGGCCAAGTCCTGTGCCCTTGCCGACCGCTTTGGTGGTGAAGAACGCCTCCATGATTCTTTCCTTCAATTCCATCGGAACCCCGTTTCCGCTGTCGGACACCGCAAACTCGACGTGATCTGGCGAGGCCGCCACGCTCAGGCGCACCCACTTCTCGCCGGGTTGCTCCAGTGCGGCGTCGAAGGCGTTCTGGAGCAGGTTCGTGAGGATTTGCGAGATCTGCACTTCCCGGCACGCGATGCGCAGGTCCGGGTCGACCGGGTCGGTGAGCAACGCCACGGAGTGCCCACGGAAGCGCTCCATGCAGAGATCCAGCGCGTGGGCGACGATGTCGCCGACCGATGCCGTTTCGAACGCATCCCTGGTGCCGTCCCGCGCGATGAGACGGAGGCTTTTCACGATCCGTGCGATCCGGTCGGCGTATTGCACGATCTGCCGGGTGCCGTCCGCCACCTCTTCCCTCGGCACCTCGCCTTGCTCGGCGAGCTCCGCGAGGTCGCTGGCCAGGGCGTGAATGACGCCGAGGGGATTGTTGACCTCGTGCGCGATGCCGCCCGCCATGGTGCCGAGCGCCGACAGCCGCGCCGAAGCGAGCACCTGCGCCCGGCTGGTTTCGACATCCGCCTCCAGTTGTTTGCGCGCCGTCACGTCGCGCACCGAGGCCATCACCTTCTGTTCGCCCTCGAACTCGATCGGGCTCAGGCTGACCTCGACCATGAATTCGGTCCCGTCCTTGCGCTGGGCAAAGAGGTCGAAGCCTGTATCCATCTCCCTCATCACCGGGGCTGCGAAGAACGCGGCCACGTAGCCGCGATGTCGCGGCCGGAAACGCTCCGGGATGAAATCGTCGATCGATCGGCCGATCAACTCCGGTATCGCACAGCGGAAGATCGCCGCCACCCGGAGGTTCGCGAAGGAGATGATCCCGTTCCTACGCACCACCAGGATTGCGTCCGGTGCCGCCTCGAGGAACGTGTGCAATCGCGCGGCGGCCCGATCGGCCAGCCCTGGCATGCTCGCGGTCGGCCTCCGCCCGAGCCAGCAGTCGCGAGGTCGCGACGAGCGCATCCCCAACCACCGCGGCCTCTTCAATTCGCACTGTTGGCATCGTCAGCGGCTTGCCGGAAGCGAGCGCCAGGGCAGGTGCGGTAAGCGTACCGATCGCCTTGGCAATCCGGTGGCTGATCGTCTGGGCGAGCACAACGCCGAGTACCAGCATGGCACAGGCGCCGGCGATGCTCAGCCACACCGATCGCTTCAGATCGGCTGTCAGAGCGGCGCTCGGAATACCAATCACCACCGACCAGCCGGAGACGGGCGAGCGGCTATAAGACGAGAATACGGGAATTCCTTCGAGAGTCGTGGTTTCGATCGAGCCCTCCAAAGAGCCTTCGATCAGGCTGACCAATCTAGGTATCACTTTCTTGCCGACGAATTGTTCAGGCAGGAGCGATCGGGCGGCAATTGTACCTGATCGGTCGTAGATCGCGATGACCCAATCGGACGGTGAATCTTGCTGATGCAGGATGGCCGCAAGAACCTGGGGAAAGATACCCATGGCAAGGCCATAGACAATTTTGCCTTTCTGGACGACGGGTATCTCCACGCCCATTACCAACCGCCCGGATGCGGGTCCGGTTATGAGATTGGATATTACCGTTCTGCCCGTCGTGAACACGTCCTGTAAGTTGTCTGGGTTGCCATGCTCCGGGAGGGGCACCCCAAACGGCTTGTACGTGTTCAGCACTTGCTGTCCCGAGGGTTGGACCAAAATGACGTTGTTGACGCCCACAGCACGCTGGACGTCCTGCGCTTCGACGTAAAACGCTGCCAGATCGCCAGCCGCCAGCGAAGGCGATGTCGCCAATGCCTGCAGGGCAGCTTCAACGGCAGCGAAGCGCGTATCGACGAGATGGGTCAGAGCGCGCACCGTCAAGAGGGTGCTTGCCTGGAGCGAGCTGCGTTCACGCTCGTATGACCAGGTGATCAGCAAGCCTATGGCCACCAATGCCGGCAGGATGCCGGCAATCACCAGCCATCGCAGCCAGGAATGGATGGAAGGGCGTCTTGCTCTCGCTTGGTGAGCGGCAGCAGCAAGAGGCACACCTGATTGTGGCTCGGCTCTAGCTAGGGCTTGCTCGAGATTATCCGCCGGCATCAGAAGCGGGACTTTTGTCGTCCTGCCGCAGGCCGATTTCCGGGAGGCGCATCGGTAGCGTCAAGCGGTAAGCTCCCTTGAGAAATCTTACCTGCAACCTAGAGCTAAATTTTAGCTTCGTATATCATCTTTGACGTTTCTACCTGTTGAACCGCTCTCCAGAGCGGAGCACACGCGTCCGCGCACCCAGGCGCTCAAGCAGCCGGGTCGCCTGGGTGGTCGGCCAGGAACCGCCGCGATCGGAGGCGATGCCCATCTCATTCTACTCGGCCGCTACCGCCGACGGACGCACGGGACCAGCGCAGGCACAGCTCGGCCACGGTCAAGCGCAACCGTTCGGCCCGATCCTGCGCCTTCGCTCCTCCTCGGCCACCATCGCCATGATGCCGACGGTCAGTCGGTCGGCGTCGGGCATACCGCAGGCGACGAACTCGATGCCGGCATCGCGCAGGTTCAGCAGGAAGGCAGCGTCACGGGCCAGCCGGTCGAGCTTGGCAATGACCAGGTTTACCTTGTGGAGCCGGCACGCGTCGAGCGCTCGCGTCAGCTCATGGCGGTCGCGCTTCGCGGCCGCTCTCGATCACGACGAATTCGGCGATAGGCGGCCAGCCCTGGCCTTCCTGATAGGCGCGTGCCGCCGCTTGCTGCGCCTCGATCCCGAGCCCGCGTTACGACTTCGTGCTCAGGCCCCGCCAAAGCGGCAGGCTGAGCCGGCCGCCTACTCGGCCGCCAGCGCCTGCTTCGCCTGCCGTGCGAGCCAGATCGGCTCGGCGCCGCGCGGCTCGGCATAATCTTGCTGATAGGTCAGCGTCATCTCGACATGGGCGTCCGCCCAGCTCGCCAGCGAGCGCTCGTCGGTGACCTCGAACGTGTCGAAGCCGCACTGGCGCATGAACTGGTAGCGGTCGACCAGCACATCGCCGACCGCACGGATCTCACCCGCGAAACGGTAGCGTTCCCGCAGGATGCGGGCGGTGCTGAAGGCGCGGCCATCGGTGAACGCCGGGAAGCTCAGCACGACCAGTGCCAGCCGATCGAGCCAAGCCTCGAGCTGCTCGACCCGTTGGCCCGGCTCCAGGCGCACGCCGAGCCGGCCGGCGAAGCCCGTTAATAGATCAGCCTCGGCCAGCAGCCGCGGGAGCGGGACGATGATCTGGCCCGCAGCCGGAATGGGGTCGCCATCGGCCAATGCGTGCCAACTGTCTTCAACGAATCGCCCGGCCTCAAGCAGCGGCATAAAGCTTCTCCTTGAACGGCTGCTCGCCGGCGCGGCGATAGACCTCGATGAACGGCTCGTCGTCGTTGCTGCGCAGCTCGAGATAGGCCTGGACGATCCGCTCGATCGCGTCGGGCACCTGCTCGGCCGAGAAGCCGGGTCCCACGATCTTGCCGATCGCGGCGTTGCTGTCGGCGCTGCCGCCCAGCGTGATCTGGTAGAATTCCTCGCCCTGCTTGTCGAGGCCCAGGATGCCGATATGGCCGACATGGTGGTGGCCGCAGGCGTTGATGCAGCCGGAGATCTTGATCTTCAGCTCGCCGATCTTCTCCTGCCGGTCGAGCGCGGCGAACCGGTTGCTGATCGCCTGTGCTACCGGGATCGAGCGTGCCGTCGCCAGCGCGCAGTAGTCCATGCCGGGGCAGGCGATGATGTCGGAGATCAGGTTGTTGTTGGCGGTCCCGAGCCCGGCATCCTCGAGCTGGTTCCAGAGCGCGAACAGGTCGCGCTTGCGCACATTGGGCAGGACCAGGTTCTGCTCGTGCGTGACCCGGATCTCGCCGTGGCTGAACTCGTCCGCGAGCGCCGCCATGACCCGCATCTGCTCGGAGGTGGCGTCGCCCGGAATGCCGCCGATCGGCTTCAGTGACACCGTGACGATGGCATAGCCCGGGACCTTGTGGCGCGCCGTGTTGTTGCGCACCCAGCGGCCGAACTCGCCGACCACGTACAGGCGCTGGTCATGGAGCGGGTCGCGATCCGGCAGGGTCTCGTAGGCCGGCGGGGCGAAGTAGGACTGGATCCGGCGCAGCTCCTCGGCCGCGATCGCGATGCCCTCGGCATGGTCGCCGGCGGCATACTCGGTCTCGACCTCGCGCTTGAACTCGGGCAGCCCGAGCTCGTGGACCAGGATCTTCACGCGCGCCTTGTACTTGTTGTCCCGGCGGCCGAAGCGGTTGTAGACGCGCATGATCGCCGTGCAGTAGGGCAGCAGCTCGTCGACCGGCAGGAACTCGCGCACGATCTTGCCGATCATCGGCGTCCGGCCGAGGCCGCCGCCGACCAGCACCTCGAAGCCGAGCTCGCCGTCGTCGTTCTTCTTCAGCACCAGCCCGATATCGTGCGCCCGAACTGCCGCGCGGTCGGCCGGTGAGCCCGTGACCGCGATCTTGAACTTGCGCGGCAGATAGGAAAATTCCGGGTGCAGCGTCGACCACTGGCGCAGCAGCTCGGCCCAAGGCCGCGGGTCCGCCACCTCGTCGGCCGAGACCCCCGAGAAGTGGTCGCTGGTGACATTGCGGATGCAGTTGCCCGAGGTCTGGATGCAGTGCATCTCGACTTCGGCCAGCTCCGCCAGAATGTCCGGCGTGTCCTTCAGCTCCGGCCAGTTGAGCTGCAGGTTCTGCCGCGTGGTGAAGTGGCCGTAGCCGCGATCGTACTTGTCGGCGATGTCGGCGAGCTTGCGCAGCTGGCGCGAGCCCAGCGTGCCGTAGGGGATGGCGATCCGCAGCATGTAGGCGTGCAGCTGCAGATAGAGGCCGTTCTTCAGCCGCAGCGGCTTGAACTCGTCCTCGCTCAGCTCGCCGGCGACGCGGCGCCGGACCTGGTCCTTGAACTGCGCCGTCCGCTGCAGCACGAACTGCCGGTCGAACTCGTCATAGCGATACATGAGCGTCTCCAGCCCGGCGGGCCTGCTTGCCAAGATCCGTGCGCACGGTCGGGCCGACGGTGCGCAGATACTCGCGCAGCTTGAGCGGCCGCAGCCCGGTCTCGCCCGCGATGACGTCGATCAGGTAAGCGTCGACGACCTCGTTCACGGCCATCGACTGCTTGCCCAGCGCCTCCAGCGCCTTGGCCTGCCCGGCATCGTCGGCGACCGTGGCGAAATCGAGATCGCCGACCCATCCGCGGGTCCCGAGGAACACGGCCTCGCCGTCGAGCAGCCGGTTGGCGGTGAGCACCTGCGCGGTCATATGACGAGCTCCCTGGTGGCGGTCTGCGGGAAGATCCTGGAGTTGAGGGACGAGGACACCTCTGCGGCGGTGGCCGCCAAAGCCGGACCAGTCGGATGAGCGCCGACGAAAATCATGGCCGGACCTTTGATCGCGGCGTCGATGATGCCCTCGGCCAGACGGCCGATTCTTGTCAGCGCGATCTTCTGCGAGGGCAGCGTGCCGTTCTCGACCACGGTCACCGGCGTTTCGGGGTCGATTCCGGCAGCCAGCAGCCGAGCCTGGATGTGACCCGCGGCGCCCACGCCCATGTAGATCGCCAGCGTCTGACCCGGCCGTGCCAACGCCGCCCAATCATGCTCGGCCGGGCCGTCGCTGGCATGACCGGTGAGCAGGGTCAGGCTGCGGCGCTCCTCGCGCTCGGTCAGCGCGAGGCCGATTGCGGCGGCGCAGCCCATGGCGGCGCTGATACCGGGCACCACCTCGACCGGGATTCCCGCGCTGTGGAGCGCCGCCAACTCTTCGCCGCCACGCCCGAACACGAACGGGTCGCCGCCCTTGAGCCGGACCACATGCTTGCCGGCGCGCGCCTCGCGCAGCAGGATCGCGTTGATCTCGGCCTGACTGGGTGACGGCCGGCCCGGGGTCTTGCCGACCAGGATGCGCTCGGCGTCGCGGCGTGCCCGCTCCAGGATCTCGGTCGACACCAGCCGATCGGCGACGATCACGTCGGCTTCCTGCAGCGCGCGCATCGCCTTGAAAGTCAGCAGGTCGGGATCGCCGGGCCCAGCGCCGACCAGCGTCACGCGGCCCGTGTCTGCAGCGGCGCCGCGCGTCAGCTCCCGCTCGACCAGCCGCACGGCCTCGTCGTGCGCGCCAGCCAGATAGGCTCGCGCCACCGGGCCATCGAAGAATCCGTCCCAGAACCGGCGCCGTGCCAGGCCGCGCGCGACGCTCTCGGCCGCACGCTCGCGCAGGCTCGCCGCCCACCGTGCCAGCCCGCCCAGCCGCGCCGGCAACATCGCTTCGAGCCGCGCCTTGAGCTGCCGCGCCAGCACCGGCGCCGCACCCTCGGTGCCGATCGCCACCACCAGCGGATCGCGGTCGACGATGGCCGGGGTGATGAAGTCGCACAGCTCCTGGCGGTCGACCGCATTCACCGGCACGCCGGCTGCCCGCGCCATGCCGACGGCACGAGCGGCCGCCGCATCGTCTGCCAATGCGACATAGGCCAGCCGGACGCCGGCGAGGTCGCGCGCCACCAGCGTGCGCCGCTCCAGCATCAGCGTGCCGTCGGCCGCGAGGCCGATGATCTCCGCGCACGGATCCATCGCCAGCACCCGGATCCGCGCCTTGGTCTTGGCGAGGAGCCGGATCTTCTGTGCCGCCTGCTCGCCGCCACCGACGACCACGACGGGCTGATGGTCCAGGTCCAGGAATACCGGGAAAAAGCGCATCCGTCGTCCAACACAGCTCGAAGACGTGAAAAGCGCAGTACCACCGCGCTGTACTGGATGATCGTGTTTCTACACCGGGAAGTCAAGTGAAGGCAATAATTACATAATATCAGTGTTATTCATTTCCTGTGGAGCTTGCAACGCCGCGATCCCTGCTGATAGCAACACGGGCGGCTGCAGATCGGTGACGGAAGGAAACGGACATGCGACCGGCTCAGCCCGTTCTGGGCGTGGCCCTGATCGTCGGCTCGGTATTCCTGATGTCGTTCGGCGACGCGCTGATCAAGTACAACAGCGCCAGCTTCACGGCCTGGCAGATATTCTCGCTGCGATCGCTCATCGTGCTGCCGGTTCTCGTCGCGCTGATGCTGTTGCTCGCACCCGGCGAATCCCTGCTGCCCAAATCCCCGGGCTGGGTCGGCCTGCGCAGCGCGCTTTTGGTCCTGATGTGGATCGCGTACTACGCCGCCCTGCCGCTGATATCGCTCTCCGCCGCTGCGGTCGCCTTCTACACCGCTCCCCTGTTCATGGCGCTGCTCTCGCGCCCGCTCACCGGCGAGCCGGTCGGCACCGCGAGATGGCTGGGCATCGGGCTCGGGTTCCTGGGTGTCCTGATCGTGCTGCGCCCGGGCGGCGACACCTTCTCGGTCGCGGCCCTGCTGCCGGTGCTGGCGGCGATACTCTATGCCCTGGCCGCGATCATCACCCGGGCACGGTGCGCCGAGGAGCGGCCGCTGGTCCTGGCGTTCGGCCTCAATATCGGCCTGCTCGCCGCCGGTCTGATCGCGACTGCGGGGCTGTGGCTGATCCAACCATCCGTCGGCGAGCGTGTCGGAGCATCCCTTTCTGTTCGGCCCGTGGGCTGCCATGGGCGGGGGCGGCTGGGCGCTGATGGCCCTGCTGGCGCTGCTGATGGTGGCGTTCGGCACCGGCGTCGCCATGGCCTACCAGATCGCGCCCGCGGCGGTGATCGGGACCTTCGACTACACTTACGTCTTGTTCGCGGTGATCTGGAGCTATGTTCTCTTCGCAGAGCGCCCGGACGCCGTCGCGGTCGCCGGACTGCTGTTGATCGCCGCAGCCGGCATTCTGGTCGCCGGGCGACCTCCTAGGCCTCGTGTGCAGCCCGCGACTGCGCTCACGGCTGCAAAAGGCTGAACGTCGAGTGACCACCGCGATGCATGCCATTCAGGAGAAGCTGGCGACGGGCCAGACCGTCATCCTCGATGGCGCCACCGGCACCGAGCTGCAGCGCCGCGGCGCGCCGATGAACGACGACGCCTGGTGCGCCGTGGCCACCGCCAGCCATCCGGAGCTGCTGCGCGGCCATCCACGAGGACTATATCCGCGCCGGCGCCGACATCGTGACCGCCAACACCTTCGCCTCCGCCCGCCACCTGCTCGAGCGCGCCGGCATCGGCGAGCGCACCGCCGAGCTGCAGCGCCTGGCGGTGCGCCTCGCGCGCGAGGCGGTGGCGCGGACCGCGGACGAGGCTGGACGCCCGGTGGCCGTCGCCGGCTCGCTCTCGACCATGCGGCCGGTGGCCAAGGGCACGGACCAGCGCGACCGGACCGTCGAGCTCGCAGCGATCCCCTGGGCCGCCAACCTGCGCGAGGCGGCGGAGCTGCAGGCCGAGGCGGGCGTCGACCTCCTCCTGCTCGAGATGATCTGCGACCTCGAGCATGGCGGGATGGCGCTGGAAGCAGCCCGCGCCACCGGTCTGCCGGTCTGGATCGGTCTCAGTGCCAAGCGGCGCGGGCCGGGACCGCTGATGAGTTTTCGCGACGATGGCCCGCCATTCGCCGACCTGATCCGGCACTATGCCGCCCAGCCGATCGACGCCTTGGGCGTGATGCACACCTCGCTGCCGGAGATCGAAGAGGCGCTGCCGCCCCTGCTCGCGCAATCGCCGATGCCCGTCATGGCCTATCCGGAATCGGGCTACTTCAAGGCGCCCGACTGGCAGTTCGCCGAAGTCGAGCCCGAAGCCTTCGCCGACGCCGCCATCGGCTGGATCGGGCAGGGCGTGCGGATCGTCGGCGGCTGCTGCGGTCTCGGCCCCGAGCACATCGCCGCTCTCACTGCTCGCCTGCGCTGACGTACCGCGACCTCGACTGCAGCTTGCGGTAGACGCGTTCGGTCATGACAGCGTCTGTCGCCTGACCTCGGGCGATAGGGATCGATGCGCTCCACCTGGTTCACGCCGCACGGCGGCGCCATGGTCGTCGCTGGGCTGGCGCTCATCGGGGGCGCTGGCCTCTGGTTGGCTGGGCGAGGCGACCTCGCTTCACTGATCTGGGCGGCGGGCGTCGTCCCGGCGCTGGCGCTGCTCGTGCTGGAGATCGGCCGCCAGCTGCTGAAAGGCGAGCCGGGGGTCGACATCATCGCCGGCCTCGCCATGGGCGGTGCCCTGGCGCTGGGCGAGACCCTGCCCGGTGTCGTGATCGCCCTGATGTTCACCGGCGGCAATGTGCTGGAGGAGTTCGCCCAACGGCGCGCCAACCGGGAGCTGACGGCGCTGCTGGGCCGCACGCCGCGCACGGCGCATCGCGAGACCGGCCAGGATCTCGCGGACATTCCGGTGGCGGACGTGCGCCCGGGCGACCGGCTCGTGGTCAAGAGCGGCGAGGTCCTGCCGGTCGACGGCACGCTGCTGGACCAGACGGCGATGCTCGACGAGTCGGCGCTCACCGGCGAATCGGTCCCGGTCGAGTACCGCACCGGCGGGTCGCTGCGCAGTGGCACGGTCAACGCCGGCGGGCCGCTCCGGCTGCGCGCCGACGCTGCTGCTGCGGACAGCACCTACGCGGACATCGTGCGGCTGGTCGAGGCGGCGCAGCAGGAAAAAGCGCCGTTCGTGCGGCTCGCCAACCGCTGGTCGCTGGCCTTCCTGGCCGTCACCCTCGTCATCGCCGCGGCGGCGTGGCTGATCTCCGGCGAGGCGATCCGTGCGCTGGCGGTGCTGGTGGTCGCGACCCCATGCCCCCTGATCCTGGCGGCGCCCGTCGCGATCGTCGCCGGCATCTCCGCCGCAGCACGGCAGGGTGTGCTGATGAAGGGCGGCGGCGCGCTCGAGACCCTGGCCCGAGCGCGGACCGTGATGTTCGACAAGACGGGCACGCTCACCACCGGCATCGCACGCGTGACGGCGGTGGAGGGCCGTGAAGGTACCGCCCCCGACGAGGTGCTGCGCCTTGCCGCATCGCTCGAGCAGGTCTCGCAGCACGTCATGGCGAAGGCGATCATCGACGCGGGCCGGGCCGGCGGCCTCGCCTTGACGCTGCCGGAGCAGGTCGAAGAAGCCGCTGGGTGCCGGCATGGAAGGGACGGTCGAGGGTCGCCGTGTGCGACTCGGCGGCTTGGAGTGGGTCGGCGGGCCGGCAGCCGCCGGCCTGGGCCGATGCGTTGGTGGCGCGCGCCCGGCGCGACGGCATGTCGACCGTGTTCGTCGCGGTCGACGGCGAGCTGATCGGCGCCCTGTTCCTGGCCGACCAGATCCGGCGCGAGACCCCGCGTGCGCTCCGCGCGCTCCACGGGATCGGTATCGCCAAGATCGTCATGCTGTCCGGCGACCGGCAGGACGTTGCCGAGACCGTGGCCGCGGCACTCGGCGTGGACAGCGTGCTCGCCGACCGCTCGCCCCAGGACAAGGTCGACGCCGTCCGTGCGGAGCGGGCCGACGGCGTCACCGTGATGGTCGGCGACGGCCTGAACGACGCCCCGGCCCTGGCCGCCGCCGACGTCGGTGTCGCGATGGGCGCCCGCGGCGCGGGCGCCGCCAGCGAGGCCGCCGACGTCGTGCTGCTCGTCGACCGCCTGGACCTGCTGGCGGTGGCGATCCGGGTCGCCCGGCGGACGCGGCGGATCGCGCTGGAGAGCGTGCTCGCCGGCATCGTCCTGTCGACGCTCGGCATGCTGGTGGCCGCTGCCGGGTACCTGCCGCCCGTCGCCGGGGCGCTGTTCCAGGAGGTGATCGACGTTGCCGTGATCCTGAACGCGCTCCGCGCGCTGGGCGACGGCAGGCGTTCCGCGCCGGCGCTGGCCGACGCCAGGGTGCGCTCGCTCATCGCCGAGCATGGCGCTCTGGCGGCCGTACTCGACCACATGCGAGCGCTGGCCGATCGGCTCGGGAGCCGCCGATACGCAGACAGTCCAGCGCGAGTTGACCGCGCTCGACGTCGAGCTGCAGCGGGTCCTGGCGCACGAGCGGGCCGACGAGGCGGATCTGCACCCGGAGATCGCACGGCTGGTCGGCGGCACCGATCCCCTCTCGGCGATCTCACGTGCGCATCGCGAGATCGCGCATCTCGGCCGCCGGTTCTCGCGCCTGGTGGCCGAGCTTGGCGCGGCCGGCCCGAGCGGCGAGGAGGTCACCGATCTGCGGCGAACGCTCTATGCGCTGGAGGCCATTCTCCGCCTGCATTTCGCCCAGGAAGACGAGATCTACGAGAGCGTGGCGGCACCGGTGCGCCATGAGCTGCCCGCATCCGCTTGACCGGCGTGCCCGCCGCTGTCGTCATGGGGCGGACCGCTGCAACGCATGGGCTCGAGGGCGATGAGCGCACCACTATTGTCGATCCGCAACGTCGCCAAGCGCTATGGCGCGGTGACCGCGCTTGCTGGCGTCAGCTTCGACGTGCATGCCGGCGAGGTCACCGCGCTGCTGGGCGATAACGGCGCCGGCAAGTCGACCCTGATCAAGATCATCGCCGGTGCCCAGCCGCCGAGCAGCGGCACGCTCGCGATCGAGGGGCAGGAGGTCGCGTTCGCCAGTCCGGCCGATGCCAAGGCAGCCGGTATCGAGACGGTCTACCAGGATCTCTCGCTGTGCCCGAACGTCGACGTCGTCGCCAACTTCTTCATGGGCCGCGAGCTGACCCGGCGCGTGGCGGGCCTGGGCTGGCTGCGCGAGCGCGAGATGGAGGCCGAGACCGCGACGGCCCTGCACGCGCTCGGCAGCCGCATCCCCTCGCTGCGTGCCCGAGTCGACATGCTGTCGGGCGGGCAGCGGCAGGCGATCGAGCTGGCCCGCTTCGTCCATTGGGGCGGCCGGCTGGTGCTGCTCGACGAGCCGTTCGCGGCCCTGGGCGTGACCCAGACCAGGCGCGGGCTGGAGCTGATCGAGCAGGTCAAGCAGCGCGGCGTCGCCGTGGTCGTGATCACCCACAACGTGCTGCACGCGCTGGAGGTCGCCGACCGGATGGTCGTGCTGCACCAGGGCAGGGTGGCCGGCATCCGCCGGCGCGACGAGACCCGGCACGACGACCTGATCGCGCTGATCACCACGGGCAGCGGGGCCGAGGCCGCCTAGTCCAGCCAGAGTCCTCTGCTGCGGTGCCACTTCTCGATCGAGAGCTCGGGAAATTCGTCGAAGCAATCGTCGTCCGGTCCGACGTTTGGCACGACCCAACTCGGCTTGTAGCGCAGCATCAGATGGACGCGAGCCGGGGGCACCGGCAGCTCGCTGTCGATCGCCGAGGCGAAGGGGTGCACCAGCTCGGGCCAGCGTGGGTCGTACAGCCAGAGGGCGCTGGCGCAAGTGCGGCAGTAGTGCCGCTCGGCGGGGCTGGTCTGCAGCCGGCAGACACCGTTCGCGTCCCGCTCCTCGATCTGGGCATGCCAGACGCCGTGCGCGTCGCCGCCGACCACGTCGAGCGTGCTCGCTACGGCGGAGAGATTGATCGCATAGCCGCCACCGCCCGCGGTCTTGCGGCAGATCGAGCAGTAGCAGAGCTGGTAGGGTTGCGGCGCGTGCGAGGCAACGCTGAAGCGCACCGAGCCACAATGGCAGGAACCCTCTAGTTGAATAGGCATTGGGGCCGCTCCTGATCTTGGCGTCGCGCAGAGTGGATCGGGCCGTCAATCCGCGCAAAGAGATTTCGCGTCGGCTGTGAGGTGTCCGCGAATTGCTGGAAATAGCCTTGCGGAGTGGGCAGGATGACCGTGCCGAGGGAACAACGAGGGGGATCTGAGATGAACTTGAACCGTCGTCGCGCCGGGTTGCTGCTGGCCAGTGCCATGACCCTGGCGCTCGCCGCCGGTCCGGCCATGGCCCAGCAGCACGGCAAGATCGTCTACATGATCCCGACCCTGCTCGACGAGTTCCAGACCGCGAGCCGCAGTGCGTTCGAGAACGTGCTGGGAGCCATGGGCTACGAGGTCACCTCGCTCGACGCGCAGAACCGCGCCGACCTGCAGCTCAACCAGATGGAGGACCTGATCAACACCAAGCCCGACGCGATCATCATGAACGCGGTCGATTTCGACGCGATCGTCCCGGGTATCGAGAAGGCGCGCGCGGCCGGCATCAAGGTGCTGAACTTCGACCGGCTGATCCGCAGCACGCCGTTCGAGCTCACCTCGGTCGCCGGCACGGTCGAGATCGGCCAGATCGCCGCCAACGAGGCGGTCCGGCTGCTGACCGAGAAGAACGGTAGCGCCAAGGGCAAGGTGCTGCAGATCCTGGGCGATCCCGGCGACAGCTACACGCTCGACATCCAAAAAGGCTTCGAGCAGGTGATGGCCGAGAAGGCGCCCGACGTGGAGATCATCAGCAAGGCGGCGCTGCTGTGGGAAGCGACCAACGCCGGCAAAGTGTTCGAGGACCAGATCCTGGTGAATCCCGACATCGACCTCGTGTTCGCCCACGCGGCCCACCTGACCGTGCCGATCGTCGCGACCATGGAGGCCAAGGGCATGAAGCCCGGGCAGATGATGCTGATGGCGTCGAACGGCGCCCCGGTCGGGCTCGACAATATCCGCAAGGGTTGGCAGCAGGTCGAGGTCGAGCAGCCGACCTTCGCCCAGGTCTACGGCATCGCCATGTTCCTGCCGATGATCCTCAAGGGCGAGAAGCCGAAGCCCGGCAACTACAAGGTGCTCGGGCTCGACGCGGTGCTCACCGAGGAGGAGTGGGGGCCGAACCTCAAGATCCCGGGTGCGGCGATCACCAAGGCCAATGTCGACAATCCGAGCTTCTGGGGCAACATGAAGGTCCCGACCGACCCGGTCGAGCCCGTCCAGTAGGGACGAGGCCTTGGCCGCGCTAGTCGAGGCCGGGGGTGGCGCCGACGTGCGCCGCCCCATCCTGGTCTTCGTGCTCGACCATCTGGTCTGGGGCATCCTGGCCGCGATCCTGCTGGTCTGCTCGGTGACGATCGAGCATTTCTTCCAGGTCGGCATCTTCCTCAACATCCTGCAGCACGCGACGTTCGTCGGGCTGCTGGCGATCGGCCTGTCGTTCTGCATCATCGCCGGGCACATGGACCTGTCGATCGAGAGCGTGATGGCGTTCGCGGCCATGCTCGCGGCCTCGCTCACCGCCTCGCGCGGCTCGCCGCTGCCGTTCCACCTCGACACCTGGCTGACCCTGCCGATCGTGCTCGCCTTCGGCGCGCTGGTCGGCCTGTTCAACGCCGTCCTCGTGGTGCGGTTCAGGATCAACGCGTTCATCGTCACGCTCGCCACCTACATCTCGGTGCGCGGTCTGGGCCTGATCATGACCGGCGGGCGCTCGATGTACGGCCTGCCCGACGACTTCCGCGCCGCCGGCAGCAGCGACCTGCTGGGCCTGCCGCTGCTGATCTGGATTCTCGTCGTCACCTACCTGATCTTCGGCACGGTGCTGCGGCGCACCCAGTTCGGGCGCTGGGTCTACCTGGTTGGCGGCAACCCGATCGCTCCCTTCCGCGCCGGCATCGATGTCGACGGAGTGCTCTATCGGGTGTTCATCCTCTCGGGCGTGGTCGCGGCCTTCGCCGGCTTCCTGCTGGCGGCCCGGACCAATGGCGCCACCCCCAATCTCGGCCTCGGCATGCTGTTCGAGGCGTTCGCCGCGGTGGTGATCGGCGGCGTCTCCCTGCGCGGCGGGCTGGGCGGCCTGTCGGGCGTGTTCGCCGGCGTGCTGCTGCTGTCGACGATCGACACCGCGATCAACATCATGGGCCTGGACGCCTCCTACATGCAGGTGATCCGCGGTGCCCTGATGCTGCTTGCGGTCTTGCTCGACAGCGTCAAGCAGTCGATCGAGCGACGCTACGGGTAGGCTCGTCTAAGTCAGATATTAATCTCTGACATTTAGCTTTTGGCTCGACGGTTTGATCGAGCCGGAGCTGTATCATGTCGAATAATTCTTTTGTTAACCTAGCTGCTGCCAGCGCCTTCACCATCTATACATTTGGCTATCTGATACCGGGAACAGGCTTTGCGATCTATCTGCTGGGCAATATTGCGAAGCATGAGGCAATCCGGGCCAAAGATTTCGATATTCTCGATCGAGAGCTTGAGTTAGTCTACGGGATGCAGCGCGGCGTACCCATCGACGATTCCACCCCACTACCTGTCACATCATCGCTATCCCCACCGACGCTCGTCGGCGGCATCCTCCCGACCGACGCGCCGCGTCTTTGACGAGCGCCGGTCGGCCCTAGTAGTGAGGACCGGCCACGATCCGGTCATCGTAGAGCCGACCAATCTCGGCGCCGCCCAGGCCCAGCACGCCGGCCAGGATCTCCTCGGTATGCTCGCCCAGAGCAGCGGCCCGGCGCGGCGGCTCGCGCGCGAACTCGCTGAACTCGAACGGGGAGCCCGGGACGAGGTAGCTGCCGATCCTCGGCTGCTCCAGCTCCTCGAACATCGGGTGCGCGGCGACAGGTCCGGGTCTTCGGCCACCGCCTGCGCGAAGGTCCGGAACTGCGACCAGGTGACCCCGCGCTGGTCGAACGTCGCGGCGAAATCCTCGACGCGGCGCTCGGCGAACCAGGGCTCGAGGAGCGCCGTGATCTCCTTGCGCGCCTTGAAACGTTCGCCCTCCAGCCCGAGGTCGACACCCAGCCGTTCGCCCAATCGGTCGATCGCGTCGGCAAGGCCGGTCGCTGCGCGCAGGCCGCTCCACTGGCGCGCGGTCAGCGCCACCACCATCACGCGCCGACCATCGGCGGTGACGAAGTCCTGGCCGTAGGCGCCGAACAGGGAGTTGCCGTATTTCGGCCGGTCGACGCCGTTGATCGCGACCTCGCCCAGGATGCCGAGATTGCCCAGCATCGCCAGCGCCACGTCCTTGAGCGCGATCTCGACCAGCTGCCCCTGGCCGGTGGAGCGGCGATGCCGCTCGGCCGCGAGCAGGCCCAGGGCCGCCATCTGGCCGGTGATGCAATCCCAGGCCGGCAGCACGTGGGCCACGGGCTCGGTCGAGCCCTCGGGGCCGGTGGCGAACGGGAAGCCGACCGCGGGGTTGACGGTGTAGTCGACCGCCGGGCCGCCCTCGCGCGTGCCCAGCACGGAGAGCATGATCAGGTCCGGCCGGTGCTGCTTCAGCGCGTCGTAGTCCATCCAGCCGCGCGAGCGCAGGTTGGTCAGGAAGATGCCGGCGTCGGGGCCGGGCGCGCAGATCAGCGCGGTCACCAGCTCCTGGCCGCGCGGGGTCGAGAAGTCGATGGCGATCGAGCGCTTGCCCTTGTTGAGCCCGGCCCAGAACAGGCTGCGATTGTCTTTCGTGACCGGCCAGCGATGGTGGTCGAGGCCGCCGCCGATGCGGTCGAAGCGGATCACGTCGGCCCCCATCTGCGCCAGGGTCATGCCGGCCAGCGGTGCCGCCACGAACGCCGTGCCCTCGACGACGCGCAGACCCTGCAGCAGCTTCACCATGACGTCATCCCGCCGCGTCCGGCAGGCCGGCCAGTCCGCGCCCGGTCGGCGATCGTCTCGGCCATGCGCAGGGACGCCACGTCGATCATCTTGCCGCCGACGGTGATCGCCCCGGTCCCGGCCGCCATCGCGGCCTGGTAGGTGTCGAGCACGGTGCGCGCCCAGCCGATCTCGGCCGGCGTCGGCGCGAACTCCCGGTTCGCCGCCGCGACCTGGCTCGGATGGATGCACCATTTGCCGTCGAAGCCCATCGCGCGCCCGATCCGGCACGCCTGCTCCAGGCCCGGCTCGTTGCGGATGCCGGCGAACGGCCCGTCGACCGCGCGCTTGCCGTACGCCCGCGCGGTGGCGACGATCCCGTGCATCACCGCATGCCAGCGGTGGCCCGGATAGAGCGCATCGTTCGCGTCGAGCTCGCCGATCGCGGTCATCGGCATGTGCATCGAGGCGGCATAGTCACCGGAGCCATAGATGAAGCCTTCCAGCCGCGGCGACGAAGCCGCGATCTCACGCAGGTTTACGTAGCCCTGTGCCGTCTCGATCAGCGCCTCGATGCCGATGCGCTGCCGCAGCCCCTTGTTGGCCTCGATCTGGCCCAGCAGCGTGTCGACGAAGCGGATGTCCTCCGGCCCGTTGACCTTGGGCACCACGACGAGATCGACCCCGTTCCCGGCCGCCTCGACGATCTCGACCAGGTCGCGATAGGCCCAGCCAGTGTCGAGCCCGTTCATGCGGAACAGCTTGAGCTTGCCGCCGAAATCGAGCTCGGTGAACGCACGCGCGACGTTGGCCCGGCTGGCCGCCTTCTCGCCCGGCGCCACCGCATCTTCGAGGTCGATGCACACGGCATCGGCGGCCGAGCCCGCGGTCTTGGTGATCATCGCCCAGTTCGAGGCCGGCACCAGCAGGACCGAGCGCTCCAGGCGCGGGCTCACGCGTCGCTCCAGTGGATGCTCGCCTGCATGCAGACGTGCCCGTCGCCGGTGACGGTGAACAGATCGTGGCCGCCGTCGGGGCGCGGGCGGCCCTGCAGCCGCAGCGTCTCGAAATGGAACAGCGGCCGCAACCCACGAAAGCTGAACCGGGCCGGGCGGCGGCCGGGGTTGTTCAGCTGGGCCGATTGCATCAGCAGCAGCGCCTGCAGCGGCCCGTGCACGACCAGGCCCGGATATTTCTCGACCCCGGTGGCGTAGGGCAGGTCGTAGTGGATGCGGTGGCCGTTGAAGGTCAGCGCCGAGAACCGGAACAGCAGCACCGTATCGACCGCCACCGGCTCCGACCAGGCGGGGTCGGCCGGGCCCGGCACCGGCGCGGGCGGCACGAACCGCTCGGGCATCGCCACGTAGACGATGTCCTGCTCCTCGGCGATGGCCGGGCCGCGCGGCGAGCTCACCGCGTGCTGGACGGTGACGAACACCATCCGCCCGGCCTTGCCCTCCTTCTCGGCGACCTTGAGGATCCGCGAGCTCTGAAAGAGCGGCTCGCCGACGCGCAGCTCGCCCTGGAACTCCAGCCGCCCGCTGGCCCACATCCGCCGCTCCAGCGCCACCGGCGGCAGGAAGCCGCCGCGCTTGGGGTGCCCGTCCAGCGCGATCTCGGCCATCGGCACCTGCGGCAGGAAATACAGCCAGTGCCACAGCTCGGGCAGCGGATCGCCGGCCTGCGCTCCCGCGGCATGCGCGGCGTTCAGCGTCGCGGCCAGCCCGCGCACCGGGGTCGGGTAGCTGTGATCGGCCTGGTCCTGCGACCTGCCCACCCAGTCCTGCAGCCGCACCTCGCTCATGGTCCTCCCTTTGCGCCGGTCTACGTCCGAAGGCGGATGCTAGATCATTCCGGTGCCGGCGCCACCCTCAGCCGGTCTGCTCGACCCGGACCCAGGCGCGCCGCTCGGCACTCTCCAGCACGGCATCGCACACGGCCTCGATCGCCCAGCCCTCGCGGAAATCGGGGTAGGTCGGGCCGCCGTCGGCGATGCCCTGCAGCAGGCCCGCGACCTCGATCGCCTTCAGGTCGTTGAAGCCGATGCTGTGGCCGGGTGCCGGCGTGAACCGGCCATAGGCGCCATGGTAAGGTCCGCACATGACGGTGCGGAAGCCGTTATCGTCCTGGCGGGGCGACGCGCGGAACAGCTCGAACTCGTTGAAGCGCTCCTGCCGGTAGCGCACCGCGCCCAGCGTGCCGTGCAGCTCGAGATCCGGGCCGTTCTTGCGGCCCCAGGCGGTGCGGCTGGTGGCGAGGCTGCCGAGCACGCCGCTGGCAAAGCGGAACAGGCAGTGCGCGATGTCCTCGTTCTCGACCCGGCGCAGCTCGGTCGGCTGCTCGACCCGGCCGAACTGCAGGTCGGCACCCGGCGGCGCCACCGCGCGCTCGGGCACCACCATCGCCGTGTCGCCCAGCACCTCGACGATCGGGCCGCCGAGGAAGCGGGCGAGGCTGATCGCGTGGCTGCCCATGTCGCCCAAGCGCCCCGCTGCCGGCCTTGGCACGCTCGCAGCGCCAGGAGAACGGCACGGCCGGGTCCGCCATGTAGTCCTCCTCGAAGCAGGCGCGCAGATAGGTGATCGCACCCAGCTCGCCCGCATCCAGCAGCCGCTTGATGTGCTGCAGCGCCGGCGAGCACAGATAGTTGTAGCCGACCAGCGTGCGCACGCCTTTCGCTTCGGCGGCCAGCGCCAGCTCGCGCGCATCCGCCGCGGTCAGCGCCAGCGGCTTCTCGCAATAGACATGCTTGCCGGCCGCGATCGCCGCCAGCGCCATCTCCTTGTGCAGCACGTTGGGCGAGGTGATCGAGACCAGCCCGACCGCCGGGTCGGCCACCAGCTCGCGCCAGTCGGCGCAGGCGCGCGCGAAGCCGAACCGCTCCCGCGCCCGCTCGGCGGCGGCAAGGTTGATGTCGGCGACCACGGCGAGCCGCGGCCGCAGGCTGGGCTGGAACAGCGGCACCACGGCGGTGAACGCCAGCGCATGGCACTCGCCCATGAAGCCGGTGCCGATCACCCCTACGCCGATCTCGCTCATTCGATGCCTCCCCGTTGCGGCCGCGCCGGATGCTCGGCGGGGCCGCCGGCGAGGTCAAGGTGCGCGGCCGGCGAATGCGAGCGGCACGCCATGACGGCATAGGATAACGTTCTGCGATGCAGGATCGCCTTGCTTGAGCAAACTCTGGGTGCCGCGGGGATGGCCGCGGCTGAAACCGGGGAGGAAGCGACGCCATGCACAAGAGCTGTCTGGGTGCCATCGTGATCGACTGCCGCACCGAGGACGCGCAGGCGGCGAGCGCGTTCTGGAGTGCTGCCCTCGGCTACCCGGCCCGGGCGACCGACGACCCGCGCTACGTCGATCTCGTGACGCCGGAGGGCCAGCCGGCGGTGATCGTGCAGCAGGTCGAGCACGAGAGCCGGGTGCATCTCGACATCGAGACCGACGACGTCGACGCGGAGGTCGCCCGGCTGGAGGCGTTGGGGGCGAAGCGTGTCGCGCAGGTGAAAACGTGGTGGGTGATGGAGGCGCCGACCGGGCACAGGTTCTGCGTGATCCGGCCGCAGCGGGAGGACTTCGCGGACAGGGGGATGGTCAGGGGCGGCTGAGTACGGGAGCTTTCATCAAGTAGCTTGAGGATGCCGAGGGCCGCACCGCAACCCTCGGGCACCCCGGATCTGCACGGTTCCGGTGCCGGCCATCTCATCAGCTGCGCCAAGTAAGCGCTCTCTGCTTCGAAGAGGCGAGAGGGCTGGGTGGGGGCTCTTTCTACCGCCGATCCGTTCGAGCCGTGCCAGCCCGAGCCTAAGCATGGATCCGTTTCGGCGGCGCGCCGCCGAAACGGATCAGTTGCGTCGGACATACGCCCGACTGCTGCAATGCTCCCAGTAGGTGGCGACATGTAGTTGGATGCTTTCGTTAGCTTAAACTCGCAACGGTAAGTTTAGCCATAATCATTCAATATGCTATTGGCTCGCTCCACTTCTAGGTTTAACTCGCATTGGCGTTCCTTCATGCCATCAATACAGAATTTTTTGGAGCAAATGTCAATTACGCTGCTTGCGCCAAAGTATGCCGCTGTGAATATTGTCCAAAAGTGCTGAGTGAGCCAAAGCCACTCGAAATCCTCACGGGTTCGCGCAGGTGACGACGTGCCATTCCAAAAGTGCAATACGCCAAAATAGGTACCATGTAGAATTTCTGAAGAATGCCGATAAATTGCAAATTTGGAGCCAGTCAAGGTTATCGCGGTCTTTGGTGAATACGTTCTAACAATCTCAATTCTATTGTCAATACTATTGGGTGTCCAATCACAAATTTCGTCCTTTCTTATCAGTAAATAAAACTAAAGCCTCACCAAGTCCTGGTATAGATGCGACTGGTGGAATAGATGATTTAGTGGTCCAATGAACTTGTTCTTCGCCAATATAATCGACCGCATCAAATCTCTATACCATTTTTGCAGCGCGTGCTGTCGCGCTCTGAGCTACCGTAACCGGTGATGCAACGATGTACGATACGTTAACCGCCAGTTCGCTGGTCGACCGCGCAATTCCAAAGCAGTCCCGTATGCTCATGTCGATTATCGGAGTTATTTTAATGATTGAGTGAATAGATATACCTAGTGCTTGTATCATCATTATGATCACATTGCGTATTTCAATATCATCTTCAGTTACTCCTTTTGTTTCATAAGCCATTGCGTATATCAATGCATCAAGTTCGCGCGTCTGTGCAAAGAGCAACCTACGACCTGTCTCTTTGATTGTTCAATCTGCTCCGCGGTCGCTACCATGGGCAATTCTTTCCAGTGAAACTTAACCTACGGGCAATGCGTCTCTAACCGCACTGATTATAACGATCGAACGGAATTGTTAACCATACCTGTGTTAACCGTACCTGGCACAATTAACGCTTCCTTTCGCGGGCTACGAGACTGCACCGTCGACCCGATCGGCCGCGGCCGGCGGCACGTCCGGCGCCGTTTCCAGCATCCGCAGCAGATCGTCGGCGGTCGCATCGCCCGCGCGCTGCCGCAGGAACAGTGCCGCCGCCTCGACCGAACCCACCTTCTCGGCCACGGCGGCGGCGATCCACTGGTTGAGCGAGACGCCGTCCTCGCGAGCCAGCCGCTCGGCCGCCGCCTTGATCGAGCGTGGCAGCTTCAGAGGATAGCCGATCTTGCTCATGTCCGGAGCCTCGCATAAGCCACCTGCCGGGCGGCTATTTCGCGTCCGGCCACCAGTCCTCGATAACCTGCTGCAACGTATAGGGGCACGTCGCCGGCAGCCCCGCTGCGGTCTCGCCTTCGCCGAACCGCTCCAACTCGGTGACGAGCTGGCGGCGCGCCTGATCGTAGAGGGCGGGCAGGCGGCGGGCGAGGTCCGCGCGCAGGGTGCGGGTCACGCGCGCCGCGACGTCGGCACGGAAGTTGAGCACCTCGCGCGTCCAATGGCGCCGCGGCTCCGTGGCCGGCGAGTGCTCGAGCAGAAGCAAGTGCTCGAGGATGCGCACGGTCCAGCTGCGCAGCGCGTTTCGCTGCTCCTTGCCCAAGCCCTCGATCTCCTCCGCAATCCGGGCAAGGTCGAGGTCGAGGTTGGGCCGCGTCGCCGCCCAGCGGCGCAACGCCCCCGCCTCGCGGCGTGTCCACGCGTAGAAGTCGCGCTCGTAGAGATCCTCGTGGGTACCGTGCATAGGTGGAGGATAACCCTGATCGGCCACCAGCGGAAGCGGCTGACGCCTGTGCAATGCGCGCCTGCGCACGACATCATGCTAGGATCATAGTCCTATTTCTGCTATCATCCGGGGCAGCCCTCCACTGCCCCGGACCCACCGCCATGCCCGATGCCGCCACCACCCCGAAGAAGCGCGGCCCGAACACGCCCGAAGGCAAAGCGCGTTCGTCCAGGAACGCGCTGAAGCACGGCCTGCGCGCCCGCGACTTCGTCCTGCTGCCCGAGGAGGACCCGCAAGAGTGGACCCAGCACGTGCTCGACCTGGAGGAGGGCTACGGCCCGGTCGACGCCACCGAGAGGAAGCTGGTGGACGCCATCGCCGTCGCGATGTGGAAGGAGATCCGCGCCGACCGGTTCGAGGCCGAGGTGCTGACCGACATCCCGCCGCGCAGTAAGGACCGCTCCCACGGCTCCGACCTGCAGGTGCCCGATCACGCGGCGGCACTGACCACGGCGATCCGCTACCAGGGCAGTGCCGGCATGGCCGCCCGCCGCGCCGTGCGCGCCTTCCTCGAGCACAGGAAGGCCAAGCAGACCGGATTGCTGCTGCCGGCGTGCACGCGCGAACCCGACGACATGACAAAAAACACGAACGAATTATCCGCTCGCTCGGCCGCACGCTGCCGCCCAGCCCGCCACCCGCCGACCCGCCGCCACCGGCCGAGCCCGACCCCGATGCGTGGCTCGCCGACGTGCCGGTGGTCGAGGCCGATCCGTCCGACGAAGCGCTGCGCCGCTCGCTGCTGGGGATGATCGAGCATCCGGGCCTGCGCGCGCAGGTGATGCACGGGCCGCTGAAGGGCATCGAGCAGCTGATCGTCGCCAGCGACAACGTGGCCTACGAGGAGTGGTTCGCCAAGCAGCCGAAAGTGCCGTTCGGGCAGGTCGACCTGCCCGAAAGTCTCAAGGCCGACATCGAGGAGGTGACGAAACACAACCCGCCCTGGATGCGTGGGCAGTATCTCTCCTATTACCGCCCGCCGGTGCCGGCGCATCTGTTCGACCCGGACTACGCCAACGACGCGGAGCCGGCGGCCGCGCCGGCAGCACTCGCGCCGCCGCCCAGCGAGACCATCCCGTCCCTGCGCGCGCGCCTCGCCCGCCTGCTCGACCGCGGCGCCAGCGCGGCTGCCCGAGGAGCTCGACCTCGCCGAGGCGGTCTGCGCCATCAAATGGCCGAAATGGCCCGAATATCGCGGCCCGATCGATCTCGGCCTGCTGCGCCGGGCGCTGGACGGCACCGTCATCGACGGGCCGACGCTCAACTGGCTCGGCGGCAAGGAGATCGTGCGGGAGTGTCGGGCGAGCGGTGATCGGAGGGGGCCGTGAGCGAACGGCTCGCCGAGCTACCCGGCCCCCAGCGCCTGCGCATGATGCGCCAGATGATCGGCCATGAAGGTCTGGATGAACCAGTAGGAGTGATCGTAGCCCGCATGCCGCCGCAGCGTCAGCCGCTGCCCGGTCGCCTCCGCCGCCGCCTCCAGCAGCTCGGGCTTGAGCTGTTCGGCCAGGAACTTGTCGTCCAGCCCCTGGTCGACCAGGAGCTGGCAGGGCAGGGGGCCGCGCGAGCGCAGCAGCTCGCAGGCATCGTGGCCGGCCCAGGCGGCGCGGTCGGGGCCGAGATAGCCCGTGAACGCCTTCTCCCCCCACGGGCATTGGGTCGGCGCGCAGATCGGCGCGAAAGCCGAGACCGAGCGCCACTGGCCGGGATGGCGCAGGGCCAAGGTGAGCGCGCCGTGGCCGCCCATCGAGTGCCCGAAGATGCCCTGGTAGTCGGGGTCGGCCGGGAAGTTCGCTGCGATCAGCGCCGGCAGCTCCTGCGTGACGTAGCTCTCCATGCGCCAGTTGGTGGCCCAGGGGTCCTGCGTCGCATCGAGATAGAAGCCGGCGCCGACGCCGAAGTCCCAGGATTCCGCCTCGCCCGGCACGTCGTGGCCGCGCGGGCTGGTGTCGGGGGCGACCAGCATCAGCCCGGCTTCGGCGGCGTAGCGCGCGGCCCCGGCCTTGATCAGGAAGGTCTCCTCGCTGCAGGTCAGGCCGGCGAGGTAGGTGAGCACGGGGAACGGTCCGCGGCCGGGCGGGCGGAACACGCCGAAGCGCATGGTGCCGCCGGTCGAGGCGCTGGCGTGGCTGTAGAAGCCGACCGTGCCGTTGTAGCAGCGCTGCTCGGAGATCGTGGTCAATACCGCCGCTTGGGTCTGGCTCATCAGTACAGCACCACCGAGCGGATCGATTCGCCCTGCTTCATCAGCTCGAAGCCATGGTTGATGTCGTCGAGCGGCATGGTGTGGGTGATCAGGTCGTCGATGTTGATCTTGCCGTCCATGTACCAGTCGACGATCTTCGGCACGTCGGTGCGGCCGCGGGCGCCGCCGAAGGCGCTGCCCTTCCAGACGCGGCCGGTGACCAGCTGGAACGGGCGCGTGCTGATCTCCTGGCCGGCGCCGGCGACGCCGATGATCACCGAGACGCCCCAGCCCTTGTGGCAGCACTCCAGCGCCTGGCGCATGACGTGCACGTTGCCGATGCACTCGAAGCTGTAGTCGGCACCGCCCTTGGTGAGGTCGACGAGGTAGGGCACGAGGTCGCCGCCGACCTCCTTCGGGTTGACGAAATGGGTCATGCCGAACTTCTCGGCCAGCGGCTTGCGGCCCGGATTGAGGTCGACGCCGACGATCATGTTGGCGCCGGCGAGCCGCGCACCCTGGATCACGTTGAGGCCGATCCCGCCCAGGCCGAACACGACGACATTGTCGCCGGGGCGGACCTTGGCGGTGTTGATGACGGCACCGACGCCGGTGGTCACGCCGCAGCCGATGTAGCAGACCTTGTCGAACGGCGCGTCCTCGCGGATCTTGGCCAGAGCGATCTCGGGCACGACGGTGAACTGGGCGAAGGTGGACGTGCCCATGTAGTGGCGCACCGGCTCGCCGCCGAGGCTGAACCGGCTGGTGCCGTCGGGCATCAGGCCCTGGCCCTGCGTGGTGCGGATCGCCTGGCAGAGATTGGTCTTCTGCGACAGGCAGTACTCGCACTGCCGGCATTCGGGCGTGTAGAGCGGGATGACGTGGTCGCCCTTCTTCAGGCTGGTCACGTCCTTGCCGACGTCGACCACGATGCCCGCACCCTCGTGGCCCAGGATCGAAGGGAAGATGCCTTCGGGGTCGTCGCCCGAGAGGGTGAACCAGTCGGTGTGGCACAGGCCCGTGGCCTTGATCTCGACCAGCACCTCGCCGGCGCGCGGCCCCTCGAGCTGGACGGTCTCTATGCTCAACGGCTTGCCGGGGGCGACGGCGACGGCGGCTCTCACGTCCATGGCGGCATTTCCTCACGCGGGTTGCGCCCTGACCTAGCGGTGCCGGACGGTCGCGTAAATCGGTACCATGCCGATGGCGGGATCGGCGGACGCGATGACGCGTCAGGCGAGCCCGGCCGTGCGTCTGCGGAACTGGGTGGTGCGGATCATCTCGCGGATGCGCGGCTGGATCTCGGTGCGCCAGCGCCGGCCGTTGAACACGCCGTAATGGCCGACGCCGGGCTGGACGTAATGGTAGCGCATGTGCGGCGGCAGGCCGGTGCACAGATCGTGCGCCGCCTCGGTCTGGCCGAGGCCGCAAATATCGTCCTTCTCGCCCTCGACGGTCATCAGCACGGTGTCATGGATGGCGCCGCAGTCGACCGTCTCGCCGCGATGGGTCATGGTGCCATTGGGCAGAGCGTGCTCCTGGAACGCCGACTGGACCGTCTCCAGGAAGAATTCGGCCGGCAGGTCCGTGACCGAGAGGAACTCCTCGTAGAACGTGCGGTGCTGCTGCACCGAATCGCCGTCGCCCTTGACCAGATTGTCGTACAGGCCGCGATGCGCCTCGACATGGCGATCGAGATTCATGCTCATGAAGCCGGTGAGCTGGATGAAGCCCGGATAGACCCGCCGCATGAAGCCGGCGTTCGGCCAGGGCACGTATTCGATGACGTTCTGCTCGAACCAGTCGATGCTCCGCGACTGCGCGTGCTCGTTGACCACGGTCGGGTTGCGCCTGGTGTCGACCGGGCCGCCCATCAGCGTGATCGAGGCCGGGCGGCAGGGATCGCCGCGCGCGGCCATCAAGGCGGTGGCGGCCAGCACCGGCACCGACGGCTGGCAGACGGCGATGACATGCGTGTTGCTGCCGAGGAAGCGGATGAAGTCCATGACGTGGTCGACATACTCCTCGAGCCCGAAGCGACCGGCCAGGACCGGAATGTCGCGCGCGTCGCGCCAGTCCGTGATGTAGAGATTGTGCTCGGGGATCAGCGCCTCCACCGTGCCGCGCAGCAAGGTGGCGTGGTGGCCGGACATCGGCGCCACCAGCAGCACCTTGGGGTCGTAGCGCTTGCCGACCACCGTCGCGTCGCGGTCGAAGTGGAGCAGGTCGCAGAACGGGGTCGACTTGACGATCTCCTCCCGCACCGGCGTCGGCTGCCCGACCACCGAGGTCTGCTTCAGGCCCCAGGCCGGCTTGCCGTAGCGCCGGGTGACGCTCTCGAACACCTCGCAGGACGCCGCCACCTTGCGGCCGAACGAGGTGTGGGCGACCGGGTTGAACGGATTGGTACAGGCCTGCAGCAGATAGCTGCTCTGCGCCCGCCATGGCCGGAGCAGGGTGTGGGCCAGCTCGTAGCCTTGATACTTCATTGCGTTGTCCGCCGCAGGTCCATCGCCGTGCATCGCCGGTAACGGCGCGCTCAGCCATCAGCAAGCGGCCTTGGGAAAAGTTCCCGCAATGCGACAATTAGCCTCGGGGTTGATAGATTGCATACCATTTGCGGACCGGCTTCAGCGTCTCCCACGTCCCTTTGAACCCGGCCGGGATGACGAAGCCGTCGCCCATGCCGTAGGTGTCGACATGGCCGTCCTGGTCGGTGAGGCGCACCTTGCCGGCGAGCAGCAGACAGAACTCGTGCTCGGTGTAGTCGACCTCGATCACCCCGCCCTCGTGGGTCCAGTAGCCGGCGGTGAAGGCGCCGGTGGGGTCCTTGAACCACTCGACGGTGGCGACGCCCTCGGGCTTGCGGTCGAAGCGGATGGTCGGCATGCGGGGTCCTTGCGGGGGTGGGCGCTTTCGGCCTAAGCCACTGCGCCGACGACAGACTGGGGAGGATGTCATGGTTCTCGCACGTCGCACAGCCCTGGCGCTGCTGGCCGCCTGCGCTCTGGCCAGTCCCGCCCCGGCCGCGGATCCGGTCACGGTGGCGGTGACCGCGATCGTCGAGCACCCGGCGCTCGACGCCGCGCGCGACGGGATCAAGGCCGAGCTGCTGGCGGCCGGCTACGAGGACGGCAAGAATTTGACCTTCGTCTATGAGAGCGCCCAGGGCAACCCGGCCACGGCGGCGCAGATCGCGCGCAAGCTGGTCGGCGACGCGCCGGCCGTGATCGTGCCGATCTCGACCCCGTCCGCCCAGGCGGTGGTGGGAGCGACCAAGGACATTCCCGTGGTGTTCACCGCCGTGACGGACCCGGTCGGCGCCAAGCTGGTGACGGATCTCGGCCACCCGGGCGGCAACGTGACCGGCATGTCCGACCTGTCGCCGATCGGCAAGCATCTCGACCTGATCAAGGAGATCACGCCAACGGTGCAGACGCTGGGCGTGATCTACAATGCCGGCGAGGCCAACTCGGTGACGCTGCTGGCGCTGCTCAAGGCGGAAGCGCCGGTGCGCGGGCTCACGATCCGGGAGGTCACGGCGGCGAAGTCGTCCGACGTGCTGCCGGCGGCGCAGAGCCTGGTCGGCAAGGTCGACGCGATCTACGTGCCGACCGACAACACGGTGGTGACCGCGCTCGAGGCGATCGTGCAGATCGGGGAGCAGAACCGGCTGCCGGTCTATGCCGGCGACACCGATTCCGTGCCGCGCGGGGCCATCGCAGCGCTCGGCTTCAACTATTTCGACCTCGGCCGGCAGACCGGCAGGATGGTCGTGCGCGTGCTCAAGGGCGAGAAGCCGGGCGAGCTGCCGGTCGAGGGCGTCGAGATCACCGAGCTGTTCGTCAATCCGGGCTCGGCCGCCAAGATGGGGGTGACGATTCCCGAGGCGGTGGTGGCGCGGGCGAAGACGGTGGTGAAGTAGGCGCAGCTCCCGCGTGAGCTATGTCGCCTTCCTGGGGGCAATCGAGTTCGGCCTGATCTACGGCCTCGTGGCCCTGGGTGTGTACCTGTCGTTTCGCGTGCTGAGCTTTCCCGACCTGACCGTCGATGGGAGCTTTCCGCTCGGGGCGGCGGTGGCCGCGACCGCGATCACGAGCGGGCTGAACCCGTGGCTCGGCACCGCGCTCGCGATGGCCGCCGGTGCCTGCGCCGGGCTGGTGACGGCGCTGCTCAACGTGCGCTTCAAGATCCTGCACCTCCTCGCCAGCATCCTGACCATGATCGCGCTCTACTCGATCATCCTGCGGATCATGGGCCGGCCCAATATCGCCCTGCTCGGTGAGACCACGGTGCTGACGCCGTTCGAGGTTTTCGGCCTGCCGTTGGCGCTGGTACGCCCATTGTGCCTCGCGGTGGTGGTGGCGGTCTGTGCGGCCCTGCTGGTCCGGTTCCTGCGCAGCGAGGTCGGGCTCGCGATGCGCGCCACCGGCGTCAACCCGCGCATGGCGGAGGCGCAGGGGATCGCGGTCGGTGCGATGACCTGCCTCGGCATGGCACTGAGCAATGGCTTGGTGGCGCTGGCCGGTGCCTTGTTCGCGCAGGCGAACGGCTTTGCCGATGTGACGCTGGGTACCGGCACCATCGTCGTCGGCCTCGCGGCGGTGATCATCGGCGAGACGCTGCTGCCGCGGCCGACCGTGCTCGCGGCCGTGGCGGGCTGCGTGCTGGGCTCGGTGTTCTACCGGATCGTGGTCGCGTTCGCGCTGGAGGCGGACTTTCTGGGACTGCAGGCGTCGGACCTGAACCTGGTCACGGCATTGATCGTCGTGGCGGCCCTGATCCTGCCCGCGACGCGCGCGAAACTGCTGGCGCGCATGGCGCCGGCACGATGATCGAAGCTCGGCCGGGTCGAGGCCACGTTCCACCGCGGCACCGTGCTGGAGACGCGCGCACTGCGCGGCATCGACCTCGCCATCCCGCAAGGCCAGTTCGTATCCGTGATCGGCAGCAACGGTGCCGGCAAGTCGACCCTGCTCAACGTGCTGGCGGGGACGGTGCGGGCGACCGCCGGCCGGATCGTGATCGACGGCATGGACGTGACGCCGCTCGGCGCCGCAGCACGGGCGAGGCTGCTCGCCCGCGTGTTCCAGGACCCGCTGGCCGGTACCTGCGCCGAACTCACCATCGAGGAGAACCTGGCGCTGGCCGAGGCGCGCGGGCGGGGCAGGGGCCTGGCGCTGGCCGTGGCCGGTGCCGGCCGTGCCCGCTGGCGCGAGCGGCTGGCGGCGCTCGGCCTCGGGCTGGAGAGCCGGCTCGGCGACCGGATGGGACTGCTCTCCGGCGGTCAGCGGCAGGCGGTGGCGCTGCTGATGGCGACGCTGGCGCCGTCCAAGATTCTGCTGCTCGACGAGCATACGGCGGCGCTGGACCCGCGCACGGCCGAGTTCGTCCTGGCGCTGACGACGCGGCTCGTGGCCGAGCTGCGGCTGACGACGCTGATGGTGACGCACAGCATGCACCAGGCGCTGAGCCATGGGGACCGGCTCGTGATGCTGCACGAGGGCCGGCTCGTGCTCGACGTGGTGGGCGAGGCCAAGGCGCGGCTGGGAGTGGAGGACCTGCTGGCGGAGTTCAAGCGCAGCCGCGGGGTGGAGATCGACGATGACGCGCTGCTCCTGGAGTGAGAAAGTCGCCATGGACCAGCGTCGCGGGCAGGCCGCAGGCTTCGACGTCGGCAAGGTGGCGGTCGAGGCCAGCGAAGAAGCGGTCGAGCACGGAGGTCAGGTTGGCTATCCCCGCCGCGCGGCGCCAGTTGGGCAGGCCCAGGGCCGATGAGCTGGTCGATATCGTGAGCCAAATCGGATTGCAGGCGGACGAGGTGCCCGACGGTCGCTGAGAGCGGCGGCTCGCGCAAACCGCAGAGGTCCCGGCCTGGAAGGTCGAACATCAGCAGGCGGCGCTCGTCGCTGGCTAGCAGGCGCGGCACCGGATGGTTCGCCAGCTTCGCCAACAGCGGCCCTTCCGGCGCCGCGAAGGGCGGCAGGACCCTGAGCCAGAGCATCCCGAGCTCGGATGGCAGGCGCGCCTCCTTTCCCAGGATGCGGGCCGAGCCTTGGCCGATAGTCGGTCGTGGCCCGCAACTTGTGCTCTTGACCAGCCTAGGGGCACGGAATCGTGCCGACGGACCGTAAGGGGCGATCTGCAACACGAAGGCTAGTGGTGCCGCGCGACTGCAAAGCTTGGCACGGGTGCCGAAACCAATTCACGAGCCCACGATATGCCCGAGCGGCTGCAGCGGCGCCACGCGGTCGCAGATGATCTTGGCGGTCGCGAGCAGCGGCACAGCCAGAAAGGCGCCAGGCACGCCCCAGAGCGCATGCCAGAAGAACAGGCTGATGATCACCACCACCGGATTGAGCGTGAACCGGCTGGCGAGCAGCATGGGCGTCACGGTCTCACCCTCCAGGATATGGATCAGCAGATAGAGTGCTGCCGGCAGCAGGGCCAGCCATGGCCAGGGCAGCGTGACGAGACCGGCCGCGAAGAACATGCCGATGCCGGTCAACGGCCCGAGGATCGGGATGTAGTTGAGCAGGAAGGCGGCCGTGCCCCAGAGCAGCGGATTGGGCAGGCCGCACAGCCACATCGCGGCCCCGGTCGCGATTCCGACCAGGGCATTCATCAAGGAGATGGTGAGCAGGTAGGCGCTGATGTTGTCCTCGATCTCCGCCGCGATCTCGACCACCTGCCGCTTCTCCTGGAAGCGCGGCATCACCTCGACCAGACCGCGCAGCAGCCGGTCGCCCGAGCTCAGCAGGAAGAACAGGATGATGAGGGTCGTGAACGAGCGGCTGAGCGTGAGCGTCGTGCCACTGAACAGGTCGCTCAACAATCCGCCGCCCGACTGCACGGTGACCGGTTGCTGGGCTCCCGACGAGCTCGTGGGCGTGGTCGCTTGTTCCAGGCCGTGCAGCATCTTCTGCAGCGCCTCCAGCGGGCGTCGCAAGATCGCCAGCTTCTCCTCCAGGACGCCGAGACTCTGCGGCGCCTTGGCGATCCAATCGGAAGCCGGGACCGAGACCGCCAGCGCCACCAGCGCGATACAGCCGAACAGGGCCAGGATGATCAGCGTCGCCGCGACCGGGCTCGGCAGCCGCAGGCGGGTGGTGAGGATGCGCATGGGCGCCTGCAGCAGCAGCTTGAACAGCAGCGCCAGGGTGATCGGCAGCAGCAATTCCTTGCCGATATAGAGCGTGAACACGATCGCCAGCAGCGCCAGGATCAGCAGGCTCGCGGAACGCACCGTCTGGGGTTCCGGTGACGCCCGAACAACCGGTTCCGGCATGCTGCCGCGCTGCTTCCTGATCGCCTGATCCTCGATCTGCACCTCAATCGCCTCCCGTTATCGCCCAGCCCGGAGCGTTCGATGCGGGTGGCCGGCGGCCGAGTGTCTAGGCTCCGTAAAGCCATGTCCACCCGCGCCGATGGTGGGAGGCCCGCAATGCGGCAATGCAGGTCGCGCCCGTTGCCTTCGGCACATGCGCCCCTTACGAGCGAGCGATGAGCTCAGGGAGAGAATCGTGACGGGCGTCCAGGACATGCAGGTCGAGCGGACGGCGATATCGTGACCACGCCCGTCCGACAGACCTTCTTCTGCATCGATGGCCACACCTGCGGCTGCCCAGTCCGCCTGGTGGCCGGCGGCGGACCGCAGCTCGCGGGAGCCACGATGAGCGCGAAGCGGCAGGATTTCCTGGCGCATCACGACTGGATCAGGACCGCGCTGATGTTCGAGCCGCGTGGGCACGACGTGATGTCGGGCTCGATCCTCTACCCGCCGACGACGCCGGACGGCGACACGGGCGTGCTGTTCATCGAGGTCTCGGGCTGCCTGCCGATGTGCGGGCACGGCACGATCGGCACGGTCACCATGGCGCTGGAGCACGGGCTGGTGACGCCACGCACGCCGGGCCGGCTCGAGCTCGACACGCCCGCGGGCCGCGTGGTGGCCGAGTACGAGCAGGAGGGCCGCTTCGTCGAGAAGGTGCGGCTGACCAACGTGAAATCGTACTTGGCGTTGAGCGAGGTCAAGGTCGTGTGCCCGGAACTGGGCGAGCTCGTGGTCGACATCGCTTATGGCGGCAATTTCTACGCGATCGTCGAGCCGCAGCCGAACTATCCCGGGCTCGACGAGTTCTCGGCCGGCCAGATCTTGCGTCTGTCGCCGCTGCTGCGGACCGCGCTGGCCGCGGTCGTGGACGTGGCGCACCCCGAGGACCCGACCATTCGCGGCGTCCACCACATCCAGTGGACCGGCAGGCCGCGCGGCCCGCGGGCGCACGCTCGCAATGCCGTGTTCTACGGCGACAAGGCGATCGACCGCAGCCCGTGCGGCACCGGCACCTCCGCGCGGATGGCGCAGCTCGCGGCCAAGGGGAAGCTCAGGGTCGGCGACGCGTTCATCCACGAGAGCATCATCGGCAGTGAGTTCGAGGGCCGGGTGGAGGCCGCGACCGAGATCGCGGGTCGGCCGGCGATCATCCCCTCGATCGCCGGCTGGGCGCGGATGACCGGGCTAAATACGATCTTCGTGGATGATCGTGATCCGTACTGGCGAGGCTTTCAGGTACAGTAATAGTGATGGAGTTAATTTTTATGGGAGATGGGATCAATATTTGATGTATGCCTTCAGGGTCGCTTGCATTATTTACAATTGACCGGCAGATATCCAGCGCTCAGTGTTCCGGTTGCCGGTACAAATTCCGCCCAGAGGGAACGCCATGCCGCTATCGCTCGAGACCAAGGCCGCCATCCGCCACACCGTCGCGCAGACCCTGTTCGACATGATGCGGCTGCAGGCGATCTCGAACGTCCGGCTGGTGCGCGAGCCGACGGCGGTCACGGTGAAGTTCGACACGGTGCACGCGACCTTCGCCACGGTCGAGCTGTTCCGCATGGTGCACGGCGAGATCGATCTCGACATGGAGAAGGAGAATCTCGCGGACGTCGGCATCGAGCTGTTCGGCACCGCGCAGGATCAGCATGCGGTGTTCATCTCCGGCCTGGAGCAGGAGCGCCGCTACTGGTTTCGCATCTCGGTGCCGCGGCGCAGCCCGGCCGAGCCGCTGGCCACCGGCTCGGTGCGCGCGCGGGGCGAGTTCGCGTCGCTGCGGCGCGACAGCTTCGTCGACATCGAGCAGCTGCACATCATCGACGACAGCGACACGACCTCGGCGGGCGACCTGCGCTTCAGCTATGCGCTCTACGACGCCAGCGCGCCCGGCACGCCGCGCCTGATCGAGCCTCGCTTCACCGACGAGTACAGCCGCAATTCGGGCGAGGACATCGATGCGCCGTTTGGTGCCGGCGTCAATATCGGCCGCGCGCCGGACCGCATGGGCGTGTACGTCGATGGTCAGGACGACGACACCAACCTCTGGAGCGCGCCCTGGGTAGGGCTGCCGATCGTGGGCATGCGCCCGCCAACGGTGATGCCGACCGAGATGAGCTCGTTCAGCAATGATGGCTTCGACGGCAGCGACGCGCTCGGCCTATTCCGCCTCAAACGCTTCCTCGGCCGCCACAGCGTCCCGTTCGACATCGCGAGTGCTCAGGGTGCTTTGCACTTCTCCGTGCGCGGGCGCTTCATCACCGAGGTCAGTGACACGCTGGGCCAGCGCCCGGTGCCGCCCTGGAGGCGCGTCAGGCGGGCCAAGATGCGCCTGTCACCCGACCAGCGTCCGGCCGGGATGGTGGCGCTGCCGGACGGCTTGCTCGGCATAGCCCTCTCGCCAGACGGTGGACTGCGCCGGATGGCGTCGTTTCCGCGCGGGAAGTGGCAGGAGGTGGACGCTCCAGCCCTCGGCGAGTTGGTGGCCCACCCGGTCGGCGACGGTGGCCTGGTGCTGCTTGGGCGCGATCGGGAGGGGCGGCCGCACTTGGCCACGCTCGCCGATCCCCGGTTGGACGCTGCGCGCTGGCGCTGCCTCGACGTGGTGGCGCGCGACCCGCCGGTCACCGCGGTCGGGCTGGACGAAGTCGTGCACCTGCTCCTTACCGACCCGCGCGGCGGCCTGTGGCACGCTCGCTCGGACGCCGACACGGGCGAGTTCGCCCTGGTCGCCGAGCGGATCGCGGCCAGCGCACCCGTGGCATGCGTCGATCGCAAAGGGCGGCTCGTCGCCGCCTTTGCCGATATGGAAGGCATGCTGCGCGTGGTCAGGATCGAGCGAAACCGGCAGACAGAGTGTGGCGCGGCTCAGGCCGGTGAGTTCCCGATCCCTCTGGCGATCGTCGAGGACAAGAAAGAGCTGCTGGTGGTGGCGATGAACGCCGAGAACGGGGTCGCGGCCCGACGGGTGAAGGGCTCGGCCGAGAAATGGCAGGTACTGGGTTCGCTCGACGAGCTGCTGGAAGGGCCGATCGCGCCGTTCGAGCTCGGTGCCGCCGCCGCTTAGCGTTCCTGTATGGCCAGCCGGCTCTACCGACCCGATTTGAGCAGAGATCGTGCCGATCTACCATGACGGGTCTCCACACGACCTTCGTCGACGAGCGCTCTCCGTACTGGCGCGGGTTTCAGGTAAGGGGATGGACGTCAGAACGCGAACTGTGTTCGTAACGCCAGAGTGAGGAAGTCGGTGGAGTCGTCTTGCTTGTCGACGTCGACATAGTCGCCCTGCAGGACGAACCGCAGCATGCTCGTCGGATACCAGCTCAGGCCGAGACCGCCGATCGACTGCTTGCCGCCTTCGATTCCCTTGTCGTTGAGATCGACGACGCTGAAGCGCGAGGTCAGCTCCCAGGCGCCCCAGCCGCCGTCCGTGCCCTCGGTGAAGCTGACCGGATGGCTTGGCTTGGGCCGGGTGAATGCGGCGGCGGAGGGAGAGTAGGTTCGCGGCTCGCCGGTGAGTACCCAACTTCCCTCGACGTAGCCGCCCGGGAAACCCAGATCCGAGCCTCCATCGGACTGGTCCACGCCGATCTGGATGAACTCACCCTGCACCAGGAAGTTGTTCCAGCGCAGTCCGAGTTCGGGTCCCCAGCTCCAGGCCTGGTCCGCGTCAATGTTGCCGGTGTCGATCGTGCGACGTGAGTCGAGACGTACTTCGGGGAAATCCCTGAGCCGCAAGGTCTGTCCGCTGTTCGTATCGAGGACCTTGGGGACGTAGGAGCCCGAGAAGCCGAGATGCAGGTCGAAATCATCGCTGGCGACCGGCCGGCCAGCCGCGCGCAGGACGGTGCCGATCTGGGAACTGGTGCGCGAGGCGCTGTTGGAGTTGCCCCAGGAATCACCGGTGAGATATCCGGACGCGAACCAGCGGTCGGTATTGTATTTCGCGCCGAACGAGGCGCGCGTATCGCCGGCGGCGATCCCCCGCGAAACCTCGACGATGCTCGGGCGCTCCAGCAGCAGGAAATCGTTCGAGCTCATCGAATCCTGCAGTGTGATCCAGGGCTTGTAGTAGCCCAGGGTTCCCGTGAGCTCCTTCTCGGGGGTCCAGTTGAGGTTTGCCTCGTAGAGGCGCACCGAGCCGTCGGGAGAGCCGCCGAAGTCGGGGGTGATGTTGAGCTGCAGTTCATCGTACTTGAAACCGAAGAACACCCGGCCGCGACGCAGATTCTCGCCTGACGTGGAAGGGCCGTCGATCCAGCTGCCGACATCGAACTGGAATTGCGTGCCCAGCGAGGCCTGGATGCGGCCGTCCGCGGTGCCGATGGTAGGCCGGCCGTTCGGAAAGCTGACCTTGTAGTCGCTCCCGGGCGCCGTCGTGGCCGGCACTGACGCGTCGACGCGCTGCTGCGCCGCCTGTGCCTCGGCTCGTGCTTGCGCCGCCTCCTCGCGGGCGCGCGCCACTTCCGTCTGTGCAGCCGCTGCCTCGGTCTCGCGCTTGGCGGCTTCCCGCTTCAGCTGCAGCAACTCCTGCTGCAGAGCGCGGATCTGCTGTTCGATGCTATCCATCCGTCCCGTGTCCTGAGCCGATACGGGCGAGACGGACACGGATGCGATTGCCAGGGCCAGAAGGCCCCCACGCGGATCGATGCCGCTCATGCAGGTCTCCCGGCCAGTGACCAACCTCTGCGGGCAGGGTGGCAAGGAACTGTGATGAGGGCATGGCGCGAACTTGACAGCTCTGTGCGTAGCTATGCGTGAGGCCGCCTACCGCGAGGTCGCGTCGGCGCGGCTGATGGGACGGGCGGTGGACCAGGCGGTCGAAGCCCGACCGCCGACGGCGCCCTCCACACCAGCTTCGTCGACTAACGCGACCTAGAGGCGGCTTCCGGGTTTTCCGACCGCCTACCCCTTATAGTTTACGCAATAGATGGTTTTGCGCGCATCCTCGGACACGTAGAGCGCGCCATCCGTGCCGACCGTGACGCCGACCGGCCGGCCCCAGACCTCGTGTTTGGAAACCACGAACCCGGTCATGAAGTCCTCGTAGCGGGGCAGGGCCCTGCCCTGCTTGTCGAACGTGATCCGGATCACCTTGGAGCCGATCGGGTTGGCCCGGTTCCACGAGCCATGGATGGCTACGAACAGATTGCCGGAATACTCCGCCGGGAACTGGCTCTTGGTATAAAAGGCCGCGCCCAGGCTGGCCGAGTGCGCCTGCAGCAGCACCTTCGGGACGGTGACCGGCGGCAGGCCGGCCGGCGGCTTGCTCGTTGGTCGCGAGTCCCTGCGATCACCGAGATAGTACCAGGGCCAGCCGAAGAACTGATTCCGGAATACCGCGGTCACGTAGTCGGGGACGAGATCGTCGCCAATACGGTCGCGCTCGTTGACCGTGGCCCAGAGCGCGCCGGTCACCGGCGAGATGGCGAGCGAGACCGGGTTGCGCAGGCCACTGGCGAACACCTGACGATTGCTCCCGTTCGGACTGAACTCCAGGATCGCCGCTCGGTCCGTCTCGTCCTCGCCATCCTCCTGCACGTTGGAGTACGAGCCGACCGAAACGTACATCTTCTTGCCGTCAGCCGAGAAGGCTATGTCACGGGTCCAATGCCCGTGGCCGGGCAGATCGCCGGCACCCTGGGGCAGGTGGGGCACGATCACTTCCGCTGTCCCCCTGGCACCGAGATCGCCGGCGGCGTAGCGGTAGCGGACCACCCGGCTGCTCTCGGCGACATAGATATGGGTCGGTGAGGGTCCGGGCGGGTAGAACGCGATACCGAACGGAAGGTCGAGCCCGGAGGCGAACAACGCGCTCCTGCCGAGCTCGCAGGAGCCGGCCGGACGCAGGACCCGGATCTGGCCGGCGCGGCTCTCGGCGACGAAGATATCGCCGTTCGGCGCCGTCCTGATCAGGCGCGGCTGGTCGGCGCCGACATGGAAGCGGCTGACCTTGAATCCTGGCGGGACTTTCGGCAGCGCGTTGGGTGGCGCCGAAATGATCGTGGACTAGCTCGTCGTGCTCCGCCCGGTTGGCCCGATGTCGGCCGGCCGCAGCAGGCGGCAGAGGCCGGGCCGATCGTCCGACCAGTCGCTCAACAATGCGGCGGAGCCGGTGAGAAAGCCAGCGGCGCATGGAGCGGCTTGCGCCTCATTGTCGGCGTGGGCCGCAGCGAGTCCGATCCCGAGCGCCATCAGGGCGAAGTGACGTCTAAGGCTCATGGAGTTTTCCTGTCGCGGATGAGGTCGATCCAGACCCGCTTGCGCTCTGAGCGTGCGCAGTTCGGGCTATCACTGACATAACTTAGAGGTGAACAAATGGTTTCGTGCGCGACCAGAGATTTTCACTGAAATTCGTGCGTGGCGCGCGCCGGCATTCACTTTCCAGGCTAGCGAACCGTTCGGCCGGGAGATCGCGGGCGGCAGGCTGTCGGGCAGCCGAGGTTATGCATGTGGTAGGACGGCCGCCTTGCGGAGCGCGGTCGCGTGCCCGTGGCTGCGAGGCGTTTAACTACCGGTCGATGATCCGGGGCAGCGTGTATCGGAGCGAAGCCGGACCGGGGCTTTGCACGCGCCGGTGATCAGCCTACATGGTGGCGACAGGATGACGACGCGCCGCCCGTCGGCGCAGATCATGGTGAAGGCAATGGATATCGGTGTACCGCTGCGGGATCTGGGCCCGGTCGACGTCAAGGAGCTGATCGCGGTTGTCGACTCGCTGACCGAGGCCGACTGGACCGCCAACACCTTTCGCCAGGACGCGCTCGCCGCCAGCGTCCATTCGGTGACCGACAACATCCTGATGAAGACCGAGTGGCACCCGTCGGCGACCAGCACCGGCATCCTGCATTTCGAAGATCTGGTGCATGTCTGGGCCAAGGAACGCGGGCTCGACCCGCAGAAATATCTGCCGATCGCGCGGGAGGACACCGATGTCTGGCCGGTGTTCACCATGCCGGACTGGCTACGCTACCGCGATGTCATGGATCCGATCATCCAGCAGGTCCTGAGCTACCTGAAGCCCGGCGGCGTGATCACGCGGCTGGCGCTGGTCCGCTTGCGGGGCGGCGGGGTCATCGCACCCCATGTCGACAATCACGCCATGGCGGCCAAGGCACACCGGATCCACATCTCACTCGGCGCCGCGCCCTCGGTCGAGTACAAGATCAGCGGCAAGAAGTTCGCGATGCGGGTTGGTCGCGCCTATGACTTCAACAACCGGGTCCGCCACTCGGTGCGCAACAAGGGCCGCGCGCACAGGGTCAACGTCTTCATCGATTACTATCCCGACCCGGGTCTGGTCATCCGCAACCCATTCAGCGTCTCGGCGCCCTTCCACCAGAAGCCGACGCCGGTCATCAACTGACGGCGCGCCGGGTCACGCCACGAACCGGCCGCCCAGCTCGTCGTCGATGTGCTGGCGCACGATCTCGTCCAGGCTGCCATCGGCGGCAAAACCCAGGCGCTCGGCGCGTGGCGTGCTGAAGCGCTGCGGCCAGCCGGCGACGATCTTCTGGATCAGCGGATCCGGCTCCCAGCTGATGCGGGCGGTGACGTTCTTGCCCGCGACGTGCTCGAGCGAGGCCACCATCTCGGCCACCGTGAAGGTGCGGCCGGGCAGGTTGACATGGCGCGTGGTGCCCAGCGCCTCGCTCGGCAGCTCCATCGCATGCACCAGCGCATCGACGACCCGGCGCGGCGAGAGCACGTACATGGCGGCGTCGCGGGTCACCGGGCACACGGCGGCCTGGCCCGCCAGCGGCTCGCGGAAGATCGAGCTGGCCCAGGTCGATGCCGCCTTGTTCGGCTTGCCGGGCCGGACGCAGATCGTCGGCAGGCGCAGCGAGCGGCCGTCGAGGAAACCCTTGCGGTGGAAATCGGCCACCAGCAGCTCGCCCATGGCCTTCTGGCCGCCATAGGAGGTCTGCGGGGTCAGCGGCGTGTCGTCCTGCACCACGTCGGGCAGCGCGCCGCCGAACACGGCGCAGGAGCTGGCGAACACCAGGCGCGGCTTGCCCGCGAAGGCGCGCACCGCGTCGAGCAGGTGGCGCGTGCCGTCGAGGTTGACGGCGTAGCCGAGGTCGATGTCGGCCTCCGCGGCGCCGCTGACCACTGCCGCCAAGTGATATACCGCGTCATAGCCTGGGCGGAGCAGGTCGAGCAGCACGCCCGGCCGGGTGATGTCGCCGGTATGCAGCTCCAGGCGCGGGTCGGCCGGCAGGCCATCGGCCTCCCCGACATCGAACAGGGTCACCGCATCGACCGGCTGGCCCTGCAGCTCACCACGCTCAAGCAGCCGGGCGGCCAGCTTCTTGCCGATGAAGCCGGTGCCGCCGGTGATCAGAACACGCATTCGCTCGCCTCCCCCAGTCGGCCGCTTCGCGACCGCGCCGCCCGCTTCTAGCGTGGCGGTCGGCGGTTCGCCAAGGCCGCGCTGTTCATGCCGCGTAACTCGGGTCCTCGGCGTCGAGCAGCAACTTCAACTCGCTGAGATGCGCCTGCGCGAATCCCTCATAGACATCCCACTCGCCGGCGACGGCGGCCGCGAGATTGTCGGAGATCAGCCGCAGCGGCTGGCCAGTGGAGTAGGCAAGGACCAAGTGCTGGCAGGCTTTCTCCAGATAGTAGAGCTCGTCGAAGGCGTGGGCGACGGAGCGGCCGGTGACGATCACCCCATGGTTCGCGAGGAACAGGATCGGTTTGTCCCCCAGAGCCCCGGCCATCCGCTCGCCCTCGTCACTGGCCAGGGCGAAGCCGCCATAGGCGTCGTCGTAGGCGATGCGGCCCCAAAAGCGTGCGCTGTTCTGGTCGATCGGCAGGACGCGGCTGTCCGCGAGGCTGGTCAGCGTGGTCGCATACGGCATGTGCGTGTGCAGCACGCACCGGATCTCGGGCCGCAGGCGGTGCAGGGCGGCGTGGATGCACCAGGCGGTCGGGTCGGGCGCGTCGGGACGCTGCATGACGCCGGGATCGTCGACGTCGAGCAGGAGGAGGTCGCCGGCGCGGATGCGGGCGAAATGCTTCCAGCGCGGGTTGATCAGAATGTGCCGCCCGGCTGGATCGAGCGCGAGGCTGAAATGGTTGGCGACCGCCTCGTGCCAGCCGAAGCGGGCGGTCAGGCGGAAGGCGGCAGCGAGGTCGATGCGCGCCTGACGCTCCGAGAGATCGAGCTTCCTCGCGATCACTATCTTGCTCTTCTCGCTGCTCGCATTGCCGGCTGCCCGACGATAAAGGAACGTGGTCCGCCGGAGAAGAGAGGCCAATGCAAAAGCAGCCCAACATCCTGATGATCATGGCCGACCAGCTCACGGCGCTCGCGTTGCGCGCCTACGGGCATCCTTTCGCCCGCACGCCGCATCTCGACCGTCTGGCGGCCGAGGGCGTGGTGTTCGAGAGCGCCTACTGCAATTTCCCGCTCTGCGCGCCGTCGCGGGCCGCCCTGATGAGCGGCAGGCTCGCCTCGCGCGTCGAGGTCTACGACAACGCCGCCGAATTCCGTGCCTCGGTGCCGACCATGGCGCACGGGTTGCGGGCGCTGGGCTACCGCACCTGCCTCTCCGGCAAGATGCACTTTGTCGGCCCGGACCAACTGCACGGCTTCGAGGAGCGCCTGACCACCGACATCTACCCCGCCGACTTCGGCTGGACGCCCAACTGGGACCAGCCCGAAGAGCGGATCGACTGGTGGTACCACAACATGGCGAGCGTGAAGCAGGCGGGAATCGCCGAGGCCACCAACCAGCTCGACTTCGACGAGACCGTGGCGTTCGAGTCGGGGCGCTGGCTGGCCGACCGGGCGCGCGAGCCGGAGCGGTCGGCCCTTCTTCCTGTGCGTGTCGTTCACCCATCCGCATGACCCCTATGCGATCCCGCGCGAATACTGGGACCGATACGAGGAGGGCGAGATCGACCTGCCGCGCGTGTCGCAGGTGGCGCCAGACGCGCACAGCCGCCGGCTGATTGATGCCGCCGACATGGGCGCGGTCGAGATCACCGAGGCGGACGTGAGGCGGGCACGGCACGCCTATTTCGGCGAGATCGCCTATGTCGACGATCAGGTCGGGCGCCTGCTGGCGACACTGGAACGGTTCGGCCTGCGGCAGGACACGGTCGTGCTGTTCACAGCCGACCATGGCGAGATGCTGGGTGAGCGCGGCCTGTGGTACAAGATGCACTTCTTCGAGTGGGCGCTGCGCGTGCCGCTGATCGTCAGCGCGCCGGGCCGGTTCGGGGCCGGGCGGGTGGCGACGCCGGTCTCGCTGGTCGACGTGATGCCCACCCTGATCGAGCTTGCGGGCGGGCAGGGCGAGGCGGTGCTGGCGGGCGATGGGCGGAGCCTGATGCCGGCGCTGGAACGTGGTGTGCTGGCCCCGCGGCCGGTGCTCGCCGAATACACGGCCGAAGGTGCCGCGGCCCCGATCTGCATGGTCCGCGACGGGCCGCTGAAGCTGATCTGGTGCGAGACCGACCCGCCGCTGCTGTTCGATCTCGCCGTCGACCCCGACGAGCTCCACAATCTGGCGGGCGATCCCGACCACGCTGCCGAACTGGAGCGGCTGACGGCGTTGGTTCATCACCATTGGCAGCCAGGTCTCCTGCACGCGGCGGTGGTCGCCAGCCAGCGCGCGCGGCGATTCACCTTCGCTGCCGTGATGGCTGGTCAGCATGCGAGCTGGGATTATCAGCCGCCGTCCGACGCGAGCCGGCAATACATGCGCAACCATCTGGACCTGAACGAGCTCGAGTCGGACCGGCGATTCCCGCGCCCGAAATAGGCGCATGGCGTTCCCGAAGCCGGACGGCCGGGAACTGAAGGAAATGCAGGGCCGCACCAATGCTTGGCCTGACCGGCGGCGAAAACTATCGCGCGAGCGGCGCAAGCGGGACTGTGGTCGTCCTGCCACAGTCACCGCAAGCTTTCGGAAGCGTGGTCAGATCGTGGGGTGCGACATGTTCACATCTCCCGGGCCTTGTGTGCAGGCGGGCTGCTTCTGCGGCGCGAGTGGTTACAATCCGTAACCGCAAGTGAGTTGGCTCTTTCGGGCCGTCAGGGCATGCACCCCTCGTGACCTTCTTCATGAATTCGAGAGTGTGATGTCGGCTCGTTCCGTTGCCACCCACCGCGTGTCGCCCGACACCGCCAGCCCGCAGCTGACGGCCCGTCGTTCGACCCTGGCGCCGTTCGCGTCAGGTGGTGCGGTTCCGCGTGTGTGGGTGCTGTCCTCACCGCGCGCCGGTGAGCGCAGCCAGTTGCTGGCCTTGGCCGAGGCGCTGGGCTGCCCGTTCGAGGTGAAGCGGATCGTGCATCGCCGTTTCGGCTCGCTGGTCGGCCTGCGCGGCGGTGAGACGCTGGCGGGCGTTGACCTGAAAAAGTCCGACGCGCTCGACGGGCCGTGGCCCGATCTGATTCTCCTGGCCCATCAGAGCAACGAGAACGTGGCACGCTGGATCCGTCGGCAGTCGGGCGGGAACACCCGCCTGGTTCTGATCGGCAGGCCCTGGGCGCCCGTCGAGACGTTCGATCTGGTGGTCACCACGCCGCAATACGAGCTGCCCGAGGCAGCCAACATCCTGCACAACCCGCTGCCGCTGCATCAGGTGGCGCCGGAGCGGCTGGCCCTGGCCGCCGCCAATTGGCAGCCGCGGCTCGCCCACCTGCCGCGTCCGTTCGTGACCGTGCTGGTCGGCGGCAGCAGTGGCCCGTATGTCTTCGACGCGGCCGCCGCCGAGCGCCTCGGCCGCGAGGCCAGCGCCCTGGCACGCGGTCTGGGTGGCAGCGTGCTGGTCACCACCAGCGCACGCACCCCGCAAGCCTCGGTCGACGCGCTGTTCGCGGCGATCGATGCCCCAGCCTGCCTGCATCGTTGGGCGCCGGGCGACAGCCAGAACCCATATTTCGGCTTCATCGCGCTGGCCGATCGGATCGTCGTCACCGCCGACAGCATCTCGATGATCGCCGAGGCCTGCGCCACCGGCCGCCCGGTGCAGATGTTCGATTTCGGCAGCGGCGCCTTGCCGATGCGTGAAGACGACGATGTGGCCGCCGAGGCCCCGCCGTCGTTGATCGCGCGCCTGCGGGGCGGGATCTATGCCCTCTACTCGCATCTGCCGCTCGGCCGGCTGAATCGGTCGCGTGACCTGCGGGTCGTGCATCGTGCGCTGCTGGTGACCGGTCGCGTGAGCTGGCTCGGCGACCGGCTGCCCTCGGGCAACCTGCGTGTGGTGGGTGACGAGATGACGCGGACGCTGAACCGGCTGCGCGGGCTACTGAACATCACCAGCCGCCGTGATGCGCAGCCGAGTGCGGACGTCGACGAGCGTGAGCTCGTGGCGGCTTCCGCCTAGACGATAACGACAACGCCTACCGTGGTTGCAGCTGGCCGCGGGATGCCTGGAGGCTGGCTTGGCCCGCGGAGAACTGCGCCTGGAGCCGGTGTCTGGTACGGCGGGGCTGCGGGCCTTTATCGGCGTCACGCGAGCCGTCTACGCGGGTGATCCGTGCTGGGTGCAGCCGCTGACATTCGAGCGGCTGGATCATCTGAACCAAGCCAAGAACCCGTTCCTGCGCGCGATCGAGGTCCAGTACTGGATCGCGTGGCGCGGCACCGAGCCGGTCGGCCGGATCAGCGCCCAGGTCAACCGGCGCCACCTTGAGCGCTACGACGACGCCACCGGCCAGTTCGGCTTCCTCGACGCCGTGGATGACCCTGAGGTCTTCGCCCTGCTGACGGCGGCGGCCGAGGACTGGCTGCGCGCACGCGGCCTGCGGCGGATCACGGGGCCGTTCAACCTGTCGATCAACGACGAGTGCGGCCTGCTGGTCGAAGGATTCGACCGCCCGCCGTCGATGATGATGGGTCATGCGCGGCCCTATTTCGCGCCGCGGCTGGAAGCGCAGGGCTACGTCAAGGCCAAGGACCTGATCGCCTACGACGTCGACGCCTCGGCACCTTGGCCGGAAGCGACCCAGAAAATGATCGCGCGCGTGCTGGCGATGCCCGGGGTGCGGATCCGGCCGCTCGACATGAGCCGCTATCGCCAGGAGATCGGCACGATCTGCCGGATCTTCAACGATGCCTGGGCCGGCAACTGGGGCTTCATCCCCTTCGGCGAGGACGAGGCGGCTTATCTCGCGAAAAGTATCCGGCCGCTGGTGAGCGCCGGCAGCTTCGCGATCGGCGAGCTCGACGGCGAGCCGGTCGGCATGATCGTCACCCTGCCCAATCTGAACGAGGCGATCGCCGGCCTCGACGGCAGGTTGCTTCCGTTCGGCTGGCTGCAGCTGCTTTGGCGGCTCAAGGTGCGAGGGTCGACCACCGGCCGCATGCCGTTGATGGGCATCGCCAAGCGCCTGCAGGGCACCACCAAGGGCGCCGCCCTGGCGCTCGGCATGATCGAGAGCATCCGGCGCTTCTACCAGGCCAAGGGCTACCGCAACAGCGAGCTGTCCTGGGTGCTCGAGGACAACCGCAAGGTCCAGGCGGTGATCGCGGCTACCGGTGCCGTCCCCTACAAGCGCTACCGGATCTACGAGAAGGCGTTGGCGTGACGGGCTTGACGGCATTGGTGCTGGCCGGCAGCCGCCGCGGCGAGGGCGATCCCGTCGCACGCTACCGGCAGGTGGCGCACAAATGCCTGGCGAAGGCCGGCGGCGTGCCGATGCTGGTCAGGGTGGTGCGGGCCCTGCGCGGCAACGCACGCATCGGCCGGATCCTCGTTTCCGTCGACGACGTCGCCGTGATCGACCAGTTGCCGGAGCTCACGGCACTACGTGATGCCGGTGCGCTGGAGACGCTCGTCAGTGCCGCGAGCCTCAGCCGCTCGGTCGCCGACGCGTTCGCGCTCGCTGGGCCGCGGCTTCTGGTGACCACGGCCGATCATGCGCTGCTGGACCCGGCGATGCTGGAGGCATTCCTGGCGCCGGCCGAAGCGACCGGCGCTGACATCGCCGTGGGCCTCGCGGCAGCGGCGACGATCATGGCCAGCTATCCGCACACCAAGCGGACCTATCTGCGCTTTCGTGACGGCCGCTACTCCGGCGCCAACCTGTTCATCCTGCGCACGCCTGCGGCCGAGGAGGGAATCGCGTTTTGGGCGCGCATCGAACGCGAGCGCAAGCAACCCTGGCGGCTTGCGCGCGCGTTCGGGCCGACGCTATTGCTGACCTACCTGCTGCGGCTGTGCACGCTGGCGCAGGCGATGGCGCTGGTCTCCCGTCGGCTCGGCGCCAGGGTGGCGGCGATCGCGATTCCGATCGCCGAGGCGGCGATCGACGTCGACAAGCCGGCCGACCTGGACCTGGTCGAGACCATCCTGACGCGCCGGGAGAGCCGGACATGAGCGCAGCGCCGATCGCCATGATCAGCAACCCGCTGAGCGAGCGCAACCGCAGCGGTATGGCCGACATCGAGGCCTGTCTGCGCGGCCGGCGCGGCATCGAGCATATCCGCTTCGAGCCGGGCATGGATCTGCAGGCCGTGCTGTCCGGCCTCGCAGCGCGGGAATGCGGGCTGCTGATCCTGAACAGCGGCGACGGCTTGGTGCACGGCGTCCTCGGCGCGCTATTCCTGGGTGCTGCGTTCGAGCGGCCGCCGCCGCTGGCGCTGCTGCCGCGCGGCATGACCAACATGACCGCCGCCGACGTGGGGTTGGGCGGACGCGACGCCGGCACGCTGGCGCGCCTGCTCGACATCGCCGCCGCAGGCGACATCGAGCCGCACCTCGTGCGCCGCCGGATTTTGAGGGTTGATTACGACCCCGACTTGCCCGGGGAGCGCGGCATGTTTTTCGGGGCCGCGGGGATCTACGATGGCATCCATCTTTGCACCCGAACCATCCACACCCGCGGTCTGACCGGGAGTTGGGCCAGCACCGCGACCTTGCTGACCGTCTTGGGCCGGGCGCTGGTCCGCGGGGTGGAGTCCATCGGCATTGGCGGGGCGGAGGTCGGCGTCACCGTCGACGGTGTGCGCGAGGGCAGCCGGCCCCGGGCGATGGTCATGGCGACCACGCTCGATCGGATGGTGCTGAGCTCCCGCCCGTTCTGGAACAATGGCGGTGGGCCGATCCATTTTACCGTGGTCGACCATCCGGCCGTCGGCCTCGTCCGCCACAGCCGCCAGCTCCTGTTCGGCGGCAAGACCCGTGATCTGCCGGACCCACCCTTTCGCAGCAGCGCTGCCGGCCGGGTCGAGCTGGATCTGACAACTCCGTTCACCATCGACGGCGAGTTCTTCCAGGCGGCCCCCGGCGTTCCTGTCGTGATCACCGCGGCCGAGGAAGTGCGATACGTCAAGCTGCGCCGATGAGTGTCGACGCCGACCTCGCGGCGATCGTGGCCGGGGAGCTGACCACGCCGGCGCCGGCCGCCGTCGCCGCCATCGCGGCAGCCGCCCGCGAGCGCCACGGACCGGGCGTCTGTGCGGTGCTGTTTTACGGCAGCTGTCTGCGTGACGGTTACCAGGAAGGTCTGCTGGTCGACCTGTATCTGCTGGTCGAGGACTACGCGACCGTGCACCGATCACCGGTGATGCGCTGGCTCAACCGGCTGATCCCGCCCAACGTCTACTATGCCGAGACCAGCCATGACGGGGCCGTCGTGCGGGCGAAATACGCGCTCGTGAGCCTGCCGCAGTTCGAGCACCGAGTCGGCGCCGGCACGCGCAACCCCTATTTCTGGGCCCGCTTCGCCCAGCCGACCGGGCTGGTCTGGAGCCGCGACGCGGCGACCGACCTCAGGGTGCGGTCGGCCCTGGTGCAGGCGATCCTCACCACCGATCGCGCGGTCCGGCCGCTGCTGGCCGACCCGGGCGATGCGCTGGCGTTCTGGGCGCGCGCGTTCGCCGAGAGCTATCGCACCGAGCTGCGGGCGGAGAAGCCGCATCGGGCCGCGGCCATCGTCAGCCGCGAGGCCGGGCGCTACCGCCGGGTCACGGCCGCGCTCGGCACCAGGGCGCCGGATGGCGACGCTGCGACGGCCGCGCGACGCTGGTGGATCAGGCGGCTTGAGGGCAAGGCGCTGTCCGTGCTGCGGCTGATCAAGGCGTCGTTCACCTTCGCCGGCGGTGCCGACTACATTGCCTGGAAAATCAGCCGCCATGCCGGCGTCCCAGTGGAGTTCAGCGCCTGGGAGCGCCGCCATCCGATCCTGGCGGCTCCGCTGGTCCTCTGGCGGCTGACCCGGCAGGGCGTCGTGCGCTAGCCGCCGGAAAGCTCATCGAGATAGGTGTCGATCTCGGACCAGCGACCACGTCCGGTCACCATGGCGACATAGCCGTCGGGCCGCACCAGCCAGATGCCGTCTGCATCGAACGGTGGTCGGCATGTCGGCTCCAGCAGGTCGCGATGCCGTTCGATCAACGCGTCACCGGCGGCGTCGGCCGCCGCGAACAACGCAAATCGAGGCCGGGCGCCGGCGCCGACGGGATCGACACTACCGGATACCGGCGCCCGCGCGCCCGGAGCAGGGCGGGCAGGGTTGCGCCTGCTAGGCCGCGTGAGCGGGCTCTCGGGGTAGCCGATCGACAGTTCGGTCAAGGTGTTCGCCATGGCTCGGCGGACCGGTGCCAGCCCGAAGATCAGGGACGCGACGTGGTTGCGGACCGACTGCAACGCTGCGCCTCGCATCACGGCCAGGGCGGTGATGCGGCCGGCGGCGGCGAGGACCTGGCGGCCGACCGCGCTGCGCTCGATGCTGTAGCTGGCCAGCAGCGGCTCTGGCCGACACGTGCCGTGCCAGACCAGCGCCAGCTTCCAGGCGAGGTTGCACGCGTCCTGCATGCCCGTGTTCATGCCCTGGCCTCCGGCGGGGCTGTGGATGTGGGCCGCGTCGCCGGCGAGGAACACGCGGCCGGCCCGGTACTCCTCAACCATGCGCTCGTTGATCTGGAACGCTGCCAGCCAGACCGGGTCGGAGATCGTGATGCCGCCAGGGCCGCGCCGGTCGATGACAGCCTGCATGTCGGCCAGCGTCGGCTCGCGCCGGCCGGTGGCGCCGTCGGCGTTGGCGATATCGGCGATCACCCGGTAGCGGCCGGGTTCGATCGGAAACAGCGCCAGGACGCCGTCCGCGTGCCAGTACATGTCCAGTTCGGTCGGCGGCGCGCGCAGGCCGGTGAGGTGGACGTCCGCCAGAATCCAATCGCTCGGCAGCGTCTCGCCGGCGAACTCCATGCCGATGCCGTGACGCACCGTGCTGTGCGCTCCGTCACATCCGATCAGCCAGCCGGCGGAGAGGATCTCCTCGAGCCCGTCGGCATGGCGCAGGGTGGCAGCTACCCCGTCCGCCGCTGACTCGAGCCTGGTCAGCTCGACCTGCCGCTCAATGTGGATCCCCTGGCGGGCGAGATGTTCCGTCAGCAGCCGCTCGGTTTCGCTCTGCGGCAGCATGAGGGCGTAGGGGTGCGGCGTGGCCACGGACGCGAAGTCGACATGCGCGATCCGCTTGGCGCCGGCCGTGATGTTCACGGCGACGACCTTGCTTCCGGCGGCCGTAAATGCTGACCCACAGCCCATGCGGTCGATCAGCTCCAGGGTGCGGCTCCACAGCACCAGCGCCTTCGACTTGTCGGTGGGTTCTGCTGCCTTGTCGATGATGCGAACGGGCACGCCGAAGCGGGCGAGTTCGGCCGCCATCGTCAATCCGACCGGGCCGGCGCCGACGACCAGGATGGGGCTGGGAATTGGAGCACCTGTCCGCATGATGGCCTCCGCGATGCTCAGTGGCCGATCGGTACCGCCAGAGCGAACTCCGGGAACTCGTGCCCCATGGCGAGCCCCGGCTCGTGCCCCAAGAGTTGGGTCCGTGAACCGGCAGCCTCGGCGCGTCGTTCAAGCCGGAACATGGCCTGCCCGGCCGCCAGCGCCTCCGTTACTGGCTGCAACGGGTCGGTGCCGCCCGGCTGCTCGCGCGCCAGCGTGAACAGGAACGGGATCTGCTGCAGCTTCTCGAGGGAGACGGCACCGAGCCAGAGCGGTACCTGGTCGGCCCCGTCGGTCGCCAGGACTCGGCTCGTCGGCCACAGCCGCAGCACCCACCGGCTGGCGTCAGCCGCCTTCGGGGTGGGGCGAACGAGATTCAGCACCGGTGCCTGCCCCGCATCGAGCTTGGGCACCACCGGCAGGTCTGCCGGGCTGGGCTGGTTGCCGAACCAGGCGAGCATGCCGGGCAGGTCCCAAGGCGCCGCGGCGCGCCACCCGGCCTTCTCCAGCTGTCCTTGCAGCGTGCCGAGGTCGCCGGCCCACTGCACGATGAATGGCTCCTCGAACTGGGCGATCAGGTTCTGGCGTCGATCGGGCAGGTCGCGCCAACCCTGGGCCCACCAACCCGCGACCGTCATGGGCGATTCGATGTCCGGCATGGGAACGGGCGCGCGGTCGCGGACGACATGGAATCCTCCGGTGGCGACCAGAGCCAGCACGAAGACGAGCCCGAGCATCCGCGGCGCCCGCTGGTGCGGGCGAAAGCGGTTATGGACGAGCGCGAGCATGGCCAGCCAGGCGAGCCCGAAAACCAGCCCGGCGACCAGGCCCGAGAACCAGTGCGGGCCAAGGTCGACCTGCCAGATCACGATGACCGGCAGCGCGATGCCGGCCGCCGCACAGGCCACCGCCCGCCAGTCCGGATCGAGCAGCCAGCGGAGGCACCGCCGGAGCACGGTGTCCCGCGCCGTCGCCCAGAGCCACGCCCGTCTCTGGCTCCGCTCCACCTGCGGCAGCCCCCAGAGGAACACGAGGCTGGCCAGTCGGCCGGCGAGCCAAAGCGCCGCGCACAAGAGGACGGCCAGGAGCGCGAGGCGGCCGGCGGCGGCACCGAGGATCTCGATCGACGCGCCGAGCAGAACCCCAGGCACAATGTGAATCGGCCCCCAGATCAGCGCAGCCGCCGCATTCACCGTGCAGAAGCGGGCTGCCGGCATCGCGGTCATGCCGGCCACGAGGGGCACGACCGCGCGGGCACCGGGCACGAAACGGGCAACGAACACGCTCTTGGCCCCGCGGGATCGAAAGAACGTCTCGCCCCGGCCGAGGATCAGCGGATGCCGATGGAACGGCCACCAGCCGCGAATCCGGCCATGGTAGCGCCGCCCGACCCAATAGGAGAGCCAGTCGCCGGCTATCGCACCAGCACAGGCGAGGGCCGTCAGCAGCCAGACGTCGGCAGCGCGGGCCGGCACCAAGGCGCCAAGTGCGACCAGGATGGTCGAGCCTGGAAACACCGCACCGACGACCACCAGCGATTCCAGGAAAGCAGAGAGAAACGCCAGTGACCCGACGGTATTCGGGTGGATCGCAGCGAACTCGACCAGATCATTGATGTAGGCGTGCATGGCGCGTTCGGCCGGGTGTCGTCAACGCGCCCCGGGCGACGCGCCCCGGCTCGGCTGATGAATGCCGGCCACTAGCCGGCAGCGGCGAGCAATGGCGGCGTCTCGGCGGTCAGCGTCGCCATGACCTGGCCGAAGCGAGCCACGATCGCGTCGATCTGATCGAAGCTGTGGGCCGCGGATACGCTCGAGCGCAGCAGGCAGAGACTGTTTGGCGTGCCCGGCGGCAGCGCCAGATTCACGTAGACGCCTTGCTCGCGCAGCAGGTTCCACGCCCGCGCGGCGGTGATCTCGTCCGGCATCGGCACGGCGATCACCGGGCTGGGCGGCGAGGCTGGGCGCAGCCCCAGTCCGGTCAACCCATCATAGAGCCGATGCGCGTTGGCCCAGAGCGCGTCGCGCAGGCTCGGGTCTTGCTCGATCCGATGCAGCGCCACCAGCACCGAGGCCATGCTCGCCGGGCTGGGCGAGGCCGTGAACATGTAGGGGCGCGCGCACAGGCGCAGCAGGTCGAATTGCGGGTGATCGGAGGCACCGAAGCCGCCGATCGCTCCCAAACTCTTGCTGAAGGTGCCGACCACAAAGTCGACGTCGGCCTCGACACCCTGTTGTTCGGCGAGGCCGCGACCGCGCTCGCCGAAGCAGCCGAACGAATGCGCCTCGTCGACCAGCAGCCACGCTCCGTGCTTCTTCTTGACCTCGACGAACTCCGGCAACGGCGCCGTGTCGCCGAGCATGCTGTACATGCCCTCGACGATCACCAGCTTGCAGTCGCCCTCGCTGCCCAGTCGGGTAAGGCGGCGGTCGAGGTCGGCAGCGTCGTTGTGGCGGAAGCGCACGATCGTGGCGCCGGCGAGCTTGCACGCATCGTAGATGCTGGCGTGCGAATCCGCGTCGATCAGCACCACGTCGCGGGCGCCGGCCAAGCCGGCGATCATCGCGAGATTGGCCTGGTAGCCGGTGCTGAACACCATGCACGAGCGCCGCTGGAGCATCCGGGCGAACTCGGCCTCGAGATCCGTGTGCAGGGCGTAGGTGCCGTTGGCGATGCGCGAACCCGTCGTGCCGGTGCCGTAGCGCGCGACCGCGGTCTCGGCGGCGGCGATGCAGGCCGGGTCGTAGGTGAGGCCCAGATAGTTGTTGGTGCCGGCAAGGATCGTGCGCCGGCCGCCGATATCCGCCTCGGTGGCCGAATGCAACTCGTCCAGGCGGACGGCGAACGGATCCGCGCCCAGCCCGAGCAGTTGCTCGTGGCGTTTGCCGAAGGATACGTACTTGTCGAAGATGTCCATCAGCTCGCCTCACGCGCCTTCAGCTGCCGGTCGACCAGCGTCACCAGGTCCGCGACCGTGGTCATGTCGGAGACCAGGTTGATCGGGATGTCGAGATCAAAGCGGTCCTCGAGCTCCATGATGAGGTCCATGGCCGCCACGGAATCGATGTTCAGGTCGGCCGCGAGGTCGGTCGACGGCGTGATGGTTTGGCCGGCCGTATTGTAGCGCTGCAGGACTTCCGTCACCCCGCTCAAGATGTGGTCGCCCTCGCTCACGCTCGCCGCTCCTTCTCGCATCGGCCCATCGGCCAAGCTCATAGCCAGCCCGCCGCTCGATACCAGCCCAGGGTCGCCATCAGGCCATCCCCGAAGCGCGTCCGCGGGCGCCACCCCGAAAGCGCCTCCATGTCTCCCGGCTGGCATACCCAGTCGGGGTGGAACAGCTCCTCGACCTTGCCGCGCGACAGGAGCGGCATAGTCCCCGTGGCGCCGGCGTAGAGCTCGGTCAGCGCTGCCAGCGATGACATGACACCTTTCGGCACGCCCGCCGTCCGCACGCGCCGCTTCAACCGATCGGCCGCGATCATTGCAAGCTCCGACCAGCCATAGCCCCGCGCCATGCCGTCATCCGGCTCCAGGATCGTACCGCTCCTTGGCGGGTTCGCAAGCAACGCCAAGATGAGCGCGGCCAGATCCTCGGCGTAGAGCATCGAGAACCGCGCTGCCGATCTCGCGGGATGTAGCAGCCAGCCGCGATCGAGGCCACGCATGATCGGCAAGGTCGACCGGTCGTGCGGCCCGTAGACGGCGGGCGGCCGGACGACGACGACCGACAGCTGCTCACCATAGGCCAGCGCCGCCAATTCGCCCGCGCGCTTGCTGGCGGCGTAATGCGAAAGCGTGGGTTCGCGCGCGGCCAGCGACGAGACCTGGATGAACCGGCGGCCCGGTTGCGCCGCCGCCGCCGCGACGGCCCTGGCGGTCCCGCCCGCGTTGATCAGATCGAAGCCGGCGCGATCGGCGGCGCGTATGGCGCCCGCGATGTGGACTACCGCGTGAGCGCCCTGGACCAGCGCGGCGAGGCTGGCCTCGCTATCCAATGAGCCCGGGACGAGCGCAACTCCCGGAACCGTCGCTGCGCTGCTGCGGCTGAGAGCGCGGACCTCGAGACCCGCCTGGCGGAGCGCTACCAGCACATGCCGACCGACGAAGCCGGTGCCGCCGGTCACCGCGACGCAGTAGGTCATGCGCGATGGATCGGCGTCGAGCCGGCCGTCAGCTGGCGACGGCGAGCGGCTCGAGCTGCGGGATGATCGGCAACGCCGCGATGTCGCGGATGACGGCGCTCAGATAGTCCGCCTTGACCGCGGCCCTGCTGAGCTTGCCCGACGTGGTGAAGGTCAGCGACTTGGTCGGGACGAGCACCACCTCGCATTCGACCCCTGCGGCCCGCCGTACCGTCGCCGCCACGCCGGAGCGCAGATGGTCCTGCGCTTCGGGGGTCGAGGCGCGGCATTGCACCACGGCCACCATGTGCTCGCTATCGTCGTCGCGATTGACGGCAAAGGCGGCAACGTCGCCCGCGCGCACCCCGTCCAGATGCTCGACCGCCCACTCGACGTCCTGCGGCCAGATGTTGCGGCCGCCAACGATGATCAGGTCCTTGCTGCGGCCGGTGATGACGAGCTGACCGTCGACGAGGTAGCCGAGATCGCCGGTATCGAGCCAGCCGCTCTCGAGCAGGACGCCGTGGGTGGCGAGGTCGTTGCGATAGTAGCCGGACATCAGGCTCGGCCCGCTGATGCACACCCGGCCGATCATCCGCTCCCGCAGCGGCCGCCCCTGCGCGTCGCGAATCTCGACCGCGTAGCCGGGCATCGGGCGCCCGCACACGACGAAGCTGCGGGTGGTCCCGGGCCGGCGCGGTCCCTCGACCCGCACCGCACGACGCTCGACCTCGAGCATGCGCCCGCGACCGACGACGTCGAGACGGACGCCCTCACCGCGCATCGCGAAGGTCACCGCCAGAGTAGCCTCGGCAAGCCCGTAGCTGGGCAGGAAGGCGTTAGCGTCGAATCCGGCGCTGGCAAAGCGCTGAGCGAATTCTTCCAGCACGTTGCCGCGGATCATCTCGCCGCCGATCCCGGCGACGCGCCACCGGCTCAGGTCGAGACCGTCGGGCACCCCGTTCTGCGCGCGGCGTGTGCAGAGCTCGTAGCCGAAGGTCGGCCCGAACGAGATCGTGCCGCCGAGATCCGACAGCAGCTTGAGCCATAGCAGCGGACGCCGTGCGAACGCCGTGGTCGGCAGGTAGTCGACCGAGACCTGGGCCATTACCGGCGTCAGGCAGCAGCCGACCAGGCCCATGTCGTGATAGAGCGGCAGCCAGGAGGTGCAGCGATCCTGGGGGCTCAAGGCCATGCCGTGGACGGCGATGGCGTAGGCGTTGGCGACGATCGCGCGCTGGGTCACCATCACGCCGCGTGGGAAGCTGGTGCTGCCTGAGGAATACTGAATGTAGCAGGGCTCATCGGGGCCGAGCGGTGCCACCGACGCTGGCGAGGATGCCCAGCTGCCGATGTCTGCCGCGGTAGCGACGCACCCGACCTCGGTGCCCACCGCCGCTTCGGCCAGCGTGGCGGTCAGATCGTCCGGAGCCACCGCGAGTCGCGCGCCGGCCGCCGTCAGCATGCCCCGCAGACGCTCGACATAAGCGTCGTGGCCGCCGAGGTTGATGCACAGGGGTAGCGGTACCGGCACCAGACCGGCATACTGACAGGCGAAGAACATGGTGACGAAGTCGGGTGAGGTCTCGGCGACCAGCCCGACCCGATCGCCGCGTTCCAGACCGCCGCCGACAAGACGTTCGGCCAGGTCGATGGCACGCCGCCGCAGCTCATGATACGGCAGTGCCGCCGCGAGTTCGCCGCGCGAAGAGAAGAAGTTCAGACCGGTGACGCCTTGCGCAGCGTAATCCAGCCCGGCGGCGAGAGTGGAAAATCCCTCGACCCGAAAAGCCAGATCTTCATTGACGGTGGGCGTGGGCGTGGTCATCTCACTCGGCAACCTCGGAAAACTTGGCGCGGCCCCAGAAATCTTATTCTGGTCATTCCCCAGCCATACTGAGGGAGTGCATAGAGATCAGCCAATCGGCCGACCACTCACGTTCTGTTACGGTTTTTTACGGGCCGCGCGAACCTGCTGCGGCAAAGCCTTGGATCGCCGACCATTGCGAGGCATATCCGCACATCCGTACTCTCCATGACGCGCTTATGTCGCACATCGCACGTGTCGCTCGGCGGTTCGCGCACGGCCGGGCCAGCCGCGCGATCGGGCAGACCCACCGCTGCGCTGCAACAGAGCCTACCGGAGCTCCCGCGGGCGCGCAATGCGTGCGCGGGGGGTGATCCGGCATGGTGAACATCCTGCGGATCTTCTTCGGCGCACGTGGCACCAATCCCTGGGTGGTGCTGGCCTGCCTGCTGATCGCCAGCCTGTGCGAGGGCGTCGGGCTGGCGACGCTGGTGCCGCTCCTGGGCGCGGCGGCAGGCTCGACCAATCAGTCGTTCATCGCCAAAACCGTACATGACGGGCTCGCCTCGCTCGGGCTGGCGCCGTCGCTGGGCGCGTTGATCGGCCTTCTCGTCGGCGGGATGCTGCTCAAATCGCTGATCTCGCTCTTCGTCATGCGCAAGGTCGGCTATGCCAACGCCGAGGTCGCGAACGTGATGCGCGTGCAGCTGGTGCGCCAGCTTGCTGGGCGCGCGTTGGGGTTATCTGCTCGAGCATCCCGCCGGCCGCATCGCCAATGCCTTCAGCGGCGAGGTCGGCCGGTCGCAGCAGGCCTATCAGGTGGCGACGCAGTTCGTCGCCGAGGCGGTCGAGACGCTGATTCTGCTTCTCCTTGCGCTAGCGGTGTCCTGGAAGCTCGCGCTGGCGGCGCTGACGATCGGGTTTGGCACGGCCGCCGCCGTGCATGTCCTGGTGCGCCGCGCGCGCCAGGCCGGCCGCGCCCAGACCCAGATCACCAAGGAGCTGGTGAACCTGCTGACCGACACGCTGGACAATCTGAAACCGCTCAAGGCGATGGGCGCGCAGCGCGAGTTCGTCGAGTTCTTCGACCGCCGCCTGCACCGGCTGCGCCGTGCGCTGCGGCAGCAGGTGACCAATCGCGAGGCCTTGCGCAACGGCCAGGACGCGCTGCTCGCCATCTGCCTGGGGCTAGCCGCTTTCCTCGCGATCGCGGTGCTCTCGATCTCGCTCGAGCAGATGATCGTGGTGGGCGTCATCCTGTCACGCGTCCTCACCGGCTTCGGCCGGCTGCAATCCTACCTGCAGCAGGCTGCCATCGCCGAGGCGCCGTTCCGCGAGGTCGAGGGCCTGATCGCCGAGCTGGCGGCGAACCAGGAGCACGCCGGCGGCGACCTGTCGCCCGCATTCGTAAGCGAGCTGCGCTTCGAGCGCGTGCGGTTCGCCTACGGTGCGCTGCCGGTGCTCCAGGGTGCCAGCCTCGCGGTGCCCGCGGGCAGCATCACGGTGCTCACCGGGCTCTCCGGCGCCGGCAAGACGACGCTGATCGACCTGGTGCTCGGCCTGCATCGGCCTCAATCCGGCCGGATCCTGCTGGATGGTGTCGACCTCGCCCAGATCCAGCTCCAGGCCTGGCGACAGATGGTCGGCTATGTGCCGCAGGAGCTGATCCTGTTCGACGCCAGCATCCAGGAGAACCTGACCCTGGGCGATCCGGCCCATACCGGCGACGACGTCGCCGAGGCCCTTCGCCTGGCGGGCGCCGAAGGCTTTGTGGCAGCACTGCCGGACGGGATTCGGACGGTGGTCGGCACCAAGGGTGCGCGGCTGTCGGGTGGCCAGCGGCAGCGCATCGCCCTGGCTCGGGCGCTGGTGCGCCGGCCTCGGCTGCTGATCCTGGACGAGGTCACCAGCGCGCTCGATCCGGAATCCGAGCAGGCGATCTGCCGCAATATCGCGGCGCTGCGCGAGCGCACCACGGTCCTGGCCGTGACCCATCGCCCCGCGTTTCTCGCGATCGCGACGCAGGTCTACGAGATCGAGCGGGGTCTGGCGCTAGCGCCCACGCCGCCGCTCAGTCTGTCGTCAGGACCTTGAAGCGTGCGAGCCCCAGCCCCCGCGCCAGCGCGCGCAGGCGTGGGTTCAGGATGTCCGGGTCCGGTGCCGCGTCGGGGGCTGGGAGATGCAGCCGTACCTCGTCGCCGGCGACCTCGAGGCGGCTGCTCTGCAGGAGGTCGGGTACGGCCGCCGAGATCCGGTAGCCCAGCTGCAGCGCCGCGCCCAGGAGCTCGGCGCGGCGTTGCTCGTGCGGCGGTAGCAGCGAGCGGATCGGGCTTGTGAACAGATCGTCGGGGCTGCCTTCGTAACGAATGAACACGGCGTAGGCGAGGAATGCCCGCTGGGCATGGTCGAGCCCGATGAACGGATACTGGGCCAGGCGGTAGAAGGCCTCGCGCGCGCGAAACGCCGGATGCTCGCGCCAGGCGCTGTCGGAGACCTCGCAGACGGCAAGCCGCAGGCGGCGCTGTTGGGGTGTCTCACCGGCTGCGACGGCCGCCGTCCATTCGCCCATGGCCGCGCCGATCGCGGGCAGGCGCGAGCGGGTCCGGCCGAAATCGCGGGCACCCGCGAGCAGCGGGTCCAGGGCCAGCTGCTCGGCGGGCAGCGTCAGGAACAACCGTCCCTCGCGCAGGCCGAAAGCCGAGAACACCACCGATTCGGGCTCCAGCCGGCGCACCGTGCGCTCGAGCAGCAGGGCCGCCGCGCGAACCGTCTCGACGCGGCGCCCGGGCATGCCGGGCACCGTGCGCAGCTCGTCGCGGTCCAGTCCTGCGATCGTCCGGCCCAGCTTCAGCGCTTCGTCGGCGGTGAGACGATAATCGTGAACCACCTTCAGTGGGGTGTCGGTCATTGCCAGCCGGACCCGCGCCAGCGCCCGCCAGCCGCCGCCGACGACGTAGAAGGCGCGGCCGCGTGCCGCGGCGCCGAGCCAGGCGAGGCTAGCCAGCCGCTCGTCGATCAATCTGGCGGCCGCCGCCGGATCCTCGAGCAGCATGCGCGTGACCGGCAGCGTGCCGATCTGCAGGCTGCCATAAGGGGCGATCGGCCCGTCGGGTGTCACCACCGACAAATCGACGCTGCCGCCGCCGAGATCGCCGACCACGCCGTCCGGCTCGTGGAAGCTGTAGGCGACACCCATGGCGGCGCTGTGCGCCTCTTCGGGCCCGGACAGCACCTTGACCCTGCGGCCGGTGGCGCGCTCCGCCTCGGCCAGGAAGTCCTGGCCGTTCTCGGCGCGGCGCACCGCCTCGGTGGCGACGTACTCCACCGCGCCGACGCGCAAGGCATCGGCGATGTGAGCGAAGCGCCGCAGTGCCCGCAGTGCGCTATCCATCTCGGTCCGGCCGAGCCGCCCGCTCGTGGCCAGGCTCTTGCCGAGCGCGCACAGGGATTTCTCGTTGAACAGCGCGATCGGCGCCCGGCAGCGGCGCTCGTAGACGACCAGCCGGATCGAGTTGGAGCCGATATCGACGACGCCGAACGGCCCCGGCAGGTCGTCCGCCTCCGTGGCGGTAAAGCCTCGCTGCAGTGGCTCGACCACACTCACGCGGGCTGGATCTCGCCCTGCTGGGTGAGATGGAGGCGGTGGACGCCCTTCTTCTTCAAGGCGCTGCCACGGCCGGATAGACTCGGGTTGGTCATGAAATAGGTGTGGGCCGAGAAGGCCTCCTCGTCGGGCTTCACGCGGTCATAGGCGCCGTCGGGCTGGAGGATCCAGCTGTTGGTCAGGTCCTTGAGGTTCGCGAGCATGACCTGAGACATGATCTGCTGGTGGCACGTGTCGTTCTCGATCGGCACCAGCGTCTCGACCCGGCGCGACAGGTTGCGCTGCATCCAGTCGGCCGACGAGATGAACACCTTCGCCTTCTTGGACGGCAGGCCAGCGCCGGCCCCGAAGCAGACGATGCGCGAATGCTCGAGGAACCGGCCGACGATGCTCTTGACGCGGATATTGTCGGAGATGCCGGGCACGCCCGGGCGCAGGCAGCAGATGCCGCGGACGATCAGGTCGATCTTCACGCCGGCCTGGGACGCCTCGTACAGCTTTTTGATGATCAGATCGTCGACCAGGGAATTCAGCTTCGCCCAGATCTGCGCTTTTCGGCCTGCCTGCGCATGCTCCATCTCCTCCTCGATCAGCCGCATCACCATCTCGCGCAGCCCGATCGGGGCGAGCGCCAGCTTCTCCAGACCAGCCGGCCGGGCATAGCCGGTCATGTAGTTGAACGCCTTGGCGGCGTCGCGGCCGAGCGCCGGATCGCAAGTGAAGAATGATATATCCGTGTAGATCCTCGCCGTCACCGGATGGTAGTTGCCGGTGCCGAAATGACAGTAGGTGCGGTAGCCCTCGGTCTCCTTGCGCACGACCAGCGCAACCTTGGCGTGGGTTTTCAGCTGGATGAAGCCGTACACCACCTGCACCCCGGCGCGCTCCAGATTGCGCGCCCAGCGGATGTTGCGCTCCTCGTCGAAGCGGGCCTTCAGCTCGATCAGGGCGGTGACCGACTTGCCGGCGTCCGCGGCTTCGATCAGCGCCGCCACGATCGGGCTGTCGTCGCTGGTGCGATAGAGCGTCTGCTTGATCGCGATCACCGCCGGGTCGCGCGCGGCTTGGCGCACGAACTGCACGACAACTTCGAAGCTCTCATAAGGGTGGTGGACGACGAAGTCCTTGGCGCGGATCGCCGCGAAGCAGTCGCCGTTGAAGTCCTTGATGCGCTCGGGGAAACGCGGCGTGAACGACGAGAACAGCAACTCCGGCCGGTCTTTGACGATGACCTGGGATATATCCGCGAAGCCCAGGATGCCATCCACCTCGTCGATGTCCTCGGGCATCACGTGCATGTGGCTGACCAGGAACGAGCGTAGTTGCTCGGGCATGGCGGTATCGATGCTGAGCCGGATGACGTTGCCGAGCCGCCGTCGCTTGAGCAGGGTCTCGAACAGGCGGACCAGATCCTCGGCCTCCTCCTCGAGCTCGATGTCACTGTCGCGCAGCACACGGAAGAAGCCGCCACCCTTGCACTCGAAGCCCGGGAACAGGAAGTCGGAGAAGGTCAGGATCAACTGTTCCAGGCGCACGAAGCGCGGGCTGTCGCCGGGTAGGCGCACAAATCGCTCGAGCTTGCCCGGCAGCAGCACGAGGCCGAACAGGGTCTCGCCCTTCCCGCGGTCGAGTTCGAGGACCACGCCGATGCCCTTGTTTGGAATGAACGGGAACGGGTGCGCCGGATCGACCGCGATCGGCGTGAGCACCGCAATCGCTTCCTCGTTGAAGCGCTTGCGGAGGAACTCCAGGTCCTCCGGCGACAACTCGGCCACATCCAGTACCGAGACGCCCTGGTCGCGCAGCAGTGCGGTCAGCTCGTGCCAGCAGCGCTGCTGGACGCGGGTCAGGGCCCCGACGCGCTGCTTGATCGCGGCCAGCGCATCCATCGGCGTCATGCCGTCCGGCCCGACCGGCGGGATCGGCAGCTGCGCCACCTCGATCAGACCGGACACCCGGACCATGTAGAACTCGTCGAGGTTATTGTCCGAGATCGACAGGAAGCGCAGCCGCTCGAGCAGGGGGTGGTGCGGGTTGTCCGCCTCCTCCAGCACCCGCTCGTTGAACGCGAGCCACGAAAGCTCGCGGTTGATGAAGTGCTCGGGGCGAACCTCCAGGGGAGCCGGGCTGACCTTGCGATTGCGCTCGGCGACCGCTTCGCCGAGATTGTCGGCGACGGTGGCGGCGGCGTGGTCGTCGGTCATGGTCATGCTGCTTCCCGGGCACGAGCCTCGTACCTGCTGTTTACAGGCGGCCGTCTGCGCTGTCATCCGGCCCGGCAGCCGATCGTTGGAGCACCCGACGCGATGCGCGAGCTGCTGCTGTTTCGCCATGCCAAGTCGAGCTGGGAACAGCCCGGCGTGCCCGACCGGGAACGCGGCCTCGACCCGCGGGGTATCGCCGCGGCGCCCCGAATAGGCGCGTTGCTGCAGGAGCGGAACCTGGTCCCGGACCTCGTGCTGTGCTCGACGGCCCGGCGGACCGTGCATACTTGGCAACTGGCCAGCGCCCAGCTGCAACAATCGCCGACGGTGATCTATGCTGCCGAGCTGTATCTGGCGGCGCCGGGACGGCTCCTGAATATCATTCAAGACAGCGGCAACGTCCGCCGCCTTCTGCTGGTCGGCCACAATCCCGGTATGCACGGGCTGGCGAACCGTCTGACGGGTAGTGGCGATGGCGGCGCACGCGCGCGACTGGCCGAGAAATTCCCGACCGCGGGGCTCGCCCTGATCGTCTTTGCGATCGCGGCCTGGGCAGAGGTTGCGCCGGGCACGGGCGAGCTGCAAGGCTTCTGGCGGCCGCGCGATCTGGATTTCGCAACGGTCTAAATCACCGCGTTGCATGCGGCGAGCGCATCTGGCACTCACTCTTGGCAACCGGCGCGTGCGAGCCAACGCCTGCGACTGGATAACGGTCGACCGTGGCGCCGAGATAAAACGGGGAACGCTAGATGATCGGCCTGTTGGGCATCGTCCTGTCGCTGCTGCTGCTGATGTATCTGGCCTATCGCGGCATCAACGTGCTGTTGCTGGCGCCGGTGTTGGCGACGATGGCGGTGCTGTTCGCCGGCGACATCCCGGTGCTGGCGAGCTATACGCAGATCTTCATGAGCTCGCTGGGCAAGTATATCGCCCAGTTCTTCCCGCTGTTCATGTTGGGCGCCATCTTTGGCAAGCTCATGGACGACAGCGGCAGCGCCAAGGTTATCGCCAACTGGATCGTCGAGAAGGTTGGCGACCAGCGTGCCATTCTTGCCATTGTCCTCGCCTGCGCCATCCTGACCTATGGCGGCGTCTCGCTGTTCGTCGTGGCCTTCGCGGTATTCCCGATCTCGGTGGCGCTCTTCCGCCACGCCGGCGTGCCCAAGCGGCTGATCCCGGGTGCGATCGCGCTCGGTTCGTTCACTTTCACCATGACCGCACTCCCGGGCACGCCGACGATTCAGAACGCGATCCCGGCGCCGTTCTTCGGCACCACCGCCTTTGCCGCCCCCGGGCTCGGCATCATCGCGGCGCTGATCATGTTCGGCGGCGGCATGCTGTGGCTGAGCTGGCGCGCCCGTACCGCCAACGCGAAGGGCGAGCGCTACGGCTCGGATGCCACCGGCGTTGCCGCCCCTGACGCGGCGGCCGTCGCCGGGCCGAGCTTCGCGGTCGCGATCGCGCCGATCGTCGTCGTCATCGCCACCAACTATATCGTCGCCAACTATCTGCTGCCCGCGATGGACACGAGCTACCTCGCCGAGGCCAAGTTCGGCGCCACCAGCATCACGTCGGTGCGCGGCATCTGGGCGATCATCGTCGCCTTGGTGGTGGCGATCCTGCTGCTGCTGGCGCTCAATCGCTCATACTTCCAAGACCTGCGCCGCTCGCTCAACGAGGGCACGCTGGGCTCGATGCTGCCGATCTTCAACACGGCATCCGAGGTCGGCTATGGTGCCACGATCGCCTCGCTGCCGGCGTTCACGATCATCCGCGACGCCGTGCTGAACGTGGCGCCCGGCAACCCCGTGATCTCGCTGGCGGTCGCGGTGAACGTGTTGGCCGGCATCACGGGTTCGGCCTCGGGCGGCCTCAGCATCGCCTTGCAGACCCTTGGACCGACGTATGTCGAGCTCGCCAAGCAGCATGGCATCAGCCTCGACCTGATGCACCGCGTCGCCACCCTGTCCTCGGGCGGCTTCGACGCGCTGCCCCACAACGGAGCCGTGATCACGCTGCTCGGCATCTGCGGCCTCAGCCACCGCGAATCCTATGTCGATATCGGCATGGTGGCGGTGGTCATCCCGGTGGCGGCCCTAATCGTCGTGATCATCCTGGGCAGCATGTTCGGGAGCTTCTGACATGGCTGCCCGCCTGAACCGCCGTGCCGCGCTGGCCACCGGCCTGGCCCTGCCGCTGGCGGCGCGCGGTGCCATGGCCGGCCTGCAGCTCCGGCTGGTCACTGGCGAGCTGCCGCCCTACTGCTTCCATGTCCCGCCGCCGACGGTGGCCGAGGGCGGCCAGTCGATGGGGCTGGTCTACGAGGTTGTGCGCGAGGTGGCACGGCGGGTCGGCAATCCACAGACGGTCGAGTTTCTGCCCTGGCCGCGCGCGCAGGAACAGGCGATGGCCGGCCCCGACGTCGGCATTCTGGCGCTGACCCGCACGCCCGAGCGGGAGAACCGGTATAGCTGGGTCTTCAACGTGCTCACGGACGACCTCGTTCTCGCCGGCCTGCCCGGCGTGGAGCTCGGCGATCTGGCCGCGCTCAAGGAGCGCCCGGTCGGGGTGCTGCGGATGAGCGGCGCGGAAGCCCTGCTGCGCGAGCAGGGCTTCACGCAGGTCGCGCCGGCCGCGGAAGAGTGGACCAACGCCCGGCGGCTGCGCGAGCACAGGATCGACGCGTGGCTGGGGCCGGGCCTGATGCTGCAATGGGCCTGGCGCGAGACAGGAGGCGATCCGGCGCAGCTGGTGATCGGCCAGGTCGTGCGCCCGAGCGAGATCTGGTTCGCTGGCTCGCCCGACATCGCACCCGAGATCGCTGCGCTGTGGCAGCGCCATTTCCAGGCGCTCAAGGCCGACGGCAGCTACGATCGGATCACCGCTCGCTATGCGCGGCTGCAGCCCGAGCCGGTCGGCGAGCGGCCGCTGGAGATCCCGTGGGGCACGCGCGGCTGAGCCGGTGCACCGGCGGCTGGGACGCCGCGACCCGACTATTCGGAGAACCGAGATGAAGAAGCCTAGGGGCCAGCGGCCTGCCGCCCCCCGCCCGGAAACGCCGCGACCAGCCGTCGTGGTGCCCAAGGTCGCTGTCGCGACCGCGTCGGCACGCATTCCCCCGGCCGGCGGTGCTCCCGGCGAAGGCGCGCTCGTGCGGGTCGCCCTGGGCTTCACCTCCTGGGCCGAGCGCTGGTTCCCCGACGCCTTCGTCTTCGTCGCCATCGCCGTCGTCGTCGTGGCGCTCGGCGCCTTGGCCAACGGGGCGCCTGTGGACGCGGTCACCAAGGCATTCGGGGACGGCTTCTGGAGCCTGATCCCGTTCACCATGCAGATGGCCTTCGTCACCATCGGCGGCTACGTCGTCGCGACCTCGCCGCCGGCGCAGAGGCTGATCGACCGGCTGGCCATGGTGCCCAAGACCGGCCGGGGGGCGGTCGGCTTCATCGCGGCCATCAGCATGCTCGCCTCGCTGCTGAGCTGGGGGCTCAGCCTGATCTTCGGCGGCCTGCTGGCCCGCGCCATCGCAAGGCGCGCCGAGCTGCGGATGGACTACCGCGCCGCCGGGGCCGCCGCCTATCTCGGGCTCGGCGCCACCTGGGCGCTGGGCCTCAGCTCGTCGGCGGCGCAGCTCCAGGCCAATGCCGCGAGCCTGCCCAAGACGCTGCTGCCGATCACCGGCGTGATCCCGTTCACCGAGACCATCTTCCTCTGGCAGTCGATGGCCCTGGCGGCCGTGCTGATCGTGCTCTCGACCGTGATCGCCGTCTGGTCGGCCCCGTCGGCCGGCAGCGCGGTCACCGCGCGCGACCTCGGCGTCGATCTCGCCCAGCGCGAGGAGGCGCTGCCGCCGCGCCAGCAGCCGGGCGAGTGGCTCGAGCATTCGCCGCTGCTCACCGTGCTGCTGGTGGCGCTGGCGCTGGGCTGGCTGATCCAGGAATTCGGCCGCCAGAGTGCCATCGTCGCGATCTCCAGCCTGAACACCTACAACTTCCTGTTCCTGATGCTGGGCCTGCTGCTGCACTGGCGACCGAAGCGCTTCCTCAATGCGGTCGCGAAGTCGGTGCCGGCGACGACCGGCGTGCTGATCCAGTTCCCGTTCTACGCCGCGATCAGCTACATCCTGACCGTCGCCAAGAATGCCGACGGACACTCGGTCTCGGACGTCATCGCGCACGCCTTCGTCGCCGTGAACACCCACGAGAGCTTCCCCTTGGCGATGGGCGTCTACTCGGCGGTGCTGGGCTTCTTCGTGCCCTCCGGCGGCGGCAAGTGGCTGCTCGAGGCGCCCTATGTCATGCAGGCCGCGAACGAGCTGCAGGTCCATCTCGGCTGGGCGGTCCAGGTCTACAATGCCGCCGAGGCGCTGCCGAACCTGATCAACCCGTTCTGGATGCTGCCGCTGCTGGGCATACTGGGCCTGCGCGCGCGCGACATTGTGGGCTTCACCTTCCTGCAGCTCACGGTGCATCTGCCGGTGGTGCTGTTCCTGCTGTGGTTCCTGGCCAAGACCCTGACCTATGCGGCGCCCGTGATCCCCGGCTGACCGCCCGGCCTGCGGCCATCGCAGGTCACCCGACCAGCTTGTCGCGATCGCGCAGGGCGGGGAACCAGCGCGACCACAGGGCGGCGACGGCGAGCGTGCCGAGGCCGCCCAGCACCACGGCCGGGACGGTGCCGACCAGGGCCGCGAGCACGCCGGACTCGAACTCGCCCAGCTCGTTCGAGGCGCCGATGAACACGGCGTTGACGGCGGCGACGCGGCCGCGCATCGCGTCCGGCGTGTCGATCTGGACCAGGGTCTGGCGCACGAACACCGAGACCATGTCGGCCGCACCCAGGACGACCAGGCAGGCCATCGAGAACCAGAGATTGCTGGACAGGCCGAAGCCGATCGTGGCGAGGCCGAACACCGCCACGGCCTGGAACATGCGCCGGCCGGAGCGGCGGTCGAGCGGGTGGTAGGCGAGCCACAGCGCCATCAGCACCGCACCCGCGGCCGGCATGCTGCGCAGCAGGCCCAGGCCCCAGGGGCCGACCAGGAGGATGTCGCGGGCGTAGATCGGCAGCAGTGCCGTGGCGCCGCCGAGCAGGACCGCGAACAGGTCGAGCGAGATCGCACCCAGGATCGCCGGCCGCGAGCGGATGAACAGGATGCCGGCGATCAGGCTGGCCCAGCTCGCCTTCTCGCGCTGGATCGAGCCGCCGCGGTGGGCGATGGCGGCGACGAGCAGCGCGGTGAGCGCGAAGGCCACGGTGGTGGCGCCGAACACGGCGGTGCCGCCGAAGGCGAACAGGATGCCGCCCAGCGCCGGGCCGATGATGGTCGCGGTCTGCCAGGCCGAGGAGTTCCAGGCGACCGCGTTCTGGAAGTGGATCGCCGGCACCAGGTTGGGCAGCAGCGCCTGCCCGGCCGGGTTGGCGAAGGCGCGGGCGGTGCCGTAGACGAACACCAGCGCGTAGATCGGCCAGACCGCGGTGCTGCCGCCCCAGGCATGCAGGAACAGGCCGGCGGCCGAGGCGGTGGTGACCGCGTAGCAGGCCATCAGCACCACGCGGCGGTCGAACCGGTCGGCGACGTGGCCGGTGACCAGGGCCAGGAGGATCGCGGGCAGGAAGCCGGCGAGGCCGACCAGCCCCAGCGCCAGCGGATCGCTGGTGAGGTCGTAGACCAGCCAGCCGACGGCGACGTTCTGCATCTGGATCGCCAGCGCCGACAGGAAGCGCGAGCCGCAGTAGAGCGCGAAGTCGCGGTGCCGGAAGGCGGCCCAGCCGGCGGTGCTGCTCGGGGCGTCGGCTGGGGTGGCGGTCACCGGGGCTCCTTGGCGGCGGGCGGCCGATCGTGGCAGAGGAGGGCGCAGCCTGCACGGGCACGAAGGGAGAGGGGATGAGAACGATCGTCGCTGTGGCCGCGGCGCTGCTGGCGCTCGTGGCCCAAGCTGTGGCGGCGGACCAGCTGCCGGCCGGGACCTACACGCTGGACAAGCCGCATGCGAGCCTGATCTTCCGCGTCGGCCATCTGGGCTTCTCCCACTACACGGCGCGCTTCACCCGCCTCGACGCGACGCTCGAGCTCGACCCGGCGCGCCCGGCCGAGGCCCGGCTCGAGGCCACGGTCGATGCCGCCTCGCTCGCCACCGACAACCCGCCGCCCGGCTTCGAGGACATGCTGCGCGGGCCGGAGTGGCTGGATGCCAAGGCCTACCCGCAGATCACCTTCCGCTCGACCGAGGTGGCGACCACCGGCCCCGACACCGCCCGGATCACCGGCGATTTCAGCCTGCACGGCGTGACCCGGCCGCTCGTGCTCGATGCCACCTTCAACGGCGGCTATGCCGGCCACCCGATGGACCCGAACGCGCGCATCGGCTTCTCGGCCTACGGCACGCTGAACCGGTCCGAGTTCGGCATCGCCTACGGCATCCCGGCGCCGGGCTCGACCATGGGGGTGAGCGACGCGGTCGAGATCGTGATCGAGGCCGAGTTCAACGGGCCGCCCTGGGCCGCGGCGCCGTGAGGGGTACCTGTTGCCTATCGGCCTTCGGCCTACTTGAGGCGGAGTTGCCTATCGGCCTTGGGCCTACTTGAGGCGAGCGTCTCCGCTCTAGGCGGCCGGGCGCATGGCCTGGCGCGCCAGGGCTTCGCGACGGCGGCGCTCGTGGCGGTTCAGGGGCTTGGCGGCAGGGGTCGGGGGCAGGCTGGCCGCCACCAGTGCCGGCGGCTCGGGTTCGCGCGTGCGCCGCGGCATCGGCAGCGGGCGCTCCGGCTCGGGACTGGCGCGCTCGGGTTCGCGCGTGCAAACGGCGGAAGCGTCGGCGGGCTCGGCGAGGCTGGCGGCGGGGCGGGCCTTGAGGACGCGCAGCGCGCGGAGGGCTTGGGCGAGTTCCTTGTCGATCCGGGCGCCGTAGCGGGCGAAGGTGAGCAGGCGTTTCAGGCTGGCCTCGGTGGGCGGGTGTTCCTGGCTGGCCGCCTCCAGGGCCGCGAACTCCAGCTGGCGCAGGCGCTGCTGGCGCCACATGGCGGCGACCAGCTCGGCGGCCCAGTGGCGCTCGTAGGCGTCGCGCGGGTGCCAGTCGCAGGCGACGGCCTGGCGCAGCAGGTCCAGCTCCTCCGCGTCCTCGCCGGGCATCAGACAAAAGACGCCGCCGCGCAGGCCGTGGCGGGTGCCGTTCCGGGCGGCGCGGGCCTTGCCGGCGGCGGTGGCGGGGCCGCGGGAGCGGGCGCCGTTGGCGCGGGAGGCGGCTTGCTGGGCGGGCGAGGGGGCGTCGGGCACGGGCGGGCTCCTGGAGCAGGGGGCTCGTCAGGTTATCGCGCAATGGTTGATGATGCGTCAAGGATCGTGGTCCTAGGGCTGGCGCGACTCAAAGGGATGGTATTGCAAACTGCGCTACAACGGAATAGATTGGCGGCGATGATGAAAGGTGCCGCCATGACCGCCGCCGCCAAGCGCAAGGACCATCCGCTGTCGATGCGGCTGCCCGAGGCCGACATCGCGGTGATCGACCGGGCTGCCGACCTGCGTGGCCGCTCGCGCACCGAGTTCGTGCGCGATGCCGCCGTGCGCGCGGCCGAGGAGGTGCTGATGGAGCAGGCGCTGGTGCGGATGAGCGCCGACGGGTTCGCGGCGTTCATGGCGGCGGTCACGGCGCCGGCCGAGCCGGTGCCGGAGCTGGTGGCGCTGTTCGGGCGCAAGGCGCCGTGGGAGGCTGCGAGCGAGGGCTGACGGCGCGCCGCTTTGCTGTCGCCGCCGGAGCCGCTGACGGCCGAGCACGATGTGGCGTCGTTCGCCTGCGGCAAGCCGGCGCTCGATCACTGGCTGAAGACGCGGGCGCTGGCGAACCAGCAAAAGGGCTTCACCGTGGTCATGGTGGTCCACGAGGCGGGGCGGGTTGTCGGCTACTATGGCCTGGCACCTACGGCGGTGCTGCCGGCCGCGATGCCGCGCTCGATCCGCACCGGCCAGCCGCCGAGCCCGGTGCCCTGCCTGCTGCTCGGCCAGCTCGCAACGGACGTCGGCTGGGCCGGGCGCGGGATCGGGACGGCGCTGCTGGCGGACGCGCTGCGGCGCTGCGTGGCGGGTGCCGAGCTGATCGGCGGGCGGGCGGTGGTGGTGAATGCGCTGGACGAGGAGGCGGCGAGATTCTGGGCGCGACATGGATTTCTGGTGAGCAGGGACGATCCGCTGGTGCTGTTCCGGTCGATCCCCGACATCCGCGGCGTCCACCTGCGGGTCGAGGCCGCGGCGCGGAGCAGGGATTGACTTTATCGTCAAAGCGTCGAAGCTGGCACATCAAAACCACGAGGCCCGCTATGGCAGTCCGCTAAGGCTGAGATGGTAAGAAAGAGCGGGGAGTGTTCTCTCGGCTATCCCCATGCGGACGAGCGTCAGACCAAGCTCCGGTTGGCCCATGCCATCAACGGCGTGCTGGCACGCGGGCGGCTGACCCAGGCCGCGGCGGCGGCGAAGCTGGGCGTCAGCCAGCCGAAGGTGTCGGCGCTGGCGAACTACAAGCTGGACGGCTTCTCGGTCGAGCGGCTGATGACGTTCCTGACCGCGCTCGACCAGGACGTGGAGATCGTCATCCGGCGCAAGCCAAGGTCGCGGGCGGGCGGTCGCATTGCGGTGGTCACCGACTGAAATTACGAGAGCGATTTGATCGGGTGGGGTGTGTGCGAAAATCCACGGGACATCGCCTCGCTGATCAGAGGTCAATTGTGCAAAATGCTCCCACATTTCCCAAAAGGACAAGGTGATGAAAATAACAAACCTAAGAATAAATAATTTCAAGGCTATTCGCTCGATAGAACTCACAGATCTCTCTAACACGATCGTAATAGCAGGGCCCCCACAATGGCTGTGGCAAGACATTTATACTAGACGCGATCAGGCTTCTCAAGTCACTTTGTGGGGGATATCAGGGTCCGAATGAATGGCATAACTTTTTTTCCGAATTTCAAATTGACATAAATAAAATTGACGAAATGCAACGACTATTCCAAAACAAATCAGAAGACATCACAATTGAGGCAACCTTTACATTCGCGGAAAGCGAGATAAAGCATATAAATGCCACATGCCGAGAGCGAATATATGCCAGAAATTGGCGTCAGCATATTGGGGGCGAGATTCAATACTTTGAAGGCGGCACATTCAGAGGCGACGTCACAGCGACAATGAAAAGTATAGCTAAGGCCACCGCCGAAGAATCCAAGCGTATCACTGATGCCGCTGAAACCGAATATTACCTTGTTAGGGCAGTTATCAGCCCAGATCTAGAAATACACCTGGACGCCTCGCCAATAGTTACGTATGCATTTCAGGTTTACGATCCAGAGCACATTGGGGTTATTGACTACCATAGTTCTCATAGAAATTATCAGCGCCAGCGTGTATCCGGTTTACAAATAAATATCGAGGAGCGTTCGGAACAACGGGCTTCCCACTCATTGTACAATTGGCAACAAAAATATAATAATGTAAAAACAGAATTAGCCAATGCGTATGTGCGAGATTTGATTATTAAGGAAGCGCAAGGGGAACAGACTTCGGCGAGTACAACAATAGATACCGTGCGCGAATTGTTCTTGACATTCTTTAAGGACAAATCATTCGTTGGACCCCGGGCAGGTATAAAAGGTGAGCTATCCTTCCCAGTTATCGTTAATGGGAGCACAGAACACGATATTGATGACTTGAGTTCTGGCGAAAAAGAGCTTGTATATGGGTATTTACATCTTAGAAATATATCAGCCAGAAACTCAATTATATTATTGGATGAGCCAGAGCTTCATCTAAATCCTCGGCTGATCGCTGGGTTGCCAAGTTTTTATGAGCGTCACCTCGGTCAGGAGTTGGGCAACCAGCTTTGGATGGTTACCCACTCAGATGCGTTTCTGCGCGATGCCTTCCAAAAGGGCGGCTTTTCGATGTATCATATGACTCCCGCCGCAGCTGCGGTGCATATGCAGCAGGCCGTCCCCATATCTTCCACAAATGAGGTAGACAGGGCCGTAATTGATTTGGTCGGCGACCTTGCCGGATATCGGCCAGGGCAGACGATTGTAATATTTGAAAGCTCGGAGGCGGCCAGCTTCGATGCGTCTCTGACGCTAAGACTCTTCCCTGAGTTGCTGGACAAAATAAATGTGATATCTGGAGATAATAGCTTTGGTGTTCAACAATTGTACTCTGCTCTAGAGAAGGCCAAGCGCCAAGTGTCATTGTCTTTTGAAGTATTTGCGATTTTGGACAAGGACTCTGATGCATCAAGGGCAATATCTGGATCCCGTCTGCTGTCTTGGGATGTCTATCATATTGAGAACTATCTCTTGGAGCCGTTAATTATCGAGAGCGTAATGAAAGATTTTCCTTCATTTGCCGAGCCGCTCACCAACGAAGAGATCGTGGCTAGATTGAGAGATAGCGCGGAGGCTACGCTAGAATCACTAATTGAGCATCATCTGGTTTCCCATATCAATGAGACATTAAGAGGATGTCTAGATTTGGGATATGATAGAAGTCGTCTGGACGTCGTTTCTGGGTTGTGTGGAAGTATTGCTAGAATAGATGATCGATTGGCAAGGCGAAAACAGAAAGAATTAAGTGACGAGAACATCACGCAGATGGCAGCGGAAGTTCGTACCAGACTGCGTCTGTCCCTTGACGATGGCACGTGGATAGCAATCTATAGGGGCCGTGACGTACTGCGAAGGTTTGCTGGTACTAACCTAAAAGGGTTGCCGTACGAGGCATTCAGAGATGCTATTATAGCAAAGATGGTCAGTTTAGATTTCAAGCCTGCCGGTATGAAGAAAGTTGTCAACATCATATTGGAGCATTGTAATAAGTGACATAGATTGGTTTTTCGTGAGCAGCACAGCGGCGGATCGCCCCGGAGCTGGTCGCGGTATTCTGAGTTTGCGTGTTCAATGGCGCACAGGGGGCTGGTGGACCCTCACGCCGGCATGAACGCCGGCCGCCCCTTCGGAAACCTCGCCACCACCGCCGGGTCGAGATTGAACGTCGCCGCCACCATCTCCGGCGGCGTGTGCGCCAGCCAGTCGGCCAGCGCCACCTCCTCGTAGCGGTCGGTGCGGAAGACGGCGACGAAGACGAGGTCGTCGGTGCCGGTGTTCAGGACGTAGTGGCCGAGGCCCTTCTTGACGTAGCCGATGTCGCCGGGGTGGAAGTCGGCGGTGACGGCGGACGGGCCGGCGTTGAACACGGTCATGCGGCCGCTGCCCTTGAGGTAGTACTGCCACTCGTCGGCGTTGGGGTGCCAGTGCATGGTGCGCAGGCCGCCGGGCTTGACCGTGATCAGGCCGGCGGCGACGGTCTTCGCGACCCGGAAGTTGCTGCTGTCGGCGATCTGCACCGTGCCGCTTTTGTTGGCGCGGTCGGGGGCGGCACCGGCGAGGTCGAAGACGAACGGGAACTCGGGCTGGCCGGCGCCGGCGGCGGCCGCGGCCTGCGCCTCGGCCAGCGGGCCGGGGACCTCGCCCTGGAAGATCCAGCGGTTCTGCAGCGGGATGTTGGTGAAGGCTTCGGCCGGGACGCCGAAGTTCAGGGCCAGGATGTCGGGCGGGGTGTGGGCCAGCCAGTCGGTGGCGGGCAGGGTGTTGAACTCGGAGCAGGCGCCGTTGTCGAAGGCCAGCACGAACTCGGCACCGTCGGGGCCCAGGCCCTGCAGCGAGTGCGGCAGGCCGGGCGGGAAGTACCACAAGATCGCCCGCCTTGACGTCGGCGACGGCGGGGCGGCCGACGCGCGTCCAGCACGGTGACGCGGCAGTGGCCGTAGGTCATGATCGCCCACTCGGCCTGCTGGTGCCAGTGCAGCTCGCGGATGCCGCCGGCGGACAGGCGCATGTTGACGCCGGAGATCTCGGTCGAGATCGCGAAGTCGGATTGCGTCACCTGGCGGCCCCAGCCGCCGTCCTGGATGCGGCGCGGGGCCAGGTTGAACGAGGACCAGAACTGCGGCGAGCTGCCGACGTCGGTCGGCGGCGGGGTGAGGAAGGAGGGCTCGGTGCCGGCCAGCGCCGGGTCGTTGGGGCCGTGGATGGCGAGCGTCGCCGGGTCGGTGACGTTGGCCGCGCCCTGCGGCGGCTGGTCGGGGTTGCCGAAGGTGGCGGCGGTGGCGGCGGTCACGGCCATGGCGGCACCGCCGGTGGCGGTCGTGGCCAGGATGTGGCGGCGGGAGAGTGCCTTGCATCCGGTCCTTGAGCTGCATGGCACCCCGCCCGACGTTTTCTGGTTCCTAGCAACCGGACGTTATCGCGGCGGTTCGGGGCTGTCGAGAGCCGGGCTGTCGAGAGCCCGCGGGGGCCGGTCACACCACGCGCAGGCGGCGACGACGATCACCCAGCGATAGCGGGGCTCCGCATGCCCGAGTCTCCTGCGCCGGGCGAGGCGCGTTACCCGGCGCCCGGCGGCATGGTCGCGAAGGTCGGCAGGGCGGGATCGAGATGGTCCCAGGCCGGGCCGCGCGCGGCGTAGGTCACGACCTGCGGCGCGAACCGGCCCGCATCGTCGAGGCTCGCGGCGTGCACGGTGAACAGATCGGGCATGGCCGCGAAGGTCAGGTAGACCGGCGAGCCGCAGGCGGGGCAGAAGGCGCGCGTCTTGGTGTTGCCGCTGTCGCCGGCCATGTCCCAGTGCGTCGCGTCGCCCGCGACCTGCACCTGGGCGCGCGGGGCGAAGGTCAGGTAGGAGCCGTGCCCGGTGCCGCTCGCCTGCTGGCAGTCGCGGCACTGGCAGTGGTTCATGAACACCGGCTCGGCCGCGATCGCGTAGCGGACGGCACCGCAGGCGCAGCCGCCGGTATAGGGCTCGCTCATTCTTCCCTCCTTTCGTGAAGCGGTCAGTGCTGTTCGTCGGCGATGGCGCCGAGGCTCGGGACGACCTTCTGCCAGCCGCTGCCCATGGTCTGCAGCGCGGACTCGTTGCGCGGCACGACGAAGCCGGCATGGACCAGGCGGACGCGCGTGCCGGTCGCGGTCCTGGCGAGCGTCCAGGTGACGACCGTGTCCAGTGGCGCGCCGTAGCCGGTGTTCGCCTCGTGCCCGCCCCGCCAGCTGTAGACGAAGCGCTCGTTCGGGATGACCTCCAGCACCTCACAATGAATGACGCCGTCCCAGGCGCCGCCGGGCTTGGTCTGGAAGGTGAAGCGCGTGCCCGGCACCGGCGCGAAGCCGGTGGGCGCCATCAGCCAGCGGCCGATCAGCTCGCCGGTGGTCAGCGTCTTCCAGAGCGTCTCCGGCGGGTGCCGGAACTCCTCCTCGACCACGATCTCCCGGGTGGCGGACGCGGCGTCGGTCATGGCTCGATCTCCTCCAGCAGGGCGCGCAGGCCGGCGAACCGGTCGCGCCAGAAGGTGCCGTAATGGCTCATCCAGTCGGCCAGCGGCTCGAGCCCTTCGGGCCGGGCGCGGTAGTAGACGTTGCGGCCCTGGGCGCGCTCGGCGACCAGGCCCGCCTGCTTCAGCGACTTCAGATGCTGGGAGATGGCCCCCTGGGTCACGCCGCTCCCCAGCGTCAGTGCGACCACGGTGATCTCGCCCGAGCGGACGATCCGCTCCAGCACCGCGCGCCGGGTGGGCACGGCGAGCGCCTGCATGACGGCGTCGATGGCGGTGGCCTCGGTCATGAAGAGCCATTAGCCGAGGCTCATCGATGAGTCAAGGCTAATTGGTTGTGTCCGTGCGTCAGTGCGGTGGCGCGGCCGCCGCGATCTGGTCGAGCACCGTGATGGCGTCCTGCGGCAGCTGGACGTCGACCGCGGCGAGGTTCTCGCGCAGGTGGCCGAGCGACGAGGTGCCGGGGATCAGGAGGAGGTTGGGCGCGCGCTGGAGCAGCCAGGCGAGGGCCACCTGCATCGGCGTCGCGCCGAGCATGGCCGCGACATCGGAGAGCGCGCTCGACTGCAGCGGCGTGAAGCCGCCGAGCGGGAAGAACGGCACGTAGGGGATGCCGTCGCCGGCGAGCTGGTCGATCAGGGCATCGTCGTCGCGGTGCACCAGATTGTAGAAGTTCTGCACGCAGACGATCGGACAGATCCGGCGGCCGTCCGCGATCTGCGTCGGCGTGACGTTGCTGAGGCCGATATGGCGCACGAGGCCCTGGCGCTGCAGGTCGGCCAGGACGGTGAGCGGCGCCTCGAGCGAGCCCTCGGCGGGGCCATGGACGTCGAACATGCTGCGCAGGTTGACCACGTCGAGCACGTCCAGGCCGAGGTTGCGCAGATTGTCGTGCACCGCCTGGGTCAGCTCCTCGCGCGAGAACGCCGGCAGCCATGAGCCGTCCGCGCCGCGCCGGGCCGAGATCTTGGTGACGATGACCAGATCGTCCGGGTAGGGGTGCAGCGCCTCGCGGATCAGCTGGTTGGTGACGTGCGGGCCGTAGAAGTCGCTGGTGTCGATGTGATCGACGCCGGCCGCCACGGCCGCGCGCAGCACCGCGATCGCCCCGTCACGGTCCTTCGGCGGCCCGAACACGCCGGGCCCGGCCAGCTGCATGGCGCCGTAGCCGAGGCGCTTCACGGTGCGGTCGCCGAGCATGTGCGTGCCGGCTTTGCCGATGTCGGTCATGGCCTGTCTCCTTGGGGTTGGTGGCTCACATAGAGCGCACCGAGCCCTGGGAAAATGGGGCGCCATCGGGATCGGCCGCGCGCCAGCGCGGACGGTCACCAGGGCACGGGCTTGCCCTGCCAGTCGAAGAACCCGCCATTGGCGTCGGCCGCGAGCCGGTCGAGCACGGCGAGCAGGTGGCGGGCCGCCGCCGCGGGCGTGTGGACCTCGAGGCCGGCCGCGGCGAACGGGGCCGACAGCGGCGTGGCGACGGTGCCGGGATGCAGCGCGACGCAGATGGCCTGCGGGGCGCGGCGCGCCAGCTCCACGGCGGCGGTGCGCACGAGCTGGTTGAGGGCGGCCTTGGACGCCCGGTAGCCGTACCAGCCGCCCAGCCGGTTGTCGCCGATGCTGCCGACCCGGGCGGACAGGGTGGCGAACACCGCCTTGCCCGAGCGCGGCAGCAGAGGCAGCACATGCTTCATGATCAGCGCCGGGCCGATGGCGTTGAGCGCGAAGGAGCGGGCGAGCCTCGCCGCGTCGAGCTGCAGCCAGCTCTTCTCCGGCGCCTGGCGGTCGTCGTGGAGGAAGCCGGTGGCATCGATCACCAGCCGCAGCTCGCCCAGTGCGGCGGCATGGGCCGCGGCGCGCGCGAGGCTGGCCTCGTCCAGAAGGTCGATCGGCGGCGAGGTGCGGCGAGAGAGGCCGACGACATGCGTGAACCGGCCCTCGGCGAGCAGGGCTGCGACCAGCGCGCCCCCGATGCCGCCGCCGGCGCCGAACACGACCGCCACCCCGGCCCCGGACGACGATGCCGGGGCAGGGCCGGAGGCCGGAGCGCTCGCCGTCGGGGACTGGCCCATCACGCCGCGCCGCGTCAGCCGGCCGAAGAGACGCGAGACGAACGGCCGGACGGGGAGAAACAGCCGGTAGCCCAGCTCCAGCACGGCCAGCGCCCCGGGCAGCGCCGCGGCGCGCGCCGCCCAGCGCCAGCCCGGCAGGCGCTGCCACACCTCGACGAAGGCGGCGGCACCGGAGCGAAGCCGGCCGTCGCCGGCGCGGACATGGAACCGCCGCAGCGCCTGTGGCCGCGTCACGCCGACGGGCAGCTGCTGTGTCCGCCTGGGAGACGTCGACGAAGCAGAGCGCTCCGGACCGGTCCTGGCCGCGATAATAGCCGATCTCCGCCCGGCACAAAGGACAGCCGCCATCGAAATAGACGGTCGACGCCGAGGGCTCATGGGTCACGCCAGGTCTCCTGGGGACCGACCATGCGGTCGATCAGGACTGGGGATCTATGGGCATCGACCGGATCGTCAATCGGCCGGGCGAGGAATCGGGCGGCGGCGGGCGGCTTGGGTTCGGACGGGCATTTTCTGGCACTTCGGTCGGACGGTCCGGCGGGGGCGGCTCGGGTGGCTTGGGTTCGGGCGTGTCGTGGGAATTCGTTCGTGCATTTCGGCCGGTTCGGGCCGGCGCTCGGGTTCGGACGTGCGGGAAGCGAATTCGTTCGTGCAGAAATGCGATGCGCGGCCGGTGGGCCGGGTTCGTGTGTGCGCGGGCGGAAATCGTTCGTGCAAAAAGCGCCGGGCGGCCGCGCGCGGCTCGGGTTCGCGCGTGCGCGCGGCGGGAGGATGCGTGCGGGTCCGGGCGGCATGGCGGACTCTCGGCGGTAGGATGAAAAGCCTTGCACCAATGACTGCGGGTTCGGGCGGCATGGCGGGCTCGCGGGGATAGGATGAAAAGCCATATAGCATGCCATGAACCGGCCGCGGAGTCGAGGGCGGCGTTGACCGAGCGGGGCGGTCCTCAGGCAGACGCTGGATGGTAAGGCAGGTGTCGCACCGAAGTACGACTTGGAGTTGATCTGAGAGAGGATCTAAGAGCGGGACGTCTTGCAAATGTTCTGCAGATCCCGGTGCCTGTGCAGCATAGAGAAATTCCAAGACCTGCCCCGAATTGAACGATCGGTGTCTTTCGCTGGAATTGACAGTTCAGAAACGCAGTCGAGATTTCTATAAACTACGCGATCAAACCTTCTTTCTGATATTTTGACCACATCACACCTGCGGCCATAGAAGTCATGCCACATTGCATTGCAGCAACTTCGGCACATCCGAGGCGCGAAAGGTGCCTTGCGGATAGGAGTAAACCGCCGGCAAAAGTGTCGGCCTGCCATTCAGCATCCCGGTACACGGGATGGCTATCATCGCGGACGCGGGCCAATGCGACATGTCGATGCAGGAGATAGTGGGCGAGCTCGTGACAGGCGGTGAAACGGTCGCGTCCCACATCGTTCCACGCGCCCTCATAAACATCTTCCCTTAGCTTGATGCAGCTGGAGCCGGCGACAACCAGCCCTTCTTCAGACTCCCATCTCCGCATGGCTGCAGACGTCGAGATGGAATCCCTGCTCAAGAGCCGGCAGACGAAACTCTAAGACATCCATGATAGGGAAGCCGATGTCATCTTCTCCAACGAAAACGGAACGAACTTTCTCCGCGAAATCCCACAATGCTCGTGTTGAGGCAGGCGCAACAAGCAAACCTCTGTGCCGACGCTTGAAGGGAATGTCACCGGTATTTGATTTGAATACCAGCTTCTTTATCTCTTCCAGAAATTCCGGTGGCAGGTCGTGAAGCTTGCGCGCAAATGCTGCCACCAATTCTCGTTGACTTCCCTGCAGGCCGTCGATGTCGACGACGGCTTTGCTGCGGTCAGCCGCACGTTGAATTTCGGTCGCTTCAGTGGGCGTCAGGCCCATCGCTTCTACAACGGAATCCACGTAACCCGCTGGCATGGGCTTTTTGCCGGTCTCCACGGCCGAGACGAAAGACGAGCTAACATTGAGCCTCTCGGCGAGATCGAGAAGGCGCAGCCCTTTGTCCAGCCTCAGCTTCCTGGCAGCGATCCCAAACGGCGTGATCATGCAATTCCTGTCCTCATTTTTCGCAACCTAAACCATTTCCCAGCACGGATCAACCAATACGGACAACTTTTTTACCGAAGTGGGCCGATGTCAACCAAGTCGGTAAACTTCTTCACCGGATGGGTTGCGTTGGAGGAGAGGGCACCCCATCTCAGAAGGGCACACCGCTGCAAGATGACCGGTCGTGCGTAAAGGAGGAGAGCACGACAATGGCCTATCGCATCGGCAAGCCCCCGGCGTTCGACCCGGACCCATTCCTTCATCCGCTGGACTCGATCCTGGCGGACATCGCTATTGCAATTCAGCTTCCCCCAGGCCTTCATGCAAAAGCTAGCGATCGGTATGAGGCCGTGCGGACATTCGCCGAACGGCCTGGCAGCCCGCTGGAAGGCCGCATCCTACGCTTCTATCCGCAGGGATCGATGGCAATCGACGCCACGATTTCAATCCGTGGCACCGACGACGAGTATGATCTGGACATCGTCGCAGCGCTCGCGCTGGCGCCCGATGCTCCGCCGGATGAGGTGCTGGACCTCCTCTACAGGTCCATTGTCGGGTATCCAACAAGCCAGAAGGTCGAACGGCAGACCCGCTGCGTCACGGTCCGCTACGCCGATCGGATGCACTTGGACATCACCCCAGCCGTGCGTCTTCCGCACGGCACTGAGCGCGAAAGTCACATCTTCCACGCCCATCCTGACGATCCGCCGCGGCTGCATTTCCACGTGCCGATGAATGCTTACGGCTTCGCCGAGTGGTTCCGGGCGCGAACGCCCGAGGAGGAGCGGTTCGCTCTCGCTTTCGACGAGCGACTGCGCAAAGCATACGAAATGGAGGTGCACGCCGACGCCGAGGTGGATGAGGTCCCCGACCAAGTTGTGCTCGTCACGAAGAGCGTCACTACCGTGGCGCTGCAGCTTCTTAAGCGATTCCGGAACGTTGCCTACTCGCCCAGCGCCGGACGCATTCCGCCATCGGTCATGATGTCCTGCTTCGCTGGTCATGCCGCGCAGCCGGGCCTGTCTCTGTCGGACATGGTAATCCGCCAGGCGCGTTTGATCGCGGGTGAACTGCGGCGGGCAACCGACCGGCGCGAGACGGTGATGGTGGTGAACCCCGTCTTCCAGCGGGACTGCTTCACCGATCGCTGGCCCGAGACCCTGTCGCAGCAGGAGGAATTCGCGGGCAAGTTGGCAGGCCTCGCCGATAACTTGGAGTCCATCAGGCGGCAGGAGACCGATCTCGAATCTCTCCGGGAGTGCCTGCGCGAACTGTTTGGCGGTTATGTGGTCTCCGGTGCGTTCCGTCGCTTCAATCAACGCACCGGTCGGGCTGTACAGGCTGGAGGAACCGCCTACACGCCACGCGGCGGTCTCTATGTGCCAAGCACGCCGGCACTGGTGGGCTTCGGGACGGTGACGAGCGGTCGGGCGGTTGCCGGGGCGCCCCATACCTTCCGAGGGGACTCGCTCTGATCCCCTCTATCGAGAGCCAAATCGCGGCGATGCGCGCTTCGTGGCCGAGTCTACAGGCGGAACAGGTCGATGCGCGCATTGTCTGCTGGCGAGGGCCGCTGAAGCCGCTGCTACAGACCTATGAGGTTCAGATCGTTTACCGGGCACCGGTGATCATCGAGCTTATCGAGCCGCTACGGCAGCAGCCACGCGTCCGAGTGCTCTCGCCTCGGTTGAGGAGGCGTCGGGGAGACGCTGAAGGTGCCCTGCCGCACGTCTATTGGGATGATCCGGACCGTCCTGCTCTGTGCCTGTTCGACCACGACACCGGTGAATGGACGCCGTTTCATCTTCTTGCCGATACGACCATTCCTTGGACCATCGACTGGCTCACCTGTTACGAAGGCTGGCGGGCCACCGGAGAATGGACGGGTGGCGGCCGACATGCGCTGCCCCCACCTTCTCAGGGCACTAACCCGTGAACTACGTTCCACCTCGACGCTCCGACGGAACCATCCAGACACGCCGGCCGCAACAGTCCTGGCCAAAGGACAGACCGTTTCGCATCCTGTCGATTGACGGTGGCGGCATCTGCGGCATCCTGCCGGCCTCGGTGCTGACCGAGCTGGAGCAGCGCTTCCTCGGCGGCCAGTCGGTTGCCCGCCACTTCGACATGATCGCGGGCACGTCAACGGGTGGCATCATCGCACTTGGTCTTGCGCACGGCCTGACTGCGAAGGCGATCCGGGACTTCTACCTGCTGCGAGGAGCCGCCATTTTCCCGCCGCCGTCCTTCATCGGTCGCTACATGCGCTGGCTGCGGCAGAAGCACCGCTACGTCTATGAACGTGGGCCACTCGAGAATGAACTGTTGCAGATTTTCGGGGACGCCGTCCTTGGACAGGCGTGCACGCGCTTATGTATCCCGGCCTTCGAAGGGCGCCACGGCGAACCGTGGATCTTCAAGACGCCGCACCACCCGCACTATCAGAAGGATCGCGTCGAGCGAATGGTCAGGGTGGCGCTATCAACCGCGGCCGCTCCGACGTTTTTCGAGGCCTTGCCAAACAACGGCTATATGATGGTGGATGGCGGGCTATGGGCAAATAATCCAATCATGAACGCATTGGTCGACGCCTTGGCCTGTTATGATGTCGATCGAGCACAAGTGCAAATTCTGAGCCTCGGCTGCGGCGAAACGAGCTTTAAGGTCGATCCAGGAAAATCACGTGGAGGCGAATTTCAGTGGCGGAAAGTGATCCGTGCAGCAATGCGAGCGCAGTCACTTAACGCGCTAGGCCAAGCCTACCTCCTGGTCGGTAAGGACAGTGTGCTGCGCGTCGATGCACCGGAAAGCTCGCATCCAATAGCGCTCGACGACGTACGGCGCGCCCGTGAGGAGCTGCCGGCGATGGCTCGGTCATTAGTTGAAGGAGCTGGCCGAGAAATTGATCGGGTCTTCTTCGTAGACACGGCCGATCCATTTGTTCCGTGCCCGCTTTCGTAGGTCCGCCCATAGTTTGTTACGATGCTTCGTCGCGGCGGCCAAAGGCGGCGCTGCAATTTATGTTGCATGGCTGTGACGTCAGGTTGGGCTTCGCGAGCCGGGTCATGCCGAAATTCAAGCTGCTCATCGCACCCGTTCGCGTGCGGGAATTCTGAAGTCGGCGCAAGCCGACTACTCCCACTCGATCGTCCCCGGCGGTTTGCCGATGAAGTAGTAGATCACGCGGTCGATGCCCTCGACCTCGTCGACGATGCGGGTGGCGCTCGATCCCAGCATTGCATCGGCGTGCGCCACGGACTAGTTTGCGGACTAGTGCGTTGCGACCGAGGGAAGATGTCCATGCCGAGCTGGCCGGTGCAGGATGCGAAGGCGCGCTTCAGCGAGCTGCTGGCCACCTGCATCGAGAAGGGGCCGCAGGTCGTGACGCGGCGGGGCGAGGAGGCGGCCGTGCTGGTGCCCATGGCCGAGTGGCGGCGGCTGCAGGGAACGGCACGGCCGACCTTGAAGGAGCTGCTGCTGGCGCCATCGCCGCGCGGCGAGCTCGAGCTGCCGGCGCGCGGGCGGCTGCGGCGGCGTGCATCGGGCGCCGCCGGGTAGGGGCCGTGTATCTCCTCGATACCAACGTGATCTCGGAGCTGCGCAAGACCCGGCCGCACGGTGCGGTGGTGGCATGGCTGGAGAGCGTCCGGGATGCGGATCTGCATCTCGCGGCGGTGACGCTGGCCGAGATCCAGGCCGGGGTCGAGATCACCCGCGAGCAGGATGCGGCCAAGGCGGCCGAGATCGAGGCGTGGCTGGAGCTGGTGGCGGGGACCTGGAACGTGCTGGCAGCAGACGGCGCCGTGTTCCGGGCCTGGGCGCGGCTGATGCACAAGATGGACGACCGGCTGATCGAGGACGCGCTGATCGCGGCCACGGCGGCGGTGCACGGGCTGACGGTGGTGACCCGCAACGTGAAGGACTTCAGGCCCTTCGGCGTGACGGTGCTCGACCCGTTCGCGGCGCGTTGACGCCTACTCCCACTCGATCGTGCCCGGCGGCTTGCTGGTGAAGTCGTAGACCACGCGGTTGATGCCCTTGACCTCGTTGACGATGCGGGTGGCGACGCGGCCGAGGAAGGCGGGCTCGAAGGGGTAGAAGTCGGCGGTCATGCCGTCGACGGAGGTGACGGCGCGCAGCGCGCAGACGTCCTCGTAGGTGCGCAGGTCGCCCATGACGCCCACGGTCTTGACCGGGAGCAGGACGGCGAAGGCCTGCCAGATGGCGTCGTAGAGGCCGGCGGCGCGGATCTCCTCCAGGTAGATGCGGTCGGCCTGCTGCAGGGTGGCGACGCGGTCGGCGGTGATCGGCGCCGGGCATGCGGACGGCGAGGCCGGGGCCGGGGAAGGGGTGGCGGCGGACGAAGGGCTCGGGCAGGCCCAGCTCGCGGCCGAGCTCGCGGACCTCGTCCTTGAACAGCTCGCGCAGGGGCTCGACCAGGCCGAGCTTCATGCGCGCGGGCAGGCCGCCGACATTGTGGTGCGACTTGATGGTGACGCTGGGGCCGGCGAAGGAGACGCTCTCGATCACGTCGGGGTAGAGGGTGCCCTGGGCCAGGAAGCGGATGTCGGTGAGCTGCTTCGCCTCGGCGTCGAAGACGTCGATGAAGGTGGCGCCGATGGCCTTGCGCTTGAGCTCGGGGTCGCTGAGGCCGGCGAGGCGCTCGAGGAACAGCGGGCCGGCGTCGCTGTGGATCAGCGGGATGTTGAAGTGGCCGCGGAACAGGTCGACCACCTCTTTCGCCTCGCCGAAGCGGAGCAGGCCGGTGTCGACGAAGACGCAGGTGAGCTGGTCGCCGATGGCCTCGTGCAGCAGGAGGGCGGTGACGGCGGAATCGACGCCGCCGGAGAGGCCGCAGATGACGCCGGCGGAGCCGACCTGGGCCTGGACCTTGGCGATCGCCTGGGCGCGGTAGGCGTGCATCGACCAGTCGCCGGCGAGGCCCGCGATGCGGAACAGGAAGTTCTGCAGCAGGCCGGAGCCGATCGCGGTGTGGACGACCTCGGGGTGGAACTGGACGCCGTAATAGCGGCGGGACTCGTCGGCGATGGTGGCGAAGGGCGAGGTGTCGCTCTGGGCGATGACGGCAAAGCCCGGCGGGATGGCGGTGATGCGGTCGCCGTGGCTCATCCAGACGGTGGAGCGCTGGCCCGGGGCGAGGAGGCCCTCGAACAAAGGCGAGGGCTGGTCGAGGCGGATCTCGGCGCGGCCATACTCGCGCTCGGTCGAGGGCTCGACGCGGCCGCCGAGCTGGGCGCACATGGTCTGCTCGCCGTAGCAGACGCCCAGCACCGGGACGGCGGCCTCGAACACGGCCTGCGGTGCGCGCGGGCTCAGCGCCTCATGCGTCGAGGCGGGGCCGCCGGAGAGGATGATCGCGGCGGGCGCGAAGTCGCGCACGAGACGCGTCGCCGACGGTGCAGGGGTGGATCTCGCAATAGACCCGGTGCTCGCGCACGCGGCGCGCGATCAGCTGGGTGTATTGCGAGCCGAAATCGAGGATCAGGACGCGTTCGGTCATCGGTTCGGCCGTGGTGGCGGGGTGCGCACCCCTTACGGCGATTCGCGCTCAGGCGTCGAGCCAGCCGATGAGCTGGCGGGTGACCGCTTGCGGGCGCTCGAGCGGGGACAGGTGCCCGCAGCGCGGGAGCGTGACCAGCGTCGCGTCGGGGATGGCAGCGGCCATCTCGAGCTGCCGCTCCAGCGGTGTCACCTGGTCCTCGCGGCCGGCGAGGACGAGGGTCGGGCAGGCGATGGCCGGCAGCGAGGGACGGCTGTCGATGCGGCTCATGATCGCCGCCTGCTGGCGCAGGAAGCCGGTCTTGCCGGTGCTCTCGGCCATGGCCTGCACCGTGCCGGTGATCTTGGGGTCGGCCAGGGCATCGGGGTGGAGGAACAGCGGCAGCAGGCGCGGGGCGACGCCCAGGAACTCGCCTTTCTCGGCCAGCTCCATCAGGCCGCGGCGGCGGGCCTTGGCCTCGTCGGTGTCGGCGCGGGCCTGGGTGTCGAGCAGGGCCAGGCGGGTGACGCGCTCGGGCGCCCGGCGCAGGATCTCGAACGCGACGTAGCCGCCCATCGACAGGCCGATCAGCGCGAAGCGGGCCGGGGCGGTTTCCAGGACCTGGGCGGCGAGGCCGGCGATGGTGTCGGCGCCGGTGAGGTCGGCCACGGCCGTCGGCGCGCGGGCGGCGAGGGCTGGGAGCTGGCCGGCGAACAGCCGCTGGTCGCACAGCAGACCGGGCAGGAGGATGATATGGTCGCTCACGGCTTCCCTCGGCTATCGGCCGCTCGTGCCACGCTACGAGTCGCGTCGCGCGGCTTGCGGATAGTATTGCGGCGCCTCGCGGCGGTCGAACATGCCGTAGTCGCGCACGATCCGCACCTGACGCAGCCGCGCCCCATCCGGCAGCCGCGCCGCGGCTGCGAATGCGTCGGCGGCCTGCCGGTCACGCCAGGAGGTGAGCAGGATGGTGTCGCCGGGGGTGAGGACCGCGTCGAAGACATCCCAGGCCACCAGGCCCGGTGCGGTCGGAGCAAGTCCCAGCCGGGTCGCGACCTCTTGCGGACCGGCGGCCGCGGCCCCCGGCTGCGGCGCGTCGATCAGGCAGACCATGGTCGCCGCGCCGGTCTCGGTCTCGTCCAGCCGCTGCTCGCGCAGGGCCTGGCCCGCGGGCAGGCGCGTATCGTGCGTGAGCTGCCCCACCCGGAGGTGGTAATCGAGCAGCACCGTGGCGCGGCCCTGCTCCTGCGCGCGGTGATGGGCGGCCTGGGTCCGCCAGCGCACCAGGGCCTTCTCGTCGCGCCAACCGGAGAGCGAGAGGATCCAGCCATCGCGGGTCAGGCTGCGATAGCGGATATTGTCGATGAAGCCGTCCACCTGCTCCAGCTCCGGCTTGAGCAGCTTGGCGATGCCGAGATAGGCGTCCCACTGGCTGGCCGCAGGGTGGACCTCGAAGATGACCGAGAACATGATTCCCTCGTGGTGGAGGCTGCGCCGAACGAGCGCGTCAAAGCATGGACTGTCCCCGCTCCAGCCCCAGCAACCGCTCCTTCACGTCGAGGCCGCCGGCGAAGCCGGTCAGGGCGCCGGTGGAGCCGACGACCCGATGGCACGGCGCGACGATCGAGATCGGGTTCCTGCCATTGGCCGCCCCGACGGCGCGGAACGCGGTCGGGCGGCCGATCTGCCGCGCGATCTCGCCGTAGCTGCGCGTCTTGCCGAACGGGATCGTCAGCAGTGCGGCCCAGACGCTCCGTTGAAAGTCGGTTCCCCTAAAGTCGAGCGGCAGGTCGAACACGGCCAGCTCGCCGGCAAAGTACGCACGCAACTGGCGCTCCGTCTCCGCGAGCAAGGCATTGCCCGGGTCCTCAAACATGGGCCCGAGGCGCACCCGCCCAGGGTCGTCGTCCTGCCATAGGATGGCCGCCAAACCCTTGTCACTGGCAACGAGCTTCAATTCGCCCACGGGCGAATTGATTGTCTTGCGGGCATACACCATGCATCGCTCCCTTCGGACACCTCACGCCCGCTCACCGGATCAGCCGGCTGAGCTCCTTGAAGGCCTGTGATCCGGCGTCGGCCAGCCACTCGAACACCACCATCTCGCTGTCGACCATGGCGATGCCCGCGTCCCGCATCCGTTCGAGCCCGCGTTGCTTGCGCTCCGGATGCCGCGAGCCCACGGCGTCGGCCGCCACGCCGACGGCGTAGCCCGCGGTCTTGAGACCGAGGGCGGTCTGCAGCACGCAGACATGGGTCTCCATGCCGGCGAGCACGATTTGATGCCGGTCGAGCTGCGCCACATGGGCGGCGATGGCAGGGTCGGCCTGGGCCGAGAAGCTCGTCTTGGGCATGATCGCGGCACCCTCGGGCAGCGGCAGCAGGCGCGCGTCGGTCGGACCCAGGCCCTGCGGATACTGCTCGCTGACGACGACCGGCACGCCGAGCCGGGCGGCGGCGGCAAGCAGGATCAAAGTGCGGGCGATCACCGCGTCGGCGTCGGCGATGGCCGGCGCCAGCCGCGTCTGGATGTCGACTATGAACAACACGCTCTGCCGAGCATCGAGCAGCATCGTGGGGCGTCTCCTCACGTCCGTGTCATTTTCACGACTGATCGCAACTTTGCCGCGACAAGTCGACCGTTTCCCGCACGACACGGGACGATGCGCGGCGACATTCGTTGACATTGCGCCGTGGATCGCTACATGCACCCATGTCCTACAATATGATCGGTACGGTCTCTCCTTGACAGCTACAGAAGTGCTTCCAGCCGGCTTCGCGGACCTCGGTCTCGACGAGCATATCCTACGCGCCATCGCCGATGCGGGCTACACGCAGCCCACCGCCATCCAGGCCGGTGCGATCCCGATGGTGCTGGCCGGCCGCGACGTGATCGGCATCGCCCAGACCGGCACCGGCAAGACGGCCTCGTTCGTCCTCCCGATGCTGCACGTGCTGGGCAACGGGCGCGCCCGGGCGCGGATGCCGCGCTCGATGATCATCTCGCCGACGCGCGAGCTGGCGACCCAGACGGCGCAGAATTTCGAGATCTACGGCAAGTATCACAAGCTGACGATGGCGCTGCTCATCGGCGGCGTCGGCATGGGCGACCAGGAGAAGGCGCTGGAGAAGGGCGTCGACGTCCTGATCGCGACCCCCGGCCGCCTGCTCGACTGGTTCGACCGCGGCAAGGTGCTGCTCGGCGGCGTCAACATCCTGGTGATCGACGAGGCCGACCGGATGCTCGACATGGGCTTCATGCCCGACGTCGAGCGCATCCTGACCCTGCTGATCGGCCGCCGGCAGACGCTCTTGTTCTCCGCCACCATGCCGCCCGGCGTGCGCCGGATCATCGAGCATTTCCTGCGCGATCCGGCCCGGATCGAGGTCAGCCGCCCGGCGACCACGGTCGATGCGGTCGACGCGGTGCTGGTGCCGGCCCCCGGTGGCGAGCTGAAGCGGCGCGCCCTGGTCCGGCTGATCGGCCAGCAGGCGGTCTCCAAGGCGATCGTGTTCGCGAACCGCAAGCGCGAGGTGTCCAGCCTCAATCGCTATCTGCAGAGCGTCGGCCTAAATGCGCGCGACATCCACGGCGATCTCGAGCAGGCGCAGCGTCAGGCGACGCTCGATGCGTTCAAGGCCGACGAGGTCGACTTCCTGGTGGCGACCGACGTTGCCGCGCGCGGGCTCGACATCTCCGACATGCCGGTGGTGATCAATTTCGACGTTCCGTTCCACGCCGACGACTACATTCACCGCATCGGCCGCACCGGCCGCGCCGGCAAGAGCGGCCGCGCCTTCACGATGGCGACCGCCGCCGAATTCAAGGCGGTGGCGGCGATCGAGCGCCTGATCGGCAAGCCGATCCGGCGACTCGAGGTGCCCGGGGTCGACGTGGCCGAGGAGGCCGGCGAGGCCCAGCCGCGGCAGCCACGCGGCCGCGAGCGTCTGCCGCGCGCAAGGCGGGCGCCGGCCGAGCCGGTGGCCGTCGTCGAGCCGGCCGCCGAGCTCGAGCAGCCGCCGGTGGCAGCGCTGAACGAGCCGGCTGCGGCCGAACCCGCACGTCCGGCGGGCCGTCGCATGCGGCAACCCCGCCCGGCAGCGGCGGCGCGTCCGACCGCACCCCCGGCAGCCGAGGCTCCCGCGCGCCAGGCGCCACGCCGCCCGGTCCCGGCGCCGGCCGAACCGCAGGACGGGCCGATCATCGCGTTCGGCGAGCACACGCCGCGCTTCCTGCTGCGCCCGGCCCCGGTGTCGGCGGCGCCCAAGGCCAAAGCCGGCTGATGCAGACCATCTTCGTGATGGTCAAATGCGCGCTGGGCGAGGCCTACGAGGTGGCGGACGCCGCGGTCCAGACGATCGAGGCCGTCTCCGAGGTCTACTCGATCTCGGGCCAGTACGACCTGATCATGAAGTTCCATCTCGACGAGGCGACCGATATTGGGCGCTTCGTCACCACCAAGGTGCAGACGCTGCCGGGGGTGAAGGACACCTTCACCCTGATCACCTTCAAGGCGTTCACCTGAGGCGCTCGAGATGAGCGGCAGGGGCGATGCGCCGGGCCGCCGTGTCGAGATCCTGGAGCGGACCAGGGTCTACGACGCATTCTTCAAGCTGGATGTACTGCGCCTGCGCCACGAGCGTTTCGATGGCGGCTGGACCGGGCCGTTGCGGCGCGAGCTGTTCGTGCAGCGGCCGGCGGTCGTGGTCCTGCCCTACGATCCCGCCCTGGATCTGGTCGTGCTGGTCGAGCAGTTCCGTGCCGGCTGCATCGACCTGCCGGGCGAGCCCTGGCTGATCGAGGCGGTGGCAGGGCTGGTGGAGACGGGTGAGAGCCCCGAGGACGTGGCCATTCGCGAGCTGCGCGAGGAAACCGGTCTCGCCGCCCGGCGTCTGGCCTTCGTGTGCCGCTACCATGCGAGCCCTGGTGGCACCAGCGAGCGGGTCCACGTCTACGTCGCCGAGGTGGCGGCGCCGGACGCGGGCGGCGTGTTCGGGGTCGCGCACGAGGACGAGGATATCCGCACCCTCGTCGTGCCGGCGGAGACGGCGTTCGAGATGGTCGCGGATGGCCGGATCATCGCCGCCAACGGCTTGATCCCGCTGCTGTGGCTGCAGGCCCATCGCGAGCGGCTGCGGCAGGAGTGGCAGCGCGCCGTCGCATAGAGCCCTTGCATAGGCGAGCGTCAGGCCTTAGCTCGGCTGAAGCCTGTTGGCGCAAGCCCCGTCCCAGTAGAGCGAGCAGTGTGGCCATGGATGCCAGGATCTACCAGCCAGCCAAGCCCGCCACCCAGTCGGGCCGGTACAAGAGCCGGTTCTGGATCGTCGAGCACGAGCCCAGCAGCCGCCAGGAGCCCGACCGGCTGATCGGCTGGATCGGCTCCGACGACACCGACAATCAGGTGCGGCTGAGCTTCCCGACGCAGGACGCCGCCATCGCCTACTGCCAGCGCAACGGGCTCACCTATTCGGTCAGCGAGCCGCATGAGCGCGTCGTCCGGCCCAAGGCCTATGCCGAGAACTTCATCCGCCGGGTCTGACCGCGCCTGCCTGTTGGTCGCCATCGCGCCTGCTGCTATAAAGCGCGCCACGTGCCCGTAGCTCAGCCGGATAGAGCACCCGCCTTCTAAGCGGGGGGTCGCAGGTTCAAGTCCTGCCGGGCGCGCCATGAAATCAACGACTTAGCGCATCTTTCCTGCGTTCGCCAGGATATCGCTAACACCCCGCTGACACCGACGGGAAACTTCATTGTACCCAGCCTGGGGCCTCGCCCATGACTGCAGGCTCGCCGTCCGTTCGTTCGTCGGAACGCACCGCGAACGCCGCCCTTGCGCAATGATCACGTTTCCGGAGCGCCGGACGGCCCGCGAATGTCAGCCGGTCCCGGCTTGGCGCGGCTGCCCATCTTTAATGTCATAGACCAGCGCCGGCTTGCGCGCGGCCATCTCTCGGGCGAACCTGAGGATGGCCTGCTTGTAAATTCCGGCCATGTTGATGAAGTTGCGCGTAAGTCCGAGAAAGGCCGGATGGTGGGGTAACGATTCGAACGATTGCCGGTCGTTCATGCCGTCAACAAAATAGCCGACGTCGACCTCCAGCGCCTGCGCAAGCGTGAACAACCGACCTGCGAAGATACGGCTGGTCCCTGCCTCGTATTTTTGCGTCTGCTGATGGGTGGCCCCGATCCGCTCGGCCAACTCCTGTTGAGTCAGGCCGAGCATGATCCGCCGATCGCGTATCCTCCGGCAGACATAGCGGTCGACCGCCGTTACCCGCGAGTGGCCGAATCGCGCCTGCGCGGGCATGAGATCACGTAGCATAGGCGTCTCCAGTCCAGTGGCGTCGAGCCTCGCTAGCTGACGCCACGACACGGAGCACTAACCTGGAGCAGTCTCACGAGGTCTGTGAGGGTGCTCAAGGCTGCGGCAACTGGGCTGCGGCGGTGCGACCCTGGCTGACCTGCGTGCCGTCACACCCTTCCGCCAGCCTTCGGCACGTGCTGATCGCGCGGTCCGGCAAGCTCCTGGTAACGGTGAGCTGGCGACCTCGGGCGGCTCGCACCAGTTCGTCGATGCGCGCGCTGGCCGGAAGCCTCACGTCTTGGGTCAACCGCTCGAGGTCGGCGTCGTCGCGCTAGGCGGCCCGCTTACCGGCTTACGGGTCGCGATGGTCCTCGCCGGCCATGGTCACCATGATCCCGGCGAACAGAAAACTGTAGGACAGCATGACCAATCCGAGCAACAACGAGCCCCCCGACCGTCGTTCCATCCAATCAGGGGTCTCATCCTGCTCAGCTCGCAATTGCGCTGCACTAATCTGGATTAGCGCGGTGACCGCATTTGCTCGAACGCTTGCCGACGCCGTTTCACGCCAACGGCCCTTCTGGCGGATCTGCGCCGCGGAACACGAAAGTAGGGCGCCGACGCCCAGCGCCATTCAGCCGGGCGTGATCGGCAGCTTGCAAGTTGGGTCCGCGTATCGCTGAGGCTGGTCCGTCGGGCGACTTGGTCATGCCCTTCGGATCGGCGGATCTTTCGGCCATTGTTCGAGCCACCACTTCACGCCGACGATGATAGCCAGCGCGGCCGCCGTGAACGCCAGGATCCGGCCGACGTCGAATAGGATCTGTGATACTTCCGCCACGTCGCCTACCTCCATGCCTCGTGCAATCGTATCCGCGTATCACTCATTGGATCGGTATGGACTGATTGAAAACAGTGCATCGGAAATTCAAGCGGAATATTAAACGATCGATCTTAGGAGGATTTGAGGAGTAATGTGAAGATGGTCGATTCCGCTCCAGCGATACTGCATCTCACCATGCTCGAATTGATGATCGCCCGAGCGGAGGCTGCCTGCCAGCGGTACAGGTGCTCAGCACAGCGAGACCACCCCAGTGAGCACGTCGTACGATCGCGACGCCAGGCGCTGCAGCAGATGGAAATTGCACTGTCGCGGCTGCAGGCAGAGCGCAGAGCGGAGCAGACGGCGGGGCGCCTCGTCGCCCCGTAGGACACTGCCGGATTGGGGGGCTCGATTTGCACCGGCCAGGGACGGCGTCACTGCGCCTTGCCAGCTAGTCGCGGCTCACTGGACGCCCCTCCTGCTCGACCAGCACGGCCAGCTCGGCATCCTCGATCTTGCGACCGGCCCCATCGTAGACTGACGCATCGGGGCAGGTCCGGCGGGTCCAAGCAAGCTGCTCCTGGGCTTGAATAGCCGAGCCTACTCGCACCATGAACTTGATGAGAAGCTGGCTGGCAGCGCTGGCGATGGTGAAATCCAGCTTGACCTCCTCCGGCCGCGGCAGTTCGGAACCGACCCAAGCCTGTTCCGAAAGCGGTCCGGCCGCACTGATCCAGGTTGGTGCCGAGAAGGATTGTTGGACGATCGAGCCGGGGCGGTTCGATGAAAAGCCCACCCGCAGGCATCTGCGCCCGCCGCTGGTCGCCCTATCGCATCACGCGTTCAGCGCCCACGGTAGCTCGCGGGACCGAGAGCCACGCCGTCATGGCTGTGCCGCCGGAAAGCGGTTCGCGAACCAATCCACCACTTTGCCGGTGTTCTCGAGCGCGCATCTTTGGGATTGGCCGGCCGTCATCATGGCAAGTCACGCGCATTGTCGGTGTTAGAAAATCGACTCGATCATCGCCGAAGCCGGTATTTCGACTGCTTGCGTTGCAGCACCAGCGTCGCCGCGAGCACGGCCCCCGACATGGCGACCAGCAGGACGGCGACCGCGGCGATTGCCGGGTTGATCGATTCGCGCACGCCGCTGAAGATCTGGCGCGGCAGCGTGCGTTGGGCGGCGGTCGTCAGGAAACTCGCGATCACGATCTCATCGAACGAGATCACGAAGGCGATCAGGGCACCGGCCGCGACGCCGGGCCAGATGATCGGCAGCAGCACGCGGCGGAATGCCGTTCCCGGCGGCGCCCCCAGCGACGCTGCCGCGCGCATCAGCGAGCGGTCGAAGGATTGCAGGCTGGCCATGACCGTGGTCAGGACCACGGGTGCCGCGAGCCCGGCATGGGCCAGCACCAGCGACAGCCGCGAGCCGATCAGGCCGATCGAGGCGTAGAACGAGAAGGCGGCGACGCCCAGGACCACGATCGGCAGCACGATCGGGGTCGCGATGACCGCCAGCGCCACGCCGCGCCCTGGGAACCGGCCCCAGGCCAGCCCGATCGCGGCCGGGATGCCCAGTGCCGCCGCCAGGGCGGTCGAGCCGATGCCGACGATCAGCGAATTGACCAGGGACGATAGCCAGCGCGGATCGGTCAGCACGATCTCGTACCAGCGCAGCGACCAGCCCGGCGTCGGCAGGGTCAGCATCGTCCCCGAGGTCAGCGACATCGGCACGATCACCAGCAGCGGGACGATCAGATAGGCCAGGACCAGGCCGGTCCACAACCAGGCGCCGGCGTGGCGCCAGCGATCGGACACCGTGCTCATCGTGGCCGCCACCATAGCTGGCGGGCGAGGGCGATCGCGGAAGCCGTCAAGCCGAGGATCAGCAGCAGCTGGATCGAGACCGCCGCGGCCAAGCCCCAGTTGAGGGTCTTGTCGACATAGAAGGCGACCATCGAGCTCAGCATCTGCTCGCGCGGGCCGCCGATCAGGGTGGGCGTGATGAAGTAGCCGAGCGCGAACACGAACACGATGCCGGAGCCGGTCAGGATGCCCGGCACCAGCAGCGGCAGCTGCACCCGCCACCAGGCCTGCCACCAGGTGGCACCCAGCGAGGCGGCGGCCCGCATGTAATCCTTGGGCAGCCGCCGCAGCACGGCCAGGATCGGCAGGATCATCAGCGGCAGCAGCACCTGCACCATCGCCACCAGCAGGCTGAAGCGCGTGTAGACGAGCGGCAGCGGTTTGGTGATCGCGCCCAGCCCGACCAGCAGCGCGTTCACCGGCCCTTCGCCCTGCAGCAGGATGATCCAGGCCACGGTGCGCACCAGCAGCGACGTCCAGAGCGGGAACAGCACGAGCAGCAGCAGCAGGTTGGCGACGGCCGGGACCGCGCCGACGATGACATGGGCGACCGGCAGGGCCAGCACGGCGCAAAGTGCGGTGACGGTGATGCTGATCGTGACCGTACGCCAGATCACCGTCTGGAAGATCGCCCGCTCCGCCGGCACCTGCCCGATCGAGCCATCAGGCCCGGCCTCCAGGTCGAGACTGGTGAGCAGGTAGAATGGGGTGACGCGCGCATGGTCGCGCGCGAGCATGCGCCAGAGCTCGAGATTGGACCAGCCCGGCGCTGCCGCCAGCAGGGACTCTCGCGGCCGGCTCGGGTCGAGGCCGCCATCGCCCGCGAGGCGCGCGGTCCGCACGACCAGGGTCCGCGTGCCGGGCACCGCCTGGTTGATGCGTTGCGCGAGGCGGCCCTCGGTCTTGTTGGCGGCGGATTGCGCCAGGTCGCCGATCAGGGCGGCGAACGCCGGATCGCCCGGCAGATCGTCGCCCGCCGGCCAGCCGTCCAGGGCAGCCGAGGTCAGCGGCAGGCCGTCATGCAGCTCGCTATTGTCGACGGCCCGCCACAGGAACTGCGCGACCGGCACCAGCACGGTGACGGTGACGAACACCAGCAGGGGCACCACCAGCAGGAAGTGGCCGCTCCGGGCGATCAACCGCCGCAGGCTGACCCATCCCGGCAAGGGCCGCTCACTTTTCCAGCCAGGCCTTGAAGCGGGCCTCCAGCGACTCCTGGTTCTCGGCCCAGAAATCCGTGTCGTAGGGGGCGCCGAACGGCAGGCGCTCGGCCGAGGTCGGCAGCCGGGCGCGCTGGGCATCGGTCAGGTGGGTGTAGGCCTCTTCTCGGCCGACGCCGTAGGCGTAGAGCTGCGGGAAGCCCGCCTGGTTTTCCGGCTTGTTGAAGAACTCCATGAAGGCCGCGGCGTTCTGCGCATTGGGCGCGCCGGCGACCACGGTCCACATGTCGGTGCCATAGAAGAAGCCGGCTTCCCAGGCGATCTGGTAGTTCTTGCCGTTGTTCTCGTTCTCGTAGGTCACCCGGCCGTTGTAGAGATCGGTCATCACCACCTCGCCGGCGTCGAGGTTCTGCAGCGCCTTGCTGGAGCTGCTCCACCAGACGGCGTGGGGCTTGATCTGGTCGAGCTTGGCGAACGCCCGGTCGACGCCCTCGGGCGTGCGCAGGACCTTGTAAATATCGGCCGGCTTCACGCCGTCGGCCATCAGCGCGTTTTCCAGCGTGTAGAGCGCCTGCCCGAACACGCCGCGCTTGCCCGGGAACTTCTCCACGTCCCAGAAATCGGCCCAGCTCTTGGGGCCGTCCTTCAGCTTGTTGCCGTCATAGACCAGGACCGTGGCCCAGGTGTCCGAGGCGAGGCCACAGGGGTGGATCGTACCCGGCAGATACTTGCCCTGTTCCGCCAGGATGTCGGCGGGCAGCTTCTCGAACAGCCCCTCGTCGCAGCCGATCGCGAGCTGCGGCGCCTCGACGCTGACCACGTCGTAATTGACGCTGCCGCTCTCGATCTGGGCACGCACCTTGGCCAGGGAGCCATCCCACTCGTCGGCGACGACGTCGATGCCGGTCGCCTTGGTGAAGGGCGCATAGACGCCTTTGGCGTACATGTCGTTCCAGGTCCCGCCCCAGCCGACGATGGTGACCTTGCCTTCGGCGAAGGCGGTGGTCGACGCGGTCGCAAGCGCGAGCGTGCCGGCGGCAAGCCTCATCAGTCGCATGATCAACCTCGCTCTGGTTCGGGACGGGACGTCGGAGCATTTGATCAAATCGCCACGCCTGTCAACGGTCGGCCAACGCCACGGCTGCATTGACCATGACCCAACCGGTGGATAGATTTGATCAAATCCTGGGAGCGAGCGATGACCGCACCGATCGGCAATCTCAGCCTCGATCTCGCCGTGGCCGACGCCCGCGAGCGCTACACGGCCGCCAATCCGGCCAGCGCCGCGCGGCACGAGGCGGCACGGCGCAGCCTGCCCGGAGGCAATACCCGATCGGTGCTGTGGTACGAGCCATTCCCGCTCGGGCTCGCCGGCGGTGCTGGCTGCCGCGTGACCGATGTCGACGGTCACGAATATGTCGACTTCGTCAGCGAGTACTCGGCCGGCCTGTACGGCCATTCCGAGCCGGTGATCGGCGCCGCGATCGCGGCCGCGGTCCGCGACGGCATCGCGCTCGGCGGCCCCAATCGGTACGAATCGCAGCTTGCCGATGCGCTGACGGAGCGGTTTCCGGCACTGGAGCTGGTCAGGTTCTGCAATTCCGGCACCGAGGCCAATCTGATGGCCCTGTCGGCGGCGCGCGCCATCACCGGCCGGCCCGAGATCATGGTCTTCCGCGAGGCCTATCACGGCGGCGTGCTGAGCTTCGCGCATGGCGGCTCGCAGCTGAACATGCCGTTCCCCTTCGTGTTCGCCGACTATAACGACATCGAGGGCACCGCCGAGCTGCTGCACGCGCACCGCGACACGCTGGCCGCGGTGATCCTGGAGCCGATGCTGGGCGGCGGCGGCTGCATCCGCGCGACCGATGCGTTCCTCGCCATGCTGCGGGCGACGACCCGCGAAACCGGCGCGTTGCTGCTGTTCGACGAGGTGATGACCTCGCGCCTGCATCACGGCGGCCTGCAGACAGTGACCGGGGTGATCCCGGACCTGATGACGCTCGGCAAGTATGTCGGCGGCGGCGCCAGCTTCGGCGCGTTCGGCGGCCGCGCCGACCTCATGGCCCGGTTCGACCCGGGAGCGCCCGGAGTCTTCAGTCACGGCGGGACCTTCAACAACAACGTGATCAGCATGGCCGCCGGCCTCGCTGGATTGACCAAGGTACTTACGGCCGAGGCGTCGGCGCGCTTCAACGCCCTGGGCGAGCGCCTGCGCCTGGCGCTGCAGGCCCGGCTCGACGCGCACGGGATCGCCGGCGCCGTGATCGGCTATGGCTCGCTGATCAACCTGCACTTCGCCCCGCTGCCGATCGCCTCGCCGGCGGCGCTGGCTCAGGTCGACCCCAGGCTGATGCATCTCTGGCAGCTCGAGATGCTCCTGGCCGGCCAGTACGTCACCTCGCGCGGGATGATCGCGCTGGCCCTGCCGCACGGCGAGGCGGAGGCCGACGGGCTGGTCGCGGCGTTCGACCGTTTCCTCGGCGACTTCCGCTCCGTGCTGCCGCGCGCCGCCACTTCAGCCGAGCGGGCGGCATGACGCGGCCGGTCATCATCACCTGTGCGCTGACCGGCGACAGCGATACGCCCGCGCGTAGCCCGCACGTGCCGGTGACCCCGGGCGCGATCGCCGAGGATGCCATCGCGGCGGCGCGCGCGGGTGCTGCCGTGGTCCACATTCACGTGCGCGATCCGACGACGACCGAGGGCAGCCGCGATCCTGCCCTTTATCGCGAGGCCGTGGGTCGCGTCCGGGCGAGCGGCGTCGACGTCGTCTTGAACCTGACCGCCGGGATGGGCGGCAAGCTGGTGCTCGGCGAGCGCGATCCGCTGCCGGTGGTGCCGACCACCGACCTGGTCGGGGCGATCGAGCGCATGGTCCATGTCGAGGAGTTGCGCCCCGAGCTGTGCAGCCTCGATTGCGGCAGCTTCAATTACGGCGCCGGCAACGACGTCTATATCAGCACCGCGGCCATGATCCGGGCGATGGCGGAGCGGATGCTGGCGCTCGGCGTGAAGCCGGAGCTGGAGGTGTTCGACTTCGGCCATCTGCGGCTGGCGGCGACGCTGGTCGACGCGGGCATCGTCGCAGCACCCCACTGTTCCAGTTCGCGCTCGGGCTGCGCTGGGGGGCGCCGGCCGACGCGCGCACGATGCTGCATCTGCGTGACCAGCTGCCGCCCGACGCGGTGTGGGTCGCGTTCGGCCCGGGTGCCTTGCAGATGCCGATGGCGGCCCAGTCGGTCCTGCTCGGCGGGCATGTGCGGGTCGGGCTGGAGGACAATCTCCATCGCCGGCGCGGCGTGCTGGCGACCAATCGCGAGCTGGTGGAGGATGCCGTCCGCCTGGTCGAGACGCTGGGCGCCAGACCGGCAACGCCGAACGAGGCGCGCGAGCTTCTGGGGCTGCCGGCCGGTCGGGTCTAGTCGAACGCGATGATGCCAACGATCCGAGTGGCCGCGGAACGCGGCCAAGCCTACGAGCAGGCCTATCACAGCCTCAAGCGCGCGATCATGTCCGGCGACATGATGCCGGGCGAACGCCTGGTGGTGGCGGAGCTCGCGCGACGCTACGGCACGAGCTCGATGCCGATCCGGCAGGCGCTGCACCGCCTCGTCGCCGAGCGGGCACTGGACGAGCGTCCGAACCGAGGCGTCGAGGTGCCGAAGCTCGATGTCGCGGGCCTGATGGATCTGCGGCGCGTGCGCTGCGCGGTCGAGGGGCAGGCGGCGCAGTGGGCGGCCCAGACGATCACCGCGGCCGAGCTGGCGCGTCTGCGGCAGATCCAGCAACGGATGCGCGCGATCGTCGACGTGGCGCAGGCGGAGGATTACCTGGCGCTCAATGTCGACTTCCACTTCACCACCTACCGTGCCGCGCGGTCGCCCTTGCTGATCCCGCTGATCGAGAGCCTGTGGCTGCGAGTCGGGCCGTATCTCAACACGATGCGGACCGAGACCACGCTGGGACTCGGTCTCGACCAGCACGACGAGGTCCTGGCCGCGCTGGAGCGCGGCGACGGTGCCGCGGCGCGTGCCGCGGTCGAACGCGAGCTTTCCGAGGCGGCGGAGATCATGGCCAGGGCGCTGGCCGGTGGTGGCGTGACGCAACCGACGCCACCGCTCGGTCGCCTGCGGCGGGCGGCGGGCTGATGGGGGTGGAGGATCCGGCCTTCGTCCAGTTCCGTGGCCTGTCCAAATCCTTCGACGGCCGCACGCGCGTGGTCGATGGCCTCGATCTCGACATCGCACGCGGCGAGTTCGTGACGCTGCTGGGCCCGTCCGGTTCCGGCAAGACGACCTGCCTGATGATGCTGGCCGGATTCGAGAGCCCGACCGAAGGTGAGATCCGCGTCGCCGGCCAGCGGATCGACGGCCTGCCGCCGCATCGGCGCGGCATCGGCGTGGTGTTCCAGAACTACGCGCTGTTCCCGCACATGACCGTCGCCGGCAATCTGGCCTTTCCGCTGCAGGTCCGGGGCATGGCGCGTGCCGACTGCGAAACGCGGGTGACGCGGGTGCTGGAGCGGGTTCGCCTGGTTGGGCTGGCCGAGCGCTACCCGTCGCAGCTTTCCGGCGGCCAGCAGCAACGAGTCGCGGTCGCCCGGGCGCTCGTGTTCGAGCCGACACTGGTGCTGATGGACGAGCCGCTGGGTGCCCTGGACAAGCAGCTGCGCGAGAGCCTGCAATACGAGATCAAACAGATCCACCGCAGCTTCGGCGTGACCGTGGTCTACGTGACCCACGACCAGTCCGAGGCGCTGACCATGTCAGATCGCGTTGCCGTGTTTCGGGCCGGCCGGCTGGAGCAGGTGGCCGACCCGCGCACGGTCTACGAGCAGCCGGCGACCAGTTTCGCCGCAAGGTTCATCGGCGAGACCAACGTGCTGGAGGGCAAGGTAGCCGGGCGGACCGGGCCAGCGGAGGTCCTGGTCGAGATCGGCGCTGGTCGGCCGATCCGCGCCATGATGGGCAACATCGATGGCCGCCTCGGCGAGGCTGCCCGTTTGTGCGTGCGGCCGGAGCACGTGCATCTCTCGCATGCCGGGGACAACATCCTGGCGGGCACGGTGGCCGACAGCATCTTCCACGGCGATCATGTGCGCTTGCGGGTCGAGCTCGTGGCTGGCGGCGAGTTCATTCTCAAGCTGCCGCCCGACCGTGCGCGAGCAGACCTCGGAATTGGCACGCCGACGCAGCTCTCCTTCGCGGTCGAACACTGCCGCGCGCTGGACGTGCTTCCGTAGGCTGCGGCGATCAAGAGAGTTGAGCGATCCCTGCGGCGGAGTTGCCGAAGCCACCCTGGCCGCCCGAAGCAGCTAGGGTGGCCCGCCATGGTTGGGCACCGACGCGCTCGAGTCGGATGGGGTGACCCAAGTCACCGAGACGGCGACCCATTGGTCGTGAGCGCTGCGGGCCGCAGCCGATGCACGATCGTGCAGCTGGCGCGCCGTGGTCGCGCGCACCACGATGGCGTCCCCGGCCGTGCGGGCGACAAAGCCGCCGTCCGGACGGACTGCGGCGAAAAAAGTGACCTCCCGCATCATCAACTCCTCAGGTTCTGGTTCGTGGCTCAACCAGTCAACGCTGACGCGAGTTCCGAGCCGAGCAGCCGGTTCGCTCCAAGCGGTCATCAGCCTACCGTCATTCCATTCAAAGTTGTAGCACTGTTAAACCATAGGATCAATAGCCTAACGGCAGGAGTTCGAAATTGGCACGTCGGATCGGGGATAGCGCCCGGTCGGGGTGGAGGCTGGCACGGGGGCGGCCCCATTCGCTCAAATGCTGGCTTGCCTTCTGGCTCGAGATGGTATCTACTGTTTTAAATAGTGCTCACCCGACTGCCCTCAGCGCGAAATCTCTACAAACGATAGCGGACGTGTCTCTTGGAGGGCTGCGCATGAGAAGTCTTTCGAAAAATCTGAACTGTACCCGATACACATACTGTCGCCAAATTGTGCATAGACAATGCCAGTCGACAGGTACCGGTTAGGCAAATCGCTCCTGCGTGGAGATATTTGTGCCTAGACCACTATACACGTTGTCGCTGCGGAAGTGACGGCGCCACATTACGACGAGGTAATCATGTTTACCAAGATCAGTCATAGCGAGGGTATTAAGCAGGACGTCGAGCTGTTGTTCTCGACCCCTTTCAATTATCTCTTCCCGGAAGCGGCACGTTCGCGCCTCTGCCTGCTGCCGAACACGGAGACAACGCGCTCCGGGCTGCGTGCATTGGCGGTCGCGATGGCCGACAACGGCACGTCGACGGATCCGATGACGGCCCTCGACTCGGATATTCCGGCCGCGTTTACCTATCTCGGCCAGTTCATCGACCACGATCTGACCGCACGGACCGATCGAGACGGCGGCGTGTCGATGCTCGGACAGGGCGAGCCGGTGATCCCGATCGCCCCCGATCTGGTGGTGGCCACGCTTCGCAACGGACGCCGGCCCCAGCTTGACCTGGACAGCGTCTTCGGTGAGGGGCCGGGTCTGGCCGGCAGCGCCACCACAGAGTCGCAGGTGCTCTACGACGCCAATTATCGCCTACGGGTGTTCGAAAGCGGCACCCGGGCCGATCTCCCGCGCACGAAGGTTACTGACGCCGAGGGCACCATTACTTTCCCGGCTACCATCGCCGATATGCGCAATGACGAGAATATCAATATCAGCCAATTGCACACCCTGTTCCTTCGTTTCTACAATAAAGTGCATGATATCCAGCCCGGACCCGATAAAGAGAAGTATATTCGTGCGCGGCAGCTGGTGCGCTGGTCCTATCAATTCATGGTCGTGCACGACTATCTCAAACGGGTCTGCGACGAGTTCATCGTGCTCGAAACCATTGCCAATGGTCCGCGCTTCCTCGGCCCGACCGCCGGTAAGGGCGACGCCTTCATGCCACTCGAATTCTCGGTTTCCGCGTTCCGCTTCGGCCACTCGATGATTCGTCCATTCTACCGGCTGAACGCCGCCTCCGGCGACGTCAACCTGATGGACCTGATGGGAACCAATGGTTCAGCAGCGAATTTCGATCCTGACAATCAACTCAAGGCAAGCCGCATCCTGTCCTGGGAGAACTTCGTCAAGGTGTCGGCCGCCACCCCGCAAAAGGCGCGCAAAATCGACACCAGGATCGCTCACGATCTGTTTACGCTTCCCTTCCGGCCGGACGATCCCGTGCTGACCAACCTCGCCGAGAGCAACCTGTTTCGTGGCTTCAGTTTGAGCATCCCGACGGGTCAGGCTGTCTGCGATGCGTTCGGTGTCACGCCATTGTCGCCAAAGGACATCCTTACCGGAGAGGACCCGGATATCGCCGACGCCGTGAAGAGCGCCTATTTCCACCACCGTTCACCGCTCTGGTATTATGTGCTGCGCGAGGCCGCGGTGCAGCAGAGCGGGGGCAAGCTGGGCGAGGTGGGCAGCAGGATCGTGTGCGAGACCATCATCGGGCTCCTGAAACAGGATCCCAACAGCTACCTCAACAACCGGCACGATGCCGCGGTCAAGGCCAACGGCATCGACGTAGCGCCGGGTGGCGGACAGAAGATCCGCAAGCTGAAGGACATCGTTCATTTCGTTCAGGGTCCGTAGGACCTGCGCAGACCGTCCATGGGCTGCGGCGGCCACATGCGCACCGGCGACATGTGGCCGCTCAACGCTGCTTCGGGTCGAGCACGTCGCGCAGGCCGTCGCCCAGCAGGTTGAAGCCGAGGCTGACGATGACGATGGCGAGGCCGGGCATGGTCGCGACCCACCAATAGTCCAGCACGTACTGGCGCCCGCTGGAGATCATCGCCCCCCATTCCGGCGCCGGCGGCTGCGCGCCGAGGCCCAAAAAGCCCAGGCCCGCCGCGGTCAGGATGATGCCCGCCATGTCGAGCGTGAGCCGGACGATCAGGGACGACGTGCACAAGGGCGCGATGTGGAACAGGACGATCCGCAGCGGCGAGGCGCCCTGCATCTTGGCGGCGGCGATGAAATCGCTTTTGCGGACCGTGAGCGTCTCGGCGCGGGCGAGACGGGCGTAGGGTGGCCACGCGGTGATCGCGATCGCGATGATCGCGTTCTCGATCCCCGGCCCCAGCGCGGCCACGAAGGCCAAAGCGAGGATCAAGCGCGGGAAGGCGAGAAACACGTCGGTGATCCGCATCAGCACGGTGTCGAGCCAGCCGCCGGCATAGCCCGCGACCGTGCCGACGAGCAGGCCGACCGGTCCGATGATCACCACGACCAACGCCACGATGCTCAGGGTGATGCGCGAGCCCCAGACGATGCGAGCGTAGATGTCGCGACCGAGCTCGTCCGTACCCAGCCAATGCGCCGTCGAAGGCGGTTGCAGGCGCTGCGCCAGGTCCTGAGCGATCGGTGACTGCGGCGCGATCAGCGGCGCGAAGGTGGCGACCAGGATCAGCAGCAGGATGATGGCGAGACCGACCAGCGCCATCGGGTTGGCGCGGAAGGCCTGCCAGGAGGAATAGGCCTGCCCGAGCCGGGCCTGGAGCGGCGAGGCCGGCGTGTCGGTGCGCAGCCACGCGCGCCACGATCCGGGAGCGTCCATGGTCGTGCTCATGCGCGGGCCCTGGGGTCGAACAGGCGGTAGAGCAGGTCGGAGAGCAGGTTCAGGCCGATGAACACGCTCCCGACGACGATGGTCGCACCCAGCACCGCGTTCATGTCGGCGTTGAGCAGCGAGCCGGTGAGGTAGGCGCCGAGGCCGGGCCAGGCGAACACCGTCTCGGTGATCACCGAGCCCTCGAGCAGGCCGCCATAGCTGAGCGCCACGACAGTGATCAGCGGGACGGCGGTGTTGCGCAGCGCGTGGCCCCAGACGATGCGCCATTCCGGCACGCCCTTCACCCGGGCCGCCAGGATGTATTCCTGGCGCAACTGCTCGAGCATCAGCGAGCGGGTCATCCGCGCGATATAGGCCAGCGAGAAATAGCCCAGGATCGAGGCGGGCAGGGCCAGGTGGCTGAGCGCATTCCAGAACACCTCCCAATCGCCCGCGATCGCGGCGTCGATCAGGATGACCCCCGTGACCGGGCTGACGATGTCCTCGTAGAACACGTCGAGGCGCCCCGGACCCTCGACCCAGCCGAGCTTGGCGTAGAACAGCAGCAGCCCCATCAGGCCGAGCCAGAACACGGGCACCGAATAGCCGATCAGGCCCAGCACCCGCACGAGATGGTCGGGCCACCGCCCCTGCCAGACGGCACCGGCGATCCCCATCGGGACACCGAGCAGCGTGCCGATGACGATCGCCACGGTGGCCAGCTCCAGCGTCGCCGGGAAGACGCGGCGGATATCGTCGAGGACCGGCCGCGAGGTCAGGACGCTGGTGCCGAAATCGCCGCGCAGCACCTGCAGCAGATAGTTCAGGAACTGGCGCCAGAGCGGCAGGTCGAGGCCCAGGGCGAGCCGCGCCTTGTCGTAGACATCGGCCGACGCGCGATCGCCGACCACGGCCAGCACCGGATCGATCGGCACCACCCGGCCGATCAGGAACGTGACCAGCAGCAGGCCGAGAAAGGTCACGGCGAGTGTCAGCGCGATGCGCGCGGCGGCGCTCAGCAGTCGAAGCATGATCGGGTCGGATCGGGCATCACGCCGACACGCTCGGAGGTGCTGCGGCGGCCGTCAAGCCCGGCCTAGCGGCGCGGTTGCTCGCCGCGCTCGGCTTGACGGTCACGGCGCAGCAGGATCAGCTCACGAACGGCGAACGCGAGCGGCAGGATGAACATCACCAGAAAGTCGAAGGCGATGTTGGCGTAGCCCCAGAACGGATGGCCGATCATGACGTTACCCGATGAGCTGCTGATTCGCGATGCGACGGCGGAGAACCTGCCGGCGATCGTAGCACTGCTTGCCGACGACATGTTGGGTCGCGCGCGCGAGGCGGCGGCGGTCGATCCGGCTTACGAGCGCGCGCTGGCCGCGATCGACGCCGACCCCAACAACAGGCTTCTGGTGGCGGAGCATGCCGGCCAGATCGTCGGCTGCTTCCAGCTGACCTTTCTGCCGGGTATCGGTCGCGGCGGCGCCTGGCGGGCGCAGATCGAATCGGTGCGCGTGGCCCAGTCGCAGCGTGGCAGCGGGATCGGTGCCGCGATGATGCGCTGGGCGATCGAGCGGGCGCGCGAACGAGGCTGCGCGCTGGTGCAGCTGACCACCGACAAGCGGCGCGGCGACGCGCACCGCTTTTACCGACGGCTCGGCTTCGAGGCGTCGCACGAGGGCATGAAGCTGCCGCTGCGCTAGCCGGGCGACGTTGGTGGCGGGGGCGCCTGCCATTCAGCGCCGGATCAGCACGACGCCGCCGATGAGCAGTGCCACGCCGAGCAGGCGAGGGAGGTCGACGGGCCGCTGGGCCAGGCCCAGCAAGCCGAAATGGTCGAATGCCAGCGAGCCCAGCATCTGGCCGGTGACCAGGAGCGCGAAGAAGGTGGCGGTCCCCAATTTGGGCACCAGCAGGATCGCAAGCCCGATGAACAGCGCGCCGAACAGGCCGCCGCTCCAGGCCCACCAAGGTATCCGTGCCGCCACGCCTGCCGTAGGCATCGGGTCGCGCAGGGCAAGGACCAACAGCGCCATGGAGACGAGGCCCACGAAATAGCTGACGAAGCCGGACCAGGCGGCCGAATTCAGCGCAGTTCGGAGATTCGCGTTGAGGGCCTGCTGGACGACGATGCCCGCTCCCGCCGCAGCGGCGAGAAGGATCGGCAGCAATGCTTCGAGCATCTCCGTTCCCGGCGGGGCGCGGCGCCAAGCGGTACCGCGCCCGAGTCTTTTCTACTCCTTGTAGCCCTGCCAGTACTTGTTGTCGTCGAAGCTCGGCCCCCAGATCATGCCCTGCACGTTCTTGCGCGCCGCGATGTTCTCGATCTCCTGCGCAAAGATCACGAACGGCGAGACCTGTTGGTGTTCGCGCTGGAGCGCCTCGTAGGTCTCCGCCCGCTTGGCGGCATCACGCTCCAGCACGGCCGACTGGGTCACCTTGGTCATCTCCGGGATGTCCCAGGCGTTGCGCCAGGCCAGCGTCTTGCTCTTTGCGTCATCCGTATTGTCGACGTTCATCGCGAAGGTCTCGGCGTTGGTATGCGGGTCCTGATAGTCCGGGCCCCACTGGCCGATATAGATGTCGTGCTGGCGCGCGCGGTACTTGGTCAGCGTCTGCTTGTTGTCGGCCGGGATGATCTCGATCTCGATCCCGCCCTGCGCCATGGTTGCCTGGATCGCCTGGGCGATGTCCTTGGTCGGCGAGGTGTTGCGGGTATCCATCGTCACCTTGAAGCCGTCCGGCAGACCAGCCTTGGCCAGGAGCTCCTTGGCCTTGGCGACATCGAGCTTGTAGGGCGTGTCCGAGATGGCGCCGAGAAAGCCTTCCGGCAGGAACGCCTGGTGATTCTGCGCCTTGCCCTTGAGGATGATGTTCACGATCGAATCGTAGTCGACCAGATATTTCATCGCCTCGCGGACCTCGGGCTTGGCGAGATCCGGGTTCTTCTGGTTCAGGCCCATGTACCAGATCGCCCCTTTGGGAGCCTTGGTGACGGTGATCTCGGGGTTGGCTGCCACCGCCGCCAGATCCTCGGGCGACAGCTTGCGGGCGATGTCGATGTCGCCCTTCTCCAGCAGCAGCCGCTGGGTCGCCGGCTCGGCGATGTGACGGGTCACGATCCGCTTGAATTTCGGCGCACCCAGCCAGTAGTCGGGGTTGGCGTCGTAGGACACGCTCTCGTTGGGCTTCCAGGCGCGCAGCTTGAACGGACCGGAGCCGGCGGAGTTGGTCTTCAGCCAATCGTGGCCGAGATCGCCGTCCTTCTCATGCTCCATGGCGACCTTCTGGTCGACCACGGCCCCGACGCCGGCGGTCAGGCAATAGAGCAGGAAGGTCGGCGCGTAGGGCTTGTCCAGGGTCAGCACGAGCGTGCTGTCGTCGGTGGCCTTGATGGTGTCGGCCATGTTCTCGGGCGTGAAGCCGAACTGGGTCAGGATGAAGCCCGGCGAGAGGTTGAGCTTGACCACGCGCTGCAGCGAGAACGCGACGTCCTGTGCTGTCAGCGGATTGCCGGAATGAAACTTGATGCCCGGGCGGATCTTGAACGTCACCTGCTTGCCGTCGTCGGAGACCGACCAGCTCTCGGCGACATGACCCTGCAGCTTGCTGACATCGTCGACGGGGTAGGTGACCAGCCGGTCATAGATCTGCGCGTTGGCTTCGGCGCCCGAGAACTCGAACGCCTCGGCGGGATCGAGGCTGATCATATCGTCGATCTGGTCGGCCATGACCAGCCCGTCCTTGGGCGTCTCGGCGCGGGCCGGCGGCATGCCCGCCACCAGCGCAACCAGCGCGGCCCCGAGGCCGAGTCCGAGCAGTCTTCTCATTCTTGGTCTCTCCTGTACCCCGAAAGCGGCCCCTTGCCGCCGCCCGGCTAGCACGTCACCGTTCCCGCGCCGCCGGTGCGTGTCAAGCGCTACGGCGGGGCCCCGCCCAGGCCGGCTCTACCCACCTCGCCCGTCAGCATCTCCAGCCATTGCTCAAGGCGGCGTCGATTGGTGCCGAAATCGCCGACGCCGACATTGCTTTTGCTGTAGGCGGCGAAGGTCGACCCACCGGGTGGTGCCGCCAGCACCCGGATCGTGATCGTGTCGACGAAATGGAAAAATGGCGTGCGGTCCTGCACCATGAGCAGCAGCCGCGGCTGGTCTTCAGCGATGACAGTCACGCGCGGCTGCGCCGCGACCACCGCCCGCCACGCCGCGAACAGCCGGTCCGGCTCGACCGCGAACACGGGCGCGGTGGCCGAGGCTTTTGCCGCGCAGGCGCCGGTCGGGCAGATCAGCCAATCGTTGGGCGACCCGGTGCGTGCCAGTATGGTGGGGTCGGGAATGTCCGCCGGCGCCACCGAACCCGGCGTCAGGCCACCCATGCAGCCGGCTAGCGTCAGCACGCAGATCGCCGGTAGCCATGGGCATAGGCGCACGATCGTGGTTCCTCGAGTTCGGGTGCGGCAGCAATCGATGCCGGCCGCGCCGTCATGCCCTCGCGAGGGGCGAATCAGCCGGCCATCACGGCAACGCCAGCCGGGCGGGCCTTTCTCGCCATAGGCGGCTCGCTCCGCTGTCGGAACGCCTCCAGCAGCTCGGCCTCGCGCTGCTTCGCGTGCGCGAGGAAGCGCTCCTTGACCGGGCCGAAGCCGCGGATTCGGTCGGGGATCGACGCCAGCTCGACCGCCGTGGCGTGGCTCGCCGGCGTCAGGCCGCGCAAGACTTCCTCGATCACCGCCTCGTAATCGGGGATCAGCTGGCGCTCTGCCCGACGCTCCGCCGAGTACCCAAAGACGTCGAACGGCGTGCCGCGCAGACGCTTGAGGCGTGCGAGCAGGCGGAAGGCTTTGAGCATCCAGGGGCCATAACTGCGCTTCCTCGGCTCGCCCGTGGCTGGGTCGGCCTGCTCGATCAGCGGCGGTGCCAGATGGAAGCGGAGCTTCCAGTCGCCCTCGAACATGGTCTCGATCCGGTGCAGGAAGCCCGTGTGGGTATAGAGCCGGGCGACCTCGTACTCGTCCTTGTAGGCCATGAGCTTGTGCAGGTTGCGCGCCACGGCCTCGGTCAATGCGGTGCTGCCCGGGACCCGCTCGGCCTCGGCCTTGCGCACGCGGTCGACCAGCGCACGGTAGCGGGCGGCGTAGGCGGCGATCCTGGTAGGCGGTGAGATACTCGACCCGGCGCGCGATCACCTCGTCGAGGCTGGTCGAGAGCCGCCGGTTGTCGGGGCCGGAGCCCGTCGGCAGCGCCAGCCGCTCGACCAGGGCCAGGTCGTGGGCGGCGCGCCGGCCCCACTGGAAGGCCGCCTGGTTGAACGCGACCGCGGCCCCGTTGAGCTCGACGGCGCGAACGATCGCGCTCTCCGACAGTGGCACGAGGCCCCTCTGCCAGGCGCAGCCCAGCATGAACATGTTGGTGGCGATCGCGTCGCCCATCAGCGTGGTGGCGAGATGGCCGGCGTCGAGGAACCAGGCCGACTCCGCGCCGACCGCGTCGACGATCTGGTCCTCCATCGCCTGGGTCGGGAACTCCGGGTCGCGGAAGCGCGAGAGGTCGCCGGTGCGGGCCTGCTCGGCGACCGTGCGCACGAACTCGCTGGTGACGGCGAGGTCGCTGTTGACCACGGCGCGGGTTCGCCCGAGCTGCATCTTGGCCAGCGACTCGTCGCTGACGGTGACGACGATGTCGCAGCCGATCACGGCATCCGCTTCGCCGGCGGCGATCCGCGGCGCCCAGAGCTGGCCGGGGTCGGCGGCGATGCGGACGTGCGACCAGACCGAGCCGCCCTTCTGAGCGAGGCCCGCCATGTCGAGCGCGGTGACGCCCTTGCCCTCGAGATGGGCCGCCATGCACAGGATGGCGCCGATGGTGACGACGCCGGTTCCGCCGACGCCGGTGATCAGGATGCCCCAGGGCTCGGCGAGCGCAGGCAAGGTGGGTGCGGGCAGGGGCGGCAGGTCGGCACTGCCGGTGATTGCCGAACCTTTGCGCAGCGTGCCGCCCTCGACGGTGACGAAGCTCGGGCAGAAGCCGTTGACGCAGGAATAGTCCTTGTTGCAGCTCGACTGGTCGATCTCGCGCTTGCGGCCCCACTCGGTCTCGACCGGCACCACCGAGACGCAGTTGGACTTGTTGCTGCAGTCGCCGCAGCCCTCGCAGACCATGTCGTTGATCACCACGCGCTTGGCCGGGTCGGGGAAGCCGCCGCGCTTGCGGCGGCGGCGCTTCTCGGCGGCGCAGGTCTGGACGTAGATCAGGGCCGTGGTGCCCTTGGTCTCGCGCAGGCTCCGCTGCACCACCTCGAGCTCGTCGCGTGGGCGCACCCGCACCCCAGCCGGCAGCGCGCCGATATTGGCGGCCTCGGTGGCGTCGGCCACGACCTCGATCCGCTCCAGCCCCTCGGCCGCGAGCTGGCCCACCAGCTGGGCGACGCTGAGCGAGCCCTCGAGCGGCTGGCCGCCGGTCATGGCGACGGCATCGTTGTAGAGGATCTTGTAGGTGATGTTGGCCTTGGCGGCGGCCGCGGCCCGGATCGCCAGGATGCCGGAGTGGAAGTAGGTCCCGTCGCCCAGATTGGCGAACACGTGCGGCGTGTCGGTGAACGGCGCCTGGCCGATCCAGGCGACACCCTCCCCGCCCATCTGGCTGAAGGTCTGGGTGGTGGGGTAGATCCAGGTCGCCATGTAGTGACAGCCGATGCCGGCCAAGGCGCGGCTGCCTTCCGGCACGCGCGTGCTGGTGTTGTGCGGGCAGCCCGAGCAGTAGTGCGGCACGCGCTGGATCGACAGGCGCTGGCGGGCGAGGGCTGCCTCCTTGTCGGTGATGAAGGCGAGGCGCCGCTGGATTCTCTCGCTGGTGTGGAAGCGGGCGATGCGGCCGGCGATCGCGCGCGCGATCATCGCCGGAGTCAGCTCGGAGGCCGAGGGCAGGAGCCAGCCGCCCTGCGGCAGCGACCACTCGCCCTTCTCGTCGAACTTGCCGATGATCCGTGGCCGGACCGCCTCGCTCCAATTGTAGAGCTCTTCCTTCAGCTGGTACTCGAGGTGCTGCCGTTTCTCCTCGACGACCAGGATCTCCTCCAGCCCCTCGGCAAAGTGGCGCGTACCCTCCGGCTCCAGCGGCCAGGTCATGCCGACCTTCATCACGCGCAAGCCGATTTCTGCCGCGAGCCGCTCGTCGATACCCAGATCGTCCAGCGCCTGCCGCACATCGAGATAGGACTTGCCGGCGGTCATGATGCCCAGGCGCGGCTTCGGGCTGTCGATGACGATCCGGTTGAGTTGGTTGGCGCGGGCATAGGCCAGGGCGGCGTAGGCCTTGTGCTCCTGCATCCGCGCTTCCTGGATCAGCGGCGGATCGGGCCACCGGATCGACAGGCCGCCCGGTGGCATGACGAAATCCTGCGGAATCACCACCTGGACCCGGAGCGGATCGATGTCGACGATCGCCGAGCTCTCCACAGTGTCGGTCACCGCCTTGAGCGCGACCCAGCAGCCGGAATAACGCGACATCGCCCAGCCATGGATGCCGAGATCGAGATAGTCCTGCACCCCGGACGGGTTCAGCACCGGGATTACGGCGGCGGCGAAGACGTGGTCGGATTGGTGCGGCAGGGTCGAGGACTTCGCCGCATGGTCGTCGCCAGCGACGACGAGCACGCCGCCATGCTTCGCGGTGCCGGCGTGGTTGCCGTGCTTGAGCACGTCGAGCGAGCGGTCGACGCCGGGGCCCTTGCCGTACCAGAGGGCGAAGACGCCATCGTACCTCGCGCCCGGGAACAGCCCGACCTGCTGCGAGCCCCAGACGGCGGTGGCACCCAGATCCTCGTTGATCCCGGGCTGAAAGACGATGTCGGCTTTTTCCAGGAACTTCCGGGCGCGCCACAGGGCCTGATCGAGCCCGCCCAGCGGCGAGCCGCGATAGCCTGAGATGAACCCTGCCGTGTTCAGGCCGGCGGCGCGGTCGCGCTGCCGTTGCAGCATCGGCAGCCGGACCAGCGCCTGGATGCCGGTCATCAGCACCCGGCCCCGCTCCAGCGCGTAGCGATCGTCGAGACTAACCTGTGCCAGGGCCATGGTCTGCCTCCGCGATGCCAGGAGGACATAGGGTGATCCGCGTGGGCCGGGTGCGTCAAGGGCCGCAAGGATGCCATGGAACGACAACCTTCCCTTGGCACTGTCGCTGCAGGCCGGTTCGACCGGCTGGCATCCAGCCACTGCAACCACAAAGAGACTCCGGCCGCGATTTTGCCGCTTCCCGGATCGCGACCGGTGCGTCACACGTCTTTGACGGCGGAAATAAGAAGACGTGGGGTCGAGGCGCACGATGACAAAATCACGAGTTGGGCGCCGCGAGCTCATGCAGGCCGGGCTCGCGGGCCTCGCCGCCGCTCGGCTTGGCGGCAGCACGGCCGCGCAGGCCGGCTCCGGTACGGGCCGGGTGGTGACCCCGAACCCGATGCCGGCGCGCATCCGGTTCAGTGGCGTCGGGGTAGAGCTGGTCGAATTCTGCGCCCCGCCGCCGACGCGCAAGCTCTACCCAAGGGCTTTACTGAATTTCATGTACCATGCTGGCGACGGCTCGCGGCGGCTCTTCGCCAACGACAGCCGCGGCAAGCTGTGGCTGATCGACCGCGCGACGGGCAGGGCGGCGCTGTTCTTGGACGTTGCCAGCGTGCGCGGCGCTGCGTTCTTCGGCATCGGCTCCAGACAGATCGGGTTGCGCAGCTTCGCTTTCCATCCGAATCTGAGGCGGCCCGGGACAGCCCGGGTACCGCCGGCTCTACACCATCAACACGGAGACCAAGACCAGTCGTCCGAAAGGCGTCCGGATATTTGGCGAGTCCTACCAGGCGACTTGCGACAATGTCGTCGCCGAGTGGCAGCTGGATGCCAAGACCTTGTCGAAGGTGGATCTCGCGTCACGGCGCGAGGTCCTGCGGATCGCACAGCCCGGCGTCGACCACTGCGCCGACCAGTTGATGTTCAATCCGACGGCTGCCCCGGGAAGCGGCGATTTCGGCACGCTCTATATTGGCGCTGGCGATGGCGGCAACTCGCCCAACAACACCGACCCCAACAACCGGGCCCAGGACCCGGGCAGCGCTCTCGGCAAGATTTTGCGGATCATACCGATCAAGCAGAGCGACGGCAGCGGCTACGGAATCCCCTCCGACAATCCATTCATCCACCGCAAGGGCTGGCTGCCGGAGATCTGGGCTCTGGGGCTTCGCCATCCGCAGAATTTCTGCTTCGATACCCTGACCGGTACGATGGTGATGACCGACTGTGGCCAGAGCCAGATCGAGGAGGTCAATATCGGGCGAAAGGGGGCGAACTATGGCTGGCCGCTGCGGGAAGGCACCTTCGCGACCAATCGGCTGAACGACGCTGTCCTCTACGCGCTTCCCGCGGACGACGCCGTCAATGGCTTCACCTATCCGGTGGCCCAATACGATCACGACGAGGGCAATCTCTCGCGCCTGTCGGCGATCACCGGCGGCTTCGTCTACCGCGGCACGAACGTTCCCGCGCTGCGCGGCCACTACATCCTGGGCGATATCGTGACCGGCCGGGTCTTTCACGTGCCGTTGAGCGCGCTCAAGCTTGGCCGCCAAGCCGTGCTGAGCGAGCTCACGCTCAAGCAGCGGGGCAAGACGGTAAGCCTGATGTCCCTGGTCGGCGGTCCGGACCGGGTCGACTTGCGGTTCGGGCAGGACGAGGCCGGCGAGATCTACATCATGACCAAGCAGGACGGAAAAATTCGCAGCCTTGCCGCAGCGGCGAATTGAGCTCCGGCCGAATCAGATGTCCAGATTGACCACCTTCAGCGCGTTGTCCTGGATGAACTCGCGCCGGGGCTCGACGACGTCGCCCATCAAGGTCTCGAACAGGGTGTTGGCCTGGTCGGCCTGATTGACCTTGACCTGGAGCAGGGTGCGCTTGTCCGGGTCGAGCGTGGTCTCCCAGAGCTGCTCCGGGTTCATCTCGCCCAGACCCTTGTAGCGCTGGATCGCCAAGCCCTTGCGGCCGGCCAGGAACAGCGCCTCGATCAACCCGACCGGCCCGTTCACCGGTACCGACAGATCCTTGCGCTCCAGCGTGGCGGGGGTGGCCAGCGCCGCGCCCATGTCGGTCAGCAGGGCGGCCGCACGACGCGCGTCGCCGCTGCGGGCCACGGCGGGGTCGAGCCGGAAGCGCTCACGGCGCTCGCCCTTGGTCTGGATGAACACCAGCTCGCCGGTGCTCTCCGAGCGATGCGCCTGCCAGGAGCCGCGGCCGGAACCGCTGAGCAGCTGGGCGACGCGCTGGGCCACCTCGAGCGCGCGCCCCTCGTCCTCCATGGCCTGATCGGCGAAGCCGCCGGCCAAGGCAATGGCCTCGATCAGGTCGACCGGCAGGCGGCGGGCGAGATGGGCCAGCAGCGAGCGGCAGGTGCGCGCCTGGTCGACGAGCGCGCGCAGGCGCTCACCGTCGATGATGTCGCCGCCGCCGGTGACGAGGTGGGCATCCTCCAGGCTTTCGTCGATCAGGAAGCTGTCCAGCGCCGCATCGTCCTTGAGGTAGCGCTCCTTCTGCCCGCGCTTGACCCGGTAGAGCGGCGGCTGGGCGATGTAGAGATGACCCTTCTCGATGATGTCCGCCAAGTGCCGGAAGAAAAAGGTGAGCAGCAGCGTGCGGATGTGCGAGCCGTCGACGTCGGCGTCGGTCATGATGATGATCTTGTGGTAGCGCAGCTTGCCGAGATCGAAATCGTCGCGGATGCCGGTGCCGAGTGCGGTGATCAGCGTGCCGATTTCCTGGCTGCCCAACACCCGGTCCAGACGCGCGCGCTCGACGTTGAGGATCTTGCCGCGCAGCGGCAGGATCGCCTGCACGCTGCGGTCGCGGCCCTGCTTGGCCGAGCCGCCGGCGCTGTCGCCCTCGACGATAAACAGCTCGGACTTGGCCGGGTCGCGCTCCTGGCAGTCGGCGAGCTTGCCGGGCAGGTTCGCGATGTCGAGCGCCCCCTTGCGGCGGGTCAGCTCGCGGGCGCGGCGCGCGGCCTCGCGGGCGGTGGCCGCCTCGACCACCTTGCCCATGATCAACTTCGCCTCGACCGGGTGGGTGTCGAACCAGCGCGCCATGCCCTCGGCGATCACGTTGGACACGACCGGCGTGACTTCGGAGCTGACCAGCTTGTCCTTGGTCTGCGATGAGAATTTCGGGTCGGGCATCTTGACCGACAGGACGCAGGTCAGGCCCTCGCGCATGTCCTCGCCGGTCAGCGCCACCTTGTCCCGCTTCAGCGTGCCGCTGTCCTCGGCGTACTTGTTGATCGCCCGGGTCAGCGCCGCGCGAAAGCCCATGAGATGGGTGCCGCCGTCGCGTTGCGGGATGTTGTTGGTGAACGACAGCATGGTCTCGTGATAGCCGTCGTTCCATTGCAGCGCGACGTCGACCGAGATCCGGTCGCGCTCGGTGGTGACCACGATCGGCGCATGCAGCGTCTGCTTGGCGCGGTCGAGATAGTGGACAAAGGCCTCGACCCCGCCGTCATAGTGCAGGGTCTCCTCCTTGGGCGGGTCCTGGCGCTTGTCGGCGAGCCTGATCCGGACGCCGGAATTGAGGAAGGCCAGCTCGCGCAGCCTGTGCTCGAGGATCGCGTAGGAGAATTCGGTCTGCGAGAACACCTTGATCGACGGCATGAAGGTGATCTCGGTGCCGCGCCGGTCGTTTTGAGGACCTACCACCGCGATCGGTGCGACGGGCTCGCCGCCGTCGACGAAGCGCATCGCGTGCTCGTGGCCGTCGCGCCAGATCCGCAGCTCCAGCCAATCGGACAGGCCGTTGACCACGGAGACGCCGACGCCGTGCAGCCCACCCGAGACCTTGTAGGAGTTCTGGTTGAACTTCCCACCGGCGTGCAGGACGGTCATGATCACCTCGGCCGCCGAGATCCCTTCACCCTCGTGGAAGTCAACCGGGATGCCGCGACCATTGTCGGCGACGGTGACCGAGCCGTCGGCGTTGATCGTGACGTCGACCAGGTCGGCGTAGCCGGCCAGCGCCTCGTCGATCGCGTTGTCGACCACCTCGAACACCATGTGGTGCAGGCCCGAGCCGTCATCGGTATCGCCGATATACATGCCCGGCCGCATCCGGACGGCCTCCAGGCCTTTGAGCGCCTGGATCGAGCTCGCGTCGTAGACCGGCTCGACGTGCAACACTGGTTCACTCATGGGGCGTCAGCGCTCCGTTCACGACATGATAGTAGCTCGCGGCCGCTCGCAGCGGCGCGAACAGGCCGGCCTCGGTGCCGGTGAGCCAGGCCTGCGCACCGAGCTCGACCAAGGCCGCCAGCAGCTCGGCGCGGCGGCGCGGATCGAGGTGGGCCGTGACCTCGTCGAGCAGCAGGATCGGCAGGTCGCCATGGCGTCGCCGGCGCAAGGCGGCCTCGGCCAGCACGATGCTGATCAAAAACGCCTTCTGGCGGCCGGTCGAGCAGCGCTCGGCCGGTTCGCCGTCCCGCGCGTCGGTGGCGATAAGGTCGCTGCGGTGCGGTCCGGTGGCAGCGCCGCCGGTCTCGGCGTCGACGGCGCGGTTCAGCGCCAGCGTCTCCGCCAGCCGCTGCTCTGCCGCCAGCGCCGGGAGCGTGTCGAGCCACGTCTCGACGTCGCCGGCCAATCCCAGGCGCGGCCGAGGAAAGGGCAGGGTTGCCGCGTCGAGCTCGATCTCCAGGTCGCGAACAAGCTCGCGCCGGGCTGCCGCCATCGCGACGCCGGCCTCGGCGATGCGCCGCTCGATCGCAGCCAGCCAGGCCGGGTCGCGCCGGCCACCACGCAGCAGGTGCGAGCGCTCGCGCAGGGAGCGCTCGAACGAGGCGACGCGGGCAGCGTGGGCCGGATCGATCGCCAGCACCAGCCGATCGAGAAAGCGTCGCCGGCCCGTGGCCCCTTCGGTGAACAGCCGGTCCATGGCGGGCGTGAGCCAGAGCAGGCTCAGATGCTCGCCGAGCCCGGTCTGGCTGCGCAGTGCCTGGCCGTCCGCGGTGACCGAGCGCCGCTCCGCATCCGGGTCGCGCGCCGTCGCGAGGTCGACCGGGCCGAGCTGGCCGTCGACCTCGGCGTGAAGCGACCAAGGTCCGCCGCCGGCAAGGTCGAGATCGCCCAGCCGCGCCCGGCGCAACCCGCGGCCCGGTGCCAGCAGCGAGACCGCCTCCAGCAGGTTGGTCTTGCCGGCGCCGTTCTCGCCGTGCAGCACGATCGGGCCGGGACTTGGCTCGAGCAAAAGGTGACGGTAGTTGCGAAACTCCCGGAGCTCGAGCCGCGTGACCGACAGGGCGCGCGCCGGCTCGGCAGCGGCGGCCTGCTCCCGGGCCAGCGGTAAGGCCGTCATACCCGCATGGGCATCAGCACGTAGAGCGTGCTCAGGTCCGAGGGGTCGCGCGCGACGGTGGGTGCCGCGGCGCTCGCCATCTCGAACCGCACCGTCTCGCCGTCGATCTCCTGCAGCATGTCCAGGATGTAGCGCGCGTTGAAGCCGATCTCGAGCGCCTCGCCGTCATAGTCGACGTCGAGCTCCTCGACCGCGCGCCCGGTCTCGGCGCTGACGGCGCTGACGGTCACGGTGCCGTTGTCGAAGCCGAGCTTCACGGCGCGGGCCTTCTCGGTCGAGATCGTGGCGACGCGGTCGACGGCCCGGCCCAACTCGTCGGCGCGAAAGATCGCCATCTTCTCGTTGCCGGTCGGGATCACGCGCTCGTAGTCGGGGAAAGTACCGTCGATCAGGCGCGAGACCAGCACCGCACGCTCGAAGGAGAACTGGATCCGCGTCGGGGAGACTCCGATCTCGACCTCACCGCCGATGCCCTCGATCAGCTTGCGCACCTCGCCCACGGTCTTGCGCGGCACGATGATCGCCGGGATGTGCTCGGCACCGTCCGGCAGCGGCACCTCGACCCGGGCGAGGCGGTGGCCGTCGGTGGCGACGCCGCGCAGCATGCTGGTGGCGCCGCTCTTGGTCGCGTGCACGTGGATGCCGTTCAGGTAGTAACGCGTCTCCTCGGTCGAGATCGCGAACCGGGTCTTGTCGATCAGCCGCGCAAGGTCCCCGGCCGCCATGTGGAACCGGCAGCCGAGCTGCTCCTCGCCGATCGCCGGGAACTCGTCGGCCGGCAGGGACGGCAGGTTGAACACCGAGCGTGCAGCACGAACGGTGACCTCGCCCCCGCCGGCGCTCTGCTCGATGCCGATCTCGCTGCCGTCGGGCAGCTTGCGGACGATGTCGAACAATGTATGCGCGGCCACGGTCGTGGCGCCGCGCTCGCTCACCTGCGCCGGCTCGTGGGCCACCAGCGACAGATCCATGTCGGTGGCCGTGAGGCCAAGCCGATCGCCTTCCGCCGCGAGCTTGACGTTCGACAGGATCGGTATCGTGGTCCGACGCTCGACCACGTTCTGGACATGGGCCAGCGACCGCAACAGGGCCGCGCGCTCGATGGTAAGCTTCATGGGCAATGTCGATCCGTGAGCTGTCCGCAGCCATCCGGCTGCCCCCGGCTGATTGGGGACGCGCAAGCTAGCAAAAATGCGCCACGGGCGACAGTTTTCGTGCGGCCTCGGAGCTCAGCCCTGGAGCTTGCGCTTCAGGGCTTCGAGATCGTCGGCGATGGTGCGATCCTCGGCGGTCAAACGCTCGATCTGCCGCACCGCGTGCATCACCGTGGTGTGGTCCCGGCCGCCGAAACGCTTGCCGATCTCGGGCAGCGAGCGTGGGGTCAGCTGCTTGGCGAGGTACATCGCCATCTGTCGCGGCCGGGCGATGGCGCGCGAGCGGCGGGCCGAGGTCATGTCGGCCATGCGGATGCTGTAGTGCTCGACCACCGCCTTTTGGATCTCCTCGATGGTCACCCGCCGGTCGTTGGCGCGCAGCAGGTCCTTCAGCACCTCCTGGGCCATGTCGATCGAGATCGGCTTCTGCACCAGGCTCGCCTGGTGCACGATCCGATTCATGGCCCCCTCCAGCTCGCGCACGTTGCTGGTGATGCGGCTGGCCAGGAACTCGATCACACGCGGCGGGATGGACACGCCCAGCTGCTCGGCCTTGGCCTGCAGGATGCCGAGGCGCAGCTCGTAGGTGGTGGGGTGGATGTCGGCCACCAGACCCCAGCCGAGGCGCGAGCGGATCCGCTCCTCGAGGCCGGCCAGGTCGGACGGGCTGCGGTCGGCGGAGATCACGATCTGCCGGCCGCGGTCGACCAGGGTGTTGAAGGTATGGAAGAATTCTTCCTGCGTGCTGTCCTTGCCACTGATGAACTGGACGTCGTCGACCATCAGCAGGTCGACCGAGCGGAACAGCTCCTTGAAGGTCATGGTGTCCTTCGAGCGCAACGCGCGCACGAACTGGTACATGAACTTCTCGGCCGAGAGGTAGACCACGCGCCGGTTCGGGTCGAGTTGCTTCACCCGGTGCGCGATCGCGTGCATCAGGTGGGTCTTGCCGAGGCCGACCCCGCCATAGAGGAACAGCGGGTTGAACGGGGGCTTCGGCGAGGTGGCGACACCCTCGGCAGCCGCTACCGCGAACTCGTTGGGCTTGCCGACGACGAAGGTCTCGAAGGTAAAGCGCGGATCGAGCCGGGCGCCCAGCTCCTCGAGGGCCGCGGTCTCGTTGGCAGGTGCCGGCTCGACCTCCGGCGCGCGCAGCACGGCGGGGGCGGCCGGCAACCGATCGGCCACGATGGACGGGCCGGCCGTGGCCGGACGCACATTGAGAGCGATGGTACGGACGCTCGGGTTAATGGAGGTCCACAAACCGCGGATGCGATCGGCATAATGCGCCACGACCCAGTCGCGCATGAACTGTGTCGGGACCGCGATCACGACCCGATCACCGTCGACATGCGCCAGATCGAGCGGCTTCAGCCAGGTGGAGTAGGCGGTGTCCCCGACTTCGGCGCGCAAGAGCCCGCGCACCTGACCCCACTGCTGCTCGATGTCGCTCGACTGCGGAAGGACCATTCGCACCTCGGACTCCGCCTTCCTGCCATATTATCGATTGGCAATGCAAAGAGGCTCCACCGGCAGGGTCGATCGCCGATCAGCCGTGTCGATCAGCGGTGCCTTGCCATCCATTTGTCGCTGTTCTGCCTTACCGCCGAGGGTCGCTCATGCAACTCAGGGACGATTCGAAATCAGTACAATAGACAAAAGCAACCAAGCCTTGAGGTGGCCTAGTTATTGGACGAGGAACACCTCTGATTTACCCCTTTGCTGCACAGCCATGCCTGCAGCGATGAAAGCCAGACTAAAGAGGGGTTCCTGCGGTGGCAAGAGGATCGAACGGAGAACGTCCATTTTTGCGTTTTGGTTGAGAACCGGAGACAACCAATTCGTAGGCAACGTGCCGTTCAACACCAAAAGCGTCGGTCACGATTGCGACCGACGCGCTAAGTAGACGATGCTAATCCAGCGGCCGCCGAAGCGGGCAGCCGACTCAGACGGCGGCTGCAGCCGGCGCCAACGCCTGCACGCGGCGCGACAGACGAGAGATCTTGCGCGAGGCGGTGTTCAGATGCACCACGCCCTTGCTCACGCCGCGACGGAGTTCCGGCTCGGCGTCGGCGAACGCGATACGAGCACTGTCGAAGTCACCCTTGGCCAGCGCGTCCTCGAGCTTGCGCACGAACGTCCTGATTCGACTCGTCCGGCTGCGATTTACCGCCGTACGCTTCTCCGTCTGTCGAATCCGCTTCTTTGCGGAACGATGATGCGCCACGATCACCTCTCATGGAATGTGCGAGGGGCGCGTATAGCGCCGTGGCCGCGCCGCGTCAACGGATGGCGCATGCCGCCGTCGCGATCGGCCGGGTCAGCGCCCGACGAAATTCGGGCTGCGTTTCTCCGCGAACGCCGTCATGCCCTCGCGCCGGTCGTCGGTCGCGAAGGTGCCGTAGAACGCCCGCCGCTCGACCTTGATCCCCTCCGCCAGGGTGGTCTCGTAGGCGGCGTTCACCGCGTCCTTGGCCATGGCCACGATCGGCTGTGACTTGGACGCGATCGTCTCGCCCAGCCTGACCGCTTCGTCGACCAGGTCCGCCAGGGGCACGATCCTGGCCACCAGCCCGGCGCGCTCGGCCTCCACGGCCTCCATCATCCGGCCGGTCAGTACCATCTCCATGGCCTTGGACTTGCCGACCGCCCGCGCCAGCCGCTGGGTGCCGCCTGCGCCGGGGATCGTGCCGAGATTGATCTCGGGCTGACCGAACTTCGCGTTGTCCGCGGCCAGGATCAGATCACACATCATCGCCAGCTCGCAGCCGCCGCCGAGCGCGTAGCCGGCGACCGCGGCGATCACCGGCTTCGTGTGCTCGGCGATCTTCTGCCACGGCGCGATGAAGTCGGTGGCGAAGGCCGTCGCAAAGTCCTTCTCCAGCATTTCCTTGATATCGGCGCCGGCCGCGAACGCTTTGTCCGAGCCCGTGATGACCATGGCCGAAATCTCGTCGTCCGCATCGAAATCGCTGAGCGCCGCCTCGATCTCGCCGATCACCTGCGCGTTCAGCGCATTGAGCGCTTTGGGCCGGTTCAGCGTGACGAGGCCGACCCGGCCGCGGCGCTCGACCAGAATGGTCTCGTAAGGCATCGATCGGACTCCTCTGAACCCCAGCGCGATCGCGACGGACAGGCCGCGCTGCGCCGCACAAGGCGACTGCCGCAGCGCAGCAGGTTAAACACCACTCGCCCGCGACCCGTCCAGCCCCATCGGGAGACACAGCTCAGCGTTGGCAGGTGCGGCACCAATAGGTCGCGCGGGCACCCTGGACGAGCCGCTCCACCGGTTGCGCGCAAACCGTGCAGGCCTCCCCCGCGCGGTCGTAGACCCGGAAGCTGCGCTGGAAGTTGCCGAGCTCGCCGTTCGACTGGACATAGTCGCGCAGCGAGGAGCCGCCCGCCTCGATCGCTTCCAACAGCACGACGCGAACCGACCGGGCCAGAGCCCCCGCCTCGCGCGCGCCGAGACTGCCAGCGGCGCGCGCCGGGTCGAGACGGGCGCGAAACAGGCTCTCGCTGGCGTAGATGTTGCCGACACCGACGACCAAACGCTGGTCCATCAGCGCCACCTTCAGCGCGGTGCGCCGGCGAACCAGGGCTTGGCCCAGGACGCGGCCGTTGAAGCCGGCATCCAGCGGCTCCAGGCCGAGATTAGCCAGCCACTTGTGCTCGGCCAGGGTGGCCGCCGGCCACAGATCGAGCATCCCGAACCGGCGGGGGTCGACGAAGCGCAGGATGGTGCCGTCGTCGAAGGTGAAAGTGAGATGCTCATGCGGTCCGCAGGGCTCGCCATCGAACACCAGCCGGCCGGACATGCCGAGATGAAGCAGCAGGACGGCGCCGTCGTCGAGGAAGCACTCGATGTATTTGGCGCGGCGGGCGAATCCCTGCACGGCCCGGCCGCGCAGGCGGCGGTCCAACTGAGGCGGCAGCGGGAAACGGAGATCCGGGCGCCGCTGGACCAGCCCGCTCACCCGGCGGCCGGTGAGCCGTGCCGCCAGCGCCCGCATGGTCGTCTCGACCTCCGGCAGCTCCGGCATGAATCCGCCCCCATCGGCCCGGTGATTGCCGGGTTGGGTGCGGCAGCCTAGAACACGGCTTCCCTCACCCGACAAGAGCGCCGCTATCTGCATGAGCCAGTCCCAAGCCGCAAGCCCGACGAGCCGCCAGCCCGCCTCCGCGTCCGAGGCGGCGGACACGCTTGCGCGCTCCTTCGGCTTCGACGAGGTCGATCCCGACGACAAGGCCGGCCTGGTCCGCGACGTCTTTCGGCGGGTGGCGTCGCGCTACGACCTGATGAACGACCTGATGAGCGGCGGCGTCCATCGACTGTGGAAGGAGGCGTTGCTCGACTGGCTGGCGCCGCGCCGCGGCATGCACCTGCTCGATGTCGCCGGGGGCACGGGCGATATCGCGATGCGGTTTCTCAGCCGCATCGATGGTGACGGGCGGGTGACCCTGGCCGATATCAACGACGCGATGCTGGCGGTCGGGCGCGACCGGGCGCTGGACGCGGGCTGGCTCGGCGAGATCGACTGGCTCGCCGGCGATGCCATGGCGCTGCCGTTCCCGGACGGATCGTTCGATGCCGTCACCATCGCCTTCGGCATCCGCAACGTGACCCGGATCGATCAGGCGCTGCGCGAGGCACGCCGCGTGCTCCGGCCCGGCGGCCGCTTCCTGTGCCTGGAGTTTTCCAAGGTCGTTCTACCGGTCTTGGGCCAACTCTACGACGCCTACTCGTTCAATGTGGTCCCGCTGCTCGGCCGCTATGTGGCCAAGGACGAAGCCAGCTACCGCTATTTGGTCGAGAGCATCCGCCGCTTTCCCGATCAGGCCGCATTCGCGGCGCTGATGCGCGAGGCCGGATTCGAGCAGGTCCGCCACCGCAACCTCTCCGGCGGCGTCGCGGCGATCCACTCCGGCTGGCGCCTGTGAGCGCGATGGGCCGCGCCAGCTGATGTTGCGCGAGCTGCGCAACGGGGCGCGGGCGCTGGCCGCGGCGCGATGCCTCGCCCGCCATGACGCCCTGTTCCCATTGGCGCTGCTGCCAGTTCCCGCCGTTCTGGCGCGGCTCGCCCAGCGGGTCTCGAACCGGCGCGCCCCCGGCCGCCCGGGCCAGCGGCTGGCCCGGGCGCTACAAGAGCTCGGCCCTGTCTTCATCAAGCTCGGCCAGTCCCTGGCCGTTCGCGGCGACCTGCTGGGCGAGGCGATCGCGCGCGATCTGTCCGAGCTGCAGGACCGGTTGCCGTCGTTCCCGTCGGCGCAGGCGAAGCGCGTGGTCGAGACCGATCTCGAGCGGCCGTTGGCCGAGCTGTTCGCGGTATTCGACGAGCAGCCGGTCGCGGCGGCGTCGATCGCTCAGGTGCATTTCGCCGTCACCCCGGAGGGCGATGAGGTCGCGGTCAAGATCCTGCGCCCCGGGATCGAGGCCGCGATCGAGCGCGATCTCGACTTCCTGCTCTGGCTGGCCGAATGGGCCGAGCGGGTGCGTCCGGCACTGCGCCGGTTCCGCCCGGTGGACACGGTGACCCTGCTGGCCGCGACGACGCGGCGCGAGATGGACCTGCGGCTGGAGGCGGCGGCCGCGACGGAGTTCCGGACAAATTGTGGTGAGGACGAGGGCTTTCGGGTGCCCCGCGTCGACTGGCGCCGAACGGCGCAGCGCGTCGTGACCTTCGAGCGCATTACCGGTCTGCCCCCCGACGAGCCGCTGGGCCTGATCGCCAACGGGCACGATCCCGACCGGATCATGGCCCAGGCGGCGGTGGTGTTCTTCAACCAAGTGTTTCGCGACGGCTTCTTCCACGCCGACATGCACCCCGGCAACATGCTGATCGACCCCGACGGCAACATCGTGGCGCTCGATTTCGGTATCATGGGACGGCTTGACCTGCCGACCCGCCGGCACCTCGCCGAGATCCTGGTGGGTTTCCTGACCCGCGACTACCGACGGGTCGCCGCGGTGTTCTTCCAGGCCGGGTTCGTGCCGGCCGGCCAGGACCAGGAGGCTTTCCAGCAGGCCTGCCGCGCCGTGGGCGAGCCGATCCTGGGCCTGCCGCTGAACGAGATCTCGCTCGGCCGGCTGCTCGGCCAGCTGCTCACCGTGGCCATCCAGTTCGAGATGCAGCAGCAGCCGCAACTCGTGCTGCTGCAGAAGACCATGGCGGTCTCCGAGGGTGTTGGCCGGGTGCTCAACCCGAACCTCAACATCTGGCATCTCGCCCAGCCGTTGGTGGAGGGCTGGATCCGCGCCAATCTCGGGCCGGAGGCGCGTGCCCGGCAGGTCGCCGTCGACGGGCTCGAGATGCTGCAGCGCATCCCGCCATTGGTGTCGCGGGTCGAGCGGCTCACGCTCGAATTGGAGGCGCGGACCACGCCGGACCGCGAACGCCACGAGCGCGCAGGGCGGTTCTGGCTCGTGGCTCTCGCGGCGGGAATGGCGCTCGGCCTGGCGCTGGCCCGGACCTTCGGCTGACCTGCCCGTGCGCTCGCGGCTGCTCTCGCCGCTGTGGCGGTCCCTGCGGGACCAGGACCCGACCTACGTCGAGGTCGCCCGCGTCGCCCATATCGGTCTGGCCTTGGCGCTGGGCATTGCGGCTGGGGTAGCCACCAATCGCTGGCTGGGCCTCGACATGCCCATGGCGTTCCCGATGTTCGTGGCCCTGGGCGCCACCGCCCACCTGTCGTTCCTGGCGCCGGCCTCCAGGGCGCGCGAGCTGGTCGTTCTCGCCCGGATCTCCGCGCTGACGATCGGATTCATCTCGGTCACCGCGGTGATCGGACCCGGCTCGCTGGCGGCGGGGCCGGTGATCATGAAGCTCCTGCTCGTGCCGACCACGTTCGTCGCCCTCTACGTCCGGCGCTACGGCCCCGAATACCACCGCGCCGGGCTCGCGCTATTCATCACGGCGATGATCGCCGCGGTGGTCGAGCCGACCCGCGCGCAGGGGTGGTGGCTGGTGCTCGCGGCCATCCAGGGGAGTGCGATCGCCTATCTGCTGCGGATGGCGCCGTTGCGGCCGTCCGCGGCCAACGGGCTGAACCGGATACTTGCGGATTATCGGCGGACGCTCGTGGCCGTGCTGACCCGGCTGGCGGAGGAACTCCGCACCGAGACGCCCATTACGCGCACGCTGCGGCAGGCGGTGCCTCGGCTGCGTCGACGAGCGCGGGCGGCGGCGCTGGCCGCGGCGGCTGAGCAGCCCGAGCGGCAGGCCAGATTCGAGACCGTGCGTGCCACCGCCTACCGGCTGCAGCTCGCGGTAGCCTTCCTGCTGGAGGCGGCACCGGATCCGGACCGGCAGGATCCGGCGGCCCAGGCGATCCGCGCCCAACTGGCGGCGGCGGTCGCCGCCGTGCGCGACCACATCGCCGACGGCACCGGGTCGCCGGACGACGCGGTACGCGCCTCGTTGGCGGGACCGCAGGAGCTGATCCTGACGGCGCCGCTCGCCGACGAGCTGCAGCGCTACGAAATGCTGCGCGCCATCGGGGCGCTGGGGCGGGTGTTCGCGGCGAGCGATGAACTGGACGCGGCCATGCGGCCCGGCGCCAAGCCGGCCCCGGCCGAACCGGGCGTCGAATCTGCGCCGCGGACCGCCCTGCTGCCGACGACGCGGGTGGCGATCCAAGGGCTGCTGGCTTCGGCGGTGACCACGGCGCTCGATCTCGGCTTCGGCCTGACCCACGCCTATTGGGCCACGCTGACGGTCATGCTGGTGCTTGGCAGCAGTTTCGGCGAGACCGCGCTCCGCGCCCGGCATCGGACGCTCGGCACCTGCATCGGCGCGGTCTTGGGCATCGCCGCCGCCGCCCTGCTCGGCAGGCAGCCCTGGCTGCTGGCGGCGTTGTGCATCTTGGGCCAGATGCTGGGAGCGCTGACGGCCCAGCGTCGTTACGACGTCAGTGCCGCGGCCATCGCCTTCTCGGTCGTGGCCGGATTGCACCTGCTGGGCGGCATGGGTGCGCGCGACATGCTGGCGCGGATGTACGAAACCGGTATCGGTGCGGGCGTGGCGTTGCTCGCCGCGCGATTCGTGTTGCCGGTCTATGGCGGCGATCAGGCGCGGCAGCAGATCCGCACCATCCTCGCCCGCTGCGGCACCGCCTTCGCGAGCTGGTGGCCGCGCGAACCGGATGCCGGCGAGCCCGAGCCCGCGATCAGGCTGGTCCGCGATCTCGTCCTGCTCGAGGATCGTCTGCCGCATCTCAACGCCGAGGCCGTGCTCGGGCGCCGATCCGCCGCCAAGGTGGTCCGGCTCGGCACCTTTCTGCGGGTGCTGCAGACCTATCTGCTGCTGGTCGAGCATGCCGCCGGGCGCCTGGCGCAGGTCGCGATGCTCGGGCCGGCCGAGCAGGTCCTGACCGGGTTTCGCGCCGATGTGCTATCCGCGTTCGACGTGGCCGGCGCCGAAAACGCCGGCCGTGCCTTAGGCGCCGAGCGGTCACTGACCCGGCGCGCTGCGGAGGGCATGGCCGAGCTGCGGCGGCAGGGCGCCCCGCGGGCAGCGCTGCTCGCGCTGGTCGAGTACACGTTCTACGGCGAGGCGCTGGCGCGCGCGCTCTACGCGCTCGACGACGCCGTCGACGACCGCCCGCCAGAGGACGAGCGGACTTCGCACCGCTAGAGCACGCGTCCGTGCATGGGTGCCCTCTCGCTCGCGAAAGCGGTAGGGCTTGCTTTCATTTAATGGAACCCCAAGTCGACAGTGTAGTTTGGTTATGGCGCGCTGACCTGCGGCGCGACAACCGGGGTGAACCGTGCGGCCCAATCGGATCCTGCTGATCATCGGCGGTGGCATCGCGGCCTACAAATGCCTGGAGCTGATCCGGCGTGGCCGTGATCGCGGCTTGGCCTTCCGCTGCGTGTTGACCCAGGCCGGGGCCGAGTTCGTGACGCCGCTGTCGATCGCCAGTCTGGCCGGAGAGAAGGTCTACCAGGACCTGTTCTCGCTAACCGACGAGGCGGAGATGGGCCATATCCGGCTGTCGCGCGAGGCCGATCTCGTGATCGTCGCACCCGCGACGGCGAGCCTCATGGCGAAGATGGCGGCCGGCCTCGCCGACGATCTGGCCTCGACGCTGCTGCTGGCATCCGACAAGCCCATCCTCGTCGCCCCGGCGATGAACCCGCAGATGTGGGGCCATCCCGCGACGCGGCGCAACGTCGCGCGCCTTACGGCGGACGGGGTGCGCATCGTCGGACCGAACCCAGGCGACATGGCCTGTGGCGAGATCGGTTCCGGCCGGATGGCCGAGCCGCACGAGATCCTGGACGCAATCGACCTGGTGCTGACGCCGCACGACCGCCCGTTGACCGGGCGGCGCGCCCTGGTGACCAGCGGCCCGACCCGCGAGCCGATTGATCCGGTCCGCTTCTTGTCCAACCATTCCTCGGGCCGCCAGGGTCATGCGATCGCCCGGGCCTTGGCCGAAGCCGGGGCGGAGGTGACGCTGGTCAGCGGCCCAGTGCAGGAGCCCGACCCCGCCGGCGTCACCACGAACCACGTGGAGTCGGCGCGCGAGATGCTGGCGGCGGTCGAGGCGGCGCTGCCGGCGGACATCGCGGTCTGCGCCGCAGCCGTGGCCGACTGGCGGCCGGCCAAGCTGCCCGACCGCAAGCTCAAGAAGCGGGAAGGCGGACCGCCACCCACCCTCGATCTGGTGGAAAATCCGGACATTCTGCGCAGCCTGTGCCAACGGGCCGATCGGCCGGCGCTGGTGATCGGCTTTGCTGCCGAGACCGGGGACCTGGAGGCGCAGGCTCGGGCCAAGCTGGCGCGCAAGGGCTGCGATTGGATCCTCGCCAACGACGTCTCGCCGGGCAGCGGGATCTTCGGCGGCGCCAGCAACCGCATCCTGCTGCTCACTCGCGAGGGCGGCAGCGAGCCCTGGCCGGAGCTGGACAAGCTCGCCGTGGCGCGCCGTCTCGTGGCGCGCATCGCCGACAGCTTAAGCACGGAGACGGCCGATGGCTGAGCTGGCGGTGGCCATCGAGCGACTGGCGCACGGTGCCGGTTTGCCGCTGCCGAGTTATGCCACCGAAGGTTCTGCCGGCATGGATCTCCTGGCGGCCGTGCCCGCGGACGAACCGCTGGTGCTCGAGCCGCTGGCGCATGCCTTGATCCCGACCGGAATTCGCCTGGCGCTGCCGCCCGGCTACGAAGCGCAGGTGCGGCCGCGCTCAGGTCTGGCGTTGCGGCATGCGGTGACGGTGCTCAACAGCCCGGGCACGATCGACAGTGACTATCGGGGCGAGGTCGGGGTGATCCTGATCAATCTCGGCCGCGTATCGTTCGCAATTACGCGCGCGGCGCGTGTCGCTCAGCTGGTGATCGCAGCGGTGGAACGCGTCACCTGGAGAGAGATGGCCGTGGCGGTCCAGTCCACCGCTCGCGGTCGAGGCGGCTTCGGCTCGACGGGCTCGGACGGTGCGCCGGCTCGCGGGCAACCCTGACATGGAAGGAGGTGGAGGCGCATGCTCAAGCCATCGAAGAAATTAGCGCTCGCTTTGGAGGCTGTGGTCGATGTCGCCTACCATGGTGGCGCCGAGCCGGTGCAGAGTCAGGATATCGCGCGGCGTCTCGGGCTGCCGCGGCGCTATCTGGAGCAGGTGCTGCAGCAGCTGGTCCGGGCGGGGGTCCTGAAGGGTGTGCGCGGGCCGCGCGGCGGCTATCGGCTTGCCCGGGAGCGGCGACGGGTCACCGTTGGCGAGATCGTGCGGGTGGTGCAGGGGCTCGAGGAACCTGTCGGCGAGGACGGTCCGGTTTCGGATTCGGCACTGGGCACGCGCGTGATCGGGCCGTTTTGGGAAGAGCTGGAGCAGGACCTGATGGCGCGCCTGGATGCGGTGAGCATCGAGGATCTGTGTGGCCAGGCCGAATCACAAACCATCGAGAGCGAGGGACGGCGCAGCTTCGACTTCGTCATCTGAGCATCGTCCGATCTGGACGTGATAACCACGACGGCTAGACTGGCGCCATCGTGGCCGACGGGGAATGATCATGGATCTGCCAGCAGGGGCGGAAGGTGCGACACCTTCCAGCCGTGAGCGGATCCTGGGGTCCATCTGCGAGGCGATCGGCGATACGCCGCTGGTCCGTCTCAACCGGCTACCGGCGGAGTTCGGCTGCGAGGCCGAGATCCTCGTTAAGCTCGAGTTCTTCAACCCGCTTTCGTCGATCAAGGACCGCATCGCGCTGGCGATGATCGATGCTGCGGAGCGGGCGGGCAGGCTCGGTCCCCACAGCGTGATCGTCGAGCCGACCTCGGGCAATACCGGCATCGCCCTGGCTTTCGTCTGCGCTGCCAAGGGCTACCGTTTGATACTGACGATGCCGGAGAGCATGTCGATCGAGCGGCGCAAGATGCTCAAGATCCTGGGCGCCGAGCTCGAGCTGACTCCGGCGTCCCAGGGCATGGGGGGCGCGCTGGCAGCCGCGGCGCGGATCATCGCCGAGCATCCGGGTGCGATCATGCTGCAGCAGTTCGAGAACCCCGCCAACCCGGCGATCCACCGCCGCACCACGGCCGAGGAGATCTGGCGCGACACCGGCGGCCGGCTCGACGCCATCGTCGCCGGAGTCGGCACCGGCGGCACGATCACCGGCTGTGCCCAGGCGCTCAAGGGACGTGAGCCCGGCATCCGCTTCATCGCCGTCGAGCCCGAGGACAGCGCGGTGCTGTCGGGGGGCAAGCCAGGGCCGCACAAGATCCAGGGCATCGGCGCCGGTTTCGTTCCGGCCAATCTCGACCGCAGCCTGGTCGACGAAGTGTTGCGAATCGGCAACGAGACCGCGTTCGCAGTGGCACGACGCGCGGCGTCCCAGGAGGGCCTGCCCGTCGGGATCTCGTCCGGCGCGACCATCGCCGCGGCGCTCGAGGTGGGCGCACGGCCGCAGATGGCGGGCAAACGGCTGGTGGCGATCGTCGCCTCAAGCGCCGAGCGCTACCTGTCGACGGAACTGTTTGCCGAAGCGTGAAAGTCGGTGTGGCATCTCGGTATGGCAGTGCTGCGCATTAGGCACATCTAATCGATGCTGCGCTGCAATATCTAATAGGGGCTGGCGATTGGTCAGCGCACCTGCCCGAAAGTACCACGATGTCGACCCTGCAGATGGCGATTCCCCGTGGCGGCGTCGCCGCGCGCGGCATCGGATTCGCCGTTCTGAGCTATGCCTGCTTCTCGACCGGCGATGCGCTGATCAAGCTGGCGAGCACCCGCTTCTCCGTATTCCAGATTGCGTTCACCGTGGCGCTGTTCGCGCTGCTGCCCGTCGTGGCGCTGACGTTCGGCCAAGGCGGCCTGCGTAAGCTCGTGCCGCATCGCTGGGGCCTGGTGGCGCTGCGCGGCATCCTTACCGCCGTTGGCGGGCTGCTCGCCTGGCGCGCCTTCAGCATGCTGCCCCTGGCCGAGGCCTATGCGATCCTGTTCGCCACCCCGATCCTGGTGACCGGGCTTTCGGCGACGCTGCTCGGCGAGGAGGTCGGCTGGCGCCGCTGGTCGGCCTCGGCGGTGGGCTTCGTCGGCGTTCTGATCATGATCCGGCCGGACTTCGCCACCTTGGGGCTCGGGCATCTGTTGGCGGCGCTGGCCTCGGTCACCAGCGCCTTTGCGATGATCACCCTGAAGCGGATCGGTGGTGGCGAGACCAGCTCCTCGATCCTGTTCGCGGTGTTCATGTCGATCATGCTGGCCAGCGCGCCGATGGTGCCGTCCACTTTCGTGCTGCCCGGCTGGTCCGAGCTGGGCCTGATGGCCCTGGCCGGCCTCCTCATGGGCTGCGGCCATGGCGGCCTGGTCATGGCGACCCGCGAGGCGCCGGCCGTCGTCGTGGCGCCGTTCCAGTACACCCAGATGATGTGGGGCGTGCTGTTCGGGGCGCTGCTGTTCGGCGACCGGCCGGAGCCGGTGCTGTTCGCCGGCATGGCGCTGGTCGTCGCCAGCGGACTCTACACGATCTGGCGCGAGACCGTCCGCCGCCGTCCGGTGACCGTGGGCGGCAGCCGCGGCGAGGTGCCCGCGCGCGCCGCGCGCTAAGCCTCTTTCATCAGGCCTGCGGATCGGCTAGCAGCGTGCGATGCAGCAAAAATCGATCTCCCTCGGCTCTGACTTCGCGGCGCTCGAACTGGCCTATCTCGATTGGGGCGATCCGGGCGCGCCGCGGACCGTCATCTGCGTGCATGGGCTGACGCGCAACGCGCACGATTTCGACGCTTTGGCCGAGGCGCTCGCCGCGCGCGGCTGCCGGGTGCTCGCGGTGGACATCGCCGGCCGCGGGCGCAGCGGCTGGCTGAATGATCCGGCGCAGTACGCCGTGCCGGTCTACGCCGCGCACATGGCCAAGTTTCTCGAGCTGCTGGGGCTGTCCGGCGTCGACTGGGTCGGGACCTCGATGGGCGGCCTGATCGGGATGGTGCTGGCGGCAGGCGAGCACCCGCCCATGGCGCGACTGGTCATCAACGATATCGGGCCGTTCGTGCCGGTCCAGGCGCTGCAGCAGATCCAGGCCTATCTCGGGCTCGATCTCCGGTTCAAGGATCTGGCCGAGCTGGAAGCGCATCTGCGTAAGATCCACGGCAGCTTCGGCCCGCTCACCGACGCGCAATGGCACAAGCTCGCCTCGAGCAGCGGCCGCGAGCTGCCGGATGGCTGGCGCCTGCGCTACGATCCGGCGATCCGCGAGGTCTTCGACGCGTCGGCCGACGTCGCCCTCTGGGAGCTGTGGGACCACATCCGTGTCCCGACCTTCGTGCTGCGCGGCGGCGAGAGCATCCTGCTCACCGCCGAGACGGTGGCCGAGATGCAGCGGCGCGGCCCGCCGGTGCAGGCGGTGACCTTTCCGGGAGTCGGCCACGCGCCGGCACTCATGGCGCAGGACCAGATCGACGCGATCGTGGGCTGGCTCGGAGTCTGAGCCCTAGCCGGCGCGCAGCCTCGGCGCCACCTCGAGGGCGGCATAGGTCAGGATCGCGTCGGCCCCAGCGCGCTTGAACGCGATCAGCGTTTCGAGGATCGCGGCGTCGCCGTCGAGCCAGCCGCGCTCCGCCGCGGCCTTCAGCATCGCGTACTCGCCGGAGACCTGATAGGCGAGAGTAGGGAGCTGGAAGGCGTCCTTTACCCGGCGGATGACGTCGAGGTAGGGGAGGCCGGGCTTGATCATCACCATGTCGGCGGCCTCGCTGACGTCCAGCGCTACCTCGCGCAGAGCCTCGGCGGTGTTCGCCGGGTCCATCTGGTAGGTCTTCTTGTCGGCCTTGCCCAGGGCGGCCGCCGAGCCGACCGCATCGCGGAACGGGCCGTAGAAGGCAGAGGCGTACTTCGCGGCATAGGACAGGATGATGGTCTGCGACGCGCCGGCTGCGTCCAGCGCGTCGCGGATGGCGCCGATGCGGCCATCCATCATGTCCGACGGCGCCACGATATCGCAACCCGCCTCGGCCAGGCACACGGCCTGCCGGGTGAGGGCTTCGATGGTCTCGTCGTTGAGGATCACGCCGTCGCGCAGGATGCCGTCCTGGCCGTGGCTGGTGTAGGGGTCGAGCGCCACGTCGCCGATCAGGCCGAGCTCGGGAAAATGGCGCTTGAGCGCGCGGATCGCCCGGCACATCAAATTGTCGTCGTGCCACGCGTGCGCGGCGTCCTCGCTCTTGCAATCCAGCGGCGTCACCGGGAACAGCGCGAATGCGGGGATGCCGAGCTCGAGCGCGCGCTCGGCCAGCGGCAGCAGCAGATCGACGGACAGGCGGTCGATCCCGGGCATCGCCGCGCAGGGCTGGCGCTGGCCCTGGCCGTCGAGGATGAACAGCGGCTGAATCAGATCCGCTGGCGCCAGCCGGTGCTCCGCCACGAGGCGGCGGCTCCAGGAGTGCTGGCGCAGCCGGCGCAGGCGGGTGCGCGGGAATGGCGCCGGCTGGACGAGGTGCATGGGCGGACTCATGGCCGGCCTCCCGATCCGAGATCTAGATGAACCCTAAGCTGCGGCGTTTTATCGACGCGGTCATCGCGGTGCAACTCGCACCGTCTCCCGGGTACGGCTACGCAGGCCGCAGCAGCGCCTCATAGCGGTCGACGGCGGTGTCGACCGTGAATGCGGCCGCCCGCTGCCGAAGCTCCGCGGGTGCGAGATGGTCGGCGAGGGTGGCCAGGATCGCATCGGCCATCGCGTCGTGATCACCGACCGGTACCAGCCGCCCCCAGCGCCCGTTCTCCAGGATCTCGGCGGGACCGCTTGGGCAATCGGTGCTGACCACGGGGCAACCGCAGGCCATCGCTTCCGGCAGCACGTTGCCAAAGCCCTCATGGTTCGAGGACAGCACGAACACGCTGGCGCGGGCCATCCAGGCGAAGGGATTGGCCGCATAGCCGGGCAGGGCGAAATCATCCGCGATGCCCAGCGCCGTCGCCAGTGCTTCCAGCTCGGCGCGCTGCCGTCGCGTGGCATGATCGTCGGGGCCTTCGCCGACGATGACCAGACGCGCCAGCCGCTGCCGCCGCACCAGGGCGAAGGCGCGCAGCAGGACGTCGAAGCCTTTCTGCGGCACGAGCCGGCCTACCGATAAAACTACCGGTGGCAGGCCCTTCTGCAGCCAGGGATGATCGACGGGTTCGGCCGCGAGGCGGTCGACATCCGGTGGTACCGCCGGATTGTGGATCACGCTGATCAAGTTGCGGGGCAAGCCCGTGGTCATGGCCAGATCGTCCGCGACGCCGGTCGACACGGCGACCACCGCGTCGGCGCGCCGATAGATATGCCCGATCAACGGCGGCAGTGCGCGATAGTTGATCGAGCGCGCCCGCTGCACCTGCGCGGACAAGGTATTGTGCGCGGTGACGATCACGCGGGTCGAGGTGCCGGCCAGCTCGCGTGCCAGCAGGGCTGCGATGTTCTCCTGCGGCATGCAGGCGATCAGCCCGTCGGGCTGCTCGCGCCGCAGCCAGTCCGCCAGCGAGCGCAGGTAGGGGACAGGGGTCGGCGGCTTTGGTGCCAGGAGAAACGGGCGCAGCAACGCGACGAAGGCCGATGGATCGGCCCACAACGAGGCGATACGTCCGGCCAGCGCCGACCGCCGCTCCAGCTTGTACAGCACCGGCCCGGGCGGCAGCGCCCCGGCGAGGCGGCCCTCGCTGCGGCACGGCAGGAGCGTCACCGCGTGACCGCGGCCGGCGAGCCCGGCCGCGAGCGCCACCATCGTCTTCTCGAGGCCGCCACCCGCGAGGCTCGCGAGGAACACGCCGAGGCGCAGGCGGGGTCGGTCGTCTTGGCGCATCGTCGGTCACAGCTGCCGGATGAGCGGGCGACCAGACCGGCTGCCAGCCCGCCTGTCAAGCAGCGGGTCCTTCGGCCGTATCCGGCCAAATCGGCTTGATCTGCCGGGCGGCATCCCGGACAAGAGGCGCCGTGTAGAATAACAGACCACCGGCTGCTCCATGCCGCGTGGGGCCCCTGACGACGGCGAGCCGATGCGCGGTGTCATCCAGATCTTCCTGACCACCGGCGGCCATTTTCGTTGGGTCGTGCTTGGCTGTGTCCTGCTCGGTACGGTGGCCGACGGGATCGGTATCGCGAGTATGCTGCCGCTGATCACCGTGGCGCTGGATCAGACGGCGGCATTCAACTCCAGCATCTCGACGGGCGTGGTCCGCGGCCTGGCCATGATTGGGGTCGAGCCCAAGCTGGGGCCACTCCTGGTGCTGGTCGTGGTCGCCATCGTCGCCAAGGCGCTGCTCACCCTGCTCACGCTGCGCACGATCAACTACGCCGTGTCCGACGTTGCCGCCAACGTGCGGCGGCGGCTGGTGAAGAGCGTGCTGCAGGTAAAGTGGTCCTACTTTGCCCGCCAGCCGATCGGCCGCCTCGCCAATGCGGTGAGCCTCGATTCCTCGCGCTCGGCAGAAGCATTCTCGCTCGCCGCCAATTTCATCGCCAACACGCTGCAGGCGCTGATCTACTGCATCATCGCCGTGTTCGCTTCCTGGCAGATCGCGGTGTTCGCAGTCTTCGCGGGCCTGGCTCTGGTGGCCGTGCTGCAGCCCTTCGTGCGGCTCACCAGGGTCTGGAGCCGTCGCCAGCGGCGACGGACCGAGGAGCTGGTGATGCTGACCACCGACACGCTGAGCAGCATCAAGCCGCTGCGCGCAATGTCGCGGCAGGGGCACCTCGAGGGCTTCTTCGACACCAAGGTCGACCAGCTGCGCCGCGCGTTGCGGCGTCAGGCGCTGAGCAAATACGTGATGAAGGCGCTGCGCGAGCCGTTGCAGGCGATCGTGCTGGCCAGCGCGTTCTACCTCGCCTACGGCCGCTTCGGCTGGCCGTTGCCGGAATTGATCGTCATGGGCATCCTGTTCCGCCGCCTGCTCAGCGCCATCGGCGACGCGCAGGAGCAGCTGCAGTCCGCGGTCAATGTCGAGGCGTCCTATTGGGCCGTGCATCGGCTGATCACGGAGGCCGAGGAGCAGCGCGAGGTGCTGCGCGGCGGTCGCGCGCCGACGCTCGACCAATCGATCCAGCTCGTCGACGTGTCGTTCAATTTCGGCGACAAGGCCGTGCTCGAGCGGTTCTCGATGGAGGCCCGTGCTGGCCAGCTCACCGTGCTGAGCGGGGCCTCGGGCGGCGGCAAGACGACCATCACCGATCTGATCCTGGGGCTGCACGAGCCCCAGTCGGGTCAAGTTCTCCTCGATGGCGTGCCGCTGCCGGAGATCGACCTGCACCGCTGGCGGTCGATGGTCGGCTACGTGCCGCAGGAGCTGGGCCTGTTCCACGACACCGTGCTGGCCAACGTCACGCTGGGTGACCCGCAGATTCCCGAGGCGGCGGTGATCCGCGCGCTCGAGCTGGCGGGTGCCTGGGATTTCGTGCGTGAGCTGCCCGACGGACTTGCCACCAGCGCCGGCGAGCGCGGCGCCCGGCTGTCCGGTGGCCAGCGTCAGCGGGTGGCGCTCGCGCGAGCTCTGGTGCTCGAGCCCAAGCTCCTGATCCTGGACGAGGTCAGCAGCGCCCTCGATCCGGATACCGAAGCCGAGATCTGCGCCAACATCCGGGCGATCGCCGGCGAGCGGACGATCATCGCGATCACCCATCGCCAGATCTGGATCGACATCGCCGACCGCGTCTACCATGTCGGGGCCGAAGAGGTGGAATGAGCCCGGTGGCGCACCAGTCCCCGGACGTCGCGATCTACGTCGAGAACCTGGACGGCGGCGGGGTGCAGGCCATGCGGCTGCGGATCGCGCGCGAACTGATCGCGCGCGGCCGGCGGGTGGCTCTGGTCGTGGGCGAAGCCAAGGGTGCGCTGGTGGACGACGTGCCGCCCGACGTCGGGGTTACCGAGCTGCCCGTCGCTTCCCGTCTGGCATCCGCGGCCAGCGCGCTGCGCGGCCGTCACGGCGGCATGCAGGCAGTTCTGACAGCCACCCTGATCGGGCGCGACGCGGATGCTGCCCTGCGCCATCTGCCGGCGCTGGCGCGCTATCTCGACTCCGCCCAGCCGCGCGCGCTGCTGGCCGCGACGCCCTATCGCAACCTCGAGGCCCTGCTCGCGCGTCGCCTCGCCCGGCAGTCGATCCGGGTGGTGGTCAGCGAGCACAACGACCTCCGCCGGGGGCACCCGATGGGGGAGGGGCGCAGCCTGCAGCGTCTGGTCGCCCTGCAGCGGAGCCTCTACCCGACCGCCGATGCCGTGGTCGCGGTCTCGCGCGGGGTCGCCGAGGACGTGGCGGCGCGCAGCGGCCTGCCGGCGGAGCGGATCAGCGTGGTCTACAACCCCGCCGTCACGCCGGAGATCCGGGCCTTGAGCGCGGCACCGGTGCCGCATCCGTGGCTGGCCGGTGACGGCCCGCCCGTCGTGTTGGCGGTCGGGCGGCTTGGTGCTGCCAAGGACTTCCCGATGCTGATCCGCGCCTTCGCGCTGCTGCGTGGGCGTCGGTCGGCGCGGCTGATGATCCTCGGCAAGGACAAGGACCCGCGCAAGACCGCCAAGCGGATCGCCGACTACCGCGCGCAGGCAGCCGGCCTGGGTGTCGCGGAGGATGTCGACTTCCCGGGCTTCACCGCCAACCCGTTCGCGTGGATGGCGCGGGCGTCGGTCCTGGCGGTGAGTTCGCGCCACGAGGGCTTTTGCAACGTGATTGCCGAGGCCCTGGCCTGCGGTTGCCCAGTGGTCAGCACCGACTGCCCGAGCGGGCCGGCGGAGATCCTCGACGGCGGCCGCTTCGGCCGGCTGGTGCCGGTCGGGGACGCGGCTGCCATGGCCGACGCCCTGGACGCGACGCTGGCCGAACCGCCGGCGCCGGATGTGCTGCGCGCTCGGGCACAGCTATTTTCCCTGGCGCGCGCGGTCGATCGCTACGAGGCCCTGCTGTTCGGGCAACCGGGCGCCGCCATTTCCGCCGGAGCCTGACCTATGTGCGGGATCTGCGGCTTCCTCACCCAAGGTCTCGGTGATGCCGCCGCCGGCACTCTCCAGGCCATGGTCGACCAGCTCCGGCACCGGGGGCCAGACGATGCCGGCATGTGGCTCGATCCCGCTGCCGGCGTCGCGCTGGGCCACACCCGTCTGGCCGTGGTCGATCTCTCGCCTGCGGGCCATCAGCCGATGCTCAGCGCCGACGGGCGCTGGGTGATCAGCTACAATGGCGAGATCTACAACGCGGACGAGCTGCGCGCCGATCTGGTTTCCCAGGGTTCACGCCTGCGCGGCCACTCCGACACCGAGATCCTGGTCGAGGCGATCGCGGTCTGGGGCGTGGCGGCCGTGCTGGAGCGTGCCAACGGCATGTTCGCGTTCGCGCTCTGGGACCGGCAGACCCGGCGCTTGACCCTGGCCCGCGACCGGATCGGCAAGAAGCCGCTATACTATGGCCGCGTCGGCCGCGAGCTGCTGTTCGGGTCCGAGCTCAAGGCGCTGTGCGCGCATCCCGCTTTCGCGCCGGAGATCGACCGGGATGCGTTGGCGCAGTACCTGCGCTTCGGTTGGCTGCCCGGACCGCGCTCGATCTATCGTGGCGTGCTCAAGCTGCCGGCGGGCACGGTGGTGGTGCTCGCTGCGGACGACGAGACGTCGCCGGAACCGCAACCGTACTGGTCGGCGGGCATGACGGCGCAGGGTCTGACCTCCAACCCATTCGTCGGCTCGCTCGACGATGCTGCGACGGCGCTCGAGGAGCTGCTCACGGATTCGGTCCGACGGCGGATGATGGCGGATGTGCCGCTGGGCGCGCTGCTGTCCGGCGGCGTCGATTCGACCTTGGTCGTCGCCATGATGCAGCGGCTGGCGAGCCGCCCGGTGCAGACGTTCACGATCGGGTTTCAGGAGCGCAAGTGGGACGAGGCGCCGGCCGCGCGCGCGATGGCCGCCCACCTGGGCACCGCGCACACCGAGCTGTACCTGACGGGCGCCGACGCGCTCGACGTGATCCCGGATCTACCCAGCATCTACGACGAGCCGTTCGCCGACCCCTCGCAGTTGCCGACGATCCTGGTCTGCCGGCTGGCCCGGTCGGCGGTGACGGTGGCGCTGTCGGGCGACGGTGGCGACGAGCCCTTCGGCGGCTACGGGCGTTACCGGCGGGTGCGGGATCGCTGGGATAGACTGAAGGCTTGGCCGCTGCTGTCGCGACGGGCCCTTGCGGCGCTTCGGGATCAGTTCCCTGCCGGCAGCAAGCTCGCGCGGCGCCTGCGAGGCGTCGAGGCGGCAGGTCTGGTCCACCTGTATGCGTTGGAGCGCAGCCGAGCGGAGGCGCCGACGAGGTTGGTGCCTGGGGCGCGGAGCCTGCCGGACATCGTCGACCAGCCCGGATTCTGGCCGAAGGGGTTGGATCCCTCGCAGACCATGATGTTCCTCGATCTCGCCGGCTATCTGCCCGACAACAACCTCGTCAAGGTCGACCGAGCCAGCATGTCGGTCGGGCTGGAGATCCGCTCACCGCTGCTGGATTATCGGGTCGTCGAACTCGCCTTCCGCCTACCGCTGTCGATGCGGCTCGGCCACGACCGCGGCAAGCTCGTGCTATGGCGACTGCTGGAGCGGCATGTGCCGCGCGCGCTGGTCGAGCGGCCAAAGCAGGGCTTCGGGGTGCCGATCGGCCAGTGGCTGAGAGGGCCGTTGCGCGATTGGGCGGAAGCGCTGCTCGATGAGCGACAGCCTGCGCGAGGACGGGCTCCTCGACGCGGCCGCGGTCCAGGCGGTCTGGGCGCAGCACATGGTGCAGGGGCGCAATCGATCGCAGCTATTGTGGCACCTGTTGATGTTTCAGGCTTGGCGCGAGTTCTGGCGGACGCCGACGCTGGAACCTCGCCGTCCACTGGCACCGGCAGCGATCGCGGTCGGCTCCGCTGCCTAGGAATGTGTTGGTCACAGAGGCGATCGGCAACCGAACGCGGACCATCGGTGCTAGGCTCGAACGCAATGCCGGGTTAATGAACCAAGGTGCCGGCCCGGTCGCGCGAGCTCGTTGCCGGACCAATCGGTCGCTTTCGGGGAGCTGAGACGTGAGCTTGCGGATCTTCATCGGCTTCGACTCGCGCGAGGCGGAGTGCTCGGACATTCTGGCCTACAGCCTGCGGGCGCACAGCTCGATCCCGCTCGATGTCCGCTACCTCGACCTGCGCCAGCTGGATTTCAACCGCACGCAGGACCCGCTGCAGTCGACCGAGTTCACCTACACGCGGTTCCTGGTCCCGTATCTGTGCGGATACCAGGGCAAGGCGATCTTCATGGACTGCGACATGCTCTGCCTCGGTGACATCGCCGAACTCGATGCCCTCGACATGAGCGATTTCGCGCTCCGCGTGGTCCAGCACGACTACAAGCCGACGGCCGCGACCAAGATGGACGGCAAGGCGCAGACGGTCTACCCGCGCAAGAATTGGTCGAGCCTGATGCTGATGAACTGCGCCAGGCTCAAGTTGTGGACGAAGCAGGTGGTGGAGACGCAGAGCGGCGCCTATCTCCATCGTTTCCAGGATATCCCAGACGACCAGATCGGTGAGCTGCCGAAGACTTGGAACACGCTGGACTGGATGGATGAGAACACGAAGCTGATCCACTACACCAGCGGCGGCCCGTGGTTCGAGGCCTGCCGCGACCATCCTTACGGTGCGGTCTGGCTCGAATGGCGCGAACGGTACCGGGCCGCCCGGGAAGCCGGCGACCCGCTGGCCGCCTGAAGCCCGATCATGCCCGCCATCGGATTGCCTGCCTTCAATGAGATGTTCGCGCATGCACGCTCGATGGCGCTGGTGGGCAATGCCGACACGATCCTGGCGCATGCCAGCGGCGAGCGCATCGACGGCTGCGATGTGGTCGTGCGCTTCAATCGGGCCCATGTCGCCGGCATCGAGGACAAGGTCGGGCGGCGGACCGACATCCTGGTCGCCAACCGCAACTACAATCTGAGCAAGGCGCCGTCGCCGGCCGAGACCCTGCAGCCGCGCTGCGTTGTCTGCTTTCTCGAGCCGCAGCCGGGGATCGACTACGGCTCGTTCGCCGAATGGACCGGCGATCTGCCGACGCTGACGGTGTTCGCGCCCGACCTGCTGGCGGCGGCGCAGGTGGAGCGGACGCGGCCGGTGACCATGGGCACCGATGCGCTCTACACCTTCGTCAATCTGTTTCGCCTCGAGCGGCTGTTCCTCACCGGGTTCACCTTCTACGGCGCCGCCGGCAGCGGCCATGGCGTCTACTGGCAGGACGACCGCAAGTCCCGCGGCGTGTTCCACGACCTGGAGCCAGAGGCCCAGCTGTTCGCGAGCATCGTCGCGCGGTTCGGCGGCGAGGTCGAGGCGACGCCCGAGGTCCAAGAGCTGTTGCGTCGCTACGGCGGTGCGCGCGAGGCGGGTGCGGAGGCTTCGCCGGCACGGCTGGACAATCTGTACGCCCGCGCCGGTTGGCAACTCATCCGTTGGGGAATGCGGCTGCGCCGGCGTGCCGAGGCGCGCGACCGCGGCCAATTCTCCGACGCCGCCAAGGGCAAGCCGGAACGGCCAAAGGCGATCACTCCCTAGTAGTTCGGGCATGGGGCGTGAAGACTGTGCTGACGCAGCGCCGGAGCCGCGATAGTGTTGGTTCTGCGGTGTGATACACCGAACGGGAAGGGCCTCGTGCATTGGCGCTGCTGAAACGAATCAACAACATCCTGCGCTTCGGCTTCGGGGCCGAGGCGCTGGAGGAAAAGCGGGCGCAGAAATCGGCGGCGCGCCGGGCCATTTTCGATTCCAGCGATGCATGGGAGCGTCAGGCCGGCTTCGCCACCCGACGATATGAATCCTACGAGGCCTATCTCCGGCACCAGGCTACCAAGCTCGATCTCGTCAGCGAGCGCCTCGTGGAGACGAAGGAGGAGGACCTCCAGGATTTCAAGCGCCGGTTCGCCGCTTGCGCGCCGCTGCAAGGTGCGCGCTCGGTGCTCTGCCTGGGCGCCCGGCTCGGCACCGAGGTCGAGGCCTTCCTGTCCCTCGGCTACTTCGCGGTCGGCATCGACCTGAACCCGGGACCCGAGAACCGCTACGTGCTGACCGGCGACTTCCACGGCCTGGTCTTTCCGGACGGGTCGGTCGACGCCATCTACACCAATGTCATGGACCACGTGTTCGACATGGGCCGCATCATGGGCGAGGTGCGTCGCGTGCTGCGCGCCGACGGCGGCCTGTTCGTCGTCGACATGCTCGACGGCTATGTCGAGGGCTTCACGCCCGGCAGATACGAGTCCATGCACTGGGAGAGCCGCGAGGCGCTGCAGGCGGAGATTGCCGCGCTGGGCGGTCTCGAGGTCGTCGAATCGCGCGATCTCGGGCAGCATCGCCGCGACCGCTGGACCCAGGTCGTGTTCCGCAAGAACGCCTGAGCCGCAGCCGCAAACGAAGAGTGACGATGGACTATCTGAGCTACGACCACCTGACCCTGCGCTACGAGCCGTTCCCGATCGGTCTGGCGAAGCCTGCGATGGAGCCTGCGCTCTACGACCAGCTGGTCGCCGCCTACCCGCCACAGGAGCTGTTCGAGTACATCCCGAAGATCGGCAAGAAATACTCGCTGTCCGAACGCAACAACCCGGACAAGTACAAGAGCTTCGTCGATGGCTCGCCGCTCTGGCGCGACTTCCATCGCTGGATCAAGAGCGAGGCATTCATCGCCGGCGTGGTCTCCGCCCTGAAGCAGCACCACGTGGATCTCGGTGTCGACCGCCGCCGCAAGGGCGTCGACCGGCTGAAGAAGCTGGTCGCCAATCTCGCCAAGGGCAAGCTGGATGCCGGCGAGCCCGGGCTCAGCGCCCGCTTCGAGTTCTCGATGCTCCCGGCCGACGGCGGCTCGGTGATCCCGCACACCGACGCGCCCGGCAAGCTGATCACGCTCGTGGTCTCGATGGTCAAGGAAGGCGAGTGGGACCCGGCGCTGGGCGGCGGCACAGAGGTCAACCGGCCCAAGGACACCCGCCTCGCCTACAACGAGCTCAACCGCCAGGCCGAGTTTGCCGACGTCGAGGAGCTCGACACGTTCGAGTTCACGCCGAACCAGGCAGTGATCTTCGTGAAGACCTTCAACTCCTGGCACTGCGTGCGCCCGATGACCGGGGCGGGCTCGCCCGCGATGCGCAAGACGCTGACCATCAACATCGAGGCCGACTAGGCCTCCAGGAGCGGCAAGCCGGCGACCGCGTGCACGATCGGCTCGGTCGTGACGAGGCTGGCGTGATGGCCGAGCATGGCCCGCAGGACCATCGCATCGGTCGGGGCATGCTTGCTGGCGGTCGTGCCGCGCCGCGCGATGTTCGGGTCCTCGCCCGCCGCCTGGGTCAGCTCGAAGCTGAAGCCGCTGACGATCACCTGCTCGACACCCGGCATCGTGAGGGCGATTGCCACAGCCAGCGTGCCGGACGAGGCCTGTTTGCGGTCGAGTTGAGCAGTCACGTCCGGATCGTCCCGGCACAGCCCCAGAATCAGCTGACGGTAGTCCTCGGTGCTGCGCTCGGTGAAATGCTCATAGCGATAGCCCACCTTGCTCAGCGCCCGGCGCAGCATGAACGGCATGGTCCGCCATGTCCGCAGCCGGAACAGGGCGCGCTCCACGCCGGTGCGCCCCTTCAGGCGCTGCGGGTAAAAATGCACGGTGCCGGTAGCGAGCCCGGCGAGGCTCGCGAGGCGCATCCGGCCGGCGTCGCTGCCGTCGGTGAGGAGTGCTGTCAACACGGTGAAGACGGGCGACGGCAGCCCCAGCTCCGCCGCCGAGCGGCCCGACGCGTTGGCGCAGGCCACGGCGTCGAAGCTGCCGGGCGGCGGCAGGATCGGGTCGGGCTTGGCGCCCAGGACGAGCAGGCGGCGTGCGATCGCGGTCATCCTCGGCGACGGGGCAGGGCTAGCTTGGCGCAAGCCCGCCGGTCTGATACCAGCACCTCGTTCCACCGCAAGGTCGGCCGCAGAGGGCGAGGTGCCATGAAGCTCGGCGTGTTCGTGCACACCAACCCGAAGCAATATCTGGGTGCCTTGGTCTCGGCCTACTCGATGCGCCGCGCCTCGGCCCATGCCGACCAGCTGCGGATCGAGGTCATCAACCACACCGACTATCCGTTCTTCCAGCGGCACGAGGGCGAAAGCTACCTGATCGGCGGCCAGAAACGGGTCTGGCGCAACGACGATCTGCAATCGTTCACGCCGCTGCGTTTCCTGCCGCCCGAGCTGATGGGCTACGAAGGCCGGGCGGTGCTGGTCGATCCCGACGTGTTCGCCGCCGGCGACATCTGGGAGCTGCTGACCCGCGACATGGGCGGCAAGGCGATCATGTGCCGGCGCCGCCCGCCCAAGAAGACCGGCCCGGGCGGCTGGGCCACGAGCGTCATGCTGCTCGACTGCGCGAAGCTGCAGCACTGGCGTACCGAGGAGGCGTTCGACGAGCTGTTCGCGTTCAAGCGCGACTATATCGACTGGATCGAGCTGCAGCTCGAGGACCAGGACAGCATCGGGCCGATCGAGGACGAGTGGAACGATTTCGACCGGCTGACCCCGGCGACCCGGCTGGTGCACAACACCAAACGGAACACCCAGCCCTGGAAGAGCGGCCTGCCGGTCGACTTCGTCACCGCGGAGAAGTTCCGGCTGTTCCCGCCGAAGGGCTGGCTGAGTCGTGGCCGTCGGCTGCTGTTCGGGGAGTACGGCATGGCCGGCAGCTACGAGCCGCACCCGGACCCCAACCAGGAGCGGTTCTTCTTCGGCCTGCTCAAGGAATGCCTGGAGCAGGGCATCGTGACCGAGGCGATGCTGCGCGACGAGATGGCCAAGAACCACGTCCGCCACGACGCGCTGGAACTGGTGGCGCGCACGCCGCCACTCGGGCCGACACCGTTCGGCCCGGCGGGGCAGGCCGCCTGAGCCCGTCAGGCCGAGGCAACTCGCGATGAGCGTGGCGCGTGCCGATATCCGGTTCGAGCGGCGCGGCCATCTGGGGGTGGTCGTGCTCGACCGCCCCGCGGCGCTCAACGCGCTGACCTGGCAGATGGTACGACAGCTGAGCCTGCAGCTGGCCGAGTGGCGGCATGACCCCGAGATCGCCGCGGTGCTGATCAAGGCGGCGCCCGGTCGCGCGTTCTGCGCCGGCGGCGACATAAGGGCCGTCGCCGAACTGGTGCAAGCGCAAGGCATGGACGGAGCGTCGCCGTTCTTTCGCGAGGAGTACCGGCTCAACTGGCGCATCCATACCTTTCCCAAGCCCTATCTCGCCTTTCTCGACGGTATCACCATGGGCGGCGGGGTCGGCGTCTCGGTGCATGGGGGCTACCGGATCGTCACCGAGAACACGCTGTTCGCAATGCCGGAGACCGGGATCGGCTTCTTCCCCGATGTCGGCTCCACCTGGTTCCTGCCGCGCTGCCCCGGCGCGGTCGGCATGTATCTCGGGCTGACCGGGGCGCGGCTGAGCGGTGCCGACTGTCTCGAGGCTGGGGATCGGCACGCATGCCGTGCCTGCGGCGCGCCTCGGCGATCTGGAGGATCTGCTGGCCGGCGGCCTCCGGCCGGACAATGCGACCAGCCTGCTGCCCGAGTGCCTGGCCGATCTGACCGGACTCGTCGGTCCGGCAGGCTTGCCGAAGCTGCGCGCGTCGATCGATGCGTGCTTCGGAGGCGCGAGCACAACGGAGATTGCCAGCCAACTCGCCGCGGAGGAAACCGGCTTCGGTGCCGAGCAGCTGGCGGTCCTGGCCACGAAGTCGCCCTTGGCGGTCCAGGTCACCTTCGCCCAGCTGCGTCGCGGGCGGGGTCTCACGATCGAGGATTCGCTGCGCCTCGAATATCGTATGGTACACCGGCTGCTGACCGGGCATGATTTCGCCGAGGGCGTCCGCGCATTGCTGATCGACAAGGACCGGCGGCCGCGCTGGAGTCATTCGGATCTGCGGGCGGTGCCGGCGGACGAGGTCGAGGCCTGCATGGCGCCATTACCAGCGGGCGATCTCGCGCTGGACTGGGACGGACCCTGAGCGGGCAGGGCGCGCAACCATTCTTGGAGGCGAGATGGCGACCATTGGGTTCATCGGCCTCGGCCATATGGGCCTGCCCATGGCGCGGAGCTTGCTCGCGGCCGGTCACACGGTGCAGGGCTACGACGTCAGCACCGCAGCCGTGGCGGCATTGGCCGCGGCCGGGGGCGTCGGCATGGCCAGCATCGCCAAGGCGGTGGTCGAGGCCGAGCTGGTGGTGACCATGTTGCCCGAGGGGCGCCATGTCCGAACGATCTACATGGATCAGGGCGGTGTCTTTGCCTCAGCGGCACCGGCGACGCTGCTGGCCGACTGCTCGACCATCGATGTCGACACCGCGCGCACCGTCTCGGCGGCGGCGGCGGCGCGTGGCTTTGTCATGGTGGACGCGCCCGTTTCCGGTGGTGTCGCCGGCGCCGAGGCGGCGAGCCTGACCTTCATGGTCGGCGGCACCAAGGCTGCATACGAGCGCGCCCAGCCGGTTCTCGCGGCCATGGGCAAGTCCGTCATCCATGCGGGTGCCGCAGGCAACGGCCAGGTCGCCAAGCTCTGCAACAACATGATGCTCGGGGTCCAGATGATCTCGGTCTGCGAGGCCATGGCGCTGGCCCGTCGGCTGGGCCTGGCGCCGGAGCAGCTGTTCGAGATCAGCCGGCAGTCCTCTGGACAGTGCTGGTCGCTCACCAGTTATTGCCCGGTGCCTGGTCCGGTGCCGGCCGCACCGGCGAATCGCGGTTACCAGCCCGGCTTCTCGGCTGCCATGATGCTGAAGGACCTGCGTCTCGCGCAGGCGGCGGCCCAGGGCGTCGGCGTCAGTACACCACTTGGCGCGGAAGCCTACCAGTTATACAACCTTTTCGCGGCGAGCGGGAAGGAGGGGCTGGATTTTTCCGCAATAATCAAGATGATCGAGGGCGATGCCGCGTAGCCCTCGTGGACCCGCTGCCACCCGGCACGGTGGGCCGGCTAACGACAATTGAGGCGAACGTGAAGGACCAGTACCTTATCAGCATTCGTCTTATCGAGCGACTGCATCGGCGGTTTCTGGATGTCATCAAGGCTGAGCTTGATCGCCTGGGCATCGAGGATATCAACAATGTGCAGACACTCATCTTGTTCAACATCAACGAGGAACAGCTGACCGTTGGCGAGCTGACCGTTCGCGGCTACTATCTTGGCTCGAATGTGTCCTACAACGTGAAAAAACTGGTTGAGAACGATTACCTGATTCAGGAACGCTCGTCGCACGACCGCCGGATGACCCGTGTGCGGTTGGCGCCCAAGGGCCTGGATTTGACCAGCCGCATCAGCGACCTCTACCAGCGCAACAGCGAGGAATTGGCCGGCAAGTACGTGGCCGAGGAGCAGTTGCGGCAGACCAACCAGGCGCTGATGAGCCTCGAGCGCTACTGGAGCAGTCAGATCAGCTACGGGCCGTCCTTCGGCTCGATGGAGAACGAGGAATAGGCTCGCCGTGCGACACAGCTGCTAGTCGCCGGTTTTTTGCGCCTTCTGCAGGCTGTCGAGCTGATTCTGCAGCGATTCCATACGGAGCTTCAGCTCACCCATCTCGCGATCGAGACCCCCGGGCTTTTCGGCCGCAACCGACCCGCCCGGTCGACCGAACGACACCTGGGGGGCAGGCTCCATGGGTTGCTCTTCATCACCGGCCTGCGCTGGCCTGAACATGCTGGCGGCGCGCTGGAACAGCGCCATGTTCTGCTTGGTCATGTCCTCGAACTGGGTCAGCGGGAAGAACCGACCGAACGTCTGTTCCATATAGCCGCGCATCTGGTCCTGATGCCGGGCAAAATTATCCATGCTGAGTTCGAGATAGCGTGGCAGGAACGACTGCAGGCTGTCGTCGTAATAGCCGATCAGGTGACGCAGAAACCCGATCGGCAACAGATTGCGGCCCTTGCCGTCCTCTTCGAGGATGATCTGGGTCAGCACCGATCGCGTGATGTCCTCGCCGGTCTTCGCGTCGAAGACCAGGAATTCCTCACCCTTGCGTACCATATGGCTGAGCTCGTCGAGCGTGACGTAGCTGCTCGTAGCCGTGTTGTAGAGTCGGCGATTGGCGTATTTCTTCACCACCGCCGGCTTCACGGCAGCCTCGGGACTCGCATCGGCCTTTCGTAGGCTCATTTCGATACCTGTCGCTCCCGCCAAGAGCCCATCTGCCTAGCGGCCCAAATAAACGGTATCGTCACCAATCGCCGCGAACAAGCTGCAATTGCTGCAATGCCGAAAAATTATCCTGCCAGGCGGACGGGGTTCACATCAGGGCGGCCAGTTCCTCCTCGAGGGTCATCTCGGGCTCTTCCTCGTCTTCTTCGGCGACAGGAGCGGTAATGCCCGCCTGCATGTCCGCCTCGGCCAGCGAGCGCGCGATATTGACGGTCACCGTCACCTCGACCTCGGGATGCAGCGCGACCGTGACCTTGTGGAGGCCGAGCGTCTTGAGCGGCTGCTCCAGCCGGATCTGCTGCCGGTCCAGCGAAACTCCGGTTTCGCTGAACGCGTTGGCGATGTCGCGGCCATTGACCGAGCCATAAAGTGCGCTGGTCTCGCTGGCCTGGCGCAGGATCGTGGCGCTCTTGCCATCGACCTTGGCAGCCATCTGCTGCGCGTCCTGCTTGCGCTCCAAGTTGCGCGCCTCGAGCTGCGTGCGCCGCTTCTCGAAGTCGCCGATCGACGCCTTGGTCGCGCGCAGCGCCTTGCCGGTGGGGATCAGGAAGTTGCGCGCGTAGCCGGGCTTGACATTCACCACCTCGCCCATCTGGCCGAGTTTGGTCACGCGCTCGAGAAGGATGATCTGCATGGTGCGGGTCCGCTCAGCCGGAAACGTAGGGCAGGAGCGCGAGCTCACGCGCCCGCTTGATCGCCTGCGCCAGGAGCCGCTGCTCCTTCGCGGTCACGGCGGTGATCCGGCGCGGCACGATCTTGCCGCGCTCGGAGACGAAGCGCTGCAACAGCTTGACGTCCTTGTAGTCGATCGGCGGCGAATCGGCGTGCGCGAACGGGCTCGACTTGCGGCGGCGGAAGAACGGCCGGCGTATAGTGATGTTCGGCGGCTCGCCGCCACGCCCGCGACCCTGATGGCCACCGTCCTCGCCGCGATCCGGGGTGGTCTCGTCGTCTCTAGCCATGTCTCATCGCCTCAATTGCGAAATTCGCTGCGGTCGCGGTCGCCGCGGTCACCACGATCGCCGCGGTCACCACGATCCCGGTCGCGGCCACGGCCGCCGTCGAAATCACGCCGCGGGCCACGCTCGTCGCGGCTCGACTTGGCGACCATGATCTGCGACGGGCCTTCCTCGAAGCCCTCGACGCGGACGGTCAGGTAACGCAGCACGTCCTCGTGGATGCGCTGGGTACGCTCCAACTCGGTCAGCGCTGCTGCCGGCGCATCGACGACCAGGTGCAGATAGTGGCCCTTGCGGTGCTTCTTGACCCGATAGGACAGGTTGCGGAGACCCCAATACTCGGCCTTGGCGACCTTGCCGCCCTGGGCGACGACTAGCTCGCCGAAGGTATCGGAGAGCGCCTGGGCCTGCTGCGTCGACAGATCTGGGCGGGCGATGACGGTGTGCTCATAGAGAGGCATGCCGAACGAACTTCCTTTCCGTTGGACAACAAGACGGGGCCCGCCAGCCAATCCAGCGTTCCAGCGTCCGGTCTTCCTCTGGGGCGGCGCGAGCGAAAGGGCGCCGAGACACCCTCGCCCGCGCGGCGAGGAGGAGGCTTATACACGCTCGGGCGGCCAGGGCAATAGTCGGGCAGCGCGCGGATCAGAACGAAGCGGCGCCACTGCTTGACACTCCGATGACGGCCGCTATGACCGCTCGCACCGCGCGAGGGGGGTGCCGCCGTTCTCATGATCAGGATCGCCGTGTTTCCCGGGCAGGGCGCCCAATTCGTGGGCATGGGCCGCGCCCTGCGCGACGCCTTTCCCGCCGCCCGCGCCGTCTTCGAGGAAGTCGACGAAGCATTGGGCGAGCGGCTCTCTTTGATCATCTTCGACGGGCCGATCGAGCAGCTGACGCTGACCGCCAACACCCAGCCCGCATTGATGGCGGTGTCGCTGGCGGCGGTGCGGGCGCTGGAGGTCGCGACGGGCCGCCCGCTTGCCGACCTGGTCCAGTATGTCGCCGGGCACAGCCTGGGCGAATACTCGGCCCTGGCGGCCGCTGGGGCGATCCGCATCGGCGACGCGGCGCGACTGCTGCGGCTGCGCGGCCAGGCAATGCAGGACGCGGTGCGGCCAGGCGACGGGGCCATGGCAGCCATCCTGGGCGCCGACGTGGAGTTGGTCGAGGCGGTCGCGGCCGAAGCCATGGCGCAGGGTGGCGTCTGCGAGCTGGCCAACGACAATGGCGAAGGGCAGCAGGTGATCTCGGGCGGCACGAATACCGTCGAGCGGGCCATGGCGCTGGCGAAGGAGCGTGGGGCGCGGCGCAGCGTCCTGCTGCAGGTCTCCGCACCGTTCCATTGCGCGCTGATGGCACCGGCGGCCGAGCGGTTGGCCGAGGCGATCGCCAAGGTCGAGGTCTCGCCGCCAACGGTGCCGCTGATCGCCAATGTCACGGCCGAGCCCGTACGGGATCCGGCCACCATCCGGGCCCTGCTGGTGCGTCAGGTCACCGCGCGGGTGCGCTGGCGCGAGATCATGGCCGCGATGTCGCGGCTTGGCGTGGCGACGGTCATCGAGCTCGGTGCCGGCAAGGTGCTGACCGGACTCGCCAAGCGCGGCGTGCCCGGAGCAGTTCTGGTCAACATCCAGGATCCGGCGGACATCGAGGCGATGTCGCTGCGGCTCACGGAGGTGGCGGCTTGACGATGTTCGATCTGTCCGGCCGCAGGGCGCTGGTCACCGGCGCCTCGGGCGGGATCGGCGGCGCCATCGCGCTGGGTCTGCATGCCCAGGGCTGCCATGTCGTCCTCGCCGGCCGGCGTCACGAGGCGCTGGCCGAGCTGGCCGCCGTCCTGGGCGATCGATGCGAGATCCAGACTGCTGACGTCGCGGACGCGGCGGCCGCCGACGCGCTGGTGGCGGCGGCCGATCCGGTCGACATCCTGGTCAACAATGCCGGCATCACCCGGGACATGCTGGCGCTCAGGCTCAAGGACGCGGACTGGCAGGCGGTGCTCGACACCAACCTCAGTGCGGCGTTTCGCCTCGCGCGCGCCGCCTTGAAGGGCATGATCAAGCGTCGACATGGGCGGATCGTGAACGTGACCTCCATCGTGGGCGTGACCGGCAATCCCGGACAGGCCAATTACGCGGCGGCCAAGGCGGGTTTGATCGGCATGTCGAAGGCATTGGCCCAGGAGGTGGCGGCGCGCGGGGTGACCGTGAACTGCATCGCTCCGGGGTTCATCGACACCGCGATGACCCAGGCGCTCGACGACCGTCAGCGCGAGGCGCTGCTCGGCCGCATCCCGGCGGGACGGCTGGGTGCCGGTAGCGACATCGCCGCGGGCGTGATCTACCTCGCCAGCACTGAAGCGAGCTACGTGACCGGCCAGACCCTGCACGTGAATGGCGGGATGGCCATGATCTGAAACCGGCGGTGTGGCCCGTGAGGGGCTGCGTGCCTAGCCAAGCCTGGGGCCTTCGTGTAAAAGCGCCGACGCTGCGCGCGTCGAGCGACCGCAACCCCGAAGGTGCCCGGAACTCTAGCGAGAAGCCCAAAGTGGCGGAGAGAAGAACCGATGAGTGACATCGCTGAGCGGGTCAAGAAGATCGTCGTCGAGCATCTCGGCGTCGATGAGGCGAAGGTGACGGAGGACGCTAGCTTCGTCGACGATCTCGGCGCTGACAGCCTCGACACGGTCGAGCTGGTCATGGCGTTCGAGGAGGAGTTCGGCTGCGAGATCCCGGACGACGCGGCGGAGAAGATCCTGACCGTGAAGAACGCCATCGAATATATCAACTCGCATCAGGCATGAGCACGCGCCGACCGGGTCGGCGGAACTGATGGGGTCAGGGAAGAGGCTGCCAGGATGAGGCGTGTCGTCGTCACCGGGCTGGGCATGGTCACGCCTCTGGCCAGCGGTGTGGAGCAGACTTGGTCGCGGTTGCTGGCCGGCAAATCCGGCATCCGCCGGATCGAGTCGTTCGACGTCTCCGACCTGCCGGTGAAGATCGGCGGGATGATTCCGCGGGGCACCGGCGACGGCGAGTTCCAAGCCACCGACTATGTCGACGGCAAGGAGCTGCGCCGCAACGACGACTTCATCGTCTACGGCATTTCCGCGGCGGTGCAGGCGGTCGAGGACTCGGGCTGGCAGCCCGAGGAAGAAGAGCAGCGCTGCCGGACCGGCGTGCTGCTGGGCTCGGGCATCGGCGGGCTCAACAGCATCGCCGAGACCGCGCTGATCCTGGAGAAGAGCGGCCCGCGCCGGGTCAGCCCATTCTTCATTCCCTCGGCCCTGATCAACCTCGCGAGCGGCCAGGTCTCGATTCGTTACGGCTTCAAGGGTCCGAACCATGCGGTGGTGACGGCATGCTCGACCGGTGCGCACGCGATCGGCGACGCCGCGCGGCTCATCATGCTGGACGATGCCGACGTCATGGTCGCGGGCGGCTGCGAGGCCGCCGTGGGCCGGATCGGGATGGCCGGGTTCGCGGCGGCGCGAGCCCTCTCGACCGCGTTCAATGAGACGCCGGAGAAGGCGTCGCGGCCCTGGGATCGGGATCGCGACGGCTTCGTCATGGCGGAGGGCGCCGGCTGCGTCGTGCTCGAGGAGTACGAGCACGCGAAGCGCCGCGGCGCCAAGATCTACGCCGAGGTCAAGGGCTACGGCATGTCGGGTGACGCCTATCACGTCACCGCGCCCAGCCCCAGCGGCGATGGTGGCTTCCGCTCGATGCAGGCAGCACTGAAGCGCTCGGGCCTGCGCGCGGACGAGATCGACTATGTCAACGCGCACGGCACCAGCACGCCGCTCGGCGACGAGATCGAGCTCGGGGCGGTGAAACGGTTGTTCGGCAACTCCGTGGCCAAGCTGTCGATGTCGTCGACCAAATCGGCGATCGGTCACCTGCTGGGGGCGGCCGGCGCGGTCGAGGCGATCTTCTGCATCCTGGCGATCCGCGACCAGATCGTCCCGCCGACGCTCAATCTGGACAATCCCTCGGACGGCTGCGGCGACATCGACCTCGTCCCGCACCAGGCCAAGGCGCGCGAGGTGAAGGCGGTGCTGTCGAACTCGTTCGGCTTCGGCGGCACCAATGCCAGCGTGATCCTCACGGCACCGCCCACCGCCTGAGCTGACCGATGCCGCGCTGGCTTCGCGGACTGCTGATTGCCGCCGCGGTAGTCCTGGTTGTCGGGGCCTTGCTCACCGGCGGTGGCTGGTATTTCGCCCAACGCTACCTGCACGCGCCGGGGCCGTCGCTCACCGCGAAGGTTGTCGATCTGCCCCGCGGTAGCGGCGTGACAGCTATCGCGAAACAACTCGCGGATGCTGGTGCAATCGAGCATCCCTTGGCCTTTGTCGCGTTGGCGCGCGCCAGCGGCAGGGACCGTTCGCTCAAGGCGGGCGAGTACGCGATCGAGGCGGGCATGTCGCCCGAGGCGATCATGGCGCTGCTCGAGAGCGGCAAGGTGCTCCTGCATCCGGTCGCGGTGCCGGAAGGGCTGACCGTGCAGGAGGTGTTCGCCACCCTCGAGGCGAGCCCGATCCTTTCGGGGGAGCTTCCGGCCCTGCCGGCAGAAGGCAGCCTGTTGCCGGAAACCTACCTTGTCCCGCGCGGCGAGCCACGCGCCGCCATCGTCCAACGCATGGGCAGCGACATGCAGGAAGCACTGGCCGAGCTCTGGGCGGCGCGCGGGCCCGACCTGCCGCTGCACACCCCCGAGGAAGCGCTGGTCCTGGCCTCGATCATCGAGAAGGAGACGTCCAAGCCCGAGGAGTATCCGCTGGTCGCTGCCGTATTCAGCAATCGCCTGCGGCAGGGAATGCCGCTGCAGACCGACCCGACGGTGATCTACGCCCTCACCGGCGGCAAGGGTCCGCTCGGCCGCGAGCTGCTGCGCGCCGACCTCGCCATCGACCATCCCTACAACACCTACCGCATCGCGGGCCTGCCGCCTGGTCCGATCGCCAACCCGGGCCGTGGTGCCCTGGCGGCGGCACTAAACCCGGCGCCGGTCGATTATCTCTACTTCGTCGCCGACGGCAGCGGCGGTCATGCCTTCGCCACGACCCTGGCTGAGCACAACCGCAACGTGGCGCGCTGGCGCAAGCTGAAGCAGGCTGGCGGCTGAGCGCGCCTACTCCTTGCCGGGCCAGCGGCCGGTGGCACGTTGCTGCACCCAGGTCGGCAGCGCCCCGGCCAGTCTAGCGCCCCAATACATCGGCCAGGGGAAGGCGATGCGGGGCACGTCGCGGGCGAGCCGCGCCTTGATCAGCGTGGCTGACTGCGCCGCATCCATCAGCATCGGCATCGGGAAGCGGTTTCGCCGGGTCAGCGGGGTATCGACGAACCCTGGGCAGATCACGCTCACGGCGACACCTTGGGGTGCCAGCCGCTCGCGCAGACCCTCGCCCCAGATCCGCACCGCCGCCTTGCTGGCGCAGTAAGCGGCCGTGCCCGGGCGGGCGACGAACGATGCCAGCGAGCTCATCAGTGCGATCTGACCGCGACGGCGCGCGGTGAGGCGAGGCAGGAGCGGCTCGACCGTGTGGACGACGCCCATGACATTGACGGCGAACAGATCCGCGATGCCGCGGCCGTCACCGAGCATGGCCCCCGAGACGCCCGCATTGGCGATGACGAGGTCGAGCGGGTGAGCGTCGTCCACCAGCATGACCGCGCTCGCCATGGCCTCGGCATCGGTGACCTCGACGAGGATCGCAGCAACCAGGGCGCCCGCGGCGCGGCAGGCCTCGGCGACCTCGCGGATCCGGCCCTCGTCACGGCCGAACAGTGCCAGACGCATGCCGGGGCCGGCATATTCGTGCGCGAGCGCGGCGCCGATGCCGCTGCTCGCGCCGGTGATCAGCACATGCTGCGGGTGCGCCCGGGCTTGGTTCGTGGCGGTCATCGGCCTAGAAGCGGGCCCAGGCCCGGCCGGCTACGGGCGCCAAGACGGGAGTATGGCGGACGATGCTCGACCAGGTGATGCCCGATCCGAAGCGGCGGCGTGGTCTGATGCTGGTCATGTCCTCGCCTTCGGGGGCCGGCAAGACGTCGCTCTCGCGCCGGGTGCTGGAACTCGAGCCGGAGTTGGCGCTGTCCATCTCGGTGACCACCCGGCCGCAGCGGCCGGGCGAAAATGACGGCGTTCACTACCTGTTCATCGATCAGCCGCGCTTCGACCGCATGACCGCGCGTGGCGAGTTGCTGGAGCATGCCCGCGTCTATGGTCATTCCTACGGCACGCCGCGCGCCGCTGTCGAGCAGGCGCTCGCCGCCGGCAGGGACGTGCTGTTCGACATCGACTGGCAGGGCGCCCAGCAGCTGCGTGCCACGGCCACCGACGACATGGTGGGCGTGTTCATCCTGCCGCCCTCGATGCCCGAGCTCGAGCGCCGGCTGCGAGGCCGGGCCCAGGACCCGGAGGAGACGGTGCGGTTCCGGTTGGCCCAGGTATCCTCTGATGTCACGCATTGGCCCGAATATGATTATGTCTTGGTGAACAAGGACTTCGAAGCGAGTGTTGCGGCAGTGCGTGCGATCCTCGCGGCCGAACGGATGCGCCGCAAGCGGCAGCCGGGCCTGACCGACTTCGTCGAGCAGTTCCGCAGCGCACCGCTAGGCTGATTCGTCCGGGCGCCCCCGCTGCCATGGCCAGCGGCCCTCGATCTCGACCTCCAACGAGAAGCTGAGGAAGGTGCGGATCAGCACGATGCCGGCGAGCACCGCGAGGCTCTGCACCGAGGGGTCGACGGCGACAGTGCCGATGATGTCGGCGGCGACCAGAAATTCCAGCCCGAGCAGGATGCCGCGGCCGAGATTGGCGCGGTACTCGCGATAGGTCGCATTTAGCGCGCCGTCCCGGAGCGAGCACCAGGCGAAGTAGAGCGTGGCCGCAGCGGCAGCGACCACGATGATGGTCACACCCACGACCTCGATGATTCGGGCGGTCAGAGCGAGATAGTCGACGGTCGATAGCGGCGCGCCAACGACGAAATCGGCCTCGGTTGCCCGTGCTTCGGGACTTCCCCAGACGCACCAGGCGACACCTAGCGATAGCAGGCGTACCCCCAATTCTAGCGCCGCCGCAACGAATTGCCACAAGATGTGGACCGGACGGGTAGACTTTAGCACCCACATGAGCTACCCTCCGCAAGCTGCTGTGGTTATGCGCTTATCCGCTCTTGTCTGCTGTCGGCCGCCTCCGGAAGCCACGCTTGCTCGAGACCGTGCTTGCCGTTTCATCGCTGTTCGTGGTCCTGGCTCTGTGGGGCATCGCACGGCTGTGGGCCGTCGAGCGCGCGGGCCGCCGGTTCGAAGAGCTGGTGCAGGCGCATCTCCCAGTGCTGCTGCGCAAGCATCGCCAGCTGATCCGGGTCGACGACTATGGCCTCGTCGACCGCAGCCGGTGGGACAAGGAGGTCGGCTACTTCTTTGCCAGAATCGTGTTCGAAACCCTGGCCAGCGACGATCGGCGCCACGTCCAGGAGCGGCTGGACGCGTTCAAGTCGCGGCTTGAAGCGATGGTCGAGGCGGGGCGGCAGGATGTGGGCGCGGAGGCGCGCTTCGAGCGGGTCCGCAATGGCGGCGAGTTCGAGCTGTTCTGTGCCGAGGAGCTGAAGCGGGGTGGTTGGCGCGTGACCCTCACCGGCGCGTCGCGCGACCAGGGCGCCGACATGGTGGCCGAGCGAGGTCAGGAGCGGTTGATCGTCCAGTGCAAGCTGCTGGGCCGGCCGGTTGGGAATTACGCCGTGCAGGAGGTGGTGGCCGCGCGCTCGCACCAACAGGGTAACCGAGCCCTGGTCGCCTCGAACCAGCGCTTCACGGCCAGCTGCGTCGAACTGGCCGCCAGCAATGGCGTGGAGCTGTGCCACTGGAGCGAGCTTGCGAGGCTCTAGGCGACGCCGGCGAGATGAAGCTCGGCGAGCCGACAGAATTGATCGATGTCGAGTTCCTCCGCGCGCCGCGTCTCTTCGATCCCGGCGGTCGCCAGCAGCCGATGCGGGTCATGGCCCAGCGACCGCAGGCTCGAGCGAAGCATCTTGCGGCGCTGGCCGAACGCGGCTTGCGTCACCTGTGCCAGTGCCGCGCGCAGCTCGGCCGACGGTTGATCGGGTCGCGGGGTCAGGCGGACCACGCTGGAACTCACCTTGGGTGGCGGCGTGAACGCCGCCGGAGGCAGATCGAACAGGCGCTCGACGCGGCACAGGCGCTGCGCCATCACCGCGAGTCGGCCATAGTCGCCGGTTCCGGGTGCGGCAGCCAGGCGGAGCGCCACCTCCTTCTGGAACATGAGCACCATGCGCTCGATGCAGTCCAGCCGCTCGAACCAGCGAAATACCAGGGCGGTAGCGACATTGTAGGGCAGGTTGGCGACGATGCGGACCTGCCCGGCGTCAGCGATCGCGCAAGGATCGATGTCGAGCGCGTCGGCCGCGAGCAGCGTCAGGCGACCACCGGCACGCTGTTCGAGCTCGCGCAGCAAGACAACGAATCTCGGGATCCCGCTCGACGGCGACGATGCGCGGGCATTCCGCGTCGAGTAGGGCGCGCGTCAGCCCGCCGGGTCCGGGGCCGATCTCCAGCACCGTGGCCTGTGCTAGCTCACCCGCGGCCGCGGCGATCCGGCCGAGGATCGACGGGTCGAACAGAAAGTGCTGGCCGAGCCGCTTATTGGCCGAGAGTCCGAGACGGCGCAGCTCGCCGCTCAGCCTGGGCCGGGCCTCCCGCTCGTCGGCGGGCGCGGTGGCGGGATCAGAGCCGGACGTCGACAAATGCGTCACGACGCAGGCCGCGCAGATAGCGGCTGGCCTGCCGTTCCAGTTGCTCCTGCTCGATGGTCTGGCGGATCCGCTGCGGATCGAGGGGTGCCGCTGTGGCGGAACGCTGGTCACGCAGCTGGAAGATGTGGACGCCCGCCGGGGTGAGAATCGGATCGGAGATCTCGCCCACCTTGAGCGCCTGGATCTGGACACGCAGCTCGGGCGTGATCGCCGCGGCGCGCACCCAGCCGAGATCGCCGCCATTCTCGGCGCTGGCCCCGGTCGAGACCTGTCGGGCGAGCGCGGCAAAATCGGCGCCGCCGCGCAGCGTCGCGACGAGGCCAGCCGCGTCGTTCAGCACGCTCGCTTCCTGGGCGCGATCGTAGACCGGCAGCACGAGCTCGCTGAGCAGCAGCTCGGGATCGTTGCTCCCGGCTCCGCCGCGCTTGGCGGCAATGTCGATCTGCTCCTGCGTCACGACAATTTTCGGCCGGATCTCGCGGTTGATGATCTTGATCCAGGCGATCTGGGCGCTCAGCTGGTCGCGCAGCGTGCGCGGGCTCAGCCTGTTCTGCAGCAGGTAGCGGGTCAAGTCGGCGCGATTGGTCTTGTTGCGCTGGGCGATTGTGTCCATCGCCTGGTCGACCTCAGCTTCGGTCACGGCCATGCCGAGGCGGTTGGCTTCCTGCAGTTGCAGTTTCTCGTCGATGAAGCCGCGCAGCACCTGCGGAGCCAGTCGTTGCCGGGTCTGGGCGTCGTTGGGTAGCCCGCTCGTGGCAATCGCCAGACTTAGCCGGTCGGTCAGGTCCTGCGTCGTGATGATGTCGTCGTTGACCACAGCAGCGATCCGCTGCGTCCCTGATTGGGCCAGCGCCGGGGCGCCGACATGCCCCACCGGCAGCAGTACCGCCAGCAGAACCAGCAGATCGCGGAAGGCGCCGCGCAGGCTCGCCAATGTCTCCGATCCTCTCATTCCGACCCGAACAGGGCCCCACCGGTCTCGAACTCGCCCAGGGTCTTGAAGCTGACCCGCACCAGTATGGCCGTCTCGTCCCCGAGTTCGGCGTCGGGGGTAAGACGCTGCTCGAAGCCGACCGCCAGCACGAGGCACGGGTGCGTATAGATCACGCCGATCTGGTTGGCCACGGTCCGGTTGAGGCTCAGGTCCCGGCGCGTCTGACCACCGATGGCTATCTGGTCGGTGAGCTGGAGCCGGGCGCCGATCGTGACTTCCTCGCGGGATTCGAAGCCGCTGGGGTTGGAATCCGTGCCGCTTTGGTCGTCGAACGCCTCGGGCTCCTTCGACAGGTTCAGGTAGCCGAGGTTGAAACGCAGGAATGCCGGGCCGAACGCCGCCAGAGCGTCACTGCGGCGAAATTGGAGATCGGATTTGCCGATGCGGAAGCGGTAGCTGAGGTCGAGCAGCCCGCTGGGTCGAAAGTAGAACCCGCCGACATAGTCGGAGAGATTATGCTGCAGCCCGGAATCGTTCGGAATGAACTCGTCGTTGGAGAACGAGTAGCTTTGCCCGAAAGTGCCGCTGAGCTCGGTGGCGCGCGGGCCTAAACTGCTGAACCGCAGGCCGTAGGCGACCTTGGATCCGGTATCGACGCGGTCGAGCCCGGGAAACCGGCTGGCCTGGAACAGATTGGTCTCGTCGAACTCGAAATCGGTGCTGTCCTCGTTCGGGATCTTGCGGGTGTTGCCGTAGGTTGGCGCCACGTTGACGCTCACCATCGGCTCGACCTCATGGACCCACTCCCCTTCGGCGTCGGCCAGCGGCCAGCTCCAGGTGCCGGTGACGCGCGGCAGCACGCGAGCCTGCGATCTCCCGCCGCCATCCGAACTGAAGGTCTGTGGGTTGCCTTCGGTGCTGTAGGCATCGCCGCGCATGCTGACGTCGAGACGGTAGATGTCACCGATCGCACCGAGATAGGGCAACGTCCAGCCGACCGTGTTCGACAGCCGTCGGGTGTCGAGGCCCCGGTTGCGGGTGAGTGCCAGAATATTGCTGTCAGCAGTCACGTAGGAACCCCAGCGCATACGGTCGCTGACGACGCGGGTCTCCGCCAGCGGCAAGGCGACGGGGATCTTGTCCTGATCGTCGAACGGCCGCAGTCCTTGAAAGTAGTAGCCGTTCAATGACCAGAAATTGCGGTTTTCCGCCCCTTCCAGATAGACACGGCTACGCAGGACATCGCTTTCGCTGATCTGGTAGCGGTCGAGGAAAGTATTGTCCGAGGCCAGGAAGACATCGAAACCACCGATCGATTTATCGCTTACGCTGTAGGCGCCGTAAGTCTTGAGGTAACCGCGAAACTGCGTGCCGCGATCTTTGCTCTCGTTGTCGCCGAACTCCGCGTAGGTGCCGCCGCCAGCGATCTGCATATAGCCGTTGTCACTGCGACGGCGGTACTCGCCCGTCAGGACAGTGCTCGCATTCTGGGTGAAGATGGGCGAAAAGGTAAAATCCGAGCTCTGATCGAGGACGAAGTGGTAGGGGATGATCGCCACGGCGCCGAGTTCGGAGGTGCTACCGAAAGTCGGCGTGAGAAAACCGGACTGCCGCTTCACCCCCGGTGCTGGATGGCGAAAATAAGGCGTATAGGCGATCGGTAGGCCGAACATCTCGAGCCGCGCATCACGGTAGCTGACCGTCTGGGCCGTCTGATCGTAGATCACGCGGCGCGCCTTGATCTGCCATAACGGGTCTGCCCTTGCCGTCGTCGCACAGCGGGCACGGCGAGTAGACCGCGCGGTCGAGCTCGACCAGATTGCCTTCGCGACGCGTCCCCTGCGTCGCGGCGATGCGCGAATCGTCCTGGAGCAGCATGCCGACGCCGGTGGCGAAGCCCTCGCGGAATTGGTCGTCGAGCTCGATCTTGTCACTGAACAAGGCATCGCCGGACGGCTCGATCTGCACCACGTTGCCTGTGGCGAAGACCTTGGCGGTCGTCTGGTCCCAGCGCACCTCGTCGGCGAGCAGGCGGCGCTGGCCGGTGCTGATCTCGACGTCGCCGGTGGCGGTGACGATCTTGTGCTGACTGTCGTAGACGACGGTGTCGGCGGTCAGCACCGACGGCGCCTTGCCGGGCTCGTCCTGTTGGGCCGCACGCGCCGCCGAGGCAACCAGCAGCACGCCCGCGGCCAACGCTATGAGGTGCCACGCCCGACGACGCCGCGCCAACGCGGTCGACCTGCGGCGCAGTCCTCTCACACTCATGGGCAAGGGTCCGTTTGGGGCGACCTCGTTGCGGGCAACCCCATGCTTCTAGTCAGCCGAAACGCGACCGTCCATGTCGCCAGCGCCACGTTGACAAGCCCGGTTGTGGCGGCGCAGGGAATAGGCGCGACGGTGGCACGGCCCGGCCATGGCGGGCGAGATGCGCGAAGAGAGGCGATAAGTATGGACATCGTGATCGAGCCGGGCACCCCGTCAGACCGCGGCACCCTGGTCGTGCCGATCGCCAGCGACGGCACGCTCGGCACGGTGGCGGCCGGACTCGATCGCGCCAGCGGCGGCCTGATCGCGCGGGCGCTGGCAACCGGGCACGGCGCGCTCAAGCACGGTCAGATCGTCGACCTGCTGCTGCCGACCGGACTGAGCGTCGATCGGCTGCTGCTGCTGGCCCTGGGCAAGCCCGACGGTCTGACCCGGCTCGATCTCGAGGAGGCGGGTGGCGGGCTGGCGCAGAAGCTGCGCGGCCTGAAGGTGCGCGACGCGCAGCTGGCGGCCCCTGACGGCCTCGACCTAGGCTGCTCGGCAGCCGAGGCGATGAGCTGGCTCGCCTTGGGTGCGGAATTGCGGGCCTATCGCTTCACGAAATACCGGACCAGCGAGGGCGAGGACGACGAGCGGACGCCCGAGCGGCTCCGCCTGACGCTGCCGGCCGCCGCCGCGGAGGCGCTTGAGCCGGCCCGCTCCCTGGCCAGGGCGGTCTGCCGCGCGCGCGATCTGGTCAGCGAACCCGGCAACGTGCTGACGCCCAGGGCCTTCGCCGACGCCTGCGCCGGTCTCGCCGAGGCCGGGCTCGAGGTCGAGATCCTCGATCAGGCGGCGCTCAAGGAGCTGGGCATGAACGCCCTGCTGGGTGTCGCGCAAGGCAGCGCGCAACCGCCCTATGTCGCCATCATGCGCTGGCAGGGCGGCGGCAGCGAGGCGCCGCTGGCGCTGGTCGGCAAGGGCATCTGCTTCGACACTGGCGGCATCTCGATCAAGCCGGCCGGCGGCATGGAGGACATGAAGACGGACATGGGCGGTGCCGCCGCCGTGTTCGGCGCCATGCTGGCGCTGGCTGGGCGCAAGGCGCGCGCAAACGTCGTGGGCGTGGTCGGGCTGGCCGAGAACATGCCATCCAGCAACGCCCAACGACCAGGCGACGTGGTGCGGAGCATGGCCGGCAAGACCATCGAGGTCATCAACACCGATGCCGAGGGCCGCCTCCTGCTAGCCGACGTCCTCTACTATACCAAGGAGCGGTTCAAGCCCAAGGCGATGATCGACCTCGCGACGCTGACCGGTGCGGTGATCGTGGCGCTGGGGCACGAGCAGGCGGGCCTGTTCAGCAACGACGAGACGCTGGCCCGAGACCTGCTGGCCGCCGCCGGCAAGACCGGCGAGCTGCTGTGGCGGCTGCCGCTGGGCAAGGCTTACGAGAAGCACATCAAGTCGTCGATCGCCGACATCAAGAATGTCGGGCGCGGGCGCGAGGCCGGCAGCACCGCCGGTGCCGTCTTCCTGCAGGAGTTCGTCGGCGACGTGCCCTGGGCGCATCTCGACATCGCCGCCATGGCCTGGACCTCGCGCGACCTGCCGCTGGCCGCCAAGGGAGCCACGGGCTACGGCGTGCGCCTCCTGGACCAGCTGGTCGCCGATCGGTTCGAGGCCGCTTGACCGAGGTCGGCTTCTACCATCTGACGCGCAGCGACCTCGAGGCAGCACTGCCGCGCCTGCTGGAGAAGGCCTATGCCGCGGGCAATCGGGTGCTGGTGCGCGGCAGCGACCCGGAGCGGCTCGAGCTGCTGAACCGGGCCTTGTGGACCTACGGCAAGGACACGTTCCTGCCGCATGGCGGCAAGGGCGACGGCTTCGCGGAGCAGCAGCCGATCCTGCTCACGCTCGACCTCGCCAATCCCAACCGGGCCACCATCCTGACCCTGGTCGACGGCGCGCAGGCGCCCGACCTCGCGTCGTTCGACCGCTGCCTCGATCTGTTCGACGGCAGCGATCCGGAGGCGGTGGCGCTGGCGCGGCAGCGCTGGCGCGAGGTGGTCGAGCAGGGTCACGGCGCGGTCTACTGGCAGGAGACCGAGCGTGGCGGCTGGACCCGGGCCGCCGAGCGGCCGCCCGCCGGCTGAGGCGACGCGCGACCCACCTATCGCGGCCGTGCCCCGGTCGCTATAAGGCGGCCGGCTTTCCCCAGCGCAACAAGTCCGGAAGACAGCTCATGGCCACCGAGCACACGCTCTCGATCATCAAGCCCGACGCGACCCGCCGCAATCTCACCGGTGCGATCAACGACCGCTTCGAGAAGGCGGGCCTGCGCATCGTGGCGCAGAAGCGGCTGCAGCTCACGCGCGCGCAGGCCGAGGCGTTCTACGGCGTGCATCGCGAGCGGCCGTTCTTCGCGTCGCTGGTCGAGTTCATGACCAGCGGCCCGGTGGTGGCGCAGGTGCTCGAGGGCGAGGATGCCGTGGCCAGGAACCGCGAGGTGATGGGCGCCACCAACCCCAGCAACGCCGCCGAGGGCACCATCCGCAAGGACTTCGCCGAAGGCATCGAGGCCAACTCGGTGCACGGCTCGGACAGCGCCGAGAATGCCAGGGGCGAGATCGCTTTCTTCTTCGCCGGGACCGAGATCGTCGGCTGAGCGGCGGCCCGGCCGCAGCCATCGCCCGGGGTGACGGCGCCTGCCGTCACGGTGCCGCTGGCTTCGGCTGCGGCACGTCCTCGGCGTCGAACCAGTCCAGCTCGCTGGCGGCGACGAAGCCCTCGGCGGTGACGGCGTCGATCCAGTTGTTCAAAAAGGTCAGGAAGACCTGCTCGCCCTGCGGCACGGCGAACGCCTCGACCGTGGTGCGCAGCGGCTCGTCGCCGAGGATCGCCAGATGGTCGGGGTCGGCGGCGACCAGCAGGTCGGGGAACGGGGTCGAGGCGACCAGCGCCATGATGCTGCCGGCGACCAGCGCCTTCGCGGCCTCGTCCTGGGTCGCGAACTCGGTGAGCTGCGCCAGCGGGAACTGGTCGGCGGCGGTCGCGGCATTGGTGGTGCCGGCGACGGCGCCGATGGTGACGCCCTCGGTGTTCAGCGCCTCGCGGGTGACCTCGTCCGGGAACTTGTCGCGGCGGATCACCGGGCGGATCTCGGAGCTGCTGTAGGGCTCGCTGAAGGCGACCTGGAGTGCCCGTGCCGGCGTGATCGAGAGGTTGGAGGCGACCAGGTCGACCTCGCGCGCCGCCAGCCGGCCGATCAGGCTGTCGAACGGCATCGCGACCACCTCGAGCTGCACGCCCAGATCGCCGGCCAGCCGCTCGGCGATGTCGACCTCCAGGCCGATCGGCTTGCCGTCCGCTCCCTTCATCATCCAGGGCACGTACTCGGCCATGCCGACCTTGAGCGTGCCGCGGGCGCGCAGGTCGGCCAGCAGCTCGGCGCGGGCCAGGGCAGGGGCCGCCGCGACCAGCACCAGGACCAGCATGGCAAGCCTTGCACGCATGGCCGGATACCTCCAGGTTGGGCCCGTGGGGGCCGATGAGCGTGTGACCTGACTACGCGATGGCCATCCCGTCGTCATCCTGGGTATTGGGCGCTCAAGCGCGGAGGAACGGGAATGTCGCGTGAACGCGCCCGGGTTCGTATGGCAGCGGCTGTGCTGGTGCTCGGCACCTTGGGGCTCGTTGGGCCGGCGGGCGCGGCGCAGACCCGGGGCGACGGGCCGGATGCGCGCAAGCGCCAGGCGGTCGAGATGTGCGCGCGCGAGCTGAAGGACCGCGAGCGCGGGAAGAGCGTGCGCGTCGACCGGACCATCCGCTCCGACTACAAGGGCGATCGGGTCACCTGGAACGGCTACATGTCGGTGCAGCGCAACGGGCCCGACCGCAGCCTGCGCGTGTCCTGCACGGTCGCGTTCGACGGCCAGAACCGGATCACCAGCTTCGAGAGTTCCGGCAGCGGCAGCGGGAGCGGCGGCTCCGGCGGCGGCAACGATGCCGCGAGCCGCGCCTGCTGGCGCGAGGCCGAGCGCCGGGGTGCGGACGTGCGCGAGGTCGGCGACACGGCCGATGTCGGCCGCGGCGCGCGCCTGGTCATGCTGCGCCTCGATCGGCGCGGCGAGCTTTTGTGTCTGTATCGCGGCAGCGCCACGCTCTACCGGCCGCTGTGAACGGCGTTCTCGAATTGCCTACCGGCCTTCGGCCTGCATGAGGCCGGAGGCTACGGCGCCCGTGGGCGACGGGGCAGGGAAGCGACCGGGCCGGCGACTAGCGGCTCGAGTGCCGGGCGCAGGGCGGTCGGGCCGGCAGTGAAGGCGAGGCTGCGGGCGAGCCGGGTCGCGGCGGGCAGGCCGGAGCTGGTCACGGCCGGCTTGGCGGCCAGGGCCTTGCGGGCAGCCGCCATGGTGGCGGCGACCCCGGTGGGGTCCGGCGGGGTGCTGTCGCAGGCGGCGTGGCGGATGGCGTGCTCGGCTGTGGTGGCGGCGCGCAGCTTGGCGGCGCCGTGCCAGATCACCTGCGCGCCGGGGTCGGCCGGTGGGCGCTGGGCGAGCGGCGGCTGCGAGGGCTGGCGTCCATAGGGGGTGCCGGCGGTGGTGCCGTGCTCGTGCGGGCGCGGCGGCGGGCGGCGGCGATGATGCCGTTGGCGACGGTTTCGGCCGGGTCGCGGCCGCGCGCGTTCTCGCGCAGGACGAAGAAGGCGGCGGGCACGTCCCAGTCGCACAGCGCCTGCTCGATCGCCTGCCGGGCGAGGATCACGAGGCGGCGGATCTGCTCCGCCTGCGGCAGCGCGTCGATCGCGTGCCAGGACTGGACCAGGGCGGCGAAGTCGGCGCGCTGCAGCAGGTCCTGGATCTCGGCCTCGTCGACCTGCTCGGCGCGGGCGACCTCGCGCGGCGACATGCCGGCCGCGAGGCGGCGCGAGCGGCGCATCCAGTCGCGGCGCAGATAGGGGTTGCGCGGGCGGCCGCCGGTGCGCGGGACGACGGCGGCGCACATGCCGGCGAGGGAGGTGAGGTCGGATGCGGCGCTGAGCATGTTCCTACGATAGCCTATATTCCTATACAAGGCAAGAGGTCGATCCGAACAGCGCAGTCGGACCGGCTCAGGCGCGGTGGCTCGTCCCACGGGTTGAGCGTCGCCACTCCCATCGGACCGAAGTCGCGGACATTGCGCGTGACCACGATGAGGTCGTTGGCGATCGCGATGGCGGCGATCTGCGCGTCCAGGATCGGTAGCTGCCGGCCGGCGGCGTCGCCCGCACCCATCAGCTCGCCCCAGATCGCGGCGGCCGAAGCGTCGAAAGCCGGGCAGTTCGCGACGAGCGGTGCCACGAGCGTCTGGTAGGCGTCGCGGAGGCGGGTCTTCTTCGCCCCATCGGGCAGCCGCGCGATGCCGCGCCAGATCTCGCCCAGCGCCGGCGTCGGCACGTGCAGCTCGTCCAGATCGACGGCCGCGAGCCAAGCCTCCGCTGCCGGTGCGCTGCCCGGCTTCATCAGCGCCGACAGCGCCACCGTATCGAGCAGATACATCAGGGGGTCACCTTGGGCGCCTCCCAGCGCCGGTCCGGCTCGATCTCGAGGCCCAGCTCGCCCAGCCGGCGCAGGGCCGCCGCCAGATCCGCCCCGGTCCGCCGCGGCCCGGTCAGCGCGCGGCGCAGGATGCGCCGATGCAGCTCCTCGGCCGACACCCCCTCCTCCACGGCGCGCCGCTTCAGCGAACGCACTAGATCGTCCTCGAGGTTGCGTACGGTCAGGGCAGCCATGGGTCGTCCACGTGGAGTTTGGGCTTGGATGCATGAATGCTACGACTCGATGGCGATGCAGTCAATGCTATCACCTCCGAGAATTTGAAGGAGGCTGCATCCGGGGGTAGTCGGCTGTCCCGCTGCGCTTTAACCGGTGGGGCTCGCCGCGGCATGGCATGCGAGAACCGGACGGGTTAACGGGCCTCAATCGCAACTGGTACGGTGAACTGCGGTGACCTGACCGTGCGTTATAATTTCAAATTAGCCCGATGCTTCATCAGTCCTTGCCTTTCCGAGCCATAATGGCCTTATGACATCATAGGATCTGAGAAAGTACTCAATTGCAATGTGGGAGTTGCGAAATCGCGTAGACGGACCGAAAGAGTTTGGCGGCGACAAGTTCCCACCTTGGGGTTCCATCATGCAGAACGAGGACACTAGGCAGCGGGAGATCTACCTCGCCATGTCTAATGAGCACGACGAGCGCGCTCGTCAACACGAGATGTTACGAGCAGGGGCGACAAATTTTAGCCTAGCGCTCGTTGCAGCTACTGCAGCATGGTCGTCAGTGGTCGGTGGAGAAGGTAAAATGGGCGGAGTGATCATCATCGGCATATCTATCTGGGGAGCGTTGCTCAGCTATAAGCATTTTGAACGCCACCGGCGTCATTTGCACATCGCCCAGTGCTTTGTGGAGGCGTTAGAAAATGGAGAGAAGCAGCAGTCGGCGAAAGAAATTGAGAAATGCTGTAAATCCTAAAATGATTTTCGAATAAAATTGTACTCGTTCAATAATAGAACAGCTGCTTTCATAATTGCCTGTAATATAAGCTTAACCATGGCTGATCATTGTCATGCTCGAATGACTTGAATGTAGTCATTCAAAACTCCGTGGGCTGGAGATTGTTAACTCTAAAGATACACCTTCGCGACGGTACGGTTCACCCGATCGCGCCCACGCACAGCCTCCGACTTGGGCCAGATAGCCCGCAGCATCACGTGCGCCATTTCTTCCCAGTCCGCCGACCCTGCTCCCTGTTGCGCAAGATGCCCATACTTGCGGGCACACCCACCGTAATCAACCTTTCTAAAACTCAGAGACCAACAGCGCCGGTTACGTCAGCAACACCGCAAGGTCGATTTTGAGACCCGAAAGCAGCGCCGGTGTTGCCTCGCCCGACGTGAGCTTGTAGCGCTCGGAGTAGCCGTCTGGGCCGGGCTGGCGGCAGATCTCCACGGACCGGCCCAGCAGATCGACGATCCAGACTTCCGGCACGCCGTGGCTCGCATAGAGCGCAAGTTTGAGGCCACGGTCATAGGCGAGCGAACTGTCGGCGACCTCGACCAGGAGCAGCACGTCGGCGGTTGTCGGGTGGGCGCCTTCATAGAAATCCGCTCTAGGGCGGAGCAGCATGAGGTCAGGTTGCGGCTCGTTGTGGGGGTCGAGGCGCAAGGAACTCTGGACACGGACTTGCACCTGCCCATCGGCGAGCGCCCGCGCAACGAGGCTGGTGAGCCGGTCCACCTTGCCCGCATGCGCGCTGCCGATCGGGGCCATGTCGACGATCTCCCCCTCGATCAACTCGACGCGGTCCTCGCGGGCCAGGATGCCGGTCTCGGCCATGCGGTAGTACGCGGCGACGTCGAAGCGGTGGCGTGGGGGCGCCTCGGGTCGTTCCAGGGTGGTCTGCATCGGTGCGGCTCTCCGACGATGATGCCTCAATGTAGCGGAATCCCGGGGGTGTTGACAGGCGGCTGGTGTGGCCGGAGCTGCGGCCAGCGGTGGCGGCCCGATCTTTCAGCCGTGCTGAAACGGGCGGATGATCAGCGAGGGCTCGGTCGCCCAGCCGGTCTCCAGCTTCGGGCAGGTCTCGCAGCGCACTCCCAGCAGAGCGCAGCTCTCGATGCGGCAGGCGACCTTCCGGCCTTGCAGTGCCAGCGCCACCCGGTCCAGGCGCTGCGTGTCCCGCCCCTTGACCAGCACGACGTCGCCGGGTCCGAGACCCGCGGCCGCGGCCTCGGCCGCCTCACGGACGCCGCGGCCGGCATCGATCAGGGCCGAGCGCGCCATTCCGGCGCGGACGGCGCCCGTGGCGTAGCGCTGGAAATTGCCGCCCACGAAAATAGCGCGCGATGCGATTGCGGCCAGACGCTCGCCGAGCCGATGGTAGTGCGGACCCTGGCTGCCGACCGGCTCGGAGATCTCGCCCAGGACCACGATCCGCCGCGCCGGGACCTCGGCCAGCAGGTCGAGTGCGGCGTCGATCGTCTCCAGCGATGACTTGAAGTCGTCGCGGATCAGCCAGGCGCCGCCCGGCAGCGGCACGAGCTGGAGGCGGCCCGCGACCGGCGGCAGCGCCTCCAGTGCCGCAACGACCCGGTCCAGCGGCCGGCCCTCGGCCCAGGCCACCGCGATGGCCGCCAGGATGGGATAGGCCATGACCCGCCCGAGGAGGCGGGTCCGCAGCTCGCGCGTCTCGGTGCCGAACCGGACCGCGAGCCGCATGCCGTGCGGCCAGTCGAGCCGCACCTCCTCGCCACGCACGTCGTTGCCGGGACCGAGCCCGAAGGTCAGCACGCGTGCCCTGGTGCGTGCGGCCATGGCGTGCACGCGAGGATCGTCGCCATTGAGCACGGCGAGGCCACCCGGCCGCAGCCCTTGCAGGATCTGGGCCTTCTCGCGGGCCGTGTCGTCGAGCGAGCCCAGGCTGCGGTTGTGCTCGCTGCCGATGGCCGTGACGACGACGATGTCGGGCCGGGCCACCGGTGCGTACTGGACCATCTGGCCCGGGCCATCGATGCCGATCTCGAGGACGGCGTGGCGCTGCCCGGGGCGGATGCGCAGCACCGAGAGGGCGATCCTGCCCCAGGCGTTGCCCGGCAGGACCGGCTGGTCCAGCACCGCCGCGATGGCCGCCGCGGTCGTGGTCTTGCCGAACGAGCCGACCACGGTGACGACCCGGGTCCGGCTGGCCAGGGTGCGCCGGTGCAGGCCTGCCGCATGGCGCAACAGCGGCCACGCCCGGCCGAGAAACAGGCGATAGAGGTTGCGACGGCCGATGGAGGTGGAGAGGAGCCTGGGCAGCTCTCGCAGTCGATAGCGCACTGGCAATTCCCGGCCGCACACTGAGGGATAAGTCAGAACACCTTGTACGACTAATGCTCCCAGGGCCAGATCGCCGGCAGTCCACCGCTGACGCCGGGCATCATCTGTCCGGCCCGCGTCGGGTCTACCGGTCGCGGTGGGTGCCCGAGGGAGGCCTCGCGGCCTTCCTCGGTCTGGTCAGGCTTCCTTCGCGCGCAGCCAGGCCGTGATGATCGCGCGCAGGCGGTCGCCGGGGCAGCTCGGGAAGTGGCCGCCGTGCAGCACGCGGACGGGCAGGGCCAGCAGGCGGCGCATGCTGTGGAGGTAGGCGTGCGGGTCGGCGCCGGGGCAGTCCTCGATCAGGGGGCCGTCATAGACGATATCGCCGGAGAACAGGATGCCGGTGGCGCGCTCGAACAGGGCGATGCCGCCGGGCGAGTGGCCGGGGGTGTGGATGACCTCGAGCACGCGGTCGCCGAGGTCGACGACGTCGCCGTCGTCGAGCAGGCGGGTCGCGGGGGCGGCCTTCGGGCGGTAGGTGGTGGAACGATAGGGGAGCGGGGGCAGGGCGTCGAAGACGGCGTCGGTGACGTAGGGGTCGACCAGGGTGTTGGCGCGGTCGGGTGCGGCGAGAATGGCGGCCTCGGCGCGGTGGACCCAGCGCTCGGGGAACTCGTGGTGGCCGGCGATGTGGTCGAAGTGGGTGTGGCTGGCGACGGCGACCAGCGGCTTTTCGGTCACGAGCGGGATGTGCGCGCGCAGGCTGACCACGCCCCAGCCGGAATCGACCAGCAGGTCACGGTCGCGGCCGCGCAGGTGCCAGAGGTTGCAGCGGTAGAATTCCTTGATGTACGGCTCGTCGATCCAGGTGACGCCGTCGTCGAGGCGGCGGACGCGGAACCAGGCGCCGGGGTCGATGCGGCGCATCGGCTCAGGCGGGGAGGACGAGGCGGGGGCCGGCGCCGATGACGCGGTCGCCGGAGACGGTGACGGCGCCCGAGGCCAGCAGCTCCAGGGCCAGCGGGTAGCAGCGATGCTCGACCGCGAGGACGCGGGCGGCGAGGGTGGCCGCGTCGTCGGCGGGGAGCACGGGCACGACGCCCTGGACCAGGATCGGGCCGGCGTCGAGCGCCGGGCGGACGAGATGGACGGTGCAGCCGTGGGCCTGGACGCCGGCGGCCAGTGCCTGGGCGTGGGTGTGGAGGCCGGGGAAGGCGGGCAGCAAAGACGGGTGGATGTTGAGGAGGCGGTCGTGCCAGCGGTCGACGAAGCCGGCGGTCAGGATGCGCATGAAGCCGGCGAGGCAGACGAGGTCGATCCCGGCGGCCTCGAGCGCCGCCGTGAGGCGCGCCTCGAAGGCGGGGCGGTCGGCACCGTGCGGGATGGTCGCGGTCGGGATGCCGGCATCGCGGGCGCGGGTCAGGCCGTAGGCGTCGGCGCGGTTGCTGATCACCAGCTCGATCGCCGCGCTGGCGCCGGGCAGTGTGGTCGCGTCGATCAGCGCCTGCAGGTTGGAGCCGCCGCCCGAGATCAGGACGGCGGCGCGACGGCGGGCCATAGGTCCGCGAGGCCCGCGAACTCGACCCGCGGGCGGCCGGAAGCGGCGGCGATGGTGCCGATGGTGTGGACGGTCTCGCCGGCGGCGGCGAGCGCGCGGCGCACGCCCTCCGCACGGCCGGGGTCGACCACCAGGATCATGCCGATGCCGCAATTGAAGGTGCGCAGCAGCTCCATGGCGTCGAGCTTGCCGGCCTGGCCGAGCCAGGCGAACACCGGCGGCATCGGCCAGGTGCGGGCGTCGAGGCGGAGGACCTGGCCGTCGCCCAGCACGCGGGGCGGGTTCTCGACCAGGCCGCCGCCGGTGATGTGCGCCAGCGCCTTGACGCCGCCGGCGGCGATGGCGGCGAGGCAGGCCCGGACGTAGATCCGGGTCGGCGCCATCAGCGTCGCCGGCCAGCGGCGTGTCGGGCGACCAGGGGCAGGGGTCGGCCAGGGTCAGGCCCTGCTCGCGCAGCACGAGGCGGACCAGCGAGAAGCCGTTGGCGTGCACGCCGGAGGAGCCTAGGCCGAGCACGAGATCGCCGTCGGCGATGCGGTCGGGGCGCGGCAGCACGGCATTGCGCTCGACGGCACCGACCGCGAAGCCGGCGAGGTCGAACTCGCCGCGCCCGTAGAGGCCGGGCATCTCCGCGGTCTCGCCGCCGATCAGGGCGCAGCCGGCGAGCCGGCAGCCCTCGCTGATCCCGGCGATGACCTGGCCCGCCAGGGCGGGCACGAGCCGTCCGGTGGCGAAATAGTCGAGGAAGAACAGCGGCTGGGCGCCCTGGACGACGAGGTCGTTGACGCACATGGCGACGAGGTCGATGCCGACCGCATGATGGGCGCCGGCCTCGGCCGCCAGCAGCACCTTGGTGCCGACGCCGTCGGTGGTGGCGACCAAGATCGGATCGGTGAAGCCGCAGGCGGCGAGATCGAACAGGCCGCCAAAGCCGCCCAGCGCCCCCAGCGCCCCGACGCGGCGGGTCGCTGCGGCCATCGGGGTGATCTGGGCCACGAGATCGGCACCGGCGTCGATGTCGACGCCGGCGTCGGCATAACGGCCGCCGGTAGGTGTGCCTTGTGTCGTCATGCGGGCGTGGCTAGTTGACGGGGGTCGGGACGGTCGACGTTAGAAGACCACGCATACAGAGTGACATCGCGATGCGCAACGAAGCTTGCTCCGGCCCCTGGTGGCGGCGCGCCGCGATGCTCGCAGCTGCCGTCCTCGCGTGGTCGGGGCAGCTCCAGGCGGCGGACATGTATCGGATCCTGGGCGTTCCGGTCGATGCGACTGCCGAGAGCGGCGTCGCCGCGCGTGAGCAGGCGATCGCCGCGGGTCAGCGCGCGGGGCTGACCCGGTTGCTGCAGCGCCTGACCTCGCCGACGGCGCACGGGCGGCTGCCCGATGTGTCGGCGGTCCCGATCGAGCCCTACGTCAACAGCTTCGAGATCGCCCAGGAGAAGGTCGGCCCGAACCGCTATCTGGGCACGTTGAACATCAATTATGTGGCCGCCGAGGTGCAGTCCCTGCTCAACAGCGCGGGCATCCCGCATGTGCAGCGACGCTCCGACCCGATTTTGGTCGTGCCGGTCGAGCTGAGCGACGGTGCGCCGACCGCCTGGTATGAGAGCAGCGTGTGGCGTGCGGCGTGGTACCAGGGGATCGAGCAGGCGACGGTGACCGTGCTGGCGCTGCCGCTGGGGGATCTCGGCGACATCGCCGCGGCCCCGGCCGACGCGTTGATGGCCGGGGATCAGGTCGCGCTGGACGCCTTGGCCAGCCGCTACGGGACGGAGAGCGTGGTGGTCGCGGCGGCGCGCATCGAGCGGGCACCCGACACCGGCAAGCCCGCGCGCATCGACCTTACCGTCCACCGCGCCGGCGCCTGGGCCACACCGCTCCTGGCGACGACCCTGGCGGTGGCCCCGGAAGAGGACGAGCCGGCGGCGCTCAGCCGTGCGATCGGGCAGGTGGTCACCGCGATCGAGGACGACTGGAAACGCCGCACGGCGGGCCATATCGAGCCGGTGACGCGGCTCGCCGTGGCGGTGCCGCTTGCCGACCTGGCGGGCTGGGTGCAGATAAGGCGGGAACTGACGGACCTGCCGGAAGTACGCTCGCTGGGCGTCGATTCGTTCACGCAGGCGGAGGCACGGGTGACGATCGACTATCAGGGCGATCTGGACGGCCTGATTGCGGCGGTCGGGCGAAGCGGGCTGTCGTTGGCCGAGGAGAGCGATGGATGGCGGTTGCGAGCAGCGGGCGGCCTCGTGGACTACTCGGTGCCTGCGGCCGTTCCGTCCGCTACACCCTGAACGTGGTCGCCGGCAACGTCGCCAACCTGCTCACCCTGGCGCGGTTGCTTTGTGTCGCCCCGATCGTCTGGCTGGTGCGCAGCGGCGACTATCATGCCGCGGCGCTGGTGTTCGTCGGCGCCGCGCTTACCGACCTGGCCGACGGCTATGTGGCCAAGCGCTACGACCAGATCACGCCGCTGGGTGCCATCCTCGACCCGATCGCCGACAAATTGCTGATGGACAGCCTGTTCCTGACCCTCGCGTTCGCGGGTCACCTGCCGGTCTGGCTGGCATTGCTGGTGATCGGCCGCGACGTGTTGATCGTGCTCGGCACGCTGGCGCTGCGGATGCTGGCCGGCCGGTTCCGGGTCGAGCCGTTGCTGGTCGGCAAGCTGTCCACTTTCTTCCAGATCGTGCTCGGCGGCACGGTGCTGATGAGTCTGTCGATCCTGCCGGTCCTGACGGGCCTGGTGCAGCCGTTGCTGCTCATCACCGCTGGGTTCGTCATCGCGTCGACCCTGTCCTACGTGCATGCCGCGACGCGCATCTGGGCGCTGGCCCGCGTTGCCCGCTGAGCCGCCAACGTCGTCAGCAGAGGTCACGTCTGGGCGGTTCACGCCGGCGCCATGCCAGCTGCTGCTCGACCTGCCGCATGCCGTGGGCGAGGCGCTGGCGGATTTCCTGCCGGCAAAGTCCAACGAGGCGGCGCTCGCCGCGGTGCTGCGCTGGCCGGCCTGGCCGTCCACGGCCTGCGTCCTGATCGGGCCGCCCGGCAGCGGCAAGACCCACCTGGCCAGGATCTGGGCGCAACGCTCGGGAGCGGTGTTCCTGCGTGGGCACGAGATCTGGGAGCCGGCGGAACCGTTGCGGCGGCTGGGTGACGGCGGAGCGTGCGTCGTCGACGCGGCCGAGGATCTGGCCCAGGAGGCGCTGCTGTTCCATCTCTACAATCGAATCGCGGAGCGCGGCGGCAGCCTCCTGCTCACGGCCACCCGGCCGGTCGCCGGCTGGCCGCTCGATCTGGCCGACCTCCGCTCCCGATTGCTGACGGCATGGCCATTGCGGATCGGTCCGCCCGACGACCGGCTGCTGGCGGCCGTTCTGGTCAAGCAGTTGGCCGATCGGCAGCTGCGCGTGGACGCCGAGGTGGTGGGATTTCTGGTCAACCGCATGGAACGCTCGTTCGCCGGCGCACGTGCGCTGGTATGGGCGCTGGATCGCGCCTCGCTGCGGGCGCGGCGCCCACTGACCATGACGTTGGCGCGGCAGGTGCTCGAGGAGCTCGAGCGGCAAGACGAGATGGATCGGGGAGAAAAGTGATGGAACTGGGCATTGGCGGGCGCAAGGCGATCGTCTGCGCGGCGAGCAAGGGGCTGGGCCGGGCCTGCGCCGAGGCGCTGGCCGAGAATGGGGTGGCGCTGGTCGTGAATGCGCGCGGCCGGGACGCGCTGGAGGCGACGGCGGCCAGCATCCGGGACCGGACCGGCGTGGCGGTGACGGCCGTGGCGGCCGACATCACGACGCCCGAGGGCCGCGCGGCGGTCCTGGCTGCCTGCCCGGATGCCGACATCCTGATCAACAATGCCGGCGGCCCGCCGCCGGGCGACTTCCGCGACTGGGGTGAGGATGCGTGGCTGGCGGCGCTGCGGGCCAACATGCTGACGCCGATCGAGCTGATCCGCAGCCTGGTCGACGGCATGTCCGCGCGTGGCTTCGGACGGATCGTCAATATCACCTCGGCCGCGGTGAAGGCGCCGATCGCCGAGCTCGGTCTCTCCAACGGTGCCCGCGCCGGGCTCACCGGCTTCGTCGCCGGGCTCGCCCGGGCGGTCGCGGGCAAGGGGGTCACGATCAACAGCATCCTGCCGGGCCGCTTCGCGACCGACCGGCTGGCCAGCAATCTCGCGGCCAATGCCGCGCGCCGCGGGGTGGCGATCGAGGAGGTCGAGCGCTCGGCCCGCGCCTCGATCCCGGCCGGCCGGTTCGGCGACGCCCAGGAGTTCGGCCAGCTCTGTGCCTTCCTGTGCTCGACCCATGCCGGCTACATCACCGGGCAGAACCTGCTGATCGACGGCGGCGCCTTTCCCGGCACGCTGTGAGCGGCGCGGGCAGCGTGCCCACGAGCGACGTCGAGACCGTGCGCGCCGCACCGACGCGGATCGTCGCCGGCCTGATGAGCGGCACCTCGATGGATGGCATCGACGTCGCGATCTGCCGCGTGGCGGCCGGCGAGCCGCGCCTGGAGGCGCTGATCGGCGCGCGGACGGTACCTTGGGACGATCGCCTCGCGGCCCGGCTGTTGCGGGCGCATGCGGCGGATGCGCTGGAGTTGGCGCGGCTCAACCGCCTGACCGGCGAGGCCTTCGCCGCAGCGGTGGCCGGCCTCGCAGCGGAACTCGGCGTCACGGTGGAACTGGTCGGCAGCCACGGCCAGACCGTGGCGCACGAGCATGGCGTCGCCACGATGCAGGTCGGCGAGGCGGCGGTGCTGGCCTTGCGACTCGGCTGCCCCGTGGTGAGCGACTTCCGGCAGAACGACATCGCGGCCGGCGGCTGTGGCGCGCCGCTGGTGCCGATCGTCGATCGCTGGCTGCTGGCCCGCCCGCGCGTGGCGATCGTCGCGCTGAACCTGGGCGGCATCTCCAACCTCGCGGCGATCCCACCGCGGGAGGACGCCACCACACCGGTGATCGGCTTCGATTGCGGGCCCGGCAACATGGTTCTGGACGAACTTGCGCGGCGCCAGTCCGGCGGCGTCGAAAGCTGCGATCGCGACGGCCGCCTGGCCGCGGCTGGGCGTGTCGATCCGGCGCTGCTGGCCCGTCTGCTGGCCGAACCGGCGCTCAACGGCGTGCCACCCCGCTCGCTTGGCCGCGAGCAGTATGGGGCCGCGTTCGTCGACGACCTGCTGGCGCGGCGGGCGCCGGAATCGGAGGGCGATTGGCAGGATCTGTTTGCGACCATGACCGAGCTCACGGTGCAGGCGGTGGCCGGTGCCTATCGCCGGTTCGTGGCGCCGGTGCTCGAGGCCGGCGAACTGATCGCGAGCGGTGGCGGTGCGCGCAACGCAGAGCTGATGCGCCGGCTCGGTGCGGCTCTGGCACCGCTGCCGGTCGTGACCAGCGATCGCTACGGCTTGCCGGTCGATTTCAAGGAGGCGATCGCGTTCGCGCTGCTGGCCTCGGCGCGGCTCGACCGGGTGCCTGCGAACCTGCCCGAGGTCACCGGCGCCGGCCGCCGCGTGTTGCTGGGCAAGCTGACCGAGTGCTGAGCCACGCAGCTGGGTGTGGGCAGCGGCGAGGGGGCGGTTAACCAGTTCATAAAGCTTTGCCGCGATACTCCGACCGTCGCGCCGTTCGCGTTGGAGTCCGGGATGAGCTTGCTGCCCCACCGTGGCTGCCCTGCCATCTACATGGCCTTGCTGGTGCTCTCGCTGGCGCTCGGCGGCTGTGGGGGTGGTCCGGAAGGGCCGGTGCTGGCGGACGGGGCACCCGCTGCGGCGGTGCCGGAGGGCGCCCGTGCGCGGTCGGAAAGTCTGACGCGGCTCGGCCAGACGGCGCTGCAGAGCGGCGAGCTGGAGACGGCCGCCACGCTGTTCGAGCAGGCCGCGGTGATCGACGGGCACAATGTCCGGGCATCCTTGGGCCTGGGCGACACCTTGCTCGCGGTTGGGCGCGGCCTCGACGCCAGCCAGGCCTTCGAGCGCGCACTCGCGCAGCAGCCTGATCTGCCCGAGGCGCATTACGGCTATGCCCGGGCGATGATCGCGATCCGGCGTCCGGAGGCGGCGCTCGACCATCTGCGGGCGCTGGCCGAGAGCCGGCCCGGCGACACGGCAACGCTCAATGCGTTGGGCGTCGCGTATGATCTCATGGGTCAGCACGAAGACGCGACGGCGACCTACCGCAAGGGTCTGACCATCGTTCCAGCCTCGGTGCCGCTGCGCAACAATCTGGCGCTGTCCCTGGCCCTGCAAGAGCAGTTCCCGGAAGCCCTGGAGGAACTGCGCCCGATCGCCGAGGGGCCAGGTGCCACCAGGCGGACGCGGCAGAATCTGGCGCTGGTCTACGGTCTTCAGGGCGATCTCGCCGCGGCCGAGCGGCTGGGCCGGGTCGATCTCGCCAGCACCGAACTGCAGAACAATCTGAGCTTCTTCGCGGCCGTGCGGGGCATGGAGGATCCGGTTCTGCAGGCGGCGGCGCTGGCGCCGACGGGCGAGCTGGCATGGGACGAGCGGCGGCCGCCGCGGCGGTCCGGATCGCGATCGCGGCACGTGCAGGGAGTCGGTGTGCCGCCCTCCGCGGCACCAGCTGCTGTCCTGCCGCCGGCAGCCGCGCCGAGCCCACCTCCTGCAGGACCGAGGCCGCTGACGCCCGCGCTCGGCGAATTTCAGGCGGGCGCAACGCCCGTGGGCGGCTGGTTCGTCAATGTCGGCAAGTTCCCCGATGCGACGGCGGCGGTGAGGCAGTGGCAGACGCTGCGCGCCAAACATGGCGACGTCCTGGCCGGCCTCGGCAAGCTCGCTGGCGCCAGCGACGGCCCGGAGCCGCTGCTCGTGGGACCGCTCGCGGACGAGCAGGCGGCCAGCAAGCTTTGCGGGGCGCTCGGCGCCGACGCGGCCAGCTGCCAGCCGGTCCGCTTGTAGAGCGGCCAGCCCTGCGCGCCGCAGGCGCCGTCGCCATCAAGCCGAGAGCAGACAGACTGTCGATGCTGCGACCGCGCGGGGTGGCGTGACCGTGCTACGGTCTCGCCTCGGGCTCTCGCGCTCCGTTCTGGTCCATGGGCGGGTACCCCGCTGGTGCCGCCCGCCCGCTCGTTGCCGGCTCGGTCATGCTGCCGGCCCGAGCCCGGCAACTGGCGCAGGGCTCGAATAGTCGGCGCGCGTTTGCACCCGGGCGGGCGGCCAGCTGAGCAGATCGACGGAACGCGCGGATGGCCGAGACGCCGGCGTGGTCGGGCGTCCGCGTCATGCCACGCAGTATATCTGGCGCGTCAACCGATTGCGTTGGCGGCGTCGGAAAACCGGGCGATGTGAAGCTCCTCTTGAGCGAGCGGAGCGAGCGTAGCGCGTATGCGGGCAAACGGGCCGCAATGGCTCATGGCCAGGTCGGCCGGACACACCGAGCGGGCCCAGGCGGTGCGGCGGGCCGCTCCACTGGCCGTAGGTTCAGGAGATGGCGTCCTGGATGGCGAGCGAGATCGCGTCCATGGTGCCGTAGAGCCCGCCGGCGCTGGAGCTCAGCGCCTGCAGCCCGCCGATGGCGAGGATGGCCACCAGGGAAGCGAGGAGCGCATACTCGATGGCCGTGGCGCCGCGCTCGTCCGCGAGCCAACGGCAGCAGGGTCGCGCAGGCGGTGGAATGTGTGAATCGCGCGTCATGGTCACCCTCGTGCTGGCGACGACCCTAACACCGTTGCGTCAAGGGAACGTTAGCGCCGAGCCGGATGCTCAGGCGGCGAGGTCGCGCGGGATCGTCACCATGGCCATCGCCTCGCGCAGCAATCCGATGCCATCGGCGGGCCCGATCGCGGCCAGCCGCCGGCGCCACGCCCGTGCACCGGGCAGGCCGTTGAACAGACCCAGCATGTGCCGGGTGATCGACCGCAGGGGCACGTCGCGGGCCAGCTGCACCGCGGCATAGGCTGTCATGGCCTCGACCACGTCGAGCCGGGTCAGGTGATGCTCCACGCCCATCAGCGTTGCGTGGAGCGCGGTCAGCGACCACGGGTTCTCGTAGGCCTCGCGGCCGATCATCACGCCGTCGACCGACTGCAGCGCCTCGCTGGCGGCCGCGGCCGTACGGAGGCCCCCGTTGAGCACGATCCGCAGACCCGGGTGGTCGCGCTTGAGCCGGTGCACGACCTCGTACCGGAGGGGCGGGATCTCGCGATTCTCCTTGGGGCTCAGGCCCCGCAGCCAGGCCTTGCGCGCGTGCACGACGAACGTGCCGCAGCCGGCCGCCGCGACCGTCGCGACGAAATGGTCGAGGAACTCGTGCTCCTCGCTGTCGTCGATGCCGATCCGGCATTTGACCGTGACCGGCACCGGGACGGCCGCCGCCATTGCCGCCACGCCCTCGGCCACGCGCAGGGGCTCCGCCATCAGGCAGGCGCCGAACCGGCCACGCTGCACCCGGTCGGAGGGGCAGCCGCAATTCAGGTTGATCTCGTCATAGCCCAGCTCCGCGCCGATGCGGGCGGCGCGCCGCAGCTCGGCCGGCTCGCTGCCGCCAAGCTGCAGCGCCAGCGGGTGTTCCGCAGGCGCGAAGCCGAGATGCCGCTCCAGATCGCCATGCAGCACGGCGCCGGTGTGGACCATCTCGGTGTAGAGCAGCGCACCGGGTGCCAGCAAACGGTGGAAGTAGCGGCAGTGCCGATCCGTCCAATCCATCATCGGCGCGACGCATAGCCGACGGTCCAGGGTATCCGGGGGTCTCGTCATCGGTGCAAAGGCTTGTCTAGGGGCTCTGGTATGGTTCGGCGCCGCGTGACGCAGTCCGGATGCATCCGGATCGCTCGGCACCAGATGGCGACGATCGTCGCGCACGGCAACGGGTTTCGGGGTCGGATCAGGCGGCGGGAGTATCCACCCCCGCCCGAACCCTCAATGCGCGGCTGCTCGGCGACCACGGGCGTCGTCGTCGTCGCAGGCTCAGGCGCGCCTGCTCGGCCTGCAGCATCAGCACGAAGAACAGGTAGCCGAGCCCGTCGCCGGACCGGAACAGGTAGCTTTCGAGGAAATTGTTCAAGATCAGGCACACGGCGATGCACAGACAGCCGACCAGCGCGATCCGCTCGAGCCGATCATGGGTCCGGATCGCTGTCGCCTGCAGTACGTACAGGCAACGCAGGATCGCGGCCAAGCCGAGCGCGAAACCGACTGTTCCGGTTTGCAGCAGCTGGTCGAGATAGCCGCTATGGGCCGTGTTGATGACCTGGGCATCGACGTAGAACACGTCCCAGGGTGCATATTTGAGCGGGTTGAGCTGTTCGCCGATGTCCCAGAACGAGCCGAAACCGTAGCCGAGCCAGGGCCGATCGGTGATCGATTTGACGACGTCGGCCCAGATCGGCGTCCGCTGACTGAAGCTGAGATCACCGAACATCAGCAAGATCAGATCGTCGCCGGTGGCACCGGCCAGGGAGCCGACGACCAGCACACCGAACAGGACCGCGACGACGAGCATCAGTGCGAGCGCGCGCCAACCACTACCCCGGCTGAGCAGGATGTAGAACAGCGGGGCGGCACCGGTCATCAGGACGGCGACGCCGATGCTGGTCTTGGACTTGGTCAGCACCAAAAATACCCAGGACAGGGCATAGACGACCACGAGCACCGCCCGGAGCGAATTCGTGCGGACCAGAAAGACCGACACGCCCAGCATCACCACGGTCAGCATGCCGATCGTGCCGGCGGTGTTCTTCGTGTCGAAGATGCCCTTCTCGCCGATCGGCGACGAGCTGACCGAAGGCATCGCCACCATGACGAAGATGTTCAGGATGGTCAGGAGTGCGACCACAGTGGCGAGCGCGCGAAATACCCGCACGCTGGAGCGGGTAGCCGCGACCAGGAACACCAGGGACAGGTAGACCACGGCGAACGCGATGCCCCGCCGGATCGTCAGCTCGGGATGGCTCGCCCAGAGATAGCTGAAGAACGACCAGGCCACGATCGCGGCACCGAGCCAGCAGGCCAGCAGGAGTTCGCAAGGTGGCACCCGCATTGGGCAGCATCAGCGGGATGCTCACGGCGAAGGTGCCGAAGATCAGCAGCCGGTTGAGCAGGCTGCCGCTCTCGGTCGCCGCCGCCTTGTCGACCGCGACCGCGGCGAACGGATGGTCGCCCACGATGTAGAGCAGGAAGAACGCCAGCAGCAGCAGCGGCGCCACCACGCCGGCGATCTGCTGTTGCCGCCGCAGATCGTGGTGCGCCGACCGTGGCGCTGCCCGCCCGACACCGGTACCGACCTCGGCAATCAAGACGCCGCGCCGATCCCGGACAGCGTCCCCGCCCGCTCGCCGGGAATGAACCAGACATTGTTCACGTAGACGCTGTCCTTTGCGTCCTTGACGATGTCGCCGATTTTCAAGCTCACGCTGCAACGCCGTGAGACGCAGCGGGAGTTTCCGAGAACCCTCTTGATCGCTCGTTCCACGGCATACTCCTGATGCGCCGGCGCGTCTCGCCAGGTGAATCCGGTACTGTCAAAATTTCTTCCCCGCGATCATTGGCGCCCGGGTCCTGCCACCCGTGAGCGGGCTCAAAGCTCCGCGCCCCCAACGCTTCAGCGCCGCGGTTGCGAGGAGCACAATCAAGATCACGACCGGCGCGGCGATGACGTAGAACAGCCAATAGCTCGCCTCCGCCGGCCACAGGCTTGCCAGCAGGTGCAGTGCCGGCGAATGGGCGCAAAAGAGGATGAAGGCGAAGCCGCTCAACGCAGCCAGTCGGCGACCGAGCGGGGTCGGTGCCAGCATGGCGGAAAGTGCCCAGACCGCAGGCACGCCGGCGATCCGCACCAGCCCGAGCGAGAGCGGCGTGGCGACATTGGTCGCGACTGAAGCGATGAACGCAACGCTCACCGCCAAAAAACCGATCACGAGCGGCCAGACATAGCGATCGAGCACGCGCGGATCGACGCCTTGAATGGCGACCGCGGCACCGACCATGAACGGCAGGGCCACGTCGGCGCGGATAGTGGGAATCGGGCCGTAGCCGACGGCCGCGGCAATCCCAGCGGCGATCAGGGTCGGCACGGGCGCGTGGCGCAGGAGGAAACCGATCGCAGGAGACAGCAGGGCCAATGCGAACAGGTCGACCAGGAAGTAGGTCGGGTAGTTGGGAGGGCCGTTGAAGAACGCGTCGAGGTTCACGAGCCAAGCCCTAAAATCTGAATTGGCGGCCTGAAATGACGCAAGATCGTCCTGTCCCTGCAACGCGTGCAACGCGATGACGGCACCGTTCCAGATCAGGAAGGGAAGGATCAGCGTGGTGAGCTTGCGATGAACCAGAGCCGCGTAGGTCCGGCATGGTCGCATGAACAGGAGATAGCCTGAGATCAGACTCAGCGTGGGCAGGCCGGCCCGGAGCGGCCCATAGTCGAGAAACAGCTTGATGACCCCGGGCCAGTGCTGCGCGGCGGGCGGCAGATCGTCCAGCAGCCACGTCGGCGGCGTGTGCAGGACCACGATGCCCATGATGAGCGTGATGCGCAGGAAGTCGATGCGCAGCACCGTCGCCTGGTCCAACGGTATTCGGCCAGCTGGCGTACTGAAGCGGCTCGCCTTCGGCTCTCGCGACGAAATCTGGGGTGGATCGGTCAAGGTGCCCACAGATTGCCGGACATGGCGAGCAGGTAGACCATGCGCAGGGTGGCGCCGTAATAGTCGGCCGGATCGCCGGCGGTGGTGATCGCGACATCGTCCCAGATGTCGTTGAGCAGTTCCTGGTAGCGTGGGTCGACCATGGCACCGACGCCGAAGGCGCCGGTGAAGCAGACATGGTTCCAGCCGACGGTGGCGGTGCCGTTCAGGTTGTAGCCGCCATAGATGCGGTAGATGTCGCCGCCGGAGGCGCTTTGCAGCCAGGTGAGCATGCGCATGGTGACCGTGCGCGACTTGGCGGTGCCGTAAAGCAGGTAGTCGGCCGCGGTCTGCCAGGGCACGCGGCAGGCATTGAAGGCGTATTGGCCGGCATCGGCGGCACCGTTGAAGCCGGGCGCCGCCGGGCGCGGCTGCGTGGTCGTGGTGCCGACCGCGAAATCCGGCACGAGGCCGGTGCCGGGCGCCCAGTTCTGCTGCAGGCGGACCAGCAGATTGAGGCTCGCGGCGGCGGTGTCGGCCCAGCCGGACTGGCCGCCCACGCGGTTGAAGCTGCGCAGCTGCAGCGGCATCAGGTCCGAGGTCCGCACCGCCTCGTACTCGAGCGGGTAGGCCGGGTCGACCCAGTCGCCCATCTGCACCAGGTCGGAATCCGGGTGGATCACCCGCCGCTGCAGCGCCGCCATGACCTTGAGCGCTTCGCTGCGGTAGGCGACCTTGCCGCCGCTGCCCCATTGCGCATGGGCCAGGAGCAGACCGTAGGCGATGTTGATGTCGCCGTCGCTGGCCGAGTTCGGATCGCCGCTGCTGGCGCAGTCGCCCATCTGCCGCCACGCCATCAGGTCGGGGTCGTGCTGGCTCGGATGGTCGCGAAAGAACAGATAGAGCCCGTCGAACACGGTGCGCGCGTCCGGATCGTAGCCGGCCATGTGCGGCAGGATCAGCATGCCGAGGCCGATGCCCTCCGACACGCTCAGGGCCGTCGTGACCGGAACCGCACCCGGCCTGCCGTCCAGCGCCACATAATAGCGGCCAGCCCCGCAGCCGGCCCGCACGAAGGCATTCTTCCACGCGTCGTAGAACGTCCGCACCCCGTCATCGAGTACGGCACGCGGCTGGTGCGAGGGCAGGATCGTGCCCGACGTATAGACTGCGTGCCGCGGAAACGGCCGGCTCGGCGCTCCGGTCGCCGCCGGTGGCGCCAGCAGGAATAACAGCGCAATACTGACCAGCACGAGCCTGGTCCAGACGCTACGATTTATTGACATTTCCCCCTCCGCATCACCGCGCTGGCAAACATCCAACTTGGCTGCTGCCGTTCACCCCGCTGGATTACACTGCTTGGCCGCCGCCGCTTGGCGGTTCTCGGCCGTAGATCAGCTGGAACACCAGGCGCGCACCAATGCGGGCATCAAACTTCGATATGATCGAGGCACGCCCGCTTCGGGCCTGCTGCTGGCGCCGCGCCGGATCACGGGCCAGTTCGACAATGGCCGCTGCCAATCCTTCGACGTCGCCCGGCTGGACGGTCGTTGCGTCCACGCCAGGCGTGACGATCTCGCCCACGCCGCCAGCCGCGGTGACGATGACCGGCGTACCCATCGCCATCGCCTCCATCACGACGACGCCCAGCGGCTCGGCGTGACTCGGCAGCAAGAACAGATCGGCGGAGCCCATGGTCCGGCGAACCTCATCCTCGGGTACCGAACCGCGGAAGGCGACATGCCCATCGAGGCCCAGCCGACCAGCCAGGGCAGTGAGCGCGGCGCGTTCCGGGCCATCGCCGAGCAGCACGAGGTGGGCATCGAGCCCCCGGTCGATGCAGAGGCGCAGCGCCTGCAACGCAATGTCGAAGCCCTTGCTGGCGTGCATCCGCCCGACGCAGAGGAGGTTCAGCGCGTGTGGCGAGAGCGGTTCGCGCGTCGCCAACGGTTGCCAGCGTTCCGTATCGACGCCGACCGGCGCGTAATGGGACTTGCTGCTGGCCGATGGCGGATAGTCACGCGCGATCTCGTCCGCCACCCAGCGCATGGTCGAAACAGAGAAGGCCGAGCCTGCGATCTTCTCCGCCATGGCGCCGCCCCACCAACCGAGATTGGCGTTGATGCACAGGGAATAGGGCGGGCCGCCCATGGCATGGGACAACATGGCCACCAGCGCGCCCTTGGCCGAAGTGTGGCAATGCACGTGGGTAATCTGCTCGCGCCGGCACAAGGCCACGAAGCGGGCCGCCGCGGGAATCAGCGGCAGCACGCGGCTGCCGAACCGGTTGCCATCGACGGGAAGCCGGCGCGCCAAATCGACCGCGGGCCGGATGCTTGCGGGATGCCGGATCAGTTCGGTGCCGGCATCGGCGATGAAGTGAAGCATGGCATAGGGTTGCGGCTGGAAGACGAACAGGTAGGTCGTCTCCTCGGCGGCAGCAGCGAAAGCATGTCGCGCACGATCGCGCTCCGGCGGGGGCCGCGTGGACACGAGGCGGATGTCGGCACCCCAGCGCCGCATCCAGACCAGCTCGCGCCAGATCCAAGTATGGGTCTGGCCGGGAAACTCCGGGATCAGATAGGCGATGCGGGGCAACGGCGTCGTCGGCTGCTCCGGCGGTGCCGGCCACGGATCCATAACGATGCGTGCAGCGGACTCGTTCATGGCAACCCCATTTCTACCATGGCGGATCGCAGGCACTGCTCCAGTGCCGGCAAGGAGTGGCGCGCCACGACATGCTCGCGCGCCGCCAGCCCCATCGTCCTTGCCTGCTCGGGATTGGCGAGTAGGCCCACGACGCGCTCGAGGAGTGCGTCCAAATCGGGAGCGATCGCGGCGTGCTCGGTGTCGACCAGGTCCAGGCCCTCGGCCCCGACCAAGGTGGTCGCCACCGGCCGGGCAAGGGCCATCGCCTCGAGGATCTTGAATTTGGTTCCCGAGCCAGAAGTCAGAGGCGCCACGACGAGCGCAGCGCGCGCGATATGGGGCTGGATGTCTGACACCGCCCCGGTGATCGTCACGCGCGGCGCCGAGCGCGCCGCCTGGATCATGGCCGGACTCGGATCTCGTCCCACCAGAATGGCGCGATGCTCCACGCCTCGTGCGTCGAGCGCCTGCGACATGGCGATCAGGTGGAGTGCGGCCGCCTGGTTTGGCCAATAGCCATAGCTGCCTGTGAACACGAGGCTCCCTGCCTCGACCGGCAGGTTCGTCGCCCGGTAGAGTTCCGTATCGAGGCCGTTCGGGAGAACATGGACCCGGTTCAGATGTTGCTCGCGCCGATAGATGGCCGCGTCGGCGTCAGACACGGCGAAGACCGCGTCGGCGGCCGCCAATTGCCGCTCCAGCCTTTGGACATTGTGCAGGAAGAGCCGGTATTTCAGCTTTGACGGCAGTGAGCGCTGATCAGCCAGCAATTGTCGGTAGAGGTGGGATTCCACATTGTGCGTATCGATGGCGACCCGGCGTGCCGATCCGCGGAGCGGCTCGAGCAGATCGGCAAGCCACGTGTCGCCGATCACGAGCAGATCGGTGCCCCACGCGCGAAGCTCGCTCGCCAGCCGCTCGATCCGGCGCGGCGACATCGCCTTCGCGTAGAGCATGCTGCGATTGCCCAGCGCGGACCGGAAATGGCGCAAGAGAAGGGGTACCCGGCGCTCGGTCCGCGCTGCCAGCGAGACAATGCCTTGCTCGCGCTGAGCACGACGCGATGCTGGCGAAGGCCGACTGTCGAACGCCCAGACGCGGGTGGTACCGATCGCCTGCATCGCGCGCCAGTTGGCATGCACACGCAAGGCATGACCTGAGGTTGGGAGGAAGGGCGAACAGGTGGTGAGGTACGCAATGTTGGTCATCGTCTCAGCCGCGCGCCCGAACGGCCAGCAGCAGCGCCGGAGCGCGACGAAACAGGCAGGTCTCGATGGGCGTGTGGCGGCGAACCAGCAGGTAGAGCCACCAGCTCCAGCCGATGAGCACCGTACCTGTGGCCAGGGCCGCGCCCACGACACCGAACCTGGGGATCAGAAGGAAGTTCAATCCAATGTTCAGCACCGCGCAGACGAGGTTCACTTTGCCGAGCCGGCCATGATGCCCAGTCATGAGCAGGAGATCACTGGAGGGCCCAAAAAACAGCGCAAGAAGGCGTGCCAATGCCAGGATCAGCATCGGCTCATAGCCACCCGCAAAATCGGCTCCGAACAATTGCAGGGCCCATGGCCCGACTGCCGCGAGCGCCAGCACCGTGCCGGTGGTGGTAATCAGGGCAATACCGTTCATGGTATCGACCGTCGCCTGGACCCGGGCAGTCTGCCGGGTGGCATGAGCCTCGGCAAGGCGCGGCAAGCCGACCGCACTTGCCACCGCGGCACAGAACACCACGAACTCCGCCAGACGGCGCGCTACCTGATAGATGCCGACCTGTTCCGGCCCCGCCAATATTCCGAGCAGCACCGCATCGGTTTCGTAAAGGAGAAAGTAGTAAACGGGGGTCACGAGCATCACCGTCGAGATACCGAGCCAGCCGCGGTAGAGACGCGATGAGCGTCGGCGCAATGCCGCCATTCCTGGCTTGATTCGACCAAACACCAGCACGGCCACCAGCACGGCCACCGATCCTTGCGCGGCGACCCAGAGCAGCACGGCGACATCGGCGCCAAGCTGAGCTCCCAGCGCGAGATAGAGACCGAGCGCAGCCAGCAGGACCAGCCGCACGGCCACCGATTCCGCGGCGAAGCCGACCAGCTGGAGCCCGCAGGCGCGAGAGGTCTCGCTCACGAAGCGCATGAGCGCGACCGACACGACGAGCGCGACGATGCTGGACAGGGGAAAGCCATATTCGCGCGCGAGGCTCGGGATCGCATGGAGAACGATGCCGAGGCCCACTCCGCCGATCGCCGCCATGCCGATGGTCGTCAGCAGTCCGACAGCCAGGTAATGGCCGACAAGCTCAGGGCGGCCACGGATCGTATAGCGGGGGATCAGACGCAGCGAGGCGGTCGGCAAGCCGAGCCCGGCCATGAGCACGACGATGAAGCTGCCGGAGAGCAGGAACGCGACCCGGCCATATTCCACCGCGCCCATCAGACGCGTGAACAGCATCGTCACCACGGTCATCAGCACGACCCCGGCCACACGCACCAGCAGGCCCGAGAAACTGTGGACCAGGAGATAGCGGCGTTCGTCGTCGGCGAGGAGGCGCCGCATTTGAGACGGCAGCGATCGCAACCTCACGTGGGCCGTGCCTGCCGGGGAATGCCCGGCGCATCCGTCGGCACAGGAATTCGCCGGTCGCCGGTCACTTGCCCTCGCCGGTGAAAATGGCGATGACCGTGCGGTAGACAATCCAGATATCGAGCCATCCCGAGTAATTGCGCACGTAGTAGCAATCCATCTCGATGCGCTCGCGAAAGGTGCGCTGGTTCCGGCCCGACACTTGCCAGAAGCCAGTGATCCCCGGTGGGACCAGCCCGAGAATTTCCGTGGCGGGACCGAGCTTGCTGAGCTCGTCCATGGTATAGGGGCGCGGACCGATGATGCTCATCTCGCCCCGGAGGACGTTGATCAGCTGCGGCAGCTCGTCGAGACTGCTCGCACGCAGGAACCTGCCGATGCTCGTCACGCGGGGATCGTTGTCGAGCTTGCGGTAGCGCGCGTACTCGCGCTCGGCTTGCGGGTGGCTGAGGAAATGGCGGCGCAGCCGGCGATCGCCATCGAGATACATGGTGCGAAATTTCAGCGCCGTGAAATGGCGGTCGCCGCCGGCCCAGCGCGGTTGCGAGAACATGGCCGGGCCAGGACTGTCGTGACGGATCAGGAACGCGATCAGCCCCAGCATGGGCGACAGGAGCAGCAGCGCCAGCCCACTCGCAACCACGTCGAAGGCTCGTTTGCACCATGCCGCAAACGGCGTCGGCCGCTCGCTGCCGGCCTCGATCGCCATCATGCTGCCGACCCGGCGGATCTGCGAGTTCAGGCTGATCAGGTCATGGCAGCTGGGAATCAGCAAGACGCGCTGGAAGATGCCGGTGGTGTAGAGGCGCTGGATGAAGCTTCGCTCGACGAGCTGCTCGACCACCAGGGCCGTGGTGGTGATCGCCAACAACTTCGCATGCTCGCCGAGCTCGCGGAACCGGATCACCGGGATGCCCTGCTGATCGTCGGCGATATAGAGCGAGGTCTCGTCCACGATGCAGACGGGGCGCAGGCCGAGATGCGGGTAGAATGCGAGCTGCCGGACAAGACCAACCGCCGCCTCGCCCCCGCCGAAGATGAACACGGGCTGCTGCCAGCGCCCGAGACGATGCAAGACCCGGCGCGCCACTGGGTCGCTCAAGCCCGCGAGCATCGCCCCGGCCAGGATCGGCCAGATCACATGCGGCGATCCGGGACCGTCGAATTGGAACGCAAGGACGACCAGGCCGGCATCGAGGAGCAGGCCGACCGCCACAGCCAGCACGACCTTGCGCATGCGCTGAGCACGCGCCACCCCATGGCCCGGATACAGCCCGAACAGCGCCTTGGCGCCGACGAAGCAGAGCAGCTGGACGGCTAGAAACGGAAAACCGAATTCGTCGACCGCGCCGCTCATCGCCGCGACGCCGGCGACCAACAGCATCAGGCCCGCGTCCGTGCCGATCAGCGCGGATGCCACCGAGCGGGCGGAAACGGCGATCGGCCGGTTCAGACCACGCCGGCCATGATCATCCTGGAGCAGGATGTTCACTGCCAAAGGGATCTACTCCCGTTCTTCACCGAGATGAGACGATTGCAGGCGCGTCCTCAGCGGGCGCGTCAGGCGCATCAACGGTGAGCCGTATTGGGCTTCCCATTTAGCAACTATTAGTGCATGCCATGGATCGTCCAAGCGTGCAAAGGGAATAAGATGCAACCATCGGATGTCCCGCACTAGCGGCAACGGAGCATACATCCAAACTTATGGTTGGCCGCCGCGACCCTTCCCTGCCCGCGAGATCAGGGGCCTCGAATTTCACTCTAAATTCCGGCCCTGCCTTCCCGGCGCCCGCTGACGATGACTTTTCGCTTGGCGAACGGGGCGATGAAGCCGGTGGCCTGGATCTGCTTCACGTCCTGCGCCTGTTGCGCCGGCGATGGCGGCTCGCGGCGCTGGTGACCCTGCTCGGCACGTCGCTGGCGGTATTGGCGATCTTGGCCCAGCCACGCACCTATCGGGCCGAAGCGCTGCTGACCCTCGACCCGCGCCGGTCGAAGATCAGCGAGCTGCAGGCACCCACCGATGCGCTCCTGTCGCGGTCCCAGGCGGATCTGTCCGCCATTCGGACCGAGGCGGAATTGATCATGGCGCCCACAGTATTGCGCGAGGTCGTAACCCAGCTTGGGCTTGCCGATCAGCCGGCCAAGCCGACGGCGTTGTGGGTCCAGCTCGACGAATGGCGGGCACGTCTCCCAGATTGGGCCAGCTCGCTGCTACCAAGTGTCGCGACCGCCGATCCCTCGACCGACAGTAGCGAGGCGCGCGATCGCCGGGTCGATCTGGCCGCCGACGCGCTGGCGCGGAATGTCTCGGTCGTCAATCAGGGCGGCTCGTATACCTTACGCGTGCAAGCCGAAGCCGGGGATCCGGCAGTGGCAGCGCAGATCGCCAACACCGTGGCGATGGTCCATCTCGGCGCGCAGCAGCAGCAGCAGTCTGCCGAGCGCGACGCCGAGATGCAGTGGCTCAAGGATCGACTGGACAGCCTGCGCCGCACCGTCCAGGACAGCGATGCCGCGGTCGAGAGCTACCGGACCGCCAATCATCTCAGCCAGGGAAACAGCGCAAGCGCGCTCGACAACCAGATCACCGAGGTGAACTCGGCCGTCACCGAGGCCCAGACGCGGCTGAGCCGCGAGACGGCAATCCTGACGGAAGCGCAAGGCGCGCTGCGCCGCGATCGCGGGCTGTCGGCGCCGGCCGTGCTGGCCTCGCCCTCGATCCAGGGGCTCATCGTCCAGGAAGCCGTGCTGGAATCGCGTCGCGGCGAGCTGGAGCGCAGTCTCGGTCCCCGCCACCCCTCGATCATCGACCTGGCCGGTCAGCTCGCCGGGCTGCGCGCCCGGATCACGAGCGAGACCGGGCACATCATCGACGGCTTGCAGTCGCAGGTCACCGCCACGCGGGGCGAGGTCGCGGCCCTGACCGATCAGCTGCGCGTGCTCGGGGAACAGCGTGAGAAGGCAGCGGCCGCGACAGTGGAGTTGGCCGAACTCGAGCGTCGGGCCGACGCCAACCGACAGATCTACACCCAGGTTCTCAACCAGTTCAGTGCGTCACTGGTGCGCCAGTCCGCGGCCGGCTCGAACGACGTTCGCCTCGTTGCACCGGCGCGGGCGCCGTTGCAGGCCGCCGGTCCCAGCCGGGCGGTGCTCGTCGCCGGGGGGACGATCGCGTCCGCCGCCGTCGGTGTGCTGGCGGCCTTGTTGATGGGGTTCTGGCGCGGCGGCTTTGGCGGGGCTACGCCGCTGGAGCGAGCGACCGGCCTGCCGACACTGGAGCTGGTACCCGAGCTGAGCCGGCGCGAACTGCGCCGCCTGTGGCGGGCGCCGGATGCCTCGGCCGCGGCGGTGCCCATCCGCAGTCTCGCCTTCATGCTGCACGCCACCTACCGCAAGGCGGGCCCGCGCTCCGCCGTGCTGCTCGTGACCTCGTCCCTGCGCGGCGAGGGCAAGTCGCTGCTCGCCGGCCAGCTGGCACGCTCGCTTGCGTCGCTCGATGCCCGAGTGCTGCTGGTGGACCTCGACGTCTGGCGCCCCACGGTGTCCACCGCAGCGGCCCTCGCGCAAGCCACTCCCACCGATCTGGAGATCGACGGCGTCATCGTCCAGCGGGACCCCGACACCGGGCTGGAGATGCTGCCGGTCGGCGGCGGCCACGCCGCAATGCCGCGTGGCGCGGCCTTTGCCAAACGGCTGGCAGCGGCCTGCGCGCCCGACCTCGCGTATGACCTGATCATTCTCGACGCACCTCCCGTTCTGGCGATCCCCGACGTGCTCGCGGCAGCGGTGCGCGCCGATGCCACTCTGCTGGTGGTTCGCTTCGAGCACACCCGCGCCGAGGCGGTGCGGGCGGCGCAGTTGCGGCTCGCCAGCGTCGGTGTCCGCCCGCTCGGCACGGTGTTGACCCGCGTCATACCCCGGCGGCATCGTGGCTACGGCTATCCGGAAGCGGCCATTCAGCAGAGCCTGGCCTGAGGAAATCAGGCAATCGCTAAGCCGCGGGAAGATCCCGCACGCCGGGCAGGAAATGAAAGTCCGGCTTCGTCGGTCTTCTGCCCTGAACCCAATCGTAGACCTCTTCGGTCTGCTCGGCCTTGCGGCGCCAGACGAACAGTGTTTCGGCCCGGTGCCGGGCTGCCACCGCCATCGCCCGTCGCCGGTCCGGCTCGTCCAACAGCCTGCAGACCGCCGCGCGCACGCCGGCCACGATGTCGCTCGGGCGGCCGATCGGGACGGCGACGCCGCACTCCGTGTCCACCAGCTCGCCAGGGCCGCCATAGTCGACGACGACGGGCACGGTGCCCATCGCCATCGCCTCCAGCACCACGCCGCCGCCGAACTCCCGGATCGATGGGAACACCAGGACATCCGCCGCCTGGTAGTGCCGCGCGATCTTGTCCGGCGGTACCCGGCCGACAAAATCGACCCCCCCGCCGACGTCCAGGCTGGCGACCAATGCCTCCAGCGCCGGCCGGTCCGGGCCATCGCCGACAATGGCGAAGGTTGCCCGGCCATCCCTGAGCAGCGGCGCCAAGGCCTCGATCGCCATGGCACAGCCCTTGTAGGGCACCAACCTGCCGACGAACAAAGCCCTGATCTGGGCATCGCCGCCGCCCGGCTCGGCCGGCTGGGTCGCGGCTGGCGCAAACCGGGCCGGATCGATGCCGTTCTCGGGGAGATAGATACATCGGCCGGCGTAGCGCTTGGGCAGATGCCGGAACGTGTCGAGCGAGCCGACCAGGATCGCTCCGGCGCAGAGGCGGGTGGCGCGGTAGTAGGGGACCAGGCGGTGCGCGGCGCGCAGGTAGGACAGCCATTCACGCTCGGCATGCCGCAGCGCGCCAAACTCCTTTGGCCAAGGCAGCCCGCCGTTCAGCGGGCCGAGCACGAACGGTATCCCGGCGCGCGCGCATCTCGGCGCGATGAAGCTCGGCATGGTCGGGCTGACCGGCGTGATCCTGTGCACCACGTCGAACCGCCGCTGGCGAATATCCTCGCCAAAGATCCGCCAGACCTCGCGCTCGAACGCGAGATAGAGCGGCAAGGAGAGCGCCATCAGCGTGGTCCAGCCCTTGTCGGCACCGCCGCGCAGGCGGGTCGCCAGCGCGAGCACGCGCTGCTCCAGGCGCTCCAGATCGATCGCCGTGAAGTCGTGGCCCTCGCGCAAGCCGGCGGCCAGGATGGCCTCGCGGTTGGCCAGGCGCGTGACCAGATGCACGTCGTTGCGCTCGGCCAGCGCGCGTGCATGTGCCCACCCGATCCAGGAGACGCTCTGCGCCTGCGGATGCGCCGACTCCGCCAGGACGAGCACGCGACGCCGGATCGGGCCGCCGGTCACGTGGGATTCTGCACCAGCGGCGCCGGGGTCGCGTCAGCCCCATACTGATGACCGCGCCACCGGTCGGCGAAGGCGAGCTTGCCGAGCCCGGTCGCGGCGGTGCACAAGCCCTCAAAGCCGCGACGCCGGTCGATCGGCCCAACCAGCGCCGCCTGCAAGGACCCCATCACCAGCTGAGCCACGCCGACCCCGATCCAGCCCATGAGCTCGCCATAGGCGGGCGGGTCGACGCGCAGGCAGGTCGAGGAGGTGATCTGCCCGTTCCTGAACTTGCGACGCAGCAGGAATTTTGGCGTCAAGCGCTCCTTCGGCACCCGTTCGTGCACCAGGGCCTCGCGGCACCAGATGATCCGCTTGCCGGCGCGCTGCAGGCGCGTGAAGAACAGCGTGTCCTCACCGCCGGTCAACCCCAACCCGGGCGCGAATGGTTCCGGGTCGACAAAGCAGCTTGCCTTGCGGATCAGGGCGTTGTTGGAGGCGAGCGGGCGGTGGCAGCCCCGGTCGCGGCGCATCCGCACCGGCCGGTGCGGCTCGATCACCGCTCCGGTCGCGGCGTCGCTGGACTGCGTGAAGAAGCTGCGATAGGTCGCGAAGAAACGCGCCGGGGTCGCCTCGAACACGGGACGAACCGGGCCCAGCACGACATCCGCGCCATAGATGCGATGGGTCTTGAGCAGTGCTTCCAGCCACACTCGCGCCGGCAGCTCGTCATCGTCGATGAAGGCGATGAACTCGCCCTGGCTTTCGGCGATCCCGCGATTGCGGGCGTGGGCGATTCCCGGGCGCGGCTCGTGCACGTATCGGATCGCATCCGCGCTCTGTGCGGCGCTGCGTTCGACAATCGGCCGTGCGGAGCCTTCCGGCGTGTTGTCCACCACGACGATCTCGAGCGCCGCGCCACCGAGCCCGCCTTGGCTGGCGCAGCGATCGAGCAGACGGGGCAGCAGGTCCTCGCGCCGGTAGGTCGGAATGACAATACTGACCAACACTGGTGGTTTTTCCCTTGTGCGCTTGCTCGTCAACTGGCCGGAAGCGATCCGCAGGATCTTCGGTCCCTCGTACAGATAGCGGCGCCACATCCGGCGCGGCTCCTGCGCCAGCCGGTGCAACCACTCGAGCCGCGCCCGCTGCATCCACTCCGGCGCACGGCGCAGATCGCCGGTGAGAAACAAGAGGGAGGCGCCGATACAGAGACCCACGCCGGTTGCTTGGCCCCGCTGCTTGATCTCGCGGGCGAGCATCTCCTGTTGCGGCGAGCCCACGGCGAGCAGCACGAAGCGCGCGGCGTTGCGCTCGACGAACTGCGCGGCCTCGAGGACAGCGATGGGATCCTTGATGAAGCCCATGGGCGGATTGTGATGGCGAATGTTGCGCAGGCTGAAGCGCCGGGCCAACTTCGCCACGATCTCACTGGAGCCGCCGATAATGGTCAACCGCTCGCCGGGATCGATCAGGTAATCCAGCAGGATCGCCGTCAGATCCGAGCCGGTGACGACAGGTAGCTTCACGCCACACAACTTGCCGATGAGGCCGACGATGCGGCTGTCGCACAGCGACAGATCGGCATCGTCGTAGATCTCGATGAGCTCGCCGCCGTCGCGCCAGTTCCGGACGACGTGATCGACGTTCGGTGTCACGATGTAGCCGAACGGATCCTTGAATGTGCGGCTCTCAAGATAGCCGATCACGTCCCGTACCGCGATCCCGGTGAATGGCATCTCGCAAAAGCGGGTTTTGAGCAGTTGACGATCCAATCGCTGGACACGTGTACTTTCGGACGTTAGTTCAACCATTAGTTTAAGAACCTGCCACATTTTAGCGCATAAGCTGACCGATGGCAGTCGACATTTAGCTGAAAATCGTGCAGTGGAAAGAGGCCTCGCGCAGCGTCCTGACGAGCACATGGCCCTCCCGGAAAATGCCTCCTCGATTGGCAGGAAACGCGGAGCAAGGAAGCACCCCTCAGCCGGATGATGCGGATATGCTCTCCAAATTATTCGGACGGCAGAGAGCCGGTCCGGCAGAAAATGAGACTACGGCTTCTCCGCCAGAGAGTCGTGGTGACATTCTGCTCGTAGACGACGATCCTCATCTCCGCGAGCTGTTAAGAATTACGTTGGAGCACAAAGGCTATACGGTTCGTGAGGGCAAGGACGGCGCGGATGCACTGATGCTTGCGCTTCAAAAGCTGCCGGATCTCATCGTGCTGGACGGCAATATGCCGGTGGTCGACGGCCTGGACGCTCTCAAGCAGCTGCGCACCACTCGTGCCACCGCGAAAATTCCGGTGATCATGCTCACCATGCGCTCGCATCAGGTCGATATGCTGACCGGCTATCGGTACGGCGCCCAAGAATATCTGACCAAGCCGATTGCGGTGGAACAGCTCCTGGTGTCCGTCAAACGTCTCCTGGGTGGCCGGTGACGCGACGGGGATCGGAAGCCCGGTCGAGTGCAGGGTCGAAGAAGGCGTGACCTCCGCTCCGATACCGGTCAACGAGGCGGAACGGCTGGCCGAACTGCGCCGCTACCAGATTCTGGACACGGCGCCGGAGGCCGCATTCGATCGGGTGGCCGAGCTGGTCGCGCTCTGGTTCGACGTGCCGACGGCGCTCGTGAGCCTCGTGGATGCAGAGAGACAGTGGTTCAAGGCTCGCGTCGGAATCGAGGTCCGGGAGACGCCGCGCGCGCTCGCCTTCTGCGGTTTCACGATTCTCGGCGAGGATTGCTTCGTCGTCGACGATACACATGTTGACGTCCGCTTCCGCGATCATCCTCTGGTCGTCGGCAGTCCGGGCATCCGATTTTATGCCGGCGCACCGCTGACCTCCTCGGCCGGCCTGCCGCTGGGCAGCGTATGCGCCATCGACACCAAGCCACGGCAGTTCAGCGAGCGCGAGCGCGCCATGCTGCGCATCGTGGCGCGAATTGCCGCGGACCAGCTCGAACTTCATCTCGCGACGCTGGAACTCGATCGCGAGCTTGGGGAACGGAAGCGCCTGCAGCAGCGCAACGACGAGCTGGTGGCCACCGTGAGCCATGAACTGCGTACGCCGCTGACCGCGATCTCGGGCTCGCTTGGCGTTGTTGGCGGGTGGTGCTGCGGGTCCCCTGGCCGCGCCATCAGCCCGGCTGGTGGAAGTGGCGCTCCGCAGCAGCGAGCGGATGACCGTGATCGTCAACGATCTCCTCAATGGCGAACGGCTTGCCGCAGCCGGCGTCGTGTTCAGACGCGAGCCGATCTGGCTGCCGGTGCTGGTGGCGCAGGCGATCGAAGGTGTCAGGCCTTTCGCCGACCGGTTCGGGGTGCAGATCGACCTCAGTTCCGCGCTGGCGACCGGCGTGCCCGCGATCGGCGATGAAGCACGGACACAACAGGTCATCGACAACCTGCTATCGAATGCCATCAAGTTCGCACCGTCGGGATCGAAAGTGGAGGTCGCGATCGAGCCGCTCGGTGCAGAACTCGTCGTTTCGGTGCGCGATCATGGGCCCGGTGTGCCGCAGGAATTCCAGGCTCGGGTGTTCGATCGATTTGCGATGGCCGAGCCGGCTGGTCGGCGCGTGGCCAGCAGTGGCCTAGGCTTGAGCATCGCCAGGTCAATCGTCGAAGGGCAGGGCGGTCGCATCGGTTTCGACAGCCCGCTTCCGGGCGGCGGATCGAGGTTCTGGTTCTCGTTGCCGACAGTCTCGTCGCCGGGTTGAGGGGGAGCATCCGTTCGTGGCTTCGGGGTTAGCCAGCACGGAGACCATAGCGCACGCCGGCGTGCTGCGGACGATGCGGCGCCGCATGATATGGGCGCTGCTGTTCGCCGAGCTGCTGCTGTTCGCCGCCGCCGGATATCTGGCGTTTCGGCTCGTGGCCGAAGCGCGCGCCAATCGAGCTTCGGTCGAGCGTTCGCACGAGGTGTTGCATGCCTTGGCCGACCTCCGACTCTCGCTGTCGCGGCTCAGCGCCTGGACATTGTACTTCATCGCCGGCGACCAAACAGTCGATGCGGCTGCGTTTCACGGCGAGTTTGCTCGCGTCCAACTTGAGCTCGAGCACTTGCATGATCTCGCCGCCGACGATCCAACGCAGCACACACGTGTCCAGCAGCTGGCAGCGCCGATCGGCGCGCGCCTTGATCTCCACCGCAGGCTGATCGAGACCGTCACACCGAGCGATCCAGCCGCAGCGCAACCGATCGCGCGTGCTCTCGGCGCGAATGCGGACCCTTTGCGAGCCATGTTCGCAGATATCGGCCGATCCGAGCGTGAAAACCTCACCTCCCGGAATGTAGCCTCCGAAGCGACCATGCAGCGCCTTCTCGTGCTGCTGCTGACGGTCTTCACGGCCGCACTCCTGTTCGGGATCCTCGCCACCCTGCAATTCCTCCATCGGCTCCGGTTGCAGAACATCCGGTGGCGGGAGCTGGCCCAGGCCAATGCGGAAATCGCGCGTCAGCACGAGGCGGTGCGCCGTACCACCCGCCACCTCGACGCCGTGCTGGACAATGCGCACGACGTCATCCTGCTCGTGTCCGATGAGCTGAGGGTCGTCATGGCCAACGGTGCATGCGCCAACCTTCTCGGCTACGCGCCCGACGATGTGGTCGAGCACCCGATCTCCAAATTTCTGCCGAGTTTCGAGGCGGTCGACGGCCGCGTCTGGCTCGGGCAGGCAGTGCGCGCCGACGGCGCGGAATTTGCGGCCGAGATATCCGTAGGGCGCTGTCAGCTCGAGGACGGCCCGGCGTTCGTCTGCATCATCCGGGACGTGACCGAACGGCAGAAACTCGAGCGTCTGAAGGATGATTTCGTGTCGACCGTCAGTCATGAGCTGCGCACACCGCTCACGTCGATCCGAGGAGCAGTCGGTCTGATCGCGAGTGGTGCTGCCGGCGTATTGCCGACCAAGGCGCGCGGCCTGATCGAGATCGCGCACGCGAACAGCCTGCGTCTGTTGGAGCTCGTGGACGATCTACTCGACATTCAGAAGCTTGATGGCGATCCGGCCAAGCTGGGCCGTGAGCCGGTCGACACGCGGGGTGTCGTCGACCGGACTGTCGCTGTTTGCCGCGAGCTGGCGCTGCAGGCCGATGTGGAGCTGGTGATCGACGGTGGTGGCGGCGAGCCGATCAGGGTGATGGGCGATGCTGCCTATCTGCAGCAAGCCCTGGTCAACCTGATCTCGAATGCGATCAAGTTCTCACCTCGCGGGGGGCGGGTGATCCTGTCGGTCGAGGGTGACCAGACCCATGCGAGTATTGCCGTGCGCGACTTCGGCCCCGGGATTCCCGAGGATTTCCGGCCGAGGATCTTTGGGCGATTCGCGCAAGCCGACAGCGGTGACGCGAGACGCACGCGCGGAACCGGTCTAGGGCTCAGCTTGGTGAAGGTCATCGTCGAGCGTCATGACGGCCTAGTCGGGTTCGACAGCCCGCTCGCCGATGGCGGGACGCGGTTCTGGATCAAGCTCCCTCGACTGCATGCCGCAGGGCCGCTCGCGGATGGGCCGGCGCGTCCCCAGACCGGCGCGTCGGCGCTGGCCACACCGCCATGAGCTGCTGGGATCGACGACGATCAGCTCCCTCGCACCTACCCACCGCTCGGGCCGATGGAGGTCACAGGCCGTGAACGCGGACCAGTCTGACGAGGATTCTTTATGTCGACGACGACAACGACATCCGCACGGTCGCGGTGTTCGCGCTCGAGGCCGTCGGTGGTTTCGAGGTTGCCGCGTGCGCTTCCGGGCCGCGAGGCTCTCGCCCGGGTGCGCGATTTCGTCCCGCAACTTCTGCTGCTGGACGTGATGATGCCCGACATGGATGGTCCCGCGACCCTGGCGGCGTTCAGGCTCGAGCCGGCGACCGCTGCGATCCCGGCGATCTTCATGACCGCAAAGGTGCAGCGGGCCGAGATCGATCGGTTTCTCGCTCTGGGCGCAGTCGACGTGATCGCCAAGCCATTCGACCCCATGGCGCTGTCCGAAACCATTCGGTCGATCTGGGAGCGGTCGAGATGCCGGTCCGAGAGCTCTCCGCACCCAGGGGCCCCCTGATCGATGCCCGAAAAGAGGCCGCCCGCGTCAGAAGAGATCCCACAACCGGCCGCGGCCAAGGGGCTCGGCAGCTTGCCTTCTGGCGGCCCCAACCGCGAGCGTGACCAGGGGCGGCTCGTCGTTCTGCTCGGCAGCCTGCTCGCGGCCGCGCTCGTGCTGATCGCCACCACGATCTACATCGCGAGCCTGCGCCAGGACGCCACCCAACGCGCCAACGAGGAACAGATCGTGCGCGCGAACCTGACGGTTCTCGAACGCACCATCGGCCGCAATCTGGCCGACTACACGAATTGGGACGATGCGGCGGAGCATCTGGCCCTGGAGTTCGACCTTCCCTGGGCCAGGCGAAACATCGGGCCGAGCATCCATGACACGCTGGGCTACGCGGTCGCGCTGCTGCTGGATCCCGAGGACCGGCCGATCTACGGCGAGGTCGACGGTGAGGAAGATGCCGAGGGAGCTGCAGCCACGCTCGGGGAGGCGGGTATCCTCCTGGCAAACCAGGCGCGCGCCGACACGGCGCCGCAAAGCCGATCCGTGGCCGCCGTCATTGGCGGAGCCGAGGGCTATCTGGTGGCTGCGGCCAGCACCATCCGGCCGGAGGAGGGGTCGTCCCTGGCGATGCCCCCGGGCAAACCGTTCGTCCTGCTGTTCGCGAAACGGCTCGATGCCAGCTTCCTCGACATCTTCGCGAACGACTTCGGACTGGCGCATATCGCGCTGGCCCGAATGGATCAGCCCGTCACCGACCTCGCCAGCGTCGATCTGATTGGTCCTGGCGGTAACGCCATCGCCCGATTGGTCTGGACCCCGTGGCAACCGGGTCGAAACCAGCTGATGTGGCTTCTGCCGGCACTTTTGGGCACTTTGCTCACCGTCGTCATCTTCGCGAGCCTCGCGCTCCACGGGTTGCGCCTCGCACGGGCGCTCCGGGCCAGCGAGCTGCGTCTGCGCGATTTCGCGGAAGCCTCCTCCGACTGGTGGTGGGAGACCGATAGCCACGGGCGGTTCATCTGGTTCTCGCAGAGCTTTACCCGCAACACCGACGTCGACCCCGAGCAGCTGATCGGCCGCACCCGGGAAGACCTGTCGGACCCCCGCGCAGGCGACGCGGCCTGGGCGGCGCATGCAGCCGATCTCGCCGCGCGCCGGCCGTTCCGGGATTTCACCTATACCCTGCGCAGCGTCTCCGGCGCGCCGCGGATCATGCGGACGAGCGGCCGGCCGGTGGTCGATCGCGCCGGCTTGTTCCGTGGCTACCGCGGCGTGGGTCGCGAGATCACCGAGGAATGGGAAGCGGGCCAGCGGTTGCGGGAAAGCGAGCAGCGGTTCCGCTCCCTGGTCGAGAACATGCACGGCATCATTTTCTGCCACGGCGTGGCCGGCGATGGTCCTCACGGCTATGACGAGAACGGCGCGGAGATCTTCGGCGCCGAAGCGGCGAGGCTCACGGGGACTGTCGATGAGCGGCAGCGAGCGAGAATTGACGTCTGGTACGACGCGATCCACGAGGAGGACCGTGCTGCCTACATCGCCGCCGAGCAGGCGCGAAAGGAGGAGGGGCGCTCCTACACCATCGAGTATCGCATCCGCCATCCAGGGACGGGCGCGGAGCGCTGGGTGCGCGAGGTGGCCTGGACCGCCGACTCGGTCGAGGACCACAGACGCTATCTCGACAGCTACATCATCGACATCACCGAGGAGAAGGAGTCCGCGCTGGCGCTGCAGGAAAGCGAGGTCCGGCTGCAGCTGGCTCTCTCCGCAGGCGGGATGGGCACCTGGGATGTCGACCTGCGCACCGGCGCCGAGCGCTGGAACGACGTGCATTATCGGCTGTTCGGCGTCGATCCCGGGAGCTTCACGCCGAGCTCGGAATCCTTCATGGCGCTGGTGGATCCCCGGGATCGGGATGGGGTGCAGGCCATCGGCGACGACGTCCTCGCCGGCCGTTCCGGTCCGGACTTCACCAACGACTACCGCATCGTGCGGCCCGACGGCAGCGTAGGCTGGATGGGCGGCGGCGGACGGCTGCTGCGCGATGCCGATGGCGAGCCCGAGCGACTACTGGGCGTGAGCTTCGACATCACCGAGCGCAAGGAGCGCGAGCTCGCGCTCGAGGAGGCCCATGCCCGGCTGGCGGAGCAGACGCTGCTGCTCGAGCGCCGGAACGAGGAGCTCGAAGCAGCCAATCAGGCGAAGAGCCGGCTGGTCGCGAGTGTCAGCCACGAGATCAGGACGCCCATGAACGCGGTCCTTGGGTTTGCCGACCTCTTGGCCGGCTCCCGTCTGACCGACGCGCAGCATCGCTATGTCGACATCATCCAGGACACTGGCAGGCAGCTGCTGGTGATTCTCAACGACATCCTGGACATCGCGAAGCTGGAGGCCGGCCGGCTCGACCTCGAGACGATCGATTTCGGGCTGGCGTCGTGTCTCGAGCAGGTCCGCTCCCTGCTGGCACCGCAGGCGAGCGAGCGTGGGCTGAAGCTGGTGGTCGAGCAGGAAACCCGGCCCTCGCTCGTGATCCGTGGCGACCCGACCCGTTTGCGTCAGATCCTGGTCAACCTGGTCGGCAACGGGCTCAAGTTCACCTCGAGCGGCACCGTCACCCTGACGGCGCGTCAGTCGGAAGCATCGGGCAGCACGGTGCGGCTGCGGTTCGAGATCCGCGACACTGGCATTGGTATCCCGCTGAATCGGCAGGCGGAGCTGTTCCAGGCTTTCGTCCAGGCCGACAGCTCGACCACGCGGCACTATGGCGGCAGCGGCCTTGGTCTGGTCATCTGCAAGTCGCTGGTCGTGGCGATGGGCGGCACGATCGGCCTGGAGAGTGAGCCTGGCACCGGCAGCCTGTTCTGGTTCGAGATTCCTTTCGAATACGGCGATGCCGTCGTCGCGGCGGAATCGGCGGTGTTCGCCCCCGACCGGATCCGCCCGCTGCGCGTGCTGATCGCGGACGATGTGGCACCGAATCGAGAGCTGCTGGGCGAGATGCTGTCCCGGTACGGGCATGATGTGCTGTTCGCCGAAGACGGCGCGGCCACGGTGGCGCTGGCGTCCCGGGAGCGGCTGGACGTCGTGCTGATGGACGTCCAGATGCCGCTCATGGATGGAATCGAGGCGACGCGGCGCATCCGGCAGCTGCCGTCGCCCAAATGCCTGCTGCCGATCTTCGCCCTCACCGCCAACGTCATGGCCGCCGAACGTGAGCGCTGCCTGGCCGCCGGCATGAATCTGTGCCTGACCAAGCCGGTCGTGTGGCCGGATCTGTTTGCCGCCTTGGCCAGCGTCGCGGGTCAGAGCGCACCGGCCATCGATGAGTTGGCACAGAGGCCAGAGGTGCCATCGCCGCCTGAGCATGGACTTTCGGACGTGCCGGTCCTCGATCTGGCGCTGTTGCAGGGATTGGCCGCGAATCTGCCGGAGTCCGCGTTTCACGGCCTGCTCCGCCGGGGCCTGGCGGGAGCGGGCGAAAGTTGCCTCCGGCTGCGGGCGGCGCTGGCGGACCCGGACAGGCTTGCCCAGGAGGCTCATCGCCTGCGCGGCACGTCCGGCACCTTTGGCTTTGCGCGCGTGTCTGCGATGGCTGGCCTGCTCGAGGAACGGGTCGCCCAGGGCGGAGATTCGAGTGGGCTCGTGGCAGACCTCGAGATCGCGCTGGAGGCGACCCAGGAAGCCGTGCGGACGATGGATTTCTAGAGCCCCGCTCAGGGATGCGCCGTGCGCTGCCAGCTTCGGGTCCGTGGGGAGCGCCGCGGTCCCTGTGTGACGATCATGCGATCACGCTTGACGGGATTCACAACCATGGCGCACTCCTGCGGCGCTCGTGGCGCAGACAGGGTGCCGCCGCGGGTATTTCACCACGCCGACCCGGGAACACATGCATGCGCCTCTATGATCACTCGCACAGCGCGGGCGCGTACCGGGTCCGCATCGCGCTGCGCCTCAAGGGTATCGGCTACGAGCAGGTGCCGGTGAATCTGCGTCAGGGGGCGCAACGCACGCTGGACTACCTGGCCCACAACCCGCAAGGCCTCGTGCCGACCCTGGTCGACGGCGACGACAGCGTCACGCAGTCGCTGGCGATCATCGAATGGCTCGACGAGCTGCAGCCAGATCCGCCTTTGCTGCCGGCCGACCCGTTGGCGCGCGCGACGGTGCGGTCGCTGGCGCTGCACATCGTCAGCGACATCCAGCCGCTGACCAGCCTGCGGGTGGTGCAGCATCTACAGAATCGAACTCGGGCACGAGGAGCGCGAGCTGAGCGGCTGGCGGCGGCACTGGATCAATGAGGGTTTGAGCTCCCTGGAGCGCCGCCTCGCACCCGTCGCCGGCGTCTACGCATATGGCGATCGGGTGACGCTGGCCGACCTCTGCCTGGTGCCGCAGCTCTACCATGCGCGGCGCTACCACTGCGACCTCCTGCCGTTTCCGGTCATCCGGCGGGTCGATGCGGCGTGCCTGGAGCTGGCGGCGTTCGCCAACTCGCGGCCCGAGCGCCAGCCGGACGCAGCCTAGGCCGAGCCCGCCCGCGCCAGCGCAGCCGCCAGCGCCTCGAAGGGCAGCAGCACGCATTCGTGCCGGCTGCGGACGGCCGCGACCGGCGCGAACATGGCGAGTTCCGGCCAGGACGGCGTCAGCGGCTCGCCGGCCAGCAGCTGCCGCAGCTCGGCTGCCGCTGCCCGGATCTCCTCGGCCGTCGCACCCGCGGCGTGCCGCCCGACCACCGACGCTGCCGCCTGGGTGAGCAGGCAGCCGCGCGTGCGGTGCGCGAAGGCTTCGATCCGCGATCCCGTCACATTGAGATCGACCGCCACCCGATCGCCGCATAACGGGTTGTCGCAACTGACCGACCCATCCGGCGCTGGGAGTGTGCCGCTGCCGTGGCCGGCTTTCGCCTCGGCCAGGATGGCCTCGTTGTAGAGCTCTCTGGTCATGGTGTTCCCTGGCCCAGACGCCGGATCACCTGCTCGAGGCCAACCAGGAGCGCGTCCACGTCCGCCGCGTCGTTGTATGGGGCGAGGCTGGCGCGGGCGGTGGCCGCGAGGTCGAGCGCGTCCATCAGCGGTTGGGCGCAATGGTGGCCGCCGCGCAGACAGATGCCGAGCTCGTCCAGCATCTGGCAGACATCGTGCGGATGGACGCCGTCGACGGTGAACGACACGACGCCGAGGCGCGCCTGGGTACCGAGGGGGCCTTGCACCCGCACGCCGGGCACGTGCCCGAGGCCATCGAGCAGACGACCGGTCAGCGCGATCTCCTGCCGTCCCAGCGCCTGCCAGTCGAGCGTCGCCAGCCACGCCGCGGCGGCGCCCAGGCCGAGCACCGCGCCGATCGGCGGCGTGCCGGCCTCGAAGCGGTGCGGCGGCGGGGCGTAGGTCGAGCGCTCGAGCGCGACGCGCCGGATCATCTCGCCGCCGCCCAGGAAGGGCGGCAGCTCGGCCAGCAGGTCCTTGCGGCCCCACAGGACGCCGGCTCCCGTCGGGCCGAACATCTTGTGGGCCGAGAACGCGTAGAGGTCGCAGCCGAGTGCGCTAACGTCGAGCGGGCCGTGCGGCGCCATCTGCGCCCCGTCGAGCACGAAGATCGCATCCACCGAGCGGGCGGCGTCGCGCAAGCGTCCGATCTCGGCCACGGCCCCGGTGACGTTGGAGGCGTGGCCGATCGCGATGATGCGGGTGCGTGCCGACACGAGGTCGTCGAGGCGGTCGTAGGCGAGCCGACCCTCCTCGGTCACCGGGATCGCCCGGATCCGGGCGCCGGTGCGTTCGGCAGCCATCTGCCACGGCACGATGTTGCTGTGATGCTCCAGCTCCGAAAGCAGGATTTCGTCGCCGGGCCGCAGGCGTGGGGCCAGGGTGTGGGCGGCGGTGTTGAGCGCCAGCGTGCAACCGGAGGTGAACACGATCTCGCTCGGGTCGCTGGCTCCGACATAGGCCGCCACTTGCTCGCGGGCATGCTGGAACGCGGTCGTCGCCTCGTCGGCCAGCCGATAGACGCCGCGCTTGACGTTGGCGCGCGCGGTGGTCTCGAACCGCCAGAGCGCGTCGGCGGCGGCCTGGCAGATCTGCCCGGTTGCCGCGTTGTCCAGATAGTGAAAGGGCTGCGGCTGGGCGGCGAAGATCGGGAATTGCGCGCGGAGCGAACTCACGCCGAAGCCTCCGCATAGGCGGCCAGCGCCTCGGGCGTGTCGATATCGATCAGGCTCGCATCGTCGGCGGCCTCGATCTCGGCCACGGCGGCCGCGTGCTGGCCGATCAGGTGGCGGGCGCCGACATCGCCCGCCACTTGCGCCATCTCGGCAAAGAAGGCGGACGACCACAGCACCGGGTTGCCACGCTTGCCACGCCAGGTCGGAACGACGATGCCTCGGCCGGCTTGCGGGTCGAAGGCCGCGATCAGCTGGTCGATCAAGCCGGCGGACACGCGGGGCATGTCGCCCAGGCAGACTACGGCACCGGTGCAGTCGCTGGGCAACGCGGCGAGCCCGGTACGCAGGGAGGTGCTCAGCCCCTCGGCAAAATCTTCGTTGACCGCGAAGCGGACCTTGAGCCCGCGTAGGGCCTGGCGGACCTCGTGCTGCTGGTGCCCGAGCACAACGACCACCGGCGCCGCGCGCGAGGCCAGCGCGGCCTCCACGACCTGGCGGACCATCGGCCCGCCAGCCACCGGTAGCAGCAGCTTGTTGGGGCCACCCATGCGTTGGGAGCGGCCGGCGGCCAGGATCAGCGCCGCCACCCGCGACGGCGGCGCCATCGCCACCGGCGCCGCACGCGGCTGCGGGCGCGAGGGGATCTCGGTCAGCAGGCCGCCGACACCCATGCGCATGATGTCGCCACCAGTGACCTCCAGGCCGGCAGCCAGCCGCTCGAGCACCCAGTCGAAGCCGTTGCGCTTGGGCGACCGGCAGCAGCCGGGCAGACCCAGCACGGGCCGATCGCCGAGACGCGCCAGCAGCAGGAGGTTGCCAGGGTCGACCGGCATGCCGAAATGCTGGATCTGCCCGCCGGCCATGACGACGGCGGCAGGCAACACGTCGCTGCGATCGGTGATCGCCGAGGCGCCGGCGATCAGCAACATGTCGGACCCGGTGGCGAGCGCCGCCTCGATCGCGGCGGCCAGTGCCGCCGGTTCGTGGGCACAGCGCGTCTCGCCGCACAGCTCCCCGCCGGTGGCGGCGATTCGGTCGCGGGTGATCCGAACGGTCTTGTCCAGGACCTTGGTGGCGACACTGGGCAGCTCGGTTTGAATGAGCCGCGCGCGCCAGGGCCGGAACGGCGCCAAGCGCGTGATCGGACCGGCCGCCAACACCTCGGTACAGCGATCGAGCAATTGGGCGCGGATCGAGAACGGGATGATCTTGACCGTGGCCACCATCTGGCCCGGCTCGACCACCGCATGTGCCGGCAAGGTGGCCAGGGTCACCGACTCGTCGATCGCGTTGAGCTGATCCACCCGCGCCGCATCGACCACCAGCACGCCACGTGCCGTCGCATGCAGATTGGCCCGACCGGTGAATGCGTTCGCGACCTCGATGCCAACACCGGCCACCTGGGCCGCGAGCCGCCCCGCCGCCACGTCCTCGGGCACGTCGTTCACGTCGAGCCGGACCGCGACCACCAACTCCAGTCCGGCCTCACGCAGGCGGGCGAGATCGTCGGCTGCGAGCCGGCGGCCCTTGCGGAATACGACGTCGCCGGCCTTGAGGCCGTGCGCCAGCACGGTGTCCTCCGCTTGGTCGAGCGTGAAACGATCGAATTGCATTCCCGGTCCAGGCAGCCGTCGTGTGCGGGGACATATAGCGGTCGCGGTGCCCGGGTGCGAGGGCTCGACAGTCGAAGTCGACGCGGTAGGCTTATCCGCGAGGCATCGGGAGCCCCTGTTGAGCATCACCGACCCGGAGGCGACCGCCGCCCGTGCCGCCCGCGGCGGCGGGCGGCTGATCGGGCCAATGCTGCTGCTGAGCCTGGCGCTGGTGCCGGTGAGCTGGTGGCTGCCGCTGTTCGTGGCGCGCGTCCCGTTCCTGTGGCGCGAGGAGGTGTCGATCGTGAGCGGGCTGAGCGAGCTCTGGCGCCTCGACCGCCTGCTCTGGCTGGTCGTGCTGCTGTTCTCCGTGCTGGCACCGGCGGTCAAGAGCGGGGCGCTGGTCTGGGTCTGGTACCGCCTGCCCCAGGCCCGTGCCCGTCCGATGCTCGATCGCCTGGCGCTTCTCGGCAAGCTCGCGATGACCGAGGTGTTCCTCTTGGCCGTGATCATTGTCGGTCTCAAGGGCGTGGGTATCGGCACGGTGGAGACCAGTTGGGGGATGCAGGCGTTCGTGGCCGTGGTGCTGCTCTCGTTCGCGAGCTCGACCTGGGCCTGGGCCTCACTGACCGTGGCGGCCACGCGACCGGAGGCGAGGGGGTGAGCTGGGCCGCCCGCCGGGTCGCGCTGCCGCTGCTGTACGCGCTGCTCGGCTGCGTGGTCGCCGTTCTGATCCTGGTCGCCCACTATCTGGCGGGCCGGCCCGACCTCGAGCCCTGGCATCTGGCCGATCTGGACGCCGAGTTCCGCGCCACCGACGCCGATCGGATCAAGGATCTCGCCGGTTACCGCGCGCTCGAGGAGCGTCTGTTCGCGCAGCTGCACGAGGAGGTCTACCAAGCGGTCGGCGACGCCGCCCGGCCGACGGCGAACCGCTACCGGAGCGGCAGCCGGATGGACCCCGAAAGTTTTGTCCCCAATTGGAACCGGACCTTCGAGCTGGTGCCGGAGCACCCGATCGCCGGCGCGCTGCTGCTGCATGGGCTGTCCGATTCACCCTACAGCATGCGGTCGATGGGCGAGATCCTGCATGAGGAGGGGGTGCACGTAGTCGGGCTACGCCTGCCCGGGCACGGGACGGCGCCATCCGGCCTGCTGGACGTCACCGCCGCCGACTGGCAGGCGGCTGTCCGGCTCGCGGTGCTGGATCTGCGGGCGAAGATCGGCCCGGATCGGCCGCTCTATCTGGTCGGCTACTCCAACGGCGCGGCCCTGGCGGTCGACTACGCGCTGGCGGCGCTGGAGGATGCGGACCTGCCCCGGGTCGACAATCTGGTGCTGCTGTCGGCCGCGATCGAGGTGACCCCGGCAGCGGCCCTGGCACCCTTCCTGGCCGCCCTGTCGCGCTTGACCGGGCTCGGGAAGCTGGGCTGGACGACGATCCAGCCGGAGTTCGATCCCTACAAGTACAACTCGTTCACCGTGAATGCCGGGGCCCAGATCCATGCGCTGACCGCCGGCATCGCCGACCGGATCGGACGGCTCGCGCGCGGCGGCACCCTGTCCGGCTTCCCGCGCGTGCTCGCGTTCCAGTCGGCCGTGGATGCCACCATCCCGGCGGGTGCAGTGGTCGACGGGCTGCTCGCCCGCCTGCCACCCGGCGATCACGAGCTGGTGCTGTTCGACGTCAACCGCAACACCGAGGCCGAGCCGCTGCTGCGGGCCGACCCCGAGACCCTGACCGCGAGACTGCTCGGGAATGCCGGCAATCCGTTCACGCTCGACCTTCTGACCAATGCCGACGATGAAAGCGATGCCGTGGTCCTGCGTCGCCGCCCGGCCGGTCCGGGCGCCATCACGGAAACACCGCTGCCGTATGTCTGGCCGACCGGCGTGTTCTCGCTTTCCCATGTGGCTTTGCCGTTTCCGCCCGACGATCCGATCTATGGCGGACCCGAAGCGCGCGCAGCCGCACGGCTGACCCCGGGGGAGGATCCGATCGCCCTCGGCGCGATCACGCTTCTGGGCGAGCGGGGGATGCTCCAGGTGCCGGACGGCTTCTTCCTCCGGCTGCGCTTCAACCCGTTCTTCCCCTATGTCGAGGAGCGAACGCGGGACTTTCTGGAGCGCGGGCTCAAGGCGCGCCGATAGCCGCTACTCGGCGGTCGCGGGGTCGCGCGACAGGAACGCCTTGAACGAGGGCCAGATGTCCTCGCGGCGCTCGATCAGGACGGACTGGAAGTTCTCTTCCTCGATCCGCCGGAAGCGCTCGAGCATCGAGCTCTCGTAATAATGCGACCCCATCGGCTTGATCTCGCCGTAGCCGAAGAGGTTGCAGGTCTCGCACAGCTCGCGTGCGGCCTTCATCGCCTCCTCATTGTCGGACTCGAAATTGTCGCCATCCGAGCAGTGAAATGCGTAGACGTTCCAGTGATCCGGATGGTAGCGCTGCTGGATGACATCGAGCGCCTTCCGATAACCCGAGGAGATCAACGTGCCGCCAGACTCGCCCTTGTGGAAGAATTCCTCCTCCGAAACTTCCTTCGCCTGGGTATGGTGGGCGATGAATACGATCTCGACTGCCTTGTATTTGGTGCACAGGAACTGAAACAGGAGGAAGAAGAAGCTGCGGGCCAGGTATTTCTTCAGCCGATCCATGGAGCCCGAAGTGTCCATGATGCAGACGACGACGGCGTTGCTTTCCTCGCGCTCGTCGAGCACCAGCCGCTTGTAGGTCAGATCTTCCTTGCGGAACGGGAACTTGATGCGGTCGGCGGCATCGGTCTCGACCTCCGCGGCCTCGGAGGCCGGCGGCACGCCGGCAGCGATCTGGCGCCGCAGCTTGGCCTTGATGGTGCGGCGGCGATCGAGATGGACCCGGATCCCAGCCTTGCGATAGCCCTGGCGCTTGGCGACGCGCTCGGCCATGGCCTGCTTGAGAATCTTGCGCTCGAGGTCGGGCAGCTCGAGATCCTCGAACATGATGTCGATCAGCTCGTCGAGCGTGATCTCGGTCTCGTAATAGTCGAGCCCGGGGTCGCTCCCAGCCGGGCTCTGGCCGCGATCGCCCTTGCCGCGCGCGGAGCCGACGACCTGCCCCGGCTCGGTGCCGCCATCGCCGGTGCCGACCCCGCCCGCATTGTCACCGAAGACGAAACGATACTCCTTCACGCCGCGGATCGGGACCTTGATCACCCGGTCGCGGTCGCGGCCGATGATGCTCTCCTCGGCGATCACGTCGGCGATGTTCTCGCGGATCGAGCGGCGCAGCTTCTCCCGATGGCGTTTGCGATCACCCGCACTGCGGTCCGAGCGCAGCGCATCCGATTCGGAGTACGGTCTGAAGGTGGTGCTCATGCCGGTGTCGGCTCGGCGGCCCGCTGACAAGCCGCCCTGCCGCTCAGTCCTTCCACAGATGGTTGGAGGCGTATTTCAGGATCGTGTCGATGCTGTCCTCGTTGTACCCCTGCGCCATCAGGTTTTCCACCATCGCGTCGTATTTATGGCGCTGCTCGTCGTCCCGGGTCCGCGCCTTGGTGATGATCCGGCTGATGTCGCGGACCGAGTTCATCAGCTTCTTCTCGATCGCCTCCTTCAACGGCTCGTAGGAGGCGTAGTCGATCTTCTCGCCGCGCCGGGTGGCCGCCCACAGATAGGCGATCACCTCCTGCCGGAACCCATCCGCCGCTGGGCCGATGATCGCGATCTGCTCCTCGATCGACTTCAGGAAGGCCTCGTCGGGCTGCATCTCGTCGCGCGTCGTCGGGTCCTTGACCTTGGTCTTGGTGACGTAGGCCTCGGCATGGTCGAGATAGTTGTGGAACAACGACTCGGCCTGGCCCTGGAAGCTGTAGACGAAGGCCTTGGTGATGTCCTTCTCGAGCAGTTCCAGATACATCTTGTGCAGCGTATCCTGCAGGAACTCCAGATACTGTTTCTTGGTGTCGTCGGCGGTATCCGCCTCCTTCACCATGTTGATCAGCGCCTCGCGGACGTTGATCGGGTGGATCGACCCGCCGTTGCGGGTCAGCGCCGTGTCCAGCGCCTTCATGATGAACCGGGTGCTGACCCCGAACAGGCCCTCGCGCTTGGCGTCCTCGCGCAGCTCGTGGACCGTGAGTTTCTTCGGGCGGCCCTTCTCCAGCACCTCCTCGCCATTGTAGATCTTGAGCTTGGTGATCAGGTCGCATTTCGGCGTCGGCTCGAGCCGCGACAGCACCGCGAACATCGAGGCGACCTCGAGCGTGTGCGGCGCGATCTGGGCGTTGAACTTGGAGCGGTCGAGGAACTTGCGGTAGATCTTGGCCTCTTCCGACAAGCGCAGATTGTAGGGCACCTTGACCACGACGATGCGATCGAGGATCGCCTCGTTGGTGTGGTCGGCCTTGAACTTCTGCCACTCCGCCTCGTTGCTGTGCGCGACGATGCAGGTGTCGACGTAGATCGTGCCGTGGCGGCCGGGGGCGGGGACGAACTTCTCCTGGGTCGCCGTGATCATGGTGTGGAGGTATTCGGTCTCGTTCTTGAACACCTCGATGAACTCGACCATGCCGCGATTGCCGACGTTGAACGCGCCGTTCAGCTCCAGCACGCGCGGGTCGCCCTCGCTGAACCGGTCGAGCTTGCTGATGTCCTCCGAGCCGATCAGGACGGACGTGTCCTGGTTGTTCGGGTCGACCGGCGGCACCACGCCGATCCCGCGCCGCGCGCGCTTGCTGAAGGAGACGGTCTTGATCGGCACGTTCTCGTACTTGCCGTCATGCTCGTTGATCAGTCGCCAGCGGCAGACCGGGCAGAGGTCGCCCTCGACCTTGGTGCCCAGCATGTCCTCGAACGCCTTGCGCAAGTGGCGCGGGATCAAATGCAGCGGCTGCTCGTAGATCGGGCAGCCCTCGATGACGTGGATCGGATCGAGGTCTTCCAGGCCGCGCTTCAGCCGCTCGACCAGCGAGCTCTTGCCGGAACCGACGGGGCCCATCAGGTACAGGACCTGTCGCGCCTCCTCGCCGCCCATCGCGGCGGAGTGGAAGTAGCGCACGATCTTTTCCAGCGTGCGCTCCATGCCGAAGAACTCGTCCGCGAAGAAGTTGTAGATCTTCACGGTCTCGTCGCCGAACACGCGCTTGGCGCGTGGGTCGGATTCGAGGTCGAGCACGGTGACGCCCGGCGTGGCCATCATGTCGTACATGCGCCGGTGCGATAGATCGGCCAAGCCCGGCCGCTGCTTCACCAATTCGAGATATTGCAGGAACGTCCCCTGCCATTCGAGCTTCTGTCGCTCGCTGCGATCCTGCTCGATGATGGCGGCGAAATCGATCGGGTCACCCGGCATGCACACAAACCTCGCTGGCTAGCTTTACGTCAGCAGCTCATCCCCCCGGACACCCTCGAACGGCACCAAGATTTCTTGTCGCAAGCTCGTTGAGAACCATAACGCAAAACGATCTCAGCCGCCGCCTCCATCCGCGCGGCGCACCCTCCCATCGAACAAGATTCTTTTGGACAAAAAGAGCGATCGAGAGATGGAACTCGGGGCCAGATCGTCGGCAGCCACGGCTGTACCCGTTCGGGCGCACCGTCGTCGTGCGCTGGTCGAAGGCTGGAACAGTCGCTACCGCTATACCCGTTGTCCCGTGCAAGGAGCCATCGCTCGTCGCCTCCTGAAACGCGACCGACGAGCATCCAAGCCCTTCATGGCTCCTTGTACTCTAGGAAGGTTAACTATCTCGTCAATACGCGATCGGCCCATGTCACGCGTTTATCACCGACGGTTGACTCCGGCGCAACGCGCCAGATCGGGAGACTATCCCAGCTACTGCTACTAAAAATTGCATAAAATTGTAATATTCCACGAGAAGTTGCCGCCTGGACAGCCCATTAGATGGCTCTCGGCCGGGCGGGCTTGCCCCGGCAGAGGGCGGCGGCTATGCCGCGTGGGGTCGGCGGCCAGGGAGGGCGAGAGATGAGCAGTTGGGCGGGCTACCCCAGTCTGAAGGGGCGTTCGGTCTTCGTCAGCGGCGGCGGCTCGGGGATCGGGGCGCAGATCGTGCGTCGTTTCTGCGAGCAGGGCAGCGTGGTCGCGTTCGTCGACATCGATCGCGCCAGCAGCGAGCAGCTGGTCGCCACGCTAGCCGGGGAAGGGCACGCGGCGCCGCTGTTCCTCCACTGCGACCTCCGCGACATCGAGGCGCTGCGCGCCGCGGTGCGTACCGCCGGCGAGACCAACGGCCCGATCACGGTGCTGGTCAACAACGCTGCGCGCGACGATCGCCACCCGTTCGACACGGTGACGCCCGAGTACTGGGACGAGCGCTTCGCGGTGAACCTGAAGCACCAGTTCTTCGCCGCCCAGGCGGCCTACCCGATGATGAAGCAGGCCGGCGGCGGCTCGGTGATCAACATGGGCTCGACCTCGTGGATGGTCGGCCAGGGTGGCATGGCGGCCTACACCGCCGCGAAGTCGGGGGTGATCGGGCTGACCCGGTCGCTTGCGCGCGATTGGGGCCCCGACAACATCCGGGTCAACTCGATCGCCCCGGGCTGGATCATGACCGAGCGGCAGAAGACGCTCTGGCTCGACGCCGCCGGCGAGCAGGAGCTGATGACGCGGCAGTGCCTGAAGCGTCAGCTCACGCCCGACGATATCGCGCGCGTCGTCCTGTTCCTGGCCGCGGACGACAGCAGCGCCATGACCAACCAGAGCTACATCGTCGACGGCGGCTGGTACTGAGGCGCCTCTGCCGCGCCCTCAGGCCGGGCCGGCAGCGACCGGACGGAAGGTCATGCTGCCGCGCATGGATCCGCCGGGTGCCAGGACGCGGACGCCAGTGCCGGCGACACCCTGCTCCATGAGATTGAACCCGTCGCCGATCATGCTGACCGGCTCGACACAGAAGAAGGTCTGGCCGGGCGGCACGTAGACGACGAGATGGCGGTACAGCTCGTCGGCAGTGATCTCGAGCGCCCGCCCGGCCTCGGGCCATTCGATCCGGGCCTTGCCGCTCCAGCCCTGGAAGACGTGGTCGAGCACCAGCTCGTGCACCGGACGGCGCAGGCGAAAGCCCAGCTCGACCGGCACGCGCTCGAGCTGGCGCGGCACGTTCAGATCGTCGGGCAGCCAGATGCCGTCGACCTCGGCGGACAGCAGCGCCTGGTCGCGGTCGCCGAAATAGGGGTGATGGCCGAGTCCGAACGGCATCGCCTCGGGGCCGCGATTGGTCAGGCTCATCGCGAGTTCGAGCCGGTCGGGGTAGAGCCAGAAGATCTGCGTCGCCCGATAGCGCAGGACGTCGCCCGGCCGGTCGTGGACCAGCTCCAGCTCCGCGCTGGTTTCATTGGCGGTCACGATCTGCCAGGGCGAGGTCCAGCCATCACCATGGATGGAGTGCGGCTCGGGCGGGAAGTTGACGGCCAGCTGGTAGTCGCGCCCGGCATGGCGGAAGCTCGCGTGATCGACCCGGCCCGAGAACGGCACCAGCGGAAAGCTGGCGTAGGCGCGCGGATCGTCACTGACCCCGTCCCACGGTCGCATCAGGTCGAATTCGCCCTGGCGAAAGGCCATGATCGACCCGCCGCGGGCAGCGTCGACCACCAGCTCGAGGTCACCGGCGCGTAACGTCTGCTGCGTCATGTTGCGTCTCCCGGAGCAAGACGCCCCCGGGGAGACCCCGGAGGCGCCGTGGCAAATCCTGGTCGCGCCGCTCAGCCGCCGATGCAGGTATCCGCGGTCTCGGGCGTGCAGACGTCCAGGCCGGTATAGGTCGGATCGGCCGGCATCTTCTTCTCGGTCACGATCTCGTAGAGATAGCCCATGGTGTCGTGGCCCATGGCGAACGGCCGCTGCCCGACCTGGCCCGAGCGAAAGGCCACGCTTCATCAGGTCCATCTGGACCGGCAGCGTATCGGCGACGACGAGCGCGAGGTCGCCACTCTCGATGCGCGCCTTATGCTTCTCAGCCACCTTGGCGTAGGCCTCAGGCAGGAACTGCGGGAAGCCGCCGGTCGGGATGAAGGCATCGAGGTCCGGGTATTTGCCCAGAATGTCCTCCATCTGCTGCACCGCGCGCGGGAAGTCGTCATCGGTGTAGAGCGGACAGCCGGCGACCTCGGTCCAGCCGTTCTGGCCGGTGAGGGCGTTCGCCGGGAGCCTTGTCGCTCTTGACGCCAGCCAGAGTATCTCGAATGCCCTGCATACGCTCGTTGTGGTTGGCGGCCGCGGCGCCACCGGACTGGATGCAGATCGTGCCGCCCTTGGGCTTGATGCCCTGCGCCAGCTTCGCGAGATTTACGCCGATGTCGTAGTTCTTGGTGCCGACATAGGCGATGCGCAGCGCCTTGTCCTTCTCGAGCAGGTCGCTGTCCCAGGTCAGCACGGGGATGCCGGCTTCCTTGGCCTTCTCCAGCGTCTTGCCCATGGCCGCGGCGTTCGACGGGCTGACCGCGATGCCGTCGACCTTCTTCGCGATCAGGTCGAGCACGACCTGAACCTGCTCCTCGCCGCCGCCATGCTCGCCGGGGCCGATATACTCGCACTTGAACTTGCCGCCGGACTCGCTCTCGGCCTTCATGCAGCCGTCGCGGGCCTGGTCGAAGAACGGGTTGTTCATGTTCTTCGGCACCAGCGCGAACGTCAGTTCGTCCGCCTGCACCGGGGCGACACCGGCGAAGGCGGCGAGAACCGCCGCGGATGCCGTACCGATCAATAGCTTCTTCATCCTTTGGGCCTCCCTGTGGATGATCGCACGCTGGCCGAACCGCTCAGCCCGCGCGTCTTCCGCGGATCCGCTCGAGCAGAACCGCGAGAATGATGAACACACCGACAAACGTGCCTTGCCAGTTGGAGTCGACGCCCGCCATCAGCAGGCTGTTGCGGATCACCTCGATCAGCGCCGCGCCGATGAACGCACCGAAGGCGCCGCCCTCGCCACCCATCAGGTTCGCGCCGCCGATGACGGTCGAGGCGATCACGCGCAGCTCGTAGCCCTGGCCCAGCGCGTTGATCGCCGAGCCCTGCCAGCCGACGATCATGATCGAGGCGACGGCGGCGGTCAGCGAGCACAGGATGTAGGCCTGCAGCTTGACGCGATCGACCGGCACGCCGGTCATTCGGGCGCCGTTTTCGTTGCCACCGATGGCATAGAGGTAGCGGCCCCAGGCGGAGAAGTTGAACACGAAGGCGAATATCAACGTCAGCACCAGCAGCATCCACACCGGCGCCGCGATGCCCAGGATCTCACCACCGCCGATCGAGTTGAAGGTGTCGCCGTAGGGGCCGAACTCGTAGATCATCTTGTTCTGCGACAGCACGATCGCCAGCGATCGCCCGACCGAGAGCATGCCGAGCGTGACCACGAACGGCGGCAGGCCGGCATAGGCGATCAGCCAGCCATTGACGGCGCCGCACAGCGCACCTGCGGCGAGGCCACCGAGCACGGCCAGCACCCAGTGCTGCTCCGCCTGGAGAATCAGGCCGCAGACGACGCCGACCAGACCCATGACCGAGCCGACGGACAAATCGATGCCGCCGGTCAGGATGACCGCGGTCATGCCCAGCGCCATGATCCCGATGAAGGCGAAGTTGCGGGTGATGTTGAACAGGTTGTCGGTGCTGGCGAAGGCGGCCGGCTGCAGCCACGACATCACGGCGCAGATCAGCAGCAGCGCCATGAGCACCCAGAAGGGTTGACTGCCCAGGAGGCGCTGCAGGGCGGTCTGCTCCTTGAGGCCGGTGACCTCCTCGATCTCGACGGTGGTCTGCAGTGGGCGGGCGTTCTGCATCGGGGCCTGCCTCAAGCGTCGCGGATGGCGCCGGTGATGAGGCCGGTGACCTCCTCCGGCGAGCTGGTTGCGATGTCCTTGTCCGCGACCTTGGTGCCGCGTCGCATCACCACGACGCGATCGCAGACGGCGAACACGTCCGGCATGCGGTGGCTGATCAGGATCACGGCGATGTTCTGATGCTTGAGTCGGCGGATGAGCTCCAGCACCTCCGCCACCTGGCGGACGCTTATTGCGGCGGTCGGCTCGTCCATGAGGACGATGCGGGCGTCCGCGAGCCGGGTGCGGGCGATGGCCACTGCCTGCCGCTGTCCGCCCGACATCTGCTTGACCAGATCGCGCGGCCGGGTCTCGGACTTCAGCTCCTTGAACAGCGTCGCCGCGCGCGCATACATGCCAGGATAGTCGATGATCGAGAGTGGGCCGAGCCGGCGCTTCAGCTCACGGCCGAGGAACACGTTCTCGGCCGCGCTCAGATTGTTGCAGAGCGCCAGGTCCTGATAGACGACCTCGATGCCCTGGCCGCGCGCGTCGGCCGGCTTGTGGAAATGTTGGGGGGTGCCTTCGAGATTGATCTCGCCCTCAGACGGCGGGAAGTTGCCGGCGATGATCTTCACCAGCGTCGACTTGCCGGCGCCGTTGTCGCCCATGAGCCCAAGCACCTCGCCGGGCTCGATCGCGAGATCGATCCCCTTCAGCGCCTCGATGGCCCCGAAATGTTTGGCGACGCCCTTGAGTTCCAGCAACGCCAACTGCTGCTCCCTGCGCCGGGTCGAGCTGTTGTGCCCGGCTTGCTGGCGCGGAGCATACACGCGCCCATTGCCGGGTAAAGTCCGGTCATGGCCAGTGCAGCAGCCAGTAGTCGGCGATAATAGACTATTGACCTGATAGAGTTTTAGATGAATAAGTGACCTCACGAACACCAGCGGTCGCACGGCGGCGCTCAGCGCCTCGAGGAAACTCCGATGATGTCACCATCTTTCGCCCTCGAGCAGTTCACCTACGCGAGCGGTGCGTTCAAAAGGGCGCCGGCGCATCCGCGTCGCGCGGCGAGGGCATCGCCCGCGGTCAGGGATGCGGCCTTCTACGAGCTGGTCGCGGAAATTCAGGAACAGGAGGGTCGCGAAGTCGACAGCCCGCCGCTGCTGTTCAAGCTCGTGGTGGCGCTCGGCCTCGTCATCCCCGCGGCCGTCGCCGTGCATCTCGCCAGTCATCTGCTTTAGGCCGGCATCGCATACGAGCCGGGCTAACGACCGAATAGCAACCATTCTCGGCGATGTTCCCGCCCCGCCGGCTTTTTGAGGGCTTTCGTCGGCCGGGTTCGCCGGGCGCTCGGCGGCCGCACCACGGTGCGGCCGCCCTTTTCTTGCTGCATCAGACTCCCACAGCGGCAGGCAGTTCGCCGCGCGCGCTGGCCGCGAGGCGGAAGGCGAAGCGGCCGATCCGGTTGCACGCTTCCGCGAGCCGCTCGTCCGGAGCGGTCAGGCTGAGTCGGACGTGGCCTGCGGCGGCTCCGCCGAATGCGTCGCCGGAAAGAACCGAGACCGCCTCGTCGGCCAGCAGCTGGCGTGCGAACGCATCGGCGCCGAGCCCGGTGCGGCGGATGTCCAGCATGACGAACATCCCACCTTTCGGTCGCGTGCAGGCGAGGCCCGGCAACCCCGCCAGGCGGCGGCAGACGGCGTCACGCCGGCGGCGATACCGTTCGCGCATCATGTCGATGTCGGGCAGATCCCCGCCGAGCGCGACCGTGGCGGCATCCTGGATGAAGGCCGGCGAGCCGTAGAGCATGCAGAGGGCGAGGCTGGCGGCGTGCCGTGCCAGCTCCGGCGGCCCGATCAGCCAGCCGATGCGCCACCCGGTCATCGCGTGCGATTTGGAGAGGCTGGAGATCGTGACCGTGCGCTCGGCCATGCCCGGCAGGCTGGATGGCGCCACGTGCTCGCCGTCGTACAGGAGCGTCGCATAGACCTCGTCCGAGATCAGCCACAGATCGTGCCGCCGGCACAGCTCGGCCACGGCCTCGAGCTCGGGGCGGGTCATCACCGCACCCGTGGGATTGTGGGGCGAGTTGAGCAGGATCGCCCGCGTCGCCGGGGTCACCGCCGCCGCCAAGGCATTGAGGTCGAGGTGGAAGCCGCGCTCGGCGATCAGCGGCACCCGGACGATCTGCGCGCCGGCCGCCGCGACGGTCGCCGGATAGGTGACATACATGGGTTCCGGGACCAGGACGGTGTCGCCCGGCTCCAACAGGCACTGGCAGGCCGTGAACAGCGCTGACTGGGCGCCGGCGAGGACGACGACCTGCGACGGGTCGCATGGCTGCCCAGACAGGCGCTGGTGGCTGAGAGCGATGGCCGAGCGCAGCTCGGGCTGGCCGACCACGGCGGCGTAGTGCGTGCGCCCTTGGTCGAGGCTCGACTTGGCCGCCGCCACGATCGGCGCCGACGTCGGGAAGTCGGGATCCCCGATCGACAGCAGGATCACGTCCTCGCCGTGGGCGCGGCGTGCCACCGCCTCGTTGTGAATGTCCCAGGCTGCCGCCTCGGCACCGCCGAGACCTTCGACCCGCATCGCATAGCGCATCGGTATTCCAACTTTCGCTGCCAGCCGCACCGGTGGGTGGCACCTCGGGAGAGCATCCCGTTCGGTCCCGGCAACGTCAAGGCGTGCAACTGCCGTGCCATTTCCATGCGGCGGTGCGGTCGACCGGCATCGATCGGGTGCGGCGACCTGGGTCTCTTGTGCCATGCCTGCCTGCTGGTAGAGGTGGTGGAGGTCGGCAGATGACTTTGGCGGCCGAAGTTGGGGGAAGGATGGCGATTTCGATCGTTGCATTGGCGCTGCCCGAGGTCCGGCTGATCGTGCCCGATCGGTTCCTCGACGAGCGCGGCTTCTTCTCGGAGACCTACAGTCGCCGCGCGCTGGCCGAGGCCGGGATCGCGGACGAGTTCGTCCAGGACAACCACTCGCTGTCGGTGCCGGCCGGCACGCTACGCGGGCTGCACTACCAGCTGCCGCCGTTCGCCCAGGCCAAGCTGGTGCGGGTCACGCGCGGTGCGGTGCTCGACGTGGCGGTGGATCTGCGCCGCGGCTCACCGACCTTCGGCCGGCATGTCGCAGCCACGCTGAGCGCCTCCGCCTGGAACCAGCTGTTCGTCCCGGTCGGCTTCGCGCACGGCTTCTGCACCTTGGAGCCGGACACCGAGATCGTCTACAAGGTCACGGCGCCCTACAGCCGCGAGCATGATCGCGGCATCCGCTGGGACGATCCCGAGCTGGCGATCGACTGGCCGGTAGGGCCGGAGGCCGTGGTCCTGTCCGAGAAGGATCGTGCGCTGCCGCGGCTGGCCGAAATCGCCGAGTCGGCCCTATTCGAGCTGGGCGTGATGGATCGAGAGACGCTTCGATGAGGATCATCGTGACCGGCGGCGCCGGGTTCATCGGGTCGGCCTATGTCCGGCAGGCGGTACGCGAACTGGGCCACGAGGTCTTGAACCTCGACAAGCTGACCTATGCGGCCAGCCCCGATGCGCTGGAGGAGGTCGCGGGCGACGGCGGTTACCGGCTGGTGCAGGCCGACATCTGCGACCACGCCGCCGTGGCCGAGGCGCTGGCCGCCTTCGCGCCCGACGCGGTCGTGCATCTGGCGGCCGAGAGTCACGTCGACCGGTCGATCGACGGTCCAGGCGCCTTCGTCACGACCAACATCGTCGGCACCTACGTGCTGCTGGACGCCGCGCTGGCCTACTGGCGCGGTCTGCCGGCCGACCGGCAGGACCGGTTCCGCTTCGTGCATGTGTCGACCGACGAGGTCTACGGCTCGCTGGGTGCGGAGGGCAGGTTCACCGAGGCCTCGCGCTACGACCCGAACTCGCCCTATGCCGCCAGCAAGGCCGCGGCCGACCATCTGGCGCGGGCCTGGCACCGCACCTACGGCCTCCCGGTGATCCTGACCAACTGCTCGAACAATTACGGACCCTACCAGTTTCCCGAGAAGCTGATCCCGCTGACCATCATCAAGGCGATGGCCGGCGAGCCGCTGCCGGTCTACGGCACCGGCCAGAACGTGCGCGACTGGATCCATGTCGAGGATCATGCCCGAGGCATCGAGGCTGCCCTGACCCGCGGCCGAGCCGGCGAGGGCTACAATTTCGGCGGCGCCAGCGAGCGTACCAACCTCGAGGTGGTCCGCGCGATCTGCGCCCGGCTCGACGAGCTTCAGCCGGACCCTGGTGGGCAACCGCGCGACCGCCTGATCGCATTCGTCGCCGATCGGCCGGGCCACGACGCACGCTACGCCATCGACGACGCCAAGGCGCGCGCCGAGCTGGGCTGGGCGCCGCGCGAGACCTTCGAGACGGGACTGGCCGCCACCGTCCGCTGGTATCGCGGAGCATCGCTCCTGGTGGGAGGCGATCCAGGGCGGGCGCTACGGCGGCGACCGGCTGGGGCTCGGAGCCGCGCGGGCCGGTGCGGGTGCCTGACCTGCTTATCACCGGCGCCGACGGCCAGCTCGGGCGCGAGCTGCTGGCGCGTGGCCGCGCGCGGGGCCTGGCCATGCAGGGATGCACGCGCGGCGACCTGGACATCGCCGACCGCGACGCCGTGCGGCGTGCCGTCGCTGCGGCGGGCGCCTATATCGTGGTCAATGCGGCGGCCTACACCGCGGTCGACCTGGCTGAGCAGGAGCGCGACCGCGCCTTTGCCGTGAACGCCGAAGGGCCGCGCCATCTGGCCGAGGCCTGCGCCGCGCACGGGCTGCCGCTGATCCACGTGTCGACCGACTACGTCTTCGACGGCACCAAGCCCGGCGCGTACAGCGAGGATGATCCGGTAGCGCCGATCAACGTCTACGGCGCCAGCAAGGAGGCCGGCGAGCGCGCCGTGCGCGAAACGTGCCCGGCACACGTGATCCTGCGCACCTCCTGGGTCTACAGCGCGCACGGCCGCAACTTCGTGCTCACCATGCGCCAGCTCGCGGCCGAGCGGGAGACGTTGAGCGTGGTGGCGGACCAGCATGGCTCGCCGACCTCGGCGGTGGATCTGGCCGACGCCATCCTCGACGTGGCGTGCGGGCTCGCCGGTGGGGCGAGGGGATACGGCACGTTCCACCTCACCGGAGGCGGCGTCACCACTTGGCATGGCTTCGCCGGGGCGGTGATGGAACTGTGCCTGCCGCCGGGCCACCGGCGGCCAGACTTGGTGCCGATCGCCACCGCCGACTTTCCGCGCCCGGCACCGCGGCCCGCCAACTCGGCGCTCGACTGCCGGTTGATCGGGCAGGTATGGGGCATCCGGCCGCGGCCGTGGCGCGAGGCGCTGGCGGCGGTCGGCCGCGAGCTGGCGGCCGGTGGGTGAGGGAAGGGGCGCCGCCATGAAAGGTATCGTGCTGGCGGGCGGCTCGGGCACGCGGCTCTACCCGATGACCCTCGCGATCAGCAAGCAGCTGCTGCCGGTCTACGACAAGCCGATGATCTACTACCCGATCGCCACGCTGATGCTGGCCGGCATCCGCTCGATCCTGATCATCACCACGCCGCGCGACGCCGCCCAGTTCGCGGCGCTGCTCGGCGACGGCAGCCAGTGGGGCCTCGATCTGCACTATGCCGTGCAGGAGGAGCCGCGCGGGCTCGCCGATGCGTTCATCGTCGGCCGCAGCTTCATTGCCGGCCAGCGCTGTGCCCTCGTCCTGGGCGACAATATCTTCTACGGCCATGGCCTCGCCGAGGAGCTGCGGCTGGCGGCCGCCCGGACGACGGGCGCAACCGTGTTCGCCTACGCGGTCCGCGATCCCGAGCGTTATGGCGTGATCGAGTTCGACGCCGGCTGGCGCCCGATCGGCATTGTCGAGAAGCCCACGCAGCCGCGCTCCCATTGGGCCGTGACCGGGCTGTATTTTTACGATGAGCGCGTCGCCGACATCGCGGCGGCGGTGCGGCCGTCGGCGCGCGGCGAGATCGAGATCACCGACGTGAACCGGGCCTATCTGGAGCAGGGGCAACTCGAGGTGGCACGACTCGGCCGCGGCTTCGCCTGGCTCGACACCGGTACGTTCGATTCGCTGCTCGAGGCAGCGGAATTTGTCCGAATCCTGGAGCATCGCCAGGACCAGAAAATCGCCTGCCCCGAGGAGGTCGCCTACCGCATGGGATTCATCGACCGCGAGCAGCTGATGGAGCGCGCGGCGGCCTTGAGCAAGAGCGGTTATGGCGAGTATCTACGGCGTGTCGCCGAGGAGCATCTCGACGGCTCATCGGTTGTGGTGATCTGAGCGGCTCGAGTATTGCTGGGCCGGCCGACGATCTATGGCTTTGCCGTACCGATCGGGCCGAGGTCGACCTTGGTGACGCGCGTGTCCCGCCAGACAATCCGCTGCTTGGCCGACTTGACCAATGCGCCATAGACGCGCTCGACGGCATGCTCGAGATCGCCGTCGATCGAGCTGACCGAATCGGGGCGGTGCGGGTCGAGGAAGTCGAGCCCGCGCAGGGCTTCAAGCATCCGGGCCATGAAGGTCGGCCGGATGAAGAACATGGATCCTGCAACGAATGGGGCCTGCAGGTCCTCAGGTGCGATGCCCAAACGCTGGCCGAGCATCGCGATGCTGGATGCGTTCGCGCCGACAAAAGTGCTGTGGCACGCAGCGGAGCCAATCATGCCGACCGTCGAATCGGTAGCGATCAACGCAGCGTTGAGCCGGGCGATCGTAGGTGAGCCGATGAGCGGTTCGATCAGCGTCCGGCGCCAAAGATCCCCGTACTCCGGCTTGATGTGAATGCTGCGCTTGCCGTGAATCACGAGCACACTGGCATATCGGCTCAGGTCGACCTTGGTGACCAGGCGGAACAGTCCGCCGGCATCACGCCCGCGGTTTGGCGATACGAGCTGCGTGGCCGCCGGAAAATCGGCGGCAGCCTGCGCCAGCAGTTCGTCGGTCACCGTGGTCTCGACGAAGTTTATGAATATCTCATGGTTAGTTTCATGCAGGTTCTTGAGGTAGGCCGCAATCTCCGGCCAAGAATCAGGATAATAGATGTGGATCAGGCAGCACACCTTCGTCCTTGTGGCGCGTGTCCTCGTTAGCCAGGACATCGCGTCGAAGGCCACCGGCGTGGTCGGCTTCAGGGCCGGCTGAAAATAGGGCGGCAGCAGCGGCGGCAGGTTGAGGCTATCGGCGCGCGCCAACTCGTCTTTCGCACGCGCTTTGCGGAATGGCCGAACGACGAAATCCACGATCGAACGCAGTGGTCGCGTTGCTTGCCAGCTGATCGAGCTCAACAGCTTTGCGCGGCGCCGCCGCTCCTTGCGCAGGGCAAGGCTGGTCGCGTTGAGATTCCGCTGTGCGGCTGCGACTGCGGCGGTGCTTGCGTCGAGTTTGCGTTGCACAGCAACTCGCGCATCAAGGCTGGTTGCGAGTTCGGCCTGCACGGCGACGACCCGCTTCCCAAGCTGGGCAATCTCCGCCTGAGCCTCCGCGAGTTGGGCCTGAGATTTGGCGAAATGGGCCTGAGACTCAGCGAGACTGGTACGCAGCCGATCCCGTTCAGCGCCGGCGCTGGCGAGCGCCGCCCGGTCCGCCCGTGCCTCACCGGCCATGTGGTCCTGCACCGAAAGGAGCCGTTCAGCGTCGAACTGGGCTTGAATGCCGTTGCCAAGCCGAGCGAAGCACGTTCGCAATTCGACAGCGTCCGACTCATCGGCGGTCGCTTCGATCAGACTGCGCAAGGCCGGTGGCGGATCGCTACCAATACCAAGCACGCCGAGGCCGTGATGGTGCTGGAAGGCAAAATGCGGGTGATCGACGATGAGTTCTTCCCACAACCGCCAGACGCCGAAGCCGCGCTCTCGGACATTGATGTCGTGCATGAGGACGATAGCCCGGTCGGAGAGTTTCGGTCGCCATGCGTCAAAGTCATGCTTCACAGCGCCATAGGCGTGAAAACCATCAATGTGCAGGAGTTCGATCGAGCCATCAGCGAAATGATCCAATGCCTGATCAAAGGTGGAACGGACCAAGCGTGAAAAGGCAAGGTAGCGTCGATCATGGTAGGCTGTGACATCGGCGAAAACGTCTTCGCCATAAAACCCCGTCTGTTCGTCGCCCCGCCAGGTGTCGATAGCGTAGGCGGACGCAGCGAAGCCGGAGCGCTCGATCGCCTGGCAGAATGCCATGTAGGACGAGCCGTTATGGGTACCGAGCTCGACGACAACCTTTGGCTGATGGGTGGTGACCAGCCAGAAAGCGAACGGAATGTGGCCGAGCCACGTCGACGGCGCCAGCCGTTCAGGCATCCAGAGCGCAGCTGATCCGGGGATCACAAAATTCATAACGGCGATGGCTCCGTGGGTTCGCTAGGTCTCAAGCGGCTCGCGGCCTGTGGCACAGGGGTCGTCCAGCGTCGAATTTTCCGCCGCGCTATGAGCCGCGCGTCGCCTCGAGTAACCCAATGGTTTCGGGCATCGCGACGCGGCGCCGGTCATATCGTTCGCCTTGGTGCCTCGCAACCCTCCTGCGCGGCTGTGGGGGTGCTCAGGTGCCGCCCCGCGCTGGCGCCGCGGCCCGTTGCATGGGGCGGCTATCGCCGCTACGGTGGAGAGATCATGAACGTTGCGCCAGTTTGTGGCGACCGGGCCGATCCGGCGCGTGCTGGCGCAACGGGCTACGGAGCGGCTGACCGAGGCAAGGTCGACGGAAGTTCGTCGTCACGACTGGTGGAAAACGTCGCAGGTCGTTTGGGCGAGCCTAGTCAACTGAGTGCCGAGATCGACCGCGTCAGCGAAGCTGCGCCCTCCAAGATCGCGCGGTTCATGAACTCAGCTGTCGCTGACGGCGAGTTTCATCCAGCGTGTCAGTTTTGTGGTTGAGCGGGGAGCGCGATGAACGTCGGCCGGGTTTGCTTCATCTCGAATACCGCGCGGCAGCAGCGGCCGCTGCTCGACGGCTCGACACGCTATCGTTGCTATCATGTGGCGGAAGGCATGGCCGCAGAAGAACGATCTTGCGCGGTGACGACGTTGCAGACTTTCCTGGGGGATCCCAGCTTCGACTTCGATCTGTATGTGTTCCACCGGCCAACGACGGTGCTGCCTCGGTTCCGGGCGGTTCTCGACAGCCTGAAGCGTGCGGGCAAGTCTCTGGTGGCCGACTACGACGACTTGATCTTCGGCCCACCGGCGCTGGCGCTGCAAAGCTCGATCTACAAAAATGGTCACTGCACCGAGCAGCAAGCTTTGACTCTCTTCGAGAACAATCTGGCTGCGATGCACGCGTTCCAGTTCGTAACGACGTCGACACAACCGCTCGCCGAGCGCGCCCGTGAGTTCCATCCGGCCGCCCGGGTGGCCATAGTGCCCAACTCGATGTCGTCTCGGGTGTTGGCACTGTATGATGTGCTCGGAAGACGGGCGGCTCGCGGCAGCCGAGAGATGGTCGGATATTTTGCGGGCACGCGAAGTCATGACCACGATTTTCCCATTGCCGAGGAGGCCGTTTTGGCACTGCTGGACGAAAATCCGGAACTGAAGTTCCTGGTGGTGGGGCCGGTCAGGCTAAACCAGGCCGTAAGAGAGCATCCGCGCGTGCTGCATCATGAAGTCGTCGACTATTGGCAGCTCTTCGAGCTGATGACTTATTGCCACACCTCGATCGCTCCGCTGGAGGCCACTAATTTTAATGCGTGCAAGTCTAACGTGAAATTTCTGGAAGCCAGCGTGGTCGGCTGTCGGCTCGTCGCCTCGCCGATCCCGGACATGGAGCGTATGGCCGAAGCGGGCTGCGCCATCACATTGCCAAGATCGCCCGCGGAGTGGCTCAGCTCGTTGAGCGAGCGCGTGCGCGACGGTTTCGACCCGCACGCAGACGCCGTAAACCGGGCCTGGCTGAGCACGCATGGGACGAGCCGGATTTCGGCTGGGGCCTTGTTGAGCGCACTCGAGCACTAGCCCTTCAGCCTGCGAGGTGGACTTGCGTATCCTTTTGCTTCTCGAACCCTACCCCATCCGCGACAATCCCTTAGAGTTCGCCGAACACTGCCCCAGGTTCGCGCATTGCTTCCTCGCTGGCGAGAGCGAGGCCGCGGCGGGCGGGATCGAATGCAAGATCTTCGCAGGGCGTGAACTGATCGCCAATGCCCGCAAGCGTCTCAACTGCGATGATGGCCCGTTCCTTTGGCCAGACGATGCCGAGCACGAGTTGATGCATGAGTGGCGGAAGCCCTGGATACCGGACGGATTAGCGGAATGGAGTCAGCTTCTCGCAGGCGTCGGTCAAATTAGTAGCGAATATGAGGGCTTGCTCAACAGTATCTACAACCGCTACCCGTTCGATCTACTATTATTTTGGGGATCAAACGGCGTAGTTGATAGTTATTGTAAGAAAAACAATCTCGCAACAATTTTCCTGGAACTCGGATGCACGCGGCCACCATTTTTGGAAACCATGATCGCGGATCCACTTGGCTCAAATGGTGGGGCGCTCCTGCAGAAGGTATCCATTGGTAAAATTGAGCAGCTGATGAGAGATAAAGTACGGCAGTCATTTGTCGACATGGCATTGTACAGCGCGGATGCAAGCATAAAGCCTTATGATCTGGAGTTCGGTTTCCGCACGAATCCCGTGCTGGCAGAATTGAAGCGGCGTCGTGGCAAGCTTCTCTTCGTGCCGCTCCAGCTTCCAGATGACGCTAACCTCATTGCATTTTCACCGTTTACGGGCCTGGACGGAGTCGTCAAGCATGTGGTCGAGCTGGCGCATCGGCACGACTGGGGCGTCGTGTTCAAACCGCATCCTGCGTCCCCGACCCGGCTGAACGGAATGGCCGAGGCCGGCCGGGCGCGGGCCGAGTTGCTGCACGCAGACGATGCGATTTGGATAGACGGGAGTTTTGGCGATATCTCGACCGCCCAGCTGGTCGCCGCGTCCGATGCCGTCATCACGGTGAACAGCTCGGTTGGGTTCGAAGCTTTCTTTTATGACAAGCCGGTCGCCCTGCTCGGCGATGCCGTGTTTGCCCCTAAGAACTCTTTGCCTACACCCGAAGAGCTGCTGGCCGGCACGTTCGACCAGCAGGACTATTTGCACCGCATAGCGGCTCTGCGCGCCTTCATGCTCGATATCGCGCTGTTCGAGCGTAGCAAGGGGCTGCAGTTCGAGCATTTGATCGCGCGGATACTCGGCGTGCGTGATGCCGCGGCTCATGCCGAGAACGAGCCGGACGCCTATGCGGAGGCGTTGCACGCTCGCTTTGATGGCGAAAGCTTTGCCGAGCGAACGCAGGTCTTCCTGGCCGCCTGCCAGATCGACGCCATCGCCAGCGCTGCGGTGGCGGGAGATAGGGTAGAATCATCGGCGGTCAACGCGGGCGAAGATCCGATAGGCGCCTCGTTAAAGGGCAATGCAAAGCGCATCATTCGCTGGCTGAATCAGTATCGCGATAGGTACACAATCGCTCACTCTGATCTGTTCGATGCTGCATTCTATCGCCAACGCTATCCAGAGGTCGCTCCGGCCGATGGCGATCTGGTCAGGCATTTCGCACAGATTGGTTGGCGGGAGGGCAGGGACCCGTCGCCATTCTTCTCGATGAAGCGGTATTGTGACGAGCATCCGGGCGTTAGAGACAAGGACGTCAATCCACTGCTTCACTATATCAAACGTAGGCGAAAGAATAGAAAGTCATGGCCCATAAGAATCTCTATTGCGATCAGGAGGGCGTTTAGGGGTGTCCCTTAAACCGCAAAAGCTGGCACATGCCGCAGAACCGCTTCGATGGCAGAGCGGTGGGTTCCGCGTGGGGACCGCATGGTTGTGCCGCAGCGACCTCGATGGACCTCGATCTCCACTTGATCCGACCTGCTGGACGGAGTGATCCGAATCACCCCTCGCGCTGCTGCCGCGGTTTCAATTGCGGATCGGGTCGGGACATCACCGGGTGAGTTTGCCGGCAGCAACAGCTGAAGATTGGCATCCGGCGCGGTTGCCAGGGCCAGGACCGCCGCACTTCTGCGGGTTGCCCATGGATCACGCCGCCGGAACGACGCGAGTTCACGATGATAGGCCGGCCACCGCCGGTGCAGAACCCGCAGGTGCGTGTCCAGGATCGCGCGCTTCTCCGCACTGCCGAACGTGCCGGCGTCCGCGTGGTAGACGAACAGGTTCGGCGCCAGCACATTTCGCCAGCCGGCCGCGGCGGCGCGTCGGCACCAGTCGGTCTCCTCGCCGTAACCGCGGCCGAAAGTGGCAGCGTCGAACGGGCCGACCGCCTGCCATGCGTCCCGATTCACGCCCATGCAGAAGCCGATCCCGGTCGGCGCCTCCAGACTCGGGTCGAAAGCCGGGGACAGCCGCGCGAAGGCTTCGTCGACCTGCCGCAGTGACAGCCCGGCCGGCAGCGGGTTGACCCGCTCCGGCAGCGGGAAGCCGAACATGGCGGCCGAGTTGGAGAACGGCGTGGCCGACGCGACCCGGGCCTCGCCCACGATCGGCCGCATCAGCCGCTCGACCCAGCCGCGTGGCACCTCGGTATCCGTGTTGAGCAGGATGGCATGGCCCGAGATCGCCGCCATGGCGCGGTTGACGGTGGCCACGAAGCCGAGATTGGTCTCGCTGCGCAAAATGCGCACGTTGGGACGCGCTGCGGCCACGGCGAGAAGGGCCGCTACGGCCGGGTCGGTGCTGGCGTCGTCGGCGAGCAGGATGCGATGGCTGGCGTCGGTGTGCTCGAACAAGGTCGAGAACAGGCGCTCCAGGTGGGTGAGGCCGTCATGCACCGGGATCACGATGTCGACCGGCGCCGCTGATTGCGCCGGCGGGATCCCGGCAGGCTCCAGCCGTGCGATCACGTCGGCCAGCCAGGGAATCGCGGGCGGCGGTATGCGCCACTGCACGTAGGCGTCATCGAGCACGTGACGTGCCCGATAGGCGTCGCCCCGGAGCAGCAGCTTGGCGGCACGAAACAGCAACCGTGGCACCGCCATGTTGCGCGCGCGGGCCGGCTCGGGCTCGCGGCTTGAGTTTCCGTTCGGCATCGCCGCCGCGCTCAGCCCGCGGCCGGGCTGGCCAGCGCCGGCCGCGCCTCGGCTGGCGGCTGGCGCGACGCGGTCAGGTTGTCGATCCGATAGATCACGTGCGCGGCCTGCTGCCAGGCCATCTGGTGCGAGACCGCCAGCACCGTCAGCCCGGTCCGTTCGCACAGCTCGCGGACATGGGTGCAGATGGCGAGCTCGGTCTCCTGGTCGAGGCCGGTGGTCGCCTCGTCCAGGATCAGGAGCCGCGGTCGGTGCAGCATGGCGCGGGCGATCGAAATTCGTTGCCGCTGTCCACCCGACAGGCGATTGCCCCGCTCGCCGACGATGGTCTCCAGCTTTTGCGGAAGCTCGTCCACGAAGCCCCATGCGCCTGCGGCCTGGAGGGCCTGGACCACCGCCTCTTCCGGCACGTCATCCTCGAACAGGGTCACATTGTTGCGCACGCTGTCGTGGAACAGGAGCACTTCCTGCGGCACGTAGCCGAGGCCGTACCGCCAGGCGGCGAGATCGATCTCCCGCAGATCGACACCATCGGCGCGCACGGCGCCCGCGGTCGGCTGGTAGAGCCCGACCAGCAAATCGACCAGCGTCGACTTGCCGACGCCGGACGGGCCGATCAGCGCCGTGATCTTGCCTTTGCCGATTTCCAGATCGAGGCCCTGCAGGATGGGCCGCCTGTCGTAGGAGAACGCCACCCGGTCGAACCGAATCGATTGGCGCAAGGTCGGCGGCCGCTGGCCGCCGGCGACCTCCTTGGCCTCCTCGGTCGTTTCCAGCAGCCGGCATAAGGACACATACTGGTCATAGGACTGGATGAAGCGCTGTGCCAGCCGCTGCATGGGCAACAGTGCGCCTAGCGTCCGGATCATCAGGATCGAGAGGATCAGGAGATCGTGCACCTCGAGCTGCAGCCTGGTGACGGCGAGATACAGGCCAATGGCGAACAAGGCGCCGATCAACGGCTCCTGCAGGTCCGCGGCGTACTCCGCGCTGAAGATCTGCGTGCGTGAGCCGGCAGCGGCGAGGCGCGCATCGTCGATGAAGACTCCGGCGAAACGATCGGCACGCCCCATCGCGCGGATCGGCTTGATGCCGATCAGCGCATCGGTGAACTTGGCTGCGCGCTGGCGGACCAGATGGCGGCGCTCCTTGGCCTGCTGACGTCCGCGGCGGACCAGTCCGCCGAACCACAGGCTCGTCACGACCATCGCGACGATGGCGACGATCAGCAGCTGCCACGAGAGCAGTCCCAGAATCGTCGTGAACAGGACGACTTGCAGCAGGGATGCGATCAGGCTGGCAAGGACCTCGAAGCTCTGCCCGGAGGCATCGGCCTCGGGGCCGATCGCGAATGCCAGCCGGCCGACGGGCTGACGCACGAAGTAGCCCCATCTCGCGCCGAGCAGGCTGCGGATCAGGCGAATCCGCATGTCACGAGTGACCTTCGCCACGACCCTGCCGACGTAGCGGGTGACAAGGATACCGACCACGGCCTTCAGCGCGAGGCCGACGATGATGATCGTCAGGATCGGCATCGGCTCGAACGGCACGCCGATCTTCGCCAGCGCCGAACTCAGGGCCACGATCTTGCCCTTGGACGAATTGCCGGCGTGGGTGGCCGCGATGATCAGCGGCACCATCATGGTCAGGCCGATCAGGTCCAGCACGCTGGAGAGGAACGTCCCGCCGACCACCAGGGCGCGCTGCCGTAGGCTCGCCAGCCGCAGCACCCGCATGATCGCGGTCGCCCACTTGTCGAGGCGTTTGCGCCACCTTCCGACGAAGGTCGTGCTCATCCCCGCCGCCGCAGATAGTAATGTCGGCGACCGCCGCCCCAGGCGTGCAGCTCGCCCAGAGCCTGGCTCGTCGCCAGCAGGGCGTCGATCAGGTGGCGCCGCCCGCGGGCGGCGAGCGGCAGCCCGAGGATCGACTTGCCGAGCTTGCGCCAGCTGGAGCGGGCGAGAGCACCCAGCTGCTCGGCCGGGAGATGGGCGCGGGCCAGTTGGACGCGCGAGCCGGCGAGCACGAACCCGCGCCGCAGCACGCCGCGCATGGTCAATCGATCGGCCTGCCAGCCGCGCTCCACGATCGAATCGGTGGCGCAGGCGTAGGTGAACCCGGCCTCGGCCGCGCGGATGAACAGGTCGGTGTCCTCACCGCCGCCATGGGCGAATTCGGGCCGGAATGGGCCGGATCCCCCGGCCAGGCTCTCGAGCAGCCGCCGCGACGCCAGCAGGTTGTAGGTGCCCGCCCATGCCGGCAGTCCGTAGCGGTTGCGATCCTCCGGCCGCGGCGGCCGGAAATAGCGGGTACCGTGCAGCCATGCAGGCAGCTGCAGCTCGCCCGGCAGCCGCCAGAATCCGAACACGAGGTCGGCTTCGGTCTCGCATTGTCGGCGCACGAGGCGAAGGAGCCAGTCCGGGCTGGGCACATCGTCATCGTCGAGAAAGGCCACGAACTCGGCCCCCCGCGCGATCGCCTCGGCCACCGCACGATTGCGCGCGAAGGAGATGCCCTGCCGCCCTTCCTCGACAAAATGCACGGCGATCGGGAGCTTCGCCGTTGCTTGCTCGCACACGCTACGGGCCCGTCCGTCCGGCCGGTTGTCGACGACGATGAGGTCGACCTGGTCGCTCGCAAGCTCGCCGAACTCGATCCGCTCGATGGCATGAAGCACCCGCGCCAGCAGGGCGGCGCGATCGCTGGTGCAGATGGACACGGCCAGCCGGGGCATGTGCTCCACTACTTCCGCTGCGCGTTCGCTAGCAAGACCGGTCTGCCTTCCCATGCCCCGCCGGATCGGCGCGGTGCCTTGCCGGTACTCACTCGAGCGACTAGGTGTGCCCGAGCAGCACTGCGCGCAAGCACGGCGTCGGCCCTGCTGCGCGCGTGTGGCCGCGGTGCACGCGACGTCTGGGGCGTCCCGCCATTTGGATGACAAGCGAGCCATGGGCGGTCAGCCATCGACATTGGCGCGGGCAGGCCTGCCCCTGCAGGGCGAGCCGCCCTATCTGGGCGGGCTGAATCCGGAGCAGCGGGCGGCGGTCACGGCGCCGGACGGGCCGCTGCTGGTTCTGGCCGGCGCCGGAACCGGCAAGACGCGGGTACTCACGACCCGTCTGGCCCATCTCCTGCTGACCGGCCGCGTGCGGCCGCACGAGGTGCTGGCGGTGACCTTCACCAATCGCGCCGCGCGCGAAATGGTCGAGCGCGTCGAGGGTCTGATCGGCCGGCCCGTGGCGGGCATGTGGCTGGGCACCTTCCACGCCATGGGCGTGCGGATGCTGCGAGCGCACGCCGAGCTGGTCGGCCTGCAGTCGAGCTTCACCATCCTGGACAGCGACGACCAGGAGCGGCTGGCGAAGCAGATCATTCAGGCGGCCGACCTCGACGAGCGCCGCTGGCCGCCGCGCCTGCTGGTCGCCACGATCCAGCGCTGGAAGGACCGGGGCTATCGGCCGGATCAGGTCCCGGCCGCCGAGGTCGGCGATTTCGCGCTCGGCCGCGGCGTGGCGCTCTATGCCGCCTACCAGGAACGTCTCGCGACGCTGAACGCGTGTGACTTCGGCGACCTGCTGCTGCACGGCCTCACGCTGCTGACGCAGCAGCCGGAGCTGCTGGCAGCGCTACCAGCAGCGGTTTCGTGCGATCCTGGTCGACGAGTATCAGGACACCAACGTCGCGCAGTATCTCTGGCTGCGGCTGCTCGCCGCCGGCCACAAGAACATCACCTGCGTCGGCGACGACGACCAGTCGATCTACAGCTGGCGCGGCGCCGAGGTCGGCAACATCCTGCGCTTCGAGCAGGACTTCCCGGGTGCCGGCGTCGTCCGCCTGGAGCGCAACTACCGCTCGACCGGCCATATCCTGGGTGCCGCCTCGGGCATGATCGCGCGCAATCGCAGCCGCCACGGCAAGACGCTGTGGACCGAGGGCGAGCAGGGCGAGCAGGTCAAGATCGCCGGCCTGTGGGACGACAAGGAGGAGGCCACCTTCGTCGCCGACGAGGTCGAGGCCTGGCAGCGGCAGGGCGGCAAGCTCAGCCAGGCCGCGGTGCTGATCCGGGCCGGCTTCCAGACCCGCGCCTTCGAGGAGCGGTTCATCCAGCTGGGCATCCCATATCGCGTGATCGGCGGCCCGCGCTTCTACGAGCGGGCCGAGATCCGCGACGCGATCGCCTATTTCCGCGTCGTCTGCCAGCCCGACGACGATCTGGCCCTGGAGCGGATCGTCAACCTGCCGCGGCGCGGCATCGGCGACAGCACCCTGCGCAGCGTGCGCGCGGCGGCGCGCGCCGGTCAGGCGAGCATGTTCCAGACCGCGCGCACCTTGTGTCAGACCGACGAGCTGCCGGCGCGCGCCCGCAACGCCCTGGCCGAGCTGATCGCGACTTTCGACCGGTGGCGGGCATTGCCGCGCGATAATGGCCCACGCGAGCTCGTCGAGATCATCCTGGACGAGAGCGGCTACACCGCGATGTGGCAGGCCGAGCGCTCGCCTGACGCGCCGGGCCGGCTGGAGAACCTCAAGGAGCTGGTCAAGGCGGTGCAGGAGTTCGACACCCTGCCGGCGTTCCTGGAGCATGTCAGCCTGGTGATGGAGAACGCGAGCGCGTCGGATATCGACATGGTCAGCATCATGACCTTGCACGGTGCAAAGGGCCTGGAGTTCGAGAACGTGTTCCTGGCCGGCTGGGAGGAGGGGCTGTTCCCCAACCAGCGGGCCATCGACGAGGGTGGCAACAAGTCGCTCGAGGAGGAGCGGCGGCTGGCCTATGTCGGCATCACGCGCGCCCGCCGCCGGCTGACCATCAGCTTCGCCGCCAACCGGCGCGTCTACAATCAATGGTCGTCGAGCGTGCCGTCACGGTTCATCGAGGAGTTGCCGGTCGAGCATATCGAGCATCTGCATCGCAACCCGGCGACGCGGCCAGATCTCGGCACCTTCCTCGACGACGAGCCGTTCACGGCCAAGCCCACCAGCCGCTTCCGCTCGCGCCGGGCCGAGATCGGCAAGCTGATCGAGGGCCGCGCCGAGATCCTGCAGTCGCGCCCGGTCGGCAAAAGTGGCCTCTTCAAGCCCGGCGACCGCATCTTTCACGACAAGTTCGGCTACGGGAAGGTCGAGCAGGTCGAGGGCAACAAGCTCGACATCGCGTTCGAGCATTCCGGCCGGAAGAAGGTCATCGACAGCTTCGTTCAGCCAGCCTGAACATTCGGGAGACAATATGGACAGCCCGCAGCCCGACCTCTGGCGGGTCAATGTCAACACGGTCGGGCCCGAGATGCCGGACGTGCTCGAGCTGTTCGAGGATTCTGCCGTCGGTGTCTCGGTGTTCGAGATCGAGGACGAGGCCACGGGCGACGCGCTGGGCTGGAACATCCAGTTCCTGTATCGCAACCGGCCTGACCCCGGCGACCTCGAGGCGGAGTTGACCCTCGCCTGCGTGACGGCGGGCGTGACGTTGGACTCAGTCACGGTCGAGGCCGTGCCAGCACAAGACTGGGTCACCGCCACTTCGCTGCGGCTGCCGCCGATCCCCGCCGGGCGCTTCGTCGTGCATGGTTCGCACGCCCGTGACGAGTTGCCGCCAGGACTCGTCCCGATCGAGATCGACGCCGGTGTCGCGTTTGGCTCCGGCGAGCATGCGACGAGCCAATCCTGCCTGCGCGCCATCGACGAGGTTGCCCGGGCCTACCGCTTCCGGCGCGTGCTCGACGTCGGTTGCGGCTCCGGCATCCTGTCGATCGCCGCCGCCAAATGCTGGCCGGCGCGCGTCGTTGCGGTCGACAACGACCCGGTCGCCGTTCGGGTCACCGCGCACAATCTGCGACTGAACGGTGTCGCAGCGCGTGCCCAGGCGGTCGTGTCGGACGGTTACCGCCACGCGCTGGTGCATCGCACGGCACCGTTCGACCTGATCCTCGCGAACATTTTGGCCGACCCGTTGATCGAGCTGGCCCCGGCGCTGCGGCGGCATCTGGCGCCGGGTGGGCATGCGGTACTGTCGGGGCTGCTGGACCGGCAGGCGGAGCGGGTGATCGCCGCGCACCGGGAGCAGGGGCTGCGGCTGGTGCAGCGGTTCGACCAGGGGCCGTGGACCGCCTTGGTGCTGCGCGCGCCGGGTCGACGGGTGTAAGTCTGACCGTCACGCCGCTGTTGCGTGTCGTTCCGGGCTTGGCTATAAGCCGCCGGCTGTCGTCGCGCTGCGGCGCGCGTTTGGCGTCGATTTGGAGTTTCCCCGACATGCCGAAGATGAAGACGAAGCGGAGCGCCGCGAAGCGCTTCTCGCTGACCGGTACCGGCAAGGTCAAGCGCGCCGCCGCCTACCACCGTCACATGATGACGGGGAAGCCGCAGTCGGCGAAGGCGAGCCAGCGCAAGGCGCGCTACCTGGCACCGGGTGACGCCGCCCTTGTGAAGCTGATGTTGCCCTACGGCTGACTGCCGGCGACGAGAAGACTGAGGATCGATCGAGATGGCTCGAGTAAAGCGCGGCGTTACCACCCATGCCCGGCACAAGAAGGTGCTGGAGCAGGTCAAGGGGCAGCGGGGGCGTCGCAGCACCACGATCCGCGCCGCGATCCAGGCGATGGAGAAGTCGCATCTCTACGCCTATCGCGACCGGCGCGTGCGCAAGCGTGAGTTCCGCGCGCTGTGGATCCAGCGGATCAACGCGATCGTGCGCGAGCACGGGCTGACCTACGGCCGATTTATGCACGGGCTGAAGCTCGCCGGCATCGACCTCGACCGCAAGGTCCTGGCCGATATCGCCGTCCATGACGGGGCGGCGTTCGCGGGCTTCGTCAAGCAGGCCGAGGGCGCTCTCCAGGCTTGATTTGGAGCGGCGCCCGCGAGGGCGCCGCGCGGATCACCGGGCTTGTCCCGGTATGCGAAGAGGGGCCTCTCCGGCCCCTTTTTTATTGTCGCGACGGCAAGGCGAGAGAGGCACGGATGGACGTCGATATCGGCGATCTCCGCCGCGAGATCCTGGCGCAGCTGGCGGAGGCCGGCGATCTGCGCACGCTGGAGGAGCTCCGGGTGGCGACGCTCGGCAAGAAGGGCCGGGTGACCGAGCTGGTCAAGCAGCTGGGCGCGCTGCCGCCGGAACAGCGGCGCGAGGCGGGCCAGGCGTTCAACACGGTCAAGCGTGAGGTCGAGGAGGCGCTGGCTGCCCGCCGTGCGGTCCTGGAGCAGGCGGCGCTCGCAGCCCGGCTGGAATCCGAGCGCATCGACATCACCTTGCCGGCGCGCGAGCGGCCGCAGGGGCGGATCCATCCGGTGAGCCAGGCAGCGGAGGAGATTGTCGCGATCTTTGCCGACATGGGTTTCGCCGTGGCGGAAGGTCCCGACATCGAGGACGACTGGCACAATTTCGAGGCGCTCAACATCCCGCCGGAGCATCCGGCGCGGCAGATGTTCGACACCTTCTACCTCGATGCCGAGGTCGACGGCCGCCCGCTGCTGCTGCGCACGCACACGAGCCCGGTGCAGATCCGCACCATGCTGGCCGGCAAGCCGCCGTTCCGGATCATCGCTCCCGGCCGGACCTACCGCCGCGACAGCGACGCCACCCACACCCCGATGTTCCATCAGGTCGAGGGGCTGCTGATCGACCGGCGCGTGCATATGGGCCATCTCAAGGGCTGCCTGACCGATTTCGTCCGCGCCTATTTCGAGCGCGACGACGTGCCGGTCCGCTTCCGCCCGAGCTACTTCCCGTTCACCGAGCCTTCGGCCGAGGTCGATATCGGCTGCCGGCGCACGCGCGACGAGCTGGTCGTCGGCGAGGGTGGCGACTGGCTGGAAATCCTGGGCTGCGGCATGGTGCATCCCCGCGTCCTGCAGGCGGTCGGCCTCGATCCCGAAGAGTGGCAGGGCTTTGCCTTCGGCATGGGCATCGATCGGGTGGCGATGCTCAAATACGGCATCCCGGATCTGCGCACCTTCTTCGAGTCCGACCTGCGCTGGCTGCGCCATTACGGCTTCGCGCCGCTGGATGTCCCCACCACCTATGGCGGGCTGTCGCGATGAAGTTCACCCTGCCATGGCTCAAGGAGCATCTCGAGACGGAAGCACCGCTCGACGTGCTGTGCGAGCGGCTGACCATGCTGGGCCTCGAGGTCGAGGGCGTGTCCGACCCGGGCGCGGAGCTCGCCGCGTTCAGCGTCGGCTATGTCCGCGAGGCGAAGCAGCACCCGAACGCCGATCGGCTGCGCCTATGCACCGTCGAGACGAAAGCCGGCGTGTTCGAAGTCGTCTGCGGGGCGCCCAATGCGCGCACAGGCATCAAGGCGATCTTCGCGCCGGAAGGCTCGGTGATCCCGGCTTCGGGCGAGGTCCTGAAGAAGGCGGTGATCCGCGGCGTGCCCAGCGTCGGCATGCTCTGCTCCGCGCGCGAGCTGAAGCTTGGCGACGATCACAGCGGCATCATCGAGCTGCCGGAGGAAACCGAGGTCGGCCAGCCGGCGGCCAGGGTGCTGGGCCTCGAAGGGCCGGTGATCGAGATCAAGCTCACGCCCGATCGCAGCGACTGCTTCGGCGTCGCCGGCATCGCGCGCGATCTCGCTGCCGCCGGTCTCGGCAGGCTGCTGAGCCGCGATTTCACGCCGGTCCCCGGCGATGGCAGCACGGGCGTGACCATCGGGCTGGACTTTCCCACCGGCGACGCGAAGGCCTGCCCACTCTTCGTCGGCCGGGTGATCCGGGGCGTGCGCAACGGCCCCAGTCCGGCATGGCTGCAGCATCGGCTCAAGGCGATCGGGCTGCGGCCGATCTCGGCCCTCGTCGACATCACCAACTATCTGACCTTCGACCTGTGCCGGCCGCTGCATGTGTTCGATGCCGCGAAGATCGAAGGGGACGTCGTCCTGCGCTTCGCCCGGGCCGGCGAGGAGTTGCTGGCGCTGGATGGCCGCACCTACCGGCTCGACAACGGGATGACCGTGATCGCCGACGCCAGCGGCCCGATCAGCCTGGGCGGCATCATGGGCGGCGAGGGCACCAGCGTCGGCGCCGAGACCACCGACGTGCTGCTCGAGGTGGCGCTGTTCGATCCGCTGCGCACCGCCGCCACCGGCCGCAAGCTGGGGGTGGAGAGCGATGCCCGTACCCGCTTCGAGCGCGGCCTCGACCCGGAACTGGTCCTGCCGGCGACCGAGTTCGCCACACGCCTGATCCTGGATCTCTGCGGCGGTGTCGCCGGCAACGTGGTCGTCGCCGGGGCGATTCCCGAGCCATCGCCCGCCGTCCGGTTCCGGCGTGCGCGCCTGGCCCGGCTGGCCGGGATCGATCTCGAGACGCCGGAGATCGAGAGCATCCTGCGCGCCCTCGGCTTCGCGTTGCAGGGCGGGCCCGAGGAATGGCAGGTCGGGCCGCCATCCTGGCGCCACGACATCGGCACCGAAGCCTGCATCGTCGAGGAGCTGGCGCGGCTGCACGGCTTCGACAAGATTCCGCCCGTGCCGCTCACCCGCACCGCCGCCGTGAGCCCCGGCGTGCTGACGGCAGCACAGCGGCGGCGCGCGGCCCTGCGCCGCTCGGTCGCCGAGCTCGGCTATGCCGAGGCCGTGACCTGGTCGTTCATCCCCCCGGAGCAGGCGACCATGTTCGGCCCGGCGGCGCCGATCCTGAAGCGCAACCCGCTCAACGCCGAGCTGTCGGCGATGCGGCCGTCGCTGCTGCCGAACCTGGTGACCGCCGCCGTCCGCAACCTTGCCCGCAAGCAGGAGGATGGCGCCTTGTTCGAGCTGGGCCCGCGCTTCACCGGTGCCATGCCGGGCGAGCAGGTCGTGGCCCTCGCTGCCGTGCGCTACGGCCGCGCCCTGCCGCCGCACTGGGCGCAGCCCACCCGCGCCGTCGACGCCCTGGACGCCAAGGCGGATGCGCTGGCGGCGCTCGCGGTGCTGGGCGTCAAGCCCGAGAGCCTGCAGGTCGAGGCCGAGGCGCCGGCCTGGTACCATCCCGGCCGCTCCGGCTGCCTGCGCCAGGGCCGCGCCGTGCTGGCCGTGTTCGGCGAGCTGCACCCGGGACTTGTGAAAGCGCTGGAGGTAGCCGCACCGCTGGTCGCCTTCGAGCTCGATCTCGACACCGTGCCGATGCCCAAGCCCCGCGCGAGCAAGGCGCGACCCGCCTTGGAGCTGCTGCCTTATCCGCCCGTCGACCGGGATTTCGCCTTCGTCGTCGATGCGGCGGTGCCGGCGGGCAAGCTGCTGGAAGCGGTCAGGGCGGTCGAGCGGCGCCTGATCCGCGAGGTGCGGCTGTTCGACGTCTATGCCGGCCCGGGTGTCGGGGAGGGCAGGAAGTCGTTGGCCGTGGCGGTCCGGCTGCAGGCGGCGGACCGGACCCTCACCGAGGCCGAGATCGAGGCGGTGGCGGGCCGGATCGTGACAGCGGCGGAGAAGGCGACCGGGGCGGTGCTGCGGTAGCGCCGTCTTTGACGGCTGGGGCCAAAGTGGCTATTTTGGTCCCAGCCGTCCGGAGATCACCCATGCGCACGATGTCGGCCAAGGATGCGAAGAACCATTTCGGCGAGCTGCTGATGGAAGCCCAGCGCGCACCGGTGACGATCGAGAAGAACGGCAAGCCGGTGGCCGTCATGTACTCGTTCGAAGAGCACCATCACATCGAGGCTGCGAAGCTCGAATGGCTCAAGGCCGCGGTCGCGGAGGGGTTGGCGGATTTGGAGGCTGGTCGTTCGGCCGAACTATCCGATCAGCTGATGGCGCAGATCAAGGCCGAGGGTTGGTCGCCCCTGGACGAAGCCGATTGATCCTGGATGTCACGGCCCGTCCTTTCCCGTCGAGCACAACGCGACCTGCGGCGGATTTGGCGCTACGTTGCGGAGCAGAGCGGTCCCAGGCGCGCCGACGATCTGATCGATCGAATTCTGGCTGTCTGCGGTTTGTTTGCCGGTCAGCCACAGGCGGGTCCGATTCATCCGGAGTTGGGGCCGGAACTGCGTTCGTGCGCCTGCGGGCTCTACCTCGTGTTCTACCGGCCGCGTGCGGCAACGATCGAGATTATCCGCGTCATCCATGGCCGGCGCGACGTGCCTTCGGCTTGGGACGAACCCGACCTAGCGGCACGACCGCGTTGAGTGAGCGCCAATGACCGACCTTTCCCGCATCCGCAATTTCGCCATCGTCGCGCATATCGACCATGGCAAGTCGACGCTGGCCGACCGCCTGATCGAGACCTGCGGCGGGCTCGAGGCGCGCGAGATGACCGCGCAGGTGCTCGATTCGATGGATATCGAGCGCGAGCGCGGCATCACCATCAAGGCCCAGTCGGTCCGGCTCGGCTACCGGGCGAAGGATGGTCTCGACTACGTCTTCAACCTGATCGACACGCCCGGCCACGTCGACTTCTCCTACGAGGTCAGCCGCTCGATGCGCGCCTGCGAGGGCGCCTTGCTGCTGGTCGACGCGACCCAGGGCGTCGAGGCGCAGACTCTGGCCAACGCCTACCAGGCGATCGAAGCCGATCTCGAGATCGTGCCGGTCCTGAACAAGATCGACCTGCCGGCAGCCGAGCCGGACAAGATGAAGCAGCAGATCGAGGACATCATCGGCCTCGACGCGTCGGACGCGCTGATGATCTCGGCCAAGACCGGGCTCGGCGTTCCGGACGTGCTCGAGGCGATCGTGCACCGGCTGCCGCCGCCGGTCGGCGATGCCGAGGCGCCGTTGCAGGCGCTGGTGATCGATTCCTGGTACGACAGCTACCTGGGCGTGGTCACGCTGATCCGCGTCAAGCACGGCACGCTGCAGAAGGGCCAGAAGGTCCGCTTCATGGGGACCGGCGCCGCGCATTTTCTCGATCGTGTCGGCGTGCTGACCCCCAAGGCGCTGCTGATCGACACGCTGGGGCCGGGCGAGGTCGGCTTCATCACCGCCGCGATCAAGGAGATCGGCGACGCACGGGTCGGCGACACGATCACCGACGACCGCAAGCCCGCCACGATGGCGCTGCCCGGCTTTCGGCCCAGCCAGCCGGTGGTGTTCTGCGGCATGTACCCGACCGACGCCGACGATTACGGCAACCTGCGCGACAGCCTGGGCAAGCTCCGCCTCAACGATGCCAGCTTCGAGTACGAACCCGAGAGCAGCTCGGCCCTGGGCCTGGGCTTCCGCTGCGGCTTTCTCGGCCTGCTGCATCTGGAGATCATCCAGGAGCGGCTTGAGCGCGAATTCGACCTCGACATCGTCATCACCGCACCCTCGGTGGTCTACCGCGTGCACCAGAGCGACGGTCAGGTGCTCGAGCTGCACAACCCCGCCGACTATCCGGACCCGACGCGGATCGATCATGTCGAGGAGCCGTGGATCAAGGCGACGATCCTGGTGCCCGACGAGTTCCTGGGCGGCATCCTGCAGCTGTGCACCGAGAAGCGCGGCCTGCAGGTCGAGCTGACCTATGTCGGCAACCGGGCCATGGTCGTCTACCGGCTGCCGCTCAACGAGGTGGTCTACGATTTCTACGACCGGCTGAAATCGATCAGCCGCGGCTATGCCAGCTTCGACTACCATCTGGACGGCTACGGCGAGAGCGATCTGGTCAAGCTCGACGTGCTGATCAACAACGACCGGGTCGATTCCCTGTCGATGATCGTTCACCGCAGCAATGCGGAGGCCAAGGGCCGGGGCATCTGCGAGAAGCTCAAGGAGCTGATCCCGCGGCAGAATTTCCAGGTGGCGATCCAGGCCGCGATCGGCGGCCGCATCGTCGCGCGCGAGACGGTCAAGGCGTTCCGCAAGGATGTGCTCGCCAAGTGTTATGGCGGCGACATCAGCCGCAAGCGCAAGCTCCTCGAGAAGCAGAAAGAGGGCAAGAAGCGCATGCGTCAGGTCGGCCAGGTCGAGATCCCGCAGGAAGCCTTCCTGGCCGCGCTGAAGATGGGCTGAACGCTCAGATCGGCAGCGGCCCCGCGAAGCACGCTGCGGCCGAGCGGGCGAGGCCGGCATAGGCGGTCACCAGCAGGAGCCACGGCGCCGCCGCGCCGGCGACCGCGGCCAGGATCATCTGCAGCCCGTGCGGCACCGGATGGTCCGTCGGTTGTAGTGGCTGGTTCTCGAGCACGAGTGCGGACATCGGTTCCTCCGCTGGTGGCTGGCCAGCGGCAGATTAGGAGCCAACCGTTAACGGCCGGTTAGTCCGGCGCGACAGCCGCTCGAGCTGGAGCCGCGACCAGGGTGCGGGTTCAGGCAAGATCGGCGCCGAGCGCTCCGTGCGAGCCGCCAAGCGCGCCCCGGCCGGTCGACCGGCGATGGCGCGCGACGACTGGCATCAGGCAGCCGACCGCCCGGCTGATGAACAGAAGCTGATGGCGGCGATGGTCGCGGCGCGGCCGGCAGGAACTCATTCCTCGCCGCCGTGGAAGCCATGGTGGAGTGCAAGCCTAGATGGACGCGGCCGACGGTGGTCAGGGGCTTTCCGCAAGAAGGCTATCGCGGCGCTGGCCAAGCGCGACTCCGCCGCCGACAGCAAATTCGTCACCGACCGCCTGTCGTGCTGGACGGCGGTCACGGCAGCAGGCTGCGACCACTTCTTGGTGATCACCAGCTCGGGGCCGCAGGCCGCCAAGTGGGTGCCGTTTCAATGGGTGAACACCGCGCTCGGCGACAGCAAGAGGGTGCTTGTCGGGACCTATCATCACGCCAGCCCGAAACACGCGTAATGCTGGCTCGCCAGCTTTGCCTCGCGTTCCCACCGCCGCTACCCAATGCGACAGCCTCACCGAGCGCCTCATCCCTACCGGCTGGCGAGCGCGCATCACGGCCGAAAATCGGCTCCTCGTCGCGCTGGTCGCTCAGTGCTGGCGCGCAAGGCACGGGGCGATATATTCGGGCAGCTTCATTCCAAGAGGGCGGGCCTCGCTCATATGACTTCCAAAGCCGCCGAAATGTCACCCTTTACGCCTCATGAGCGGTCGACGATCGCCGCCGCCATGGCGCGGATCATTCCGTCCGACGACGTCGCGGGCGCAGCCGAGGCCGGGACCATCGACTTCCTCGAGCGCTATCTCTCCGGCACCGATTTCATCTACGCGAAACCGGACGGCTCCGGCTTCGAGTCCCTCACCGGCCTGCGTCATGACGCCTGGCGGCAGCGCGTCGATACCATGCTGGCCAAGTATCGCGATGGCGTGCGCGAGCTCGACGGCCGAAGCCTGCATGAATACGGCCGCCTTTTCGCGGACTGCGCTCCCGACGAGCAGGACGCCGTGCTCAAGGCCGTCGAGACGCGCGCCGGCTGGCCCGATTCGACGTCGCTGCCGCCCCATGAAGTGGCGACCATCGTCGGTGGCGGGCCGGCTCTGCAGCAGACCTCGACCGAGGTCGAGCTGGACTTCTTTCCGCTCCTCGTCGTCCACACGCGACAAGGTTTTCTGGCCGACCCGATCTATGGCGGCAATCGCGACCGGGTCGGCTGGCAGGCGATTGGCTTTCCGGGTCCAGCCTCGATGGCGGAGGTGCATCAGGGCAGCTTCTCCTCGCTGGCCTGGTTCGCCGAGGGCCACACCGATCCGTCGCCCGACCAGCGAAAGCCGCATCATGGCGCCTGAGCGCAAGCCCGAACGTGCCGAGGTCTGCATCATCGGCGCCGGCGCCTCCGGTGCCACCGCCGCCAAGGTGCTCACGGAAGCCGGCGTCAATGTGGTGGCGCTCGAGCGAGGGCCCTGGCGCACCCGCGAAAGCTTTGGCGGCGACGAGCTGGCCAACGTCAATCGCTACAATCTCTGGCCCGACCCGATCCTCAACCCGCGCACGGCCCGCACGCGTGCGGACGAGCCCGCACGGCGCGAGCTGTTCTGTCCGGTGCCGCAAATGGTCGGCGGCGGCACGGTGCACTGGCAGGGCTGGCTGCCGCGCTTCACGCCCTCGGACTTCCGGCTGAAGACGGTCGCGGGCGGGCTGGCGGGCACCACGCTTGCCGACTGGCCCGTCTCCTACGACGAGATCGAGCCCTACTACGCCAAGGTGGAGTGGGCGTTCGGCGTCTCCGGCCTCGCCGGCGCCAACCGGTTCGAAGGTCAGCGTTCGCGCGCCTATCCCTGCCCGCCAATGCCGATGTCGCGCTACGCGGAGAAATTCCACCAGGGTTGCGCCGCCCTCGGCTGGAACTCGTTCCCGACGCCGCAGGCGGCGCTCTCCAGGCCGTTCGATGGCCGGCCGGCGACGGTGATCAGCGCCTTCGCGCAACAGCACGGCGATCCGACGGGCACGCGCTCCTCGGCACTCAACGTCTTCGTGCCGCAGGCGATCGCGACCGGGCGGTACGATCTTCGCGCCGACTGCTACGTCCGCGAGCTGCGGGTAGGCGCGGACGGCACGGTGAAGAGCGCGGTCTATGAGGATGCCGACGGCGCCGTGGTGGAACAGGAGGCCGATGTCTTCCTCCTCGCCTGCGGTGCTGTCGAGAGCGCCCGGCTGCTGCTCCTGTCGCGCTCCGGCCGCTTCCCGAACGGGCTCGCCAATGGCAGCGATCTCGTCGGGCGCAACGTCACCTTCCACGAGTACAGCGCCGCCATCGGTGTCTTCGACGACCCGGTCTATGCCTGGGCGGGCGGTGGCTATGTCTCCGCCTCGAGCTTCCAGTTCTACGAGCACGACGACAGCCGCGGCTTCGTCTCGGGCGGCCATATCGCGGCTGCCGGCGTCGGCATCCCCTTGCCCATCAACTGGCATCTGCCGGGCCAGCCGAGCTGGGGCGCGGAGGCCAAGCGCATCGACCGCGAGGCCTTCAACCATTCGATGGCGGTCGCCATGGTGCTGCACGACATGCCGCAGCACGACAACCGCGTCGATCTCGACGATCAGCGTGGTCGATGCCTGGGGCCTGCCGGTCGCCCGTATCACGCTGACGCCGCACCGCAACGACCTCGACCAGGGCCGCTTCCTGATCGACCGCAGCGCCGACATCCTCGAGCGCCGCCGGCGCGCGCACGGTGACCAAGGTCTATGCCGAGCGCATCACCGGCAATTGCTCGCACCAGCACGGCACGCTGCGCATGGGCGACGACCCGGCCGCCTCGGTGCTCGACCGATGGTGCCGGGCGCACGAGGTCCAAAATCTCTTCGCCGTCGACGGTTCGTCGTTCCCGACGGCGACCGGCGCCAACCCGACCCTGACCATCATGGCGAACGCCTGGCGCGTCGCCGACCGCATCATCGCCGAGCGCGGTCGCGGCAAGGCGAACCGCGCAGCCCAAGGAATACCCGCATGACCAATTGGCGCCTCGCCTATCACGCCAATTGCTGGGGCGCGCTCGGCGGCAATGCCGTCGGCGTGACCTCGATCACCCAGCTCACCTACCGGACCTTCGGTGACATGGCGCAGGCCGCCCGGGAGATCGCGGCTGCAGGCTATGAAGGAATCGAGTTCTTCGACGGCAATGTGCTCGACCACGAGGTCGACGGATTCCGCTCAATGCGGACGATACTTGATGCAGCCGAGCTGCAACTTGTCGCGGTCTATAGCGGGGCGAACTTCATCTACGGCGAGATTCTGGACGAGGAGCTGGCACGCATCGAGCGGGCCGCCAAGGCCGCCGAGACGCTTGGCGCCCTGCATCTCGTGGTCGGCGGTGGTGCGAAACGTGCCGCCGGTACCCGGCCTGCCGATTTCGACGCGCTCGCCCGTGGCCTCGACCGCGTGGTGGTACTCGCGAAGGCGCACGGGCTGGCGGCGCACTATCACCCGCATCTGTCGACGATCGTCGAGGGTCCGGGCGAGGTCCGCACCATATTCGCCAAGACCGAGATCGGCTTCTGCCCGGACACGGCGCATCTCGCGGCGGCCGGCGGCGTGCCTGCCGACTTGGTGCGCGAGCACAAGGACCGCATCAGCTACATCCACCTCAAGGGCTGGCAGCGCGAGCCTTTCGCCTTCACGCCGGTCGGCCAGGGCGATTGCGACAATGGCGCGGTGATCGCGGCGCTCAAGGAGATCGGCTACCAGGGCTGGATCACCAACGAGCTCGATGCTTGGCCGGATCCGGCTGCCGCGGCTCGCGAGAGCCTCGCCTTCGTCAAGGGGCGCCTGGGCTAGCCGGCGCCGCTCGCCTCACCGCCGGTTCACCGAAACCGCGAGAATAATGATGACGCCCTTTACCACCTCCTGGATCGAGGTCGAGAGCCCGAGCACCAGAAGGCCGAAGCCGAGAATACCGATGAAGATCGCGCCGATCACCGAGCCAATGATCGAGCCGTAGCCGCCGAACAGGCTGGTGCCGCCGATGATCACCGCGGCGATGACGTCGAGCTCCAATCCGGCACCGAGGCTTGGATTTCCGGCCGTCGACCGGGCCGCGAGCATCATGCCGGCGAGCGACGCCGTCATTCCCGACAGGATGAAGGCGACGATCTTCACCCCGTCAGTCCTGACGCCGGAGAAGCGGGCCGCAACCGAATTGCCGCCGGTGGCGAAGACACGCCGCCCGAACGCCATCTGATGCAGCATGTAGTAGCCGGCGGCGGTCAGGACGATCGTCCACCAGATCGGCGCCTGGATGCCGAGAAAGGCGCCGTTCCAGAAGATGCTCGAGAAATCATCGTCGATGATCGGTACCGGTCGCGTGTCGGTGATGGTCAAGGCGAGGCCTGAGAAGATCGACAGCATGCCCAGCGTGACGAGGAAGGAAGGTATCTTCACCTTGGTGACGAGCACGCCCGATACGGCGCCGATCAGCGCACCCATGGCCAGGATGATCACCGGTGCCACATAGGTCGGCACATCCCGTTCGTAGAGCAGCGCGATGATCATGCAGGAAAAACTCGCCAGCGATCCCACGGAGAGGTCGATCTCGCCGCAGACGATGACGAAGGTCATGCCGATCGCCATCACCGAGACGATCGCGGTGATGCGCAACACCGCGCTCGCCGTCGAGAACGTCGCGAAGTGTGGCGCGAACAGGATGAAGTAGAACGTGATGAGGATGAAGATGCCGTAGGTGACGTGGTCGCGGGCGAAGTCGAGGAGCCGAACTCCTCGACGATTCGGCGGGCAGAGTCATGTCACGGATTCCTTGTCGCGCAGCTTGGCTTGCTTGGCGGCTTCGGCCTGCAGGAGCGCGCGAAGTTCGGTCTCGTCGTGGATGCGGTCGAGGCTGCGGGTGATGCGTCCCTCAGCCATGACGAGGATGCGGTCGGAAAGGTCCATCAGCTCCTCGAGTTCGGAGGAGACGAGGAGCACGCCGACACCCTCGGCCGCGACGGCGCGAATGAGGTCGCGCATGTCGCGCTTGGCGTTGATGTCGACTCCGGCCGTCGGCTCGTCGAGGATCAGGAGCCGCGGCTTGGTCGCCAGCCATTTGGCGAAGACGATCTTTTGCTGGTTGCCGCCGGACAGCTCCTGCGCCGCTTGGCCCGGGCCGCGGGCAACCAGCGACAACTCATTGCGGTAGCGCTGGAAGAGCGCGACGATCCGCTTGGCCGCGACCGGGCCGAAGCCGCCGAGAAAGGAGAAGCGCCTGAGGCTCGGCAGGGCGAAGTTCTCCGCCAGCGAACGGCCACCGACGAGCCCTTCCAGCCGACGATCCTCCGGTACCAGACCGATCCTGGCACCGACGGCGCTGGAGACGTGGCCGGGCTTGAGCGCCTCGCCAGCCACGGCGATGTGGCCGCTGGCATCCGGCAAGATGCCGAAGAGCGCTTTGGCTAGCGTCGAGCGGCCGCTGCCGACGAGGCCAGCGAGGCCGACGATCTCGCCCAACTGGATCGAGAACGAGATGTCCGAGAGCTTGCGGGCCGTCGACAGGCCTTGAACCTCGAGTGCCAGCTGGCCGCCCGACGAGGCCGTACGCCTCGGCGGCGTCCGTGACGCTGCCGGCGCCTCGGCATCGTCGTCCTTCGGGCGCGACATCAGCGCCGCGATATGATCGATCGAGGTCTCATGTGGCAGTAGCGGGCCGACGATGCGCCCGTCCTTGACGATCGAGATGCGGTCGGAGAGGCGTAGCACGTCGGCCATGCGATGCGAGATGTAGACGATGCCGATCCCCGCCGCCTTGAGCTGGTCGATCGTCGAGAACAGCGTCTCCTCCTCGCGGATGGTGAGCGAGGAGGTCGGCTCGTCCATCACCAGCAGCTTGGCGCCACGGGAGATCGCCTTCAGGATCTCGACCATCTGGCGCTGCGCGAAGGCGAGATCGCCGACGCGCGTCGTCGGGCTCAGGGCGAAGCCGTAGCGGTCGATGAGGCTGCGCGCGTCGGCCACCATGCGCGCGGTGTCGACGCGCCAGCCGAGACCGCGCGGCTCGCGCAGCACGAACAGGTTCTCGGCGACCGACCGATTTGGGAGGACGCTCAGCTCCTGAAAGATCATGGCGATGCCACGGTCGAGCCGGTCGCGCAGCGAGAGGGCGGACACGTCCGCGCCATCGAGAAGGATGCGCCCGGTATCGGCGCGATGCACGCCGATCAGAACCTTCATCAGCGTCGACTTGCCGGCGCCGTTCTCGCCCAGCAGCGCGTGCACCTCCCCGGGCATGACCGCGAAGGAGACGTCCGTCAGGACGCGATTAGCACCGAACGACTTGTCGATATGCTCCATCGCGACGATGGTGCCGTTGGGCGTGGCGATCGCGGCGTCAGGCATCAAGCGCTCGAGAGCCTCGGTGAAAGATGCGCCCGGCGGGAAGATCCCGCCGGGCATCGGATCCGATCAGAAACATTCGTCCTTGCAGAGCTTGATGACGGAAGCCGGCGGATCCTCCTTCGTCACCTGCTTGAGGGCGCTCAGGAGATTCTCCTTCTTGACGCGCAGCGTCGGCACCGAGACATAGGGTGGCGCTTCCTTGCCGAGCAGCGCCAGCGCCGCGACCTTGGCCTCGGCGACGCCCTGGTCGTAGGGTTGCTGAGCGCCCACCGCCAGAAACTCGCCGCGCGCGACGTTCACCGCGCTGTCGGCGGCAATGTCGTTGGTGGTAACGACAATGTCGCGTCCGAGGGTCTTCGCCGCCGCCACGGTCTGCTGTGCCGGCGTATCCCAGGCCACGAAGAAGCCCTTCAGGTCCGGGTTTGCTGTCAGCATGGACGTAGCGACCTCATAGGCCTTTTCCGGGCTGGCGATGGTTCCGACACCAACCATCTTGAGGTCCGGATACTTCTCGAATGCCTTCATCGCCCCAACTTTGCGGGCGGCAACCGAATAGTAATAGTCATAGACCAGCGTGATGATGCCGACTTCGCCTTTCCCGTCAAGCGCCTTGGCGAGTTCGTCGGCGGCGTAATAGGCGTTCTTCTCGTTGTCGGATGCAACCACCGAGACATAGTCCTTGCCGGGCGCCATGCCGACGGGGACGTTGTCGAGGAAGACGAGCTTGATTCCTGCTTCAGCGGCCTTCTTGTAGGCCTCGGCTTGCGATTGCGGATCGATCGGGATCGAGAAGATCACATCCGGCTTGCGGGCGGTCATCTGCTCGAGGTCGCTGATCTGCTGGCCGACATTGAACTTCGCGTCGGTCACACCGACGACTTCGACCCCGAACTCCTTGAGGGTGTTGGTGATGCCGGCGACCTGCAGATGCGGCCAGCCCGCATCCATGGTGTGCATGACGAGACCGGCGGTGAAGTTGCCGGCCTTCAGCTTGGCGATATCCTCGTCCGAGAATTTCAGGACGTCAGCCGACACCGCTGGCGCGCCATCGGGAAAGCCCGGCACGACCTGGCCATTGGGCGAGAGCGGCAGCGGCTCCATGAGCGCCTTCGCTTCCGGCGGAATATTGTCCGGCCAGTGATATTCGGCTGCCGACGCCTTCAGCGCGAGCGAGCCCGTGAGGGCGAGCGCGATCGCCGCCGTCATCATCCGTTTCGACATAAACACCTCCCGTTCTGATGCGGCATTCTGCCATTGCATCAATTCTAGATACTGCGAGCCGATTTCGTTGCCTGGTCAATCGCAGCGTTGCCCAGGAAGTTCGGGATCCCGCGTCTCAGGGTGCGGCAGCCCTCATGCTTACGCAAAGTGGTTGTAGAGCGTCTTCTTGCGCAGGGGTAAACGGGGCCGGGCTTGTCCAATGGCGATTGCTATGTGCGGCGCACGGCTGCGCGGTCAGGTGACGTGCGTTTGCGCCGGCGCTTGGTCATGGCGGCGCTGCTTGGCGAGGGCCACGGCGAGTTCGATCGCTTCGATGAGACTCGTCTCGCTCGCAATGCCCTTCCCGGCGATGTCGAATGCCGTGCCGTGGTCGACGGAGGTGCGGATGATCGGCAGGCCGAGCGTGACGTTGACGCCGCTCAGCGCCTCCCAGCGTCCGGTATCCTCGTCGACCGAGAAGCCGAGCAGCTTGACCGGGATGTGACCCTGGTCGTGGTACATCGCGACCACGGCATCGAACTGCTTGGCGTGGAGCTTGACGAAGACGGTGTCGCCGGGCAGCGGACCCACGACGTCGAAGCCGCGCTCGCGCAGGCCCCGGATCGTCGGCTCGACCACGTCGATATCCTGCCGACCGAATAGCCCGCCTTCACCCGCATGTGGATTGAGAGCAGCCACGGCGATGAGCCGCCGCGACAGGCCGAGCGCCCGCAACGCCTCGTCCGTCAGGGCGACGACGCGCTCGATCCGCTCGGGCGTGACACGCCGCGGCACGTCCTCGAGCGCGCAATGCGTGGTTACGTGGCTGACACGCATGTGGCCGTGCGCCAGGAGCATCACCGAATCGCGCGCACCGGTCAGGTCAGCGAGCAATTCGGTGTGGCCGCTATAGTGGTAGCCGGCAAAGTTCAGCGCTTCCTTGCTGATCGGGCCGGTACAGATCGCGTCGACCGCTCCGCCCACGGCAAGCTCGACCGCGGTCGCGATCGCGTCATAGGCGACCCGCCCGCCCTCTGTCGTCGAACGGCCGACAGGGATGGTCGAGGCGGACGTATCCACATCGACGAAGACAAGGCTCGCCGAGCGGTCGCGAGCGTCGTCGCGATTGGTGATGAGCGCATCATCGCCGACTCCGAGAGCCTGCACGGCGGCAGCTTGCATGCGCGCCGACCCGATCAGAGCGAGGCTGAACTCACCGGCCGCGATGCGGGGCCGCAGCCCAGACGCTGCCCGCGCCATGATCTCAGGTCCGATACCGGCCGGATCTCCTGAGGTGACGGCAATTCTCGGTCGATGCAACGAGCGCTCCCTGCTGCTAGTATTTCCCTGACGCTAGCGCAAAGCTCGACGTGCGCGAAGCCATTTCATATCAAATTGCTTCAAAATAGATCATCCACGTCCGCTGCATTCGGGCAGAGGGCTGGCCATCGTGCACCGTTTTGAGCCGGCTGGGCTTGAACTCGTGCCTTTTTCTACCATTTGCTACCAAAAATGGGCAGCCGCGGTGCGCCAGGTTGGAATTGGTGCGATGATCCTCCTCATGCTTTTCCTCGGCCGCACGCACCCCTCGAGCTGACGGCGACCCCGCCATGACCCCCACCCGTCGGCCAGAGCTCATCCCTGCCCAGCGCCGCGCCTTCATGCTGGAGCATATCCGACGGCGCGGCGCCGCCTCGATCCAGGAGCTGGCGGAAGCGATCGGCATCTCGGCCTCGACCGTGCGTCGCGACCTCGAGCATCTCGAGGAACGGGGCTATCTGGAGCGCTCCCATGGGGGCGCGTTGATCCAGAAGGAACTCCAGTCCACCTTCGAGCCGGAAGCGGCGATCACGGCCGAGTTCGATCGGCCCGAGAAGGAGGCCATTGGCCGGGCGGTAGCCGAGACGTTGCGTTCGGGTGAGAGCGTGATCTTCGACAGCAGCTCGACCGTGCTTGCCGCGGCGCGCCGATGCGTCGAGCGAAAGCTGGCGCTCACCGCCGTCACCAACGACCTCGGTATCGGCCAGACCTTGGCGGCGTCCGATGCGATCCGCGTCGTGGTTCTCGGCGGCACGATTCGCGCCGGTTCACTGACCGCGCTCGGCGAACCCGGCCAGGACTTCCTGCGAAGTCTCAGCGCCGACGTGGCACTGATTGGCACCCATGCGTTGAGCAGCGCGCGCCTGACCGAGACCTCACTCGAGGCCGCCGCGATGAAGCGGGCGATGATCGCCGCCGCGCGCCGCGTCGTGTTGCTGGCGGACGCCTCCAAGTTCCGACCCGCTGCCTTTTGCCGGATCTGCGATGTCGACGCGATCCACGAGCTCTTCACCGATATGCGTGCCGATCCCGCGGATCTGGGCCGGCTGCGAGACCAGGGCGTCAAAGTCACCGTGGTCGGCGCCGGAATGGCAACTTCGGACGCTGCATGACAACGATCCGCCTGATCGCCGACGATCTGACCGGCGCGCTCGACAGTGCCGCCCAGTTCACCAGCCATGCGCCGCTGCGCGTCCTGCTGCGGCGCGCGCCTGCCTATCCGTCCGGCTCCTATGGGCTCGACCTTTCCTGCCGGGATGGGACCGAGGAAGATGCGGTTGCCAGCGCCCGGGCCTCGCTGTCGTGCTTCATCGGCAGCACCGTTGCCTTCAAGAAGATCGACAGCCTGCTGCGCGGCCACTGGGCGGCGGAGATCGCGGTGCTGGTCGCATCGGGCGTGTTCCGGCGGATCGTCCTTGCGCCGGCCTTTCCCGACCAGGGCCGAATCACGATCGGCGGCATGCAGATGCTGGTCGACGGCGGCGGCTCGAGGCGCCAGGTGGGTGTCGCACCGCTATCGCGTCTGGCACAATATGGCGTCGCTGCCCGCCAGGGGCTCGCCGACGCGACGGTCCGAGACGCCACGACGGCGGTTCTGGTCTGCGATGCGGCGACGCAGGATGATCTCGTGAACATCGTCGCGGCCGCCGGGGCACTGCCTGGTCCGACGCTATGGTGTGGCAGCGCCGGCCTGGCGCAGGCCCTGGCGCCCAGCCGGCCCCCCGTCGTGACCGCCGCGCCGACACCGCATCTCGTGATCGTGGGCACCAACCATCCCGTTGCTGCGAGCCAGGTCGCTGCCGTTCGCGCTGCTCGACCGGGCTGGCTCGCCACCTTCGACGAGGACAGGACGACGAGCGCCGCAGCGATAGCTCGAACTCTGGCGGAGCATGGTTGCTGCGTGGCGATACCCGGCATCGCCGGCGAGGTTTCCGTCGCTGATGCGGCTGCGGTCATTGCGCGCTCCTTGGCTGGACTTGCAACCGTCCTACCGCAGCCGCGGACGCTGACAGTTGTGGGCGGCCAGACATTTGCCACTCTATGTCATGGTCTTGGAGCCCTTCAGTTATCGGTCGATGGCGAGAAGGTCCCCGGCGTGCCGGCCTCCGTCATGTCGGACGGTGCCTGGAGCGGATTGCGGTGTTTCTCGAAATCGGGTGGGTTTGGTGCCCCCAATTGGCTCGTCGACCATCTGGGCACCTGACGCACGATGGATCATCGGCCCGAAACTGGCGATGGAGATCGGTATGTGCCGCAACATCAAGACCCTGTTCAACTTCGAGCCGCCCGCCACCGAGGCAGAGGTCCGTGCGGCAGCGCTACAGTTCGTGCGCAAGGTCAGTGGCTGCAACAAGCCCTCGCTCGCCAACGAGCCCGCCTTCAACCGCGCCGTGGCGGAGGTCACCGCCGCTGCGCAGGCGCTGATGGGCTCCCTGGTCACCAACGCGCAGCCACGAGACCGCGCCGTGGAAGCCCAGAAGGCACTGCGGCGGCGATTGCCATTTCAGAGGCCGACCGGCGAAGATCCAGGGACGACGAGGCACCGCTGACGTCGGCAAATCCAGCGCGTCGCGTGCCCCCGCAGCCACTCCTTTCAAACCATACCAAGCGTCTCAGGCGGCATGGCGGGCCATGGCGGCCAGTGCTCGGCGCTGGTGGCGGTTGAGGGGGCGCTCGGGTTCGCTCGGCGGCACGGCTGCGCGAGCGGTTGCTGGGACGAGCGAGGGACCGGCGGACGTCGCCCGCCTGGCGGTGGCAGCAGCGGGCGGGCCATCGGCCAGGGGTGCCGCAGGCAGCGGCTCGGGTTCGTGTCGTCGCGCGGGCGATGGCCCTGAGAGACGGCGCTGGCGCAGGGCGTCGAGGGCGTCCATCGCCTGCCGGTGCTCGCGCTCGATGCGGCTGCGGTAGCGCAGGAGCGTGCCCAGGGCCTTCATGCCGGTAACCTTGGCGGCCTGCCGCTCGGCGTCGTCGACGATCGCGCCGGCCGCGAACAGGTCGGACAGCACGGCTGCCTCCAGCCGGTCGGCGCGGATCTCGCGCCACGTGGCGCGGATGGCGGCTGCGGCGGCTTCGTGCTCGTGCAGGTCGCGCGGGGACCACGCGGCCAGCCACGTGGCTTCGTGCTCGCGGAAGTCGGCCGGGTCCTCGTCCGGCAGGAGGAAGAATGTCCGGCCGCACAAGCCCTGGCGGATGCCGTTGAGCGCCGAGCGCGCCTTGCCCGCGTCGCTGGCGGGGCCGGACGATTTGGCACCGTTCAGACGCGACACTTCGGTTTGGGCGCGCGAGGGGGTGGTGGGCATGGTGCAGGCTCCGGGGTTGGGCCCGTCAGCTTGTCACGCAACCGCACCCCGGCGTCAAGGAATTTTCGCCTATCTCACTGACCACGCCCGCGGCTGGGTCAGCCCCACCCCGAGCCGCGAGCCGCCCGGGGACCCCGACATCGTCAATCCAGCCCGCATCAAAGCGTACGGTGCGAGCGAGCTGGCCCACAACAAGACCGACCGCCTCGACGCGGCGATCCGCATCATGGACCTGAACGCCGCGTCGGAGCTGATCGCGCATAAGCTGCCGCATCCGCAGGGCTGCGATTGGTTCGGCTAGGGCGAGCTGGCCCGCATGTTGCTCGACGTGCTGCGGGAGGCCGCCAGCGCGCCGTCGAGCATGGAGATCGCGCGGGCGGTGCAGGCAGCCAAGGGCATGGAGCCGGGGACATGGCATGGCGGCGCTGTAGCGGGCGGGCTCCATCGTGCGGATGGGGCTGGTGCGGCGCGAGGGCGGCACCGTCGTGCGGGCGGGCGAGGCGCGGAACGGGGTCGCGTATCCACGATATCCTTGACCTTAACCCCAACGGAGCGCAGAACAACAATACGACGTTGCCAAATTGATGAATTTTTGAAAAAATCAAAACCTAACATGGGAGGGAACCGTGACAATCGCCGTGTGTCACCTATCGCCTGAAGGTGTAGTGCTCGGGGCCGATAGTACGGCATCGGTGATGGTGCCAGAAGGCGGATTTCACTATCTGAACTTCAACCAGAAGCTTTTCCAGATTGGCGAAACTAGCACCTTAGGTGGGATCACTTGGGGCTTGGCGCTTGGCAGCCAAAGCCACCGCACGCAATTTGCCTTGCTTGCCGACCAATTCACGACGGCCCCGGCCGCTGATGTGAGAGAGGCTGCATCGCAATGGGCTGATAGAGTTTGGCCGCTGTACTCCACTGCGATAGCCAGCGATATTCAGCTGTGCCAAAATCTACACGCTAAGTCGAAGCATGACGAGGCCGCCTCTGCGTCATCCGAAATGAGAACTAAGCAAGAAGAGCAACTCTACGTCCAACTAAGGACTGACCTCGTTGCTGGCTTTTGCATCGCAGGATATCCCGCGTCGCAGAGAACTCCGCAAGCCTTTGAAGTTCTATTTGATCCTCTCCAAGGTAAGCCGACGCCACAGTCGATTGCGATGGGCGAAACGCGCTGCTGGGGTGTTCGGAAGGTGTTTGGGCGTCTCGTATCTGGAATCGATACAGATCTTAAGCAGCAAATAATAAACTCCGGAAGTTGGAATGGCAGTGTATCGGATTTAGACGGCCTCATTGCAAGACATCAGCTTTACCTTCCTTTTCTTCCGATACGCGATGCCGTTGATTTTGTTCATGCGTGTATATTTAGCACGATTAAAATCATAAAATCATCCCACCTCTCTCAAACTTGCGGCGGACCCATCGAATTAGCGGTTATCACAACTGATTGGCCATACAGATGGGTGCGGCACAAAGAGTTGCACGCAGCAATCATGGAAGGAACCTTTCTCTGACCAATCGGAGCGATCAGGTGCAAACTCCTGCGAACAAAGATGATCGCGATGAGGAAAGGAAGGTAGAAGCACGGCGTCACTTTCAGCGCACGGGCTCTTATCGCGCGCTAGTGGTTCGTCGCTAACGTTTGATGGCCACGTTTAACTTGGCCAGGATCGCCTCCGGTTCGGCCGTCCAGACGAATAGCCTGGGTGCCAGGCGCGGTATCTCAGGGGGATCGGGCAAAGCCCGATGGGCGGTCGAGCGCACGATCGCCTGGTTGAACCGCAAGCGCCGCCTCGCCAATGACTTCGAGGCATTGCTCGAGACCGAACCAGTAGGATATTGCGTCGGGTTCTGTCGGAAGTTCCGCCCGTCCGGCATCGCGTCGCGCGGGTCGCGCGTCCCGCGCTTGACCTCGTCGGCCGGCGACATGGCAACCTCGAACAGCCGCGGATCGACCGGTCGGCGGCGACGCTCAGGCTACCCTCTTCCGCAACGGCAACGAAGTACCGAAGATGGCGCAGTTCCATGTAGTCCTCGTGCCGCTGAACAAAGCCTACAATTCTTGCCGACGCGGTCGGCCTTCTTTCGATAGGGCGGCAATCGACGCCGGCGCAAGGCGCCGTGAGCGAGCGCGGCAGTCACCGGATATCCGTGCCCATTCAATGGACCCCTGCATCTAAAGCCGAAACGCCAGCGGGCCGTACCGACCCGCCGGCCGCCGGGCGACCCTATGCAGTTCCGCTAAGGTAAGCCGCACCAGCTCGTGGGTTATCCTGCAGCCGGTGAGTCCAGGACCCGACGTTGATGTTGAAGTAGGCTTCAAAGCCGATGTCCCGCGTATTGGCGCGGAAAAATTCCAGCATCTTCTGGACGAAGAACGGGTTGTCGCCGCCGGAGTTCGCCGACCCCTTGATCACGCCCCACTCGGCGAAGCTGAGCGGCTTGCCTTCCGATCTGGCGTAGTCGAGAAAGGAACCGACGCCGTTCGGGCCGCCGTAGCGCAGCGTCTTGAAGTCTTTGTCCCACACCGCTTGCGAGGTGCTCGCCGGCCAGAAGTCGTACTTGTCGCAGCCGATGAAATCGACATAGTCGCTGCCGGGATAGAACGTTTGCAGACCGGCGTTGGCCTCTCCGCCTTTGACGCTGTTCCAGTCGATCAGCGCGCCCGGATTGCGGCGACGCAGAATGTCCGCGACGCGCCGGAAGTAATCTTTGTAGTACCCGGCGAATTGCTTGTCGCAACAGTTCCAGTGCGCGTAGCGGGCGTTCCATTCATGGCCGATCCGGAAGATCAGCGGACGGCCGAAATTGGAGAACGAGATCGCGGCGGCCTCGTGGTGGAAATCGTAATCGCCCCGTGCCGCAGCCTTCCAGATCTCCACACCGCCCGACTTCGGGTTCTGCTCGACTGGAAACGGCACGTAGGTTGCAACGATCCGCCCGCCTTTGCTCATCTGACTCGAGAAGCCGTAGGCGGTCCGGATCTGCTGCCAGGTATTGCGGCTGCCGAACGCCACCCGCACATCGAGCGGGCGGCCGCGGAAGCTCTCGAACGTCGGCGTCGTGTAGTCGGTGCCGCCACTGACCCACGGCAGCCCCGAGAGTCGCGGGATGGCGGCTGCGGCGACTTTCGGCAAAAGCTGCGTTGCAGCGAGGGTGGCGGCGACGGCGTGCAGGGTTCCACGCCGTGTGAGACCGAGCGCTGTAGTCATGACGTTCTCCACAGTATCCGTTGATCCGAGACGGTGAGATGCGAGGCGGTTATGATATAGACGTTGCCAGAACCCGGATCATTCCAGATAAAAAATACCCGGGGTTGTTCACGTCCTCTTGCCATTTGCTGTCTTGATCGGGCTTCACGTCGGTGAGCGGTGCGTCCACGCTTGATGCAATCCCGGAGACTTCGAAGTACCGGTCAACCATCTCGGAACGCCCTTCACTGTTGCGCTTTGCTCAAATACCAAAGATCCGCCGATAAGTAGCTCGCGACTATTTGGTAGATTGGAGCTTTGGATCGCCAATAAAAACTTACAATGATTTCCATTGTCTCCAGTTTTCAGCCGGGGATCGTGTTAAGAGAGACAACACCGGCAAAGCGAAACATCTGCCCTGGCTAGCTTCGCCGGGTACTCTCGTAACGCTTTTCAACTCGGTCTAGCCTCGCAGGGCGATGTCACTTGGCGATGACATTGCCGAGCCTGATGGCAACCGTTGGTGACAGAAAGTAACGATCTACGGTTGCTTGCACGCGCAACGTTTGAGGAGCTCACCGCACATGCCGGCATGTGGGATCGGTCCGACGCGGTGGCCGGCGGCCAGTACACGGTCGATCCATCGGCCGGACAGATCGGCAAGCGCCGAGAGTTTTCCGACTGGCTTGGCGATGCCGCCGCTCCCCGAGCGGTCCTGCCGCCGACGTCGGGCCGGGTCATGTTCCACAACGATTCCATCGTCGAGCGACTTGGCCGAGCAAGGCAGGGCGAGCTTCAGCCGGGCGCTGCCAAGGCTGCCGACCGCCTGCTCGTCGATCGAGCGTTGTTGCGTGCCATCTGCCGCGGCGAATTGCCGTCCGGTAGTCAAGCGCGAGCGGGAATTGCCGAGCTGCATCCGGGTCATCCTGCGCAGCACGTCGCGCAGTTCCTCGGGCGCACCGCGGCCGCGCAGGCCGCAATCCATCTCTACCCAACCGGGGAAAGGTGAGAGCACAATCAGGCACCCAAACGATCGTAGAGCAGCGGCTGCCGGAAACGCAGGCTGGTGGGTGCCCGAGGGAGGCCGTTCAGCATTCCTCGGATCCTTCCTTACCGGAAGTTTCTTCCATCCGGCATCGCGTCGCGCGGGTCGCGCGTCCCGCGCTTGACCTCGTCGGCCGGCGACATGGCGCCGTCCAGCACCTTCGGGTCGACCGCTTGGTCGCGCAGGCGGCGCAGCGCCTTCGAGGCGTCGGTCAGACGCTCGGCGACGACATGGATCACGCGGCCTTCGCGCTGCAGCGTGCCGGTGGCGGCGAGCAGGCGGGCGGTCATGACGGTGGCGCGGTAGCGCTCGAACACGCTGGGCCAGACGATGATGTTGGCGAAGCCGGTCTCGTCCTCCAGCGTGGCGAAGATCACGCCCTTGGCACTGCCGGGGCGCTGGCGCACCAGAACCAGGCCGCAGACCGTGACGCGGCGGCCGGGGTCGGTGTGCCAGAGCTGGCGGGCGGTGATGGCGCGCTTGGCGGCGAGCCAGTCGCGCAACAGCGCCAGCGGGTGGGCCTTCAGGGACAGGCGCAGGGTGGCGTAGTCCTCGATGATCTGCTCGCCCAGGCCCATCGCCGGCAGCTCGAGCCAGGGCTCGTCCGAGCCCTCGATCGCGGGCAGGTTGGAGCCCACGGGTGCGTTCGCCATCGCGTGCTCGAACAAGGGCAGGGCAGGGTCCTTTTGCGCCTGGACCGCCCACAGCGCCTGGCGCCGGTCGAGCCCGAGCGAGCGGAACGCGTCGGCCTCGGCCAGCCGGACCATGGTCGCGCGGCGCACGCCAGCGCGCCGCTTCAGCTCCTCCAGCGTGCGGTAGGGCTTGAGGCGGGCGGTGATGATCCGGGTGACCTCCTGCTCCGGCAGGCCCTTGACCTGGCGGAAGCCCAGCCGGACCGCGGTCATCAGCGGCCCGCGCCGCTGGCGCGGCTCCAGCGTGCTGTCCCAGTGGCTGTGGCTGACGTCGACCTCGCGCACCTCGACGCCATGGTCGACCGCGTCGCGCACCAGCTGTGCCGGGGCGTAGAAGCCCATCGGCTGGGCGTTGAGGATGGCGGCGCAGAACACGTCGGGGTAGTGGCACTTGAGCCAGGCCGAGACGTAGACCAGGAGCGCGAAGCTCGCGGCATGGCTTTCCGGGAAGCCGTACTCGCCGAAGCCCTTGATCTGCTGGAAGCAGCGCTCGGCGAAGTTGCGGTCGTAGCCGCGCTCGACCATGCGCTCGACCATCTTGAGCTCGAAGGTGTGGATCGTGCCGACATGGCGGAAGGTGGCCATCGCACGGCGCAGCGCGTTCGCCTCCTCGGCCGTGAACTTCGCGGCCTCGATCGCGATCCGCATCGCCTGCTCCTGGAACAAGGGCACGCCTTTGGTCCGGCCGAGCACGCGCTCGAGCTCGTCGGGCGGCCCGTGCTCCGGCGCCGGGCTCGCGAAGACCACCGCCTCGGTGCCGTCGCGCCGCCGCAGATAGGGGTGCACCATGTCGCCCTGGATCGGCCCCGGCCGGACGATCGCCACCTCGATCACCAGGTCGTAGAACTCCTTCGGCTTGAGCCGCGGCAGCATCGACATCTGCGCCCGGCTCTCGACCTGGAACACGCCGATCGTGTCGGCGGCACTGAGCATCGCGTAGACCGCCGGGTCCTCGGCCGGGACGCTGGCGATGTCGCCGAGCCTGACGCCGTGATGCGCCCGCAGCAGCTCGAACGCCCGGCGGATGCAGGACAGCATGCCGAGCGCCAGCAGGTCGATCTTCAGCATCCGCAGCGTGTCGAGGTCGTCCTTGTCCCACTCGACCACGGTGCGGTCGGGCATGGCCGCGTTCTCGATCGGGACCAGCTCGCGCAGCGGCGAGCGCGCGATCACGAAGCCGCCGACATGCTGCGAGAGATGGCGCGGGAAGCCGAGCAGCTCCCCCGCCAGCTCCAGGGTCTGGCGCAAGGTCGGCTCGTCGGGGTCGAGCCCGGCTTCGCGGATCGCCGACTCCAGCAGGCCGTCGCGGCCGTAGCCCCAGACCGTCCGGGTCAGCGCCTCCTGCACGTCGGCCGAGAGGCCCATGACCTTGGCGACCTCGCGCAGCGCCGATTTGGGGCGGTAGCGGATCACGGTCGCGGCGAGGGCGGCGTGGTCGCGCCCGTAGGTGCGATAGACCCACTGGATCACCTCCTCGCGCCGCTCGTGCTCGAAATCGACGTCGATGTCGGGCGGCTCCTTGCGCTCGGACGAGATGAAGCGCTCGAACAGCAGGTCCAGCCGCGCCGGGTCGACGGCGGTGACGTGCAGGGCGTAGCAGACGGCCGAGTTGGCGGCGCTGCCGCGCCCCTGGCAGAGGATCTCCTTGCTGCGCGCGTAGAGCACGATGTCGTGGACGGTCAGGAAGTAGGGGGCGTAGCGCAGCTCGCCGATCAGCGCGAGCTCGCGCCGGATCAGCTGGTCGACCTTCTCCGGCACCCGGTCCGGATAGCGTTGGCTGGCTCCCGCCCAGGTGCGGCGGGCCAGCTCCTCATCCGGCGTGCGGCCGTCGTAGCTGTCGCGGATCGGGTAGTCGTAGGCGAGCTCCCGCAGCGAGAAGCGGCAGCGCTCGACGATCTCCAGCGTGCTCGCGAGCGCGTCCGGATGGTCCTGGAACAGGCGCGCCATCTCGTCCGGCGGCTTCAGGTGGCGCTCGGCATTGGCGAACAGGAGCGGTGCTGCGTCCCGGATCCGCACATGCTCGCGGATGCAGGTGAGCACGTCCTGCAGCGGCCGCCGGTCGGGGTGGTGATAGTGGACGTCGTTGGTCGCGAGCGGCCTGATCCCGGCGTCGCGCGCGAGGCGCGCGAGCTCGGCGAGGCGGGAGGCATCGTCGCCGGCATAGCGATGGGACAAGGCGAGATACAGGTTGCGCCGCCAATGCCCGTGCAAGCGGGCCGCCAGTCCGGCGAAATCGGCATCCGGCGTCTCGGGCGCGAGCAGCGCGAACAGCTGCCCCTCGTCGTGGGCGAGCACGTCCTCCAGCGTCAGCGTGCAATGGCCCTTGGTCGCCAGCCGCTTGCCGTGGGTCAGCAGCGAGCTGAGCCGGGCGTAGGCCGGCCGGTCGGTCGGCCAGCACAGCAGGGAAGTGCCGTCGACCAGATCGAGCCGGCAGCCGACCAGGAAGCGCAGGCCGCTGGCCTCGGCCTGCTGATGCGCGCGGACGATGCCCGCCAGGCTGTTGCGGTCGGTGAGCGCCAGGCCCGCGAGACCCAGCGCCTGCGCCTGCACGACCAGCTCCTCGGGATGCGAGGCGCCGCGCAGGAAGGCGAAATTGGAGGTCGCCTGGAGTTCGGCGTAACGCATCGGGTCGGAGCCGCCGGTCATGGTCACCGGCGCAGCAGACATGTTCCTGTTATGTTCCGCAAGAGCCTTGCGACGGCCGCGGCGCGCCACGGCCGTCGCCGGCGACGGGCGCTAGTTGTTGATCGTGAGCGAGAGGTCGTCGAGACGGAACTGGGGTGCGCCGTTGACGGTGTTGGCGAGCACCCGCACCCGGTGGACCCCCGCCGGCACCCGCGTGACCACGGTCATCGACGCGGTGACGTAACCGTCGAGCGCGGTGGCGATGTTGTTGCCCGAGCAGAACGCGTCATCGGGGCCGATCGTGGGCGCAACCGGGGCGAAGCCGCCGATCCCGGCGGGATCGACCTCGATCTGGATCGTGCCGTACTGGAACACGGTGCCCCAGACCGAGCATTCGGCGCTGAAGGTGATCTCGACCAGGTCCGGCGCGGCGGTGGCGAAGCTCAACGTGGTCTGCGCGCCCGCTGCCGTGGAGAGATCGACGGGGACGGCAGCCGCCCCGAAGATCTGCGGGTTGACGTTGGTGGAGAAGTTCAGGATGTCGGCGGCGGCCGGAGGTATGTATAGACCGATCGCGGCCAAAGCAGACATGCCGGTGAGCAGCGCCCGCGGCCGATGATGCCACGGACGATCGGTGAGTTCGATCGCATGCATATTCTGAGTCCTTGGTTTGATGGATGGAGAGAACTGGTACCAGCATGTGGAATATTGTTAATGTTTCGTCCACGTGCGGTGAGTAATGTCACAGGCGGGTTTTTTTATGGAGCGACGGACCTTCGGTTGCGAGCGGGCAGATGGGGCCAGAAGTCGATCGACATCGGCGAGAAGGTAGATCGCGTTGGCCTGCGCTGCGCCGAGCGTAGTCGCCTTGCGTCAATAGTACTCGTCGGTATCAGCCGCAGTTCCAGTGGAACAATTGGTACAACGCAGTCGATTTGACGGCCAATAGGTATGGAGTTGCTTCACTCTCGGGTGCATTTGCATCGAGAACAATCACGCGCGTTCCCGCCCGCAGACGGGCGATCAGGCAAATGCCCCCTGCACCCGCCATTCGGGCGGCTGTGGCTCGCCGTACATGCCCTCGCGGCACACCCACAGGCTACGCCCGTTCTCGGTCACGATCCGGTAGAAATCCCGCAGCCGTGGCCGCCCGCCCTCGGGGCGCCACCACTCGGGCAGGATGCGCTCCGGTCCCGACGCTGCCGCCACGCGCAACCGCTCCCGCCTTTGGCGCAGCCAGAGCGGTGGGCCGTCAGGCACGCCGGCCATGGCCGCGACCGGCTCCGGGTGGGCGAGCAGCCGCAGCGGCCGCGGCTGCCGGGCGAGCCACGGGCGCGGGCTGAGCGCGGACCCGGCCGGGACCAGCCGCTGCGCTCGCTCGGGCAGGTGGCTGTCGACCGGCTGCAGGCGGACGACGCGGGCGGCACCCAGGCGCTGGGCCAGCTGGTCGATCAGCCGGTCGAGATCGGCGGCCTCGGTGTCGGCGGCGAGGTCGGTCTGGGCGGCGCCGAGCGGGGCCGTCTCCGGTGCCTCGAGCAGCATCAGCTCGACGCCGAAGCCGACCTCGACCCCGTCGAGCTCGAGCGCCAGCAGGCGGAACAGATGGGTCGGGTCGCGCACCGGCCGGCTGGTGCCGACCGCGAGGCGGGCGACCGTGGCGTCGACCCGGTAGAGCCCGAGCGCCAGCCGCCGCACGCCCAGCTGTGCCCGCTCCAGCTCGCCGCACAAGGAGCCAAGCAGCCGCCGGGTGGCGGCGGCGATGTCCTCGGCGCGGCCGATCGGCTCGGGCCAGGCCAGACGGACCGCCCATGTCCGGGGCTCCTGCAGCGGCACGAACGGTTCCTCGCCGTGTCCGAGCAGCTGGTCGAGCCGGTGCGGCAGCGCCGGCCCGAAGCGGGTGAGCAGGGCCGAGCGGGGCAGGGCGGCCAGCTGGCCGACGCACTGGAAACCCAGCCGCTGCAGGGCCTGGAGCAGATCGGGCTCCAGCCGCAGCGCCGCCGGCGGCAGGGCCAGGACGGCGGCCCGCGCGTCGGCCGGCAGCTGGCCCCCGGCACCGAGCCTGGCCCAGGCCCAGGCCAGCGCCAGCCGGTTCGCCACGGCCAGCCGATGGGTCAGACCCAGCCGGTCGAGGCGCCGGCCCAGATCGGCGAGCAGCGAGCGCTCGCCGCCGAGCAGGTGGCTGCAACCGGTGAGGTCGATCGCCAACCCGTCAGCACCGTCGACCGTCACCCGCGGGCTGTAGCGACTGCACCATAGGCCCAGAGCGCCCAGCCCATCGGCATCGGCCCCAGGGGCGGCGTCGCGGACGAGCAGCCCCGGGCAGATCGCCTGCGCGTCGGCCAGCGCTAGCCCGGTCGTCAGGCCCAACCCCCGTGCCGCGGGATTGACGGCCGTCAGGCGCGGCACGCCCCGCTCCGGCGCGATCAGTGCCAACGGTGCCTCGGCCGGTGGGAACGGCCTGCCCGTGCGATGCGCCCCGAGCCGCATACGCTGCAGCGGCCATTCCGGCAGCCAGAGGGAAAGGTAGCGTCTGCTCATGTCACCACCTGTCGCGCCCAGCAGCTATATGTTCTTGTTTTGTTCTAAAGCGAGCCCAACTCCTGTCAAGATGGTCCCTGCGCTGAGCGACGCATGGGATCAGCGCCGAAGCGAGGTCGCGTCTTAGGCGGCGATCCGCCTGGCCTCCCAGCGGGCGGCCGCCTCGCCGGCGAGCAGGACCTCGCGGCCGGCCTCGGGCACGCGGTGGCGGTGCCGTTCCTGCTCGGGGCCAGCCGGCTGCGCGAGAATCTCGCGCACCATGCCCTCGGCCAGACGAGTCAGGAAGGCAATCTTCGCGATCGGGTTGCCCTCGTTGGCAAGCTCTCGAACGATCTGCACGGCAGGCTGCTCCTCACGTCGGCCGGCGGCTGCACGCGATGCACAACCATGGCTTTGGGTGAGTATGACGTGCCGCCCCGAGACGACATTCCCTGCCGGAACCCGGCATGCAACGCATGCGAGCACACTGTTGCCGAAAAGCCTCAGAGCGGTTGCTCAGCCCACGGGGATGACCCGTCGCCGGGGCGCGTCGGTGGGCGGTGCCGTCGCGCTCGCCATGCTGGCCGCGGGGGCGAACGCGAGCGCCTGCTCGTCCCAGCGCACCGTCCACACGCCGGGAGCACCGCCTTTGGCGCGCCAGAGGATCAGCCGCCAGAAGATCCCCTCCGCCGCCACCACCGGCTCCGCGCGCCAGCGGGTCAGCGCGGCGTTGGGGGCCGGATCGGGCTCGGGCCGCAGCATCAAGCCGGCGCCGCCGCCGGCCTCGACCGCCAGCTGCAACCGGCGGCTGAGCAGCAGATCGAGCCGGTCGATCTCGGCCACGGCACAGGCGACGCCGCGACACCGCAGCGCTTCCTCGAACGACCACAGCACCTCGTTCGCGTCGCGGCATCGCACCAGGATCACCCGCTCTGGCGGCAGCCCGAAGCGGGCGAGGCCGGGGCCGTAGAGCTCACCCAACTCGGCCGCCACCCGCGCGTTGCGGCACCACACGAGGGATCCGCCACGCGCCAGGAAGCGGCGGGCGAACGCGGCCACGGCGCTGGTCGCGGCCAAGCCGCCGACCTCGTGCAGCGCCCGGTAGGGCAGGCCGCCCCAGGGCAGGCCGGCATCGAGCGGCTGGCCGAGCCGTGCCACCGCGCGGCCGAAATCGACCCCGCCCCCCTCGATTGCCCGCACTCGCGCGCGCAGCTCCTCGAGCCCTGCCGGCTCCACCATGATCCTCGCAACCTGCTTAATGTTCTCTAATTGTTCTATAGCCGGCCGCGCATCTGTCAAGACGGCGTGGCGTCGATGCTCGAATCGGGCAGTGTCCGATGCAAAGTATAAAATAGAACGGCGGAAAGCATACGCAGATATGCAGGTCAATTGACCGCGCATTGACCTGAAAATAAAGTCGCTGCCGATCGTGAGCGAAAGAAAATCGCTCCGACGATGAGCGGGAATTGCTGAAATTTTACCTGAGGGCGAAATGCGCAACGCGATGATGGGCGTCACAAGGCGAGCATTTGTCCGAGGAGCCGCGGTGATCCTGAGCGGCGCCATGCTCGGTGCTTCTTTCACCACCAGCGGCTTCACGGCCGACAACCCGGCCATTGTCGGCGCCTGGTCGCCGGTGATGCCCGGCAAGGCCGTCGCGGTCCACGCCGCGCTCCTGCCGAGCGGCGACATCGCGTTGTGGCAGGATGCGGGCACGAGCAAGTCGAAGCCCGAGTCCGGCAACACGCTGGCCCATCTCATCAGCATGGCGCCGGGCAAGTTGCCCACCGCTGCGGATTGGACGGCCATCCCGAACAATCAGGTCGATCTGTTCTGCGCCGGCCAGACGCTGCTGCCCGACGGCAGGGTCTTTGTCGTCGGCGGCCAGAGTGGCCGCTACTATTTCGGCATCGACACCGCCACCATCTTCGATCCCGTGACACGCGCCTGGGTCAATCCACCCGGGAACAAGATGGCCAATCCCCGCTGGTACCCATCGGTCATCACGCTCCCGAACGGCGAGGTGCTGGCGCTGAGCGGCACCAAGCAGGGCAGCAGCGATGCGAACCTGATTCCGGAGGTCTGGAGCACCGTCGACAGCAAGTGGCGCGAGCTGACGGGCGCTGCGTCGAAGACCTACACCTACCCCTGGCTCTCGATCGACCCGAAAAGCAGCCGCGTCTACATGGCCGGGCCGCAGGGCAGCAAGTTCCTAGCCACCACCGGCCTCGGCAAACAGGCGGCCGGACCGGCCCGCAAGTTCGCCCTGCGCAGTGCCGGCACATTCGCGGTCTATGGACCGGGCAAGATCCTGGCCGTCGGCGGCGGCGACGCCAACACCTACAGCACGGCCGAGACCATCGACCTGCTCGCCGCCAAGCCCGCCTGGAGCCAGACGGGCTCGATGCAGCAGGGACGTCGGTATGCGACCGCGACGGCACTGCCGGACGGCACCGTCCTGGTGACCGGGGGCGGCGAGGATCAGATCGGGCCGGCCGGCGTATTGGCCCCCGAGATCTGGAGTCCGGCCACTGGAATCTGGACGCCCATGGCGCCGATGGCCGAGCCACGCCTGTACCATTCGATCGCGCTGCTGTTGCCGGACGGGCGTGTCCTGATCGGCGGTGGCGGCCGCAAGCCGAAGGCGGTCGACCACGCCAATCTCGAGTTCTTCTCGCCGCCCTATCTCGCGAAGGGTCCGCGGCCGACCATCACTGGTGCTCCGGCAAAGGTAACCTATGGGCAGACATTCGTCGTGCAGACGCCGGATGCCGGAAACATCGCCACGGTCAACCTCATCCGGCTCGGCGCGATCACCCATGCGGTCAACGCGAGTCAGGCGTTCTACTCGGCGAGCTTCAGCGCGGGCTCGCAGCTCATCAACGTCACGGCTCCGCCAAACGGCGGCTATGCCCCGCCAGGATTCTACATGCTGTTCATCCTGAACGGCGCCGGCGTGCCCTCCGTCGCGAGGATCCTGCAGATCCTCTAGCCGACGGCGCGGGCGGACGTTGAGCTGGCGGCCGTGGGCCGTGCCCCGGCCGCTCAGCCCGCCAGCCGGTCGATCATCGGCTGGGTGATCAGTACGGTGCCCTTATCGGTGCGACGGAATCGCTTGGCATCTAACTCCGGGTCCTCGCCGACGACCAGCCCCTCCGGAATTTTCACCCCGCGATCGATGACCACCCGGGTCAGCTTCGCATGGCGGCCGATATCGGCGTAGGGCTGGATGACGGCACCGTCGAGCTCGGCGTAGGAGTGGACCTTGACGCCGGTGAACAAGAGCGAATCGCGCATCCCGGCACCGGAGATGATACAGCCGCCCGACACCAGCGAGTTCACGGCCATGCCACGCCGGCCGTCCTCGTCGTGGACGAATTTCGCCGGTGGGGTGATCTCGCCGTACGTCCAGATCGGCCAGCTTTGATCATACAGGTCCAGAGCCGGTACCAGGCTGGTGAGGTCGATGTTGGCCTCCCAGTAGGCGTCGACCGTGCCCGCGTCGCGCCAATAAGCCTCGGCCTCGCCGTCCGACTTCACGCAGGACTGCGCGAAGCGGTGCGCCACGGCCTTTCCGTGCTCGACCAGATGCGGGATGATGTTGTTGCCGAAATCGTGGGCCGAATTCGGGTCGGCGGCGTCGCGGCGCAACTGGTCGAACAGCAGCGCCGTGCTGAACACGTAGATGCCCATGCTGGCCAGGGCCATCTCCGGGTTGCCGGGGATGCCCGGTGGGTCCTTGGGCTTCTCCAGGAATGAGATGACCCGGTCTTCCGTGTCGACGTGCATCACGCCGAAGCCCGTGGCCTCCATGCGTGGCACCTCGAGGCAGCCGATCGTCACGTCGGCACCGGAATCGACGTGCTGCTGCAGCATCAGGCCGTAATCCATCTTGTAGACATGGTCGCCGGCCAGAATGACCATGTATTCGGGTCCGTAGGACTCGATGATGTCGATGTTCTGATAGACCGCGTCGGCGGTGCCTTCGTACCACTGGTTCTCCGAGACCCGCTGGCTCGCCGGCAGGATGTCGAAGCTCTCGTTGCGCTCCGGGCGCAGGAAGTTCCAGCCGCGCTGCAGGTGGCGGATCAGGCTGTGCGCCTTATACTGGGTCGCGACGCCGATCCGGCGGATGCCCGAGTTGATCGCGTTCGACAGCGCGAAGTCGATGATCCGCGCCTTGCCGCCGAAATAGACCGCGGGCTTGGCACGGCGGTCGGTCAGCTCGTACAGCCTGGAGCCGCGGCCCCCGGCCAGCACGTAGGCCATGGCGTTACGCGACAGTGCGCCGGGGCGGTGGATGGTCGTGCTCATCTTGTTTGCCTCCCAGGAGTTCTTGGAGCGTGGTTCAGCTCTCGCTGACGAAGAACAGCGTCGCCAGCGGCGGCAGGGTGATCGCGGCCGAGCAGGGCTGCCCGTGCCAGGGGTCCGCCGTGGCCTCGATGCGGCCGAGATTGCCCATCCCCGAGCCGCCATAGATCGCGGCATCGGTATTGAGCCGTTCCTGCCAGCGGCCCGTGGCGGGCAGGCCGACCCGGTAGCCCTCGCGCGGCATCGGCGTGAAGTTGCTGACCACCAGCACCGAGGGCGTGCCGGGCTCGCCGTGGCGCAGCCAGGCGAACACCGAGTTCTCGGCGTCGTTGCCCTCGACCCAGGTGAAGCCGCTGCCGTCGCAGTCGCGCTGATGCAGGGCGGGCACCTCGCGGTACATCCGGTTCAGGTCCTTGACCAGTTGCTGCACGCCCTTGTGCCAGCCGACATCGAGCAGGTGCCAGTCCAGGCTCCGCTCGGCGTTCCACTCGGCCCCTTGCGCGAACTCCTGGCCCATGAACAGCAGCTTCTTGCCGGGATGGCCCCACATGAAGCCGTAATAGGCGCGCAGGTTCGCGAACTTCTGCCACGTGTCGCCGGGCATCCGCGTCAGGATCGAGCCCTTGCCATGCACGACCTCGTCATGGCTGAGCGGCAGGACGAAGTTCTCGGAGAATGCGTAGAGGAGGCCGAAAGTCATCTGGTGATGATGCCAGCGGCGATGGGCCGGATCCTTGCCGATATATTCCAGGGTGTCGTGCATCCACCCCATGTTCCATTTGAAGCCGAACCCGAGCCCGCCGGTCCAGGTCGGCTTGGAGACGCCGGGCCAAGCCGTCGAACTCCTCGGCCACGGTCATGATCCCCGGATGCTCGCCGTAGACCAGCTCGTTCATCCGGCGCATGAAGTCGACCGCTTCGAGGTTCTCGCGCCCGCCGAACTTGTTGGGAATCCACTCGTCGGCCTTGCGCGAGTAGTCGAGGTACAGCATCGAGGCGACCGCATCGACCCGCAGGCCGTCGACATGGTAGCGGTCGAGCCAGAACAGCGCATTGGCGTGCAGGAAGTTGGTCACCTCCGTGCGGCCGAAATTGTAGATCAGCGTGCTCCAGTCCTGGTGGAAGCCCTGGCGCGGGTCGGCGTGCTCGTAGAGCGCCGTGCCGTCGAACTGCCCCAGCCCGTGCGCATCGGTCGGGAAGTGCCCCGGCACCCAGTCGAGCAGCAGGCCCAGGCCCGCCGCATGGCAGCGGTCGACGAAGCGGGCAAAATCGCGGGGACTGCCGTGGCGGCTGGTCGGCGCGAACAGGCCGACCGGCTGGTAGCCCCAGGAGCCGTCGAACGGGTGCTCGTTGACCGGCAGCAGCTCGAGATGGGTGAAGCCGAGTTCGACCGCGTAGGGGATCAGCTTATCGGCCAGCTCGTCGTAGGTCAGGAACCGGTTGCCCTCGCCGCGCGCCCAGGAACCGAGATGGACCTCGAGGATGCTGATCGGGGCGGTGACCGATTGGGCGGCAGCGCGGGTCTCGAGCCATGCCGCGTCGTTCCAGGTGAAATTGTCGACCCGGCGCACCACCGAGGCGGTCTGCGGCCGCAACTCCGCGCCGGTGCCGAGCGGGTCGGCCTTGAGCGGCAGCAGCGTCCCGTCGGCGCCGCGCAGCTCGTACTTGTAGAGCACACCCTCGCCAAGCGCCGGGATGAAGATCTCCCAGATCCCGACCCCGGCGCGGCGCCGCATCGGATTGCGCCGGCCGTCCCAGTCATTGAAGTCGCCGATCACGGAGACCCGGGCCGCATTCGGCGCCCAGACCGCGAAATGCACGCCGGGCACGCCGGCATGTTCGATCGCGTGCGCGCCCAACCGCTCCCATAGCCGCCGGTGTGTGCCCTCGCGGATCAGATAGTCGTCGAGGTCGCCCAGCGCCGGCGGGTAGCGGTAAGGGTCTTGGACATCCCAGGTCCCGCCGTCATTGTGCGCGCGCAGGAAGTAGCCGAACCAGGCTGGCCGATCCGCGAGCAGGCCCTCGAAGAGGCCGGCCTCGTGGCGCTGGGCGAGTTCGCCGACCACCGCGCCCGTGGCTTCCTCGATCACCTCGAGACGATCCGCACCGGGCACCAGCGCCCGGATCACGACCCCACCCGCTGCCTCGTGCGGACCCAGCACGGCGAACGGGTCGCCGTGCCGTGCCTCGACGAGCTCGTGGATGGTGGTCGAACTCAAGCGATAATCAGTCTTAGTCGGCATGACGTCGCTCCGGAACCGCAGTCGGCATGATGTGCGCGAGCGACGCCCAGCCAGCAATGGATCGCGGGGCGGTCCAACGCGAAGCAGTAGAACTGTCGGTTAATTCATCATGCATTACTTATGATCCCTCGCCGACTTACCGCGCTCATCTACGGATGTTGACGAACTACGTCAAAGCCGTTTATGCAGCCTTCAGGTGCGGCAGTTGCATGCCGCATTTGGGCGCCGGGTCTGGCGTTACCAGGGGGCAAACGCACAGACGCCAGCTACTCGTCGTCGACCCATCATTACGCGCGCTCGATCGGCGAGGCTAGCGCGTAGCGCCGGCGCGGGTGACGGAGGGGCGCTCAGGATGGCGGTTGCCTGCCCACGATGCGTCGCCCGACTGCCGGAGGTAGCGGCTCGATCGACGGCGGCCGGCTCGGCGGCAGCCCAGGCGGCGTCATCATGTTGCCGGCGGCCTGGGGATGAGCGGCGGGCCAAGGCTGGAACACGGAGCGGTCAGATGAACAGCCTTTCGCAGGAGGTCCACGCAAGCGGTTGGCCCGGGGCCGGGAGAGCTCCCGTGGCGCAGGCGCTGATGCTGCTGGTCGACGGCGAGCGGTCCTGCCGCGCCCGGCTGCAGCGCAGCCTGACGGGGCAGGGCTTCACCGTCACGGGTGTCGGCAACATGCGCGAAGCCCTCGAGATCGCGGCCAGGACGGCGTTCACGCACGCGGTCGTCGAGATGCGCCTGCCCGATGGCCACGGGCTCTCGCTGCTGCGCAAGCTGCTGCAGGTCCGGCCGGGGATGCGCGTCGTCATCCACACCGATTTCGACAGCTTCGCTTCCGTGGTGCTGGCACTGCGTGCCGGCGCCACCGGCTATCTGACCAAGCCCGCCACCGCGGACGAGCTGATCGAGGCGCTGCATGGGACGATCCCGCCCACCGACAGCGTCCCCGACATGCCCCTGGGCGTGGACCGGCTGTGCTGGGAGTATGTCCACCGCATCTTCGAGCAGTGCGAGCGCAATGTGAGCCGGACCGCGAAGATGCTGGGGATGCATCGCCGCACCCTGCAGCGCATGCTCGGCAAGCGCGCGCCACGGTTGCGAGCGGCCGTCGAGTGCAGCTCCTGAGCGCAACGCGGATCGATCGCGCGCCCTGATCCGAATAACCTATCGGTAGGGGCAGGCGCCACTCGGATGCCAAAAGACTAATATAGATTGATGGTGACTTGTGCCGCCACAATGGTGGTCGACAGATATTAGCTTTCTGTTGTTCAGTACGACCTCAATCAGCCGGCCGGTGGCTTGCCGGCATTGATCGCGGCTTGAGCTGCGAAAGCCCGCTGGTAGGCGGGCCGCGCCTCGCCGCGGGCGGCATAGGCGACGAGGTTCGGGTATCCGACCAGAATACCCGACGATTTCAGCCTGAGCAGCACCGACACCATCATCAGGTCGCCCGCACTGAACCGACCATCGAGCCAGTCGGCATCGCCCAGGCGAACGGAAAGTTGGTCCAGCCGGTCGCGGATGCGATCCTCGACCAGCGGCAGGCGCTCCCTGCTCCAGGGCTTGTCGCCCTCCAGCAGCCTCGCGGTTGCAAGCTCCAGGATCGGCGGCTCCACCGTATTGAGCGCGGCGAACATCCACATGATCGCACGCGCCCGCGCGTTGGCATCGCCGGGTAGCAGGCCCGCATGGTGCTCGGCGATATGGAACACGATCGCACCGGTCTCGAAGAGTGCGAGATCGTCTTCCTCATAGGTTGGAATCTGGCCGAAAGGATGAAGCGCCAGATGCGGGCGTTCCTTCATCGCACGGAACGATACAAGGCGAACCTCGTAGGGCTGGCCGACTTCCTCGAGCGCCCAGCGCACGCGCGTGTCACGCGCCAGTCCCTTGCCGCCATCGGGTGAGCGCTCAAAAGCAGTAATTGTGATGGTCATCGCAAAGCTCCCCCTTGGCGGACATCATCGGCTGCAGTGCCCACATGATACCCGCCTGCCGACGCGGGCTGTAGTGGCACTCGGCCGACTCCGCGGCCGTCGCCAGGAGCTGTCCGCCCAGCCGGGCAGACAGCGAGTCCGGACTTGGCCGCATCGTCGATCGCGTCGATCCGATCGCGGTCCAAGCTGGCGGCCCCGCGCACAAGCCGCTTGTCACATTACCGCTGCCGGCTTAAGTCGCGTCTCCGCAGTATCGCAAGGCCCCCGAGGATTCATGGCAACGAGCGAGGAAGAGCGGCGCCACACCATTGTGGCGCTCGTGGACGACGAGCCGGGTGTGCTTGCCCGCGTCGTCGGTCTGTTCTCCGGCCGCGGCTACAATATCGAGAGCCTCACCGTAGCGCAGGTCGACAAGACGCGCGGTCTGTCGCGCATCAACATCGTCACCACGGGCAGCGCGTTCGTGATCGAGCAGATCAAGTCGCTGCTGGCGAAGCTGGTACCGGTGCAGCGGGTTCTGGACCTGACCGCCGAGGGGCCGCACATCAGCCGCGAGCTGGCGTTGGTCAAGCTGACCGGCGACCGCGAGCGGCTGATCCAGGCGTTGCGCCTGGCCGACGTGATGCACGCGCGGCTGGTCGACAGCATGCCGGGCTCGTTCGTGTTCGAGGTCACCGGCACGTCGGACGAACTCGACGCGTTCATCGCCTTGCTGGAGCCGGTCGAGGTCAGCCGCGCCGGCGTGGTGGCGATCGGCCGCGGCGCAGCCATTCTCGCGCCGGACCCGGCGCGCAGCTGACACCTATCTACCATTCGCGAACGGGGAGTACCGCCATGCGCGTCTACTACGATGCCGACGCCGATCTCAATCTGATCAAGAGCAAGAAGGTGGCCGTGATCGGCTATGGCAGCCAGGGCTTCGGCCACGCGAACAACCTCAAGGACAGCGGCGTCCCCGAGGTCGCGGTGGCGCTGAAGGCGGGCTCGGCCACGCGCCAGAAGGTCGAGGCCGCGGGCATCAAGTGCCTGACCCCGGCCGAGGCGGCGAAGTGGGCCGACGTGGTCATGGTGCTGGTGCCCGACGAGCTGCAGGCCGACCTCTACCGCGACGAGCTGGGGCCGAACATGAAGGAGGGTGCGGCCCTCCTGTTCGCGCACGGCTTCAACATCCACTTCAAGCTGATCGAGCCGCGCCCCGATCTCGACGTGCTGATGGTGGCGCCCAAGGGCCCCGGCCATCTGGTGCGTTCGGAGTACGTCAAGGGCGGTGGCGTGCCGTGTCTCGTCGCGATCCAGCAGGATGCCTCGGGCGGCGCCCTCGACCTCGGCCTTGCCTATGCCAGCGCCATCGGCGGCGGGCGGGCCGGGGTGATCGAGACCAGCTTCAAGGAGGAGTGCGAGACCGATCTGTTCGGCGAGCAGGTCGTGCTCTGCGGCGGCCTCAGCGCGTTGATCCAGGCCGGCTACGACACGCTGGTCGAGGCCGGCTATGCGCCCGAGATGGCCTATTTCGAGTGCCTGCACGAGGTCAAACTGATCGTCGACCTGATCTACGAGGGCGGCATGGCGAACATGCGCTACTCGATCAGCAACACGGCCGAATATGGCGACTACAAGACCGGCCCGCGCATCGTCACCGAGGAGACCAAGGCCGAGATGAAGCGCATCCTGGCCGACATCCAGGAAGGCCGCTTCGCGCGCGACTGGGTGCTGGAGAACAAGGCCGGTCAGGTCAGCTTCAAGGCGATGCGCGGCAAGCAGGCCGAGCACGGCATCGAGGAGGTCGGCGCCCGGCTGCGTGGCATGATGCCCTGGATCGCCAAGGGCAAGCTGGTCGACAAGGCCAAAAACTGACCTTGATCCTTCCCTACCTGGCCGGCACCCAGATCTCGACGGTGCCTGGCCGGGGCAACGGGCGGAAATCAGTGAAGTCGATCGGGGTGCTGGGTACCGCCCGGCCGTTGCCAGCCAGCACGGGGCGGATCGCCGCCATCACCTGATCGGCCGCCGCCCGGTCGTCGGCGCGGAAGTAGCGGACGCTGCTGGTGACGACGGCGAACGGCACTGCCTTGACCTCGACATAGCCGGCACCTGCCGCTTTCAGGTCGGTGGCAAGCTCGCGCGCCAGCGCGGCACCGCTCGAGTTGGCGGCGCCATGATGCACGAAGATCCGCAACGGCTCGAAGACGGATGCAGCGTTGGCTGGACCCAGCGCTGGAGCCGGTCCGCGCTCCGGTGGGACCGCCACCAGCGGTGGCTCCCGATCCGCGATCGGGTCGCCCAGCAGGCTGCGCGGCGACACGGCCGGTGGCGCCGTGGCAGTCTGGGGTATCGGAGCCGTGACGATGCTGGGCGCGGCGGTTGGCCGGACCATGTCGCGGGTCGCGGCGAGCCAGCCCGGCGCCAGCAGCACCAGGCTGCCGGCAGCGCTGGCCGCGACCAGGGCGAGCCCGAGCAGCAGCGGCCAGCGATGTCGCGCGCCGGCAGGGGCGGGAATTTCCTCGATCAGCGGTGCTTGGACTGGGGCACGGTGGCGGCGCAGGCGCGGGTTGAGCGTCCCCGGCCCAGGATCGGCGACGGCCGGCTGGGGTGCGGGCGCGGACTCGATCGGCGCCGTTACGGGCCGCGCCGGCGCGGCCGCCACCGACCGCAGCCGCGGCTCGACGCCGGCCTCGCGCTCGACATCGCGGCCATGATGACGCAGACGCGCGAACAGCCAGTCCTCGGCGCCATTGCCCGACTCGCGCCGCGTCCCGGCCGTGTGGGCCACGTCCGCGAGCAGGCGATCCAGCGCGCGCGCCGTCAGGTCGGGATCGACCAGCATGCGGGCCAGCATCGCGCGCAGCCGGCCGTTCTGCCAGGCGCGGAGCTCGTCCATGCCTGCGGACTCGCCGCGCTCGCAGCGCGCCAGGGCGGCTTCGAGCGCGGCATCGATTGCGGGACCAGGGTGACGCAGCTCGATCCCCGGTGCCAAATCGGCGTCCCGCGGAGGCGCCACGCTGCGCAGGTGGTTGGTTCGCATGGTGGCCGGCATCCCGCTGGTGGGCGCCCGTGCATCTCGCGTCGATCGCCGACCCGGCGGGCAGCTTCCCTCGCAGACGGTGTTTGAGCCGCGTTGTTCCCGATGTAAAGAACGCGGCCGCTTCGACCGCCGTCGGACCCGGTCAAGATCGCTCGACCACGTGGTCAGCTCGTGCGAAACGGCCTATGGCTGGAGCGGGTGCTGCACTGCACACCAACCTTGCCGCCAGCGAGACCCGTCATGACCGAGACCACCATCGACAACCTGTTGGACCGGAACAAGGACTGGGCACAGAAAGTCCGCAGCCAGGACCCGGAGTTCTTCTCGCGCCTCGTTGCGCAGCAATTGCCGAAATATCTCTGGATCGGCTGCTCGGACAGCCGGGTGCCGTCGACCCAGCTCTTCGACCTCGATCCCGGGACGATGTTCGTGCACCGCAACGTCGCGAACCTGGTCGTGCATACGGACATCAACTGCCTGTCCGTGCTGCAATATGCGATCGGGGTGCTCGGGGTCGAGCACGTCATCGTCTGCGGCCATTATGGCTGCGGTGGCGTGCGCTGCGCCATGGAGGGCAAGCAGCACGGATTGATCGACAACTGGCTGCGCCACGTGAAGGACATCTATGACCTGCACAAGCGGCAGCTCAATCTGATCCCGGACGCCGACACGCGCGAGGCCCGGCTCGTGGAGCTTAACGTGCTGCACCAGCTCTACAACGTGGCGCGCACGACGATCGTCCAGAACGCCTGGGCCGGCGGCAAGAAGCTCACCATCCACGGCTGGGTGTACCGGATCGAAGACGGCATCGTGCACGATCTGGGCTTCAAGGTCAGCTCGTCGGAGGAGATCGGCCGGATCTACCGGATGGTCGAGGGCGGTTGATCCGCGCCACTCGCCCGCGCGGTTGCCTCGCGCTCACGACAGTGTCATCAAAGGCTTGCATATCGGGCGGCGTCCCCGGGGGTTTGCTGCGATGCCTGACACGCCATGCGAATTCTGATCGCCACCGACGCCTGGTATCCCCAGATCAACGGCGTGGTCCGGACGCTGAGCACGGTTGCCGACGAGCTGTCCCATCTCGGCCATAGGGTCGAGGTGCTGGGGCCGGAGCAGTTCCCGACCGTCCCGATGCCGAGCTACCCGGAGGTGCGCATCGCGGTCGCACCCGGGCGGCGGCTCGCCCGCATGATGGACGAGTTCCGCCCCGATGCGGTCCACATCCCCGTCGAGGGACCGATCGGGCTCGCCGCGCGCCGGCACTGCCTGCGGCGGCGCTGGCCGTTCACGACGTCCTATCACACCCGCGCCGGCCTTTATTTCCAGGAGAAGTTCGGCGTCCCGGGCGATCTCGTCGAGGCCCTGCAGCGCTGGTTCCACAATGCCGGCAACGGCTTCATGGTCCAGACCGACAGCCTCGAGAGCGAGCTGCGCGGCAAGGGCTTCGCCAACATCCGGCGCTGGTGCCGCGGCGTCGACACCGAGCTGTTCCAGCCGACTGCAGCCGACGGCCTGCTCGACTTGCCGCGTCCGGTGTTCACCTATGTCGGTCGCGTTTCCGCCGAGAAGAACCTCGACGAGTTCCTCGTCCTCGACCTGCCCGGCACCAAGCTGGTGGTTGGTGATGGCCCACAGCTGCCGGCCTATCGCGATCGCTATCCGGATGTGGTCTTCGCCGGCTGGAGGAAGGGCGAGGAGCTGAGCCGCTACTACTCCGCCAGCGACGTGTTCGTGTTCCCGAGCCGCTTCGAGACCTTCGGGCTGGTGCTGCTCGAGGCGCTGGCCTGCGGCCTCCCGGTCGCGGCGTTCCCTGTGCCCGGACCGATCGATGTGATCGGCAAGGCGCCGGTCGGGGTGCTCGACCAGGACCTCCGTGAGGCGGCGATGCGCGCTCTGTCGATTCCGCGTACCGTCTGCCGCGAGTTTGCGCTGCGGTTCTCCTGGCGCCGCAGTGCCGAAGAGTTTGCCGGCAATTTGATGCCGATCCGGCGCGGGCTGCGGCGCGCGTTCGGCTGAGCCACGGCGGCGTGTCGTCAGCCTGACGGGAGGGCGCCCTGGACTCTGAGAAAGTACCGCATGACAGAGGCGAAACGCCGATGCGTCCGAGGACTTCGGTCGCTTCGGAGCCGGCGCCCGTTCGGCGATGTTCTTTCTCGGCGCGGGCGAGGGCCATCCCAACCTGCACAAGCCGGACTTTGACTATCCGGACGAGCTGATCGCCGTTGGTGCTCGCATCTTCAGGCGGACGTTGCGTGACCTGCTGAGGTGAGTGGACGAATCATTTGCTTTACAATGACGGTGCTCCTCGCGGATAAGCATCACGCTGGCGAGGGTCGCACCGTACCGTGTGGCCCGATCGAGCGAGGAGCGGTCGAGTGCTGATCGTCCCATGCGGGAAGATCTGGGGTTGGGTCGAGCGGCCACATCGGCATGATGGGGCGGTCCTGGCTGCGCTGCGTCCGCATCTCCTGCGACTGGGGAGCCTCGAAGGTCGACTTAGCTGCCCCTGAGCCCGCGCCGATTGCGCATGTTCAGGGGGTTTGGTCGCCACCGATGTCCCGTTCCAGCAGCATGAGATCCTCCCATGACAGCGACTAGCGTACCGGCCGACACTATCGCTCGGCCCGAGAACGTCATCATCTTCGACACCACCTTGCGGGATGGCGAGCAGTCCCCGGGCTGCTCGATGACCGTCGACGAGAAGCTCCGCATCGCCGAGGTCCTCGAGGCCATGGGCGTCGATGTGATCGAGGCCGGCTTCCCGATCGCTTCGGACGGCGATTTCCAGGCGGTGCACGAGGTCGCCAAGCTCGTCCGCGAGAGCGTGGTCTGCGGCCTGGCACGCGCGTCGTCGAACGACATCGACCGTGCCGCCGAGGCCTTGGCGCCCGCCGCGCGCCGGCGCATCCACACGTTCATCGGCACCTCGCCGCTGCACCGCAAGTATCAGCTCCAGCTCGACGCCGACGAGGTCCACCAGCGCGTGATCGACAGCGTCACCCGCGCCCGGCGCTACACCGACGATGTCGAGTGGAGCGCCATGGATGCCTCGCGCACCGAGCCCGAGTTCCTGCTCCGCTGCATCGACAGTGCGATCAAGGCCGGCGCCACCACGATCAATATCCCGGACACGGTGGGCTACGCCTATCCCGAGGAGTTCGCCGACCTGATCCGCGAGATCATCGCCAACGTCGCCAACATCGATCGCGCCGTGATCTCGGTCCATTGCCACAACGATCTGGGCCTGGCGGTCGCCAACTCGCTGCGTGCGGTCGAGGCCGGGGCGCGGCAGATCGAGTGCACGATCAACGGTATCGGCGAGCGGGCCGGCAACTGCTCGCTCGAAGAGGTGGTGATGGCGATGAAGGTGCGGGCCGACCGGCTGCCGTATCAAAATCGCATCGTCACCCAGGAGATCATGAAGGCGTCGCGCCTGCTCTCGGCGATCACCGGCTTTCAGGTGCAGCCGAACAAGGCGATCGTCGGCATGAACGCCTTCGCGCACGAGAGCGGCATCCATCAGGACGGGGTGCTCAAGAACGCCGAGACCTATGAGATCATGCGGCCCGAGGATATCGGGCTCGTCCGCTCGAATCTGGTCATGGGCAAGCATTCCGGCCGCCACGCGTTCAAGAAGAAGCTCGAGGATCTGGGCTACGGCCTGGGCGAGAATGCGCTCAACGACGCTTTCATCCGCTTCAAGTCGCTGGCCGACAAGAAGAAGGAGATCTTCGACGAGGATCTGGTGGCGCTGGTCGACGACGGTATCCAGACCACCGACCAGCGAGTCCGCTTCGTCAGCCTGCGGGTCGAGTGCGGCTCGCACGTCAAGCCCACCGCCGAGCTGGAGCTCGAGGTCGACGGGGTGCGCAAGTCGGCGCGGGCCTCTGGCGACGGGCCGGTCGACGCGACGTTCCGGGCGATTCGCGAGATCTACCCGCACGATGCGACCCTGCCTTTGTTCCAGATCCACGCCGTGACCGAGGGCACCGATGCTCAGGCCGAGGTCACGGTGCGGCTCGAGGAGCGCGGCAAGACCGTGACCGGCCAGTCCGCTGATACCGACACGCTGGTGGCATCGGCGCGGGCCTACGTGGGGGCGCTCAACAAGCTGCTGACCAAACGGGAGAAGCATGCGCCCGCTGCCATGTCGGCTTGAGGCATGTGGCCGCGCCGCCCCGGCCGTTACCGGGGGCGGTGGCTCGCAGCGGACCGGGCGGGCTGGGCGATGCGCCCCGCCAGCCCGGTCACTCGAGTGGCCAGGAACGGACCCCAACTAAATGTTCTCGCGATTGTTCGGCCTGTTTTCCGCGGACATGGCGATCGACCTCGGTACCGCCAACACGCTGGTCTACGTCAAGGGTCGCGGCATCGTCCTCAATGAGCCGTCGGTGGTCGCGATCTCGACCAACCGCGGCAAGCGCCAGGTTCTCGCCGTCGGCGAGGAAGCCAAGCAGATGGTGGGGCGCACCCCCGGCAATATCGAGGCGATCCGGCCGTTGCGCGACGGCGTGATCGCCGACTTCGAGGTCGCCGAGGAGATGATCAAGCACTTCATCCGCCGGGTCCACCCGCGGCGCGGCTTCGCGAGCCCGCGCGTGATCATCTGCGTGCCCTCTGGCTCCACGGCTGTAGAGCGGCGCGCGATCCAGGAGAGTGCCGAGAGCGCAGGCGCGCGGCGCGTGTTTCTGATCGAGGAGCCGATGGCGGCCGCGATCGGCGCCGGCCTGCCGGTCACCGAACCCAGCGGGTCGATGGTGGTCGACATCGGCGGCGGCACCACCGAGGTCGCGATCCTGTCCCTGGGCGGCATCGTCTACGCCAAGTCGATCCGGGTCGGCGGCAACAAGATGGACGACGCCGTCATCAGCTACGTGCGCCGCAACCACAGTCTGCTGATCGGCGAATCCACGGCCGAGGCCGTGAAGATCCGCATCGGCTCGGCCTGCCTGCCGGAGGACGGCCAGGGCGACGTGATCGAGATCCGCGGTCGCGACCTCATGAATGGCGTGCCGAAGGAGATCGTGATCAGCCAGCGGCAGATCGCCGAGAGTCTGGCCGAGCCGGTCAACTCGATCATCGAGGCGGTGAAGGTAGCACTCGAGCACACGGCGCCCGAGCTTTCGGCCGACATCGTCGACAAGGGCATCGTGCTCACCGGCGGCGGCGCGCTGCTGGGCAATCTCGATTTCGTCCTGCGCCATTCGACCGGGCTGCCGGTCACCATTGCCGACGAGCCGCTGACCTGTGTCGCGCTGGGCACAGGCCGGTGCCTTGAGGAAATGTCGACCCTGCGCAACGTGCTGCACGCCGCCTACTAGCTTCTCGGTTGAATTGCGGCCGGCGCCGCGCCGTGCTAGATTTCCGCTACATGGCGATCGGTGGCTCGCTTCGGCGGGCCGGTCACCGCCATGGACGGAGACGGCGGTGATGTTCCTCCCGACGGGCCGGTGGCCCAATGTCGCGGTCCAGCTGCGAGCGTTGGTCGATCGCTCCGCCATGAGCCTTCTGGTCGGCCTGTCCGTCGCGCTGCTGGTGCTGGCGAAGACCGACGTCAAGCTTGCCAATCTCGCGGTCGAGCAGCTGAGCGACGCGGCGGTGCCGATCCTGCAGGCCTTGAATCAGCCGGTCGCCGCCGTCCGCTCGGGCTTCGATCATGTCGGCGAGATCCTGGCCGTCTACGACGAGAATGCGCGGCTGCGGGAGGAGAACCGCCGCCTGCTCGGCTGGCAGGCGGAAGCCGCCAAGCTCAACGTGCAGAACCGGGCGCTGCGCCGGATGCTGAGCGTGCCGGCGACCGATCAGCCGCCGGCCTGGACCACGGCGCGCGTGGTCGCCGATTCCGGGGGGGTGTTCGTGCACACCCTGCTGCTCGACGCCGGCGCCGACCAGGGCGTCGCCATCGGCATGGCGGCGATGACCCCGCAGGGGCTGGCGGGCCGGGTGATCGATGTCGGCCGGCGCAGCGCGCGCATCCTGCTGGTCACGGACTTCAACTCGAGCATTCCGGTGGTCGTCGAGCGCTCGGGCGACCACGCGATCCTGCAGGGCGACAACACGTCCGAACCCAAGCTGCGCTTCCTGCCGCTCGGCGCCGACCTTCGGGCCGGCGACCGCGTGCTGACCTCGGGGCGAGGCGGCATGCTGCCGCCCGGGCTGGTGGTCGGCCAGATCGGCGCCGTCGGTGGCGGGACCGCGGCGGTGCGCTCCTATCTCGACTGGTCCCGGCTCGACTTTCTCTCACTCCTGCACTTCGTGCCGACGCCGCCGCCCGAGAGCGACGGTGCGCCGGCGGCACCCGCCACATGAGCCTCGCCGCACCGAGCGTCGTCGATCGTGCACTGTGCCGGCTCGTGCCCCCCTTCACCGGCTTGGCCGCGGCGCTGCTGGATCTCGTGCCGCTGCCCGACGCGGCACCAAGCTCGCTGGCGCCATTCCTGACCGTCTGCGTGGTCTACTTCTGGACCGTCTTCCGCCCTGACCTGCTGCCGCCGCTGACCGTGTTCGTCATCGGCGTGGTGCTCGACGCGACGGGCGGGCTGCCGCTGGGCCTCACCGCGCTCTGCCTCCTGCTCGCCCGCGCGCTGCTGCTGCCCAGCCAGCGCTTTTTGCTGCGGCAGCCCTTTCCGGTGGTCTGGGCCGGCTTCCTGCTGTTTGTGCTGGCGGTGGCGGCCCTGCGTTGGCTGTTGGCGTCGCTGTTCTGGGTACGGGTGTTCCCGCCCGAGCCCAGCCTGCTCGAAGCCGCGCTGACCTTCGCCTGCTACCCGCCGATCGGCTGGCTGCTGGCTCGACTGCAACGCCGGCTGGTGGCGGCGCCCCATGCAGCAGGAGTCTGATCGCGCCCGCAGCTTCACCCGCCGTGCCCTGGTCGTGGGCGGCGCGCAGCTCGCGTTTTTCGGCGTGCTGGCGACGCGGCTCTATCAACTGCAAGTGCAGCGTAGCCCCGAATATGCGCTGCTGGCCGAGGACAACCGAGCCAATCAGCGGCTCCTGATCCCGCCGCGCGGCCGCATTCTCGACCGCCTGGGCCGGCAGTTGGCGCGCAACATCCCGACCTACCGCATGCTGGTCGTCCGCGAGCAGGCCGGCGATCTACCGGCGATCCTGCAACGCGTCGCCGAGCTGGTCAGCCTCCCGGCGGAGCGGATCGCGGCCGTGCTGGCCGACGCGCACGTGCGCCGCGCCTTCGTCCCGTTGCTGGTGCGCGAGGATCTGACCTGGGACGAGGTGGCGCGCCTTGCGGTGCGCTCGCCGGCGCTGCCGGGCGTGGTGCTGGAGGCCGGCCTGCTGCGGGACTACCCGCACGGCGAGATGCTGGCGCATGTCCTGGGCTATGTCGGCGCGGTCAACCCGGCCGAGCAGGTGGCGGACGCCGACCCGCTGCTGCAGCTGCCTGAGTTCAGGATCGGCAAGAGCGGCATCGAGCGCAGCCACGACCTGACGTTGCGGGGCCGGGCCGGGTTCAGCCGGGTCGAGGTCAACGCCATCGGCCGCGAGATCCGCGAGCTCGACCGACGCGAGGGCGAGCCCGGCGCCGATCTGCAGCTGGGCCTCGACCTGGAGCTGCAGCGTTTCTGCGTCGCGCGGCTGTCCAGCGAGCTTTCGGCCAGTGCCGTCGTCATCGACGTGCGTACGGGCGGCGTGCTGGCGCTGGCCTCGGTGCCGAGCTACGACCCGGCCGTGTTCGCGGGCCGCTTGCGCCAGAACGTGTGGGGCGAGCTGCGCGACAACCCGCGCACGCCGCTGGTCAACAAATGCATCCGCGGCCAATACCCGCCGGGCTCGACCTTCAAGATGATGACCGCGCTGACGGCGCTCGAGGCGGGCATCCCGGCCACCTCCCCGGTCTCCTGCCCGGGCTACATGAGCCTGGGCTCCGCCCGCTTCCATTGCTGGCGGGAGCACGGGCACGGGCGGATCGCGATGGTGCAGGCGCTGGGCCAGTCCTGCGACGTCTATTTTTATGAGATGGCGCGCCGGGTCGGCGTCGACGCCATCGCCGCCATGGCCGCCCGCTTCGGCCTCGGCCACGATCTCGGCATCGACCTGCCCGGCGAGCAGCCCGGGCTGATCCCGACCACGGCCTGGAAGAAGGCGAACCGCGGGGAGAGCTGGCAGAAGGGCGAGACGCTGGTCTGCGGCATCGGCCAGGGCTACGTGCTGGCGACGCCGCTGCAGCTGGCCGTGATGGCCGCACGGCTGGCCAATGGCGGCCGCGCCGTCACGCCGTGGCTCGGCCGCGCGCCCGAGCCGGGGACGGCGCCGCCCGACCTGATCGGCGTGCCGCAGGCTTCGCTGGACATCGTGCTGAGCGGCATGCGCGAGGTCGTCCACGGCGCTCGCGGCACCGCACGTGCGGCGGCCCTGGGCCTGCCCGGCATCGAGATGGGGGGCAAGACCGGGACGTCGCAGGTGCGGCGCATCTCGTCCGCCGACCGCGCGGCCGGCCGCCACAAGCGCAAGGACATCGACTGGGCCAGCCGCGACCACGCGCTGTTCGTCTGCTTCGCGCCCTATGCCCAGCCGCGCTTCGCGGTGGCGGTGATCGTCGAGCACGGGATGAGCGGCGCCAAGACGGCCTCGCCTATCGCCCGCGACATCATGCGCAAGACCTTCGAGCTGCTGCCCCCCGAAGGCGGTCCGCAAGCCGTGGCCGTAGCCGAGGACGGGCGGGCGTCGTGATCGCCGCGACCCGGCCACGCCTGCACGCGGTCGAGATGCCCCTGGCGGAAAAGCTGCGCCAGCTGCATTGGCCGCTGGTGGCACTGCTGCTGGTGCTCGGGCTGATCGGCTACGCCATGCTCTACTCCGCCGGCGGCGGTTCCCACACGCCCTGGGCCTGGAAGCACGGCGTCCGGCTGGCGGTCGGCCTGCCGGTGATGATTATGATCGCTTTGGTCGACCTGCGCGTCTGGTTCAGGCTGTCCTACCTCTTCTACGGCTCGGTCCTGGCGCTGCTTGCTGCCGTCGACGTGCTGGGGGAGATCAACAAAGGCGCCCAGCGCTGGCTCGATCTCGGCATCGTCCAACTGCAGCCGTCGGAGCTGATGAAGGTGGCGCTGATCATGGCGCTCGCCCGCTATTTCCATGCCGTCCACCTCGACGACATGCGCCGGGTGACGGTGCTCGCGCCGGCGCTGTTTTTGATCCTCGTGCCGTGCGGGCTGGTCCTGGTGCAGCCCGATCTCGGTACCGCCGTGACGCTGCTGATCAGCGGCACCGCCATGCTGTTCATGGCCGGCGTGCGCCTGTGGAAGTTCGCGGCGGTCGGCGCGCTCGGCGCTGCGGCGCTGCCGGTCCTGTGGGCCAATCTGCATGACTACCAGCGCCAGCGCGTGTTCACGTTTTTGAACCCCGAAGCCGACCCGCTGGGTGCTGGCTACCACATCATCCAGTCCAAGATCGCTCTGGGCTCGGGCGGCCTGTGGGGCAAAGGCTTCCTGCACGGCACCCAGGCGCAGCTGAGCTTCCTCCCCGAGAAGCAGACCGACTTCGCCTTCACCATGCTGGCGGAGGAGCTGGGCTTCGTCGGCAGTATGACCGTGCTCGCCATGTTCCTGGCCGTGATCCTGCTGGGCGTGGCTGTCGCCGCGCGCGCGCCCAGTCAGTTTGCGCGGCTACTGGCGGTGGGCGTCGTGCTCAACCTGTTCATCTACGTCGCGATCAACGTCTCGATGGTCACCGGCCTGATCCCGGTCGTCGGCGTGCCGCTGCCGCTGATCTCCTACGGCGGCACCGCCATGTTGACCCTGGTCGCGAGCCTGGGCCTGCTCCTGTGCGTCGACGTGCACCGGCATCTGGTGATTCCCCGCTACCCCGGCCCCTGACCCGCCAGCCGGTTGTTTACGCCGGGGCCGGAGCGGTCTAATCGGCCCAGCATCGACGAGCAGGAGAGCGGCATGAGCGGTACGACGCGAACCGGCGGGCGGATCCTGGTCGACCAGCTTCGCGTCCAGGGGGTCGACACCGTGTTCGGCGTGCCGGGCGAGAGCTATCTCGAGGTCCTCGACGCCCTGCACGACACGCCCGAGATTCGCTTTGTCATCTGCCGCCAGGAAGGCGGTGCGGCGATGATGGCCACGGCTTGGGGCGAGCTTACCGGGCGGCCCGGCGTCGCCATGGTCACCCGCGGCCCCGGTGCCACCAACGCCAGCGCCGGCGTGCACATCGCCCAGCAGGACAGCGTGCCGATGGTCCTGTTCGTCGGCCAGATCGACCGCGGCAGCCGCGAGCGCGACACCTTCCAGGAGGTCGACTACCGCCGGATGTTCGGCGGCATCGCGAAATGGGTGGCCGAGATCGACGACGCGGCACGTATCCCCGAATTCGTCCACCGCGCCTTCGCCACCGCGATGGCCGGCCGGCCGGGACCCGTGGTCCTGGCCCTGCCGGAGGACATGCTGGTCGACACCGCTGAGGTGATCGACGGTCGCCTGGCGCCGGCGATCGAGGCCGCACCGGCACCCGAGCTGATGGCCGAGCTGCGCCGCCGCCTTGCCGCGGCCGAACGGCCGATCCTGATCCTGGGTGGCGGCGGCTGGAGCGAGGACGGCGTGGCGGCGCTGGCCGCATTCCTCGCCGCCAACGACCTGCCGGCGGCCTGCGGCTTTCGCCGCCAGGACCTGCTCGACAACGACCATCGCTGCTACGCCGGCCATATCGGCCTCGGCCCCAACCCCAAGCTCGCCGCCCGCATCAAGGGAAGCGACCTGGTGCTCGCCGTGGGCAGCCGCCTCGGCGAGACAACCGGCCAAGCGTTCACGCTGCTGGGCGTGCCGCGGCCCAGCCAGACCTTTGTCCACGTCCACAACGACCCAGAGGAGCTGGGCCGTGTCTACCAGGCCGACCTTGCGATCCCCTCGGGGATGAACGCCTTCGCGCGCGCGGCCGCCGCCTTGCCGCCGCTGCAGCACCGGCCTTGGACTCCCGCGACCGACGCCGCCCACGCCGAGGAGCTGGCTTGGCGCGCGCCGACCGAGATCCCCGGCCGACTCCAGCTCGGCGAGGTCGTGGCTTGGCTGCGCGCGCAGCTGCCGCCCGATGCCGTGCTCACCAACGGCGCCGGCAACTACGCCATCTGGGCCAACCGCCACTTCGCCTATCCCCGCCTCGGCACCCAGCTCGCCCCGACCTCGGGCTCGATGGGCTACGGGCTGCCGGCAGCGGTCGCGGCCAAGCTGCGCCACCCCGATCGGCCGGTGATCTGCTTCGCCGGCGACGGATGCTTCCTGATGACCGGCCAGGAGCTGGCGACCGCCGTCCAATACGACCTCGCGATCATCGTCATCGTCGTCGACAACGGCATGTATGGCACGATCCGCATGCACCAGGAGCGCGATCATCCGGGCCGCGTCTCCGGCACAGCGTTGAAAAATCCGGACTTCGCGGCGCTCGCCCGCGCCTATGGCGCGTTCGGCATCCGGGTCGAGCACACCGCGGAATTCGCGGCCGCGTACGCCGAGGCGGTGGAGTCGGGCCGTCCGGCGCTTCTCCATCTGATTCTCGATCCCCAGGCGATCACACCGCGCACGAGCCTCAGCGAAATCCGCGCCGCGGCCCAAGCGGCGGGCCGCTAACGGCCGCTTCGGTCTAGCCGGCGGCCCGGCCGAGCCGGCTCTCGATCAGCCGGAACTTGACCCCTGGCGGCGGCTCCAGCGTCGCCACGGCCTCGGTCACGATGCGCATGTCCGGCCCCAGCACCTCGGACAGCTCCTGCGCCACGCGCGTCTCCACCTCGGCGCCGAGCGGACCGTCGCTCTCGACCCGCGCCGTGAGCAGCTCCGGCCGCTCCTGGACGATCTGGAAGCGGCGCAGGCCCGGGATCTCGCGGATCACGCTGGTGATGGTGAAGGGCGGAATGTGGCTGCCGTCCGGGCGCAGGATGCTGTCCATGACGCGGCCCTGGATCGCGTCCAAGCGGCGCAATCGCCGACCGCAGGGGCAGGGCGCGCCGTCGCCGAGCACGGCGAGATCGGCCTGATCGTAGCGGATCAGCGGCATCGCCATGTTGTGCAGGTTGGTCAGCAGGAGCCGATGCCCGCCCTGCTCGGCGGGCTCGGTTTCCACGAGCACCGAATCCTCGGCGACGTGGTAGCCGCGATGGGCCGTGCACTCCCAGGCGATCACACCCATCTCGATGCTGCCGTAGATGTCGAACACCGGCGCGCCGAAACCGTCGGTCAGCATCTGCCGGGTGATCGGATCGAGGGTTTCCGACACCGTGACCACGGCTTTGGGCTGGTGCACGGGCCGGCCTTGCTCCTGCGCCAGCCGCACGACCTGCCGCAGGGCGGACACATAGCCGTAGACGATGGTCGGCCGCAGCCGGTTGATCTCGGACAGCACGAATTCCGGCTGGTCGTGGAAGGTCAGCTTGCGCCAGCGCGTCCAGCTCGTGCCGGGGCGCTCGGGGCGCTCCACCACGATCATGAGCTGATCGCCCAGCCGATAACCTGCGGTCGCCAGCGCGCGCAGGAGAAACCCGGCGCGCCATCGCTCGACCCCGGGATCGCGGTAGGTACGGAACGGGCGGCCGCTCGAGCCGCTGGTCAGCGCCGTCACCAGCGATTCCTTGCGCCGGCTGCGGCTGAGCAGATTCTCCTCCGGCTCGGCCTGCAGCTGCGCCTTGGTGATCACCGGCAGCCGGGCGAGGTCGTCGAGCGAGCGGATCGCGGTCGGGTCGACGCGCTCCCGGTCGTAGAGCCTGCGATAGAACGGCACCGTGGCATAGGCATGGCGGACCAGGGCGCCGAGCCGCTTTGCCTGCCATGCGCGCAAATCTGCCGGATCGCCCCATTGCACCCGCTGCGCCCGCCAGAACGACCACAGCCCGACCAACGCCCGCTGCGCATCGGCGAACCGGGTGGGCGAGGATGCCGCAGCGTAGGGCGAACGGCCGGAAGGCGGGGCTATGGAAGCAGCATCCTCGGGCAAGATGGGCGCCTCTTTCCTGATTTTTCTTGGGCCATTGTAGGAAGGGGTGCCGGATCGGTCAAAGCGCGCTGACGGCAGCTGCGTCCCGGGAAATCGGCGCCTCCGCCCGCACCGCTGGCGGCTGACCGTCTACTCGAGCAGGCGTGCGGTCCCGATCCGCTCCAGGATGCCCCGGCGGGCGGTCGCGTCCTCGGGTACCGGGAAGCTGCGCTCGATCAGGAAGCTGCCGTCGTAGCGGCCGACGAAGATCGAGCGCTGGCCGACCGTCGCCGGGACCGTCGAGGCGGGGTTCATCGGGATGCCGAACCCGGACAGGTGGTAGCCCGGATCGTCCGGGTTACGCGCCAGAAACGCCTCGACCACCAGCCGGTCGAGCTCCGCCGGGAACAGCTCGGCGGCGCCGGCGGCGATCCGCTCGGCGACCAGCCTGCCGTCGCGATAGGCGCCCGAGACGGCGGCGAAGCCTGGCGCCGCGGGGCGATCGGCGTCGCTGATCGCCGTGCCGCCGATCCGAACCGCGCCGTCCACGACGCGCAGCAAGCCGGTAGCCCTTGCGGTCATCTGCACAGGCAGGCGCTCGAGGCGCGAGGCGATGACGGCGCCCTCGCGCCAGATCCCGCTGACGGCCAGCCAGTCGCCCGGGACGATGGCGGCCAGGGGTAGGGCCACCTCGCCGGCCCGGTCCAGGATCGCAGTGCCGTCTTCGAGCCGCACCGGTGTCCCCATGACCGTGATCCGGCGCCGGAGCAGGTCGACCCCCTCGACCGGTCCGAGCAGCGGCAGGATCTCGACCACCCTGCGCGCGATCAGCGCATCGCCGGCGCGAGCCGTCGCCACCGCGACCGACTGCCCGACCGCCAGCGGCGCTGCGGTGCCATCCAGCAAACCGCTCGCCACCAAGCCGCCCGGCAGCTCGATGTGCAGGCCATTGACGTAGATGCTGCCCAGCGCGGTGATCGTGCCGAAGACGCCCGGGCCGGTGTCCGCCATCACCCCCGTGCCGCCGATCCCGCCGCCACTCTGGCCCGTCGTATCGGCGCGCCGGTCCCGGAACGGGGCGCAGCCGGCGCCGAGCAGCGACAGGGCGCCGGTGAGGGCTGCCGCCCGCCGGCTCATGACCGTTCTCATGCCTTGTCGTCCCCGTCGATCCGCTGTGGCGCGCGATAGAAATAGACGCCGAACCGGAAGCGCTCGGCAGCCTCGGCGTCGTCCCGGTCGCCGGCCTGCAGCGCCAGCGCCTGGGCGTTGAGCTCCGCCAGCGCATTGGCGGCGAGCTGGCGGGCGGCGCCCTCCAGCGCGTCGACCGATACCGGGCGCAAGCCATTGTAGTAGACGGCCCGCTCCAGATAGGGCGCCTTGCCGGATGCCGCGAGGAGGTTGTCGGTGGCGGCCGCGGCGTGGTCGTGGAGGTTGCTCTCGAAGAAGTCGAAGATCGCCGGGCTGTCGCTGCGGGGCACGAAGGCGTCGACCAGCAGGGTGACGCGGTCGGCCGCCTCGTCGAATGCGACCAGGCCCTGGCTGAGCAGCTCGTCGAGCACGGTGCGCGGGCGGATGTCGACGCTGGCCTCGGTCACCAGCGCGTTGAACGAGGCCGACCCGCCCGCCCGGGCCAGCGCCTTGGGCTTGCCCGCCGCGTCGACGAAGCGCGGGTCACCGAGCCAGCGGCCGACGACCGTGGCGCCGACGCTGAGGCCCGGCGGGGCCGTCGCCGGCACCCCGCGCTCGCGCACCGTGCGCACGTCCTTGCGGTGGACGCCGGTGAGCATGCTGACGCGGCTGTCGGTGATCGGCTTGCCGTCCAGCCCGAAGCTGTCGACGGCGACCTCGACATAGACCTGCTTCAGCACCGAAAGCGCCGCCGGCAGCGTGATGCCGTGCGCGATCATCGCCTTGATCAACGGGCGCAGGATGCGCTTGCACGCGCGCAGCAGCACATCGGCGTTCACCAGCCGCTCGGGTTGTTGCCTCGTGGTTCGCTCGCGGTCGATCGGCCTCTCCTAGCAAGATGCGGAAAAATTTTCCACATACATCTTGATCGCTCTACCCAGACAGATAGGTCTGCGTTGTGGGAAATCATCCCACAACAACCTCGAAGGATGCATCAGATGACGACCCATACCGTCGCACCTCGCTCGATCCTCACAAGGCCGAGCCGGGGGCTGTTCCTCGGCGTCGCCTTCGCCGTGATGTTCGCCGCCTTTCCGGCCAGCGCCGGCAACATCATCCATGAGCTCAAGCGCGAGGGGCGGTTCACGACCCTGCTCGCCGCCCTGGACGCCGCCGGACTTACCGCCACCGTCGCCGGCTGCGACAGCTGCACCCTGTTCGCGCCCAACAACAAGGCCTTCGCCCGCCTGCCGGCGCCCACGGTGGCGGCGCTGCTCAAGCCCGGCAACCGCAAGAAGCTCGGCGCCATCCTCACCTACCATGTGGTCGGCGCGCGCATTCCGGCCGCCGCCGTGCCGACCAGCCCGACCCTGGTGCAGACGCTCAATGCGTCGCAGGCCAAGGTCCTGGCCCTGCGCAGATCGGGCAACGTCACCGTCAACGGTGTCCCGGTGCTGGAAGCCAACATCCACGCCAACGGCAGCATCATCCACGAGGTCCGCGACGTCCTCTGGCCCGGCGAGCTGCGCTGAGGCCAGGATCGCCGCGGGCAAAGGGCCCCGCGGCGATCCAGCGCGCTCGCACCCCAGCGCTCGTCGCAGCCGCGCTGCGGAGGGTCGCGCCGGACAGTGCGCAGCGCCTCCCATGCCCGGCGGCGATGCCGTCTATCTCTTCCGCAGAATCGTAGCTAGCGTCTTTCAACCAAAGCGTCAGCTATGCGATTTCCTGGAAACGACGCAGAAAAACCGGCGAAGATTGCATACAATCTGTTAGTGTGCTTCCCGCGGCTGCCTAATGAAGAGAAACAGGGCCACGATCAACTACAAAGGGGGAGGTCACAACTATAAGGTCTTATCCAGGTTGAAAACGCTCGCTCGTCATGCAAAACGACTGCAGGAGACAAATCCATGTCCAGTAGGCTTACGCCCTATGGGGCAAGTATCACTGTTGGCGTGGTCGCTTGTGGATTGCTTGCGACCTACGTGATTACCGCCATGCTGCCGAACAATGACGATTCCCGGCCGATCATGGTGAGAATGCCGGCCGATGCCAAGTATCAGCCGCACCCGCAAGTCACGGCTGTCCAGACCCGACAAGCCAAGAACCATGCGATGATCCAGGGGGCCGTCACCGACCCCGTGGCGTGCCCGCGCTGCTGAAATAGCGGATCGGGCGCTGCCCGCTCTCATTGGGAGCTCGATAGGGGGCCATTAAACCGTCGTCAGATACCACTCGTACTCGGTCGGCGTAATCCGGCTGTGGAAGCGGTTGCGCTCCGCTTGCCGGCAAGCGGCGAACAGGCGACAGAATCTGGCGCCGAACCACTCGTGTAGCTGCTCGGCGCTACGGAACCTGTCGATGGCCGCTTCCCAGGTGAGCGGCAGGCTAGGCGCGCTCTGCGCGTAGGCGTTGCCAATGACCGGTTCGTTGGGCTCCTCGCGACGCTCCAGGCCACGCAGCACGCCCGCCAGGACCGCGGCCAGCACGAGGTACGGGTTGGCATCCGAGCCTGCGACTCGGTGCTCGATCCGGCGTGCCACCGGGCCGCCCGGCGGAATGCGCAGGGCCACTGTGCGATTGTTCCAGCCCCAGCTCGGAGCGGTGGGCGCGTAGGTGAGGGGGCGCAGGCGGCGATAGCTGTTGGCGTTGGGCGCGAAGACCAGCATCGCCTCGGCCATCAGATCCTGCAGGCCGCGAATTGCATGGCGGAGGTGCTGCTCGCCGTCCGACGTCTCGCCGAACAGGTTGCGCCCGTCGCGGTCGACCAGGCTCAGATGGATGTGCAGGCCGCTGCCGCTCTGCTCGGCGAATGGCTTGGCCATGAAGGTGGCGCGCTGGCCGGTGGCGCGGGCCGCCGCCTTGATGCAGCGCTTGAGCATCACGCCCTGGTCGGCGGCCAGGACCATGTCGTCGACATGGCCCAGATTGATCTCGAACTGGCCCGGCGCGAACTCGCACAAGGCGCCCTTGATCGGCAGGTCCTGGGCCTCGCAATACCGTTCGACCAGCTCGAAGAAGGCTTCCTGGTCTTCCATCCGCTCGGGCGTGAATACCTCGGTCTCGTCCGGGCGGCGGCCGAGCCGGTCGGAGTGTGGCACCAGCGGCCGGCCGTGCTCGCCGGGCATCTGGTCGACCAGATAAAACTCGAATTCCAACGCCGCGACCGGCCGCAACCCGAGCGGGGCGAACCGCGCCGCGAGCTGGGCCAGCACGTGGCGCGGATCTGCGAAGAAGCCGGTGCCGTCGGGCTCGGCGAGACCCCCGATGATCTGGGCGCCGCCGGCACGCCACGGCACGGCACGCAGCGTGCTCGAGTTCGAGCCGCAACGGCCGGTCGGCATCGCCTTCCTCCCAGACCAGGCCGCTCTCGCCGACATTGGCGCCGGCGGTGTCGATCGAGTACAGCGTGGTGGTGAAGAAGGCGCCGCCGGTCAGCGCGCTGCGCACCGCGCCGGGCGGCAGGCGTTTGCCGCGCAGGACGCCGGCGAGATCGGGCAACAGCAGATCGATCGAGCCGGTGAGCGGATGCTCGGCCAGAAAGGCGTCGAGTGAATCGACCATGATGACTCTGGTCTAACGGCGGCCCTTCCCGGTGACGGGCCGCTTTTGCCCTTGTGACGAAGCGTCAGATGCTCTCCTGCACCCATTCCATCAGCTTGCTCTTGGGCAGGGCGCCGACCTTGGTGGCCGCGATCTCGCCATTCTTGAACAGCATCAGCGTCGGGATGCCGCGCACCCCGTAGCGGGTCGGAGTCAGCGGGTTCTCGTCGATGTTGACCTTGATGACCTCGATCTGCTCGCCCAGCTCGCTGGCCAAGGCCTCCAAATGCGGGGCGATCATCTTGCACGGGCCACACCACTCGGCCCAGAAATCCACGAGCACGGGCTTGCTCGCCTTCAGCACGTCCTGTTCGAACGCGGTGTCGGAGGTCTGGTTCACGGCCATCAGTGGATCCCGATCTGTCCCGGAGGAGGGCATGAGTGCGACTGTTGCGATAGACACTAGGTATCGCGATCCACCGGCGTCAAGCGGTGCCTCGCCGGTCACCCTGCCGGCGCATGACGGTCGAGCAGTTCCGCAGGTATCTCGTCGAGCCGCGGCGCCTCGGTCCAGAGCAGTGCCGCCCGGACACGGCGACCGGGATAGAGAGCCGTCAGCAGCGTCCGGTAGGCGGCGAGCTGCCGAAGATAGGCGACCGGGCTGGCATCGACCGTGGCCGGCGGCGTGCGGTTGCTCTTGAGGTCGACGACCAGCACCTCGTCCGCGGTCACCACCAGCCGGTCGATCTGGCCCACGATCTCCCGGCCGCCCACCACACCGCAGATCGGCTGTTCCGCCCGGCTGCCGGGTCCAAACACGGCGGCGAGATCGGGCAGGGCCAGCAGGGCCAGCACGCTCTGGGCAAGGTCGGCGCGGCGCTCGGGTGCCATCTCCGATGCGAGACCCGCCAGCAGTCGATCTGCGGCAACCGGCCGTTGCTCCGGTGCCAGCTCCGGCAGCAGCTCCAGCAGGCGATGCACCAGGAGCCCGCGCTGGAACCGGTCGGCGGCCGCGGCGCCGGTCGGCGAGCTCGGGGGTGGGTCCTCCCGCTGGGAGGGGGTCAATGCCTGTTGTGGCGCGGGCTCGTCCGGTGCACTGGCGGTCGCCCAGGCCGGCAGCGCGACCGGAACCGGTGCAGCAACGCGATCCGCCAGGGCGGCTACGGTGGCCACACCGCGGCGCAGACGCAGCGCTTCACCATCCGCGCGCTCGATCCGCTCGACGTCCTCCTGCTGGAGCAGCGCCCGGCGCACCAGCTCATGCCATGATGGCTCCTGGTCGTCGGCCTCGCGGTCGGCTCCCGCCGCCCGCCGTGACAGCCAGCCGGCAACGTAGAGCCGATCGCGCGCCCGGGTCAGCGCGACATAGAGCAGGCGGCGGCGTTCCTCGAGTTCCGCCGCGTCCTCGCGGACAACGATGGCCTCGGTCAGGCCGTCGCGCTCGGCCTTGGCCGCACGCCAGAGCGGCAGCTCGGCGCCGGTGCCGTCGAGTGCTGGGTCGCTCCAGAGCAGGCGCCCGCGCGGGGAGCGCCCACGCGGGCCGGCATCGGCCAGGAACACGATCGGCGCCTCGAGCCCCTTGGCGCCATGCACGGTGGTCACTCGCACCACGTCGCGTGCCTTCTCTGGGTCGCGTTTCAGCTCATCCGTGCTGAGGCCCAGCCAGTGCAGGAAGCTTTCCATCGCCGCCGGATGGCCCTGCTCGTAGGCCAGCGCTTGGCCGAGAAAGGCCTCGATCGGCTCGACCGCGTCGGGGCCGAGCCGGGCCAACATGCGCCGGCGACCGCCATCCGCGCCCAGTACCCAGGCATAGAACTCGAACGGCGGCATGAAATCGGCGCGTTGCAGCCAGCGCGCGAGCCGCGCAGAGGCCACGGCGAACCGCGTCGGGTCGCGTCTCGGCCAACGTGCGCAGTCGCTCCAGCAGGCTGGCCTCGCCGCGGCCCCACGCGAGCTCGAACAGCTCATCTTCGCCGAGCCCGAGCAACGGGCTCTTGAGCAGGCAGGCGAGGTTGAGATCGTCCTCCGGCAGCAGGGTGGCACGGCCGAGCGCGATCAGGTCCTGGACCGCGATATGGTCGCGCAAGGCCAGGCGATCGGCACCGGCGACCGGCACGCCCGCCTGCTTGAGCGCGCGCACGATCAGCTCCTGCACGATGCCGCGCCGGCCCAGCAGGATCAGGATGTCGCCTGCCTGGACCGGCTGCCCCGTGCTCGCCAAGCGCTCGCCGTCAGCGAGCCAGCGCCGGATCGTGCCCGCGATGTCGCGCGCGACGCGCCGCTCCGGCTCGTCGCTGGGCCGCGGTGTATCGGGTAGCGGCCAAGGCTCGTCGTGGGCCGTCCGCTCGGCCGGGACCGCCAGCGGCCACAGCTCGACCAGCCCCGGCTGGTTGGCGCGCTCGGTCGTGTGGTGCAGGCCGACGGCCGCGTCGACCACGCCACCCCGCGCCTCTGGGAGTGCGAATACGGCGTCCACGAGATCCAGCACTGCGGGTACCGAACGGAACGAGCGGTCGAGCAGCTCGGACCGTATCGGCCGCTGCGCCGCCATCGCACGGGCGGTCAGCTCGTCCTTGACGCGGCGGAAGTTGGCGAGGTCGGCGCCCTGGAAGCTGTAGATCGACTGCTTCTCGTCGCCGACCACGAACAGCGTGCGCTCGCGGTCGCGGGCACCGTGCCCCGAGAACAGCTCCTCCGTCAGCTTGACGACGATCCCCCACTGCCGCGGGCTGGTGTCCTGGGCCTCGTCGACCAGCACATGGTCGATCCGCGCGTCGAGCTTGAACAGCACCCACTCGGTCTTGCCCGGCCGCTGGAGCAGCGCATGCGTGCGCTCGATCAGGTCGTCATAGTCCAGTGCCGCCGAGCGCGCCTTCAGCGTCTCGTAGGCGTCGATGGTGGCGAACCCGACCCGCAGCAGCGCCTCGGTCCGGCGCGCGATCATCAGCCCGCGCAGGCTGTCGCCTAACCTGACCAGTCGCGCCTGCTCCTGCAGCAGGGCGCGCAGCACGCCATCGGATGCCACCTTGTTCGTCGCCAGCTTCTTCAGCCCGCTGCCGAGGGCCGTCAGAAAGCAGCGCCGGTATTCGGCCAGCAATCGCACACGGTCGTCCGGTGTCGCAGCGAGCCAGGCGGCGATGGTCGTGCCCCGCTCGGCATCCGTGGGCGAGCCCTGCGACAACGCGCCCGCCGCAGCGAGCAGGCTTGCAGCATCGTGGCGGCCGTCGGCGCAGGCCAGCGCCTCCATCGCCGCCGGCTCCATCCCGGGTTCGGCGGCGAGAGCGCGATAGATGCCGGCCAGCATGGCATCGAGGTCGCCCTGGAAGGCAGACCGGCCGCGCAACAACCGCATGCGCTGGCCCAGCAGCTCCTCGAGCGTCTCGGTCAGCGTATTCTCGGTCAGCGTCACGGCCAGGATTTGCACGGCCCGGCCCAGCGCGGTGCCGGGATCACTGCCCGCGCGCAGGGCCTCGGCACGGGCCTCCTGCATCAGCTCCGCAGCACTGCGCTCGTCGATGGTCTCGAAGTGCGGCGCCACACCGGCCTCGAGCGGAAACCGGCGCAGCAAGGCGCCGCACAGCGCGTGGATCGTCACCACGCCCAGCCCGCGAGGCAGCTCCAGCACCTGCGCGAACAGGCGCCGCGCCCGGTCGAGCCGCTCCCTGTCGGCCGGCGCGCCGGTCAGCGCCAGCAGCTCCGCCGCGAGGTCGGCATCGTCGGCCGTGGTAGCCCACGCCGCCAGCCGCTCCTCGATCCGGGCCGTCATCTCCGCGGCCGCGGCCTTGGTGAAGGTGAGACAGAGAATGCCTTCCGGGTTGTTGTCCTCGAGCAGCAACCGCAGCACGCGGTCCGACAGCACGCGCGTCTTGCCGGTGCCGGCATTGGCGGTGACCCAGACCGAGGACGCCGGGTCGGCGGCCCTCCGCTGCGCTGGGGTCGGCGCGCGCGGCAAGCTCAAGGGTTCGACTCCGTACCCGACCATTCGCCGTTGCGTGCCAGATGCTCATAGTCGCCGAACATGGGCGCGATTTCGGGCCGCGGCACCGGCACATAGGCCGTGGCCGGGTCATCGAAATGCGCCACCAGACGGGCAAGGCCCGCCCGCGCCTCGGCCAGCAGGCCGCGCAGGTCGGAGCCGACCGGGTGGTGCTCGCTGCCGGCGACGGGATCGCCACCCTTCAGCTGCAGGAACAGCAGCAGCGCCGCCTCGGCTGCGGGCATGTCCGTGAAGCCACCGCTTTCTGCGATCAGCGCCTCGATGGTCAGCTGCGGCGACAGGCCGTTGGCGAGGTCGGCGTTGCGGGGCAAGGCGCCGGTCTTGTAGTCGACGATGCCCACGCGGCCGTCGCGGCCGATCTCGATCCGGTCGGCCCGGGCACGGATGCGGAAGCCGCCGCCCGGCGAGTCGAGCGCCAGCGTGCCGCGGATCTCGGTCATGATCCGGGTGACCTCGCGCCGGCGCCGCTGCTCGACCTCGCAGAACCAGGCCGCAATCCGCTCGAACCGCGGCCACCACACCGCCCAGACCTGCGGCCGGTGCGCCTGCAGGGCGAAGTGGCGCCGCCCGATCCCGATCAGCACGCCGTAGGGGTCGGCGGGCAGCTGCTCCGGCCAGTCGCGCACGAACTGCTCCAACGCGGCATGAATGATCTGCCCGCGCTCCGCGCCTCCAGGATCGGCATCTAGCGGCTCAAGCGGCGCCAGGAGCAGGATGCGCTTCGCATAGACCGCGTAGGGGTCGCGCATCAGCCGCTCGATGTCGGTCGCCCACAGCTCGCGCGGCCGGGCTGCCAGCGGCGGGCGCGGCTCTGGCCGGGCCTGCGGCTTGGGCCGCCCAACCGGCAAGTCGAGCGCGGCCGCCCAGCCGGCCCAATCGGACCCGGCTGCGACCCGGTCGCGGTCGCCGGCCGCGGTCAGGACGGCCTGCAGTCGCGCCAGCCAGCGCGAGGGCGTGGTCGGTGCGCCGTTCTCGTCCTTGGCCGCCCGGCTCAGGACCACCTCGGGCGCGCACGCGCTGGTGAGGAAATCGTGTGCCGCGAAACCCTGCGCCTGCTCGACCGGCGGCAGGCCCAGCTGTTTGCGCATGGCCCGGTTGAGCCAAGGGCCGGCATCCACTGCGGGCGGTGCCGCCCCTTCGTTCAGCCCACCCATCAGCATCAGGTCGGCCTGGACGAGCCGACCCTCGAGCTGGCCCAGGATGGCAAGGCGCGGATGCGCCGCCTGGCGTGGGCGCACCGACTGTGCGCCGAGCAGCACGGCGAGCAGGGCAGGGTAGGCGCTGGCCGGGACCTCCCCCGCCGCGTCTCCTGCCACGGCGAGCTCGCTGACGAACTCGTGCGCCCGCGCACCGGCGTCCCGCGCCCAGAGCTCGCCGGCATCGCCCAGCTCGTCGGCCGCAAGCCACTCGGCGAAGGCGAGATGGGCCTCGAGCATGGCGGGCAGGGTCGCCGTGGCCTGCGCCAGCACCGCCGCGAACGGTCGTGCCGCGGTGGCCAGCCGCTCGAGCCAAGGCAGCAGCTCGGCAGGGGGCACCGGCGCTGCCCACCTTGCGTCCGGATCGAGCCCGCGCAGGGCCGCGACCAGACCGTCCAGCCCACCGGCGAGGCGCGGCCCCCGCAGCAGCCCGCGATCCAGCGCGCGCACGTAGCGTCGAAACAGGCTTGGCCCGATCCCGCCACTGGCCAGCGGATGCTTGAGCGCCGCGAGCAGGGCAACCGGCGCCGCGTCTCCAGCGACCAGATGCGCGGTAAGCAGCAGGAAGGTGCCCGGGGGCGACTGGTCCAGCGGCACCCCGGCGCTGTCGTCGACGCGGATGCCCCAGCGCAGCAACTCGGCCGCGACGCGCCGGCCGAGAAATCGGCTGCCGGTGACCAGGACGGCGCGTTTCCCGGGCGTCTCCAGCGCCTCGCGCAGGCGCAGGGCGATCTGTGTCGCCTCGCTGGCGAGATCAGGCGCTTCGGCCACGGTGAGCCCGATCGTGGCCGCCGGCCCGAGCGACAGATCGTGGCGCCATGCGTCGGTGGTGGCGGCGGGGCGCAGCACCTGCGACCACAGCTCGACCCGCGGATGGGACCTCGTATCCTCAGCCGGCCACGACCGCACGGCCGCCCGGTCGACCCCCAGCCCCTCGAGCAGGCTCTTCAGCCCGTATTGCGGATGGCTGGGTCCAACCGCTTCCCAGCTCGCTTCGTCCATCGTCCGATCGAGTGCCGGCACCACCACGCACCCGTCGGGCTGGCGCGCGACCTCCGCCAGCAACCGGCCGACGCTGGGGATCGTGCCGGTGATGCCGGCGGCCAGCACCGGATGGGTGGGTGGCGTGCGTGCCCACCGGCTTGTCAGGGCGTCGAGCAGGCGACGGCGACGCAGGCTTGCGTCGAGGCGGCCGTCCTCGGCCAGGATCGCGGGCCAGCCCACGCGCAACAGCTGCAGGAACGTCAGCGTCTCCTGCCAATGCTCCGCGAGATCGCCCGGCACCAGCTCGTCGAGCCGGTCGAGATCGACCTCCTCGTTGTGCAGCTCGTCGAGGAAGCGCTCCAGCTCGCCGGCCAGACGCACCGCCTGCTCGTGCGTCATTCCCGCACTGCGCGCAAGCACGAGGCGGGTCAGCAGCAGGCGGCGCCGGATCGGGCCGATCGCCGGCGGCAGAGCCAGCTCCAGCTCGGGGTCGAGCAGCAAAAGGGCCTCGTCGGGCTCGCCGATCGGCAGCAGGCGCGGCAGCAGCAGAGGCTGGCCGCCGCCGAGGCGCAGGAAGGCGTCACGGGCCGCGAGGCAGGCACGGCGGCTCGGAAGGAGCAGCAGCGTGTCCGCCAGCCGTTCGCGCTCCCAGCCCAGCAACACCGCGATCAGCGTGTCCAGGAACGGTCGGTCGGCCGCGATGGTATGGACGTTCGGCATTGCCGTCGACCCTAGCCGGGTTCGGTCGCTGCCGCGAGGTTTGGGACGAGCGCCGCCCAGCGGCCGGTGCCGTCGAGCTGGGCCCGCCGGGCATCCGGGCCGCGCTCGACCACAAGCTCCAGCCCGATTGCGAGCCGCTCGGCCGGCCACAGCCAGGGCGCACGGCCCGGCCACTCGACCAGCAGCGCACCTCGCTGCCAGCACTCCTCCAACCCGAGCTCGCCGACCTCGCCGTCATCATGGAGTCGGTAGAGGTCGCTGTGGCTGATCTCCAGCGCCGGCAGCTCGTAGGTCTGGACCAGCGTGAAGGTGGGGCTCGGCACGGCGATCTCCGCCCCGGCCAGGCTGCGGATCACCGCCCGTGCCAGCTCGCTCTTGCCGGCACCCAGATCGCCCTCGAGCAGGACGACCGCCCCCGGTGCGAGGGCCGCGGCCAACCGCCGGCCCAGCGCCCGGGTCGCCTCGAGGTCGGGCAGGAGAAGGCCGGAACGCGCCCGCTCCATGCCCGACGCCAGGCTCAGTAGCGGTACAGCTCGGGCTTGAAGGGCCCCTGCGTCGGCAGGCCGAGATAGGCCGACTGCTTCTCGCTGAGCTTGGTCAGCTTCACGCCGATCTTCTCGAGATGCAGCGCCGCCACCTTCTCGTCGAGCTGCTTCGGCAGGGTGTAGACCTTGTTCGCGTACTTGCCCTGGTTGGTCCACAGCTCGATCTGCGCCAGCGTCTGGTTGGTGAACGAGGCCGACATCACGAAGCTCGGGTGGCCGGTGCCGCAACCGAGATTCACCAGCCGGCCCTCGGCCAGCAGCAGGATCCGCTTGCCGTCCGGGAACTCGATCTCGTCGACCTGCGGCTTGACGTTGTGCCAGCGCAGGTTCTTCAGCCCGGCGACCTGGATCTCGCTGTCGAAGTGGCCGATGTTGCAGACGATCGCCCGGTCCTTCATGGCGCGCATGTGGTCGAGGGTGATCACGTCGACATTGCCGGTGGCGGTGACGAAGATGTCGGCGCGCGGCGCCGCATCCTCCATGGTGTTGACCTCGTAGCCCTCCATCGCGGCCTGCAGCGCGCAGATCGGGTCGATCTCGGTCACGACGACCCGGGCGCCGGCATTGCGCAGCGAGGCCGCCGAGCCCTTGCCGACGTCGCCGAAGCCGGCCACGACCGCGACCTTGCCGGCCATCATCACGTCGGTGGCGCGGCGGATGCCGTCGACCAGGCTCTCGCGGCAGCCATAGAGATTGTCGAACTTCGACTTGGTCACGCTGTCATTGACGTTGATCGCCGGGAACAGCAGCTCGCCCTTGCGCTCCATGTCGTAGAGCCGATGGACGCCAGTCGTGGTCTCCTCGGTGACACCCTGAACCGAGTCGCCGAGCGCCGTGTAAAAGCCGGGATGCGTCTTGAGCTGGCGCTTCATCGCTTTGTAAAGCGCCTCCTCCTCCTCGTTCTGCGGGTCGTCGAGGACGGTCGGGTCCTGCTCGGCCTTCCGGCCCAGGATGCACAGCAGCGTCGCGTCGCCGCCATCGTCGAGGATCATGTTGGGATACCCGCCGTCGCCCCAGGCGCAGATCCGGTGCACATAGTCCCAGTACTCGTCGAGCGTCTCGCCCTTGACCGCGAACACCGGTGTGCCGCCAGCAGCGATCGCGGCTGCGGCGTGATCCTGGGTTGAGAAGATGTTGCACGAGGCCCAGCGCACGTCGGCGCCCAGCGCCTTCAGCGTCTCGATCAGGACCGCCGTCTGGATGGTCATGTGCAGGCATCCGGCGATCCGCGCACCCTTCAGCGGCTGCTGCGGCCCGTACTCCGTGCGGACCGCCATCAGACCAGGCATCTCGGTCTCGGCGATGGCGATCTCGCGCCGGCCAAACTCGGCAAGACCCAGATCGGCGACATGGTAGTCGGTCGACGTGCTCATCAATCTTCCTCAGTTTACTCTAAACTCGCGCGCGCCGCCTGGGCAGCCTCTAGCGCGCTGGGCTAAACCACAGTCCTAGGGGTCGGGCAACCTCCGTGGATCACTCGTCGAAGCCGCGGTCGATCAGCTCGCCCAATGTGGCCACGGCCCGCTCCGCGTCCTCGCCCTGAGCCCGCAAGGTCAGCACGACCCCCGGCCCGGCGCCCAGAAGCATCAGGCCCAGGATCGAGGTGCCCCCCACCGTCTGGTCGTCCCGGGTCACCTCGACCCGAGAAGTGAATGCCTCGGCCGTGCGCACGAACTTGGCGGCCGCCCGCGCATGCAGTCCGCGCTGGTTGACGATCGTGGCCTCGCGGCTGACCACGCCCGCGGACATTCAGCCCTTGTCTCCATTGAGGAGCTGGCTCGCGACATTGATGTACTTGCGTCCGGCCTCCTGCGCCGCCGTGACGGCTTCGCGCAATGGCTCGGTCTGGCGCACGCTGGCCAGCTTGATCAGCATCGGCAGGTTGACGCCGGCGATGACCTCGATCCCCTTGCGGTCCATGGTCGAGATCGCGAGGTTCGACGGGGTGCCGCCGAACATGTCGGTCAGCACCACGACACCACTGCCGTCGTCGACCTCGCGGATCGCGTCGACGATCTCGCTGCGCCGCTGCTCAATGTCGTCGTCGGCGCCGATGCACACCGAGCGGGTCATCGGCTGCGGCCCGACCACATGCTCCATCGCCGCCAGGAACTCCGCGGCCAGACGGCCGTGCGTGACCAGGACGAGACCGATCATGGCGTTGCCGCCGCTGCCCGGGCGAGCTCACGGTGGATCGTCGTCACGTCCCAGCCCGTACCCCGCAGCCAGTCGCTCACCAGTTCGGCCAGGAACACCGATCGGTGCTTCCCGCCCGTACAGCCAAAGGCAATCGTCAAGTAGCTCTTCCCTTCGGTCTGAAACCGCGGCAGCAGCGGCAGCAGGAGCGCTTCGAGCCCGGCCACGAACGGCGCGAAAGCCGGGTCGGTCCGGATGTGCTCCTGCACCGCCGGTTGTTGCCCGGTGTCGGGGCGCAACGTATCGACATAGTGCGGATTGTGGAGGAAGCGGACGTCGAAGACCAGATCGGCCTCACGCGGCAGGCCTTGCCGGTAGGCGAACGAGACCACCGCGATCGAGAGCTGCCCGAGCGTTCCGGCCAGGTGCCCGACCAGCAGGCGACGCAGATCCGGCAGTGACCGCTCGCTGGTGTCGATCAGCAGATCGGCGGCGGCCCGCAGCGGCTCCAACAGTATCCGCTCGGCGGCGAGCGCATCGCCGACGCCCGGCAGGTCCGCCAGCGGGTGCCGGCGCCGGGACTCCGTGAAACGGCGGCGCAGCACCTCGTCGTCGCATTCGAGAAACAGCAGGCGGGCGCCTACGCCGGCTCGCGCCTCCTGCATCACGCCGATGATCCGCTCCGGCGCGAAGCCGCGCGTGCGGCTGTCCACCCCGATCGCCAGCCGGTCGGGACCGGCGGCATGTCCGCGCAGGATCGGCCCAAGCAAGTTGATCGGCAGGTTGTCGACGGCCTCGTAGCCATGGTCCTCGAGCATCTTCAGGCAGCTGGTGCGCCCGGCGCCGGACATGCCCGTCACGACGATGACCTCACCCATGCGAACTCAGTGCACCCGGCGGGCGGCGAGGGTCACCAGGATTTGCGCCAGGGCGGCCGGCGTGTCGCCTGTCAGGCGCAGAAGGGGTATCTCGACCCCAAGCAGCGACGTCGCGCCGCTCTCGGGAAGCCGCGGGCTCCCGAGTGGCGGCAGGAGGTCGACGCAAAGGCTCACGGGCACCCCGCAGGCAGTGGCGATCTGGAAGATGCCGTTGCCGCGCAGCTCGATCAAGCCCGTCGCGGCCGGTGCCGACGCGCGGAGCCCGCGCTGACGGCGCTCGATCTGGACCAGGTCGTCGGCCACGAGATAGGCGCCCGCACCGAGCAGCCGAGCCAGCAAGGCCGACTTGCCGGCACCCGGGTCGCCCCGCAGCAGGACACCGCGGCCGCACCAGTCCGCCGCCGAGCCGTGCAGGCGGATCGCCGCGGCCGCTCCGCTCAAGCGGCGGCGCCCGGCGCCTGGCCGACCAGCAGGTCATAGACGGCAGACAGCTCCGGCTCGCGGCGCAGGCGGGCGCAGACCTCCGGATCGCGCAGCAGCCGGGCGATCCGGGCCAGCGCCTTGAGCTGCACGGTGTTCGCCTCCTCGGGCGCCAGGAGCAGGAAGATCAAATCCACCGGCGCGTCGTCCAGCGCATCGTAGTCGACGGGGGTCGCCATGCGGGCGAAGAAGCCGGTCATGCTGGTCAGCTGCTTGACGCGCGCATGCGGGATCGCGATGCCTTCCCCGATCCCCGTGGTCCCCAGCTTCTCGCGCTGGCTCAAGGCCGCCAGGATCACCGCCGGATCCAGGCCTGTCGCCGCCGCGGCCATGGCCGCGAGGTCCTGGAACAGCTGCCGCTTGCTGCCGCTGCGCAGCCCGAGCACCATCCGCTCCGGGCTCAAGAACTCGTCGATCTCGACCATGGAGGGTCTCCCAAGGGGACGAGAGGCGCTCACGCCGACAGGTCGCGCCGGTCGCGGCCATCGTACCGCCGGCGACGCGCTCATCGCCCGAGCGCCTTGGCGCGACGCCGGTCCACCGAGGACGCGATCCCGAGCGACTCGCGATATTTCGCGACGGTGCGGCGCGCCAGCACCACGCCCTTCAGCTTGAGCTCGGTCACGATCTGGTCGTCCGAGAGCACGTCGCCCGCCGGCTCGCGCTCGATCATCCGCTTGATCAATTGTCGGATCGCTTCCGCGCTGTGCGATGCCTCACCGGAGGTGGCGGCGATCGCGGTGGTGAAGAAGTACTTGAGGGAAAAGGTTCCGTGTGGGGTCGCCACATATTTGTCGGAGGTGGCACGGCTCACGGTGCTCTCGTGCAGCCCGGTGGCCTCGGCGATGTCGCGCAGCACCAGTGGCCGCAGAAAGGCCACCCCGCCATCCAGGAACGGGATCTGGCGCGCGAAGATCGCCTTGGTGACCCGCAGGACCGTGCGCGCGCGCTGGTCCAATGCCTTGGCCAGCCAGTTGGCCGACTGGAAGCGCTCGGCCAGATACTCCTTGTCGGGGCGCTCCATGGCATGGCGCCCGAGTTCGCTATGGTAGGCCGTGTCCACCAGCACCTTGGGCAGCGTGCCGCCATTCAGCTCGACGCGCCAACGCCCGGGGCCAAGCAGCGTCACGAACAGGTCGGGGACCAGCGTCGGCGGCTCCTCGGCGCCGTAGCTCAGGCCCGGCTTCGGGTCGAGCCGCTTGATCTCGGCAATCATCTCCTGCAGGTCCTCGGCGTCGACGGCGCAGCGCCGCATCAGCTCGCCGAAATCGGCCCGCGCCAGCAGCGGTAGGTTGCGCAGCAGGGCCGCCATCGCCGGGTCGAGCCGGTCCTGCTCGGCGAGCTGCAGGGACAGGCACTCGGCCAGATCGCAGGCGCCGACACCGGTCGGCTCGCAGCGTTGCAGCGCCGCGCGCACCGCTTGGACCAAGGCCGGCTCGACGCGCAGCCGGGCGGCCAGCACTTCGTCCGGCTCACGCAGATAGCCGTCGTCCTCGACGCTCTCGACGATCTGCGGCGCGATCAGGCGCGCCGCCTCGTCACGCAGGATCGCCTGGATCTGCTCGGTCAGGTGCTCGCGCAGTCCCTTCGGACGTGTGAGCCGCGCCTCCAGCGACCACCGATCGTCGTCGAAGGCGTTGCCGGCCGGGCGCTTGAGGGCCAGCGAGCAATCCGCCGCGCGAAACGATGGCGGACCCGGCCCGCCGCTGTCGATGCCGGCGGCGGCGCGATCGCGCGGCGCCTCGCCGCTACCGTGGGCGCCGTTGACGGTCGGGGGCCCGGCCGGGGGCGCCGCCTCGCGATCGCTGCGCTGCAGGAACGGGTTCTCGGCAACCTCCTTGTCGATCACGCTGGCCAGCTCGAAGTTCGACATCTGCAGCAGGCGGATGGCCTGCTGCAGCTGCGGCGTGAGGACGAGGCTCTGCTGCTGCCGCAGTTCGAGCCGGATGCCGGGTGAGAAGCTCATGCAGGCGGCCTAAAGGCTGAACCGCTCTCCGAGGTACACTCGGCGGACCGCGGGATCGGCCACGATCTCTTCCGGTGTGCCCTCGCGGAGCACGGCGCCGTCATGCAGGATATAGGCGCGATCGATGATCTCCAGCGTGTCGCGGACATTGTGGTCGGTGATCAGCACGCCCAGGCCGCGATCCTTGAGATGACCGACCAGATCGCGGATCTCGCCGACATTGATCGGGTCGATTCCCGCCAGCGGCTCGTCCAGGAGGATGAAGCTCGGGCTCGCGGCCAGGGCACGGGCGATCTCCACCCGGCGCCGCTCGCCGCCCGACAGCGCCAGCGCCGGGGCGCGGCGCAGCTTGACCAGCGCGAAGTCGCCGAGCAGCCGCTCGAGCATCGCCTCGCGCTCCGCGCGGTCGGCGACGGCGATCTGCAGCACGGCGCGGATATTGTCCTCGACGTTGAGGCCACGGAAGATCGAGGCTTCCTGCGGCAGGTAGCCGATCCCGAGGCGGGCGCGCCGGTACATCGGCAGCCGGGTGATGTCCTGATCGCCGAGCAGCACCTGTCCGGCGTCGGCGGCGATCAGGCCCGTGATGATATAGAAACAGGTGGTCTTGCCGGCACCGTTCGGGCCGAGCAGGCCAACGGCCTCGCCGCGACGCACCGTCAGCGAGACGTCGCGCAGGACGGTCCGGCCGCGATAATGCTTGGCCAGATTCTGGGCCATGAGACGCGGCTGGTCCATGGACTGGACCGATCGCGCGGTGGGCGCGGCCATGACGGAAGGATGATCACCGACCAGCGCGTCGGGTACGGCGTCCACCTTCAAGGCGCCTTCTTCTCGGGCACGAACAGCGCGCGGACCCGCTTGCCCGGCTGGCCGTTGGTGCCGGCCTCGGAGGTCACCGTCGAGATGCTGGTATTCAGGTCGACGTCGAGGCGATCGCCTCGGACCACATTGTCCTTCTGCGTGAGCACCACGTCACCCAGCAGCACCATTTTGCGCGTCGTCAGATCGTAGGTGCCGGTGTTGCCGGTCGCGACATCGCCGGGCTTGGTGATCACCACGTTGCCCTCGGCCTCGAGCCGGCGCACGCTCTGCTGGTTGCCGCTGGCCTTGCGCTCCTCGCTGCTGGTGTAGAACACCCGCAGCAGATCGGTGCGCAGTCGCGTCTCGCCCTGCACGGCATCGACATTGCCGGTGAACGTGGCCATTTGCTGGTCCTGCTCGAGCTTCAGCTTGTCGGCCGTGATCTCGATCGGCGGGTCGCCACCAGCGGCGGCAGGCGCAGCCGGCGCATCTTGGGCTCGGGCCACTGGAGCGGCGGCAAGCGGTGCTGCCAGCAGGGCAGCGATCAGCAGGCACGTCGCACGCCATCGCGCGCAGGCGAAGATCGTCCCGTCAGCGCGCATCCTCGCCCTCACGCGATCCCCGCTTTCAGGCAGTCGTGCAGGTGCAGCGCGCCGACCGGCCGCTCGTTCTCGATCACGAACAGCACATTCACCGGCGATGGCGGGCCGTTCATCGCGGCCACGCCCTCGACCGCCAAGGCGCGCGGCTCGATCGTGCGCGGCTTGCGCGACATGATCTCGCCCGCGGTGCGGCTGAAGATGTCGGGCGCCATGTGGCGGCGCAGGTCGCCGTCGGTGATGATCCCCACCAGCCGCCCGTCCTCGCCGACGACGCCGACGCAGCCGAGCCGCTTCCTGGTCATCTGCAGGACGGCCTCGGCGAGGTTGGTGGCCGGGGTGACCAGGGGCAGATCATCGCCCTTGTGCATCAATTGTTCGACCCGCAGCAGCTGGCTGCCGAGCTTGCCGCCCGGGTGGAACACGGCGAAATCGCGCGCCGAGAAGTCGCGCCGCTCGAGCAGCGCCACCGCCAGCGCGTCGCCCAGCGCCAGCATGCAGGTGGTCGAGGTCGTGGGCGCAAGCCCCATCGGACAGGCCTCGCCGACCTCGGGCAGCAGCAGGCACAGGTCGGACGAATCGGCCAGCGTGCTCGCGGGCCGGCCGACGATGGCGATCAGAGGGATCGAGAACCGCCGTGTATAGAGGATCAGGTCGCGCAGCTCGTTGGTCTCGCCGGAGTTCGACAGCGCCAGCACCGCGTCCTGTGCCGTGATCATGCCGAGATCGCCGTGGCTGGCCTCGGCCGGATGGACGTAGATCGCGGGTGTGCCGGTCGAGGACAGGGTGGCGGCGATCTTGCGGGCGACGTGGCCGCTCTTGCCCATGCCGCTGACCACGACCCGGCCGGTCACGGCGGCCAGCAACTCGACCGTCGCGGCGAACGTGCCGTCGATCGCCGCCGCGAGCGTTTGCAGCGCCTCGGCCTCGGCCAGGATCACCCGGCGGCCGCTGCCGATCGCCGCATCCGGGCGATCGTTCGCGCCGGCAGCGGCGATTGCAGGCTTGCTGGAGACGAGACTGGCTGAAACCATGGTTCAACGGCTTTTCGCGTTGGCGGGCCGCCCGTGGCGCGAGCGGCGGCGTGTTCCGGCGTCGGCGCCGGCCTTGAGGTCCGCGCGGAGTATCCGGGCACGACTTCGCAACGTCAACGCATCGCACGTGCCGGTCGGGGCGGGGGCCGCAGCCATTCAGTGGGCGAAGATGTCCTGGTCCGGCCAGCCGGCGAGGTCGAGCTCGGCTCGGAACGGCAGGAAATCAAAGCAGGCCTGGGCCATGGCGGTCCGGCCTTCGCGTGCGAGCATCTCGTCCAGGCGTGCCCGCAACGCGTGCAGATGGAGCACGTCGCTGGCCGCATAGCGCAGCTGCGTCGCGGTGAGCTCGCCCGCACCCCAGTCCGAGCTCTGCTCGGCCTTGTCGAGCTCGATCCCCAGCACCTCGCGCACGAGATCCTTCAGGCCATGCCGGTCGGTGTAGGTGCGCGCCAGCCGCGAGGCGATCTTCGTGCAGTAGACCGGACCGCAGTCGACCTGCAGGTAGCGCCGCAGGGCCGCCAGATCGAAGCGGGCGAAGTGGAACAGTTTCAGGCAAGCGGGGTCGGCCAGCAGCCGGCGCAGGTTCGGGGCCGCATAATTCCCGGGCGCCAACTGGACGAGGTGCGCCGTGCCGTCGCCGGAAGACAGCTGCACGACGCACAGCCGGTCGCGGTCCGGTCGCAGGCCCATGGTCTCGGAATCGACAGCGACCACGCCGCCGAGCTTGAGCCCGTCCGGCAGGTCACCACGATGAAGGTCGATGGTCATGTCACGGCTGCTCATCACGTCACCCACCAACGCATAGCCCGCTCTTGGTTAACCGAGTGCGAAAGCCGTTGCGTCGGATGGTGCCCAGGAGAGGACTCGAACCTCCACGCCCTTGCGAGCGCTAGCACCTGAAGCTAGTGCGTCTACCAATTCCGCCACCTGGGCAGCGCGTGCGGGCTTGTGTATGAGCATGCACCAAGCGCGTCAACTCGAGAGTGCCGCCGTCGGCGCCGGCCCGAATGCCGGCCGGATTCTCGGATGGGGCGCCTGATCGCCCGAGGGGAAGATGCCATGCGCAGCAAGGTCGTGACGGTCTTCGGCGGCTCCGGTTTCATCGGCCGCTATGTCGTCCAACGCCTGGCGGAGCATGGGGCGATCATCCGCGTCCCGTCCCGACGCCCGGAGCGGGCGCTGTTCCTGAAGCCGCTGGGCGACGTCGGCCAGATCAATCCGGAGCCCTGGAACCCCTCGGCCGAGGGCGAAGTTGAGCGCCTGCTGGTCGGCACGGACGCCGCGATCAGCCTGATCGGCATCCTGTTCGAGAGCCGCGGCGGCGACTTCGACCGGCTCCAGGGCAGCCTGCCGGGCGAGATCGGCGCCGCCGCCTCCCGGCAGGGGGTCGAGCGCGTGGTCCACGTCTCCGCGATCGGGGCGGATGCGGCCTCGCCCGCCGCCTACGGGCGCACCAAGGCTGCCGGTGAGACGGCGCTGCGGGCGAGCTACCCGCAGGCGACGATCCTCCGACCGAGCATCGTGTTCGGCCCGGAGGACAGCTTCTTCAACCGCTTCGCGCGGATGAGCCAGCTGTCGCCAGTGCTGCCGCTGATCGGTGGTGGCCGGACGCGTTTCCAACCGGTCTATGTCGGCGATGTCGCGGACGCCGTGGTGGCGGCGCTGCTCCAGCCGGCAACGGCCGGCCAGACCTACGAGCTGGGCGGCCCAACGACCTACAGTTTCAAGGAGCTGCTGACCTATCTGCTCCAGGTCACCGGCCGTCGCCGGGCGCTCGTGAACCTGCCCTTCGGTCTCGCCACGTTCCAGGCGAGGCTGCTCCAGTTCCTGCCCGAGCCGCCGCTGACGCCGGATCAGGTCGAGTTGCTGAAGAGCGACAACGTGGTCGCGAAGGATGCGGCCGGACTGGCGGAGCTCGGCATCGTGCCGACGCCGCTCGAGGTGATCGTGCCGCAATACCTCAAGACATACGCCCTGCCGTCGGCCAGGGTGCCCGTGCTGTAGGCTGCCCGTGCATTCGGGTGCCGCGACTGCCCGGATGAGGGCAGCTTGACCGATCGTTAAGCAGTCCTGACCCATCCTGCCGCGACAGCCGATCGCGGAGCAATGCGTGGGACGGGCAGCAGACACCGCGGTGGCGACCGCCGTGCCGACCATCGGCGTCAGCCTGGTCATCCTTTCCCTTGGCCTGTTCGCGTGGCTGGCCGAATCGCGTGGTGGCTCGCCGATGCTGACCGCGGCACTCGACCCGGCCCGGGCCGGGTCGCTCCCCGACCTCTGGGGACAGCTGCAGCTGGCTGCGGTCGCGGCGCTGTTGTGGTGGCGTCGCACTTTCGTTCCCGCCGCCGCGACGGTGGCGATCGTGCCGCTCGCCTTGCTGGTGGCGGATGCGGCCAACCTGAGCGCAAACCTCGCCCATCCGCTGGCTGCTTTGATGCCACCATACGAAGTCGCTCCCGCAAAGCTCGTCACGGGAGCGCTTCTCGGAGGCGTGGCTTTGGCGCCAGCGCTCGCCCTCTGGCGTCGTTCTTGCTTGGTGCTGAGGCGCCTGGGCCGTTGGCTGGCCTGTTCTCTGGTCATCGCCGGTGTGCCGTCATTGACGCTCGATTGGCTCGGTGGCTCAGGCGGGCACCGGGTCGCCATTGTCGAGGAAACGGTTGAGCTGATCCTCTATTCCGCGATAGCTGCAGTGCTGCTCGGCTACGCGCTGCGATATCGTCAATTTGTGGGACGAATTGGCGAGAGTTGCGGCTGACGCTAGCTGTTTTTCGCGCGTTCAGCGGACCGAGAGGCTTGAGCCAAAAGAAAATAGTCATATTTTGAGACGTTCGTTCCGCCGTTCGCTGGACCGGTCGGTCGCGGACCGCTATAGCTTCGGCCAGCCTGGACTTACCTCGGCTCGACGGACCTCCGCCTGCGGCGGCGGCCGCGGGGAGATGACCGTCATGTCAGCCAAGATGATGCAGTTCGTAAGCGTGCCGCCGAGCATGCCCGACAAGCGCGGCGCGACCTTGCGTACGGAGGACTTCGCCGAGATCTATGGCCGGTTCTCTCCCGAGCGGGCGACCGAGCAGGCATCGCGGTGCGAGCAGTGCGGCGTGCCGTTCTGCCAGGTTCATTGTCCGCTGCACAACAACATCCCCGACTGGCTGCGTCTGGCCACGGAAGGCCGCCTGGAGGAGGCTTATGAGCTGTCCTCGGCGACCAACAACATGCCGGAGATCTGCGGCCGGATCTGCCCGCAGGATCGGCTGTGCGAGGGCAACTGCGTCATCGAGCAGTCGGGGCACGGCTCGGTCACCATTGGCGCGGTCGAGAAATACATCACCGACACTGCCTTCGACATGGGCTGGGTCCAGCCGGTCCGGCCGGCACGCGAGCTGGCGCAGTCGGTGGGGATCATCGGCGCCGGGCCGGCTGGCCTCGCCTGCGCCGAGGAGCTGCGCAAGCAAGGCTGGCAGGTCCACGTCTACGACCGCTACGACCGCGTGGGCGGACTGCTGATCTACGGCATCCCGGGCTTCAAGCTGGAGAAGCCGATCGTCGAGCGCCGGGCCAGGCACCTGCGCGACAGCGGCATCCACTTCCATCTCGTCAGCGACATCGGCGGCGCCGGCCCGAGCTTCGCGGAGCTGCGCCAGCGCCATGACGCGGTGTTCATCGCGACCGGCGTCTACAGGGCGCGCGACCTCGCCGCACCCGGCAGCGGCCTGCCCGGGATCGTGCCGGCACTCGACTTCCTCACCGCGAGCAACCGCAAGGGCCTGGGCGATCCGGTCCCGGCCTTCGACGATGGCACCCTCGATGCCGCCGGCAAGCATGTCGTGGTCGTCGGCGGCGGCGACACCGCGATGGATTGCGTGCGCACCGCGGTGCGCCAGGGGGCCAAGGCGGTCAGCTGCCTCTACCGGCGCGACCGCGCCAACATGCCCGGCTCGTTGCGGGAGGTGGGCAACGCCGAGGAGGAAGGCGTCCAGTTCCTCTGGCTCTCGGCCCCCGAGGCCTTTCTCGGCGACGCCCGCGTCGAGGCGGTGCGCGCGCACCGGATGCGGCTGGGCGCCCCCGACGCTTCCGGCCGCCAGGCGCCGGAGATCGAGCCGGGCTCGGCGTTCCGCGTCGAGGCCGATCTGGTCATCAAGGCGTTGGGCTTCGACCCGGAGAACCTGCCGACCCTGTTCGGCGAGCCTGACCTCAAGGTCAGCCGCTGGGGCACGGTCGGGATCGACTGGAACACCATGATGACCGAGATGCCCGGCGTCTTCGCCGGCGGCGACATCGTGCGTGGCGCGTCGCTGGTGGTCTGGGGCGTGCGCGACGGCCGCGATGCCGCGCAGGGCATCCACGCCCATCTCACCGCCGGCCTGTCGGCGGCGGAAGCGCCGCCGGCGCTGGCGCTGGCCTCGTGAGGACGAACGTCATGACCGAGCAGACGACCGGGGCCGAGCAGGTCGCCACCTGGCGGCGCGACGCCGAGCATCTCGAGCGGCATGGGCTCTACGACCCCGCGCAGGAGCACGATGCCTGCGGTGTCGGCTGCGTGGTCGCGATCGACGGCCAGCCGCGGCGCGAGGTGGTGCTCAAGGGGATCGAGGCGCTGAAGGCGGTCTGGCACCGCGGTGCCGTCGACGCCGACGGCAAGACCGGCGACGGCGCCGGCATCCACGTCCAGATCGCGCAGGACTTCTTCCAGCGCAAGATCAAGGGTGCCGTGCGCACCGACCAGCGGATCGCCGTCGGCATGGTGTTCCTGCCGCGCGCCAGCTTCCAGCAGCAGGAGGCCTGCCGCACCATCGTGGAGAGCGAGGTGCTGGGCTTCGGCTATGCGATCCGCGGCTGGCGTCAGGTGCCCGTGGACACCTCGGTGCTGGGCGAGAAGGCCGCCGCCACCCGCCCGGAGATCGAGCAGATCATCGTCGGCAACCCGAGGAATCGGCCCGAGGACCAGTTCGAGCGCGATCTCTATCTGATCCGCCGCCGGATCGAGAAGCAGGCGCTGGCCGACAACATCACCGATTTCTACATCTGCTCGCTGAGCTGCCGCTCGGTGATCTACAAGGGCCTGTTCCTCGCCGAATCGCTGGCCCTGTTCTACCCCGACCTGCAGGACGAGCGCTTCGTCTCGAGCTTTGCGCTGTTCCACCAGCGCTACTCGACCAACACCATGCCGTCCTGGAAGCTGGCGCAGCCGTTTCGCACCCTCGCCCACAATGGCGAGATCAACACCTTCCGCGGCAACGTCAACTGGATGAAGAGCCACGAGACCCGCATGGTCGCCGAGGCGTTCGGCACCTACAACGAGGACGTGAAGCCGGTCATCCAGCCGGGCGGCTCCGACAGCGCCGCCCTGGACGCGGTCTGCGAGGCGCTGGTCCGCGCCGGCCGCGCCTTGCCGCTGGTCAAGACCATGCTGATCCCGCCGGCCTGGTCGCACCGCATGGCGATCCCGCCGGCGCATCGCGACCTGTTCGGCTACTGCAACTGCGTCATGGAGCCCTGGGACGGCCCGGCCGCGATCGTCGCCACCGATTCGCGCTGGGTCGTCGCCGGCCTCGACCGCAGCGGCCTGCGGCCGATGCGCTACTCGCGCACCCGCGACGGGCTGCTGGTCGTCGGCTCCGAGACCGGCATGGTGCCGCTGGTCGACACCGACGTGATCGAGAAGGGCAGGGTGGGCCCGGGCGAGAGCATCGCCGTCGACATGACCACGGGCACCTTCTACCACGACCATGAGCTGAAGGATCATCTGGCGGCGCAGAAGCCCTACAGCCGCTGGATGGAGAACATCACCCATCTCGACCAGCGCGTGCAGGCGCGGCCGTTCGCGCCGGCCTCCTACGAGCGCGTCGAGCTGCGGCGGCGTCAGAACCTCTACGGCCTGACCATCGAGGACATGGAGCTGATCCTGGCGCCCATGGTGCTCGACGGCAAGGAGGCCGTGGGCTCGATGGGCGACGACACGCCGCTGGCGGTGCTCTCCAGGCACTATCGCGGCCTGCACCATTTCTTCCGCCAGCAGTTCAGCCAGGTCACCAACCCGCCGATCGACCCGTTGCGCGAATGGCGGGTGATGAGCCTGAAGACCCGCTTCGGCAATCTCGGCAACGTCTACGACGAGGACCCGAGCCAGACCCGGATCCTGCAGCTCGAGAGCCCGGTCCTGACCTCGACCGAGGTCGAGGCGGTCAAGGAGCATTTCGCCGAGAACCAGCGCACCATCGACTGCACCTTCGATGCCGGCCCCGACGGCAAGCTGCGCCCAGCGCTCGACCGCATCCGCCAGGAAGCCGAGGAGGCCGTGCGCGGCGGCTGCGAGACCCTGATCCTGAGCGACGAGCAGGTCGGCCCCGACCGGGCGCCGATCCCGATGATCCTGGCCATGGGCGCCGTGCACAGCCACCTCGTCCGCCAGGGCCTGCGCAGCTTCAGCTACCTCGTCGCCCGCACCGGCGAGTGCCTGGACACCCACTACTTCGCCGTGCTGATCGGCGTCGGCGCCACGGCGGTCAACGCCTACCTCGCCGAGGCCGCGATCGCCGACCGCCACGCGCGCGGCCTGTTCCCCGGCCTCGGGCTCGAGGAATGCCTCGCCCGCTTCAAGGAGGCGATCAACCAGGGCCTGCTCAAGGTGATGTCCAAGATGGGCATCTCGATCATCAGCTCCTACCGCGGCGGCTACAATTTCGAGGCCGTCGGCCTGTCGCGCTCGCTGTGCCGCGAATATTTCCCGGGCCTGATCACGCGCATCTCCGGCATCGGCCTGACCGGCATCAAGAAGCGCGCCCGGGCATTGCATGGCCGCGCCTTCGCCGCCGTCGAGCCGCCGCTGGCGATCGGCGGCTTCTACCGCTACCGCCGCGGCGGCGAGACCCACACGCTGGAAGCCAAGGTGATCCACCAGCTCCAGCACGCGGTCGCGACCGACAGCTACCACGCCTACAAGCGCTTCACCGAGATGCTCGAGGGCCAGGACCCGATCTCGATCCGCCATCTGCTCGACTTCAACCGCAAGCTGCCGCCGGTGCCGCTGGACGAGGTCGAGAGCATCACCGAGATCAGGAAGCGCTTCGTCACCCCCGGCATGTCCCTGGGCGCCCTCTCGCCCGAGGCGCACGAGACCCTGACCATCGCCATGAACCGCATCGGCGCCCGCTCCGACAGCGGCGAGGGCGGCGAGGGCAAGGAGCGCTTCCACCCGCGGCCCAACGGCGACAACGCCAACTCGCCGATCAAGCAGGTGGCCTCGGGCCGCTTCGGCGTCACCGCCGAATATCTGAACGCGGCGACCGAGCTCGAGATCAAGGTCGCCCAGGGTGCCAAGCCCGGCGAGGGCGGCCAGCTGCCGGGCTTCAAGGTCACGCTCGAGATCGCCCGCCTGCGCCACGCCACGCCCGGCGTCACCCTGATCTCGCCGCCGCCGCACCACGACATCTACTCGATCGAGGACCTGGCCCAGCTCATCTACGACCTGAAGCAGATCAACCCGGACGCCAGGATCGGCGTCAAGCTGGTCTCCGAGGCCGGCATCGGCACCATCGCGGCCGGCGTCGCCAAGGCCAAGGCCGACGTGATCCTGATCGCGGGCCATGTCGGCGGCACCGGTGCCAGCCCGCAGACCTCGATCAAATATGCCGGCACGCCCTGGGAGATGGGCCTGACCGAGGTCAACCAGGTCCTGACCCTGAACCGGCTGCGCCACCGCGTCACCCTGCGCACCGACGGCGGCATCAAGACCGGCCGCGACGTGGTGATCGCAGCATTGCTGGGTGCCGAGGAATACGGCATCGGCACCCTGTCCCTGGTCGCGGTGGGCTGCATCCTGGTCCGCCAGTGCCACTCCAACACCTGCCCGGTCGGCGTCTGCACCCAGCGCCCGGATCTGCGCGAACGCTTCACCGGCACGCCCGAGAAGGTCATCAACCTGATGAGCTTCATCGCCGAGGAGGTGCGCGAGGTGCTGGCCTCGCTGGGGCTGCGCACGCTGAACGACGCGGTCGGCCGCACCGATCTGTTGCGCCAGATCAGCCGTGGCGACGCCGACCTCGACGATCTCGACCTCAACCCGCTCCTGGCCCAGGTCGACCCGGGCAAGGAAGGCCGCGTCAGCTCGATTGGCTGGCGCAACCCGGTGCCGGACACGCTCGACGCGCAGATGGTCAAGGACGCGCGGCCGATGCTCGAGGACGGCGAGAAGATGCAGCTCGCCTACAATGTCCGGAACGTCCACCGCGCCGTCGGCACGCGCCTCTCCTCGGCGATCACCCGCCGCTACGGCATGGACAAGCTGGCGCCCGGCCACCTCACCGTCCGCCTGCGCGGCTCGACCGGCCAGTCGCTCGGCGCCTTCGCCGTCCAGGGCCTCAAGCTCGAGGTGTTCGGCGACGCCAACGACTATGTCGGCAAGGGCCTGTCGGGCGGCACCATCGTCGTCCGCCCGCTGCCCTCCTCGCCGATCGTCTGGGCCGACAACGCGATCATCGGCAACACCTGCCTCTACGGCGCCACCGCCGGCAAGCTGTTCGCCGCCGGCCGCGCCGGCGAGCGCTTCGCCGTCCGCAACTCCGGCGCGTCCACCGTGGTCGAGGGCTGCGGCGACAATGGCTGCGAGTACATGACCGGCGGTGTGGCCGTGCTGCTGGGCTCGGTCGGCGACAATTTCGCCGCCGGCATGAGCGGCGGCATGGCCTATGTCTGGGACCCCAAGGACCAGCTCGCCGGCCGCATCAACGCCGACATGGTGATCTGGCAGCGCCCCGAGGTGCCGCACTACATCGCCCAGCTGCGCACCCTGCTGGCCGAGCACCTGGCCGCGACCCAGAGCCCCCTCGCCGAGCGCCTCCTGCGCGAGTTCGACCGCGAGCTCGGCCATTTCTGGCAGGTCGTGCCCAAGGAGATGCTGGATCGGCTGGAGGTGCCGGTACGGGCGGAGGCGGCGGCGCTCAGGGCGTAGGCTTCGCCCCGGGAGGGGACGCGGCCCGTCCCCTCCCGTACCCACCCCTCGGCCATTCTTTCTCTTCGGCGCCGCCCGCACCATCGCTCCTCCCGACGCCACGCTCCTACCCCCTCTCCCGCCTGCGGCGGGGGAGGGCCGGGGTGGGGGCTCTTCAACCTGCTTCCGTGCCCGCCATGGAATCTCTTGACCCGCTGCCGCACCAAGGCCGCTGCCGTCCCCAACGCAGCATCGTCACCGAGGGGGCAGACCGACCGGCCGGTCGCGGATGACGCGGATGCCGACATCGATGTCCGGCATCACCACACCATCACGGCAGCTCAGGTACTCCGGCCCCCGGCTCCGCGCGCTCAAGCATGAAGTCGCCGCTGGCCCCCGGCCCATCAATGAACGCATCCCACGAGTGTCCCGCCGGCGAGATCAGCCGGCTGCGCCCGACCTTGACGATCTCGACCTGCCGCACCCCTGCCTGCAGCGCCACTGCCTTGGGCCGGCGCACCGCCTGGCCGCGATAGGTGGTGGAGACGGTCGACCGGGTCATGGCCCGGACCTTGGCAGATACAGATGGGGCGCTGCACCCATCGAACGACCCGCCGATCGGGCTGCTGGCGCCACACGCGTCAACAGTCTAATATCGTGCCATGAAGGCCGCGAAGATCTGGCAGGCGTTGCTCGACGGGAGCCGCAATGTCCGCTTCGACGACCTGATCCGGCTCGCGGAAGCGTTCGGTTTCGAGCTGAAGCGGGTCGCCGGCAGCCACCATATCCTGGCTCACCCCACCATGGCCGAACTGCTCAACCTGCAACCAGGACCAGACGGCAAAGCCAAGCCGTACCAGATCAAGCAGTTGATGGCCCTCGTCGAGCGCCACGGCCTGAAGCTGAGGGCCTGACCATGCATCATCGCTACCACATCAACCTGTTCTGGTCCGACGAGGACGAGTGCTGGATCGCCGACGTGCCGGACCTCACCTACTGCTCCGCCCACGGCCCGACGCCCGAGGCCGCGCTCGCCGAGGTCGAGACCGCCGTCACGGCGTGGCTCGCCGTCCACGCCGAGGCAGGCCAGCCCGCACCGGCGCGCCGCTATCGGCCTGCCATCTATGCGGCGCGGGACGCGGCGTGACGGTTAATTTGGCAATGTGTCCTCGGAATACCGAGTTGGCGTCGCGGGTGAAGGCAATTTATAAACTCATCAAGACGGCGTTCGCGGTGGTACTGACCGTCTCCGGCGGGCTGATCACCGGCTTGCGCATGCTCGACGACAGTTTTGCCGTCGCCGCGGCCGCGTGGCAGCGACCTGGTCGCGGCTGGTGGCGCAGCGCAAAGGTATCGGATCCGTTACCGGTACCCGCTATCTGATATGTTGACTGGCACAATACCCGACCTGATAAGGCACCCAGTAAGATTAACGCAAAACCTCAATATTTTGATATACGGATTCCCCAAATGGCATATCTTTTCGGAGTTAAGGGAAGCAATCTAGATATAGGATATCTTAGTATTCGGGAGGGTACTTCTGCAATAGAATGTGAGATACGTGATACACTTGAAAACATGTGGGTCACGTACGGTCCGTTCGCCGACCATGACTTTCCTGAAGGATTCGCGGGTGATCCGGAAGCACGGTTCTGGGAAATGTTCATGGGCTGCCAGTTCCTCAACGCCGGTCGAACACTCATGGCGACCTGCGACCGCCAAAAAACTGGCGGACAGCCGGATCTGTGTGTGCTCGACAAAGGCCGCCGCATCTGGATCGAGGCCATAGCGCCGGAGGTCGGCGAGCCGGGTCCAGACCAAGTCAGGGGACTAGTGCCAATCAATGAAGGCGGTAGTTGCGAACTCGCGCCGACGCGACAAGCGCAGCTACGTATAACAAGTGCCCTTTGGAAAAAGACCCAGCGCATAGAGAGATACCTACAAGAGGGTGTGATCGCCAGGGATGAGGTGTGCCTAATTGCGATCGGAGCGGGTCGCTTCGGCTCCTTTGTGAATGAACGCCCGTTCCCGCTCATACTGTCGACTGTGTTTCCAATCGGTGCGGAGGTGATCACGTTTGATATAGAAAACTTCGAAATCGTTGATCGCGGCTTTCAGCCATCGTTTCAAATCGACCGGACAGGTGCTCCAGTACCCAGGACGGCATTCCTTGACGAGCAATTCTCCGCGGTTTCAGGTGCGATCTGGTCGCGAGTTGGGATCGGCAACATGTCCCGGACCTTGCGTCCCCTCAGCCTCGTTCACAACCCGCTGGCCACGGTCCCCATGCCACATAGATGGGGAGTTTGGGACCGAGAGTTTGTCGCAATCGAGCAAGAGGACCAATGGATCTCGACAGACATCCTTGCGACTGAAGAATAAACAAACGCGATGAATTTCGAGGACATGGAGCAATCGCTCTAAATTGGGTTTGGCGGCTTAGAAGATCATGACTACGTCTGTCGGCCTCGAGATTTAGCGGCAAAGGATGCAAATCTGAATCATCAACTCGGCGGGCGCGATCCTGTGGACCGGCAAGGCGCACTGCGAGGCAGCAGCCCTGGCCGCAGGGTGCCGAGAATTGTGGGGGAGGACACCATACGAATTTAGCTCTTTCCCCAAGCATACCGCTTACCCTATCGCCCGCCGCACTGCCTCCGGGTCGCGCTCGATCACCCGCAGTAGCACCCGCGCCGGCCCCTTGGGCACCCGTCGGCCCTGCTCGCAGTTGCGCAAGGTGACCTCCGAGATCCCGAACCAGGCGGCGAACTCAGTCTGGCTGAGGCCGAGCCGGCGGCGGGTCGCGGCGACGGCGGTCGGCCAGACCACCTTCATCTGGGCCAGCTGCTCGTCGGTGAGCATTGGCGCCGCGCCCAGTTGGTCTCGTCGCGCAGCGGCACCTCGCTGCCGTCGTCCAGGATCTGCACGGTCATTCCGTCGTCATGCCGCCGGGCGCGTATCATCTTCATGGCGATCGCGCTCCTGTCGGCTCGCTTGCTACAACGGCACTCCGCGCCCTTCTTGGTAGCCATATGGCAATTGTAGACACCTCGCGGTCGCTCGTCGTCAACGGCGTAGCTGCGGAGCGGGTCCGGCGAACCACTGCATGACGTGATTTGGCTTGACAATCCAGCCGACGTGCCGCGTTATCGTAGGATGGTAGTCCTGTAAGTTTAACTCCCACCACCGCCGAACGAACCCACCACCGCCGAACGAACCCACCACCGCCGAACGAACCCACCACCGCCGAACGAACCCACCACCGCCGAACGAACCCACCACCGCCGAACGAACCCACCACCGCCGAACGAACCCACCACCGCCGAACGAACCCACCACCGCCGAACGAACCCACCACCGCCGAACGAACCCACCACCGCCGAACGAACCCACCACCGCCGAACGAACCCACCACCGCCGAACGAACCCACCACCGCCGAACGAACCCACCACCGCCGAACGAACCCACCACCGCCGAACGAACTCGACAAAGCCCTGCCGCGATGGCGTTGCTACCCCCCGAGACCGCCGCGACGCCCGTTCACCGCCCGAGCCGCCCATGCCGACCGCGCCCATCATCACCGCACGAACGATTTCTCTGCTCGGCACGAACGAACCCGCTGGCCGGCAGGGGCGGGCAGGGTGAGGGCACCCATGCCCTCCAGCCCCGGCGCTGCACCCCCGCCCGCCGGCGAGCAGCGCCGCCGGCTGATCGCGATCGGGCTGATGCTGGGTGCGGTCGCCTGCTTCGCCTGCCTCGACGCTTCGGCGAAATGGGTCAACCGCACCACCGACCCGCTGCAGACCGCGGCCGTGCGCTATCTCGGCAGCTTCCTGCTGGTCAGCTTCTTCTTCAATCCCTGGACCAAGGCCGGCCTGCTGCGCACCCGCAGCGTCAAGCTGCAGGTCGCCCGCGCCTTGTGCCTGGTCGTCGCCACCATCTGCTCGTTCTTCGCGCTGAAATATCTGCGCCTGACCGAGGTCACCTCGATCACCTTCGCCTCGCCCTTGGTCGTGGCACTGCTCGCCCGCCCGATCCTGGGGGAGCGCATCGGCGCCCACCGCCTCGCCGCCGTGCTCACCGGCTTCGCGGGCGTGCTGGTCGTCACCCGCCCCGGCGTCGGCGGCCTGCACGCGGCGGCGCTGCTGGCCGTGGGCGCCGCCTGCGCCAGCGCGCTCTACTCGCTCACCACCCGCCTCGTCGCCGCCCACGACGCCTCGGAAACCACCCTGTTCTACACCGGCCTCGTCGGCTCCCTGGTCTTCCTGCCGGTCACCCCCTTCGTCTGGGCCTGGCCGCAGGCGTCGCTGACCTGGCTCCTGCTCGCCGCCCTGGGCGCCTTCGGCGCGCTCGGCCACTGGCTCCTGATCCTGGCCCACCGCCGCGCCCCGGCCTCGGTCCTGGCCCCCTTCTTCTACGCCCAGCTCCTCTGGGCCACCGCCCTGGGCTTCCTGGTCTTCGGCGAGACCCCCGACCGCTGGACCCTGGTCGGCGGTGCCATCGTCATGGCCTCCGGCCTCTACCTCGTCTCCCGCGAGCGCACCCGCCTTCCCGCGACCACCGGCGGCAGAGGCCTCGGGTGACGCCGGCACGACCAAGTTCGGCTGCGTGCCGGTCCAATCTCGGGGGAGCCGAATGGCCCCGCGCCGCGTTGCTTGGCGGTGGCAGGAACTGCCTGGCTCTACCAGCCGATCGCCGGCACCCTGCCGCCGCCGCACCGAGCAAGCCGTACCGGGAGCCTGCATGAGCATCGGTTTGACCGCCCTGATCGACGACGTGGTCGGCCTCGCCAAGCTCGCCGCGGGCTCGCTCGACGATGCCGCCGCCCAGGCGACGCGGGCCGGCGTCAAGGCCGCCGGGCTCGTGGTCGACGATACGGCGGTGGTGCCCCGCTACGTCGTGGGCTTCATGGCCGAGCGCGAGCTGCCGATCGTCGGCCGGATCGCCCTGGGCTCGCTGCGCAACAAGCTGCTGTTCCTGGCCCCGGCCGCCCTGGCGCTGAGTCAATTCGCACCGTGGAGCATCACGCCATGCTGATGCTGGGCGGCGCCTATCTCTGCTACGAGGGTGCCGAGAAGGTGTTCGAGCTGGTCCGGCCGCATGCGGCGCCGGCCGACGCCGTCGCTGCGCCCGCGACCGTCGCAGGCGCCCGGCGCGAGGAGGACCGGCGCGTGCGCGGCGCCGTCCGCACCGATCTCATCCTCTCGGCCGAGATCATGGCGGTGACGCTGGGCTCGGTCGCCGGCAGCCCGTTCTGGACCCGGGTCTTTGTGCTGGCCGCGGTCGGCATCGGCATCACGGGCCTGGTCTACGGCGCCGTGGCGGTGATCGTGAAGGCCGACGATGTCGGCATCGCACTGGCCCGCAGCGGCCAGCCTGTAGCCCGCGCGATCGGCCGCTTCATCGTCCGCGCGATGCCGTACTTCCTCAAGGTCCTGGGGCTGGTCGGCACCGCTGCCATGCTCTGGGTCGGCGGCGGGATCGTGCTGCACGGTCTCGAGCAGTATGGCTGGGCGGCGGTCGCCCATGGCATCGAGCACACCGCGGAGCTGATCGGCCACGCGCTGGGCGCCGCCGGCCCGGCGACGTCCTGGCTGGTGTCGGCGGCGGCGGCCGGGTTGATCGGCCTCGGCCTGGGTGCGGTGATCGTGCCCCTGGCCAAGCTTGTGACGCCCGCCGCCGCGCATTGACGCCCGGTCCGGTCCGGCGCTTGACCTGCCACCGCCGTCAGCCCGAGGATCGCGGGACGCAGGCATCGTCGACATTAGCGGAGTCGCTGGGTGAGACTCTATTCCGGGCCGTTGAGCCTGTTCGCCCGCAAGGTCGAGATCGCGCTGCGCGAGAAGGGGCAGGCCTTCGAGCGGGTGATGGTGCCGTTCAGCCAGGAGCGGGGGTATGCGCCCAAGCATCCGGACGTGCTGGCCGCGAACCCCAAGGGCCAGGTCCCGGTGCTGGTCGACGGCGACCTGACCCTGTTCAATTCCACGGTGATCCTCGAATATCTGGAGGACGCCTATCCCGCCCCGCCGCTCTATCCGGCTGGCGCCCGGGCCCGCGCCGAATGCCGCCTGCTCGAGCTGTTCGCCGACGAGGTGCTCCTGGTCGACATCAAGCGGCTGATGTACCGCAGCGAGCCGCCCGCCGCCGATGCGGAGCGCCGCGCGCGGCAGGCGGAGGACGGCCGCCAGGGCGAGGCGGCCCTGCGGCAGCGCTGGGCCGAGCTGGAGCGCAGGCTCGACGGCCGCGACTGGTTCAGCGGCAGCACCTTCTCCGCAGCCGACATCGCCCTGTTCATGGCCGTCCTGTTCACCCGCCGCCTGCACGGGCCGGGCCTCGACGCATTCCCCGCACTCGCCGCCTGGTTCGCCCGCGCCCGCGCCCGCCCGTCGGTCCAACCGGCCGCGGCCGAGATCGCCGAGGCCGACCGGCAGCTGTCGCCGGCGCTGGCGCAATGGTCGGCAAGCTGAAGTGCTGGCGGGGGGCCGGGCGCGCTCACGTGGCCGCGATGGTGGCGGCCGTCCCCACCATCGCCCAGGCCCGGTTGACCAGTCGGACCGCACGCGGGCTAACCAGCCGCCACCAGGCCCGCAACGTCAGATGCATCAAGATCATCATAAACCTTGGTTTTTCACCATCTGCTATTTTTCCATCAAGGTTCTCAATCAAGTTTATAATGTTCACAGGTCGGACCTTAAGTCTTGTCGAGGCGCCTTGGTGGGCGGATAGCAAAGGTCAGTTTGTTTATTTGGATGTGGAATGTTCAATATTAGTGCTCACTGATCACCTGATATCTGGTGTTCAAACTCCAGAATCAGCGATAATGCATCCATAATCTTGCGCGTCGCAATAAAGGAAGTAAGAACATGGCTCAAATCTCCCGTGGGCAATGCGAGGGTTCTATTTCCGGTATGTCGTCAGAGGTACATAAATCTCTTGAGCATCGGCCGTCGCCGACTGATGAGCGCGTCAGCGCAATTGCCTTACCGCTCATCACTCCACCCGTGCAATGCGTACACCGGCCGTTCCCGCCGCAGACCGCGCACACCCGGCCGTCACCCTGAACGCCTGTGCCGGTGCAGACATGGCAGCGGGCGCTGCCCGAGCAATAGTAGCAGGTGGCCATCCGGTGCTCCCAGAAACCGTCGTTCAATCGCTGGTGCAACCTAGCAGATCGCCTTCAGGTTGACAGCAGCTTCGTGTTCGCCCGCATCTGGCGGCAGTGAACAGTTGCCCGGCTTGATTGTCGTGAGCCGTCGGACAGCATCGAGAGCCGCACCATCGACGCGCATCGTCTACGTAACGATCTTCCAATAAGAATCCTTCCGCACCACCAGCCCGTCGCGGAAGGTATAGAAATCGCAGCCCCGCACCTCGAGCCGATGGCCCTCTTGGGTCGTGCCGGTGAGGGTCCATTTGGAGATGCCGGTGTCGGCGTCGACGAAATGGGTGGCATCGCCGTAGTGGACATCGGGGAGGCCCTGCAAGCGGCCCGCGAGGGCTTCGCGCACGGCGGTCTTGCCTTGCGAGCGCGCTCCCCAGGGGTCCGGACCCCGCGGCATCTCGAGCACGCAGTCGTCGGCGAAGTGGGTCATGATGGCGTCGAGATCGTGCGCGTTGAACGCTGCGCACAAGGCTTCGAGCCTACGCCGGATATCGCTCATCACACTCCCGCCGAGGTAAGGCCACGTCGCTACCGACAACAGGCGAGAGGTTCAGGATGCCATAGCCGAGCGTTCAGGTCGACAGCGGCGGCGGAGCGCCCACCTCTTCAAGCCCGGAGCGACCGAACCCCCGATCCGCCTACTGCTTCACTCCCAACAGCCCGAGATCCACTGCCTCCGCCATCGCCTTGTACCCCGTGTCCTGCGGGTGCAGATGATCCCCGGAATCGTACTCCGCCCGGATATGCTTCGGGTTGTTCGGGTCGCGGGTGGCGGCGTCGAAGTCGATCACGCCGTCGAAGGCGCCGCTGGTGCGGATCCATGCGTTGACCGCCTGGCGCTTCGCCTCCTTGTCCTCGCTGTAGTAGCCGAACAGCGGGTTGCCGTGGAACGTGTCCTCGAACGGCGTCAGGGTGGCCGCGACGATCTTCAGGCCCTTGCCGTGCGCGCGCTCGATCAGCTGCTGATAGCCGAGGATGATGTCCTCGGCCGACGGCGCCGGCTCGCCTTGCGGCACCAGCATCGTGCCGGGCCAGCCGATATCGTTGATGCCCATCATCAGCACCACCGTGTCGGCGTGAGGCTGGCTCAGCACGTCGCGGTCGAAGCGGGCCAGCGCGTTGTCGCCCATGCGGTCGCGCAGCACCCGCGCCCCGGAGATGCCCTGGTTGACCACCGCGACGTTGGCGCCGGCCGCGTGCAGCCGCTCGGCCAGGAAGTCGGGCCAGCGATGGTTGGCATCCGGCGTCGAGGCGGCGCCATCGGTGATCGAATCGCCGAACGTGACCACGGCCCGCGCATCGGGTTTGGCGTCGACCAGGATTTCGCTCAGGAAGATGCGCGAGGTGATCTTCTGCGCCGGCTCGAAGGTGGCGGCGGCCGTGAAGTCGCCAGGGCCCGAGATGAAGGCCGTCTGAGCACCCTCGTTGTGCCAGGTCGTGGTCGGCGTGATCTGCGGCAGGAACAGGCTGACGGCGACGCTGCCCAGCGCCGGCACGGCGAGGTCGACCGGGTCGCTGACGATCGGTGCTCCCGGCGGCACGGTGATCGAGGTGCGGCCACCGAAGGTCAGCGCCCGGTCAGAGCCCGCTTCGATCGCGACGCCCTGGCCGGCCAGCGCCACGTGCGCGGCACCGATCACCAGCGGGTGCGTGCCGTACTCGTTGGAGAGCTCCACCCGCAATTTGCTGCCGCCGATACTGACCCGCGCCACCTGGCGGATGGTCTGGTCGCGCAGCGCCCGCGGGATGCCCACCGGCGCGAAGAAGTCGGCGTCCCAGACCGGCTGCGGACTCGCCCCCCAGGTCGCGATCCAGCCGCCGTCATCGGCCGCCTCGGCCGGCGCCATGCCGATCAGCGACGCTGCCAGCGCGAGCGCGGCCAAGGCGCCCCCAAGGCCACCCGCCATTGGACGGCACGCCAGTCGACGGACGGAATCCTGCTGTTGCGGCTGCATGCCCACCTCCCTGATGGCTTCTTTGGAACGCCGATGGTTTGCCGTCCGGGGACGCAAAACCAACGCGCAAGGCTACCGGTAACCCGCCACGGGTGAAATCGCAAACCGGAACCGCCGCCCGCCCTTCCGCCCGGTCGATATGGTCGCAGCCGTTGCCGCCGTCCGCCCGCGTAGCTAGGTGGTAACTGACATTGGCTAGGGTTGGGATGCCTCATGGACGTGCTCGACGCCGAGCTGCTGGCGCGGATCCAGTTCGCCTTCACGATCAGCTTCCACATCGTGTTCCCGGTGTTCTCGATCGGGCTCGCGAGCTACCTGGCCGTCTTGAACGGGCTGTGGCTGTGGACCGGCCGCTCGGTGTTCCAGGATCTGTTCAACTACTGGAAGAAGATCTTCGCCGTCGGCTTCGGCATGGGCGTCGTGTCCGGCATCGTGATGAGCTACCAGTTCGGCACCAACTGGAGCGTGTTCGCCGACAAGACCGGGCCTGTCCTCGGGCCGCTGATGGGCTACGAGGTGCTCTCGGCGTTCTTCCTCGAGGCGGGCTTCTTGGGCGTCATGCTGTTCGGCCTCAGCCGGGTCGGGCCGCGCCTGCATTTCCTCGCCACGCTGATGGTGGCGCTGGGCACCTTCATGTCCGCGTTCTGGATCCTGTCGGTCAACAGCTGGATGCAGACCCCCGCCGGCTACGCCATCAACGATGTCGGCCAGTTCGTGGTCGCCGACTGGTGGGCGGTGATCTTCAACCCGTCCTTCCCCTACCGCCTGGTCCACATGGTGCTGGCCGCGTATCTGACCACGGCCTTCGTCGTCGGCGCGGTCGGCGCCCGCCACCTGCTGCGCGAGCCCGGCAACCAGCACGCGCGGACCATGTTCTCGATGGCGATGTGGATGGCGGCGCTGGTGGCGCCGGTGCAGATGGTCGCCGGCGACTTCCACGGCATCAACACGCTGGCGCACCAGCCGGCCAAGATTGCGGCGATCGAGGGGCACTTCGAGACCCAGGCGCCGGCACCGCTGATCCTGTTCGGCATGCCGAACATGGAGGCGGAGCGCACCGAATACGCGGTCGAGATCCCCTATCTCGGCAGCCTGATCCTCACCCACACGCTGGACGGTTCGATCCGCGGCCTCGCCACCTGGCCGAAGGGCGAGCGCCCCTACGCGCCGATCGTGTTCTGGAGCTTCCGGGTCATGGTCGGCATGGGGCTGCTGATGGTGGCCCTCGGCCTCTGGAGCCTCGTGCTGCGGCTGCGCGGGCGGCTCTACACGACACCGCTGATGCACCGCGCCGCCCTGCTGATGGGGCCGGCCGGCTTCGTCGCCGTGCTGGCCGGCTGGATCACCACCGAGGTCGGCCGCCAGCCCTACACCGTCTACGGGCTGCTGACGACGGCGCAGTCCGTCTCGTCGATCGACGCCGCGGCCGTCGGCACCTCGCTGGTCGCGTTCATCCTGGTCTATTTCGCGCTGTTCGGCGCCGGCCTGTTCTACATCCTGCGCCTGATGAGCGAGCCGCCGCATGTCGGCGAGCCCGGCCTGCCGCCCGACGAGCCGATCCGTGCCGCCGGCATCACGCCGGGACCGCAGCTCGAGGAGGCCGGCCTCGCGCAGCCGGCGGAGTGAGTGCGATGACCATCGACCTTCCCTTCATCTGGGCCGGCCTGATCGCGTTCGCGGTGCTGGCCTACGTGATCCTGGACGGGTTCGACCTCGGCGTCGGCATCCTGTTCCCCTACGTCCACGGCGAGGAGGACCGCGACCAGATGATGAACTCGGTCGCTCCCGTCTGGGACGGCAACGAGACCTGGCTGGTGCTGGGCGGCGGCGGCCTGTTCGCCGTGTTCCCGCTCGCCTACGCGGTGATCATGCCGGCCCTCTACGCGCCGATCATCGCCATGCTGCTGGCGCTGATCTTCCGCGGCGTCGCGTTCGAGTTCCGCTGGCGCACGGTGCGCGGCAAGTTCCTGTGGGACTGGGCGTTCGCCGGCGGCTCGACCATGGCGGCGTTCGCGCAAGGGGTGGCGCTGGGTGCTTTGGTCCAGGGCATCCCGGTCGCGAACCGCGCCTATGCCGGCGGCTGGTGGGACTGGCTGACCCCGTTCAGCCTGCTAACCGGCATCGCGCTGGTGGTCGGCTACGCGCTGCTGGGCGCCACCTGGCTGGTCTATAAATGCGAGGGCGAGGTCCAGCGCGAGGCCTACCGATTCGCCTGGATCACCGCCGTCGGCACGCTGGTCCTGATCGGCGCCGTCAGCCTGTGGACCCCGTTCCTGAACCCGATCTTCATGACCCGCTGGCTCACCTGGCCGCAGCTGCTCTACACCGCCCCGGTGCCGCTGCTGGTCGCCGGCGCCGCGTTCATGCTGTTCCGGGGGCTCGCCACGCAGCACGAACTGACGCCGTTCCTCGCCGCCCTGGCCCTGTTCATCCTGTCCTATATCGGCCTCGGGATCAGCTTCTACCCGTTCATCGTCCCGGTCTCGGTGACGATCTGGGAAGCCGCCGCCCCGGACAACAGCCTGAGCTTCCTCCTGATCGGCGCCGCCGTGCTGGTGCCGCTGATCCTGCTCTACACCGGCTATTCCTACTGGGTCTTCCGCGGCAAGGTGAACGCCGCCGGTGGCTATCACTGATGCAAAGGACGGCTTCAGGCACGCGCGGGAGCAGGCTCGCCTGGTTTGCAGGCCTGTGGGTGGCGAGCGTCGCGGCGCTGGGGGTGGTGGCCTGGCTCATCCGGTGGGCGATCCAGCGTTGAGCCGCCGGCCTCGCTCGGTGCATCAACCAAAACGCGACATCCGTCTCACTTCGCCCATGGCCCAGGACGAGAGGCCACCGGCGCGGCGCTGATCATGGAGAGAGCATGTCCGATAGCTTCGGTTCCACGAGACCGGCCGAGATCGCCGGCTTCGTCGGCAAGCACGCACATCTACACTTACGACGATGGCTGGCAGTACGAGACCTACCTCAAGAACGAGCGGCACCTGGACTATCGCGTGCACAGCGGCATCGTCGGCGGTCGCTGGGTGAAGGACCAGGAAGCGCATATTGAGCATCGCGCAGCTTAATGACGGAGGCCCTGCATTGCTTCGTCCAACATCGCGCAGGGCGGAACGCCGATAAGCCGTCACTGTGACGCCGGCCGACAGCCGATGACCGGCGTCTTTCTCCCTTCCAAGGGTACGTTCTCCGTGAACGGACGCCTTGAGCGAAGCGGAAACAATCCGGGAACCTGTGGGAGCGACGCGGGCGACGGCGGCCTCGGTATCGCCCGCGTCAGGCCGCCCCCTGCCGACTGCCCTGCCGGCAGTTTGTCGCTCACGCCGGACATAACGCTGCGCCGAACTGTCAGTAAGAGAAGAGTTCCTTCACCCGCTGCGAGGCGCGGTCGCCGATCGGCGAGGAACCATCAACGCGTAAATCAATATTGTCGGGATTGCCATCGAACCAGACATACGCAAACACGTCGCCGCGAGTTCATATCCACGAATTTTCTCAGTACGTCGATGGCCTCCGGGTAATCACCCGCCATCTGTCGATGCCTCTGCTCGGGTCCGCGATTGAGCGATAACCCGAACTCTGAGCCATACAGCTTGAGGCCCTTGGAGCGCGCGAAGGCGATCTGTTGACCGATGCTCCAGTTGCGTTGCGGGTCCATCTTGAAGGCCAGATTTTGCTCGTAGGTCGCCATGGTCGGAACGCAAGGATAATAGCAGTCAGTTCCCTGTGTATTGACGTAGTAGGTAAATCCCCAATAGTTCATATATGGCCTGCCCGATTGGTCCGTACCGCCAACATACCAGTCGTTCATGTCGTTATGGCCATTGTCTGGGCCACTGCCGTCACCCGTGAAGGGGGTAAAGGCGAACTCGGCTTCCGGGGCCTTGGAGCGCACCGCGTCCACCATGTTGCGCCAGGCGCGTTTCCAGTTGCTGCTTTCGCCGCCGGTCATATCCTCGGCTTCAGGGTGCCACTTCTTCCATGACTTCTCGGTCTCCGAGGAGTAGATGATCGTATTGCCGTAGCCGTTTCTCTGCAGGATATCTCCGATGGTCTCCCACTCGGCGCGCCACTCTGGATCATTGTTGGCGGCCTGATCGTAGCTGAAATTCTGCAATCTGGGGACCCAGCCGGCAATGGCGAGGCGGACGTTTTTTGGGCGCGGTACGCGCATCGCTTGGCCACCACCCTTTTCGACCCACGAACGCACGACGGAACTCCTGGAGATCGGATTGCCGGCGTCGATCCAAAGAGGTGCCTTGGACGCCTGCAAGATGTCGTACAGGGTATTCTCGTTCATGAACTGACCTTGTACCACATCAGTCGGCAACGGTGAGCCGAGGCTAGAAGCAGTGGCAGTAGCGCTGGTCGCAGGCGGTGACGGAGGAGCATTGGCCTTGAATTTGGCAAGATGCACATCACGGAGATTATTTGCCGCCACAATATTGTAGATGCTACCGGCGTCGTTGCTGGACGTATGAGAAACATCGCTGCCGCCTGCGGGCGGCTTCGCGGCGGGCGGCGTTGCGCTCGGCATGACTGCCATGACCGTTACGATTGCGGCGGAGCATAATATAAACGTCATTTGTCTCATGTTAATGCCCATGATTCAATCTCTTCCAATCGCAGAGAACATGAACGGTATTGCCATTTGTTTACCGTTGTCAGGTTTCGGACGTTTCGCGTTGTGCTCGACCGGGCGCAAGCATCCCCTCCCCAGATGAAGATGTGGGGCGAGATCCTATTCCATGCGGCAGACGCGCTTCGGTTCCGGCCGGGGCCGCGGCGATTTCGGTCAGCCACAGATTGGTGACCGACGCGCCGTCTCCGTCTGCTGCCACTCAGAACTGATGAACAGAATCGAGCTCGGGCATCAGGACGACGCTCTCCTGTTCGTTCGGGTCCGTGCGCGCGATCACGGCGACAACGGTTTCGGTCTCGCTCGGATTGTAGGGGAGGTGGGGCACATTCGCCGGGATATAGAGGAAGTCACCGGGCCGTACGGTGGCGTGCTCCTCGAGTCTCTCGCCGTACCACATGCAGGATTCGCCGCTGAGCGCGTAGATTGCCGTCTCGTGCGCCGCGTGCTTGTGCGCCTTCGCCCGCCCACCCGGCGGGATGGTCACCAGCTGCAGATGGATCCCGCTCGCGCCGACCAATTCCGCCGACACCCCGACGGAGTAGAGCAGGCCCTGCTTGCCCTGATGCCCCTCTCCGCCCCGCACCAGCCGGCAAGTCTTGGTCTCATGGTCGGCCGCGACAGATGTCATTACTGGACTCCCGTTGCAGTGGTTGCCGATTCGCGCCGCTCCGTCGGGCAGCCTTGGCCGCGGCGCACGCTAGGCACGATTGCAATCCGCTCCGGTCTTATATGCGTTCAGCTGAACGCTGCACCGGCACAATGCGGTGAGGTGTCAAACTGTTGATTTAGGTCTCGGCTCGCACGCGCAAACGAGGTCATCAAGTCGGCAGCTTGCCGTCGTTCTCGAACAGGGCCTTGCGCACGCTGGACAGGCGCGGCGGCTCCTCGGCCATGAAGGGCAACGGCCGGCACTGGCGGATCGCCTCGATCCCGAGCCTCGCGTGCAGCAGCGCGTTGCCCGCGCCCTGGCCGGCGCGCGCGGAGAGCATGGCGACGAGGCCCGCTCCGATGCTCTCGACCGCGGCGTGGGTTACCACGTCGGCGAGGCCGGCCAGGGCCGCGTTGCGGATCGAGCCCTTGAGCAGGGCCAAGGTCATGGTCGGGCCGGGGGCCATGCCGTAGAGGCGGGCGATCGAGCGGAACAATATGCTGGTGCGCCACAGCACGAGCACGCCGTCGAGCAGCCCCAGTGGGCTGAGGGCGGTGAGCAGGCCGATGTCGCGACTGCTCTCCAGCACCAGCCGATAGGCGGTGCGGTCGATCGGCGCCAGCACCTGGCGCTCGAACAGGCGCAGCAGCTCGCCGTCGCTCATCGCATCGTGGCGCTGGGCGGTGAAGTTCTCGATCGTCAGCGCCACCGTGGGGCGGTCGGCGAACTGACCGGAGAGCGTGGCGAGCAAGGGTTCGGCCTCGCCGTGCAGCTCCGAGGCCGCGATGCGGTCGGCGGCGGCGCGGGTCGAGGCCCGGCGCGACAGGCGCCGCATGTCGGCGATCTCGCCGACTGCGAAGGTGGTGGCCGAGACCAGGGTGAGGCCCAGGAACACCGCGAACGGCCAGCCCAGCCAGGGGTCGGTCACCAGCAGGCCGGCGACATAGTCGACCGCCTGCACGACGACGGCGCCGACCACACCCAGCGTGAACAGGCCGAGCAGCCGGCCGGTCCAGCCCGACCGCTTCGGCGGCGGCACCGCGGCCGCGAGCTCGGCCTCCGCCTCGGCTTCGGCGACCGCCGCCGGGACCTCCTCGACCACGGTGGCGCCGGCCAGCGGGTCGAGCTCGAACGGGCGCGTGGCGGTGCGCTCCCTGGTCATGCCAGCTTGTCCCCGATCAGGAACTGCAGCGCCTGGTCAAGGCGGATCTGCTGCCCGGCCGCCGAAGCCTGCAGGCGGCGCGGCGCGAACTCCTTGAAGCGGAAGCGGCCGCTGGCCCAGTCGTCGGCCTCGGGCAGGTCGGCCGGGATCTCGCCGGGGAACAGCACGGTGTCGCGGTCCTCGTTCTTGAGATGGCCGCGCACGCAGGACAGGACCTGCCCGTGATGCTCGGTGCGCACGACGTCGGTGCAGCGCAGCGAGGCCAGGGTCATGACCTCGGTGGTGATGCCCTCGTAGCGCGGCGCGCGGGCGGCGGGCTTGATCATCAGCTCGAGCAGCTGCTTGAGCGCCGCATGCTGGTTCGGCGCCACGTGGTCGGCCTTGCTGACCGCGAACAGCAGCCGGTCGATCCGGGGCGCGAACAGCCTGCCCAGCAGGCCCGAGCTGCCGTAGCGGAAGCTCTTGAGGATCAGCGCCAGTGTCTCCTGGGTGTCGGCGAAATGGGCCGGGCCGGCATTCAGCGCACCCAGCAGGTCGACCAGCACGATCTGGCGGTCGAACTTGCTGAAATGCTCCTCGTAGAAGCGCCGCACGACCTCTTCACGATAGCGCTCGTAGCGCTCGGCCATGCGCGCCCGGTTGGTGCCGCGACTCAGTTCGCCCGGCGGCAATGGGCAGAAGCGCAGCAGCACCGAGCCTTCCAGATCGCCCGGGTTGGTGAACCGGCCCGGCTGGACCCGGCTGAGGCCAAGCTCGTGCTGGCACTGCAGGAGGTAGCGGCGAAAGTGATCGGCCAGCGCCGCGATCGCGGCCTCGTCCTCGGGTGCGTCGGGATCGAAGGCGGCAAGCTCGGCGAGCCACGCGGCGGCTGCCGGCCGGCGTACCGGCTGCTCGGCGAGGGCGATGGCGTCGGCCGAGAATTGCGCAAAATTCTCTTCCAGCAGCGGCAGGTCGAGCAGCCACTCGCCGGGATAGTCGATGATCTCCAAGGTCAGATGCTGGATCGGCGCCACCTGACGCAGGACCAGGCTGCGGGTACGATAGGCGAGCTCTAGCTGCAGCGTCGTCAGCCGGTTGGTCGCCTGCGGCCAGCGTGGCGGCTGGGCGGAGAGATCGGCGTGAAAGCGCCGATAGGGGAACTGGTCCGGCCGATGCTCGCCGATCAGGCGGGCGCCGAGATAGCGTCCGTCATGCACCGCCTCGACGAAGGGCAGGCCGCTGCCGTCCAGCAGGTGATGCACGAGGCTGGTGATGAACACGGTCTTGCCGCTGCGGCTGAGTCCGGTGACCGCGACGCGCAGGTGCCGGTCGAGCGCGCGCTCCTTCAGGATGCCCAGCTCGTCCCAGACGTCGCCGACGACGCGGATCGGGTTCAGATAGTAGGTCAGCGAGGCCATGACCCGTGCGTCAGCCCAAGCCGCCGAGGACGAGCGCCGCGAACACGGCCAGCCCGACATCGCGGTTGGCGCGAAAGCGCGACAGGCAGTCGGTGGGGTCGTCCAGGCGCAGGTCGCGCGTCTGCCGCAGCAGCAGCCAGCCAACCGGCACCATGGCGATGTAGAACAGCACGCCCTTGCCGGCGAGCGCGCCGGCGGTCAGCAGTAGGGCCAGCGTGATGCCATAGAACACGAGCAGCCAGCGCGGCGTGGCGGCCCCGAGCAGGAGCGCCGTCGACTTCACGCCGATCAGCGCGTCGTCCTCCTTGTCCTGGTGCGCGTACAGCGTGTCATAGCCCAGGGTCCAGAAGAAGCCGGCCGCGTAGAGCAGCAGGGCCGGCGCATCCAGGGCGCCGGTGACGGCGGCGTAGCCGACCAGGGCGCCCCAGTTGAAGGTGATGCCGAGGAAGGCCTGCGGCCAATAGGTGATCCGCTTCATGAACGGGTAGATGACGATCAGCGGCACGCTGGCAAAGGCGATCAACACGGCGGGCAGGTTCAGCGCCGTCAGCACCAGCAGGCCGACCAGGCACTGCGCCGCGATGAACAGCAGCGCCTCGCGCGTGCCCAGCCGGCCGGAGGCCAGCGGGCGGTTGCGGGTGCGCGCCACCTGGCGGTCGAACGCACGGTCGGTCAGGTCGTTGACGGTGCAGCCGGCGCCGCGCATGGCGACGGCACCGATCGCGAACAGCAGCATCAACCAAAGGCTCGGGAAGGGACCGGCGAGCGCCTGGCCCCACCAGCAGGGGAGCAGCAGGAGCCAGGTGCCGATCGGGCGATCCCAGCGCGCCAGCGTGGCATAGTCGCGCCAGCGGTCGGGCAGCCGCTCGACCCAGCCGGTCTGCCGGTCGGCGACGGCGGCGCGCAGCTCGTTTCCTTGTCCTGGCATGCGCGGCTTTCTAGCTTCGGCGGGCACCGGGGTAAAGGCGAGGTGGCGATGACGGTTCCGAGGCTCCATGTGACGGAGCGGCTGGTTGCAGGGCAAGAGCTGCGCATCGCGGGCGACCGCGCGCACTATCTGCGCAACGTGCTGCGGCTGCGCGAGGGTGCCGCCCTGCGCCCGTTCAACGCCGAGGACGGCGAATGGCAGGCGACCATCGCCACTCTTGCCCGGCATGAGGTGCGGGTCGCGCTTGCGGAGCAGGTGCGAGCGCCCGTGCCGGAACCCGGTCCGACGTTGGTCTTCGCGCCGATCCGGCGCAACCGGCTGGAATGGCTGGTGGAGAAGGCGGTCGAGCTGGGCGTGGCCCATCTCGTGCCGATCCTGACCCAGCGGACCGTGGTCCGGCCGGAGGGGTCGGAGAGGCTCGCTGCCATCGCCACCGAGGCGGCCGAGCAGTGCGAGCGGCTGACGGTGCCGGTGATCGACCCGCCGGTGCCGTTCGCAGCTTGGCTGGTCGCACGCGATCCGGCCCGACCGCTGCTGTTCGCCGACGAGCGCGGGGCAGGGCTGGCGCTGAGCCGCGCTCTACGTGCGCACCCAGATGCCGAGATGCTGGTGGGACCCGAGGGCGGGTTCACCAACGAGGAGCGCGAGAGCTTGGTCGCAGCCCCGGAGGTCGTGGCCGGTCAGCCTCGGTACGCGGATCTTGCGGGCGGAGACGGCGGCGCTCTATCTGCTGACCGGCTGGCAGCTCGAGCACGGGTCTTCGAGCCTAGCCATGTGAATGGCGGCGGCGAAATCATGCCAATAGATCTTACGGATGGGGCAATCCGAAATCTCG